>CAKZKD010000004.1 GCA_937121175.1 uncultured Flavobacteriales bacterium
AAGTCACGATTGCACCTCTGGTTGAAGGTACGCGTGTAATGGGTACTCTCTGGAAAGCGGGCGTAGACTTCGTGCAGGGCAATTACTTGCAGCCACCAAAAGATGCAATGGATTACGATTTCTTCGATAGTTGATATTTAAATAAGCTATATGCAAATAGCCAATTGATATATAAAAAATCGATGGCTATACTGAAATTCAGGCTGTGTCACTACAGGCTGTTGATTGCTTTCTATTCCAAAGTTAGTCACTGACTTGGAGACTATATTTCCTCGTAAGGTTGCCCTTACGGGGATTTTTTATTTCTACCCCCCTACCTACATACCCTCTATTTCGCGCAACTCATTTTAGCCAGACTATACTTCCATCATGGTTTAAACATATATTTTGTACAGACCCGATGGAATTCAAATGATTAGCTTTCTCGATCAAACGAGTCGCCTATTGATTGTTCTCTGCCTCGCCTTTATCGGAGAGTCTCTAATATTTTTGGAGGGCGGAAACCAGCAGCAGCTCCAAAACTCTTTATTGGTACTACTGCTGGTTGTAGGCATGCGCCTTTACACCAGACCAATCCTCAAGGCCCGACAGACAGCACACATAAAAAAACCCTTCTGAAGCCACCTAAATGGCTTCTCAGAAGGGTTTCTTCAATCTGAGGGATAGAGCCTTTCAGGCGTTACTTCAGCGCGTCACGATCACGGAAGCCGATCAGGTACAAAATGCCATCCAGGCCCAATGTTGAAATCGCCTGCTTAGCACTTTCACGCACTAACGGTTTCGCACGGAAAGCGATGCCCAAACCTGCAATAGATAGCATCGGCAGATCGTTTGCACCATCACCATTCGGAGTAAATGCCTCGGCGACATCAACGGAATATTTTTCATCTACTTGCACAAAAAATGATTTACTCACCTCAAAACACCCTAAGGAATCCTTTACAAAAAGCGTGTACGTTGTGGAAGTTATGGGGTCGAATAAACCATCTTTACAAGTATCGCAATCCAATCCACTAATTGGCTCCCAGCGGTATTCAAATCCATTTGTAATTTCTGGAGAGGCGTTGAATTCTTCACCAATAATAATGCTAGTATCGTTCGGCATTTTAATTTTTGGTATTTGTTGAACGGCCACAATTACTGAATCTGAATTTGTACAATTATTTGAATCGGTTCCAACAACACTGTATTTAGTTGTAATTGTTGGTGCTACCCTCGGTGAGGCAATGTTTCTGTTGTTCATAAATGAAATGGGTGACCAAACATAATTACTTGCACCATTAGCGTTCAACGAAATACTATCGCCAAGGCAAATTAGAAAATCTCCAAATGCATTTACAATAGGCCTCGGCAGTACCTTCAAAGACTGTGTCGTTGTATCCATACAGCCATTTTTGGAATTTTCGTAAATCAACTGAGCAATGAACTCTCCTTCGTTTTGATACGAGTTTTGTGGATTTTCGGTGTTTGCAGAATTATTATCTCCAAATGCCCAAACCCAAGTGTCTCCATCGATTGACTGATCGGTGAAATTTATAGCCAATGGTGCACAGCCCAAACTATCACTTATAGTAAACTGTGCTATCACCTCCTCAATTACAATATCCAATGTGAATGCTCGCTCACAGGTTAATCCACTGTCTCGATATACCAGTACAGGCGATAAGTTACCTACTCTGTTGTATTGATGTTTGCGTTGCCGAACTGTTGCATTGGTAGTATCTACTTGACCATCGCTAAAATCCCATTCAAAACTGAAGGTAAACTCATTAGCTGTATCCACGGTGTAAGTTATTTCGTCGTACAAACAAATGGAGTCATCACTTGCGCTAAAAACTGCGTACGGGCCTTTCACGTTAATGTATTCATGGTAAGTAATAGAATCTTGGCAACCATAAGAGGTTTCAACAATAAGTTTAACCGAATATTTACCGGGATCTGTAAACGTTTTGGTCAGGGAATCTTTGAGTGGTGAGCGTATAGGTGTTCTACCATCACCAAAATCCCAATAGCGCCATGTAAGACTGTCGCCAGCACTTTGGTCAAAAAAGTACGTAGTTGCAGGGAAACATGTAGTATCTGTAAGTGAAGCGTAAAAACTGAGCGAATCTACACCTTGCACGATAATGGGAATACTTAAGGTATCAGTACAGATTGAAGCACTTGTTACATACATGGAGTTAAAAACTCCTCTTTGAGTGTATTTGTAGGTTGGGGAGCTAAGTAGGCTACTGTCACCAGTTCCAAAAAACCATTTAAAGTTAACATTAGCACCACTTTGTTGAGATGTATCCTGAAACCAAATTGAATCACCTGCACAAAGTGTTGAATCTTGGGTTCTATAAATCGTGCTCAAATCATGTATAATAATATCGACTTTGGTTTCTTGTATACAACCTTGAAAATCGCCATACAAATATCGCTCAGGCACAAGAGGATTTAGCCTGTAATTGAAGTGATAGGTGGAATCGACTGCTTTTAGGCTTAGCGAAAAAGTATCCGTTTTGTACCCTGAATTAGGCTGGGGTGGGTCAATTTTTAGTACTTTTTTGTAGTTGGCACTATCTGCAGGAATTAGGGTGTCATTAACCTTCCAAAACCAAAAGAGGTTTCGATTATTACCTAGAAAAACAGTACCGGAAGTGTCGAAAGAACTCGAATGGTCGTTTGTATTAGCTAAATCGTGCACCCCAAAACTATCTGCAGCAAAAATTTCTAAGGTATCTCCTTCGCAAAAATCCAGTGAAGGCAACGAAAATGCGGGCTCATTTGGCATAATATATACAGGATAGAATGCCGTGTCCTGACAACTACTGTCTGTTGCAACAACAATTAATCGCGCGTTGTACACTCCTTCGGAACTATACGTTGTACTTGGTGTTGGATTTAAAGAAGCGGTTTGACCATTGTCAAAATCCCAGAAAAAATTAAAACCGATATTTCCTAATGATTTAGTACCATCAAAACGCACAACACTATCGGAGCAAAAAATATTTTTCCCTTCAACTTTGGCAGAAATTTTACTGGGTTGAATTTTTAGTTCAGCTTTACTAAAACAACCTGTGGTATCATTATATAACTCAAGTGTTACGGTATAAGTTCCACTACCTGCATAAGTATGCGTAGGGTTAACATTGACACTATCGATTCCTGTACCGTCGCCAAAATCCCAATAAAAGCGGTTATAAGTTCCAGCACCACTAATTATAAATGACTGAATTAATGGATTAACGCATGATGTATTAGTTCCGGTACCTATACTTGCTGCAGGTCCACTTATGTAAATACTGATTGTTGTATCATCCCGACATCCATTATCATCTACGGTATGGGTAACATTGTACTTACCTAATCCGTCGTACCTATGATCTATGTTTTTACCATTACCCGGGGTTCCGTCACCAAATGACCAGATATAGACCTTTATATCATTTGTATCTGTTGATGTACTCTTAAATTGGAAAAACTCTCTATAACAGAGCGTGTCATCATCTATTGTGAAGCTTGCTGTTGGTTTTTTTCCTACGCCATAATCAGACTGAGAACTAAAGGTGCAACCAATTGAATCTTCAATTTGCAATGAAATTGTATAAATGCGCGCAGAGTCTATAATAATTTGGTTGGTAGGGTTTTCCAGATTCGACGTGTCACCAGGTTTTCCAGTGCCGAAATTCCAACTAAAGGTTTTACCTCCATTTACTAGACATCCGTAGAAAGAAAAGCTCAACGTATCGTCCAGGCATCTGTCCCCTCCCTGAATACTGATATCGGCAGTCGAATTTGAATACTCAACAATATTTTTGCTTATGGTGTCTCTACAGCCTAAACTGTTTATTGCAATGTATCGAACTTGCCGTTGAATAGGTGAGCAAAACGATTTTGGGAAAATAATTTTAGGATCAATCAATGAATCGTACAACCTTCGAGTCCCATTGATATATGAATATTGTCCACTTACGGCAGCTGATACTCTGGAGCTGTCAAAGAATTTTACTTCATTTAAATTACAGGGATCTGGATACGTTATTCGATAATCCGCATCAATTTCGTGCACATAAGTTGTTTTAGAAATTGTATCAACACAGGTTGGCCCGCTCATAGCAATAAGTTGAATCGTTTTTAAACCGGTTGAGGCAAAACTTCGCACTGGATTTTCTGCAGTAGAACTTCCTCCACCCGTAAAAGTCCAGGAGTATGTTTGCGCTCCCACTGAAAGATTTAAAAAACTATCAGTTTGGTTAACACATAACGTATCAGTAACCGAAAAATCTGCTTTTGTTTGTCCAATAGAAATGTACCGATTTATTTTTAGAGAATCTGTACAGCCTCTAATATCCGTAACTACCAATAAAACATCAAAGGTCCCTGCCGACGTGTAGGTATGAGTTGGAGATGTTGCCGAAGATGTATTTCCGTCTCCAAAAAACCAACCGTACGTTAAGTTTCCATTTCCTGTACTGGAGTTTGTGAAAGTGGTTGTCATTGGTGCCTGACAATCGGAACGTTTGCTTGCATTAAAACTAGCCTTAGGCTTATCAACTATTATGGTATCTTTTTGTTCTACAGTTCCTTCACACCCATTTGTATCAATTACAGAAAGAATAACCGAGTAGGTTCCTCTAAACTTGTAACTGTGTGAAGGGTTTTGTGTCGTTCCGGGTGCAGTAAGGTCTCCGTAATCCCATTGATAGGTCTGGATTGGAGCATCACCTTGGATGGACTGATTGGTAAAATTTACATTTACAGGCGGACAGCTGGTCAATTTATTGAACGTGAAAGCCGCTGTCGGATTCTTAAAAACTCGAATGTAATTGCTTATCGATTTGGTTACCGTATCAACGCCGTCGCTTACGGTTAATGATACAGTATAGGTGCCACTATTTGCATATACTCTTGAAGGAGTTGGATTGTTGGTGTTGGAGAATCCACCGTTTCCGAAGTCCCAATTTCTGTAAACAATTGTACCACCTCCAGTGCTAAGTTCCGAAAAGTTAACCCTCAATGGTTCGCAGCCTTCTAAAGTATCTGCCGAAAAGTTACATGTAAGTTGCGCTTTGGCTTGATTGCAAAAGAAAAGCATGACCAAAATGGTCGCTAAAATGTGGTTCAACTTCATACGAATTTCAAATATAACTAGTCTAGTTACCTCTTGTGTTAAAGATGTATAGGCATTCACTAAAGTTGGGTTTGGGTTTACTAAAACCTATTCATTTAATTTTGTGCATTGGCCTTTAATGAGCATTTTTGGTGTTATGGGATTTAGACTAACTAAACCATTTTTATGCTTACTCAGTGGATGTCTTTTCCTGGTGTCTAAGAACAGCTTGAGCCAAGACGTTCATTTTAGTCAGTTTTATATGAGCCCACTTACCGTGAATCCAGCACAAACTGGAAATATGGATGGCCAATGGCGCTTCTCAGCAAACCACAGAAATCAGTGGCGTTCGATTGGCAAACCTTTCAATACTACCGCAGTAGGATACGACAGAAATTTCTATTTGTACAACGAACAACTATCTGGTGGACTTTTGTATTTGTACGATGAAACAGGAGCTGCTAACCTCAAAACACATAAAATAGCCCTAAGCGGAGCTTACCATAAGAAGTTTGATATTCATAAATTTCATTTTGGTTTCCAGCCGACATTTGTACAACGGTCGTATGATTTAGCTGGTACAAGTTTCCCGTCTCAGTTTGACAGAAACACGGGGCAATTCAACGCAAACATGCCCAATGCCGACCCTTTTGTTAGTGACCAAGTAACCTACTTTGATTTTAATGCTGGCATTGCGTATTCAATTGACCTAAATAAATTTAGACCAGAAGTTGGTATTGCCATGTTTCATATCAACAAACCCTCGGAATCGTTTTTTGGCACAGAGTACCAAGTTCCAGTTAGAACCACGTTTACTACCAATGCGGAATGGGATATAACTGGTAACATCACCCTAATTCCCAATCTGTTATATATGGCTTCTGATAAAGCTTCGGAGTTATTATACGGCTCCAATGTTTTGTTTCATTTGAAGGAAAACCAAATGGAGGCAACTGGAGTTTATGCTGGTGTTTTACTCCGCGATGGATTTAATCGAAATACCGATGCGGCTATTGTAGTTGTTGGAATGCGCTTCCCGAACCTAGAAATTGGATTCAATTACGACTTAAATATTTCTGAGCTAAAAACTTCTACAGACTTGAGAGGAGCTTATGAAATATCATTAATATACACGAGTCCAAGTATGTTACTCAAAAAAACTGCTATTCCTTGTGATCGGTACTAGAGCGTTATTTCTGTTTTGTTTCGGTTTTCTGACTACTCTTATTGCTGTAAGTCAGGACGTTGTTCTTGAGGATTTAAAAAACGCTCAACTAAAACAATACTACAAGAGTGCATATCGAGCAAATGACCATTACAGCCAAATCGACTACCTCAAAGAGTTGGTAAAGCGAGATGATGAAAAACTAAAATATCACTTTAGATTGGCCAGAGCTTATGACCAGAGCAGAGATTTTCAGAGTGCACTTACCGCCTATTCCAAAGCATATTACGGAGATAAAAAGAAATATGCTGTAGCCTTGTTTCACATGGCCAGAATTATGAAAACCAGAGAGCAATACAAATTTGCTAAGTTGTACTTAACCAAATTTCAGGAAGAGAATAAAGGCAAAAATGACGGAGATAAATACAAGAAACTGATTAAAGCCGAGCTAGCTGGATGTGAGCTTGCCATGAAAGAAGACGACAACAATGCAGAAACCATTGAGACACATCTTGAAAACGAAATCAACCATGCAAACATTGAATTTTCTCCTTTTATCATTGACAGTACCAGCTTTTGGTTTGTGGCCTTAATTAGCGATTCTGTAATTTTTAAAGTGGATAACGAAGACCCGGCATCCATTCCAAAACGGAAAGTATATCAGGCAAAAAAAACGAACGGAGAATGGAAATTACATGGTGAGGCTGATATTGCCATCAATGCGCTAAACGATGAAAACATCAGTAGCTTTTCGATTTCTGAAGATGGAAATCGCATCTACTTCACCTCATGCAAACCCAACTGGAAAAATCAAATTCGCTGTAAATTACTCATGCTCCGAAAAGATGAAAACGGAACATGGAGTGATCCACTTGAACTGCACGAAGACATCAATAGTAACAAATACACGAATACGCATCCATCAGTAGGAAAGTGCGCAAAGCCAGATCGAGAAATCATCTATTTTGTATCGGACAGACCAGGTGGAAAAGGTGGACTTGATATTTGGTACACCAGATACAGAATCAGCAAAAAACGATTCGATAAACCCAGAAACTGTGGTTCTAAAGTGAATACCATGGGAGAAGAAATGGCACCTAGTTTTAATAACAAGGGATACAAATTGTACTTCTCATCTACCGGCTGGCCTTCTTACGGTGGGCTTGACATTCAGTATGTAACAGGAGAAAGAAGCCGCTGGAATGGTAAAGCAGAAAATGCCGGAATTGAAGTTAATTCTCCCGTTGACGATATGTATTATAGCCTATTTCCGAACCGTAAAGATGCCCTTATCGTTTCTAATCGTGAAGGAAGTATTTCCTTGAAACATCCGCACTGCTGTGATGATTTGTTTATGCTTGAATGGAAAAACATCGTATCTCATGAACTTTTTGGTTCTATCATTAATGAGGAAACCAAAAAGCCACAAGAAGGAATAGAAGTTCGTCTAATAATCCGAAACAAAGAGGACAACGAAGAGTATTTGGCAGACAAAGTAGTAACGGACAAAAACGGAAAATACTCGGTTCAATTAGAAGAGAACACAGAGTATCAAATCGTATATCACAAAGACCAGTTCTTCAATAAAAAAGATTCTACAACAACTACAAACCTCAAGGAATCCACAAAAATTGAAAAGAATTTAACCATCAAACCAATTCCTGATGCCGAAGTCGTAATCCCAAATATTCTTTACGGTTTTGATGATGCGTCGCTAAACATCAAAGCTAGAGCTACCATAGATACTTCAATCTATGTTTTGTTGATCGAAAATCCGACCTTGATTGTTGAAATTGGCTCACACACCGATAACAAAGGAACAGATGGCTATAATTTGAATCTTTCTCAACGGAGAGCTGAATCGGTCATTAATTATTTACAGAAAAAAGGAATCGCTAAGAACCGAATCATTGCAAAAGGGTACGGAGAGTCTAAACCTGTTGCCCAAAACGTTTTCCCGGATGGAACCGATAATCCAGCCGGTAGAGCAAAAAACAGAAGAACCTCCTTCAGAGTTGTTGGCGAGCTAGACATGAATGTGATTTACGACGATGACGAGGATGAGTGACCCAATAGAGTATGTTCTGGTCTTTTCCGATATCCATCTGTAAAAGCACGTGTAAATAAGACCAAACAACCTAACATATCGCAGATTTGAATCCTACTTTTGCTATCCTTTTACAATTACCGAATTGGACTCCTTATCCCCTACTCAACAAATTAGCTTCAAGAACATCTTGAACATTGCTGTGCCCATGATGATTATGGGATTGTCGATGACGGTTGTAAACTTAACCGACACTGCTTTTCTCGGACAATTGGGACCAATAGAGCTTGGAGGCGCCGGAAATGCGGGACTTACCTATATGCTGTTGATTATGATTGGAATGGGCTTCTCTTCTGGAGTCCAAATCATTATTGCAAGGCGAAACGGTGAAAAACAATTCGAAAAAATTGGCTCGTTAATTCATCATACTGTTTTATTTCTGGCATTTTACGGGCTACTGTTGCAGCTGCTGTTCGTTTTTACCATTCCGTACCTGTTGCCGTACATAACCCAATCTGATGCTGTTGGTGATATCATACAACGGTTTTTGCACTACCGTTCTTGGGGAGTCTATTTCAATTTTTTTAATGTTACCGTAATGGCGTTACTGGTGGGAACGGCCCAAACCAAAATCATAGGCATTGTTACCCCAATTACTGCCGTTCTGAATATTTTCTTAGACTATTCTCTAATTTTCGGAAACTTCGGATTTCCTGCAATGGGCGTGGAAGGTGCAGCAATTGCTTCAAATATTGCAGAAGGTGTAGGCAGTGTATTGTTACTTTACTATTTAGTTGTTCATTTTTCACATCAGAAATATCAACTGTTCTCTGAGTTCTATATTAAATTTAAGACCTATCAAAATATCCTAAAAACGGCCAGCCCAATGATGGTTCAGAATTTTGTTTCCTTCTTTTCTTGGTTTGCTTTTTTTACGCTAATCGAGGGCTTGGGAGAACGAGAGTTAGCGGCTTCCCATATTTGCAGAAGCATATATATGGTGCTTATTATCCCCGTTTTTGGTTTGGGAGATGCCGCCAATTCACTTACAGGTAACTTAATGGGTGAAGGCCATACCAACCTAGTTTTGAAAATGGTCGGAAGAGTTTGTTTGATAAGTGTTGGATTCGCATTATTGTTTCAACCCATAATTTGGTTGGGTGGTGACGTTATTTTAAGCCAATTTTCGAACGATGAAGTAACGTTAAGTTTTGCCTCTGAAGTTTTGAAGGTCATAGCGTTTGTGCTCTTTCTTTTTGGAGTTGTCATTGTTGGTTTTAGAGCCGTTTCTGGCACAGGAAGGACTATGATTGCACTATTGATTGAAGTATTTGTAGTTGCAATTTATTTGATTTTTACCTACTATTTAACCAACACAAATGGCATTAGACTCTACCAAGTTTGGTATGCAGAGTTCGTATATTTCATTGCCTTTGGTTTACTTATTTTCGGATTTTTGTGGAAAGGAAATTGGCGAACATCAACAGTATAAAATAGTGAAATGAGAATAGTTTTTATTGGCACTCCCGAATTTGCAGTGGCTTCGTTAGAGTCGCTAATAAACAGTAACAAAAATATTGTAGGCGTAATTACTGCGCCCGACAAACCTGCAGGTAGAGGCAAGAAATTACAAGGCTCTGCTGTTAAAGATTGTGCGCTGAAAAACAACCTCAATCTAATGCAGCCCACTAACTTGAAAGATGAGCGTTTTCTATCAGAATTAAAAGCTTTAAATGCTGATTTACAAATTGTTGTGGCGTTCAGAATGCTTCCCGAATCTGTATGGAATATGCCCAAACTCGGCACGTTTAATTTACACGGCAGTTTATTGCCACAATACCGCGGTGCGGCTCCTATTAACTGGGCAATTATGAATGGAGAAACTGAAACTGGAGTCACCACATTTTTTCTAAAACACGAAATTGATACGGGTTCCATAATTGACCAAACCAAAGTGAGTATTGGAATTAACGAGAACGTTGGTGAATTATACCACCGATTAATGAATACCGGCGCAGATTTGGTGGTTTCAACGGTCGATAAAATTGAAAAGGACAATTATTCACTCACCAATCAAGAAGATATTCTAAAAGAAATAAAAGAAGTAAAAACTGCCCCAAAACTCAATAAGGATATTTGCAAAATTGATTGGAACAACTCCATTGACCAATTGCACAATCACATTCGTGGACTAAGCCCTTACCCTTGTGCTTTTACAGAAGTGATGGTGGATGATAAAAAGTTGAAGCTAAAAATATACTCTGGTGAAAAAGAATTAGACACCACTTCTAACAACCCCAAAATGGTTTTAGAAAAAAAACGAATTGGTATTGCGAATTCAACTGGAACCTACTGGATAAAGGAATTGCAATTGGAGGGTAAAAAACGAATGGATACTCAAAGCTTTTTGACCGGATTGAAGAATGAAATTACTTTAACCTAATGAAATACTTCTTTCTCGTTTTCTTTCTCGGAACTTTGCATTTGAATGCACAAGAACATTTTAATCTTAATGAAATATTGAACTCAGCAGCGGACAAAAACGTGAATGTGCATTCTCTGTGTTCCGACGAATACGAATCGTCTTATCTAATTTGGGTCAAAGATTCTGTAAAACCACATTACCACGCCAAGCATACCGAGTTGGTATATGTAATTGAAGGTAGCGGTACTTTTTACATTGGAAAAAAGTCTTATGCTATTAAACCTGGAGATTATCTGAGAATACCTCAAGGGCAAGTCCATTCGTTTAAAAACAATTCTGCAACTGAAGTAAAAGTGTTAAGTGTACAAACACCTGAGTTTAAAGGCCAAGACCGAATTTGGGTTGACGTTGAAGAATAAACTGCCTAAACGCTTTATCCCATTCCACACATTTAGTAACCATTTTTAGTTTCTCTAATCTACATTTGCGGTCATTATTACCACGTAAATAATACCTGAGATGAAATTTAACATGAAGAAACGGATAGTAATCCCTGCACTTGCAGCACTTATGGTAACTGCTTGCACTCCGAAAAAAGAAGAAACTAAAAACGAAACACCTATGTTTAGTAATGTGTTGCTAAAGGAATGGACAGGACCCTACGGTGGTGTACCTGCATTCGATTCCATGAAAATTGAAGACGTAAAACCAGCACTCATCAAAGGCATGGAACTTAACTTAGCGGACATTGATGCTATAGCGAATAACCCAGATGCTCCAACATTTGAGAACACATTGGTAGCGATGGAAAAAGCAGGCCAACCCTTAAACAGAGCATTCAATTATTATGGAATCTTGAGTTCGAATATGTCTTCTCCTGAATTCCGCGAAATTCAAGTAGATATGGCTCCTAAATTCTCTGAATTTCAAACTAAAATAACTCAGAACGAAGCGTTGTTTAACCGTATAAGCACAGTTTACGAAGCGGCAAAAGAAAACCCATTAAGTGCTGAGAAACAGCGTGTATTGGAACTTACTTACACCAGCTTTACCATGAAAGGTGCGGAGTTGGACAAGGCCAAAAAAGCGGAATACGCAGAAATGAGCAAGCAGCTTTCAAGCCTCTACACCAAGTTCTCGAACAACGTTTTGCACGACGAAGAAAACTATGTGACCTACTTGACCAAAGAGCAATTGGGTGGTTTATCAGAAGGATTTATTAAGTCGGCTGCCAACATTGCATCAAGTAAAGGAAAAGAAGGAATGTATGCCATTACCAACACCCGTTCTTCCATGGACCCCTTCCTTACCTATTCCACCGAAAGAGAACTAAGAAAACAAGTTTGGGAAAACTACTACTCTCGTGGTGACAATGGCGATGAATACGACAACAACGAATTGATTGCCGAAATTTTAAGATTGCGTCGAAAAAAAGTAGAAATCTTGGGTTACCCAAACTATGCCGAATGGAGATTACAAGACCGAATGGCCAAGACTCCTGAAAATGCAATGAACTTAATGATGGCGGTTTGGCCAGCAGCAATTGCGCGAGTTGAAGAAGAAGTAAACGATATGCAGGATATCGCTGAAAAATTGGGCGATAAGATTACCATTGAACCTTGGGACTATCGCTTTTATGCTGAAAAAGTAAGGAAAGCCAAATACGATTTGGACTCTGAGGAAGTAAAACAATACTTACAATTGAATAAGCTTACCGAAGCCATGCACATGGTTGGGGGAGAATTGTTCAATTTCAAATTCACTCCTATTACCGATGGTTCTGTGCCCGTTTTTCATGAAGATGTTAAGGTTTGGGAAGTAAACGATATCACTACGGGTGAGAATGTAGGTCTATGGTATTTAGACCCGTACTCACGTCCTGGCAAAAGGTCTGGAGCTTGGGCAACTACCTACCGAAGCCAATCTAGTTTTGATGGCGAGAAGAATGTTTTGGCTTCTAACAACTCCAACTTTGTAAAACCTGCACCGGGTGAAGCATTGTTAGTTTCTTGGGATGATGCAACCACCTTTTTCCATGAATTTGGACACGCGTTGCATTTCTTTTCTTCCGACGTAATGTACCCGACGCTTAATAGCGGAGTGAGGGATTACACAGAATTTCAATCGCAATTATTAGAGCGCTGGTTATCTACCGATAAGGTGATAAACAACTACTTGGTCCACAACAAAACTGGTGAGCCAATGCCAGCTGAATTGGTAGCTAAGATTAAAAAAGCAAGTACGTTTAACCAAGGATTTTCGACTACCGAGTATTTGGCTTCAGCAATTATGGACATGAAACTGCATTTGGCAGACCCAGCAAATATTGACATTGACAAATTTGAGCGAGAAACCCTTACTGAAATGAACATGCCGAAAGAATTGCCAATGCGCCACAGAACACCACATTTTGGACATGTATTTTCTGGTGAAGGATACGCTACAGCTTATTACGGTTATATGTGGGCCGATGTATTAACGGCTGACGCATCTGAAGCATTTGCCGAAGCTCCAAACGGATTTTACGACAAAGAATTGGCTGCTAAAGCCGTTAAGTATTTGTTTGCTCCGCGTAACGCTATAGACCCGGCAGAGGCATATCGTTTATTTAGAGGCCGTGATGCTAAAATAGAAGCACTTATGCGCGACAGAGGTTTTCCTGTTGCGGAATAGTTGCTCATTAAACATATAATTGAAATTCAAAACGAGGCTTTAGGGCCTCGTTTTGAAGACAGAAATGGACAATCTCATAAAACTTAGAGTTGGTTTTGTGTTAGTGTTACTGCTTTCTAATGCCGCTCAAACTCGATACCTTCTGGTTTGTTTTGTAGTTGTCGTATCCATTTACTTTGCACAGATTACCTTATTCATTTAGCTTATGCGCTGTACTTGGTACTAAACTCTTTTTGTTTTATTGGCCATAATTCGATATAAATTTCATTGGTCCAAAAATCTAACATTCAACAAAATGGACTTTTAGTTCAAAATCCGATAACTACCCACGAATTCCACTGGTAATTCGTACTTTTATTATAATAAAGCTAATTATTGACCAACTTTACTCTTAAACCATGACATTTCTAAAAGTAATTTCAGTAAACTTATTCTTCATTTATATGGTAGCCTGTGCAATTGCACAAGAACCCAAAAAAAATGAAGAAATCGGAATAAAAAAAATTCCTAAGATTATTCTAAAAATTGATTTGATAAGACCCTTAATCGAAGAAATCCCTATTTCTATCGAGTTCATTAGTCAAAAAGGAAATGCTCTAGAATTAAAGGCTGGAATCATTTATTCCAATCCGTTTTTGAAGGATTTTATAGAAGGTGCTTATGGGTCTAACCGATTTTATTATGCAGGTACGATATTTCAAGCTGGGTATCGAAGATACTTTGATGGTTCTCAAGGATCATATTTTCAGTTCTCTATCGGCTATGTAAACAAATCTTTTGAAAATGAAAATTTATGGTTAGGTGGCTGGGGAGGCAGCAGTTCCGCCGATGAATTTATATTGAGTGAGACAGTTAATCAGATAATGATAATTCCAAAAATCGGACAACGATTTACTACTGGTCGATTATGTTTGGATGCGTACATTGGAATTGGTGGAAAGGTTTCTTATAAAAAAACCACTTATCACTGGAGTAGACAGGAAATAGATAATGAATTCCTAAATACTCCTTATTACAGTCAACAATTTCGTCCCTCGTTGAGATTAGGAGTTCAAATTGGAGGTTTACTATGCAAATAGACATTCCTTAATATTCAAAATAAGTTGAATTGGTACAAATTCAACAATAATAAAAAGATGTTGAATTTGGGAAAGCAATGTCACCTTGAGGTTCTAGCGCATTCGTTCTTGCCTCTGTACAGAAAGTGTAAATATACTACTCCACATTCTCCACGATCAATCCAACATCCATTACAGGCATGAGTGCTTTTACGTCAGCATTGTGTTCTAGCTTAAATGTATGCTTACCTTTTTGCAGCGAAACATTCATAGCAACAGGATGTTTACTATCCCAAATATCGTAACCCGGTTCGCCGATATAATCACCTTTGTCGTCCTTAATTCGTAATTGATACTCGTTACTTTCTGTTTCTCCATCAGGTTCCGTTTGGCTCAATAGCACCGGAGCTACATTACTTGCATAGCCCGTTGCGTATCGAAAAGTGATGTAAACATTGTACTTCAAATCCGCATTTTCAATCACTACATCAAAAGTTTTACTATCGTCTTTGGTCCACTCTAACCCTGCGCCGGTCTCGAAATGCTCAGAATAAATTTCATTCGGATTGCAACCAATTATAGTTATGGAACAAACCACCCCAATTAGTATAATAGTTCTAATTCTTGTTTTCAACTCTAGTTGTACTTTATTCATAACACGTAAATAATTGATAGTGAACCTTTAAGTATTTGTATTCTTGTATTTAACAATTTTCAAAATATACTACTTTTACGGCTTAAATTACATTGATATGCAGCAAGGATTACGAGTTTTAGTGCTATTTGCTTTGGCAATAAGTATTCAAATAAACATAAGTGCACAGGAGCCTACGGTTCCTGAACACGAAAAGAAAGTATATATAAACGACGGAAACACCTATGTTCAAAAAGGGTTACCGCTTTATTTCAAATTCTCCACTTCGCCAGGTGGTGAGATGTTCGATTTAAACAGCAAGGCTACTTCTAAGTATGCGAGCCCTATGTATTTGGATACTGAAGGTATTAATTACATCAGAAGCCGTTATGCAGTTGACCCAGAAACAAAAAAAACGGTTCAACCTCAGCAAGAAGTACTATATGAACTGTATGCAGATGGTTTAGCTCCTATCACTAGATTGAAATATGACGGTGCTCCTAAATACAGAAGCGACCGAACGTATTTTGGAAAAGGTCTTACCTTCTCTCTTTCTGCAAAAGACGGAGTTTCGGGTGTAGAAAAAATCCATTATGCAGTAAATTCAGCAACATGGACAGACTATAGCGGCACCACTAATATGGACCAAGAAGGCGAGTTTTCTCTTTCATGGTATGCGCACGATAATGTGGGTAATGCCGAGCAACTAAAAAACAGCAAAATTGTTGTTGACCTTTCAGCTCCAAGTTCAAATCATACTATTGTTGGAATAGTTTATAACGGAAATATTATCGCTCCAAGTACTAAATTCAATCTTTCTAAATCGGACAACCTTTCTGGTGTGAACAGAACTAAATTCAGTTTTGACGACCGTTCTGAGAATTCGTACGGTGGAAACTTTGGAGTATCTTACTTAAGTGACGGTGACCATACCTTGTACTATTACTCGGTTGATAATGTAAAGAATACTGAAGAAAAACAAGCTTTTCAGTTCTACTTAGACAAAATCCCACCAGTAGTAACGCACACAATTAATGGCGACCAATACAAAGGAAGCAATGGAGTTACTTATGTTTCTAACAGAACTACGGTAAGTCTTGCTGCTACTGATAACAAAGCTGGTGTAAATAAAATTTACCACAGAACAGATGGGAAAGAGCGGTTCGATTATTCTTCAGAAATTAAGTTCCCAGACAAAAAAGGTTCTCATTCTGTAAAATATGACGCAACGGACAATGTGCAGAATCTATCTCCGAACAAATACGTGAACGTATATATGGATAACGTAATGCCAATGACAGGAATCAAATACGGTTCACCTCAGTTCTTTGCGCGAGATACGTTGTTTATCAATAAAGAGACTGCAATCAAGTTATTCGCAAAAGATTACGAGTCTGGTGTTCAAAAAACTGAATATCAGGTTGACGGATCTGGATATCAATCTTATAGCCAATTCACTATTCCGGCTGAAGGCTATCATACCATTAGCTTTAAAACAACGGATAACGTGAATAACGAAGAAGCTGAAAAGACTTCTAATTGTTTTGTAGATAACACTGCTCCTGAGATTTACGCAAACTTCAGCATTCAACCAATCGGAGCTAAAAAAGACATGAAGGTTTATCCTAATTACACTCGTATTTATTTGGGTGCAACTGATGATCATGTAGGTACTGAGACTATCATGTACAGTATTAACGATGCTCCAATGTCGTTGTATTCTTCTGCCCAAACGTTAGATATTTCTGAAAGAAATAGATTCCTTAAAAAGAAAGTAAAATATACAGTTAAGGTGGTAGCTAAAGATAAATTAGGCAACACATCAGAAAAGTTAATTGAATTCTACGTAGGTCTTCAAAACGACTAATACCTAAAATCTAACTTTAGAAAAACCTCTTTCGCTTTGCGTTGGAGGTTTTTTTATGGACAATTCTCTGCTATTGTAATTTGAATTCAAAACAAAACTTAACCCTACGCCGTCATTCCTTGCCTGACAAGGAATCTATGAATTTATAGTTCAACATTGATTTTCGAAAAAACTAATTTACGTGTTTATTATTTCGAATAAATTGTACCTGCGCAGGAATGAAAAACCGAGTAAGGCTCAATTCATTTATCCTTATCTTTACCCTCAATGGACAAAAAGCCCTCAAACAAAAAATAGAATTGGAGATTATTCAAACCTCCCAACGCATTGAAGAATTAAAAGAACTCACCAAACCGATATCTCCTGAAAATGCTATTGGCAGAGTAAGTAGAATGGACGCTATTCATAATAAATCCGTTAATGAACGCACACTCCGTCAAATGGAGTTCAAGTATAAGAAGCTGACTTTAGCTATAGATAAAATTGAAGACTCAGATTTTGGAAATTGCAGAAGATGTTGAAATTCGATTCAAGAAGGTCGGTTGATGCTTATGCCAGAAAACACGCTGTGCGTTCGCTGCGCCAATTAACCCTCTACTCATTAAAATAGACTGCAAAACTGGCAACAAATTGCTGCTGTATATTCTGAAATGTGCTTGCTTCTAAATTTATGTTTTCTGCAAAATGAATAAACCGTTCACCCGTGCTCGAAAACGAATAATTGTAACCTACATCAAACACATAAACATCTCGTCTGTAACCTAATCCAAAGCCAATTTGCTGTCTATCGACTGCAGTTGTATTAGCAATACCTTGCTGATATCCATACCCTCCCCTTACAGCATAAGGGCCTATTGTTTTTTCTACTCCCATTCTCACGTTCACAGTTGGTTTAAATACCGATTGTATTTCATTATTTAATGTCGAGAAATCGATTCCTTGCAATGGAATCGTCGAAAACTCCACCACACGATAATCCACATAATCGATATCGATATTTATGGCCCCCAACTTCTTTTTCGCTGCGCCAAAACTTAATCCAAGCGAGTATGGACTGCGCATTTTATAATCGTTTAACCCTTCAGGTGACTCAGAATCAGTTGGTGCTCGGTCTTCCCAATTGGCGTCAATACGAGTGGTATAAACTTCAGACAATCGGAAATATTCACTACTTCGGAATGAAGCGCCAGCTCTCAAATATTTATTAATTCTATAGATAGCACCCAACTTCAATTGAATTCCATTTCCTTTTATTTGAAGGTTGCTCACCTCTTTCCAATCCGTTACAAATGTATTGGGGTCGTTTGGCTGCATTTCTTCATAGTAGGTTGATATATTCTTAAATCTTAAGGATGAAAATCCGATAGTACCTCCGAGGTACAGTTTATCGCGGTAATTGCCTCCTAAACCTAGACTGTAATGTCCTATTCCTCGTTCTTGTACATCTTTTCGCCCCTGTGTTTGTCCATGAAATTCGTTGCCGTGGTAATACTCACCATTTAATGTATCAATCAAAAAAGACTCAAAAGCATTACCAGCACCAAATGGAAAAAAACTATAGACGGATTCTACAGTAACATCGGGGTCTTCGATGATATCTAATAGGTATAAATCGAGCAGTGAACTTTGGTTATTTACTCCTTCAAAATTGGTTTTTGATTTAAATATACTTTGCTGATTGTAAGCAAAGTAAACATTTAGGAATTCCCAATCGGGATGGGCTGATTTTTCAGAAAGTACTACGGAAAAATTGGAGAGCCTTCCAAAACCATTCTGAGCAGAACTTTCACTACCATAATGAGAAGTGTTGGCTTGTTTTTGACCGACTGTAATAGAACTTGAAAACTGCCCGGAACGGAAAACACCAATTCCTGCTGGGTTAGTCATTACACCTGAAGCTTCACCACCCAACGCTCCAAAAGCACCTGCCATAGATACAAAACGTGCCGTTCCCATAATCTCGGGAGTGGAAAAACGAACAGCGTCTTCTACATTTTGCCCGTAACTAACTACTTGAATTGAAACCAACAGTCCGACGAAAACGAACCGCATATTACCTTCTTCTTACACCTTGAACTGTACTTGGTCTGCTTGACCCTGAACTTGAGCCAGATCTAGAACCGTTGTAATAACCTGGGCTTGACCACACTCCTCTACCAGTTCCAGAACCTGTACGATACTGTCTGCTGCTGTTGGAATTATAACCCGGTTTTTTGGTTGTTGTTGTCGTAGTTGTACTTGTTGTTGGACGAATCGGCTGCACGACTCTGTTTTGTCTTTCGGCTTCGTATCTTGATGATGAAATGTTTGGGCGATACGGTTGAGTAGATTGATCCGGTTGATTACTTACTACGCTATTTGGTCGCTGAGCTGGCGTATAAAATGTTCCTGCACCATAATGTGTATTTGGTTGGGTACCATAGGGCTGATAATAAGGATTGTAGGTGTTGTATGGAGAAATGAAACCCGGATTATTCATTGGGTAAGCCATATATCCACCTCCCGCTATTCCAACCCCAAGACCAATTGTAGGGTAGTATGGAGAACGTGGTTGTTCCCAGTTTGAATTTTGTCCGTTGTTGGCATTTTCCCATGCTGCCTCATCCTCTTCTAGAGCAGCCAATCGGTCTTCATAGGTAGGATTGATTGCACGTGCTTCGCTTTCGTCATAATAGACTACTGCTTCATCAGGCATTGCAACATTCTCATTATTTAAAATTGCAGAGGTGTTAAAATTGTGGGTTACCTCATAATCATAGTACAAGTCATCGGAATAGTAATTGGCGTTTTCAAGCGTAGAACAACTGCTCAAAACCAATACTAAAACACCAAAAATACCCGTAATTTTCATCATCATGAATTTACAACAATCGTGCCTCTGTTAAAGTTCAACTTTGTTAATCGTATCCAGTGCATATTCTAGTTGTTCGTCACTAATGTCGAGATGCGTCACCAATCGAATACTGGTTGAAGTAAGTGTTAGTGCATGAATATTATGCTTTGTTAAGTAGTCGAGAACTTTTTCTTTAATCTCTATTGTCGCAAAATGAACCATTACAATATTCGATTCAACTTCCGTAACCTCAGCAACACAAGACAAAGCGCTAAAAGCTCTTCCAATATTCTTAGCGTTTTTATGATCCACTACAAGTCGTTCAATATGATTATCTAAGGCATAAATACCCGCCGCAGCCGAATAACCCGCTTGCCTCATTCCACCCCCAAAACGCTTCCGTACGCGTCTAGCTTCATGAATAAATTCTATGCTCCCAACCAAAAGACTACCTACCGGCGCACCTAAACCCTTGCTCAAACAAATGCTAATGCTATCGAACCAGTTTCCAATATCGTTAGCGGTGTAATCTGCTTCAATGAGGGCATTAAAAATTCGCGCACCATCAAGGTGCAAGGCTAATCCTTCAGCTTTACATAATTGGTGAATTTCTTGTAAATCGAAACGGTTGTAAATAGTACCACCAGCTTTGTTGCAAGTATTCTCCAACGAAACCAATGTAGATTTTGGAAAATGTACATTATCCTCTTTAATGGATTCGGCAACCTGTTTGGCTTTTAATTGCCCTTTGACTCCATCTAACAAAGTTGTAGAAACTCCAGAATTAGCAGCAATTCCACCACCTTCATACACATGAATATGCGATAGCTTATCGCAAATTACCTCATCGCCTGGGGTTGTGTGCACATTAATCGCAATTTGATTCGTTTGCGTTCCACTCGGGCAAAACAAACCAGCCTCCTTTCCAAAAAGTCGAGCTGCTTTTTGTTCCAACGAATTTATTGTTGGGTCCTCAACAAACACATCGTCTCCAACTTCTGCATTAAACATAGCCTCCAACATTTCTGGTGTTGGTTTTGTGACCGTGTCGCTTCTAAAATCAACTCGCATTCAATATTCTATTTTATGTAAAAAACAACATAAACTTGATCGCCTAACTTAATTGAACCAGGGTTTACATCCATGGTGGCAGCCGATTTACTATGAGCCAATCCTGCATCCATTTGCATATTGTAATTTCTAGGTTGGTAATTATTTCGACGAATGCCGTAATCGATATTCTTTATTCCAATCACTTCTACTTCAGCACTATTAGCTAACATTTCGGCTTTGTTTTTAGCATCCACCATGGCCATCTTCATCAATTTATCCTCATATTTCTTTGCATTCGACAATCCGAAACTCAATCGCATATTTACCTCAACTTTAGAATCTCTAATTGCAGAATAAATGTCCTTCATTCTGTCCTTATCAAATGGAATATGAATATTTAAACTGTGCACTGCTTTGTAGCCATCTTGGTATCGTTTGCCATTTTCGTATTTCCAGTTTTCGTTAATCGAATAATTGGTCGTTTTCATATTTTCATTCAATACATCTGCCTTTTTCAGATGAGCTTTAATAGCGTTCACCTTGGTATTCAATTCGTCTAACGCAACACCAAAGTCTGCATTTTGCTGATTTACAGTAACTGAAAAAATCACTTCGTCTGGCATCACACTCAATTGCGATTGACCCGTAATTTCAATTGTTGCCAATTCATTTTCTTGTCCAAATAGCATGACACTGGAAAGCAATGCGAATGCTGATAGTACTAAACTTTTCATAATCTTAAATTTTTTGTTTACAATACCCTAGCAACCATTAGACCATCTCTGATTGGTAACAGTACATTTTGCACTCTTGAATCTTCTTGTACTTTTTTGTTGTATTCCAACAACATTTTTGTTTCCTCGTCTTTTGGGTCAAGTGGCTCCACTACTTTACCACTCCAAAGAACGTTATCTGCAATAATGTATCCGCCTTTCGCCATTTTATCGATTACCAAATCAAAGTAATTGCAATAGTTTTCTTTATCAGCATCGATATACACCAAATCAAATTCACTTTCTATTTTTGGAATTAAATCAACGGCATTACCAATGTGTTGCACTATTTCATTTCGGTAGCCGCTCTCTTCGAAGTATTTATTCTGAAAAGATTCCAATTCTTCGTTCAAATCAATAGTGTGGATAACACCACCATCAGCCAAACCTTCTGCAAAACAAATCGCTGAGTAGCCAGTATAGGTACCAATTTCAAGAATGTTTTTTGGCTTTATCATGTGACTCAACATACTAAGTACCCGTCCTTGATAGTGGCCTGCAATCATTCGCGGAATAAGAATCTGCAGATGGGTTTGACGATTCAACTCTTGTAACAATTCGTTTTCGTTCTCGGTATGCGCAACAACGTAATCGTCTAATTTTTTATCTAAAAACTCCATCTAAACTTTATTTAAGCTTTATTTAAAATTAACCACAACTGGTAAATGATCTGAATATCCACCGTAGTAGCGTTTTCCGCTGTGTGTTCTGCTCGGAAACCAATCGCCGCCTTTGTTTTCGTACAGCATATATTTTCTTTTGTGTACATACACCGAATCTACATTTTGGTTTAAAGTTGGAGTTAAAATAGCATGATCTAAAACGCCCCAATGCCCTCGGTAAGCATGGGTTCCTTGAGTTGAATCAATGTGGATTTTATAAGTTGCATTAAATAAACTTCCATCATTCTCGGCACTTGAATCGGCATTTAAAACCGTCCACACACTTTCGTTAGTAGGGTAATCGTTTAAGTCTCCAAGAATGAGAACATTCGAGGATTTCAAGTTCACCGATTTCAAATCATTTTTGAGTACAGTTGCCGCCGCAACTCTTTTTCTATTGGTCTTTTCTTGCCCTCCCCATCTAGATGGCCAATGGTTGATGTACACCAATAATGAATCGTTGGTATGATCAACGATTTGAGCCTTTAGAATATCTCTAGTGGTTTTACCAGTATCATTTATATCTACGTATAAAAATTCACTACCAACTACAGAAATCAACTTTGGATTGTACAGTAGAGCCACATCAATTCCTCGAAAATCTGGACTCTCTTTGTGGACGATTTTCAGATTTAGATGGCTAACAAGTTTATGCTTCGCTAAATCCTCCAAAACCAATCGATTTTCGATTTCAGCCAATCCAATTGCAGCCAATTGTTCCGTTGAATCTATAGAAGCAATGACTTGTGCAATTCTATCCAGCTTTTGGTTGTACTTCTCAGTGTTCCATTCCTTTTTTCCTTCTGGAGTGTATTCACCATCGTTTTTACCCTCCGCATTTAGCGTATCAAACAGGTTTTCGACGTTGTAAAATGCTATTTGGTAATTTTTGCTTTTAATACTGGTCTCAGTTTTTTGTGCAGTGCAACCAAACACAGCCAAAGTAACCAACGAAAAGAATAGATGTTTCATGTTGCAAATGTGCAGGATTTAAAGCGGAATCAACTGGATAAACCTCATCATTTATTGTACTGTTTTTCACAAAAAGAGGCGGTCGAAAATGATTTTCAAAAATTAATTTGGGAAAAACTGCAAGGAAAAATAAACCTTGCGTCTTCATAAGTGAAAAGCTCGATGTAGCGTTTTAGAAAATGTCAACAGAATCTGGAAATAAACAAAAGCTAGAATCCTTTTTTAAGGAGGAATCCAATGCGTTGAAATCCTACATAGGTTCTCGCATTAAGGCTAGTGCAAACAAAGACCCTGAAGACATTTTACAAGATGTAGCTTACAATTTATTTGCCGGTGCCGACGGGTACGGCCCTATAAGTAATGTAGCCAGTTTTGTGTATCGGTCCATCAAAAACAAAGTAATCGATTCTATGCGAAAAGGGAGGCCACCTGAATCTAGTGGAAAAGAAAACGAAGTTGAAAAATGGGCACAATCTGCAGAGCTTATGTACGGTGAAACAGCGAATCGGTATTCGACAGAAATGTTGAATGCGCTCAAGGAATCCATGGGTGAATTGAATGCTCCAGATTTTGCAATAATCATGGCTATTGACATTGAAGGATACACGTTTCGCGAAATTTCTGAAGAAACCGGAACACCTGAAGGTACACTTATGTCAAGGCGACATCGAGCCTTATCAAAATTGAATAAATCATTAAAAAATAAAAACAACACATTATGAATCAGTATTTTAGACACAAAATGAGAGGGAAAAGCCCATTTATTATCGTTGGCTTTGTATTATTTGGAATCCTAGCAGTTGGCGCTTTAGCCATACTCTTCGGCTACATAGTTATGTCGCTCTGGAATTGGTTGATGCCAGAACTATTTGACCTGCCTACCATTACGTATTGGCAAGCAGTTGGGCTATTTATCCTTGCAAAGTTTTTATTCGGATTTGGCAGTGGAGGCGGTTCAGGTGGTAAAAAATCGCACGAAAAACAAGAAATGTCATGCGATAATCGACGTAATAAAAAAAGCGATTTTTCGAAATGGGAACATTATGACAAATTCTGGGAAGAAAAGGGTGAAGAAGCTTATCAGAATTATGTAAAGGAGATTGACCTAGATAATTCTCAGATCAACAATACCTCTGAAAACTCGCAACGTGATGACAAATCATAAGGTAATTGTACTCAAAACAAATATTCAGTCGGAGCAAATGCTGCGACTGGTTGCTCCAATTTTCAAAAAGGAAAATCACGTGAAAAAATGGTCCGTTGACCTAGAAGATTGTGATAAAGTCCTGCGAGTAGAAAGTAACCAAAACATCACGGAATCTGGCTTGATACGTCTTTTGGTTGCAAAAGGAGTAATGGCTGAAGTCTTAGAATAAAGACCTCACCACACATTCTAAAGTAATTGCAAATCAATTACTTACGATTGTTCTGGGTTTTTATTCAAAAAACATTACGTTTTTTGTAACCGATTAGTTTTGATCAACGACTAAAGGATTGAACTCAAAAATTTAAATTATGTATCAAGTAGTAGAATTGTTTATTCCGTTAGGATGTTTTGCCATGGTTTTCGGAATAGTTTACGTTGCAGTAACAGCAGAAAATAGAAAAAATTTGGCAATGATTGAAGCTGGACTCAACCCGAATGAGAAAAAGGAAGGCGGTAAATCAAATCTAAAAAAAGGTATGCTGCTCTTTTTTGTGCCAATCGGGTATTTCGTTGGTAGAATGCTGGAGTTTGCTGGTGGAAGCGCTAACATGCGCGGCATTCTTTGTGCGGTCTTATTTGGTGGTTTAGCACTAATGTTGTTCTACTTTTTGAATCCGGAAAAGAAGGAAGAAGAACTGAACCTTTAATCAGCTTAATGTCCGAAACGGAACTTATTGAATTAGTGCAAAAGGGAGATTCGTCTGCCTTTTCGCATTTGGTAGAATCGCATAAAAACTTGGTGTTTTCTGTGGTGTTACGAATGGTAAGTAACCGAGAAGACGCCGAAGAAGTTGCTCAGGATGCTTTTATTAAAGCCTTCAAACAAATCAAACAATTTAGAGGAGAAGCTAAATTCTCGACTTGGTTGTACAAGATTGCCTATTTCTGCGCAATAAACCACCTAAGAAAAAATAAATTGCTTACTACGGATTTGGACCAAGTTTCAATTTCGAGCGACGACGAATCTATTCTAGAAACATTGCATAACGCAGAAAAAAAAGAATACCTCACCAAAGCCATTAACCTACTGAAGCCAATAGACAAAAACTTGGTTTCGATGTATTACTTGCAAGAGATGAGCATAAAAGAAATTGAGGAAGTAACGCTCTTCTCGCCCTCGAATATTAAGGTAAAGCTTATGCGCATTCGCAAGCAACTGAACGGCATTTTATCGGCATTGATGAAAAATGAAATTGAACATTTTAAAAAGCAGTAGATTATGAAAAACGATAGTTACAAAGACCTCTTTGACTCTGTTAAGGAAGAAACCGAAAACCCCTCGGTTGATTTTACTGCGAATGTGATGGCGGAGGTTACGGCAATTGCCTCAACCGAGAAAGTAATTGAACCTCTGATTCCTGCTAAAGTATTTTGGTTTATTGCAGCCTTGATTTTTAGCATAGGGCTTCTTCCCTTCTTTATAGAAATTCAAGAAGCAGCTCCATCATATTTTAAAAACTTGAATTTAGATTTTGTTGACGATGAACTTGTTAGAGAAAATGTGCTGTTGATTTTTCACCTTGTTTTTGCGGTTGGATTGGTATTTTTAAGTGACTTGTTGATGAAATACAGTCACTTATTTCTAGGTTTACGAAAAAGTTAAGTGCATCTTCAAAAAGCAACTTGTCTTGAACTAAACAAAATAATAAAGCACTTGTACATTAGTAAAACATGTTTAAAACGAAAGTTCAAACCTCACTTTTTTGGGTATTAATTCTGGCTCTTGCAAGTAGTTGCACACCCTCATTAAAAGTAAGTCCAATTCCGAAACAACCCATTGAGGTAGATGAAGAAATGAATTACATCCTAAAAACAGACCAAAAAGACAGAAAAGCGGTCTTATTGAAAGTACTCTTTCAACCGGAAGAAAAATACATGAAAAACGAAAAGGTACTTGCCGTTTCTGACCGAGATTCGATTCGACTCAGTAGAGTAATGTACTTAGACGAAAACAGACTTATTAACTCCGAGCAGGCTAAATTCAATGCCGGTATTATTTATTTGCACACCGGCGGAAAAAAATTGAAGGACAACCTTAGCTACCTTAAACGTGCATCCGAATTATTTGAGGAGATTTTGAAAAACTCAGGCAATAAAAAGCTTAAAAAAAGGAGTGAGGTTTATTATGAGGAAGCGGAAGAGAGGATAAATTGATTAAAAAAGGGTTTTGATTAAGTGTTTTTGCTTTTTAGGTACATATTGACTGGCAAAAAGTACTTGACCTGTTTACGAAATACAGTTGGAGAAATCAATCTTTAGGGCTTAAAAACAACAATTAGTAGTCTAAATTCACACTTGAATAGAATATATTCACTGGCTTAAGGGAAATTCTGGTAATACTTTTTTCAAACCAGATTAATAACCAATTATTACGATATTCAGAAATGAAAATAACAGCTAAAAGACACCCGTATAAATTCTATTTGACGGTAACTTTTGTTTTCTCGTTTTTTTTGGCGTTAGGTTGTTTTATGTTCAAAATTTATGGAAATGAATCTCAACAAGATGAATTTGAGCTAAAAATTTTACTTCTACCAATTTTTGCAACTTTAGTTATTTCAATGGCTTTTTATTCAGTTTGGCAGTATTTTAAAAATGCGCCAATTGTTGTGGTTGAGAACGAAATAATTTCTTTTGGAAAAACGAGCTATCCTATCACCGAAATAAAAGAGCTTATTCTAACTGGCAAAATGCCCTTTCGATATATTGTTAAATATCCGATGGAAGGTGCCTTACTGATATTTAATGATGATTCCAAAAAATATATTTTCGATGACATGTATTCAAATACCTGGCAACTGAAATGTGTTCTTGAGAAAACTATTCATAGAAACGAGGAATACCACCTAAGAGAAAATGGAAAAATTGACCCTGAAAGAGTACTTAAACAACAAGTCGAGATTTTTACTGGTTCGCAGGTAATTAGTTTAAGAGGCATTAGTCTTTGGGGGGTAGTAGTTTTTTTCCTTTATATGGGATTATCTAAAGAAAACCTACCATCAAGTGGGTTTTGGTGGGCATTTTTCTGGTTTGGTTCTTTTTGGTTCTTTCTAAACTCTTATTTGATGCATTATTTCGGTTTGACAAAAGAGTTTCTGATTGTAAAAAACCAAAATTTACTTTGGCGTAAACATATTTATCGATTGTCCGATGTACAAGAAGTCGTATTTGAAAGTTCCTATCAACAGCCGAATTGCATGCGAATAATTACGAAAGACTTCAGAAATAAACTATATCCTGCCGCAAATCTCAGAGACTATAGATGGTTAGAACTAAAAGCCAAGCTCGAGCACAAAGGAATAACCGTACGAAATGAGTGTATTTGGTAACTCATATCCCCCGTCTAAACTGATTCAACTCATCATTGCTAAAAGGCGAATTCCCAATTTCCTGCTCTAAATCTGTGAGATTCGGTATTTCTTTTTGCTCCTGAGGCATGGGCAATTCAACTGACGTGTATTGCACATCAAAAGTGGATTCAGCAACTGGAAGCTCTTTGTATTTAATCACTTCCTTTATTTGAACTACCGGGACTTCAATTTTCGTTTCTAGAAAAACCGTATCTACTTTAGTTTGATACACAATTTTTTCTTTTGCTATGACTTCTGGAGCAATTGTTTCACCAGAATTCCACCAAACCATGCAGAAGAATAGCACTACGGCAGCTACTTGATAAAACTTTATGCTTACCGAACGTAAATAAAACGGAACCATCTTACCGCTGCTATTCTTTGCCCGCAATTGCAGTTTCAATTTGTGCTGCGTTTCTAAGTTGGGAGTAATAAATGCTTTTTCGGTTTCAAACGCATGAGCCGCATTTTGAATAAAGCTTCTCCGTGCAGAATAGGATTCCTCGGTCATCGTTGAGAGCACCATTTCTTGTTCGGCAGCCGTTAACGCGTCAAAATCTTTGGTTTCTATCCAATCTAAAATTTGCTCTTCTAATTTCATTTTCATACGTTTTGTGGATTAAAATCGGCCAGTTTCACCGCCAATATTTTCAGACAATTGAAGGTTCGTGACTTTACGGTTCCCTCTGAGCACTCCATAACAGCACTAATTTCCTTTATTGAACTCTGCTCTTGGTAGCGCAGTATAAAAGTTGTTCTGTGCACATAACTCAGCTCAGACAGTGCAATGCCTAAAGCACGCCTGAATTGCTTTTCTTGAATTTTATCGTGTAAGTTTTCTGGAGAAAAACTGAATTCTTGAAGCGATACCATTTCAATATCGGCTTCTTTCTTTTCTTTTCGGAACAAGCCTTTACATTCATTCGAAGCCACCGTAAAAATCCATGTTTTAAAGTTTTTGTTCGTATCAAATAATTCTGGGCGCTTGATGATACGCTCAAAAATATCGTGTAATAAATCTTGAGCTAACTCTTCGTTTCCATTGAGCACCCGATACATAAAATACAATATGCGTTGACTGTAGCGACTATAGATTTCATTGAAAGCGCTTTCATTCCTTTCGGATTGAAAACGCTTCATCAATTGCTCATCCGAGCTTGTTTTTATGTTTGAAAACAACTCCAACAACTACTTGATTTCCATGACTACCCTAAAACCAACTTCGGGACTCGTATTCTCAAAAGATTCCGAATGAACGATTAACGCTACGCCTGCTTTGGTGTTCCAGCTTCCTCCTTTTGTTTTTCCTTTTTCAGAAATCATTTCAGCAATATTCCCTGATATGTTGTACAATCCGACCGAATTAGGCAGATAGGATTTTACAGGCACAGTAAAAAAGCCTCCATCTTCGTCCTGCCTTCCACAAGATTCGCAATCGGTTGGTAAATCGTATTTCTCGGCTAAATCACTCACATCCCAATTGCCTAAGTAACATCCTTTAGAGTTTCTACAATATTTACCGTTCCAAGGGTAAGCATTGGTTTCAAGAGTGCCTCTAGCCATCAGTTCCCACTCTGCTTCTGTTGGCAATCTGAAAACGACATTATCAAATGATTTCTTTTTATGAGTTGTGCTATTGTAAATGGTGGTAAGCCATTGGCAATACATCTGAGCGGCCTCAAACGTTATGTTTTGCACCGGAGCCTTTGCATCGTCAGGATGGCCGTTCGGAAAGAGTACTTCATTTTTATAATCCTTGTATTCGGGTTTTAAATTTCTCCAATCTACTTTTTCAGATTTTGCTATAATAAGGTCATCAAAACGTTTTTGCTTGAGCATGTCCGTTAAGAATAACTCGTACTGCGCGTTACTAATTTCCGTTATTCCTGCATGCAAACGCTCTGATAGTTGAATAAATTCCGACTCAATATCTCTTGGATCTATACTCATCTTACTACTACTCTCACGTTTGTTTTTTTCTAATACTTGCTGAACCTCAGCTTGTAGTCCGTTCTTTTTTGCAATGCGGTCTATCAGATACTCCATGTCCTTGCCTTCCTCATCCTCACTCTGCTCATAATGATTATACAGGGTCAGCATCGAGATTAAGTAGTTTGCGTTGGCTTGGTCAACTACTCCGCTACTTAAGTCGTTCATAAGGTCTATTTCTAAATAATCAAGCAGGTATTTCTTTTCAAAATTCCGCTTAATTACAGCCACGTTATCAAACTTAGCAATACTCCACTTGAAGGCTAATCCCACGTTGTACAATTCATCTTTAAAAGAAGCATACAACTCCGGATAAACTGTGACCGCAAAGTATATAGACCTCTTGCTGTGTTTTTTAATGTGTTCAACTATCGCTTTTTGAAAGTCTAAACGAGAGTCAAAGTCATCCACTTCTTTCTCGAATACAGGTAATCCACTACTTTTAAGCAAGTTATCGCAGTACTTTTTTACTGTAAGCAAACTTGTATTCATCACAATTACATCGTTTCGAACTCCTTTGGCTAACTGCAACACAAAAGCAGGATAAGTATCGTTGTCTCCATTGGTAAACAAAATGCCATTGGCATCAACCGATTGTAGCATATTGTAATTCCAGGCATACAAACCAGCAGAAATATCGTTGGTGTTAAACCATCGTTTTGCTACTTCTAACTTATTCTTCCTGTCATTCTCAATTAGATAATGGCTAAATAAATCATCCATAAGCTCCACACGATTTGGCCCCAATTCGTGTGCTTTTTTTAGATGAATTTGCTGCTCCTTAGTAGTTTTTAGGCCACGATTCCAGTACGCTATGTAATGGTACTCGAAGGAGTTAGGGATTTCAGTACTAAGCCTTTTAACAATACCATTTAAATCTTCTTGGGTAACCCCTTGACCTAAAATTTTGAGCATCCGTTTCGCAGTGTAATAATTCAACCATGCTTCTGGGCTTTTCGAATTTTTGTCAATTTCATTCATCCATAAATTAGCTTGCTCTCGATACCAATCGGGATGCTGTTTTTGTTTTACGACTGAATAAACGGTTTGCTTTTCAATTTCTGAATTTGCAATTGCTCCTGCGGCAAGCAATACCAAACTTGTTGCGACTAATATGTTTTTCAATTTCATAATTCCAATTTTAAGTAATAGACGGAAGTAAGAAGAAGGTTCATTTTAAGTTTCTCTAAAACTCGATTTTTTTGATTTTAGCACCTTATTAGGTGGACTAAAATCTTTTTTGATATCATATTACAAATCCTCAGGCGGAATTCATCAGGACTTTCTAAATTGATTTGTTTCCAGTAGTACTGGGCGTTTTATCAAATAGTTACGGTGCAATTATTGTACTCGCCAAAAAAATAATTTTTCATTCCTAAACATTACAATTATGAAATCATTACAACTCGCAATTTCCACTCTGCTATTTTTTTCTGCTATAGGTGAAACACAAGCTCAAACAACACTGTACAAAGCAAACTATTATATAAACGGAGAAAAAGCACAAGACCAATACTACCAAGTACAACGCGAAAATGGTACCATGAAAATTCAAGAACGTGGTGTTTTTCTTTCCAATACAGATATTTACGCTTATGCAGAATCAATTAGCGATTCCATTGGATATCGTTCTGTTGAAATAGCATTTAACAACGGCACCATCAATTCACTCGTTCAGATTATAAGATCTGAACGAAAGAGTAAATTATACTACTCCTATTTTAACAATGAATTGGTTGATTCCATTTCAACAAATGATTCGACCATTATATTATTTGATGGACCAAACCCTTCATTTGATGCATTAAACGCCATGCTATTAGCAGGTAAAAAAGGACAAGAAGTTGAACTTGTACTTATTAACTGGATTAATGGTTCACTGTCATCAGAAAAAGCATATTACATAATTGGAAAAGAGGAAATAGCTGTGCATAAACAAGAAACAAAAAGAGTTTCATTTTTATCCTTTGCAAAGAATGGAATACTCCCCAAAACTTGTTATCAGGGAAAAGAATCTTACGAATTTGAAAATATCAACGTGCTTCCAGTGAAATTGAAAATTCCGAATTAAATCGAAAATATTTCAGCTTACCCTTGAACCTTTCCGTTTAAAATAACCGATTCAATATGGTTTGAGCCAAAGCTGTAAGGTATATATGAATAAGAAGGAACTTCCTTGGTGATAATAAGGTTCGCCTTTTTGCCAACCGCAATACTCCCATGTGTGTCTGCCAAGTCCATAGCATAGGCTCCATTTCGATAGGAAGCGTTAAAAGCCTCATTGGGCTTCATTTTCATTTTAATACACGCCAATGACATAACGAAGGGCATGTTCCCAGAAGGCGTGGAACCGGGGTTAAAATCTGTAGCTAATGCAACTGGTAGTCCTTGGTCAATCATTTTACGAGCCGGAGAATATGGAATTTCCAAAAAGAAGGAACATGAAGGCAACAGTGTAGCAATAGTAGAAACGCTTTTTAATGCCGTAATTTCCTCATTGGCCAATACTTCTAAATGGTCAACTGACAAAGCCTTTTCTTCAATACCAATCTGAATTCCACCTGAAATCGTAAACTGGTTTACATGAAATTTTGGTGTTAATCCATGTTCCATTCCTGCTTTTAAAATGCGTCGTGTATCGTCATTATCGAAATAACCTTTTTCGCAAAAAACATCAATGTAATCTGCTAATTTTTCAGTGGCAACCTTTGGGATTATATCATTGATAATCAAATCAATATAACCCAATTTATCATCTTTATATTCTGGCGGGACAGCATGTGCTGCTAACAAAGTTGACTTTATGCTAAGGTCAGTATTTTCTTTTAATCGCTTAATTACTCGGAGCATTTTTAACTCGCTTTCGAGGCTTAAACCATACCCACTTTTAATTTCTAAAGCACCGGTTCCAGTTGAAATAACTTCTTTCGCTCGGGTTAAAGCTTGTGCATATAATTCGTCTTCTGAAGCTTCGCGCAATTTCAGAGCTGAGTTTATTATTCCGCCGCCATTATTAGCGATTTCTTCATAGGTCATGCCGTTTAATCGGCCTACCCACTCTCCTTCTCTGTTTCCTGCATAAACAATGTGTGAATGAGAATCGCAAAAAGCGGGCAATACGATTTTACCTCTGGCATCGATAATTTTCAGATTCGTCCAATCGCTAATTCCTTCCCAATCTTCCATAGATCCAAAGCCTGCAATAAGGTCTCCTTCAACCGCCAACCAAGCGTTTTCAATGGTTTTGCATTCATTCATTTCGGCGCCTGAAAGTCGCGTACGATTGTCACTTTCGTCTTGAATAAAAGCGAGTTCTTTTATATTTTTGATAAGAATGCGTTGTTCCATTGTTCTATTTATTAGTCCGTCATTCTAAAATTGTTTCAGAACCGACGAAGGAGCTCAGCGAAGCTAATCTCTACCATAAAGAAAACGAGATGCTGAAATAAATTCAGCATGACATCTCGTTAAAAATTCGCTACTTCACTTCAATTGCATCAGACACCTTTGCACTTAACAGCGCCTTGTCCAATACTTCTTGCATGGTAGATACGTAATGAAAAGTAAGTCCTTTAAGATACTTTTCATTGATTTCATTTATATCCTTTTCGTTATCTGCACAAAGAATTATTTCCTTGATATTTGCGCGTTTAGCGGCTAAAATCTTTTCCTTTATTCCACCAACTGGAAGCACGCGTCCACGCAACGTAATCTCACCAGTCATTGCTAATTTAGATTTTACTTTTCGTTGGGTAAACAGAGAGGCTAAGGATGTTAACATGGTAATTCCAGCAGAAGGGCCATCTTTTGGAGTAGCTCCTTCTGGCACATGAATGTGAACATTGTACTTGTCAAATACTTCTGGTTTTAAACCCAAGACATGAGCGTGTGATTTCAAATACTCAAGCGCGATTACAGCACTTTCCTTCATCACATCACCTAAATTTCCTGTGAGGGTTAGTTTTCCTTTTCCTGGTGTAATTGACGATTCAATAAATAAAATATCTCCACCAACAGAAGTCCAAGCTAATCCGGTTACAACACCAGCAATATCATTATTCTCGTACTTTTCTTTCGGTATTCCTGGCCCTAACAAATCGTTCAATTGATCAGCAGTAATAATTGGGTCAAATTCTTCTTCCATAGCCACTTTGGTCGCTACTTTACGTACAACCTGAGCTACTTTTTTCTCTAAAGAACGGACTCCTGATTCACGCGTATAGCCTTCAATCAAAGCCTCTAACACCTTCTTTGATAGCTTAACATCGGCTTTTTTCATACCGTGGTCTTTCACCTGTTTTGGCAATAAGTGTTTGTTGGCTATCTCAACTTTCTCTTCAACCGTGTAACCCGTTAGGTTAATGATTTCCATTCTATCGCGCAATGCAGGCTGAATTCTACCTAAATCGTTGGCAGTAGCAATAAACATGACGTTAGAAAGGTCGTAATCCATTTCTACGTAATTATCGTAAAAGGAATTGTTTTGTTCTGGGTCAAGAATCTCTAATAATGCCGAAGAAGGATCGCCTTGGTGACCGGTTCCTACTTTGTCAATTTCATCCAAAATAAACACAGGGTTCGATTTTTCAGCCTTTTTCAAATTCTGAATTATTCGCCCCGGCATTGCACCAATGTATGTTTTACGGTGACCTCTCAGTTCCGCTTCGTCTCGCAATCCGCCTAAAGAAATCCGCACATATTGTCTTCCGATGGCCTCAGCAATAGATTTTCCAAGTGAAGTTTTACCAACGCCCGGAGGGCCCGCAAAACATAGAATTGGAGACTTCATATTGCCTTTCAATTTAAGCACTGCAATATGCTCAATGATTCGGTCTTTTATTTTCTCTAAACCGTAATGGTCTCTATCTAATATTTTACGAGCACGCTTTAAATCAAACGAATCTTTTGAGAATTCATTCCAAGGTAAATCGAGCAACAACTCCACATAATTCAAGTGAACAGAATATTCCATACTCTGCGGGTTTATGCGCTCCAACTTATCCAATTCTTTATTGAACCTTTCGTCTATCTCCTTACTCCACTTCTTCTTTTCAGCACGAGTCGCCAAATCATTTATCTCTTCAGCAACTGGGTTTCCACCCAATTCCTCCTGAATGGTCTTCATTTGTTGCTGCAAGAAAAACTCACGTTGTTGCTTGTCGATATCAACGCGAACTTTGCTTTGAATATCATTTTTGATATCCAACATTTGCAACTCTTTTGTCATGTAGCGCATCACACGATTTGCACGCTCGGTGAAGTCTGGCTCGTTCAAAATATTTTGCTTCTCCTCTACTCCAGCATTCATGTTAGATGAAATGAAGTTGAGCAAAAAGTTTGGACTTTCAATATTCTTAATCGCAATGTTAGCCTCAGTAGGTATATCCGGTGATTTTTCAATAATTTCCAACGCCATATCCTTCACGGATGTTACAAGCCCCTTGAAATTATCGTCCTTTTTTTTGGGGAAAATTTGATCTACCGATTTTACCGAAGCTTTAAAATACGGTTCGGTTTGAACCATATCCAATAATTCAAATTTTTGCTTGCCTTGAATTATAATGGTCGTATTGCCATCAGGCATTCGAAGCATTTTTAAAATGCGTGCAACGGTTCCAATTTTGTTTAAATGTTCGTGAGTTGGGTCTTCTACGCCTTGGTCTTTTTGAGCGATAACCCCTATCGTTTTATCGCTACTGTATGCGTCTTTTACAAGCTTTATCGATTTATCTCTACCAACAGTAATTGGAATTACAACTCCAGGAAAAAGTACTGTATTTCGAAGCGGTAATATTGGCAGACTATCAGGCAGGTTTTCTTTATTCATTGAGTCTTCATCCTCCTGCGAAAGCAATGGAATAAAGTCTCCAGAGTCGTCCATACCGTCAACTAGGTTGTAAAATTCTAAGTTGTTGTTCATGTTTTGTGTTTAAGTCAAAAAGGCAGATTATTGCCGAAATACTTGTTCAAATGGATAAAGTCAAGGTTTGTGCCAGCCGATTATTTACGATGTTTTTTGTCAGCTTCAAAAATGAAATCTAATATTTCAGACTCTTCAATGGTCAAGTCTAGATCCCGACGTTGCATCATTTTAGAAGCAACTTCTTTTGCTTTTTCAATTTTGAAGGTTTGAAAACCTTCCGCCCCTCCCCAAGAAAAAGAAGGGATAAACTTTGGTGGAAATCCTCCACCGAACACATTTGCCGAAACCCCGACAACCGTTCCGGTATTCAACATGGTATTAATACCTGTTTTGCTGTGGTCGCCCATTATTAACCCACAAAAAGTTTCGCCGGTATTCTCTTGAATTTCTGTAGCATAATTCCAAACCGAGACGGCTGAATAATTATTTTTTAGGTTACTGCTGTTGGTATCGGCCCCAAGGTTACACCATTCTCCAATTACAGAATTCCCTAAAAACCCGTCATGGCCTTTATTTGAATAGCCGTAAAAAACCGAATTACTTACTTCGCCACCAACCTTACAATGCGGGCCAATAGTCGTATCGCCATAAATCTTAGCAGACATTTTAATCGTAGCATGTTCAAGCGCTGCAAAAGGACCGCGAATAACTGAACCCTCCATTACTTCAACACCTTCGGCCAAGTATATTGGACCATTTGTTGAATTTAGTGTTACTCCTTCCATTTTCACCGATGGATGAATGTAAAAGTCATCACCTATTAAGGAGTTGTATTTGCCATAGCTTGCCACTTTTTCAAGTTTCAAAGCCTCTATGTCTTTTCGAATTTCGTTTCCATTGTATTTGAAGATGTCCAACGGTGCCGAAATTGAAATTCCGTTTGCATTTGAAGGAATTGAACTCGCAGAAGAAATAGCATGTTCTAATTCACCTAAATTTTCAATTGCCAATTCCGTTTTTAACACTAGACATTTCCCGGAAATCTCCAATTTTTGACCCGCTTCTAATTTAGAAATCTCAACTATTAATTCTGGATTTGGAATGAGATTGGAAGCTATAAAAATAGCTGGTGCATGGCTAATGAAAAATCGTTTGGAAAGGTAGCCCTGTGTTACATAGCCAGCAACGTCCCAACCGGTTATTGCCTCCCATTTTTCTGATATTTTTTGAATACCAATTCGCAGATCTGCAGCGGGTCGAGTATAGGTTAGCGGTAACAATGACTGATGACTTTGGTTATCGAAAAAAGCAATGCGCATATTAATTTCTTTGTGTCGAATTTAGGGCAAAAAAAAGTCGCTCAATAAACAGAACGACTTTAATTTTTGAATGTAAATCTTTGTGTAATTTTTACTTCGGTGATTATTTTCTGTTTGCTAAAATCTTGTTAGCATTAGCAATAAACAACTTGTCTTCCTGACCTGGCTGCGAACCGCTTGGATACCCTAAACTTCCTAGAGCAAGAATTTCATACTGAGTTTGTTCTTGGTTCAACTGCATATCGAACATCCAAATTGTAGGATAGCCTCTTGGCTGAAAGAAATTTTTGAGTTCATTGTTCTGTGCTGCGATTTCTGGTGGCAATTGTTTTCTTCTTGGAAAATCCAATTCCAATAAAACCACATTTTCATTCGCCCATTGTTTGAATGACGGTTTATGAAATACTGTCGCTTGCAATCTTCTGCACCAACCACACCAGTCACTTCCTGTAAAAAAAGCGAAAATCGGTTTGTTTGATTGTTTAGCTACTTTTTGAGCTTCGTCTAATTTGGTAAACCATTTTAATTCTCCTTCAGCAGGGATTTCTAGTTCTACTAAATTTACCTTATCAGTATTTTGAGTAGTGTTCTTAAACGTAAATGCGGTTCCAATTATTGAAACTGTTGAAAGCGCGATAAAAAGTATTTTGATATTCATAACTATGATTCTTGATTTTCAAATGTATCTACAAAAACCTAACCATCAAATTTGAGACATTAAAGAAGTTTAAAATGTAAGTTCCATTACATGAAAGCATGCATTCAATTTATGTATCCACCTTGGAAAATAAATAGTTCATTTCTGATGCAATTTGTAAACTGCGTTCATGGTATTTTTTTATTTCTTCTGCACTTCCATCTGCAATCTTTGGGTCTAAGTAGGTTAACGGAATCCTCAGATCTGAGCCGGACACAAGCGGACAATTATCATCGGCATGAGAGCACGTCATTATTGCAGCAAAGCTAGATTTCGGATTCTGTTTGTCATTGTACAACTTCGACCAACAATTTAGTACATCACCCTGATAATGAACAGTATATTTGGGATTGACCCCTTCGTAATTCGTGATTTTTAATCCAGTAGATTGTAAAACTTCAACTCCTGAACTATAAAAAGCAGTCACTTCAATACCACCACTAAAAGCTTGAATGGGTAGATTATAATACTTTGCAAAAACAAATGCCCATACTTGCGCCAATTGGCTTCTTCTGGAATTATGCGTGCAAATAAAATTCAGTTGAGCCTGATCGTTTTTTGCAATCTGCTTTTTGCAATAACTCGCAATTGAATCGAGAATCTCTTTTCTGGAATTAGGTACTTCTATTTCTTGAATTTCAAGAATTGTGTCTTCAATTATCATGAAAGCGAAATTAACAGCAACCACCTCCAGGCACACAGGCCTCAGCAGTAGAAGTAACCAATGAACTCAGCTTAGTTTTTATTTTTTCTACTGGAATTCCGCAGTCATCTTTGGCCAAACAATCTGTCTTTTTAGAAGCCAACTTGAAAACTTTATCACCTTTATTAAATTCTAAATTGTATTTGGCAATTGTGTCTTGTTGGTACTCAACCTCTATTTCGTGGTCACCTATGTTCAGCCTTTCTTCCGACAATTTAATTATGGTTTGTAATTTTTCCGCACCCAATCGATGGTACACATCAATAGACGACCATAATTGCAAATTGACTAAGGATTCTTCTCGTGTAACTCCACCACAATCAATGAATTTTTTAGTTACTTCTCCAATTTCAGTTACGTGAAAATGTGATTCTACATATTTCCCATTGGGCAACTGAAATTTGATTTCTTCCAATTGGCTTAGTGCCGATTTTAGTTCTGATAATTTCATAATTATATTATTTAGCAGCAGCCTTTGCCACCTTGTTTAAATTTTTCAAATAATCCGTTTAGTAACTTCGATATTTCACTCCAGCGAACTGGGTTTATGCAATAGCTCACCGAAACACCTTCAATTGTACCTTGAATTATACCTTGCTCTTTCAACTCTCTTAAGTGCTGACTTACAGTTGCTTGAGCTAATCCCGTTTCTGCAACCAAATCCCCATTTATGCAAGCATTTGCTTTTAATAAATGCTGCAGAATAGCAAGTCTAGCAGGATGCGCCATTGCTTTTAATGCGCTTGCTAATGTGTTTTGTTCTTCTGTAAAAAGATTGCTTTTGGTAATTCCCATGTTTATTAATCTATTTATTGCAATAATACGATTAAATAAGAATAGAAAATGAAATCAACAACGTCTTAACTGAAAATTATTTAGTGGAGCTAATAGTCGAAAACAACATGTGTTTCAAAAACTTTTCGAGCGAACTTTCCGAATCACTTTCGGTCAAAGCACAAAGATGTGTGCTAAAAAATCGCTGAAAATGAGCACTTTCAATCACGGTGCTGATTAGGGCAGATGGAAATTTATATTTCGGGTTGAGCTCTCTGACAATCATACTTAACTCCTTGACGAGCTTCTGAAAACTTATAAAGTAACCATCCTCATTGTCCGCATCAACCTCTTTTGTTAAATATACTTTCGAACTTTCTGAAATTACAATCCGGTGCAACGCCACTTCATCGATATGACCAAATGTTGGGTCAACTTTAACCGGTTGGGTTATGTGCTCAACAAATATTTCTAACCTACGTTTTGGAGAGCTTATGTTGTGCATGGCAAAGGTCAACCTGTAGTCCAACCAATTCCAATACCATGAAACAAGATAAATCAACAACTTATGTTTGTTTTCAAAATACCGATAAACCGAAGCCTCGGTAGATTCTATTCTCTGGGCCAATTTTTTAAAAGTAAATGCCTCAAAGCCAACTTCATCAATTAATGAAATACTGTTGGCTATAATATTTTGCCCTAATTCAGAACTATCAGGGTCTTTCAAAAAGCACTGTTCTTGGATTTTTACTTGTACAATCATGGCAGGGTTATTTTACTTTATCTTCAGAAAAACCTTTCATAAAAACAGAAATATTCCTTTCGTGGGCGGTACTTTCAAATTCTTTGATTAAGTCAAATATATCGTAAGGAATACTTACCGCCTTTGTACCGTCTATAATTACCTCTTCATCGTGCTTCACATGCTCTAGTGCGTCTAACAAAGCACCTTTGTTCAAGAAGCTAACTTCTTCAGAAAGTAATATTCGATGAATGTGCTTACCATCATCTTCTTCTTTAATTTTTATGTGGTCTGTTTCTAAGTTTCGTTGAAGAATGAAGAAAATAGCCACCAATAAACCTATCCCGATTCCAATTAATAAATCAGACATAATGATTGCGAACACGGTCACTAAAAAAGGAATGTATTGTTCCTTTCCCTTAGAAAGCATATCTCTAAAAACACTGATTTTCGCCAACTTATACCCAACCACCAATAGTATTGCAGCAAGTGCAGCAAGCGGAATTTGACTTAATAGCCCAGGAATAAAAACGACTGAAACCAATAATAATATTCCATGAAAAACAGTCGAGACTTTAGTTTGACCACCAGAATCTATGTTGGCACTGGAACGAACAATTACCTGAGTAACGGGTAATCCACCAATAAGTCCAGAAATCATGTTACCTAAACCTTGAGCTTTTAATTCCCTGTTTGCAGGGGTAATTCGTTTGTGTGGATCTAATTTGTCGGTGGCTTCAACGCACAATAAGGTCTCCAAAGAAGCGACAATGGCTATGGTAACCGCAGTTACCCAAACATCTAAATTGACAATAGCAGACCAATCCGGAAAAGTGAGAAATTCACTCATTTGAGCAAAGGAATTTATTTTAGGAATGCTCACTAAATGCTCCGCACTTACCGCCAAAGAAGGGTCTAACGAACCCAAAAACTTATTTAACCCAGCACCTAGTATAACAACCACTAATGCACCGGGAAGCATTTTCATTATTCCACCTTTCGAACTTAGAAACTTATCCCAAAGAATGAGCACTACCAAGCAGGACATTGAAATAATTATAGCACTTATGGAAAAATAATCGAACGCTTGCCAAATTTCTGAAAACGTATTCTCCCCATCAGATTGAAAAAATGAAAAGTCACCCTCCTGATCATGGTCATACCCCAATGCATGAGGTATCTGCTTTAGAATAAGTATGATACCAATACTCGCCAGCATTCCACGGATTACTGAGTTTGGAAAGTAGTAAGCTATCATTCCAGCCTTTAAAAACCCCATCAGAATTTGTAATAATCCGCCGATAACAACGGCCAATAAAAAAGGTTGAAAACCAATATTATTGACAGAAGTAAATACTATTACTGCTAACCCCGCTGCTGGACCACTGGCTCCAACCTGAGAGCCACTCGCCAACCCTACTACAATTCCTCCAACTATGCCAGCAATTAAACCAGCAACTAAAGAAAATGTGTCTGGACTCGCGCCAGATGCCGATGCAATACCTAGGCAAAGCGGCAATGCGACCAAAAAAACTACTAATCCTGCAGGTAAATCGGCTTTTAAATTTTTAAAATATTCGCTATTCATTATTCATAAAAGTAAGCCACTAAAGTATGATAGTATTACTATTATAAAAAGAAGTTAGACAATTACTTTTTAACGTAAAGCTATTTTATTATCTACAGTTTTATTACCTCCAGAAATCAAATCACTGTAACTCCCTTAGCTAATGACTTTTAGCAAGGATTTCACTTCTTTTGCCTTTGAATACGCTTCAGACAAATTATTATCTGTTACGGTTACGTGCCCCATTTTACGGAACGGTTTTGTGAGGTGTTTACCATATAAATGCACATGGACTTGAGTCATTTTAAGTACCTCGGTAAGGTTTTCATATTTCGCCTTACCAGTAAAGCCGGCTTCACCCAATAGATTTAGCATTACACTTGGCATTACAATAGATGTATCTCCTAATGGCATTCCTAAAATGCTCCTCAAATGCTGTTCGAATTGAGAAGTTACATTTCCTTCAATACTCTGATGGCCGCTATTATGAGTTCGCGGTGCAACTTCATTCACTAGCAATTCGCCCGACTTGGTTAGAAAAAACTCCACTGCCAGTAAACCTACTACGTCCATTTTTTCTGCAACTTTTTTAGCAATATCCATAGCCTCAGATTCAATTTCAGAGCTTACATCAGCCGGGCATTTTAAATACTCCACCAAATTGGCAACTGGATTAAACTCCAATTCTACAATAGGATAAGTAGTCATTTCATTGTGTTCATTTCTAGCCACAATTACGCTAACCTCTTTTTCAAAGTCAACGAATTCTTCCAAAACTGAAGGAGCATCAAAACATTGTTCAATGTCTTTTTCAGATTTTAAAACATGAACTCCTTTACCATCGTACCCTCCTGTTCGGGCCTTTTGCATAAAAGGAAATTCGGATAAATGTTCTCGAACTTCTTCTTCTGAACTTACCAATTTGAAAGGCGCTGTTGGAATATCATTTTGTTGGTAAAACTGTTTTTGTAAGCCTTTGTCTTTAATGAGTTCAAGTACGCTTGGCTGCGGAAACACTTTAACACCACTGGATTCCAATTGTTTCAATGCATCGGTATTAACATGCTCAATTTCGATAGTAAGCACATTTTTATCCTTACCAAAGGCTATTACTGTGTCATAATCATTGAAATCTCCACAAATAAACTCATGGGCAATCAATGCACAAGGAGCTTTACTATCAAGCTCTAATACACATACTTGAACGTTATAGTTAACCGCTTCTTGAATAAACATTTTACCCAACTGGCCTCCGCCAAGCATTCCTAGTTTAAACTCCTTATCGTAAAAATTCATTCGAATATGCGTTTCATAATTTAGCTTCGCAAAAATATCGAATGCACTCTATGTCTATGTCCGCTAAAATCAAATTCATTCAACAAAGTACTAACCTTTCCTCCTCCCAAATAGGCAATTGTGTAGAGCTGCTTGAACAGGATTGCACCATTCCGTTCATTGCCAGATACCGAAAAGACATTACACGGGGGCTAAACGAAATAGAAATTGAGGACATTTCGAATGCCTTAGCAATTTGGAAAAAAATTGAAGACCGAAAAGCTTCCATCTTTAAATCACTGAAAGAACAAGGTAAACTCTCCTCAGAATTAAGCGATAAACTAGAAGCCGCGAACACGCTAACAGCTCTAGAGGACATTTACCTTCCTTTCAAGAAAAAAACAAAAACCAAAGCCACCCTGGCACTAGAAAGCGGACTTAAACCCCTTGCAGTTGCCATAATGAAAGAATCAACAACCGACCCTGTTCAGTTTGCGACTAAGTTGACTTCCACAAATTACCCCTCTGCGGAAAACGCAATTGAAGGTGCAATTGATATCTGTGCCGATTGGATAAACAACAATGAATGGATTAGAAACCGGTTACGTAAAATCTTCGCTTCAAAATCGGTAGTAGCAAGCAAGCTTGTGAAAGGAAAACAAGAAGATGGAGAAAAATTCAACGATTTTTTCGATTTTTCAGAACCATACAACAGAATAAAGCCACACCGATTTATGGCAATAAATCGAGGAAAAAATCTCGGTCTGCTTCGGGTTTCTATTGCGCCTCCCCAAAAAGACTCAGTAGATAGCATGGAATATTCCTTGGTAAAACAGAACAATCTTTTTTCTGAACTACTCAAAAAGGCCATCAAACAAGCATATTCGAAACAATTAAAGCAGGCATTGGAACGTGAGCTTCTGAATCAGTTGATAGAAAAATCTGAGAACGAGGCAGTTGCCATATTCCGGAAAAATCTGGAGCAGATTTTAATGACCGCCCCACTTCGAAACAAAAAAGTACTGGCCATAGACCCTGGTTTTAAATCGGGCTGCAAAATTGTCTGCCTCTCAGAAACTGGCGAACTTAAACACAACGAAACCATTTACCCACATGCTCCGCAGCACGATTCGGGTGCAATGAGTAAAATCAACACGTTGGTACAATCGTATAAAATTGATGCTATTGCAATAGGAAATGGAACGGCCAGTAGAGAAACCGAGCGATTAATAAAACAGATACGATTCAATAGAGAAATTCAAGTTTTTGTGGTAAGTGAAGCTGGTGCATCAGTGTATAGCGCATCCAGAGTAGCACGCCAAGAATTTCCGAATTACGACGTGACGGTGCGTGGAGCTGTTTCTATCGGAAGAAGACTACAGGACCCGCTCTCTGAATTGGTCAAAATTGATCCAAAAGCTCTCGGAGTTGGTCAATATCAACACGACATTACTCCATCGAAGTTGGAACTTGGTTTAACAAGAACCATTGAATTTTGCGTTAATAAGGTGGGAGTGGACATTAATTCTTGCAGTTCCAATTTATTGAATTACGTGAGTGGTGTCGGAACCAAATTAGCAGAGTCGATAGTTGAATATAGGCAAGTAAAGGGTGTTTTTGAAACCAAAAAAGACCTCATGAATGCAAAAGGACTAGGAGCAAAAGCATTTGAACAATGTGCTGGATTTATTAGAATTAATAATGCAAAGAACCCGTTGGACAATTCTGCAATACATCCCGAATCTTATGAAATTGCAAATCGGGTTTCTAAACAACTTTCAATTCCACTAGAGGATTTAATTGGAAACAAAGAAGCGCTGAAAAATATTAATGCTTCTGATTTTATAGACGCGGAAACTGGAATGCAAACCGTTCAGTTCATTTTAGATGAACTCGCCAAACCAAATCGTGACCCGAGAAAAATTGCTAAAGTTTTTGAATTCAAAAAGGACTTAAAAACGATTAACGATTTAAGTGAGAATGATGTAGTCCCTGGAATCGTGTCGAACATTACAGGGTTTGGAGCATTTGTAGATATAGGTATAAAAGAAAATGGACTGCTGCACCTTTCAGAAATGGCGGACCGCTACGTAAGTGACCCAAATGAAGTCGTTAGCATGAATCAAACTTTGGAATTACGCGTAAAGTCAATTGATCGAGAGCGAAAAAGAATTGCCCTTTCTTTAAAGGGAATCTCTTAAATCAATAAGTACTCCGCCGGAAATGGTTTCGTTGATTTTCAAGGAGTCTTCTCCTCTGTATTCGATGGTTCCGTTAGTCATTTTTACATCTAACAGTTTGGCAGCATAAGCATTAAAGGTGCCGTTTGCAGACATATTTACATACGTTGAATCGGTTATCAGAAATTCTGTATCATAATCTCCAGCTGCATCAAAAATTACATTATGAATTGGTGCATAACCACTCGTCTTTACATTAGATGCTCCCTTAAAGTCAACATTCAATTCATCCACTAAAACATAGGTTTCTACAGTTGCAGATTCATTTAGGGTTAAATTAAAATTACTCCCAATTAAAGCAGACTCAGAATACACTCTTGAAGGAGAGTTGATAATCAATTGGGTTAATTCATTAAAGTACAAATGAAACTGAATTTCCTTGTGTTCTCTGAAACAACCATCAAATCCTACAGTTAGTGAACCATCTGATTCTGAAATTACTATTTGTTCCGAAACATTTTCTTGCGCTATTACCACAACCTCGCCTCTCAGTCTATTTGTATCTGGATGCAAGAATACCTCGGCTGGAATATCTAGTGTAAATGATTTGTAATTATCGAATGAACGTCGGTCTTCAAAAACATCACCCCTACCCTTTTCACAATCTTGCCAAGGCCATTTCTTACATGAATACAGCGCAGGAATTAATGCTAAAAGAATACAATATGAAAACTTATTTAATCTCACCGACGTAATATTGGTGCAAATATATCCGTTTACAAGGCTATAATTTACACCTATAATAACAGTAAACAAACAACTTGATTATGACAAACGACGATAAAATAATAAGAGCATTTGTAGATAAAAACTGGAATGAAATAAAGACCAACAATTCTTGGCAGATATTCAAAATCATGTCGGAATTTGTTGAGGGGTTTGAAAAACTTTCGAAAATCGGCCCTTGTGTTTCCATCTTTGGTTCAGCCAGAACAAAAGAAGACCACCCCTATTACTCACTAACTGAAAACATTGCTTACAAACTAACACAAACAGGATTTGGTGTAATAAGTGGTGGCGGCCCAGGTATTATGGAAGCCGCAAATAAAGGTGCGCGAAAAGGAGGCGGAAAATCTGTTGGATTGAATATCGATTTACCTTTTGAACAAACCGAAAACCCATATATAGACCGTGATAAGTTTATAAACTTCGACTATTTCTTTGTGAGAAAACTAATGTTTGTAAAATATGCTCAAGGGTTTATTGTAATGCCAGGTGGCTTCGGGACTTTAGATGAGTTTTTTGAGGCAATGACCCTTATTCAAACTCAAAAAATTGGCGCATTTCCGGTCGTATTAGTTGGTAAGAACTATTGGTCAGGACTGCTAGATTGGATAACGGATGTTATGCTCAAAGAAGAAAAAAACATAAGCGAAAAAGACCTGGATTTATTCAAGCTTGTTGATACTGCTGATGAAGCCGTTGCAGAAATTGAATCCTTCTACTCAAAGTACTTACTAAAACCAAACTTCTAGAGAATAGTATGTTAATGAACAACCTCTTCTTTATAAGTAGAGGTTGTTACACCACATTTAATCGCCTCCCTACCAAACCAACATAAAACACTGTAAATCAAAAATATAAACCCAAAATACACCCTAAGGCAACCCACCTTGTACACACTCTCGTGTTCAGAAGTGCAACCCCTCTAAAACAGTAGCCCCACACCTTAAAATAGCTTTGTTAGCATAGTCATTCTAAATAAAGAATTATGCTTCGTTCGCTTATTGCATTCTTACACATTTTTTCGCTAACCTTCATTTTTACAACTGATATTAATGAACTGAAGAAAGACCCATTCAAGGCAGAATTGATCACCCCAACAAGTATCGAACAAGGCAATGAAGCAGTAATTGAAGTGAAGTTTACTGTGGGAGCTGTGAAAGGATTTGCTAAACTTACTGAGAACCTTCCTAGTGGTATTATTGCCGAAGCTGTTGATATGGGTGATGCTACATTTACATTTAGCAACGGAATAATGAAAATCATCTGGCTGAACTTCCCTACTGAAGATGAATTTTCTATCAAGTATAAACTAAAAGTCAGCACTGGTGCGCCCAACGAATTTCAAGTTGGGGGAAAATTTTCCTATCTAGAAAATAATGAAAAGCGCAGCTACTCCGTTTTCAAAAAAACGATAACCACCGGTGGTTCGGCCTTGGCAGCCCAAACCGAATCGTCTGAGCAACCTGAGAAGCAACCTGCATTTGCCAAAGTGATAAGGACGGTAGAATCCATAGGTGCAGACAAATACAAAGTAACCTTAGAGGTTACCAAAAGTGGTATTGAAGGCTTTTGTAAAATCCAAGAATATACTTCATTCGGTGGCAAAATGACCGAAGGAGAACTCAATGGTGCCATTTTTAGCTTTATCAAAAACAAAGGAAAACTTGTATGGATGTCATTACCACCCGAAGAAAACTTTACCGTAACCTACCTATTAGATTTAAAAAATGGAAAGGATAAAGATGTAACCGCATTGAAAGGCGATTTCTCGTTTTTAGAAGATAACGTTACCAAAAAAGTGACCATTGTAAACCAAGATGAAGACGTTCTTGCTGAGAATAATATTGACAAAAACGATGATATACCTAGCACCACGGAGGCAACGGAAGTTACTCAAAAAGAGCCAATCACTACTCCTCCGACTTCTGAATCGACTCCAACCACGGTAGTTGTGGATTCGCCTGAACTTGCAAACAACATTGAACCTGACTCAGAAAACACCAATGAATCAGAGAGTGAAAATACAACTACGCCTAAAGAACCTCAGCCTGCACCAGCACCAACAACTGTTGAAGAAACTCCTGTTCTTGAGCAAATTGACACTGAAACTATAGCTGAAGTTATAGAAGAAGAAGAAGAAGAAGAAGAAGAAGAAGAAATTATTAAGGAAGCGCTAGAACCTGTTGTTGAACCAGAATCAGAATCGGGCGTTACCGAAGAACAAACTGTTGCGGGCAAAAACGAACCAGAACCTGCCCCAGTTGTAGAAACTGATTTTGGCGTAAATTCTGGGGTAAACTATAGAGTTCAAATTGCTGCCGGGAAGAATGTAGTGGATAAAACTTATTTTGAAAAACGACATAATTGGACAAATGACTTCGTGATTGAAAACCATGAAGGTTGGGTAAAATATACAGTTGGTTCATTCCAGGCGTATAAAGATGCAAGAGACAATAGAGTTGTTGTAAACATGGGTGGACACAAGTTCAATGGCCCATTTGTAACAGCTTACAATGGAGGAACAAGAATTACCGTACAAGAAGCTTTGATGATAAGCAAACAGAAGTGGTATAAATAAAAAAACAAGTCCGCATTTTGTATAAATACTTACTTTAGGCGGATTATTGTTACCAGTAAATACATGAGGTCAATCCTTACCGTGATTTTTTCAGTACTAATGCTTACCCAGTCCTGGGCACACGCAGACAGTACAGTAACGGAAGATTTCTATGAAGAACCAGTTCAAGAAGATTCTTCCAAAAGCAGTAGTGACTTCCGACCAATAATTTCATTATCCGGTGGTTGGTTGACTTTTTTCGGCGATGTAACTAACAATCAAAAAGCAAATGGATTTCTATTATCCAATCTTGCCATGGATTTTAGCGTTTCCTTTCCATTAAAAAACAGCTTTTACTTAACGTTTCGATCTATGCTAGGTAAAGTTTCTGCCAATGAACGCAGCTTAAATCGTAACTTGAATTTCAGTAGTCGTCTGCAAACTTTTGGAGTTGAGGCTAGTTATAATTTCAATCACTTTTTGAACGAAAAAAGAGCAATTGACCCGTATCTATCACTTGGATTTGATGCACTCATCTTTAATTCGAAAACAGATATTATTGACGCAAATGGAAACCCATATTATTACTGGAGCACTGGCGATATTTTGGACAGAGAAGAAACACCAGAAAATATAGCGTCGGCTCAAGCATTGCAGCGCGATTATAATTACGAAACCGATTTGCGTAAAAGTGGAATTACTGGAAGCCCAGAATTTGAGAAATTCTCTTTTGCGTTACCAATTGGAGCTGGAGTGAACGTTAGAATGAGTCACAGAATGCACGCACATATTGGTGCAACCTACAGTATATTATTTACAGATCGGGTTGATGGTGTTACCAATGACGGTGTTGGTTCTTATAAGGGTGAAGGAAAATTAGATGGACTTCTTTATAGCCACATTGGTTTAAGTTTTGACCTGTCAACTCACCAAAAAAGCGACCCCGCTGATGATAAAATTAGCGATGAGGATTTGGCCAATTTGGCTGTAGGTGACAAAGACTTGGACGGTGTTAAAAACTTGAATGATGAATGCCCAGAAACACCTGCGGGAATTGAAGTCGATGAAAAAGGTTGCCCTTTTGATGAAGATAATGATGGTGTTCCAGATTACAAGGATTTGGAACTCGGAACTGACTCGACTATGGTCGTGGATACAAATGGAGTTGGCCTTACACAAGAACAAATTGGAATGATAGCCTTGCGGTTTTTAGATGAATCTGGGGCATTATTAGCAATGGAAGATACCATATACACTAACGAATTACCTGACCGAAGCAAACGTGTTACCAAAAAGAAGTATAGTGTTCAAGTAGCTAGCGATTCGTTAACAACCGAACAAGCAGGTGATTTACTTAGTAATGAGAAACTAAAGAGCGTAAAAGATGGTGATGAATCTACGGTACTTGTTGGAGAGTTTGACGAAATAAGTGATGCACTAGCAAAAAACAAAGAGCTTAAAGACAAGGGAATTGCAACTAGGGCTATTGTAGAAGAAACTCAAACGGGTAAAGTTATTACTGCAGATACACGTGGTGAGTTTATTGGGCCAGCTGCTGGTAGAACCGCTCCTGCTGGAACAGTATTCAGAATACAATTAGGAGCTTTTAAAAGCCCTATCAACTCGGATGTTTTTGGTGACCTAGATGTTGTTGGAATAAAAAGTAGTGACGGGTACACCAGGTATTATACCGGAAATTACACTAACTATAATGACGCCGCTAAAGCCAAAGTAGCGCTAGCTGGCCAAGGGCAAGAAGGTTTAGTGAAGGCATTTAGTGAAGGCGAGCAAGTGTCATTGTTTAGTAATGGAGCAACATTCGATGCACCGGACCCGTCCATTGAAAACGATTCTCGAGATAAATCAAAAGTAAAATTCAAGGTTCAGTTAGGTTCATACGAACAAGCTATTCCAATGGATGAATTCAACAAATTCGTGAAGCTGGGTAAAATAAAAGATGAAAAAGGCAACGATGGAAAAACTCGTTATTTCATAGGCTCATTTTCTAGTTATGAGCAGGCAGAAGCTTACATAAATGAATTAGGCGATTTTGATATTTCGGATGCGTTTGTGGTTGGGGAATACGATGGAAAGACTATAACTGCAAAAGAAGCGTTAGATATTGCTAAATAATTTTTAGCACAACACCTATTCGCTAACTTTGATTCATGTCCATTGTTCAAAATTCAATTAAGATAACTTTTCTTTTTTTCCTTTGTTCTGGATTTTATTTTCAGGCGAAATCTCAAACCAAACTCCTAAATGGGCAAATAATTTCCAAAAAAGATAGTTCAAAACTAGTAGGAGTGCATGTGGTTAATATTTCCACGAATCAAGCTACAAATTCAATTGCAGAGGGTTTTTTTACCATGCCATACCAACCAGGAGACACTATTTTATTAACCTCAATTGGGTACAACGAACACTTTTTATACACCGGAATGTTTTGGGTAGCAAGTGGACAATTGATTTCAATATACATGTCTGAAAAAGTGTATGACTTACCCGGTGTGGATGTAAATCAATACAATTCAAAAGAAGAGTTCAAGGAAGATTTCACCAACAAGGCACCAGCTAAACCAGTTAATAAGGAGTTGTTCCAATACGAAGGCCCAAGCGAATTGAAAGATGTAAAAACTGACCTCAACGCTCATATTCCTTTAGGTAGTCCAATTACTAAACTTTACAATAAAATAGGCAAAGAAGCCAGAAAGGCAAAAAAACTGGCCAAAGCAAAGGAAACTGAAGAAAGAGCCAAAACTATAGAACAGAAATACAACCCAGGAGTTGTTCAACGCGTTTTAGAATTAGAATCGAAAACCGACGCTCAAAAATTCATGGAGACCTGCCCGCTTGATGATGATTTTGTGGTTCGAGCAAAAGAATACGACATCGTAAAAGCCATATTAGATTGTCAGAAAACACAAGCCAACGAAAAGAATGACCAATAATTGACATTTGTCAATCTTTCTTATTCTAAGCCCCGATAGAACTGTATATTAGTCCAATCTTTAAAACTTTAATTATGAAAGCAAGTAAAAAAATTGGAAAAATAGCAGCAGTTGCAACTGGTGCTTTAGCAATTGGTGCAGTTTCTTCTGAAGCAAATGCAGCAGAATTATTTCAAGTTGATCACCTAGGTTCTGGGTCGGAAGTACGTTCAAATCTAATTGACTTAAACAGTGACTTTGTAGCAGAAAACAAAATGGTGAGTAACCTTAATGTTGAGCTAAAATGCGGTGAAGGCAAATGTGGTGAAGGTAAGTGCGGCGAAGGAAAATCTGGAGACGACAAAAAAGAAGGCGAGAAAAAAGACGAGAAAAAAACAGATAAAAAAGACGCTAAAGCTGACGATAAAACCAAAGAACACAAGTGTGGAGAGGGTAAGTGTGGTGAAGGCAAATGCGGTAATTAATAGCTATACATTATAAATAGAAATGCTCAGACCGTTGTCTGGGCATTTTTTATTTTCACCCATATGAAACATGTAGGAATAGGATTTAGAAGAGATATTGCGGAAGAAATGCTCTCGCTTGAAGCCTCTAAACGACCTGCTTTTATTGAGGTTGCTCCTGAAAACTGGATGAAAATGGGAGGTTATTGGAACACTATTTTCAAGAAGGCAACCAGTCAATATAAAGTTAACAGCCATGGTTTATCATTAAGTATTGGAAGTCCTGATACGCTGAATACAAATTTTGTCGGAGAAGTAAAAGACTTCATCAACACTTATGGAATAGATATTTACTCCGAGCATTTGTCGTACAGTCAATGCAATAACGCTCATTTGTACGACTTACTTCCCATTCCATTCCGAAAAGATGCAGTAAAACATATCGTTGAGCGCATTCAACAAGTTCAAGACATTTTAGGCAAATCATTGACTCTAGAAAATGTAAGTTATTACACTCCCCTCGCACCACAAATGGAAGAGTATGAGTTTATTTCTGAAATAATCACGCAAAGTGGTTGTAAATTGCTGCTTGATGTAAATAACGTTTATGTTAATGCTTTTAATCATAACTACGATGCCAAAAATTTTATTTCTAACCTTCCACTAGACCAAGTGCAATACATTCACATGGCTGGGCATAAAAAAGTTTCGGACGACCTTATTATCGACACTCATGGTAGCCCAATAATTGACCCTGTTTTCGAATTATTCGAATGGGCCATTCAACATTTAAAACCTGTTCCTGTATTACTCGAACGCGATTTTAACATTCCAGATTTGCCCGAATTACTTGATGAGGCATTACACCTCGAATCTATTTGTGAAAAAGTATGGAATCGAGCAAACTAGATAAAAGCACCATTGAGCAGCAAGAGCTGTTGGCACGCTACTGTCGTTCCGGAGAAATCCCGAATGCAATTGAGGCCAATCCAGAGCGATTAAAACACTATAGAAGACTAGTTTACAACGTCATAAACGACACTCTATCCTCCGCCTATCCTATAGCCAAATCTCATTTAGGAGAGAAAGAATGGGGAGTACTTATAGCATCGTACTTCAAGTTGTACCCCAGCCAAGAACCACAAGTTTGGAAAATGCCATACGGATTATTGGAATTTGTGACAGATTATCCAACAAAAATTGTCGAGGAAAAACCTTTTCTAGCTGAGTTAATCTATTTTGAGTGGTTAGAGATTGAATTGTATGCAGAACCAGATTTAAAACTGGAATCATTCTCCTCAACTATAAAAAGGGTGAATTTGAATCCTCATCATCGTTTAATTCAGCTCAACTACCCTTTTCATAAGGAGTCGGTAGAAAGCGCTTTAACGAATCCTAAACCTCATTACGTTGTTCTTTTTAGAAATTTAGAAACCTTTAAAGTTGAGTTTACTGAAGTTACCCTCTTCATCACGCAAGTTTTAGAATCTCTTGAAGAAAATGACTTTCAACTAGAACATACGGTAACCAAAATTGCTTCTGGTTATAATGTTACCGACAAGGCAGTTATTGATACGCAGCTCAAGGTACTTTTCGAGAAGCTTTCGGGATTAGGACTTTTTCTGTAACTACTGCTTTATCACACGAGTAATGACCGGAGATTGCCCTTCTTCCTCAACTGAAATTTGATATACTCCAGACGGCGCATTACTCAAATCAATTTCAATTTTATTTCCAACCAATTCTGACGAAAAATCAACCATTCTTCCGAGTGCATCACTTACCAAAACCATTGAATTCCCTGTCAAATTATTCACAGAAAGTTTGTTTCTAAACGGATTAGGATAAATTGTAACACGGTCTTCTTCGTTGTAATTCTTAACCGATACACCATCTTCCTCACATTCATTTAGTTGCACAAAAGCCCTTTCAAAACCCTCACAACCGTTTGTATCCGTATAAAAATACTCCACCTTAACCCTACCGAAAGATTCGACCGAAGGGTCGAAAATTGATTTTAAAGAATCATTGATGTAATACAAACCACCACTTGGAGTGCCCTCGGTTAATACTGCAGCTGTATCTGTGTTGCAGTATTCAGTTTTATTAAATAGAAGAGTAACAATTGGGTTCTCACGGATTTTCACAGTAATGGTGTCTGAAGAAACACAACCTAAGCCATTAGTAATGGTATGAATTGCTTCATAATCTCCTTCGGCCAAGCTCCGTGGCAAAAAGCGGCAACTATCTATTGAAGGCATCCAAGAACCAATGTCCTTCCATCTTCCATTTGGACTGATTGGGCTTAGCACAACGAATTGATTCTCCGATGTACAAAAGGCCGTATCCGACTCTAAGACACCTGCATCATCGACATTTCCAACCGTTATGTTCACAGTTTTGGTATCCGATAAGTTACCGGAAGTAGCCCTTAATTGAATGGTGAAATTTCCAGGTGAATCAAAAATTGCCATTGAATTCTTAGCGGTTGAACCTGAAGTGGTTGCCCCTATAAAAGTCCAATTATAATTAGAAATGTTTCCTGATGAAGTATTAGTTAGAAATACGGTATCTCCAATGCAAATTCTATTGGAAGAAACAGTAAAATCTGCTCTAGGGCCATCCACTAGTCCTTCTGCAATTATCGAAAAATTCTGACTTCCAGTACTCAGAGAGCCCTTATGAGAAACTCGGAGAACATAACCGCCTACCGGAAGACTTGAATAGTAAATCTGTTCTACATTGTCTCTGAAATTATCGCCTTTTGTAGCCGCCGAAGTAGGAACAAGAGGGTTGAGTCGATAAGGAGAATAAGAAACACCAGTATTTGTATTGACTAACCGCACATCCAAGTCATTTACCAGTTTAATAGTAGCTGGATTTAAACTTGGTGAATTGGCTATTCCTTCAATATCGGTCCAGCATACAGTCACTCTAACTGGGTTATTACCAGTTGAAAACACATATCGTTCGTAATTCTGACCATTATTCAATTTTAATTCATCAAACTGCACAGCTGTATCATCAATAAGTTTGACGGCTTTTAAAGAGTTCATTAACCCCCATCCAAAACTATAATCTGGCCCAACCCAGGTTCCAGCTTCATCAGCCGTGTGTATTACCAGCGCCTTGAGGGACGAAGAACGCATATATCTAGCTTTTTTATTATTGTGGTGTTGTTGCAAAAGCAAGCAAGATGCTGCTACACTAGGTGAGGACATACTTGTACCACTTGAACTATAGTAAGCAGAATTTCCTGTGTTATTACAACTGTACAATCCCGCTCCGTTTCCTACAATATCAGGTTTAATTCTTCCATCATCGGTAGGGCCGTACGAACTAAATCCGGTTATTCTAACCGCACCGGCGTTTGTATAACCACTCGTTAAATCATTCACTGCGCCTACAGTCAAAATGTTCTTAGCAGTTCCGTACGTCGAAATACAATCAAACTGTCCGTCCGGGTTTCTAGCGGCCGAGGTAGTTGTCCAACTTCCAGAAGAATTTCGAGCTCTGTGTGAACCAGAATGATTGTCATTTCTATCATTTCCTGCCGATTTCACGATAAGATAGTACGGCGCCAGTCGAGCCATTTTGTCCCACTCTCTCGTTCTTGAATCATAAAAACCAAATTTGTAATCTTCTACCGTACTTATGTTGACGGAACCTAACCAACTCCAAGTACCGTTAGAACTTGACCAGCCAGCTCCCGTTCCATAGGAGTGATTAGAAATAAGCAAACCAGCAGACGCCGCGTTAGCCATTTCTGCAGCATCGGAAAACCAGTCGTGCGCCCATAATTTAGCTTGTGGCGCCATTCCCTTCGCACGCGCTGTAATTCCAGAAGCAACCATAGTACCTGCGACATGCGTAGCATGAGACGACGTGCCAGTTACGTTATCTCGTTGAGTAACTCGGCTTCCAAATTCTCTGTGCTTAATTCTGGTTCCACCGCCATCCCATTCACCGATGGTCATGTTTTGTCCTTCTAAATTTAAATTTTGGCCACCATTATTGTGCAACTTGTCAGTCGATATGGTTTTTGCAGCGTCTGTATTATTGTTTGTCTCATAATACTTTGGCGAACCATCGTCCTGCAAACCTACCAGTTGCAAAAAGGTACTTTCTCCTTTAATTTCAAGAGGCCAGTTAAATTTTTTAGCCGAAGCCAATGCTTTAGCATAAGAAATACTGTCTTTAATTCTCAATTCTTTCGAGAATTCGCTAAGTTGTTCTACATCAGTGCTTTTGAGCACTATTTCCTCAGCAGATTGACCGTAAACATTCCCAAATAATAATGCAATTAGAGCAAAAATAATGGTGGTAACTCTTGTTATTTTCATATTGCAAATATGCCCCTTAAATCGATTCATAATCTTTGTTTCAGTACTAGATTTATGTTGACAACAATTTGATGACCTGGTTAGTTGGTCTTTAACTTGTAATAAATTGAAAAAAGGAGATTTAGAAAAATCGCATGGCCAAAAAGTACACCGCGAACGAACCTAAAAACACCAAACTAGAAATCGATAATAACCTAAGCCGATTTGGCAATACGTAATTGTGGGACGTTTTTAGGAGGATAAAGGAGCGATAATTCAGAAAAGCCAACAGCGGAGAAGTTAAAAAAGAAATTGTAGTTGCAAAATCAACCAACTGGCGCATATTTTCTACTATCAGTATCAATATCAAACCTGCCCCAACAACAAGCACAAGAAGTATTGTTTTGTAATTCAACCATTTGGAAAATTGACTAGAAATTAGCGAAAATCCTACAGCCAAAGAACGCGGAAAAGCATCGAGGCAAGTAATACCTGTACTGAACATGGTTACTACCGCGGCCAATCCGATAAAAAACAGACTCCACTCCCCTATCAATGAAGTATAAACACCAATTAATTGAGCACTGAATGCCACACCTCCAGCTTCCAATTCGACTCCGGCAGAAAACAAGGTAAATGCACCCAAACACAAAAATAAAATGGCCAAAACTGCGGTTCCGAAATACCCGATATGAAAATCCAGGTTGGTTCTAGCCTTGTCTCCATTGTTTATATTGATGTTTTTCTCTAGCCTCCACACCGAGTGCCAAATAGAAATATCCATCGGGGCTGGCATCCAACCAAAAAAAGCAATCAAAAAGAACACATTCTTCGTTACTGACCAATCGAAATTACCAAATGAAACCCCATCAAACGAAGTTTTATTGATAGCAAACACAAAGGACAACACCGTTGCTAGGGTTAAAATTACCACAATCCATTTCATGAATTTATCAAGAAAGGAATAGCCATTAAATAGCAGTAAAATCAAGCACATTGTCAGTATTATTAAGCCCCAAATTTGAGCCGACCATCCGACTCCAAAGAGGAACTCGGCCAGACCACCAGTTACTACTGATATTGCGGCAATCACAGCAAACATGGTTGATACCGTGAGTAACACAAACAACCACAATGCCCAGTTTCCTTGCTTTTTGTAGCCATCCAAAATGGTTTTACCTGTAATATCGGCATACAACGGACCCATTAAAAAAAATGGATATTTCAAAATGTGCGCAACTACGATTACCCAAATTAATTCTAGGCCAAACTCCGCTCCTGCTCTGGTGCTCTGTACCAAATGCGAAACCCCAATTGCCGCTCCAGCATATAAAAGACCTGGACCAATTTGTTTGAATGTGGAACTATTCAGGTTCATATTCTAATTGAGTACTCGGAGTAAATGTTTCAATTCATCCGTTTGGATGTAATCAGGATTAAGTTCAATTGCTTTTATGTTTTTTTTGTTGGAATTACAGCCAAAAAGCGTGACTCTAATATTGTTTTCATGCGCTTTTTCGACTTGTTCTTTCGTAAGCCAATCAACGGAGCAGGTAATTCCAAATGCACCCAGTTCAACAGCTTTTTCCAAGGCAAAATCATATTCATTGTAAATAAACACTTTGATATCCGGTCGCAATTTGCGCATGGCTTTTGCCAACTCTACGCGGTTAAACTCTACCAATACTTGGTCCGACAAATTAAATTTATCGATGAGCGCTGAAATCTTCTGGACATAAGAATTAGCGTAATCCTTCGAAATTTCGTCCTTGGTCGTTTTTACATCCAACGTGAATAGAAAGTTATCATCGAATTCGAGACAATTCAACAAATCCTCCATACTTTTTAATTCATGGCGCTTTGCAGCAGCAGTGTTGTATTTAGCGCCGCTTATTTCACTCCAATTTTTCTCTGCTATTTGTCCATCGTGTTTGGTGGCAAGGTTTAATGTTTCATCGTGAAATGCAACCAGCATTTCATCTTTGGTCATTTGTACATCGATTTCAGTTCCTTCTGCTCCCGCATCTATGCAGGTCTGAACTGATTTCAACGTATTGATCGGGCAATGTACCTTAGTACCCATTCCGCCATGCCCCATTGCTTCAATTTTATCGTTATTGAGGTTTTTAATGGTGAAGTCTTTTTTGGTGCAGCCTACAGATAATAAGAGCTGCAATAGAACCAGAAAAAAAACAAATTTTCTATTTAATATTTTAATATTCAATTAATTGACCTTTTAACTGCAATATATGATTGGTGCAAAATAATTCATTTGCTAAGTAATGACAGAACGTTTTTTCGAAGAAAAGTAACTAAGATTATGTAATGGAGCAAGTTTACGTTTAATCCAAGATCTTCTTTTCATTCGTTAAATGGTCTCACAATTGTATTTTTAAAAGTGGTCAATGTCTAACGTAAAGCGAATTTGATTTGGTAAATGAATTTAGGTGGTTTGCGGCAATTAGCTGAGAAGAATTATTCTAGCAACCAATGATCGTGCGGCAAATAAAACAAGAAATTTAGCCAAGAAAAGCAAACCGTAAGAATGCATGGCGTTGGACTTGGTGGTATTAAAATCTTAATTTTTTCGGATCTTGTCGAGAATCAAAAAGTCTCACTATCTCGAGCTTTCCTGCTTTCTCTCTGTAGTAGAGTGTATTTTGTTTTGAGATTACACTTTTTCTTATTTGAAGTTCTTCATTAATAACAGGGAATATTTTATGGTCTTCCAGTATCAATCTAATGTTATCATCTACTCTATTAACGAACCTTAAAATTATTCTATCATTCCAGTTTAATTTCAAATATTCTAAAATTGATTCAAAATCTTTCTCAGCAGAAGGGGACCAGATAACCTCATTAAGCATTTATGTAACGCTGTCTAATATCCGATATAACTTTTTTATGTTCTCTTCCTTCTCCGTTATCGAGTTGTTGAACACCAAGTAAAATATCATTCTGTTGCTCTAAAGTCAAATTATGCCACTCATCAACTTCATTTTTTCCGTTGATATAGTTCAATAACATCCCATAAGCTTCTTCTAATCGATTTCCCTTTAGTGAATCTAATTTTCTAAACAAGTCTATTTTTAACTCTGCAGAATTCATAATGGAAGATTTCGGGTAAAATTAACTATAAAAACCGAGTGTTAAAATCACTGAGCAATTCTTGCATGTGGTTTGATGATTTAGCATTTGTTTATGTTGGTTTTCCGATGAACCTTGTAAAACTATATATCTTAATGCCGGTCTTTTGCAAACAAGCCGAATTAGCACCCAAGACAGAGTACCTTATTCACTCTGTGCTTCATAAACATTATTTAAGGTTGTTGTTTAGTCTTTAAAATTTGATTACGTCACCTGTGTCGGTTCCTCCGCTGATAAACTTTATAATAATGCCTTCCGCTTCACTGAAGTCCTTTCTACATTTTTTTATCATCTTGTCTCTAAGAGCTGTATATTGGGCACTAGAAAAACTAAATTTACTAATTACGGTTCCTAAATATTTATTCTCATTTAACGGCTCACTATCAACAAATAAAAATAGGCCCTGATATCTAGAAACTTTTGCCTGATTTTTATTATCGGCATTATCTTTAAACTTAATTATCACAGCTTTATCAGTACCTCCATTTACCAATGAAAACATCAAGCCTTCCGCAGTATAGTTAACCTGTCTAGCCTTTCTAATAAGATAATCCCTTACCGATTGGTACTGAGCACCTGAGTTTTTTATATCTATGTCATTATGCCCAGTGGTAGTAACTTCACCAACTACTTCATATTCAGCAATCGGTTGAGCGTCTGTGAAGATATAAAACCCTTGAATTTTGTTAACAACTGCAATATTGTTTTGGCAAAAAGTCGAATAAGAAATCAATAAAAATGGCAATGTTAGGAGCACTGATTTTATCATATTAATGTAATTTCAAGTTTAGTATATTAAGTATTTGCATTCGGTCTATTCAAACTGATGAATAAAAATAACCCTTCAACTAGAACGAGCTTTTACGGTTACTTTTAATCAGATTGTTAATCAAAAATACAATAAATGTAATAGGCTTACAATAGTGAAACAGGCTCTCTTTCGCAGAAAATTACAATAAACGAAATCATCAGACCATTACTAATTTCTTAGGCTACTAAACTATCTTCCCAATTGAACCGAATAGATTAAAAATAATTCCTCTTACCCGCTTCAACTAGCTTATTAATAGTATTATTTTGCCATTGTGACTACCTATTTCGCAGACGTAATAGTTCCGCTTCCCCTACCCCAATTGTTCACCTACAGAATTCCTGTTGGGCTGGAGCAAAGTGCAAAGCAGTTTGTAAGGGTTGTAGTGCCTTTTGGTAGAAAAAAACTGTATGCTGGTCTGGTGGCCAAAGTTCACAGTACTCCACCTGCAGAATATCAAGCCAAGTACATTGAGCAAATCTTAGATGAAACTCCAATCATCAACCAAACGAATTTTAGGCTTTGGGAATGGATTTCAAAATACTACCTCTGCCCGCTAGGTTCGGTTATGAATGTTTCCCTTCCTGCTGGGTTTAAAATATCATCGGAAACCAAAATCACGCGTCACCCTGAACTTACCGAGGTTACGGTTAGCCTGTCCGACAAAGAGTATTTAATATTAGAAGCACTCGAAGCACAAAGTCATCTGAGCTTGGAGGATATTGCTAAAATATTGCAACAAAAAACGATACTCCCCCTCATCAACTCTATGATAAACAAGCGTATGCTCATTACCGAAGAGGATATGAAATTACGCTACAAACCCAAACAAGTTGCCTATATCCGATTGGCAAAAAACTACCGTTCAGAGCAACAACTGAACGATATTCTGAACGAACTCAGTAAGGCTCCAAAGCAAATGGAGGCTGTAATGCATTACCTAAAAATTTCGGGTTGGCATACTGAGAAAAAAGTAGAAGTTCGGAAACAGTTGCTTAATGAAGCCATGCAAAGCAGCAAAGGCGCGATAAAAACGTTAATTGACAAAGAAGTATTTGAGCAATACGAACGAGAAGAAGGAAGACTAAATCCATTTGTTCTCGACCATGAATCGAAACTGCAACTTACCGAAAATCAAACAAATGCAATAGATGATATAACAGGCTTTTGGGAACAAAAAAAGCCGGTTTTATTGCACGGTGTAACCTCTTCCGGAAAAACTGAAGTCTATATTCAACTGATTAAAAATTGTATTAAAGAAGGAAAACAAGCACTTTTTTTGGTTCCAGAAATCGCTTTAACTACACAGTTGGTAAATCGATTGAAAGCTCATTTCGGAGAAGATTTGGGAGTTTTTCATTCCAGATTCAACGATAACGAACGGGTAGAAACCTGGAACGCAATTCTTGGAATACACAAGTATTCAAAATTCAAATTGATTGTTGGAGCACGCTCGTCATTGTTTTTACCATTCGATAATCTAGGGCTGGTAATAGTAGATGAGGAACAAGAAAATTCATTCAAACAATTTGACCCAGAGCCGAGATACCATGCCAGAGATGTGGCCATTGTTGCAGCGAAGATGCATAACGCAAATATTATTTTAGGTACGGCTACTCCCTCCTATGAAAGTTACGATAATGCTCTGAAAGAAAAATATGGAATGGTAGAGATGAACCACCGATTTGGAAATCGTGAAATGCCAAAAATTCAGATTGCTGACTTAAAAAAAGCTCATAGTCAGAAAGAAATGCGCGCAAGCTTTTCGCCAGAATTGTATTACGAAATGGTGCAGGCTTTGGAGCGAAAAGAGCAAATAATTTTATTCAGAAACCGACGAGGATTTGCACCAAGAGCTCAGTGTACAACTTGCGGCTGGACCAGCGATTGCAAGAATTGCGATATTAGCCTTACTTACCATAAATTCCGCAAGGAAATGGTTTGCCATTATTGTGGTTTTCATGTGCCGTTTCCAAAAACGTGCTTGCAATGTGGTTCTCCTACCGTGAATTTGCAAGGCCAAGGAACCGAAAAGATTGAAGAAGAAATTACCGAATTATTTCCGCATGCTCGTGTGGCACGAATGGATTTAGAAACCACACGTCAAAAACATAGCTACCAGAAACTCATATCAGACTTTGAAGACCGGCAGATTGATATTCTAATTGGAACTCAAATGCTATCTAAGGGTTTGGACTTTGATAATGTGAGTTTAGTGGGCATCATCAGTGCCGATTCCATTTTACATTACCCTGATTTTAGGGCCTATGAACGGGCTTACAGTCTAATGGAGCAAGTTTCGGGGCGTGCAGGAAGAAAAAACAAAAAAGGAAAGGTGGTTATTCAGGCATTTGATGTGGATAATCCTATTCTTAAAAATGTGCAACAACACGATTACATTGGTGTTTACAAAAACCAATTGCAGCACCGAAAACAATTCTTTTATCCACCTTATTCGAGATTAATTCAAATTACACTGAAACACAAAGACCCTCAGTTTTTGCGCCAAGCAGCAGACCATTTTGGAAAATACCTTAAACCAACATTTAAGGAAAACATGCTTGGACCTGAAGCTCCTACCATTGCTCGAATAAGAAATTGGTACATCGAAAATTTATTACTGAAAATGCCCGCAAACCAAACTAACGCTGGATTAAAACGTTTGATAAAAGACTCGATACACCACTACAAAACACAAAAACAGTTTAGTGGAGTCCGTGTAATAATTGATGTTGACCCACAATAAATAGGCGAGTTTTAATTATAATTTCGCATTACGATTTAGATTCTAGGAATAGATTGAAATTCAACTACTTATATATAATCATACTGCTACCAGCACTTGCATTCGGACAAGAAAACAAGCGCAAACGTAACTTTGGAAAAAAGCAATACAACTATTATAAGCACGAATTTGATTTAGGATTGGGTGTGAGTAATTACTTGGGTGAACTGGGTGGTAGTGATGGGCCTGCTAAACGTTTTTCTCCTGCTGATGTAGAAACTAGCGAATTCAAATTTGCTTTCAGTGCTGCTTGGCGTTACAATTTAGATCCGAAATTTGCAATTCGAACCAGTTACATGGCAGGCAAAATATCGGGTAGCGATCAACTGACCAATGAAGCAACAAGGAATTACAGAAATCTTGCTTTTGAAACCAACCTTAATGAATTGATGGTTTTGGGCGAATACTTCATCAAACGCGCAGATTATGGACACGGCTTTCATCGCACTGGAGTTACAGGAAAAACAGGAACAAGCTTTTCTCTGAGTATCCACTTAGGGCTTGGTCTATTGAAGTTTAACCCAACGTACAACGGTACTTTGCTGCAACCCTTAAACACAGAAGGACAAGGCCTACCAGGTGCTGAAGACCCTTACCGTAGAACTACTCTAATATTACCTATTGGTTTTAACGTTGGGTACGAAGTGACCAAATGGCTACGAATTGGCCTCGATGTTACGCACCGTTTTACCCGAACCGATTTTCTTGATGATGTTAGCGGTACGTACTACGATAAAGAGTTGATAAGAAAAGAATATGGTGATTTGGCCGCAGAAATGTCTGACCGCACAACTGGCGAAAACCCATGGACAAACCCTGGCGCGCCGCGCGGAAATCCTAAAAATAAAGACAGTTATTTTACGGTTGCATTAGTGGCCACTTATACACCATTCATCAAATCGTATCGAAGTAATAAAAAACGATACCGACCTAAGTTTTAATGGCTTCTGTTTTTCGTTTCAAACAATTTGAAATTGACCAAACCAACGCTCCGTTCAAAATAGGAACTGACGGTTTGTTACTAGGAGCTTGGGCAACACATTCTAACCCAGAACACATATTAGACGTTGGCACAGGAACTGGTTTAATAGCGCTAATGATGGCACAGCGTTATTCAAATTCGCAAGTAAAAGCTGTAGAAATAAACCCAAATGCCGCAGAAATTGCACATTCAAATTTTCTAAAAAGTCCTTGGAGAAATCGATTACAAATCGAATCCGCTGATTATTCCAATTTTGGATCCTTTGAAAAATTTGACTTAATCGTGTCTAACCCACCATTTTTTTCAAACAGTAAACTTTCTGGGAATAAAGGAAAGGATTTGGCTAGGCATAATGAAAATCTGAACCTAAAACAATTAATAATAACCAGCAAAAAATTGCTACGCAAGGAAGGAAAACTGGCAATTATAATTCCAAGTGAGCAACAAGCAAAGGCTTCAATAGTTGCAGAGAGCATTGGTTTATTTATTTGTCGGTGTTGTAAAATTAAGCCAACACCTACGTCTTCAATAAAGCGTGTAATGCTAGAATTCACTTCTGTATTTGCAGAAAAAAAAAGCGAAGAATTAGTTGTCGAAATAGCTGGAAGGCACAATTATTCCGAAGAATACGAAAGACTGGCTAACCCATTTTTACTGGATAAGAATTAATCTACTCGCAAATTCAATGCAACCACTACCAATTAAGATTTAGAGGGTTTGATTCAAAATTCCGTAAACATAGTTGGCAGTTAGCCTCGCCTTTTGGTTTTTTGTCATTAATTCTATCAATTTTAAACGTGCTTTCAAGTAACCTACCTCACGAGAGTTAACCATGAATAAAGAGCTTTCTCCTGCATTAAACATGGAACGCTCTCCGTCTAATAATCTACGATAATCAGATACGGTTGTTTCATACAATTCTATTTGGTCTAATGTAATTCTCCAACTGTTCAACGAAGCTTTTGCCTTAAAATTAAGCTGCTCTCTTTTGTTTGCCATTTGAAGCTGTGCTTCGTTTTGCTTTATTTGAGTCAGCTTGAGGTCTCCCCGTTCTTTTCGCAAAACGATAGGCATGCTAAAGTTAACTCCCCAATTGTAGTTTGATACTGAATAATTATTAAATGGATCTCCACCAATCGGTTGGCTCAAGGCATTGTATTTCAAATTCAAATTTGGCTTTAATTGTTCTCTTTTCAATCGAGCATCAATGTCCAAGGTTTCCACTTTATATTGGTATTGTAACAATTCGGGGTGATTTTGAATTAGACTATCCATTCGAGTGTAAAAATCATCAGAAAGTGAAGCCGTATTCATTTGGTCTGCACTAAAAGGAACAGTTTGCTCAGTTAACTCTAACGGAATCATTCCATCTTTCCATAAAAAAACTTGCAAATACGCTGAAGAGTTTTGAAAATTCAACTGAAACTGTTTTAATTCTAACGACCGATTCTGAACTTGAATCCAAGACTCTACAGTATCAATTATTGGAGAATCACCAAAAGTAGCTTTGTTCTTTACTCCCCCAAATCGCTGGTTTGCTAACGCAAAACCCTCTTCCAAAACAATCATATCGTTATATGCCTCGAACCATGCCCAATAGGCTTTTCCTGCTTCGTATAACAAATCGTTCATTATTATTTGCTGTTGAGCATCGGTACTTTCTCTAAATATTTTAGCACGTTTTAATTCTGCCCTGCGCTGATCCATGAACAATCCATTTCCGATTGGTAATTCTATACCAGCGTACCACAGTCCGCTAGAAGGGGTTTTATTTTCTGGGTTTAAATTAACGCCTTCGTTATTCTCATATCCAGCTTTAACAGCGATACCAAACCACGTAGGAACTTTGAGGCCTGCATCAAGTAATTCGTAATATTCATCGCCTTTAAATTGTTTCTGAGTGTAATCACCGTATAACTTAGGATCGAATCCTCCTCGTGCTTTTAATAAATACGCTTCACCTCTTTCCAGTGCCAAATCACCTTGCCTCGATACAGGATGATTTTCTTTTACCAAATTCATGAATTTGGAGTAAGAAAGCACCACTTTTTCAGAGTCAGACTGCTGAGCCAACGCCGAATTACATGGAATAAGTCCAATAAGAACAGCAGAAATATATACAAGTAACTTCATTTGCTATTTCTTGCCTTTTTTAGACTTATTCTTTACCACTCCTGTTGCCTCCGCTTCATAATAATCCGGTGGAAACCCATTAACTTGTCGCCACAGTTCATACCAAATAGGCACATCTTTCAATAGTAACATGTTCATTGTTCCTGCTCCAACTCTAAGTGCATCTGGCCACAAATGATCTTCAGAGTCAGGCTTAACTAGTATTCTGTACAATCCATTGTCACTAATGAAATTATCAACGGCAAACACCTCTCCTCCATAAGTACCGTAACTTGTATTGGGCCAACCCGAAAAAACAATGGCCGGCCAACCGTCGAACTGAATTCTAGTTTTTTGACCTTTCCGAATTAAGGGTAAATCAATTGGTTTTACATACATGGCAACTGCCAAATCATACCTTGCTGGCATTATACTTACAATTGAAGCCCCATCCTTAATTGTCTCACCAATACCAGATTGAATAGCCTTAGTAACGTAACCCGTTTGCGGAGCCGTTATGTAGTACATTCCAGTTCGTATAGAATAGTTCATATACTGATTTTGAAGCTTGGTAACCACAGCTTCAGCATCATACATGCTAGATAGTGCTGTAAATTTGTTAGATTCTGCCTTGGCAATATCATCTCTATATTGTGCTGTTATTGAAGTCATTTCAACTTGAGCATTTATCACTTCATTCACACTGGCTAAGAGTTTATTTTCCTTGCCAATCATTTCGGATTCACTCTTTCTTAGTTTAAGTTTTTTGTTTTCTAAATCCGTCAGTGATTTCAAGCCTTGTTTTTGCAAATTCTCGAAACGATCAAATTGCTTTTGTGCGATTTCAAAATCAATAACCGCAGCTTTAAAAGCAATGCTATCGCTCTGGACCTTTAGTTCTGCCTGGCGTAATTTATTTTTGGCTTGCTGCAACTTTAAACTACTGGTCTGCACTAATGCATCTATTTGATTATCAAGTGCTTTAACTTTTTCCATGTAGGAGTTGACCGACATTTCTTTAGCCTTCAATTGGTCGTTCGTTCTTTCCAATAGTTTTGGGTCAAAGTAGGCATCTTTTATTTCCGAAATGAAAAGTATAGTGTCTCCCTTATTTACGAAATCACCCTCTTTTACGTGCCATTTTTCTATTCTACCGGCAATAACCGAGTGAATTGTTTGCGGACGTTGGTCAGGCCTTAGAGTAGTAACATGTCCTTTGGCTCGTATGTTCTGAGTCCAAGGTAACAATAAGAGAATTACTCCTATCGCGGATAAAGAGAGTATCAAACGTAAAAATACCTTACCAGATATTTTAGATTCAACGTAGCTCAGTGCCGAGTAATTTTCTCGGACTATCTTGGAATTAATACTTGACTTTGATATGTTAAGCATGACCGTTTGTATTAAAATTAGCTACTGATTTTAACGTCTCGTAATTTCCATCGTGTTTCACCTGTCCGCTGTCCATGATAATTACCCGATTACATTTCTTAGCCAAGTAGGGGTCATTAGAAACCGCTACTAGCGTCCATGGATTTTTGGAGTCAGTTACAAAATCCATTATAATTCGGTTATCCTCTTCGCCCAAATGCTCAAACACATCTTCTAGCAACAGCAGTTTTGGTTTATCAACGACCGAACGGGCCAGAATAATTTTTTGGACAATACTCCTTGGAAGGTGCATTCCTTGTGGCCCTAAAATAGTTTCGTAGCCATGTGGCAATGAGCGAATGTAATGTTCAAGCCCAAATTCGTGCACAACCCATTGTACATTTTCAAGAGTGGCCATAGGTCGCCCCATGGTAATGTTTTCGTAGAGTGTTCCGTGAAACAACCTTTCTTGAGACAAACAGTCGCCAATAATGCTTCTTAAAGACTCCATTTCAATGTTATCTAGTGGCAATTGATTGTAGGTTATTCCTCCTTCCTGAACCTCGTATAATCCTGCCAAAATCTGCAACATGGTACTTTTTCCTGATACATTTTCTCCAGTTACCAATACTTTATCGCCGGCATTCAATTGAAGTGATAACTTGTTAAGTGTCTTGTTTTTTCGTCCAAGAAAAGCAAAATCAACATTCTCAAGTGTCACTTCCATTCCTTCACTCTTAATAGTTTCAGCGGCATCAACGCCGTTTTCTCGTTCTAAGGGCATGTCGGTTACTTGACCAATTTTCTCAATCCCAGTAAGAATATCATAAATGGTTTCTAAACTCAAAATCAATTTCTCAACTGAGGTCATTACCAATAAAATGATAATCTCAGCAGCAACAAATTGACCAATATTCATACTTTGATCCATTACCAAAATACCCCCCAAAATCAATAAACCAGAAGCAACTATTACCTTGAAACCAACCATCAACCAGTATTGCTTCAATAGGGTTTTGAAATGACTCTCTCTTGCAGTTAAGTAATCTCCTACATGCGTGTTTACCCTATTCAATGGCATATTAGTTCTACCAGCAAGCTTTATGGTCATCGAAATTCGCGCTAGTTCTTCTAACCAGTGAGCAACTTCATATTTATGCTTCGATTCTTTTAGGCTAGTTTGTAATCCAATTTTACCGGTGAATTGAAAAATAAAATACACCAAAAACACCATTATCAGACTAAACAGCATGAAGAATGGATGATACAATGAAAGTAACAATAGGCCAAAAAGTGCTTGCAAACCAGCGGCAGAAAACTCGATTAATAATTTCGACAATCCCTTCTGAACAGAGATTATATCGAAGAAACGGTTCATTAATTCCGGGGCATACCTGTTAAACATGGCATCCAGTCGTATTCTAGGAATTCGGTAGGCAAATTCGAAAGCAGCGCGGCTAAAAATTTTCTGTTGCAAATTCTCCGTGATCCTCAGCTGAAATATTTGAAGAACGCCATTGGCTGCAACCCCAAGCACCACAAACATTACTAGAATGACCCACGATGTACTCATTCTACCACCTTGAATCAAATTCACAATTGCCTGAATGCCAAGCGGTAAACTCAATGTTACCAATCCACTAAAAATGGAATAGATATATACATTTCTAATTTCTGGCCAATCGGGTTTTAACATATTCCAAAACCTGCCCATTGGAGAAAGCGTATTTTCTGTTTTCATAATTACTTGGATATTGTCTTAAAAACCATTTTTAAGTAGAACTCAGTAATCGCGTCTTCTCCTTTCACAACATTGGTTAATCGAGGTAAATGCTCAGCAAAAAAGCGTTGATTATGAGCACCTTCAATTACTGTAGATATTAGCATGTTTGGGTATTTAAATTCCGGGTTTATTTCTAAAACTATCTGACCAACACGCTTCACTAATTGTTTATAGCCAATAAAAATCCCTTCTTCGTTTTCCTGATCAACGTCTTTAGTCAAATATGCTTTTGACGATTCTATAATTACGATATTGGAGAGTTTAACAACATCAATATCAACCCCGTGAAAGTCTTCTTCTATTTCAGAAGTTAATAGCTTAATTGCTCTGGTCAATCTTTCTTTCGCGGATGGCACATTAGCAAGTGCAAATTCTAGCCTATACTCTGTAAACGACCAATGCCAAGTTGTTAGATACAACAATAGCTTGTGCTTACTTTCAAAGTATCGATATATGGAAGCTTCCACAGAATTAATTTCCTTGGCTAGTTTTCGGAAGGTAAAGGCATCGAATCCAATTTCATTAATCAAATCAATTCCTGTTTCCAAAATTCGATTGCCCAAATCACTGGTTTGCGGGTCTTTTAAGAAAGTCTGTTCTTTCACTTCGAACACCACTTTTGATAGGATACTATTCATCTCGAAAAATTATTGTGCAATAATAATAGTAATACTATTATACTTAGGTGTTTTAAAAGCAAATAGCATTAATTTTAGTTATTTTAAGAGATTATACTTGCCGTTTGACTTATTAATTTTGTTCAATGCTTAGCGAATTAGACAATTTTTATTTGAATTTGGAGGAGCCACAAAAAGGATGTTTTTTGGCTTTACGGGACTTTATCCTCACCCTTTCTCAAGATATTACCCCAGAGTGGAAATACAAATTGCCTTTTTTTTATTTCAAGGGAAAAATGTTCTGCTACTTGTGGATGGATAAAAAGACCAAAGAACCTTATATAGGTATTGCAAAAGCGAACCTTTTAAACTTCCTCTATTTGGAACAAGGAGACCGAAAAAGAATGAAAATCTTACGAATTCCTCCAAATCAGGATTTACCAGTTCGAGAAATCAAGGAATGTTTGACAGAAGCAATGAAATTTTACTAGTAGCTAAAAACCTACTTGTAACTGAAGCTGCACCATACCTCTGTAATGCGAAACCACTCCGTCGCCATTTGAATCGAAAACAAAAATTGGACGTTGCTGAACATTGGCACTCAATTTTGAAGAATGATCTCCAGTAATAAACCAATTTAGACCGGACTCCACCATAACCATAGGTTCGGCCAAAGCCTCGAATTGGGATACTTGAGAAGCAGCATAAGGTTGCAATCGTCCGTCATCAGATATAATAGAATTACCAAATACATACCCAATTTGAGTATAAAAAGTACTTCCTGTTCCACGCATCGGAAATGCATTTCCACCACCGTTAATTGTTCCAGGGCCATTAACTCCTGTTGCCAGATTCATTACTCCCCCATTTAACATGAAGTTCTTGCCGTAATCTAGATAATGGTACGATGCATACCAAGTTAGGGCTGTACCTTTTTCTTTATTTATGGGCAAATCAAGAAATACGTCACCTGCCAAATGAATCATAGCGTGATAACTCGTGTCTCCATTCAATTCCAACTCAGAAATTGCATCCTCTTGTATGGTGTAACCAAATCCAAAAGCCAGTATTTTTTTGCTCCCTAAATAGGTACCAACCCCAAAAGGACCTGTATTATTTTCATGTTCGAATACTTGGTACTTAATGTATCCATTTGCCTGTGGTTTAGGAGGTAAGCCACTAAATGTTGAAGTATTTACCGAGAGAGTTGGCAATTTTACTGGAGACACCTGAGCAGCAAAGGGAAAGGATACTCCTACTCTATAATCCAACTTGGAGATTTGTCCTTTTGCGTAAATAGTGAATCGTCGAATGAATTGATCGTTCAGACCAGAAGTAGCTTGCTGATAAAGTGGAGCATCAAGTGACATTATTTTACCGGCACTAGGTGCGGAATACCTTGACAAGCCTGCCCAAGAAGTGAGACCAGCTCCAAGCGATAGTTTTTCATCTTTCACCTTAAACTCTCCCAAGGCATCGTGAAAAAAGGCTCCAAGGTAGTGAGGGGAACGAAAAGTAAAATTATTTAACCCGAATTGAACGTAGAAAAATGCGTATTTATTTATTTGACCAAAGGCTTGAAAACGCAAACGACGCAAGCCCATGTCAGTATAAGAGGATGTTGGAGTATTATAAATCCTACTACCCGGATTCATATCCGTATATCTCAACCAATATTGTCCTAATCCTGTAAACTTCAAATAATGAGAACCGTCAGAATTGAGGCTAATTCTAACATCTTTTTTAGGCATTGTACCGGTAGTATCTTTAGGAGTGGAAAAGCCTAATTTGCTAATGAATAAAATCGAAACTACGGCAAGAATATATCTCATTTTTTCGTCTAACAAGGCGCTTGCTCGTTTAGCACAACGTCCTTTGATTTAACATCGGCAAAATAAGATAATATTTTATCCAACACTAAGTCCACAGCAGCATCAGGACAAGATGCACCGCTTGTCAAGACAATTCTTGGTTTACCTTCTTTAGGTAACCAATTGGTCGTGGTAAGCATTTTAGTATTGGGGTAATCGAAATGGTGAATGGTCATTTCATTCTCGATTTCTGAAACGTCAGAAATGTAATAAGTAGGGAATTTCTGTTCTAATAGTTCAACCAAATGACTCGTGTTTGAGCTATTATACCCCCCAACAACTATAGCCAAATCTGCTTGTTCCTTCATAAGACCGTAAGTTGCTTCTTGATTGTCATTTGTGGCATAACATAGCGTATCACGAGTATCCACAAAGTGATCTTTTATGGCCTCTTCACCATATTTATCTAGCATAATTTGCTTAAAATACTCCGCAATTTCATGAGTCTCGCTAGCCAACATGGTGGTCTGATTTACTACACCTACTTTTTCAAAAGCTATTTTTGGGTCGAATCCTTCAGAGAATTTTCCAGCAAATTCATTATAAAATGAATCCATTGGCTTTTCCCCTTTGGCATAACCTGCAAGGTTTTTCGCTTCCTCCAAATTTTTCACAACCACGGAAGGAGCACTCTCTTTACTGTGAGAAAATGTAGCACGTGTTTCTTCATGAATGTGTTTTCCGTGAATGATAACAGTAGCTTCCTGTTTGCCCAATTTATCAGACATGGTCCACACCTTTTTCACAAAAGGACAAGTGGTGTCATAATTCTCAATTTGTATTCCTATTCCTCTAAGTTTTTCCTCAATTTCAACCGTAGTTCCAAATGCAGGAATAAGAACAACATCTTCACTAGTCAATTCTTCCCATGGGATGATTTGGTTGCCTTTGGTGTCCATTAAAAACTGAATTCCTCTTTCGGTTAAATCTTTATTTACAAGTGGATTATGAATCATTTGACTCAATAGAAACACTCGCTTATTAGGGTTTTCCTCCAAGGTTTTAAAGCTAATTTCAATTGCATTTTCAACTCCATAGCAAAACCCAAAATGTCTGGCAATAAGAATCTCAACACTTCCGAAATCCAAAATCTGCGGAGCAAAGTCTTTTTTACGAGGGTCTGTAATTTTTCTTGACTCCTTTATTTTACCAATAAAAGAGCTTCTATAATGTTCTGGAATATCAAATTTTTTCATCGAAAAACAAAAGTAGTTATAGCAAATACAATTAACGAATAAGGAATGAAAGGGTTCTTAAGAAATGAAATCCTTTTTAATGATGAAATCAAAATACCCTTAACGAATTAATATACTTTTGCAGCCTACCCAGGTGGTGGTTCCGATAGCTATCGGAATGCTAGACACGCGAATGCATGGTTTAAAATAACCTGATTGGCTAAAAATAGCCACATACCCAGGTGGTGGAATTGGTAGACACGCCAGCTTGAGGGGCTGGTGCCCGTTTAGGGCGTGCTGGTTCGAGTCCAGTTCTGGGTACTTTAAAAAACCGCTTTTGGCGGTTTTTTTGTTTTTGATACTATGGAACTAAAAAAATTAAAAGTCTTAGAATTAGCCAGTGTGCTTGCTGGCCCTCAAGTTGGTAGTTTCTTTGCCGAATTGGGTGCATCTGTTACCAAAGTAGAAAACCCTACCAATAAAGGTGACATTACTCGAAAGTGGAAGTTGCCTTCAGAAAGTTCAGCTACCAAAATATCGGCCTATTATGCCTCAACTAACACTAATAAAGAAATTCTTTGGTTAGACTTTAGTGTAAAACAAGATTTTGATAAACTCCATGAAGAAATTCAAGGGGCCAATATTATATTAGTGAACTTTAAACCTGGCGACGCTGAGAAGTTTCAATTAAGCTACGAAGATTGCAAACAACTAAATCCAAATTTAATTTACGGCGAGATTACTGGTTACGGTCAAAAGGACAAGCGTACGGCCTTTGATATGGTTCTACAAGCAGAAGCCGGCTACCTATCTATGAACGGTACTCATAACCAAATGGCGAAGCTACCTGTTGCTTTTATCGATCTTTTTGCTGCCCACCAATTAAAAGAAGGTATATTGGTCGCTTTGCTTCAAAATAACCGTCCGTGTAAGGTAAGTGTTTCATTGTATGATGCTGCAATTGCTTCCTTGGCAAATCAAGCGAGTAATCAATTAATGAACAACCATACCCCTACTCGACTTGGGACCCTGCACCCTAATATAGCGCCTTACGGAGAAATTCTAGAATTTCGAGATAATAAAAAAGTTGTTCTGGCTATCGGTTCTGACAAACAATTCCGATTATTAATGGAAGTACTTAACATTGAACCTAATACTAAGTTTGAGAATAATACCTCCAGAGTAAAATTCAGAAAGGAGATTTTAGAAGTATTGCAAGAATCAGCAAGTAAAATAACAAGGAATGAATTCGTGGCTAAATGTGACGAATTAAAAATTCCAGTTGGAGAAATTAAAGACTTGAAAGAAGTTTTTGATACTCAAATGGCAAAAGATTTAATAATCGAAGAAATTATTGAAGGGGAACATGTCAAGAAAGTAAAGAGTGCCGTTTTTACTATTTCTTCTTAAAGTATTTACGCAATACTCCAATTAATTTCACGGCCTCTTTTTCGTCCAATTGCCGCCCAAATGCAACCTTTTGACCCAAGTGGACAAATCCAATAGTTTCGCCACCCACCATCCAGAAGGAACTGAAATAGACGTTACCAAAGCTTTTTTTATCCGCATTTATCCAGCCAAATTCCTTGATATTCTGAGTAAAGTACTTGGTGGGCTTACCTTTTCCTAGGATGTCATTTTTCAAGAACAATTCACCATTTTCAAGAGTAATATGCTCGAACCCAAACTTCCTCCATAGGTAGGCGTGGACTGCCTTGTATTCGAAAAAACCCCAAAAAGCCAAGTACACCAGCAAAAAGAGTTTTTGCTCTTTGGCCCAGTCACCAAATAAGTACTGAACGATAAAAACGCCACATAAAGACCATGCAATGACCCAGACGAATAAAAGTGATTCTTGCCACTTGGGAATTTTACCGTTGATAGTCACTTGAACTTTCCCTGAATCCACCGAGTAGCATATTCGTTCGCCGATTTTAAGATTGCTTTTCACCAAATAATTTATTGTTTGAACGCAAATTAAAGCTTCATTTATTGACTAAAACCTAAATTGTTGTCTAAATATTTTTTGACACGCAATTTTTTGTGAACTTTGGCTCAGTTTTAGTAAAGTGAACTGCATTATGAAAAAAATTACTATTCTATTCTTAAGTGTTGCTGTCCTGTTTCAAGTAAAAGGACAAGTGATTGACGGAGTTCACGATAAACTTTTTGACCAATATTTACTTGGTAAGTATGGTGATTGCTACGCACGAGCGTTCAAAATGACCACACAAGACAAGTACAAAAGCGACCCTGAACCGTACCTGTACGTAAGTATGTGTTTGGTGCACTTACTTGAAGACCCTGAAGCTCAAGATGAGCGTCTAACTAACTTAAAAGACGCCATTAAATATGGTGAAAAATCCAAAAAGTACCACGCAAAAGCTCAGAAAAAAGGCATTGAAACTTTTCCAATGGGTGAAAACGTTGAGTTTTATGATGAGCTAACAGTTATTGGAGTTAATGAGGCCAAATACTGGTATTATGAAGATAAGTTCAGTAAAGCTGCATCTTGGTTTAAAAAGACTTCCAAAATTGCTCCTGAAGATGACAACCTTCAATTTGCCATGGCAGCAAACATGTTGTTGTCCCGAAATATGGAAGGGCAAAAAGTCATTGATACCGTCATTCCCAGAATGAAAGAAAAGTATCAAAATGGGGATGAAGAGCCATCTGAAGTAACCAGAGATGCTCTTGTTGTAGGTTTTTTGGCCTACAGCAAATATTTAGTTGATAATGGTCAATCTTCTAAGGCTAAACAAATTATAAACTTTGGCCATGAGTTAATGCCCGATAATAATAGAATTACATCTAAGTGGGAAGAACTAACTCAGTAGTTTCGCCCCATGCGGATTGATATAATTACCGCAGTACCCGAATTACTGCATAGCCCATTAAATACTTCAATACTAAAGCGAGCACAAGACAAGCAATTAGCTGAAATTTATGTGCACGATTTACGTGAATTTGGAAAAGGAAAGTACCGCCAGATAGACGATTATCAATTTGGCGGAGGAGCTGGAATGGTGTTAATGCCCGAACCGCTAGGTCAAATGATTGAAAAATTAATTGCAAGTACCACCTATGATGAAATCGTTTTTATGACCCCTGATGGTAAAACACTTTCGCAAGAAACTTCTAACCAATTCAGCCTCAAAAAAAACTTTCTATTCATCTGCGGCCACTATAAAGGAATAGACGAACGTATTCGAGAAAAATATGTAACCCAAGAAATATCGATAGGTGATTATGTTTTAACAGGAGGTGAGCTTCCAGCTTGTATTGTTATTGATAGCATAGTTCGACTAATTCCTGGAGTACTCAACAATGAAACTTCGGCACTAAGCGACTCATTTCAAGATGATTTGCTTTCACCACCAGTTTATACTCGGCCAAGAACATGGAAAGGCATGGATGTTCCCGAAGTGCTTACTTCTGGCAATTTTAAAAAGATTGATGAATGGCGTTCGAATAAGTCACAAGAACGCACTGAAGAGCGACGGCCTGACTTACTTAAAAAGAAATAATTTAGTTTAGAAATATGTGTATTGGTTTTTATTGAAATCATTACATTTGCACGCTCAAAATTTACCGTAATACATTTTCGCAATGGATCAGATAATAAAAGAAATAGAAAGCCTTAACGTACTAGCAAGAGAAGACAAAGCATTTAAGGCTGGCGACACCATTACTCTTGATTACAAGATTAAGGAAGGAAACAAAGAACGTATCCAGCAATTTAGAGGTGTTGTGATTCAAAAGAAAGGTTCTAAGCAAAACGGAACTTTTACTGTAAGAAAAGTATCTAACGGAATTGGTGTAGAAAGAATTTTCCCTCTTTCATCTCCTGCAATCGCGAACATTGAAGTAAACAAGGTTGGTGTTGTGCGACGATCAAGAATTTATTACTTGAGAGATCTTAAAGGAAAAGCAGCAAGAATCAAAGAAAAAAGAATGTAGGCAAATACCGAACTTTATTAGAGCCCAATCGTCTTCGATTGGGCTTTTTTATGCTCAAAATTCTCAGACTTAATGGAAAAAATAGGATTGTTTTACGGGTCGGACACAGGTTGTACAGAGGCGGTTGCACGGCTCATTCGGGATTTGATTGGAATAGATAAAGTTGATGTATTTGATGTTTACGACATTAGAGGCGATGAACCAAATCAATATAATAAGCTAATTCTAGGTCTCTCGACATGGCACGACGGTCAATTACAAAGTTCTTGGGACGATTACTATTCAAAATTTTACGATTTGGATTTTAGTGGCAAAACGGTAGCATTATTTGGCCTCGGCGACCAATACGGCTATAGCACTTACTTCTGTGATGGAATTGGTGTAATTGGAAAATTGGCAGAAAAAAATGGTGCTTCAATAATTGGCAATTGGCCAACAGAAGGCTATGAGCATGACGACTCTAAAGCATTAATTGATGATGACACATTTATTGGTTTGTGCCTAGATGAAGACAACCAAGAAGACCTGACCGATGAACGGGTTCATGCTTGGGTAAAGCAAATAGTTCAGGAGTTTGGAATTTAATTCTCCTTCTGCTTGAAAATGTATTGAATAATGGTTTGCGGTGGGTCCACTCTTCTATTTGGATTCCAATATTGCTCCCCATACTTTTGCTCTAGGTGTGCAATATCTTCATTCTCATCGGCAATTTCCCAAGAGTATTTTTTACGCCGAAACACCTCGACACCTTTATAATAAAATCCTAGCATGGTGCCAGAAACTCCACCGAGCAAGTGTGATTCCCAGCTAATTTTCCAATCGAAAGGAAACACCCCCCAAATTAGACTCCCATAGAAAAACACAATGATTAACGATACAGACATGTGTCGATAAGATTTTCTCAAGAAACCGCTCCAAAATAAAAACGCGGCAAGCATGTAAATTAAACCGCTTGCTCCAATGTGAAAGGAAGGCCTTGCTGCAACCCAAACCCAAAAGCCCGTAATTAGCCAGCCGTATCCCATTACTTTGTAAAAAACAGGCTTATAAAAGAAATAAACCATGGCAATAAGCATAAACATAGGCAGGCTGTTGCTAATTAAGTGGTTCATATCGCCATGCACAAAAGGCGAGGTTAATATACCAAGCAGGCCGCTCACTTCTCTTGGATAGACCCCTAGAAACCCAAAATCGGATTGGGTTTGCACCTCAAGAAAGTACACCAACCACATCACAACAACGAAAAGTGTAGAAAAAGTAAAAACGCTTTGGATATTTTTAGAAATCATGTTTTGAGAATATCAATAGTTCAGCCATTTAGTTTTTGCGCCGTTATGTCAGTCAAAGGTAACAGCCACTTGTTTAAAAAACTGTTGCTAGCCGACACTCCGTTACTTTTTCTGTCGGTATGTTCGCAACTATGAAAGTTCACTTTATAGCCATTGGCGGAAGCGCCATGCACAACCTTGCTTTAGCACTTAATGACATGGGATACCAAGTAACTGGTTCCGATGATGAAATTTTTGAACCATCAAAAAGCAGGCTAGACAAAAAGGGAATATTACCAAATCAAATTGGTTGGAATTCAAACTTAATTCATAGTGAATTGGATGCTGTCATTTTAGGTATGCACGCTCGAAAAGATAATCCTGAATTATTAAAAGCTCAAGAACTTAATCTTCCAATATTCAGTTACCCAGAGTATTTATATGAGGCATCAAAAGACAAAACAAGAGTTGTTATTGGTGGTTCGCACGGTAAAACTTCCATTACTTCCATGATATTGCATGTAGTGCAAAGTATTGGATTGGAATGCGACTACATGGTTGGTGCACAACTGGAAGGCTTCGATAATATGGTAAAGCTCACCGACTCTGCTAAATTCATCATTCTTGAAGGAGATGAGTATCTCTCCTCTCCTATTGACCGAAGACCAAAATTTCATTTGTACCAACCACATATTGCCTTATTGAGTGGCATTGCTTGGGACCATATAAATGTATTTCCCACCTTCGATAACTACGTGGATCAATTCAGAATTTTCATTGACAAAATTGATAAACAAGGAAGCTTGGTTTATTATGAAAAAGACCCAGAAATTGTCAAACTGGTTGAAGAATTAGACGGAAGTCTAGACACGAAAGGTTACAATATTCCGAGCTATTCCATTGAGAATGGAATTACAAAAATCAATATAGACGGTGTTGAATATCCCCTTGAAATTTTTGGAGAACATAACCTTCAAAATTTATTGGGTGCAGTGTTGATTCTAGAAAAAATGGGCATTTCAAAACCGGAAGCTTTAAATTCATTGAGTTCATTTAAAGGAGCAAGTAAAAGACTTGAGTTGGTTAAAAGAACAGAAAAAAGTGTTGTGTATAAAGATTTTGCGCACTCACCCTCTAAGCTAAAAGCCACTACTGCAGCTATGAAAAACCAATTTTCAAAACGGCATTTGGTCGCTTGCATGGAGTTGCATACGTTTAGCTCATTGAGTAAAGAATTCTTATCGCACTATGATGGAGCAATGCAAACTGCTGATACAGCTATTGTTTATTACAATCCTCATACGTTAGAACACAAAAAACTCGAACCGATTTCTAAAGAAATGGTTGCTGAAGGATTTAATCAAGAAGGATTATTGGTATTCACGGATTCAAACGAACTAAGGGCATATTTAACTTCTCAAAACTGGAACCACAAGAACCTACTCCTTATGAGTTCTGGCAACTTTGACGGGATAGATTATAATGAGTTGGCCCAGGAGTTGAACTAAAATCCCTTCTTCATCATAGGAACTTTCTTGAAAATAAGAGCTACAATAACGCTGTAACTAATTCCAAGAAGTGTAAACCCAATGAGGGTTAAGGGAATATGCATGGAAAGGCTAAAAATAACTTGAGAGGTTGCCGTTACATTCTCTAATTGGTCTTCAGGATAACCCAATGATTTAGCTTCGTCAATTCTGGCTGCAATTAAACCGGCGAAATAGTTCGGGTCAAACCATTTGTAAAAAACATAGGTAAAGGCTGAAACCACCAAAGCAAAAGTTGCACTAGCTCTTGCTCCTACTTTGAACAATTGACCAAAAGTTCTTTGAGGATTCTGAAGAAAACTTGCACGCATCCCAAAGAAAATAGCCAATAACAAAAACAGAAAATACAATTGGGTGCTCACTGAACTTTCCCAATCCAACGCGAAAACCAGGACGCGCGTACTCATGCCAAAAATGGCGAAGGACAGGGCGAATAATGTGGGTGAGTTCATGTTATCTTCTTCTTGTCATTCTGAACTTGATTCAGAATCTCAAATATTAAGAGAGATGCTGAAATAAATTCAGCGTGACGATTGTTTTATATTATTCAAAAATAAAAAAGGTCGCACTAGGCGACCTTTTGATTTTATCCGTTCATAGAGATTAAAAACTCTTCGTTACTTCGAGTTCCTCTCATTCTACTTTTTAAGAATTCCATTGCTTCAATAGGATTCATATCTGATAAGTGCTTTCTTAGAATCCAAATTCGTTGTTGCATGGCGTCATCCAATAACAAATCATCCCTTCTTGTACTTGAAGAAACTAAGTCAATTGCTGGATAAACTCTACGGTTAGATATATTTCTATCCAACTGCAATTCCATGTTACCTGTTCCTTTGAATTCTTCAAAGATTACTTCGTCCATTTTAGAACCCGTTTCTGTGAGTGCAGTAGCAATTATGGTTAACGAACCACCATTTTCAATGTTACGTGCCGCTCCGAAGAAACGTTTTGGTTTGTGTAATGCATGAGCATCAACACCACCGGTAAGTACTTTACCTGAACCAGGAGCAACAGTATTGTACGCTCTTGCCAAACGTGTAATTGAATCCAGTAATATCACAACATCGTGACCACATTCAACCATTCTTTTAGCTTTTTCCAAAACAATGTTTGCCACCTTTACGTGTTTGTCTGCAGGCTCATCAAATGTACTTGCAACCACCTCAGCGTTAACACTACGCTTCATATCGGTTACCTCTTCAGGCCGTTCGTCAATCAACAACACTAACAAATACACCTCCGGGTGATTCGCTGCGATTGCATTCGCGACATCTTTAAGCAACATGGTTTTACCCGTTTTCGGTTGAGCAACGATTAATCCACGCTGACCTTTGCCCACTGGGGTGAACAAGTCCATAACTCGAGTAGATATATTCTCTTTTGCATGACCAGTTAGCGTCAATTTTTCTTCCGGGTGCAATGGAGTCAAGTATTCGAAAGGAACACGATCTCTGATGTCTTTTGCATCACGACCATTTACCTTATCCACTTTAACCAATGGAAAGTACTTCTCCCCTTCTTTTGGAGGGCGAACAGCGCCTTGAATAGTATCTCCTGTTTTGAGTCCAAATAATTTTATCTGAGATTGAGAAACATAAACATCGTCAGGAGAAGAATGGTAATTGAAATCACTGGAACGCAAGAAGCCATAGCCATCGTTCATCATTTCTAATACACCTTCTGCTTCTACTAAGTCGCCAAAATCATATTGTGGCTCTTGTGGTTTATCTTGTCTAGGCTGATTTCCGTTTCTGTTTCCACGATTGTCGTCTCTGCGATTATCGTTTCTGTTGTTCCGGTTATCGTTCCGGTTCTCGTTCCGTTTATCGTTGTTGTTATTTCGTCGATCGTTGTTTCGATTGTCGTTCCGACGTTCGTTGGAATTGTTGTTATTATTCCGACGTTCGTTATTTTTAGAATTGCTGGCTTCTTCCTTTGGCTTATCGTCATTGGCTTTTGGAGCTTCCTCTTTTTTCTCGTCCTTTTTAGGAGCAGGAACTTTCTTTTCGTCCTTTTTCTCCTCTTTTTTAGCTTCAGCTTTTGGAGCTGCCTTTTGGGCTGCTTTCGGAGCCGTTTTAGAAGCGTCATCTTTTTTCTTCGGCGTTCTAGGTCGAGGAGTTCTTTTTGGTTTATCCTCTATTTCTCCAGCTGGAGCTTTACTTGAGTTGTTCTCTGCTTGGGTATCTAAAATTTTGTAGATTAAATCTTGCTTCTTCAGCTTATCAAACTTTTCTACACCTACTTCTTTGGCAATGGTTTTTAACTCGTCAAGGAGTTTCTCCCCGAGTCCTTTCATATCATGCATATGATAACTAATTATGTTTTTGGAAAAATTGTAAAATCAAATTCTTTTTTGAAAACTAATCCGTAATGAAAATTATCGGATTTGGTTGCCTCGAATAAAGGCTTACCCTGCAATTATACAACATTTTGTTTCTTTTCTGTATTTCTTGATAAATCTTTGAGATTCGTTTTATTAACAGGTTTACGGACAAAATGGTTCAATTAATTTCGTGGATAATAAACTGCTAACGCATATCGTCATTCCTGCGCAGGCAGGAATCTAATGATTCAATCAGATTCTGAACCGAGTTCAGAATGGCGGTCTAGGGTTGGTAGGTGAAACAACAAACTATGAAAGTATTTATTTCAGGAGCTTCAGGATTGGTAGGTGGAAATTGCCTCTCTTATTTCAAATCGAAAGGAATGGATGTAGTGGGTTCTCACTTCTCTTTTGAAACCGAAGACACTGTTCCGTTTAACACACTGGATCTTGCTAAAGAAAACAATTTCGATTTGGTAAAGTTTTCACCGGATTATATTCTCCATTGTGGAGCCCTGACATGGGTTGATTACTGCGAAGACCACGAAGAAGAGAGCTATCAAAAAACGGTTCAATCCACCAAAAACTTGATTTCAATTGCAAAGCAATGCAACGCCAAATTGGTTTTTATAGGTACCGATTACATTTTCGACGGTCAGAATGGTCCTTATACAGAAGACATTGAACCGAGTCCGGTTAATGTATATGGCCAACACAAACTAGACGCAGAAAATTTCGTGTTACAAGAACTTCCTGAGAGTTTAGTTATCCGAATAACTAATGTCTATGGACGTGAACTCCGCAACAAAAATTTTGTAATGCGACTCGTCGATAATGTAAAAGCCGAAAAAGACGACACGTTGAAATTGCCTTTTGACCAATATGCTACCCCTGTAAATGCAGAGGACATTGCAAAAGCCTTGTACTTATTAATGTCGGACAAAAAATCTGGGGTTTATAACATTGCTTCAACCGATTATGTAAATCGTGTGCAATTGGCAAAACGGGTACTGAGCTATTTTCCAGAACACAAAATGACGTTAGCTCCAATCAGCACAAAAGAATTAAACCCACCAGCAGAACGTCCGCTGAATGGAGGGCTATTGAGTATCAAATTTTTGAATGAGTACCCCAGCTTTGAATTCAAAAATGTTGACGATTTTATGAAAGAAATCCTGAGTTAATTGTATTAGTAGAAAACAAGCGTAAATTCGCGTTCTCATTCAGAAAAAATTATGGAAAATATCCACGTACCCTACGGATGCACCGTTCATGGTGAAGAAGAAATAGCAGCAGTAACCGAAGTTTTAAGAACATCTACCCAAATGGGTAAACACGTTCGAGAAATGGAAGAACGCGTAGCTAAGTTATTCGATAAAAAATATGGAATAATGGTAAACTCTGGTTCTTCAGCTTTGTATTTGGCTGTTGAAATTTTGGATTTACCTGCAGGTTCGGAGGTCATTACTCCTGCCCTCACCTTTGCAACAACCGTTGCACCACAAATCAAAAATGGATTAGTTCCTGTTTTGGTGGATGTAGAACCTGGAACCTACTGTATTGATGCAGATAAAGTAGAGGAAATGATTACCGATAAAACGTCGGCGCTTATTATTCCTAACCTTATTGGAAACGTTCCGGATTGGGATAAACTAGCTGCTATTGCCAAAAAGCACAACCTAAAAATCATTGAAGATTCTGCCGACACTTTGGGTGGAACTATAAACGGTGAAAGTTCAGGAAAACACTCCGATATTTCAATCACGAGTTTTTATGGTTCACACGTAATTAATGCAGCTGGAAACGGAGGTATGCTTTGTGTAAACGACGATAAACTGAACGACAGAGCACGTTTGCTAAGAAGCTGGGGACGTTCTTCTTCTTTGTTTGTAGAGTCAGAAAAAATTGAAAATCGATTTAATGTTCAGGTTGACGGGATTGACTACGACGCAAAATTTGTTTTTGAAGCTTTGGGATACAACTTGGAGCCTTCAGAAATGGGTGCTGCATTTGGCTTGGTGCAATTGGGTAAATTGGACTACAACATTACGGAAAGAGAAAAGAATTTTGATTTCATGACCAATTTCTTCAAACAATACGAAGATTGGTTTATTCTTCCAAAACAATTCCCTAATTCTAGAACGGGCTGGTTAGCATTTGCCATTACCATAAAAGACAATGCCCCTTTTATGCGAAAGGAATTCCAGATTTTTATGGAAAAACGAAACATTCAAACACGAACCGTTTTTACGGGTAACGTTGCGAGACAACCGCTTTTTAAAACGGTTGACTTCAGAATCGCAGAAGAGGGTTGCGAACACGCAGACCACGTGATGCGTGGTGGTGTATTATTGGCTTGTCACCATGGACTTACCGACCCAATGCGTGAAGCCATTACTAGAAATGCTGCAGCGTTTTTGGACGGGTTTAAATAGCTCTTGAGGAATAATAGTATTAAGCCCTTTTCTGAGTAATTCGGAAAGGGGTTTTTTATTTTAAATTAGTGCCATGCAACAGCTACACATCAATCTTGAACCGGCATTCCACAGAAACTCCGATATAGTTCTAGTAAAATTTGACTACAACAAAGAGTTAATTTCTAGAGTAAAACAGATTAATGCAAGTTGGAGTCAATCTTTGAGGTGTTGGTACCTTCCTAAAACTGCAGAAACTCACAAAATTGTAATTGCTCATTTTAAAGGCATAGCTTGGGTAAATGCTTCTGCTTTGTTTAACGGTAATCAGCCAAAACAGAAACCAATAGACAAACATTTGACTAACGAAGCGCCTAAATTGAAGAAGAAATCAATTCCGCATATTGAACTTCCCCATGAAATAAGGGAGAAATTGCTTACGAAAAGGTATTCGGAAAATACGATTCGCACCTATGAGCAAATGTTGAAGTTGTTTTTTGCTCATTTTAAGAATGTAGATACGCTCAGTAAAAAGGAAATTGAAAGCTTTTTGAGAGATTTGCAAGAACAGAGAAGGTTTAGTATCAGCAGTCAAAATCAGGTTATAAATGCCATCAAGTTTTATTATGAAAAAGTGCTTGAACGACCTCAAGAAACATATGAAATAGAACGGCCATTCAAAAAAAGATCGTTACCTAAAGTAATAAGTAAGGAAGAGGTTCAAAGGTTATTGGCCCAGATTAAAAATTTAAAGCATTTGTCTATTGTAATGCTAATGTACTCTGCTGGTTTAAGAAGGTCTGAAGTAATTAATTTAAAAAAAGGAGATGTAAGCTTAGATAGAGGCGTTATTCATTTGAAAATGGCTAAAGGGAGAAAAGACAGAATAACCATGCTATCACAAGTTCTTGCTAATGTATTGAAAGAATATGTTCTAGAATATAAGCCCAATCATTATTTATTTGAAGGGGTAAGAGGAGGGCTATACAGCGCCACAAGTATTGCAAGCATAGTAAAACGAGCTGGAGAGCAAGCAAAAATTCCGTTGAAGGTAACACCGCATATGTTGCGACATAGTTTTGCTACACATTTAATGGAACAAGGTGTTGAAACAAGGTATATTCAGAAGTTACTAGGGCATTCGTCTTTAGAAACCACGGCAATTTATGCTCATGTAAGTACAAACCGATTGGAGAGCATAAAAAGCCCTTTAGATGCTCTATATTCTGAGAATGAAATTGAGAATAATTTAAAACTTATGAAACGAAATATCAACAATAGTTGATATTACAAGTTATGCCCAATTAAAGAAAGCCAGCCGCACAAACAGCACATTTGGTTTTTGCCGACACGAAAGCCAACGCAGAAAAAACCAAAAGAGCTGTTTTTTGCCAACGCTTTAACAGAATGAAGAAATTAATAAGTAAAATGCGAAATTTGAAAAATGCAGTTACTACAGAAAAGTTAAAATGAGATTTATAGATTTATTTGCAGGACTTGGTGGCTTTCATAAAGCAATGCACGAACTTGGTCACGAGTGTGTGTTTGCAAGTGAACTTGACCCTGTTTTAAGAGATACTTACAAAAAGAATTGGGGTAAAAACATCAACATACACGGAGATATCAGAAAGATAGTCAAAGATAATATTGACCTTATTCCTGACCACGATATTTTATGTGCAGGATTTCCGTGTCAACCGTTTTCAAAGGCAGGAAAACAACTTGGACGAGATGATGACAGGGGAACACTCTTTGACGAAATTGTAAAGATTCTTGAAGCGAGAAAACCAAAATTTTTCATTTTAGAAAATGTACGATTCATTGCTAAACATAACAACGAAGAAACTTGGAAAGCAATGAAAGCTGATTTTGAAAGATTGGGCTATAACGTTGACCACAGAGATTATTCACCGCACGACTTCGGAATTCCACAACACAGACAAAGAATTTTTATTGTTGGTTCTTTAGGAATTAATGCTCTTGACCATTTTAGTTTTGATAAAGTTGATGAACACAAGAAAAAGGTTGTGAAACTTGAAAAATTCATTGAAAGCACTCCTGCAAATGCAAGATTCCTTGCAAAAGCAAATCAAGACTGTATTGAGCTTTGGCAAAATTTATTAGACGCATTACCAGAAGATGTAAAAATACCAGGTTTTCCAATTTGGGGTATGGAATTCGGAGCTGATTACCCATTTGAAGAACAATATCCACACTTACTTTCAGCAAAAGAATTAGGCAAATACAAAGGTAATTTTGGAATTTCATTAAAAGGAATGACAAAAGAAGAGCAGTTGGCAAACCTGCCAAGTTATGCAAGAGTTGAAGCTAAATTCCCCGATTGGAAACAGAGATACATTCGAAAAAACAGACTTTTTTACAATGACAATAAAGTTTTTATAGAACAAAGTGCTTTAAAAATTGCTGAATTACCTTCTCAAAGTTGGCAAAAATTAGAATGGAATGTTGGGGACAATAAAAGAAAAATTAGCAACTATCTATTGCAGTTTAGGGCATCAGGTATCAGGATAAAAAAACCCGACTTCTTCCCTTCTCTAGTTTGCACAAATACTCAAATACCAATTATAGGATGGCAAAATAGATATATCACCAAAAAAGAAGGATTAAAACTTCAATCTCTTACAGGATTGAAACTACCTGAAAATGACAATGCAGCTTTTAAAGCATTAGGAAATGCGGTAAATTCTAAAATTGTGAAACTCATAGCTACTCAACTTTTGGTTGAAGAAAAAAAAATAAATGGAGTTGCTCCGCAACTCCAATCGTTTCATTCATTATCCAAATCTTATGAGCCAGCAAAATAAAGTTAGTATTCGACCTCAAGTTACAATGCTTTCGGTGTTAAAGCATATAGAGTATGAAACTTGGTTTGCCTTGGCTGAATTTATTGACAACGCAATTGATAGTTACTTAAAAAACATCTCCTCTCTACAAAAAATTGAGGGTGACAATTTTGTTCTTGATGTAAAAGTTGAAATAAATGAACCTGAAAACCGAATAACAATAAGAGATAATGCAGGAGGAATAGGTGAATCAGATTATTCGAGAGCTTTTAGAGCAGCCGAAGTACCACCAGACAATTCAGGCCTTTCAGAATTTGGAATGGGTATGAAGTCGGCAGCCTGTTGGTTTGCTGATAATTGGTGCGTAACATCTACAGCATTAGGAGAAAGTCAATTAAAAAAAGTCTCCTTTGATATGCAAAAAATATTTGAGGACAAATTAGAAGAATTAGATGTTGAAGTTAAATCTTGCGATAAAAACCACCACTATACGATTGTAGAATTGTTTGATGTTAATCGAATGCCAAGACGAAAGGGCGTTGGAAAAGTTAAAAACCACTTAAGAAGTATTTACAGGGAGTTTATTCGAAAAGGACATTTAAATCTTACTGTTAACGGTGAAGAATTAGAATTTAAAGACCCAAATGTTTTAAATGTTCCTCAATACAATCTACCAGAGAGCGAGTCCATTTTATGGCGGAAGCAAATTGATTTTGAATTAGAAAAAGATTTGAGTGTTAAAGGATTTGTTGCAATCAGAGAAAAAGCATCAACATCCGAAGCAGGATTTGCATTGTTTCGCCGAGGAAGAGTTATTCAAGGTAGTTTTGATAATGGTTTTCGACCTGATTTTATTTTTGGTGCTCCGAATAGTTATCGTTTTCAAAGGGTCTTTGGTGAACTTCACTTAGATGGATTTAATGTGAATTTCACTAAAAAGGGTATTCAATGGGATGAAAACCTTGATGTATTTTTAAGACTTCTTAAAGATGATATTAGCTCAAAAGAATTTCCATTGCTCCAGCAAGCTGAACAATATCGTGTTCGAGCATCAGAAAAAGAATATAAAGCTTCCTTAAAAGCTCTTAATAAAACGGCTGACGACCTGCAAAAGAAAGCACCGCAAGCAGTTTCAGAAGTTGTTAATTCGATTTTAATTTCAGAACCTGAAGAAAGAATTGAGTTAACAAAAACCGAAAAAACACTTCATAGAGAATTTGATATACGGTTTAATAAAGCTGATTGGAAAGTATCAATTGAACTTTCATATGATACTTCACTTACAGAACTTATCGAAGTTGGTGATAGTTTCATAAAAGAAAAGGTAAATGATTCTTCTGTTCGACAAATAGGAATTAGACTTTCGTTGACTCATCCATTTATGGTTGAATTTGCGGGAGCAGACACGAACAAAATTGAACCAATCTTAAGAATCGCAGCAGCTTTTGGACTTTCTGAAATAATCGCTAAAGACAGCTATAAAAATCAAGGTGAAGTTCGCAGAAATTTCAATGAGCTAATATTCAACCTATCAAAATAATATAAGAGAATGTCAGAAATAATCGAAATACAAAATCAAGGCTCAAATGACGATTGGCAACCATTTGTAGGTGAAGAAACGAATGAACTTCTTATAAGTAAGGGATTCATAAATTCTGATAGAAGTCTAAATACAGGTGGTGAAAGGATATTAGATGAAACCTATCGAATAATGCAAGTTTGCGGCAATCCTAATGATGATACCAATAATGAAACAGGAATTGTAATTGGCTATGTTCAAAGTGGAAAAACACTTTCATTTACCACACTTACAGCATTGGCAAGAGATAACAACTATCAAATTGTAATTGTAATTGCAGGTGTTTCAACAAATCTTGTAAATCAATCAACCCAAAGGTTAACAGAAGATTTGAGATTGAATACACGCTTTGATAGAAAATGGACACTATTGCAAAATCCAAACAGCAATCAGGAAGTTGAAACAATTGAAACAACTCTTGCACAATGGGCAGACCCTACGTTTCCACAGGACAGGTGCAGAACATTGCTTATAACTGTAATGAAAAACACCTCTCATTTAAATAATTTGGTAAACATTATTTCAGGGCAAAACCTTGCAGGAGTGCCAACTCTGATAATTGATGATGAAGGAGACCAAGCGAGTTTAAATACAAGAGCAAGATGGGCAGCTCGCCAAAATATCGACATTGAAAGTTTAACCGAAAACCAAGTTTCAACAATTTACAGAAGAATTAACGCACTTCGCAATATTTTTCCACATCATACATTCTTACAATACACAGCCACACCTCAGGCTAATTTATTCATAAATATTATGGATAGGTTGTCGCCAAATTTTATAAAACTACTAACCCCAGGTTCGGATTATACAGGTGGTATTGATTTTTTTAGAAACAACCCAAATTTAATTTCAGAAATTCCACCAAATGAAATACCTAATACGAACAGTCCACTTTTTGAAATACCAGAGAGTTTAAAAAGTGCATTACGAATTTTCTTTTTGGGAGTTGTTGCAGGTGAAATGCAAAATAACCACAGGAATAGGACAATGCTTGTCCATCCATCAAGACTACAAGGCGACCATAATGAATTTACAAATTGGATAAGAAATACTTGTAATAGTTGGCAAAGGTTGCTTTCAGGTAATGATAATGAGGATAGAAGAGAACTATTTGACGAGTTTAGAACTTCGTACAATCAGTTAAGTATGACTGTTCCCGATTTACCTAATTTTGAAACACTTACAGGCAACGATTTAATTCACGCTTTACGTTACACCCAAATTGTAGAAGTTAACTCCAGAAATGGAGTAACACCACAAATTCCTTGGAATGATTTCTATTCTTGGATTTTAGTCGGTGGTCAATCAATGGATAGAGGTTTTACAGTTGAAGGCTTAACTGTTACCTATATGCCAAGAAACATTGGAACAGGAAACGTAGATACAATTCAGCAGAGAGCAAGATTTTATGGTTATAAGAGAGGGTATTTAGGATTTTGCAGGGTATTCTTAGACCAAGTAACTATTGACGCTTACAATTTTATAGTAGAACACGAAGAAGACGTAAGAAACAGATTGTTAGAATTTCATTTAAACGATAGACATTTAAACGATTTTGATAGAGTTGCCGTATTAAACCAAATGTTAAATCTAACGAGACGTAATATAATTTATGACGATATAGATAGGGATACTTTTGGAAACGATTGGTTTAGAATAAATGCACCACACGATACAGATGAATTAGTTGAAACCAATAGAAATGCACTTTTAACATTCTTACAAACAAGAGCGGAGATTTTCAACCAAGATGAAGGTCATCCAAACCGAACAGAAGAACAAAAACACTTGGTTGCAAGAATCACTATTCAAGATTGTTTGGAGAATTTACTTAACAATCTACGTTTCACTAGAGAAAGCGATTCAGCAACATACTCAAGCCTAAGAGGGATTTTGAAGGGGTTTATTGAAGAACATCCTAACGAAGAATGTTTAGTCTACTTAATGAGTGCAGATTCAATTGATAATTGGACACCACGAACTCGTAGATTAAACCGCAATGATGAAATCCAACAATTATTTCAAGGTCGTAACCCAAGAACAGGAGAAGTTGTTTATCCCGGAGATTCAGAAATAAAGGACGAGAACATTTTATCAATTCAAATTCACCTTCTAAATTTAAGAGACACAGAATTTTTAAGCGTTCCTACATTAGCAATATGGACACCTGAACATATGGGTGCTGATTTAATTAGGCAAGTATGAATTTAATAGAACTTTATGATACGCTAAGTTTACCTGAAAATGACAATAAAGTTTTCAATGCTATTCCTATTCCAGAATACCCGAATTTTAGAATAGCAATTGATTTTGAAGGAAATGCGGTGCTATTACTCTCGGTATCTAAAAGAATTAAGGATTTGAGTTTGAAAAATTTTCGTCTTAAATATTTACAACTAGAGCAAAATTTAGAATGTAGAATTTATGAAAATGATTCTTATAAACTTCAAACATTTACTGTGGTTACATTCCGTTGCAGCGATAGAAACCTCCAAGAATATTTTTTAAGAATTTCAGAAACTCTAGTAAGTACGATAGGTCAGAAACCAACCCAACAGCAAGTAATTGACTCTCTTAAAAAGTTTGTGGAAGTATTTAAAACATTAACAGATTCTCCAACCAATACAATTAATGGGCTTTGGGCAGAACTTTTTTTGATTGAAAATTCGAGTAATCCAAAATCGGTAATAAATTATTGGCACAATCTACCAGAAGAGAAATTTGACTTTAATGCAGGTTTAGAAAGAATTGAAGTTAAAAGTAGCTCCAACTTTGAGAGAAAACATATTTTTTCAGCTGAACAATTGAACCCACCTTCTGACACTCAAGTTTTAATTGCATCCATTTTTTTGAAGCAGCATAATTCAGGTATGAATATCCAACAACTTCTTGAAAGGATTTCTAAGAAAGTAAACTATGACTTTGAAACTGCCGACAAGTTAAACTCGATAGTTTTCAGAACACTTGGTAGTTCCTTAGAACATTCGATTGGAATTAAATTCGACTACGATATTGCTCTACAATCATTGCAATTTTTTAGACATCAAGACATTGACAAAATCGAAGAAATCCACATTGGAAATAATGTTTCCGAAGTAAAATATAAATCGGACTTAACAAAGATAAGTCCACTAGAACTAGGAAACCTCAAAGACAAACAAATTCTATTCAATGCTTTATAAAGAAACAGATATAATGCCAACGCTAAAAGCCATACACATTTGCAATTCGCACCAGCCGCCACTAAAGCCAAAATTGCAAAAGAGTATGTCTTTGCCAACGCTACAAACAGAACGGAAAAATGAAAAAAGGGCATAACAATGTATATAAAAAATAGGCGAAACAGTAATAAATTCAAGGGTTTTGGCTCGCGTCAAACTTTGTACTTAACCGAAGGTTTCGTGCTTCGAAATCGCCTACTTTTCATATACTAAACGTTGTGTGCCATGCGAAAAAGCCAACCGCACATTTAGGCACATTTGCTTGCCCCAACGCACGTGCGACCACTTCACAAGCAAAAGAGCCTAAATTTTCCCAACGCTTGAGAATTTTATATTTAAGTATTTGCTTAAATAAGTAATAAATGTAACTTTGTTTTATGGAAAATAATTCTTGCATAAGACAACAAGCTGATATTAAACAGATAAATCGTTGTAAAGAGACAGTTTCGGAATTAAACGAATCGTTCGACTATTTAGCAAACAGACTTTCATTAGTTGGAAATAGCGTTCGGCTGAAAATACTTTACTTACTCTTTGAGGAAAAAAGACTTTGCGTTTGTGATTTAAGCGATATTCTTGGTATGAACATTTCTGCAATCTCTCAACATTTGAGAAAAATGAAAGACCGAAATTTAATAGAAACGGAAAGAGAAGCTCAAACAATATTTTACTCATTGACAGCGGAATACGAAAAAATGTTAAATCCGTTCTTTGAGATACTTGATAAAAACAAAATCTTGGAAACGATATGAAAAGTGAAAACAAATTAATTGGTGCAGGTTTGTTAACCGCGATTACAGCTTCATTATGTTGTATTACACCAGTTTTGGCTCTAATCGCAGGAACGAGCGGAATTGCTTCAACATTTTCTTGGATAGAACCTTTTAGACCTTATTTAATCGGACTGACAATTTTAGTTCTCGGTTTTGCTTGGTATCAAAAACTAAAACCTCGTAAAGAAATTGACTGTGAATGCGAAACGGACGAAAAACCAAAATTTATTCAATCAAAGAAATTTTTAGGAATTGTAACTGTATTTGCAATTGTGATGTTGGCTTTCCCATACTATTCAGGAATTTTTTACCCAAATACAGAAAAACAAGTAATCGTAGTTGACAAATCGGACATTAAAACAACGGAATTTAAAATCAGCGGAATGACTTGTGTGAGTTGTGAAGAACACGTCAATCACGAAGTAAATAAACTCAACGGAATTGTAAACTCAAAAGCGTCCTACGAAAATGGAAATGCAATCGTTGAATTTGACAAAACCAAAACCAATGAAAAGGAAATCGAGAAAGCAATTAACTCAACAGGGTATAAAGTAACCGATAAAAAAGAAAACAAATGGAAGTCCAATTAAAATCAGAAATTACTTGTCCAAACTGCGGACATAAAAAAGTGGAGGATATGCCAACTGATGCTTGTCAATTTTTTTACGAGTGTGAGAATTGTAAAACAGTTTTGAAACCTAATAAAGGGGATTGCTGTGTCTATTGTAGTTATGGTTCTGTAAAATGTCCTTCAATTCAAGAGAAAGAAAGTTGTTGCTAATAAATCAACTACAGAAAAACCAAAAGAGCCTGAATTTCCCCTCGTTCGATAGAAAACTAAAAATATTTGAAAATAAACTTGGAGACCACCCCCTGACCAGTCGCACCTTTGTACCGTAGTTAATATTAATCATTAAAAACGTAAAACAATGAAAAGACAAATTGAAGTATTTACAGCCGGGTGTCCGGTATGTGAACCAACTGTAAAAACAGTAAAAGAAATGGCTTGCGACTCTTGTGAAGTAACCGTTTACGACCTTGTTAAACAATGTGACGACAAAGTCTGCGTAGACAAAATGAAAGAGTATAACATTACTTCTCTACCAGCGGTTGCAGTTAACGGGAAATTACTTGCTTGTTGTCAGAACAGAGGAGTAAGTAAGGAAGAATTAGCAGCAGCAGGTATTGGTAAAGCCATTTAATTTATTAACCCATTACCACCCAACTTGCAAATAATGGAGGTTGGGTGGTTTTTAACTTAATTAATATGTTGCCAAGAGATTTGACAAAAGACCTTAAAGACCGACTAAATAGCATTAAAGGTCAGGTTGTAGGAGTAATAAAAATGCTTGACGAAAGCAATGACCCCGCCCAAATATTAAATCAGTTTAAAGCGGTTAACAAAGGTTTTGAAAAAACTCAGCAGCTTCTTTTAGATGAAGTATTCAGGAAAACTTTGGCAATGAAAATTTCGGAGGCATTGGAAGCCTGTCCGGGTAATTGTGGACAAGAAGAACGAATAGCAATTATTAAAAACCAATTTCCTGATTTAGGACTTTACGAACTAACAGACAAAATGCAGGAGATTGATAAGATTTATGAATTTTTACTCAATAAAAAGGAAAGTATGAAAGAAATATCATTGACCATTGACAACATGGTTTGTCAGGGTTGTGCGGAAAAAATATCCGATATTTTAAAGGAAACAAAAGGTGTGGAAGACGTAAATACGAAGGCTATGAAAAAATTAGTGAACATTAAATTTAGCCCCACTGAAACGAATGAAAAAGAACTCATAGCCACATTGACAAAAGCAGGATATCAACCAAAAGAGGAATTATGAGCATAAGAAAATCATTTGCCTTTTTTTTGATTCTACAATCATTTCTTCTTGCTTGTTCAGGTAATACTTCTCAAAACAACCAAACAAGCTTAAATGAAGGAAAGGCAAAATCAATTGAAATGCCTATTGAAGGTATGAGTTGTATGTCCTGTGTTGCAAATGTTAAAAAGACTTTATCCAGTATGGATGGAGTTAAAGAAGTTAATGTTAGTCTCAAAGATAAAAATGCACGGGTTAAGTATGATGCTCTAATTGTTACAGAGGAACAGTTAATAGAAGCAATAAATAAATTGGGCTATCAGGTAGGTAAACCAAAAGAGTTGGCAGAATGAATTTGGAGCATTTTTTAAACCAATTTTCGTCTACATTTCAAGAAGGTTCAATTTTCAGTTTAGGGCTTGCTTTGTTGGCAGGCGTAATTTCAAGTGGGGTTTGCCCTTGCACTCTGCCTGTCGGACTTGGATTTGCAGGTTATGTTGGAAGTAATGAAGTGCGGGAATCCAAAACAGGTTTTTCCATTACCTTCTCCTTTTTTTTAGGCATTATTCTATGTCTGACAATTTTAGGGGCAATAGCAGGCTATGTAGGAGCATTTCTGACTGAAACATTCGGAAAATATTGGGCTATCGTAATGGGCAGCGTATCACTTATCGCAGCAGGTATTGCTTTTTATGGACCTTATTTACGTGTGCGTCAACTTGAGACTCTTCGCAGACCAGGAATAGGTGGATCTTTTGTTTATGGTTTCATTTTTAGTTTAGGAACTTCGGCAGCCCCATTACTATTATTATTATCAGTAGCAGCAGCCAAAGCAAGCATTCTATACGGATTAGTTTTAGCCTTTTTGTTTGGTATTGGAAGAGGCTTGCCTTTTTTAATAGTCGGACTTTTTGCAAGTACTGTTTCAAAACTTGCGAAATTAACTTGGTTACGTAAAAGTATTCAGATTATAAGTGGATTAGCATTACTGTATTTAAGTTTCTATTTTTTCAGACTTTTTAGTTACTATATTTAAACAAAACTTGGCGAAAGTCTGCCAACCCTTCACACCCATACACATTGGCAAGTCGCTAATCCAGACACACAAGCCAAAACTTGCCAAAGAGTATGGCTGCCCGACACACGGAAAAAAGAAAGCACGGGCACACAACAATGTGTATAAGCAATAGCGGGTGGAGTAGTAATTTGAAGGTTCTTGCATTTAACCTATTTTTGTAGTGGCGGACAGTAATCGCTCCGAAATCCGCTACTGCTCATACACGGAACGTTGTGCTTAATGCCGAAAAAACCGAATGCCAGAAATCGAAAACATAAAACAGTTTGCACTTTTAGAGGAATTTGAAACCTCTGACAAGCTGATTAAATTAGGTTTTGGCGAACTTCAAAATATCAACCTAAATAACGACTTTTACTTCCTTCCTTTTCAGCTTTTATCCCAAGGATTTGAAAGGTTTATGAAAGCATACATTTGTATAGGACATTATCATAAACACCAAGAATTACCAAATTTTAGATATCTCAAAAACTTAGGACACGATTTAGAAAAGTTACTAAAGGAAATAATAGACAATTATTACTTCGACTTCGATAGACCACAATTTGACTTAGATAATGAATTCATCCTTACTAATTCAGATTTAAAAGAACTTCTTTTTATTCTTTCTGAGTTCGGGAAATTAGCAAGATATCACAATTTCGATTTGATTACTGAGAATACACGAATTGGAATTAATGCAAGAAAATTATGGGAAGATTTTGAAAATAAACTTCTTGACAAAAAAGACTACGAAAAACTAATGAACTTCGACTTAAACCACGAAGTTTATCAAAAAATAACAAATCATATTATTATCATATTTGAGAAGTTTGTTTCTGCATTATCAAGACAATTTATTTTCAAGTGTTTAGGACAAAAAGGTTTGCAATTATCTGCAACAACAGTTTTTGACTTTGGTATGTTATACGATAAAGATTTCGGAAAGAAAGATTATAGAAGTCAAACTACAAGATATAAGCAAACACCTAAAAAAGAACATAAAAGAACTGTAATTGACGAATTACAAAGGAATATAAATCCAAATTATAAGTCGAGAAAAATAAACAAAACTGAATATAATGGAGATTGGCCTTTTTACGCTGACGAAGTAATTATCGAATGTAGAGAAAACCATTGGTGCATTGTAACTATTGATGGTTTGGACTTTGCTTTGAATGGTTCAGCAAGCGGACGATATAAATTGGAATTTCCTCACGATGCAGGAAGAGCTATTTTAGGAAAAAGTGTATCTGATTTTATAAAAATGGCTTTCGATTTGAATAAAGAATAAAGCACTAAGCACAACAACGTGTATAAAACATAGCTAATATAGGCTTTCCGAAAGGTTCGTTTATATTTATAAAGTCCGCCAAATTTTTAAATTTGGCTTTTAAGATTGATAAGTTAAAAACAAAACATAAAAATTCGGCTCTGTGTTTATCCGAAAAGTTAGCGTCTTTTTACACGCTACGTTTCATACACAAGACCGTTAGCGGTAATTTAAAAACCAAAATCACGATAAATCAAAATGATAATAAACCGAAAAATTCCCATTAAATTCTTTTTCAATGAAATTAAAGTTCCGTTATTAACTGTAACATTATTAGGATTAGCTTTTGGCATAGCACCAAAATATTTTCCTGACTTTACCCCAGATATCCCTATCGGGATTGCCACAACATTGGGAATTGCCATATCCATATTATTGTCTTATAAAATTAATCAATCCTATAATCGGTGGTGGGAAGCACGAACCATTTGGGGAGCCATTGTAAACGACAGTCGATCATTGGTGTTGCAATTGCAATTGTATTTAAATGAAGATGATGCATTGCTTCATAAAATTTCTCATTATCAAATTGCTTGGTGTTATGCGTTGGATAAATCATTAAGAAAACAAGACATTTTTAAGAGTTTGGAACACCTATTAAGCAATGAAGATTTAGAAAAAGTCAAAACACAATCCAATATTCCGTTGGCGATAAACCAATTGCAAACCAAAGCCGTGAGAACACTTTACAAAAACGGTAGGTTTGATGAATTTGCTCGTACCCAACTTGAAGAAACCTTGACAAGATTAGTCGCTTCAATGGGAAAATGCGAACGGATTAAAAACACCGTTTTCCCGCCAACGTATGGGCAAACTTTGAATATAGCCATTTATCTATTTGTCATTTTCTTAAGTCTTTCCTCGGTGTTGGAGTTAAATCTATTGCTACAAATCATCATTTTAACATCTATTTCTATGGTGTTTTTCTTTTTACAAAAATTAGCACATCAACTGCAAGACCCGTTTGACAATCATCCGACCGATACGCCAATGACAGCCTTGTCGAGAACTATTGAAATTAACATTCGTCAATTATTGAACGAAAAAGATATTCCAAATCCAATGGAACCCAACAAGTTTTACTTAAACTAAAAAATATGTCAGCAGACACTTTCATCTTACATTCCAAAAACATTCCAGCAGGTGACCAACCTATGGCAATTGCCGAATTGATTTCAGGCATTGAAAATGGTTTACACCACCAAACATTGAAAGGAATTACAGGCTCTGGCAAGACTTTCACGATGGCGAATATCATCCATAGAATGAAACGACCAACGTTGATTTTGGCACCCAATAAAACCCTAACGGCACAGCTTTATGAGGAAATGAAAGTGCTCTTTCCCGAAAATGCCGTGGAGTTTTTTGTGTCTTATTACGATTATTTTCAGCCTGAAATGTATCTGCCCAGTAACGACCGTTTTATAGAAAAAGATTCTTCCATCAATGAACAATTGGAACGATTGCGACTTTCAACCACCAAATCATTAATCGAGCGGAGAGATACGATTGTTGTAGCTTCGGTTTCTTCCATTTACGGATTGGGCGACCCTAATGATTATCGGGCTTTGCAAGTGCATCTTGAAGTTGGAAAACCAATCCATTTAGAAGAGTTAGAAAAAGGTTTGGCACAATTGCAATACAGCCGAACCGAGCGAAGTTTAAAGCGAGGAACTTATCGAATAGAAGAAAATTTGGTAACCATTTTTCCTGCGGACTCTGAATTTAAAGCGGTTCAATTGAATTTGAAAAATAATAAAATTTACACACTAAAATTTATAGATCCCGCTTCGGGAAATTATTTGGAAGATATTTCAGAATATTTTGTTTCTCCGAAAACACTTTTTGCTCCATCTAAAATTCAAGCAAGCGAAGTTGCCGCTAAAATTATGGAAGATTTGGATGAGCGTTTGGAAGAACTCAATCGTGAAAACCGACTGAAAGAAGCCGACCAGTTACACGAACGAATTACCAATGATGTGGAAATGCTTCGCACGGCAGGTTATTGTTCGGGAATGGAAAATTACGCCAGTTACTTTAGTGGACGTGACCCTAAATTACCACCGATCACCTTGATGGATTATTTACCAAAAGACGGATTATTGTTTATTGATGAATCGCACGTCATGATTCCGCAGATTTCGGCCATGTTCAAAGGCGATCAAGCTCGAAAAGACACGCTGATTGATTATGGTTTTCGGTTACCTTCCGCCAAGCATAATCATCCGTTGAGTTTTGAAGAATTTGAAAAACTAAAACCGCAAACCATTTTTGTTTCGGCTACGCCAGGAAAATATGAATTAAAAGTTTCAAAACAAATCGTTGAACAAGTGGTACGACCAACAGGATTGCTTGACCCAATTGTAGAGGTTCGCCCGAAAGAAAATGCCATTGAAAATTTGTTGGGCGAAATAAAAACCTGTGTAGATGCAGGTAATCGTGTTTTAATTACAACGCTTACCAAAGTTTCAGCCGAAAATCTTCACGAATTTATTACCAACAAAGGTTTTAGAGTTCGGTATTTACATTCCGATTTTAAGACTACAGAACGCACCGAAATCATCAACGGTTTACGAGCAGGCGATTTTGACATTCTCATTGGCATTAGCTTGTTGCGTGAAGGATTGGATATTCCGGAAGCTTCATTGATTGCCATTTTAGAAGCCGACAAAGCAGGGTTTTTACGTTCAGCCAATGCACTCATTCAAATGATTGGTCGCGTTGCCAGAAATGTGAACGGAAAAGCCATTTTGTATGCCGATAAGATAACTCCAGCAATGGAACAAGCCATCAGCGAAACCGAAAGCCGAAGAAAACGCCAAATAGCATACAACGAAGTACATAAAATTGCACCCGTTTCATCTGCTCGAAAAATGAATGTAGAAAGCGAAGATGAAACCTTTACGCATTCAGAGAACTTCTGTGAAAATCTTGAAGAACTTTGCGAACGAATCACCGAAAAGGAACAGGAATTATTAGAAGCATCTGATAAAAAAGATGAAAAGAGAATTGGAAATATCCGCCAGCAACTAAATGGACTATATCGACAGTATATCTATGTTTAATAGCAAAAATGGAAATGAAAAACTACCGCTAACATTGGCTATAAACAATTGGGGCGAAAGTGATAAAACGAAACAACAAACATAAAACAAAGGTCGGTGCTAAACTGAACAGTTAGGGTTAAAAATCCCCAACTTTTCATAGCCGAGACCGTTGGCAGCAAGGTAAAAACTAATAAATGACTGATAAAGACAATACAAATCCCTTATTCGACTCGCAAAGAGAAAAGGCAGGGGCTAAAACTATTGACAAGTACCTATATCAGTATCATTGGGCTTTATACAGAGTTATTAGTGAACATGACTTAACAAATGAATATGCAGTATTTATTGAACTTCATGAAGATGTCGTGATTAGTGATTCACTAAATTCTCAAAATGCAAAATTCGAATTCAATCAGGTTAAAACGAATTCAGCAAAATTTACAAATTACCAATTAGTTGAGAAAAAAAAGAGCGGCAGGTCTGTTTTGGGTAAGCTAATTGAAAGTGTCAATTCTAAACCTTATGCAGACAAGATTACCTCCTTGAATCTTGTTTGCACCAGTAACTTTAATCTTGAATTAAAAAAAGATGATGTTGAACTTAAAATTATTAGAAAAGAAGATTTAGCAGACAATCAACTTAAAAAACTAGAAGACGCAATAAAAAGTGAACTTTCAATTTCTGAGTTACCGTCAACATTAAAGTTTATTGTACCAGATTTAGCCGAAAAAGATTATCAGAAAATCCTTGTTGGTGAAATTTCAAGTTTAATAAATCGCCTTTATCCCGAATCACGATTTAATGATGAATCGATTTACAGACTTCTTATTGATGAACTTATACGAAAAGGAAAAGTCACCTATGATTTCACCAAATGGGATGAACTCATAAAAAATAAGGCGCTGACTTCAGAAAAAGTAACTAATGTCATAAATGAATTCACAAATATTAAAGACGAAGCTCAATTGGATGTGGAGTTCAACCGCATTTGTGTGGAAATAGGTCTTAATTCAATCAAATCCAAGTTATTAAAACGTTCATTTTTAAGATATAAGAGACAAAGGATAAGTAACAGTAGCAGTTTTCAACATGATACAACAACTATCCTTCAAAAAAGAATTGAAGAAGCAATTGCTTCAGGAGAATCTGAATTCAAAGAATTAATCATTCAGGTATCGACTAATCTACCTGCGAAAATTCGAAGACAATTTTCTTCACAAGATGAAATAACGTCAGCTGTAATCTGTGAATATATAATGATGATGTAATGGATAAAAGCAACTTTAAAATATTGATAAGAAATCTTAGAACTAAACAAAATGAAAAGCTTAAGATTGATACAACTGCTAGTTCTGTCAAACACAATAAAGTCAGCAAATCAGTTCAAATTCGGCAAAAACCTGAATCTGATAACGGCAAAAGATAATAGTGTAGGTAAATCAACATTATTAAAATTGATTTTTTGGGGACTTGGCTGTGAACCCGAACTTGATACTACTTGGAATGCTCAGGACTGTAAAACAATTGTTGACTTTGAAGTTTCCGACAAAACTTTTAGAGTAAAAAGATACAAAAATGAAATTTCTATTAAAGAAGGTAGTTCTAATTATGAAGAGTTTCAAAAAATAACGGGTGAGTATTCTCAAAAATTTGCAGAGATAGTTGGATTCAGCGCATTATTACCAAATCAAAATTCAGGGTTGTTAGAGACTCCACCTCCTGCTTATTACTTTATCCCATTCTATATTGACCAGAAGAGAAGTTGGGCTAAAGCTTGGGACAATTTTGATAGATTAGGTCAATATCGTAATTGGAAGTCTACTATAATAAAATATCATGTAGGACTCCTTAAACCTGAACATTTTGAATTGGAATCTGAACGAACAGATAAGAAGGAATCACAAAAAAATATTGAGTATGAAGTAGAGAAAATTGACACAACTCTTGAAGTTATTGAAAGCTATGTTCCAGATTCAATAAATACGGTTACTACGGTTTCTGCAATCAATAAAATTACAGACAGCATAAAAAAAGATTTAGAATCGCTTCAAAAAAGTCAAGAAGAATTGCTTCATGCAATAGCTATCAATAATTCTGAAAAATCGTACCTCTATCAACAGCAGGTAATGACTGAGAAACTGATATCAGAACTTGACAAAGACTATAAATATTCTGTTGAAAACATTGAAGATGATGAAATCGAATGTCCATTATGTGGTGTTGTGCACGAAAACTCAATTGTGAACCGTGCTTCAATTATGACGGATAAAAATCAAGCTGAAAATCAGCTTAAAGAAATAATCCAATCTACTGACAAAATTGATAAGAAAATAGCTTCTAATGAAAGACAATTGGAAAGTATCAGATCTCAAATTTCTGAAATAAATGAAAAGTATGTGATTGAAGACGAAAATGAATCCAAAATTGATTTTAATCAAATAATTGAAAGTGTTGCCGGAAACTCTATCAAAACCAAAGTGACTAGAACTAAGAATATTAAAAATGCTGAAATAGCAATACTGCAAGAAGAAATCAAAGACTTAAAAAAGGAACAAAAGTCTTTAACAACCGAAGAAGAAACTGAGAGTATTTTGAACTCCTTTAATTCAATTTTATCAAATTATGTTCAGCTACTTGACGCAGAAGCCGTAAACCTATCTGAAATAAACTCTCCACTAGACTACAATAAAGTCATAAAAGAAGGTGGAGCCGCTGAAGGAGCAAGAGCCATATTAGGGTACTACTTGACTATTTTTTCAATGGTAGAAAAATTTGGAAATGAAGCTAAATCTCCTCTAGTCATTGACACCCCAAATCAGCAGGAACAGTCATTTACAAACTATGAAAAAATAGTAGAATTATTAACAGACGATTTTTTAGATGGCAATCAAATCATAATGAGCGCAATGGAAAATGAACAACTCAAGCCATTTGCTGATAAGGCACAAATAATTACTCTAGATGAAAACAAATTACTCAGCAAAGAGAAGTTTGAAGAAGTGAAAAATAGTTTTAAATGAATAAACCCAGCTGCCAACAATGTATATAAAAAATAGGCGAAATAGTTTTAAAATCAAGACTTTAGGCTCGTGTCAAAGTTTGTGCTTAAACGAAAGTTCAGTGCCTCGAAATCGCCTACTTTTCATATACTAAACGTTACCTGCAAGCTGAAAAAAGAGCCACCGCACGGTCAAGCACATTTGGTTTTTGCCAACACACAAAGCCAACGCTGAAAAACCAAAAGAGCTTGCCCTTCCCCACCGCCACCCACACAGAATAATTACATTTTATACACAGTTTTTTGAGATATTTAAAATAAACTAACTATTTTAGCGACTGAATAAACAACGTCTGAAATGAACAGAATTAAGGAAGTGTTGGAACAGAAAGGGATTAAGCAAACTTGGTTGGCTGAAAAACTTGGAAAAAGTTACAATATGGTTAATGCCTATGTACAAAACCGACAACAACCACGATTGGAAACCTTAATGGAGATTGCAAACATTTTGGATATTGACGTGAAAGAATTGATAATATCTAACAAAGAGAATAACTAATGGCGACAGAAAAGGAACTATATGCTGAAATAGAAGCACTAAAAAAGAAATTGGAAGTTGCCAACAACCGAATTAAAACCGAGAAATACGGAATTACTTGGTTGGACGTGCCAGAAGCATTTGAGGAAGAAAGCGAAAACCAACTTCCTATTTTGACAGAAGTAAAAGAAAAAGCCATAAAAAATGAGGATGGAAAGCCAACCCACATTTTAATTGAAGGCGACAATTATCATTCTCTTACTTGCTTAAACTACACACACAAAGGCAAAATTGACCTAATCTATATTGACCCACCTTACAACACAGGAAAGGACGGATTCACATATAAAGACAAAAGGATAATCGACAAATTTCCTGATGGAACTACTGTACCAAAAGACTCGCCATTAAGACATAGTTATTGGCTTTCTTTTATGTACAAAAGATTAGATTTAGCAAAAGACTTACTAAAAGACACAGGCAAAATCGTAATAAGCATTGACGATAATGAAGTAGCAAATCTTGTTTTACTATGTGCAAAGGTTTTTGGTAGTTACAATCAAGTTGCAATTCTACCAACAGTAATGAACCTAAAAGGTAATCAAGACCAATTTGCATTTGCGGGTACTCACGAATATACAGTTGTATTTGCCAAAGATATATCTAAATGTAAATTCAATCAATTTGATTTAGATGAAGAAGAATTGGAGAAATGGGAAGAAGACGAAATCGGGTTTTATAAGAAAGGAGCTAACTTAAAATCAACAGGCGAAAATGCACCAAGAGAAAAGAGAGCAAATCTTTTTTTTCCATTATTGTTTGACAAAGAAACTCATAAGGTTAACCACATTACTGATGAAGAATATGAATTAATATATGATAAAGAAACTAAAATTTTTAATGATGATTTCATAGCCACTTTAAAAGAAAAATATGAAGAATTGGGCTACTCGTTTATTCTTCCTATCACAAGTGGTTCATATATGACTTGGAGATGGAGTCGAAAAAAGATGTTAGACGAACCGTACAACATTATCGTTAATTCTAACGGAGACTATACTATTAATAAAAAACAAAGACCAGAACTTGGCGATTTACCTTCAAAGAAGCCAAAATCTCTCTTCTATAAACCTGTTTATAGTAGCGGTAACGGAACAAATCAATTGAAAAATATTGTACCGAACAATAGTTTTAAAGCACCCAAACCAGTTGATTTAATTAAAGACTTAATTCAATTATCGACAGACAAGAAATCAACTGTTATGGACTTTTTTGCAGGTTCAGGTACTACACTTCACGCCTGTTTGGATTTAAACAATCAAGGTTATAAAATTCAAAATATTATCTGCACAAATGATGAAGGTAATATATGTACAGAAGTTACTTACCCTAGAAGTAAAAATGTTATTACAGGGTATAAAGATTTAAAGAAAAACAAAATTGAAGGGCTTGGAAACTCTTTAAAATATTACAAAACAGATTTTGTAGGATCCAATAATATTCTTTCAGCAACAGATGAAGATAAATCTTCATTAGCACACAAAGCAGGATGTTTGCTTTCAATTGCAGAAAATACTTTGGAAGAAATAGAATTGAGTACTTGTTACCAACTTTTTGAAAATGAAAAAAAAGTAACAGCCATTTATTTCAAAGAAGAAATGACCGAAATGGAAACTTTTTTAGAGAAAGTTGAAAATATAGATAAACCAATCGCATTGTATCTGTTTAGTTGGGGAAATAGGAGTGAGTTTGAAGCGTTGTTCGACCATTTGGAACACATTACCATTAAAACCATTCCGCAACCCATTTTAGAGATTTACAAAAGGATTTACAACATAGTTAGCGTATGAGCAGATTCAGTCCATTAGACTTTCAAAAGAAAGCCATAGATAAATTAGTTTCCACATTTACAAATTTGTGGGGAAACACAGAACCGCAAAGACTTTTAGCGTTCAAATCACCCACAGGAAGTGGTAAAACATTTATGGTTGCCAATTTTGTGCATAGCCTAAACGGTATGCCAACTTGGGATTATGATAAAGCCTTTATTTGGATTACGTTTTCGGAAGATTTGGCAATGCAAAGCAAAGATAAATTTCACGAGTATTTTGATACCAATCTTGAAAATGGTTTGCTTACGGTAAACGATTTTAAACAAGGTAAACTCTACAAAAATGATATTCTTTTTATCAATTGGCAAAAATTGGTCGCTTCTAAAAAAGAAAGCAGATTATTAAGACGACCAGACGAAGAAGAATTTCTAAAAGAGCAAGGTTACTATTTTGAGGACTTAATCGAAAACACACATAAAGAAGGTAGAGAATTTGTCTTAATCATTGACGAAAGCCATAAAAATCGAGATACGGATTTAGCCCAAGAAGTAATTGACATTATTAATCCAAAAGTAATTCTCAATGTTTCTGCAACGCCTAAAAACATTCCAGGCATTGACGAAATTGAAGATGGAACAGCAGGTTATGTTGGGGTTAAACGTGAAGAAGTAGTTGAAGAAGGATTAATCAAAGAAAAAATCGCAGTTCAAACCGAAGAAGATTTAGCAAAATATCCAAACAAAGATTTAGACGAATTACTTTTAGATTTAGCTATTGAACGCCAACAAGAAATCAAAGCAGAATATAAAACTTTGGGTAAAGACATAAATCCGTTGGTTTTAATCCAATTACCAAATGACGACAGTCGTTTAAAAGACGCAGGACAAAAAACCAAAGAAGAAATTGTTTTGGATTACCTGCAAAAAAAGAAAATCGACATTGTCAGAAAAGTTGCTTTGTGGTTTGACGGAAAGCAAAAAAATATGGACTTCATTACACACAATGAAAGTGATGTGGATTTTATGCTTTTCAAACAAGCGGCAGGAACAGGTTGGGATTGCCCACGAGCACATATTTTGGTAATGTTCAGAGAGATTAATTCGGCTTCCTTTTATGTTCAAACAATTGGTAGAATATTACGAATGGCAGAGCCAAATCGTAAAGACGATTACAAAAACAATCCGAATTTAAGAACAGGATATTTATACACCAACTACAAGCGTAATGATGTAGAAATCCCAGACCAAGGAACTAAAAACAAACCATTTATCTATACTTCAAAACGAAAGGACAATTTAGAAAATATACAAGACTTGTTTTCTGATTTTGTTTCTCGTGTTGATTATGGCGATTTAGGTCACGCAGTAAAATTTCAAATGGGTTTCTTAAAATCATTTGACAAATATTTTGGTTTTGAAGAGCAAGACCACCCAGCCATAATGCGAGAAAAAATTCAAGCAAAAGGCATAGATATAAATCCAACTTTGACCAACAAATTAATTGTTGATGCAGAGTTTTCGGATTACGATAAAATCAATTTAGACTTTGCCAAAAAAGGACACGAAGAAGATTACGAGATTTCAAGAAATGATGTAGAAAAATTATTTAATTGGTTTTGTTTTCAGCTTTTATCGGAACAAACAGAAACGGAAGCCAAAGTTTCCAATGTTTCTCGTTCTTGGTCGCCTTTAAAATCAGCATTTAGAGTATGGTTTAAAAGCATATTTGACCAAGACAGCAATTTGTATTACCGTATTTTAATTAATGACTTAAACAAAGAGCAGTCAAGTATTTTCAGACAAGCATTAACCAAAACTTTGAAAGAATATTATCCTGTTAAAAAGGAATATCTTGAAAAGCGTAAAAAAGACATTGAAAAACGAGAAGCACCTCTTTTTGAAATTAAAGAAGAATACACATTTACAGAAGATTATGCTGAATTAACCGCACAAGAAGGAACTTCTGAATTAAGTGCAATTCAACCGTTCTACTTGAAAAAAGAGTATAAAGGGCGAGACAATGAATTAAAATTCTTGAATTACCTCGAACAGAAAAAAGATAAGTTGGATTGGTGGTTTAAAAATGGAGATTCAGGAAAAGAGTTTTATTGCTTAAAATATTACAACACAGCGAAAAAGGAAGAAGCACTCTTTTATCCAGATTGGATTTTGAAATTTAAGGACGGAAGAATTGGAATATTTGACACAAAAAGCGGACAGACAGCACAAAATCCAGAAGGAAGAGCCGAAGGACTCGCCAACAAACTAAAAGAATTAAATGAAAATGGCGGAAAATATGTTGGCGGACTTGTAGTGTTAGAGAATAACCAATGGTATTATTTCAATAACGAAAAGTATTTATTAGAACCGACAGTAAACGGAGTTGAAGAACCAAAAGCGGAATATGGAGTGAAATTTGATTACGATTATACGCCAGGGAAATTGACAGAAAATTGGAAACCATTTAATAAACTGTTTGACTAATGCCAACGCTAAAAGCCATACACATTTGCAATTCGCACCAGCCGACACACAAGCCAAAAATTGCAAAAGAGTATGTCTTTGCCAACGCTGAAAGACGAACGAAAAAATAAAGCCAGCAGGTAACAATGTATATAAAAAATAGGCGAAACAGTAATAAAATCAAGGGTTTTGGCTCGTATCAAACTTTGTGCTTAACCGAAAGTTTAGTGCTTCGAAATCGCCTACTTTTCATATACTAACCGTTGGCAAACATTAAAAATCAATGAAAGATAAATTTTACACTTGGTCAATTCTATTTTTATTAGTTGGATGTACTACAAAAACCATTGACTATGAAGAAATAACATCCTATCACGACAATTCGGTAGCAGCTTTACACGCTTCTGCAGATGAAAACACCAGAGTTTTACTCATTTTTCCTCATGCTGATGACGAAATCACTTGTGTTGGTCTAGCCTCCTACCTTAAAGCAAAAGGTGCAACTATTCATTTGCTAACGCTTGGACATCACCCAGAAACAAAAATCAATGATACCAGAATAGAAGAATTGAAATGTTCAGCAAGTAAACTAGGTGTGGAAAAATTAGAAATAGCTGGTCTAATAATCAACAAATGGGATGACATCATGCAAGACAATATTACTTTTTGGTACGACCAACAGGACAGTATCAAAAAAATAATTGAAAATAAAATCAAAATGTATAAACCTCATATTTTGATTACTTACGATACTGAAATTGGTGGATACGGTCATCCCGAACATAGAATTTCTGCTCAACTAACTAAAGACATTTTTAATGAAAACAAGCTGGACTCAACTTTTACGCCAGAGAGAATTTATCAATGTACTCTACCTGATAAACTAGAAAAGTTTATGCTAACTGACATTCCAGCATACGACTACCAAATGAAACTAACAGGCAGTAAGGGATTACCAAGACCAGATGCAGCAATTAATATTATCAACTATTGGAACATTAAAAATGAAGTTGCACTTTGTCATGAATCGCAGTTCAAAATTTTGAATAAGTTTCATTTGGTAGCAAATCAAAATAATTTAGAAGCTCATTCAAAAGCATTCAACAAAGAGTATTATACAATAATTGAATAAACGATTTGCCAACAAGGTGTATAGTGCATACCCTTGGGGACACGCACCATAGCCAAACGTTAGGCACAAATTCGAAATGACAATCATAAAAAAGATAATCAGACATTTTTTTTCACTAAGGGTCAAGGAAATTCCAAAAGACCTTTACGTTGAAAGACTTCGAAGTTTAGTAGTTGGTGAGGGCATGTTGCACAGAGGAAATATTTACCTCATGGATTACGCACTTAAACACATGCCTAAAAATGGTGTTGTTATCGAAATAGGATCTTACGGAGGTCTATCTACAAACCTTATGCTCTATTTATTAATGAAGAATGGTCGAGTTGAGAAATTAATTAACTGCGACCCATGGATGTATGAAGGATATACTGATAGGCATGGAATTAAATCAAAGACAATAGATGGTAGGACCGATATTTCGCGAGATGATTATTCTGCGTATATGAAAAGTAATTTTCTTAACAGCGTCCAGTTTTTAAATAAAGACAATTTACCCCACTCTTTTCAATTAACTTCCGATGAATTCTTTAAGGTGTATGACAAAAAAATAAAAGCAGAAGATATCTTTAATCAAACTATTCAATTAGGTAAGAGCATATCATTTGCATACATCGATGGTAATCATGCTTATCAGTATATCAAAAGAGACTTCGAGAATGTAGATAAATACTTGATGAGTTCCGGGTTCGTTTTATTTGATGACTCTCAGGATAGTTCGCAGTTTGGCAGCGCACTATTTATGAGAGAAATGAAACAGAATACAAACTATCAATTAATCGAAAAGAACCCTAATTACCTTTTCCAAAAACGAAACTAATAGGTAACTTATCCTTCACTGCATTAGGAAGTAGCTTGGCGACTCTAATGTGTTAAGTGCACAGAAAAATAAAGCCACATTCAAATGAATCGGACTGAAACTCTATATAATAATGTTGTTGAGGCAAGAGCTTTGATTTATGACAGATGTTCTTTAGCTATTTCAAACTATTTCAATGAACTTGAAGGCGAAGAATACGATGCTTGCCAGTTTGAGTTGAACGGAATGAAAATTATTTGCAGAACTTCTAAAATAACTCCAAAAAAAGTTGGTCAATTTGTGACCTTCTGGAAACGCAATAAACACGGCGTTACAGCACCTTATTCTGAAAAAGACAAAATTGATTTTTATGTGATAAATGTAAAATCTGAAAATCGTTTTGGGCAATTTGTAATCCCTAAAACCGAATTGATTAATAAAGGAATTATCAGAACTGAACCTCAAGATGGGAAAAGAGGGTTTAGAGTATATCCAATTTGGGATGAACCTCGAAATAAACAAGCAAAAAAAACTCAAGCATGGCAATTGAATTATTTTTATGAAATCAATTCAACTACTGATTTGAAAAGAGTGAATGAATTGTATGGCGGGAAATAATGACGGTTCAATCCATTCCTTCTCTACGTCAAACCGTTTCATAAAAAAAGAATGTCTGAATTAGAGCATCATATCATACATACGTTCGGGTTCTCCAAAGAGGAATTCCTTAGCATTGAAGACTTTTTTCAGCCTAAAGAGATAAAAAAGGGCGCGTATTTTTTAAAGGAAGACCAATATGTAAAACAAATGGCTTTTGTAGAAAACGGTATCCTGAGGGAGTTTTTACACGTGAACGATAAAGAAATCACCAAATGGTTTTCCGGGAACGGATACTTTGCAGTTGACCTCACGGCGTTTTTATTTGACCAAAAATCGTCTGTAAATTATCAAGCTATTGTAGATACTACCGTATTGGTGTTGACTAAGGATAATTTCAACCGCATATCAACTAAAGTTCCTAGATGGGCTGAATTAGAAAAAATGTTTTTAGCAAAATGTTTTGCCGTATTAGAAAAGCGAGTTGTGTCGCATTTGGCTTATAGTGCCGAGGAACGATACAATCAATTATTTGAAATGAATCCTGCTCTGTTCAACCAAGTTCCACTCAACAACATTGCATCCCTATTAGGCATGACCGCTGAAACCTTAAGCAGGATAAGAAAAAAGCAAACCAACCCAAGTTCTTGATTTATGTCAAGACCAGGTAGAAATAAGATATTGAGATTTGTTGAAACTAAAATTCAACAAAAATGAGACAGATTTCACTAATTATTTCGCTAACAGTCTTAACTCTTGGGTCTAAGGCACAACATCAAACCAATATGAAAATCAATCCAGATGCACCGGTTGTTCAAACAAAATCAATAACAATTAACGCAACTCCAGAAAAGATTTGGCATGTGCTCAGTGACGTAAAAAATTGGTCGCAATGGAATGAGAAAATTGACAAAGTACAGATTGAAGAAAAACTAATTGTTGGTACCGAATTCATTTGGAAATCAGGTGGTACAAAAATTAAATCTAAGGTTCACACGCTCAACATAAATAAAACTCTAGGTTGGACAGGTAAAACCGTTGGCGCTCAAGCCATCCATAATTGGCATTTTACTGAAACAGAAAACGGCACTAAAATAACCGTGGAAGAAAGTATGGAAGGTTGGTTAATAGGCCTTATGAAAAAGAAAATGAATACAATTCTAGAAAAAGATATGGCTGCCTGGTTGGAGCAATTAAAGCTAGAATCGGAAAGAAATATGCTTGTTGAATTCTAGAAGTTTGGATACCCAAAACAAATTACCTATCTTTAAGGAATGATTCAACTTGCATTATTATTCGTCGTTTTAGGCGTACTGATTAAGTACGGAAAATTCTATCATCTAATTGTAGGTTATTCATATATGCCTCAAAACCAAATTGAACGTTACGACTTTAATAGAATAGCAACTGTTTACCGAAACGTGATGTTTGGTATGGCTGCAATGGTAATCATCGGTTGGGGATTAGCTATCGTCACAGGGATGAGTCAAATGGGTTACAATGTTTTTGTCCTATCCCTTTTAGTTGGAATTCCATTCTTAATAATTGAGACTTTTTCCAAGAAATATAGAATCAAACACTAGCTTGGTTCTGGAATTTTGGCATTTTCTCTTTCTTAAGTATTTCTTTCTGAATTAAGGCAATTTTAATGGCAATTCAGTTCAAGAAGTTTACCGTTTTTATTGCCATTACTTGTTTTTATGGATTGTCAGTTCTAGGGCAATATCAGTCAGGAACTAGCTATTTCGGAACCAACAATTACATTGAATACCACGCCGGTGATTTACCAATAATTATTTCTGCTCCACATGGCGGGTACATTGAACCGTCTGGGATTCCAGACCGGTCATGCTCTAGCTGCGTTACAGTAAGAGATGGAGGAACTGAAGAAATTTCTTATGATTTAGATTCAGCTATTCAACAGGTATTTGGTGGTCGGGCTCATATCATTATCAATAAACTTGCACGAAAAAAACTGGACGCCAATCGTGAAATTGGACAAGCTGCCATGGGCAATACGCAAGCTGAAACGGCTTGGCATGAATATCACCAGTTTATTCAAGCAGCGAAGGACAGTTGTGTGGCAAAATACGGAACTGCACTATACATCGATTTACACGCGCACGGACATCCCAATCAGCGCATCGAGTTAGGTTATCTGTTGCGTTCAAGTCAATTGAGGTTACCTAATAATCAGATAAATAGCCAAAACCTGCACAATTCATGTTCTATAAAACACTTAAAAAATGTACTTAACCCAAGCACGGACTTTTCTGAATTATTAAGGGGAAGTGAATGTATGGGTGAACTATTACACGATATTGGTTACCCTAGTGTTCCATCAGCTTCAGATACAGCACCTGCTGTTGGCGAAAGTTATTTTAATGGTGGTTACAATACGGCCAGACACGGCTCCAGAGATAGCACAACTGTGAACGGAATTCAGTTTGAATTGAACTATCAAGGCATAAGAAACAGCTCAATGAATAGACAATCCTTCGCCGAAGGGCTAGCTTGTGTATTGAAATCATACCTGGACAAATGGTATTTCGATGTTGATGCGTGGGACCCAGGTCATGTGGTTACGTCAGCGGCAGATAGCGGCCCAGGTAGTCTGAGAAGTGCATTAGTTGGCGCGGAAAATGGCACGGTAATCACATTTGATTCAACTCTTTTGGGCGATACCATAAAACTGTTGCAACCGCTTCAATTCTGCAATGATGTAAGAATAGATGGGCCTAGTGCTCATCAAATTACAATAAGTGGAGAGGACACAGTCAGAATTGGACTAATCATGCAAAACAGCTCGGTTGAAATAAACAGAGTTCATTTTATAAATGGGAAAGCTCAATCCAATCAAGATGGAGGGGCTTTTCTAATAAAAGGAAACCTCAAACTTTCGAATTGTATAGTGAGTAATAACCATGCAACCGATGACGGCGGAGCAATTGCCGTTATTGATTCGGCCTCAATCGTTACCTTAGACAGTTGTTTGATTGACAACAATTCGTGTGATGATGACGGCGGAGCATTACGCGTCGAAAGTGGAACTCTGAACATAAGCTATTGCACTGTTTCAAACAACTTCTCCAATTCGTTTGGAGGAGGGATTTCGAATGCTGGAAATATAAACATCAGCTATTCATCATTCTATAAAAATCGGGCAACTACCACCGGTGGTGGTATTCGAAATTTTTCTTCGGGTTCAATAACTAGTTTGAATTCAACTTTCACCGAGAACTCTTGTGGATACCGCGGAGGTGCCATTAGTTCTTCCGCGGACCTTACGCTCAATTTTTGCACGGTTGTAAACAATCAATCTACCAGCATTGGAGGTGGCTTGAGGGCATTTTCTGGAAAGCTGGACATTTCGAATTCAATAATTGCAAATAATTCTGGTTCCGCAGAAAACGACATAGCAAACGCCAGTGCCCAATTAACCTCAAATGGACACAATTTGATTAGCGATACGGTTGGAAGCAAGTGGATAACAACCGGATTGGACATTGTAGGTAATACAATCCTACCCGCTAATCCATTGCTGAGGACTTATGCTAATAATGGGGGGATAACCAATACGTTTTCTCTTTCGGCAACTAGTCCGTGCGTTGACATGGCGGATACAGCAAATCTACCTGTGACAGATCAACGAGGTCGAAAACGACTTTCAGGTTTAAATCCTGACCTGGGTGCTTACGAATTATGTACACAAACTTTCGGATTTGACACCGTAATTGCCTGTTCAAGTTACACTTGGTTAGACGGTAAAACATACACTAACACCACAGATACAATCACATTTACAATGCAAAACAACGAGGGCTGTGATTCTGTAATTCGGCTAAATCTTCGAATAAATACCGCATCAACGTTTACAGATTCTGCAGTAGCATGTGATGAATTCACTTGGCTAAATGGAAGGAAGTACACAGTTTCAGATACCTCTTCACAACTAATCCTACAAAACCAAGCAGGTTGTGATTCAGTGGTATCGTTACACTTAACGATTCATTCTTCCAGCGAAAAAGTTGATTCTGTAGTTACGTGTACCAAATACACTTGGATTAATAATGTACAGTACACTTCATCAGATACTGCTTCACTCCTATTTGTAAATCAAAATGGCTGTGACTCCATAGTACGCATGGATTTGACTGTGAATTCCATTTCCGATAATTCCATTAAACTCCAAAATGAAACACTGGTAAGCAATAATTCATTTGCAACATTCCAATGGTTGGACTGTGACGATAATTTCTCGCCGATCCCAAATGCAATCACACACCAATTTCAACCCGATACTGATGGTCAGTATGCGGTTCAATTGACTGAAAAAGGATGTATAGATACTTCTGCTTGTGAAAGAGTAGAAATTTCAACCGTTGAACCATTCAGTAATTCTATGATTTCGATTTTCCCAAACCCTTCTTCTGGTAAAATAATTCTTCTTTTTCCGCGGCCTATTAATGGCACTATTGTTCTCATAGATGCGATCGGACAAAACGTGGGTGCTTGGAAGCTAGAAAGTGATTCTAAGAAGGAAATTAACCTAGAGCTGTCTAACGGTAATTACCTATTGAAAATTGAATCCGAAAGTGGCGAATTCGTTGAGAAAAGACTAGTGATTATTCAATAATCGACTAGGAATAAACAACCTCCTTAAATAGCCGCGCTATTCATATTTTCCATGAGTTTGAGTCTATTCAACAACCAATTTGAACTCTATATTTTTCTCAGAATCTGTAAGTAGTAAAGAGTAAATTCCTGCGGCTAATTCATCAATATTAATCGTATTGACTACCTTATTCACATCTTGCTTAATAATTAATTCACCTAATGCATTATATAAATTTAGTTTAAAGGAGGAATCGTCTTTAAGCATGATATTAAACGAACCACTTGCTGGATTAGGGAATACCATGATTCCCTGAGCCTCAAAATCATTAATTGAACCAATGACTATTTCCTTTTCATAATCATAGATTCCAGATGTTGAGGAATAGCAACCCAATCGACCAATTTGTAAACTATAACTTCCGTTTTGGCTTGCCACAATAGTCTTCGTGGAGTCAATTAAAGGCGTTCCAGAAAAAGACCAATTATAGGTATTGGCAGGAATAGAAGATTGCAAACTATCTATTCCAACTGCCAATATACTAGGCGTTGCAGGAATTGGGTTGACTGTCCAAGATATCGTATCCGTCACACCTGTGCAGCCAATGCTGTTTTCTATTTCCGCATATACTCTACTTCCATTTATTAATAGGTAAGTTGAAATTGAAGAGTCTGTACCAGCTGAAATGAGCGTTCCACTTTCATAAAATCGATAGCTTCCTAAATTTCCTTCCGTAGAAATAATAACCGTATCCCCTTCACAAATTACTAGATCAGCATCATTGGAGCTCAATAGCTTTCCATCTAAATCGGGTAAAATATTCACGGTTATCATGGCACTAGAGAGACTACAGTTTGGGTTTACCAAATTGACAACCTGAATTTTGTCTCCATTTTTCGGTGATGAACTCAACCAACTTGTATCTAATCCGGTCTGAACTAGATTTGAATTTTCGAAAAACTCAAAAACCCCTCCTTTGCTTTCAACCGAAAAGACTGCAGAATCACCAAAACAAAAATCACTATTTGACCCACTTGTCGAAATTACTGGCGAGGTATTGCTTTTTACATAAAATGATTTAGTGATAATTAAAGTATCCAAACCCGTGGTATTTCTGGCCTCCAATTGAGCGCTGTACCACCCTGTATCACTGGGCAAAATCATCGGATTGGGGCTAGCAGAACTACCATTTGAAAACCTAAAGGTTGAAGGTGAGAACGTCCACTTGTACGAATTTGCATACGAGGTTGAATTCAGAAAAGTAACATGTTGATTCAAACAAAACGTATCAAAAGCCGCCTCATGATTGACTAGGGGAAGCGTAGTCAGATTAATATCATCAATTGCTAAATCGCTAGCAAAGCCATTACCTGTTTTCCCTCTAAATCTGACAATAATTTCTTTATCCACAAATTCACTTAACGAAGCAGTTTGCTGCAGCCACTGATTCCCTTGCGCACCAGAAATTGGTTGTGCTACATCTATATGCCAGTGACCGTCAGCATAAACATCAAGATGCAAGGAGCCTATACCACCACCAAAAGCATGATACCAATACGATATTGTTGCCTGGTTCGTTCCCGTTAAATCAAAACAAGGGGAATAAGCTTTTGCTTCTTTATTGGTGCAACCACCACCTCCGTTTCCACTTCCTTCCAAATACAAATACTTCCCGCTTCCATTCGTATGATCTCCAGAAGGCCCAGTATTACCAGTTCCTGTCTTCCCTGTATGTGTTCTCCAATCAATACTATCCGCGCCGTTTGTATTCGGAATATTAAACCACCCCTGAGTTAAGTTGCAACTTACTGATGCACAGCCCCATGCGGTACTACAATTTGTGAAATTATCAAAGTTTTGAGTGTACGGAAGGGTTGCTGAAATACCTGTATATACTTCAATTGTAAATTCAAGGCTATCGTTAGTTCTATTTGCATCCCCCGGGTAGTTTGTCCACGCTCGAATGGTATTCGTTCCTTGTGCCAACAAAACGGTTTTTTCAAAAACCAATTGATTGGTAGATGCTGAACCAAGCAATGTAAAAACGGTATCACGAATCACATTGCCGCCATTTATTTGAAAAGCTATCGGAATATAATTCAAGGGTTGAACTCCGTTATTTTTAACCAATAGCACTAAATCCATGGAATCGGATGCTAAACATGATGGAACAAATCCAGCTTCTGGACTTATCAATTTATTCATCGACAAATCAAACGGAACACAATTAAAATCACTGGGTTGAATCGAAATTGCCACCGCCCTTCTGCTAGCTCCACTATCTGGAAGCACAGTTTGCACACTCACCCACTCTTCTTCAGTTAAGGATAAATTATAAAGAATGGATTTAGAATCCGTCGTGAATAAAACGGTGTCCATGTAATTGACTCCTAACTTATAAACCCAATACCCAAGAGCATTTGATACGGTATCCCAAGAAAACATGGCTGAATCAGCACAACGCCAAACCAAATCCAAATTAGTTGGTGGTTTCGCAATTGAAAATCGCTTTTCATTTTGTCCTTCTGTGGAGCCATTGGCCACCTTAACGAAGCAGTTTCCAGATACACTGTCTGGTATTGACCAATTGTGCGTGCGCAAATTCCCTTTAATACCGGACGCAATCTGCCTCCAATTTATGCCGCTATCCACCGAATAAGAAATAGTGAAAGTTCCGGCAGTATCATAAGCATCCCAGCGTATTCTTCGGTTTTCATTAGGCACAAGTCCTTCTCCCCCTTTTGGAAAAGCTACATTAATGGAGTCATAAACATAGCTGTAAACTACCTGATACATTTGCGGTCCAAACGGAACTAGCGATCCACTTACTTCTACATTGTAACTTCCAGCTGTTGGGCTATTAATTGTAACCAATTCCACATTGTTTAGGGTATCGGTCCCTCTTTTTGCAGGAGCATTTAAACTGTCTGGGTCTGGAAAAGGGTTCAATACCCATGGGTTAACGAAACCTCCAGATGGCTGTAGCACTCTAAGATCTAAATTGTTTATCAGCGTTTTACCAGTAATACCTGGAGTTGCCTCACGGTCGGTCCAATACACCATTACTTTTAATTGACTCACTCCAGCAGGGACAGAAATAGAGTGACTTTTGGAGCTGCCATTAGATACGCTATCGGTTAAAAACTGATTATTATTTATCACCTCTAGAGCCCGAATAGCATTTACTCTACCAAATCCAGTTTTATAATCTGGTCCAATGTTTTCAATATCATCAGCCGTGTTCAAAATAATGGCTTTTATCAATCCAGAGTTCGGCCATTGATTTCCATTTTTATTTCGATATCCTTGGGTTAGAATTGCATTTGTTCCAGCCAAACTTGGTGAAGCATACGATGTACCCCCAGGACCAGGAGCGGTAATGTCAGGTAAAATTCTACCATCCATTGCTGGGCCTCTGCTACTAAATCCCGTTAGCTGATCATCAGTAGTCATTGCTCCTACCGCAAATATGTTTTTCGCAGATTTTACCAAACCGGTAATGTTACCCCAACCCGAACCAGCGCCGTAATTTGAACACGCAGAACCACCAATATTACCACACGAGTATGTAATCATGAAACGCTCGTAATTTCGAACAAGAAAGTCGTTGGTCGCTGCTCCGCTATTGTATGTAGCCCCTGTTGGAATACAACCATATCCAAAAGAATTATTGACGATATTAATGTTGCTTTGCGCCGCTCGCGTAAAGTTAATTCCCCCAGAAGCTATTTCTGCACCCCAGGCAGGCCCGCGATGAATTGGGTTGATATTTCCGGCTGAAGCCATCCTTCGTGCAACATTGGTTTTATGACCACTAACGTTCCCATTTTCTAATGACCTATCTGATCTGTTTTTAAAGTTTGGTTGGTAAAGACTGTCCATAATACCCCCTTCATTTACGGCAATCTTAACACCGGAACCGTTGAGACCATCTAAATTGTAATAACCATTAACATAAGCGTTTCGACTTAATGTAACCTCATCTTCAATTTCCAATTCAGCAGGTGGTTCGGGTAATTCTACAAAAACTACAAATGGAAGTTTTGCCGCCAGCTTCAAATTTGACAATGAAGCGTTAACTTTTAAAATTCCTAAGGGTTCAAATACACTTTCAATTAAAATGGAATGTTCTTCCAAAGAAGACTGGAACGCCGAATAATCCTCAGAAGCCGCTACAATAATGTTGGCATTAATTCCTCGTTCGTCCTCTGCATATTCAGGAATACGATTATAAAAAATACGTTGATCCATTTTTTTCGAAATTGGCTTAGAAACTATTTCACAAACCCCAACAGCATCCAATTCATGTACGGAAATCCCGACTGGAATAGAGGCAAACCAAATTAAATCGGGTTGATATTGATGCAAAACGATTCCTGACTCAAGCATTTTATTGCGCTCAAAATCCGTTGGAACTTCACAAAAACGGAGTAAAGACCACACTTTGTTGTGATAAATATACTGTTCAGGTTGATTCTTAATTTCACCATATTGTTCGACTAGAACTTTGTTCTCTGTCTTTAAATCGTTAATCGTTTGAGCTTCAAAACCATTTGAAACAGCAGATAAAAAAAACAAGAAGAATACAATGAATAAACCGATGCGCATTTGTACAATGTTAGCCCGTAAATGTACGACTTGAAAGTTGTTTTCTGAACAAACTTTATTTCGATTATGACAACTTTACCTCGTGTGAATTATTAAATTATTGTCTTTACAAATTGGTCAAACCAAAAAACAAAACAATCACCGAACACTTTAAAAATCAGATTTCAATCGGCACACATTGCATTACTTTTGAGCCGAATTGATGCTACTAATGAATAGAGTGTATTTTGAAAATGAGTAAGTATTTCGCCGCTCTACCAGCAAATTTCATCCTGTTTATTTAAAAAGTCCGAATTGAATTTAATAACAAAAAGAAAAACCATGTTAGCTATAATCACATACGACGCACCACATAGAAAAACGCAAGATTTAGTTTCTAAACTAATTATGAAAGGTTATGGAGACATTGAATTAGTTGTTATTCCTTGGGTTGAAAGAAAAAATCATCAGCCTTTGCTGGTCCACAGACCATCCAATGCGGTTCAAATATCCACTGAAGAATTATGCGAGAGGTTTAACATTAAATTCACTAGGGTTTTGGTTGAAGACCTAAACCTTCATTTCGAAAAAGTAAAGTATAATCATATTTTTATAGGCGGGGCGGGTATCCTGCCAGAAGACTTAGTAAAAAATCACCAAATTATCAACTCACATCCAGGTTACCTACCTAATATGAAGGGTTTAGACTCGTTTAAATGGGCAATCTACAATGAGCAACCAATTGGAGTAACAACGCATTATGTTTCAGAAAAAACAGATGAAGGTTTATTAATCGAAAAAAATATAGTACCTGTTTTTTGTGAGGATTCGTTCCATAGTGTGGCGTACAGGGTATATGAAACCGAGCTACAGATGCTTGCTGAGTCAATTGAAAAAATAGAAAACCATGAGGCTCCGCTTGAGTTATTAGTGGATGAAAATTTTGATGCAAACCGTCGAATGCCAAATCGCTTAGAACCGGAAATGCTCGAAAAATTTGAGGAGTTGAGAAAAATTTCACCTTCAAGAATGAGTTGTGTGGTAGCTCCAATCCATTAATAAACAAGCAATAGAATTAACTCATGGTTTTTAATTCCATAGAATTTCTTCTTTTTTGCGGTCTGTTTTTTCTATTATGGCCAATTTTTCGAACTAGGAATAATTCGAGATGGCTTTTAATAGTTGTTTCTAGTTTTATTTTCTATGGTTGGTGGGATTGGAGATTTCTATTTCTAATTATTTTCAGTGGACTCATTGACTACATAACCGGCTGGTTCCTACCTAAAAAACAACGCTATAAAAAGTTCATTCTACAGTGTTCATTGGCAGCAAACCTTGGTAGCCTTGCTGTCTTTAAATACTCTGTATTTTTTGCCACGGTATTAACCGATGCCCTATCATTTGGTGGTGTCGAGTTGAATTTAATTGAAAAAATTCCTGAGTTTGCTTTAATCTTACCTGTTGGAATCAGTTTTTATACTTTCCAATCGTTAAGCTATACACTGGATATATACCACGGAAGGCTAAAACCAGTCCGAAATATTTTACACTTTTTTGCCTATTTAGCCATGTTTCCGCAGCTTGTTGCAGGTCCGATTGTTAGAGCTAAAGATTTTTTAAAACAACTTTCAAGTTATAGAATCCCCAATTCCATTGAGGTCTGGAACGCCACAAAGCTCATCGTTTTTGGACTCTTTCAAAAAATGGTAATTGCAGATAATCTTTCACTTTTTATTGATAGCGCGTACGGTGGAATATCACTATTTGATGGAACCTTGTATTGGTGGGTCGTTGCTGTTGCCTTTTCAATTCAGATTTATGCAGATTTTAGTGGATACAGCCTTATCGCTCGAGGCATAGCCAAGCTAATGGGTTATCACTTTAAAATGAATTTCAATCATCCATATATTTCAGCGACTATAAAAGAATTTTGGAGTCGATGGCACATTTCTCTCTCAACTTGGTTCCGAGATTATGTGTACATACCGTTGGGTGGTTCTAGGCAGGGCGCATTAATGGGCATGGTTGCGCTGTGTAGTACAATGCTACTTTCTGGAATTTGGCATGGCGCCAATTACACTTTCATAATTTGGGCTAGTTTACATTCTGTTTTTTTAATCGCTGAACGGTATGTCGGGATTTCAAAGATTTCCAAAAAGTACCCTCTACTGTTCACAACAATTGTATTCATTCAAGTTACAGTCGCATGGGTATATTTTAGAGCAGAGTCTGTTCAGCAAGCCAATACAGTAGTAGGAAATCTTTTCACACTCAAATCAACAGACCTAGCATTTATCAATTACTACTTCAATAATCTAATTTTCCTGTTCATTGCATTTGTAATAGAATCGTTCATTTATTTTAAAAAGAAACGAAAAACAGTTTTGATAAGGTTGTTCATCAATCAATCGACATTGGATAGTCTAAAAATGGCTTGTTGTATTCTCCTTATTTTATTCTTTAGGGGAGAAGGAAAACAATTTATTTATTTTCAATTTTAGATATGAATAGATTCTTCAAATTAGCAGCAGCAACTATTTGTTTCATTGCAATTTTCAAACTAATAGTTCCCTTGCCTCACGAAAACAACGTGCTTGTAAAAGAATTTTGGTCTAAGAAAACGCATGCACCAAATGATTTCGATTACATTGCCTGTGGCGATTCTAGAATTTATAGGGGTATCTCTTCTGATGTTTTAAATGGTTCAGATACAGTCTTAAAGTTTTTTAATCTAGGCTATTCTAGTGCTGGTTTGAATGATGAATATTTGAATTTTGTTACTAGTAAATTCAATCCAACCTCTGCGAACAAAGTTTTAATAATAGGAATAACGCCTTTTTCATTGACTAAAAAAGCAATGAAGAATGAGGCACTTCACAAATACCTAAAACTTGGAACGTTCGACTTATTTAAGCAAAAGTTTTTTACCCCGTTAGTAAAGCATTTTCCAATTTATAGTCCAAAACAAATTGTTTATCCAAGAAAATTAAACTACTTGCAAGAACAGACAGAAGAGGGTTGGATAGCATCTGACAAGATTCTTCCAGATAGCACCTTAGCGTTAAAAAATTACAGTACTACGTTTATTGGCAACGCGGTTTCCAGGAAAAGTATGGCTAATTTAATTATTAAACTCAGAGAAATTTCTGCTAAAAACATTACTGTACTTGCATTCCGTCCTCCCACCACTTTAGCGATGAAACGACTGGAGGATTCCCTTAGTGGTTTTGACGAAACCTATATTAAAAACGAATTGACAAAAAACTCAATTTATTGGTTGGAATTAGATTTTTCACAATTCGAATCTTATGATGGTAGCCATCTCAACAAAAAATCAGCTATTCTACTTTCTAAAAGCATTGGTAAAAAAATTAATTCCCCTGCCAATAACTAGCCGCCGAAAAATAATAAAAGCCTGTACCGTTTTCACGATACAGGCTTAAATTTAATTTATTGTCTTCTATAAATCTAACGCTCACCTTCGTCATTCTTCTTAGCTGAAGAAGACTTTTTAAGCATTTCTAATTCCTTTTTAGAATCACCAAAATCGGCAGGAGGATACATATTATAAGTATCATCTTTATCGTATGCTTCAGGATGTAAATACTTCCCTTTTTCATTTTGATTTTTACCTACTACTGGTTCAATTCTATGAAGATTTGAATAAGGATCATTTCTAATACCTGTAATCATCCAACTCACCTCAACATTTGGTTTGTCTGTCTGAATCACAAATTTGTTTCCACTCACTTTTTCGCTTACAATACATTGCGCAAACTGACCAATTGGGGTCAACTGATATCTAAAATCTTTATTCGCACTTTCTACGTAATCTGGTAATTCAACTGTAGCGAAACCATTTCCATCAGTAGTTGCATTTCCATTATATACGTTCATCATATCTGGGCTTTCCACAAAACTGTGAATCAAGAATTTGTTCTCTGGATCTTGTGGGTGGTCTATTTTAAATGTCCCCGAACCTTTACTAATAGAACCTGTCACTACTAAATTACCTTCAATTCTGGTATTTCCTAAAAACCTACCTGCTAGTGAACCAGCGATTCCAGTTGCCTCTGAATATATACCGTAATTAACTGCTGATAAATCGTCTTTTGCATAAGCTCTAATAGCCATGTTTGTATCAGCACCCCAAGCGTATGCATATGAACCAATGTTCTTCTTGGCTCCGGAAACATTTCCGTAAACAAAATCAGCACCACCATAATTAGTATTTCCAGTACCGTAACTTAGAGTAAGCATTCCGTAATTGAGTTCAGAATGTCCAAACGCTTCGCCTAAAAGACCCGCATTATATCCTTGAGTACTGTTTCTTGTTGGGCCAGCAAGCCCCAAAACACCTTGATTAAATATTGCTGTCGCAGAAGAGGCTTCCCCTGTTACCCCTCTATTTGTTGAGTTTGCTGCAGAACTTGTGCTATTAGCTACACCATATGTTCCTACGTTGTTCATTCCTCCTCCAGAGGCAGAACCGTATAAACCGTAATTTAAAGAACCACCGGCTGATGTACCTCGCAGCCCAATATTTGTTCCCAATGAGGTACCAGTAGAAGCTGCATTAATACCAGTATTTTCAGCATCAGTACCTTCAACTTCTACTTGAATGCCAGAATAATTACTGGTATTATTAGAATTAATAATCTTAGACTCAACAACAAATCCACTTGCATTTGCAGATGTTCCGTGGGTAATGCTGTCATAAATATTACCTGGAAGAACAACAAAACCTCCATTAGATAAATAAACGGTATCATTTGAAATGGTTAGCATCTGTAGTTCATTCGTTGAATCATTATCGTTGTTTGCCTCCATAGCTGGCAAAACAGCAAATCCACCATCCGATAAATATATTGTGTCGTTCGAAGCAGAAAGTGACTGAAATTCATTTGTTGAATCATTATCATTATTCACTGCCATCGCGGGCAAAATCGCAAAACCTCCGTTGGATAAATAAATGGTATCATTTGAAGTGGATAACATCTGTATTTCATTTGTAGAATCATTATCGTTGTTCATTGTGGTCGCAGGAAGAACTGCAAAACCTCCATTAGATAAATAAACGGTATCGTTTGAGATGGATAGCATTTGTAGTTCATTGGTAGAGTCATTATCATTATTAGCTACCATTGCTGGTAAAACTGCAAAACCACCGTCAGATAAATACATAGTATCATTTGAAATTGACAACAATTGTAATTCGTTTGTTGAATCGTTATCATTATTAGCTGCAACTACAGGAAGAACTGCAAAACCACCATCTGATAAATAAATAGTGTCATTTGAAGAGGTTAATGATTGTAATTCGTTAGTAGAGTCATTGTCGTTATTAACTGACATTGCTGGTAAAACAGCAAAACCACCATCTGAAAGAAACAATGTATCATTCGAAATAGACAGAATTTGCAACTCGTTTGAGGTTGAATTATCTCTATTCCAATTAGTTGTGTCTGTTGCAGTGATAGAATTAGCAACAGAACTGGTAAAAATTGGGTCGGATTCTGTAGTCCCTCCAGTTACGCTATCGGCAATTGCTGCTCGTTGCGACATAAAAGCATAAGGCACAGATAATAGTTCTGAGGTTCCAGAAATTGTGTACGAAGTCCCGCCACCCGGGTCGGTTTCTGATTTAATAAAATAGGGTCCATTGTTCCAATCTACAGTCGTAATATTTCCAGAAATCACTGTACCAGTTCCAATTTCAATGGTGAGTAAACCATTTGCATTTGTGGTTGGTTGAAAAGTTTCAACGTAAACCGCTGTGCCCCCAACTGTTCCTTGAAGAATTGAAATTTGAAGCCCAACCGTTGTATTGATTAATAACTTATCTGCTCCGTCTCTGACAACAGATTGATAAGTCATTTTGTTGGGTGCTTGAGCAAAGGAGAAGAAAGTACTTAGAACTAGTCCAAGCGTTAAGTGTAGATATTTCATGATTATTTAGTTTTTAAAATTTTAAAGGATTTAATTGTTGACTCATTACTCAAAACCATCAAATGATAAGTTCCTGCAGTTAATTCTTGCATTGGAATTTCAGTTGTGTTTGAGCTTATTTCTTCTTGGACAATCAGTTTACCCAAATTATCAGTCAACACAAACCGTATATTTTCATCAAACTGCTCAGAAAACTTGAGCCATAGGTTGTTCTGTGTTGGATTTGGGTAAGCTATTAGTTCGAGCGAAACTGTTTTATTATCTATTCCATCGATAATTTCAATATCGTAAACCTGTTGCACACCATAGGTTGCTCTTCCTGCATCGGAAGAATCTGAGCTATAAACTGCTTGCCCAACAGTATAACTAACAGAACCACTGCTATGAATAACGGAGTTTCCAGTTGCCACAATATCACTTTGAGCGTATGTACCAGCATGTACGAGCAATATTAGAAGCGAGCTCAAGCTTAATTTTTTAATCATAAGTAGTGATTTTATACATTTTCAAAATTACCAAAGAGTGGTCAGTTAGTCGAACGGAATTCGTTTTAATAAGTTTGGTTTCTTGTTAAAAAAAGAAACAAAAAAACCGAATCGATTTCTCAATTCGGTTTCTAAAAAATTCGTTTCTTAATTAACCCTTAAGAGCCTCAACCAAGGTTGCTCCAATTTTGGCCGGAGATGCACTTACATGAATTCCACATTCGGCCATGATTTTCATTTTAGCTTCAGCTGTGTCTTCAGCGCCACCAATAATGGCACCAGCATGTCCCATTCGCTTACCAGCTGGAGCGGTTTGCCCAGCGATAAAACCAACAACTGGTTTTAGATTTCCAACTTCTTTGATATATCGAGCTGCTTGTGCTTCGTAGTTTCCCCCAATTTCTCCAATCATTACAATGGCATCCGTTTCTGGGTCTTCCATCAACAGTTTAACAGCATCTTTCGTGGAAGTACCAATAATTGGATCTCCACCTATTCCTATAGCAGTAGAAATACCATACCCAGCTTTTACCACTTGATCTGCAGCTTCGTAAGTCAACGTTCCCGATTTAGAAACAATACCAACTTTGCCTTCTTTGAATACAAAACCTGGCATAATACCAACCTTAGCACCGCCTGGAGTGATTACACCAGGGCAATTTGGGCCAATTAACGTACAGTCGTAATCCTTCAGATACTCTTTTACGCCAACCATATCGGCAACAGGAATACCTTCCGTAATACAAACGATTACCTTAATTCCACCGTTCGCAGCTTCCATTATTGCATCAGCCGCAAAAGCTGGTGGTACAAAAATTATAGAAACATCAGCACCTGTTTGATTTACTGCGTCTTCTACTGTATTAAAAACGGGTCTATCTAAATGACTTTGACCACCTTTTCCTGGTGTAACGCCGCCAACTACGTTTGTTCCATATTCAATCATTTGTCCTGCATGAAAAGTTCCCTCTCCACCGGTAAAACCTTGAACAATTATCTTCGAATCTTTATTTACAAGTACGCTCATCCTATCTATTCTTTCTTGTTTATGGGTGGCCAAAAGTAAGTTAATCGGTTCTTTTGACTAAGCCCATTTTGCATTAATTAATCTTCAATTTCTACAATTACAGGACAGTGGTCCGAACCTTCGATATGAGTCCAAATATCAGCCTGATTAACTTTAGGCATTAAGCGTTCTGAAACAAGAAAGTAATCAAGTCGCCATCCAATGTTCTTTGCTCTAGCACCTCCGCGCATACTCCACCAACTGTATTTTACTTCATCGGGGTGCAAGGCTCTGAAGGTATCAACAAACCCACTTTTTGTAAAATTGTCCATACCATCAATTTCCCTTTGCGTGTAACCTGGTGACTTGTCATAATTAGCCACTGGCCGTGCAATATCTATCTCCTTATGACAAACATTAAAATCACCGCAAAGCACAACAGGTTTCTTTTTCTCCAAACCTTTCATAACTTTTAAAAGTTCCTTATCCCAATCCACGCGTTCATCTAGACGCGCTAAACCTGCCTTGGAATTTGGAACATAGGTAGTACCTACAAAGTAATTTTCGAACTCTGCAAAAATCAATCTTCCCTCTCCATCATGGGTTGAGTGATTCAAATCTTTTATAATATCTAAAGGCTTTTCTTTTGACAAAATCGCAGTTCCAGAATACCCTTTCTTTATAGCAGAGTTCGAAACTAAATGATACCCCTTCAACTCTTCCAACGCTTCTTTTACTTGGTCGTCTTGCGCTTTAGTTTCCTGCAAACAAATTATATCGGCAGACATATCCATCACTTTTTCAACGAAACCTTTTTTCACTCCAGCTCTAATTCCATTTACGTTCCAAGAAACTAATTTCATATTCTTTTTTTATATTGTGTTAGACAAAATAGCGGTTCGTTCAATGAACCAAAAGACAGCCACGCCGCCGATAGCCATAGAAATAGGGTTAACCAATTTCTCTTTTGATAAATAAGGTTTTATTAATTTGAATACGAATAACAAAACTCCAATGAATAACAATTGCCCTATTTCTACGCCTAAGTTAAAGGAAAAAAGCGCTTTCCATTGTTCGGTTGCCGGTAGTCCTAATTCTAAAAGAACACTAGCGAATCCAAAACCATGTAACAGTCCGAAAACAAACACAATTCCGGCCGTTTTAATAGGAGATACGTTTTTGTTTTTTCGCATTTCGAGCGCCAATAAAACAATAGATCCAGCAATCATTCCCTCAACCCAAATTCCTGACAAACCAATGAAACCAGGCGTTAACCAACCGAGAACCGAGGCAGATAGTGTAATGCTATGCGCTAAGGTAAAGGAGGTTATCATCCACAAAATTGCATTGGGTTTAACCAAAAAAAGCAGTGCTAGAATAAACAGTAAATGATCGAACCCAATGACTATATGCTCAATTCCCAACATCAAGTAACTTGGTTTTAAGTTCTCATTTTCGGGCATGAGCTTTAGGTTATTTGAAACCAAAATAGATGCTGTTCTTTCAATAAATTGAACCGATGACTGGTTAGATAAAACTTCCACTGAGGTGGGGGCTCCATTGTCAATCGTAATTTCAATCGGTAAGTTTTTAACCGGCCATTCTCCTTCAAAAAGTTGCATCTGTCCGAATTGACTTCTGATTAATGGTAAACTACTATCCCTCATTTCTATAATCGAATTTGACCCTACAGCCATGCCCTTGGCTTGAACAAACACAACCGAATCTGTAAACCTTAGCTGTAATTTATTAGTAATAAGATTATGCGCACTTGAGCTAATTGCATGTGAGATAAATACAATAAAAAGAAGAGTAGCCTTTTGGTTTTTCATTAATAATTCCGAATCACTTTCACCTCGTTTTTCATCACTTCCAAAACAGAATCGCGATAAGACAGCAAGATTTGTTGCCGATAGTTCTTGAGTGCTTCTACCCTTACCTCATTCAACTTAGCCAATCTAGCGGGGATGACCTCATCAACAACTACCACATGGATTCCGTGTTTGGACTGGATTATGCCGCGCCAACCTGCCGTGCAATTCAGCAAACTGTCCAAAAACAACTGTCCAAAGTCATTCGATATTTTTGTGTAGGTTCTTAAATGCTGTACTTCGTTTAATGCAGGGGATTCGCTTCCTTCAATAGTTGTGCTCTTTGAATCGAACAGCATTTTTTGGGCAAACATTATGTCCTCTCCAAAAAAATACTGTCGAAAACTCAATGTCGCTAGTTTAGTATATTCATTTGGAGAATTTTGTAAAAATGTTTCTAAAATCTCGTCACCTGGATCATTCAATTTTGCATCACTATATATAAACTGATTGGCAGTTTCGGCCAATGCTTCTTTTACCAAATCATTATTTACTTCAAGTTCATTTGCTAATGCAAAATGGTATAGCAACTCTTGCTCAATTTTTTGCTGGATGGCATTTTCAATTACCTCGTTACTAGGGCTATCTATTCCTAATGCAATTAGCTCCGCTTTTATGTGGCCTACTACTTCTTTGTTTATTTCAATTACTTGCTCATTTGATCTTGATGTAAGTTGTTGTATTCCAAACAAAATAACACCTATCAGCACGAATTGAAAAAGTGGATTTCTGAAAACTGAATTCATTTATTGAGCTTTTTTCAAAGGTAATCTATCTAAATAAGGTCTTCCTTCGATATTTTCTATTACTATATTTAATTTAATCAATTATGTATTTCAACTATTACGATAGTTTAGTATTGGAAACTAAAATTTCACAAATTATGAATCACTTGCGTTTAACGTTGGTAATAATCTTAACACTGATATTTTCGGAATGCTTAAGCCAGACAGAAACGTATTCCTATAAACCACATAAAAAGAAATCTTGGATTCCTAAGTACTCATTTTTAACACCTGTTCACGAAGATGAAGTTATGCTGCAAAACCATGTTGTAAATGCTACATTCTTATTGGATAATAAAATGAATCTTAAATGGAAAACTTCTATTGAGAATCATGATTTGATTGCACCAATTAAAAAGGACACTTTGTTTAGAATTCATAAGACTTTATTGAATCAAAATATTCATATAATAGGTTCGAATAGGGTCCCAAACCCGAATAGAATTGATGATTATATGGATATTTTAACTGCCTACAAGCTCGATATTTCTACGGGTGAGATAACGCCTAAAATAATAATGGATACCGCCAACACTTCTTAAGCTGATTTTATCGCATCTGAGCATAAAAAATCGCTTCTAGCTTTGGGAATTCGAGAAGTACACAATCATCGCAGTGCACAACGGTATCGAGATACTACTAATGTGACGGTGATTGATGATTCTTTGAACATCCTTCAAAATTTTGATATTCCTTATTCAAAAAATAACGCTTCTGAGTCAATAAATTTATTTGATAACGGAAGTATAGCCTACACTCTAGTGGAACAAAACGTGGCAAAAATATTCCTATCAAATTCAAATGAACTCACCGAATTTTTTACAATCCCCTTAAACACAAAAGAGTTCAACAAGATTGAATTTCGGCATTTTGCTAGAAACAATAACTTTATTGGAGTAAGTGAAAATCTCTCGAAGAAATTGAATGAAATAGAGTTCGAAATAATAAGTAAACCAGTTGATGGAATAGGAGATTCAACAAAATTCTCTTACTTATTGCATAAGACCAAACTAAAAGCCTTATACCGCCAAAGTAACAATCTAAAACTTCCTAAAAAATGGCATCGATTCAAGAACTACAAAGTTATAGATGTTCAATTCGATTTAGATGATAATATGCTAATTTCAATTATTAAATACAAATCGTACTTCGCAAATACAGCTGGAGAGTTGAATAGTGCTGGGGACATTATTTTACTGTCAGTCAACAAAACGGGCAATTTGAATTGGAGTACTATAATACCTATAAAGTATAAACATTCAGTGTTTCCCTTTAAGTCTATTAGTTATATTTCAGACTCAACCATGACAGTTACCTATGCAGAAAATATTTCTCCGCTAAGTTTAAGTTGTGTTTATTCCACCATCGACTTATCAAGCGGCAAGGTTAAGTCACGCATAAACACAGGTGTAAAAATGGTCTATTATATAGCTAACCCATACCATCTGGGAGTTCCTTTTGTTTTCACTAAAAACGGTTCAATAGTAGTGAAAGGGGTAAAGAATAGAAAATGGATTGTAGAAAAATACAACCTATAAAACTATTACCCTTGGTGAAGAAATCGTTGCGTAATTCTAAATTGAGGTCTCACATTAAAGCAAGTCAAATTAAGCAAACTCAAAAATTATCACGGAAGAAAAACTGCGTTGATTTTTAAACCAATTAAGGTAATTTGGTTTAAAGGCAATCCCATATTTTTGTATGCTAAATAATGATTACAGACTTTCAAATAATTACGCCCATCAAACAAATTTTGGCCAATTTTCTTATTAATTCAGAATTGAAAAAAATTCCATTCAACAGGGTTCTTACCTTGTTATTGACATTTCTAATTGGCTTTACTGGGCTAGATACTAACGCCCAACCAAAAAGTTATAAGCTCAACTCTTCCGACGCATTAAACGTCTTTACAAATACTCGTTTTGATTCGTTTGATTCCAACAAGCTTATTCTAATAAACCCAACCCAACGAAAGATAGCATTACTAAATGGGAAACTTGAAAAACTATGGACATGTGAAATTACAGATACAACAACATCCAATTCCAAACCTCATAGTAACAAAATTGAGATTCATGGTTACACCACTACAAAAAATACAGTAGTAGTTTATGCATCCATTAGGACGAAACGAGAAAATAATTCAACTGAATACCAAGATTTATTTACTGCCTATACGCTCGATGCTGGAACGGGTAAAATCATAATGATAAAACATCTTGACACAGTAAATTCCTCATTTGGGCGATACTATAATTCAGAAAATAAAACCTCATTTTTAGCAATAGGAATGCGAGAACTCTATTACCAAGAAAATGAAATGAATCATAAAGACTCTTCGATTGTCAAATCCTACAATAATTTGTCGGAACGATTAGACAGTTTTGCAATTGCCATTCCTAGAAAAACCTTGTATTCACAAACCCAAAATTTTGAAAATGGAGTATTCACTTTCTTCAAAAAGGAAGATAGTTCCATGGTATATCATATTGCACAGAATGGAAAAATTGATTTTTTTTTTACTAGCCTGAAACCTAATAAAGAATTAAGCAACCTCAGACATACCCAATTTAAACAAGATAGCCTTCTTATATCTTGTATGTCGGCATACGACAGAGAAAATAAAATCTTTGCGGTATCGATTTCCGGCGGAAACTCAGAGACCACAGCGCAATTGCCATCCGTATCTTTTAACTTTAAAAAAGACCTTATAGAAAAAACGTACAATTCTCTATCAAACGAAACAGCAAATAAAATAAGGTCAACTTGGTCTCTGCGAGTAGTTTCTGCCACTTTGGACGAAGAGGGGAATTATATTCTAGGTATTTGTAAAAAGGAACTAGATCCGCAATATCAGGTTGCAGAAATTCCCAGTTCAGATGTTTTGTTTATTTCAATTAATAGGGATGGGAATGTAAATTGGAGCAATGTACTGAGCATGGATTATGGTTGGGTAAAATATCCTCTTAAAATGAGAACCAAATTAGGATTAGATGGTAGGCTCAGAATTATTTTTACTGAGAGAACAAAGGGTTATGGTTCTAGGTTAAAATACACATACCTATCAACAGCTACAGGACAGCTAGAAGAGAAAAAAATTCCGAATCCGAAATTAATTTTCGACCATAGAGCCGAATATGTTCTAATGAAAGACAATTCTATTATTGTTCGTGGTAGTACGTTGAAAGGGTTTTGTCTAGAAAAATACACTCCCTAAATATGCAAAGCGTTAATGATACAATTGTTGCACTGGCAACACCTCAAGGAATTGGAGCTATAGGAGTAATTCGTCTTTCCGGTCCACATTCTGTTCAAATTTTATCTAAAGTTTTTTCTAAAAATATCTCCTCTGCACAGAGTCATACCGCTCACTATGGTCAAATAAAAGATGGGAATAGAATTGTTGATGAAGTCTTGGCAACCCTCTTTTTAGATGGAAAAAGCTACACAGGTGAAGAGGTTGTCGAAGTTTCTTGTCACGGTTCTCAGTTCATTTTACAAGATGTTATTCGTTTATTTATTGAAAATGGTGCCGTTGCAGCAAAGCCCGGTGAATTTACACTCAGAGCATTTTTGAACGGAAAGCTAGATTTGAGCCAAGCAGAAGCGGTGGCTGACCTTATTGCATCGAACTCGGAAGCTGCACACAAAGTGGCCATGCAACAGATGCGTGGAGGTTTTTCAGACCAAATAAAAGTGCTTCGAACAGATTTGATTCACTTTGCTTCAATGGTTGAACTGGAACTCGACTTCAGCGAAGAAGATGTTGAATTTGCGAATCGAGATGAATTAAAACAATTGATTTGGAACATTCATATGGTAATTCAAACCTTAATAGAATCATTTAAAAATGGTAACGTAATTAAAAACGGTGTGCCTGTTGTCATTGCCGGCAAACCAAACGCTGGAAAGTCAACTTTACTCAATACGTTACTAAACGAAGAAAAAGCATTGGTTACGGAGATTGAAGGTACCACTCGCGATGTTATTGAAGATGAAGTAATTTGGAATGGTGTTGTTTTCCGATTCATTGATACAGCTGGTATCCGAGAAACTACGGACGTTGTAGAATCTTTGGGTGTAAAAAAAACTCTAGAAAAAATGCGAGAAGCGGCAATAGTGTGTTATCTGTTTGATGCTGCATCTATCGACCCCAACGAATTGAAAAGCATTGTGGGTGCTTTGAAAAAAGATGTTGAGATAAGTAATTCGGAACTCGTATTAATCGCCAATAAAGCCGATCAACTTGAAGAAGAGAAAAAGGAATTTCTGGAGCATGGCTTCAGCCCAATATTTATCTCTGCAAAAGAAAAAACGAATATTACAGACTTACAAAATCGACTAATGAGTTTGGTGAACCTTGGCAAGGTTGGCGAGCAGGATATAACCATTACAAACTCAAGGCACTACGAGGCACTTACTGGTGCAAATGATGCACTTATGCGTGCCTACAACGGATTAGATAGTGGACTTTCTGGTGATTTATTGGCTGCCGATATTCGTCAATCACTATTTCATCTTGGAGAGATTACAGGCGAAGTAACAACAGATGACTTATTGGATAACATATTTTCAAAATTCTGTATCGGAAAATAAAAAAGGGGGGACTCCTCCCCCCTTTCACTCCAACCATGAAAACAATCTAATTACTCCTAACTAGACTGCTTGCTACTAAAACAATCACTGAAGGTTTGTAAGAAAACAACCAGTTGCAGAATAGGTTGAAAACCATCTCGTAATTATTTGTTAAAATTGAATATTATGAAAAACGAAATTGTACAATCACTTTCTACTACTAAAATGCCGTATGGAAAGTATAAAAACACTGTGCTTAAAAAATTACCTGTTTCCTATTTGGAATGGATGGCAAGGGAACAGGCTTTTCCGAAAGGAAAATTAGGTATGCAACTACACACTTTATATGAAATTAAACTAAATGGGCTTGAGAAACTCTTCAATTATCCCCCTTAAAAACACTTGCCTTAGTTTCATTTTTTATAAATCCATCACCCGTTTTTATCGGTCCTCGCACCACTTTGTCCGACTTAGCAACAATTTGTTTAACCACGTCATCCAATTGCTCCGTAGTTTGCGCCAAATAAATTAACAACTTCTCGATTGAACTGCCTGACGCATTCTCCGATTTAATTAAATCTACTAGGCCTAAAATATTTACCACCGGAGGTCTCAGCAAATGCGATTGAGTCCATGCTATCTCCTGAAAGCGGTTGTTTTGATTTTCAATTGACTTTAAGTATTCTTTAGTAGCGGTGACATTTCGGGCAGCACCAATGAGTTTTATTGCTTTACCTTCTTTATCCCTTACTATTGAGGCGTTATCATTTATCCAAATATATTCTTCACCTTTATCTTTTACCCTATAATCACACTGCCAGATATTGACGTCACTACTTGAAAAGACAACTTGAAGTGAATCTTCAAATTTCTGCTGTTCACTTGGGTGAATTTTTGAAACCATATCATTGAAGGTGAGTTCTTTTTCGGATGTTAGTTTGAAATTCGAATTTATATCAGTTTTGGCGTAGATAATTACATTTTTTATCAGATCATATTCCCAAATCACATCTTTGGTTGCTTCTATAACTTTTTGGTATCGCGTATCCGATAAGGTTAATTCTAACTCAAGTTTTTTTCGTTCAGTTATATCCTGAAAAGTCCCGTAAACCAAAAGTGGCACTCCGTGAAATTTATGAATACTACCTTTTGAATTAACCCATAGTTTGTTTCCTTTTGCCGTTTCAATTTCGAGGTCTAAGTCATAAGAAACTCCTGATTCTAATAAGCGTTTAAAACATGTTTCTATTTTTTCTCTCGTTTCCCCTTCTAGGTAAAAACCAATTGCTTCAGAAACATTTGGTTTATAGGCGTCTGACACCTCGTGAATTTCTTTCGTTATTCTGGACCAATAAAGCTCTTCGCGAACAACATTGTATTCCCACTTCCCTACAGCAGCAACATCCTCCGAGTCATCAACATAAGTCTTGACTCTTCGTTCAGGTTTTCGATTATTAGCCAGATCAATCAATTTGGATAAAACCAGCTTGGAATTATTCAGTTCACTTGAATCAATAATCTCCTTAGCTCCGCATTTCACCAGTTCTACAACATGGTGAACGGGCATAAAACGGGCGAGAAAAACAATATTAGTGGTTGGACAAATTTCACGACATCGATCAAGAAGTAATTTATTTGCAACTAGATTTTCACTCGCTTCCAAAATAATTAATTTGGGAAAGTTTTTTAGTAACGTGTCCTCGATTTCTTGAGTACGCGATGATTCTACGAATTTGTAAGGTAGTCCAATGTTTTTCAATAAAGGCTCTATTACGTCAAACCCAAAGAACCGTTGGATACATAAAATGTCGATATTGCCTTGTTTCAATCCCACAATTTGAATATTCGAAATAAAAATTGGTTTTTTATTAAAACTAAAAGTAAGCATTTAAAGTGCAATACCGATAAAATGCAAAAAAATAGGATATATTACTTTATGAAATGACTCTTAGGAACATCCGGTTATTGGAAACCCTAGTGTGGTGTTGTTGGATGTATGCTTTAATTCTATTTTCCATTAGGTTCAGTTTAGGCTCTAACTCTTTCGTCACTGCCAGGTTATGCACTAAGGCAGGATCTATTTTATAATTATATAGTCCAAGAACTTTTTCACTATCAAAAAGCATCACATGGTCTTTATCCAAAATTTGATATATGCCATTAACAAAATGGATAACCATATTATCTTCCGTAAGTTTTGAAATTGGCGTTCCCCAGTTCACAAATTTACCCCTGTAATTGGCGTAGTCTAAAATTGTTGCGGACACATCCACATGAGAAAAAGGAATTTCGATTGTATCACCTTCCACTTTCGCACCATCAATAATAGCTAAAGGCACTGCATATAACCCTACCCTGTTTTGATACCAGCTACTTGCGTTTTTTTGACGTTCATTAGAAAATGACTCTCCATTCAGCGTGTGATCCGCGGTGATAATGAAAATTGTATTCTTAAACCACTTTTTCTGTGCATTGCTTTTAAAAAACTCTCCAATACTCCAATCAGCATACATCATAGATTTAAAAAATGGATTTGGAGAATCAAAACTGTCCACGAGTTCCGTAGGCACATGGAAGGGATGATGCGAACTGAGGCTAAAAAAAGTGTAAAAAAAAGGACCGAGGGTTGTATCAATAACTTCGGTAAACTGTTCGAGCATTCTGTGATCATAAATCCCCCAATGCCCATCATCATGTTCTGGATAATTATAAGTTTCTTTACTATAATACTCTTGGTATCCGACCTTTTTAATAAATTCTTCCCATTTTAACATGTCTCTTGAACTCCCATTAAAAAAAGCTGTTTTATAGCCTAAACTCGTTAGCATTAAAGGAATTCCATTGATATTATTTCCGGCATAAGATGAATACAAGTAGGGTTCATTCATCAGAGCTGGAATACCCGAATTAAGGGCTACAAGTGCCTGACTTGAACGTCGTCCATTAGCAAATGCATTTGTGAATCGAATTCCATGGTTAAAAATAGAGTCGAGATTTGGAGTGTACCCCTTGTTTCCTGTATAACTGCTGAAGTATTGTTTAGAAAAACTTTCCATAATTAGCAATACAATATTCTTAGGCTTTTCACCAGCATCTTTAAGTAGCTCTTTTTCTACCTGTACTATTTCTGACAATTTTTCTATTTTAAAATAGGTAGGAACTTCCAACGACCTAGTAAACCAACTGTAAATGAGTGTATAAGGGCTATTTGTTACCAGCGCAACATCGTTTGGATGAATATGCAAAGAAGCCGAAGAAGGGCTTAATGGTCTGCTATTCGTTACGCCACCTCTCATACCTATTATTAACAACCCTACTCCTATCACAAAAAGCATTATCCTGCTCAAAAGACCCATTGAGGACTGTTGTATCACATACTTGTTCAATCGTAGTAGAGCCAACACAAAAAATAAGAAAATGGGAAAAATGTACCAATAATCGGATACGAACGAACCTAACAGGCTTGGCAGCGCAGAGAGTAAACCAAAGACTTCACTATCAATTCTTTTTCCATTAAACGGATAAAAAACCAGATCTGCTGTATGAATTGCCATGGCAAAACCATTCAGTGACAAAAACATGAAGCTTAATGGTTTCGAAATTTTTTTGAAGGTCATTAACTGAAACGGCAATAACCATACAAGAATGTAAATTGAGTTAATGATAAGAATAGCACTTATGTCAAACCGTAATCCGCCATAAATGATTTGAATCCATTCAACTAAATCATACGACGCAAAACTTTGACTATTAAATGCATAAAAAAGCAGCCTGAGAAGGGTGTAACAACCGAGAATTGCTCCTAACCGAATAACCAATGAAAAATAGTATCCCACTTAAGGTTAACTATAAGGTTGTTTTTTCTCACGCTTACCTCCCGGGTCAAGCTTCGGTTGTTCTTTTTGAAGTTTTTTGAGTGCTTTTTTCTGTTCTTTTACTTTTTTCTTTCGGTATTGCTTAATTTTTCGAGGCAAGTTAATTTTAGTCTGACGACCATTTTCAATTCCATAAATTAAGGCTATTTCATGTGTTCCAGCGTGGTAGTTTGTCAATTGAGACCCTAATTGAGTATTAAAGGCATAACCAACTTTAAACAATTTATTTATTCTGTAATTCGCAAGCACAACCATCGAATTTGTGGTGCGGTACGATAATCCAAACCCAATTTGCTCACGATATTCAGCCATAGCATTAATATCAACTTGCAAAGCCGAAGCAACTTCATACTTTACTAGTAAAGAAGGTTGCAGTGTAATAAACTTACCAACGTCTTTTTTCCAACCAGCAGATAAATTGATAGGTAATCTGCGGTAATCGAAACCAATTTTCCCTTTGTTATCTCCTCCTTGTACTGCCTCAAAATGATTATAGAAAATGGTCGGTAGCGCCAATCCAGCGAAGAATTTTTTATTGTAATAATAGGCACCTCCGGCCATATTTACAGAAAATAATGAATTTGCAGAACCAGCAAAAACTGGATCGTTGGCAAAATCGGTTTCTATTTGGGTGTAATCACTTTGCACAAACTCAAAACCAGGCGCGGCAGAAAGGGAGAAGAAACTAGTTTTATCAATTCTGAATTTTTGAGCATAGATACCCGACAATCTAATATTATTGTGAATACCAATATTATCATTGCTTAGAATAATGCCTCCAAAGCGTTTGGGCGAACGCAAGGGCATATTAAAGTTCATGAATAAACTCGAAGGCGCTCCTTCGTATCCTATCCAGTTTTGTTTAAAAATAAATGCTCCGTTTTTTGCGCCTGATTTGGCAATGGATGCCGTGTTTATAAAAGGTTGATGTAAAATGTATTGAGAAACCTCACTAGACTGCTGAGAATAGGTATTAATACCTATAAAGAAGAAAACTAATATAGAAGGAAACGATCTCAACATTATTTAGATTTCATTTCGATAGAACCTTTAATAGGATCTCCATCATTTGTAATCAAAACGTAGTAAAATACTCCATCTCCAATTTTTTCTGAACCACCAATCCCTTTATTTGCCTGACCTTCCCATTCATTGAGATAAGGGGCTGCTTCAAATATTAAGTTTCCCCATCGATTATAAATGTATAATTCATTTTCTGGGTAAGCTTCAATTCCTGGTATCACCCACTTATCATTCATACCATCTCCGTTCGGACTAAATCCATTTGGAATAAAGTCATAGGGGTCTCCTAGCACTCTATAAATTACACTGGCGGTATCGCAAACATTTACACAAACGACATCACAAACTTGGTATTCTAACGTATCATTTCTTCTAAATTCAGGATTTGGTTCATAATACAAACTTGAAAAAACATCTTGCTTAATTCCTTGTTCTGCTCGAAATTCCGCGGCACTATCTGGCTCATTCACTATCAGAATTTCACCAATTAAATCAACCGTATCAGCGCTGTAGGCATCCAAAATATCAATCGTTGTATTTCCTCCTTTTTTTAAGGTAGTGGTAATATTGTTACCAGAAATTATGCTACCATCCGACATTTCTACCTTGATACTAGTAGAATCTGAGCAGAGATTGATGTTTGTAACGGTTACATAATACGTTGTTGCGGAATCTTGAACAAAACTTCTCTGACTTCCGGTACTGTCATTATCCCATAAGTAGGAGATACCACCTTCTGCTTCTATACTGGATTCAATTCCTGCGCAGGCAAATGCTAATGGTTTAATCGAGGCAACCGGGCTATACGAAACTTGAATAAAACGTGTTGCCGTGTCTGAGCAACCCGTTGTTGAATAATCATAGATATAGCGGAGACCGACAACAGTGCCTGTATCACTATTTTGAGGAAGATACTTTGACCCTTTAAATACAGATATTTCATCACCCAAATTATCAAGAAATCGCCCACCAGTTACCGGAGGAGGCGAAAACAGGGTGTCTCCCATGGCAAATAAATCAATTGAATCAGAATTACAAAGTCTGTTTAAGGTTAATTCTGGATTGAATACTAAGCCATTCAATCTTCTTACTAATAAACCTGTACTTGCGCTATTAGAACAACCTGTTACAGGGTCTGTGTAAACATATACTACAGAATCTTGGACTCCAGAAATTTCTGGTAAATCAGTCGGATTTAGAATATCTCCAATGAGTCTATTGTTTCGTACAAAATAATCACCTCCAGTCGGAAATCCACTCGAAATTAGGAAAGCACTGTCATTTTCACAAATAGGTGAAATTGCTGAAATTCCCATTCCCGGCAAAGCATTCACCGTCAAATTAGTAGTTGTAGAATCCTCGCAACCATTATTATCTGTAAATTGGTATTGTACGGGATGTACTCCAACACCTGCCAATCTTGGAAAAAAATCATTAGACCCTGCACCAACCCATGCACTTGTAAAAACCCCGGTACCATTTGCCGTTGGAGAAACTGCACTTAGTCTATCCAATTCAACTAAAGAATCATTTGAACATATTTTTACTGTAGTTACAAATGTGACAGTTGGCGTTGAATCAATTTGGAACACAACTTCAGCTGTATCTGAGCATGAATTGTTATCTGTGTATGAAAATAAAACTGTATCCGATAAACCAATATATGAAGAAGCATCGTATTCACTTGTCAGGCTATTTACAGCTTTTCCTGAATAAATACCATTTGCCTGATTTCCGCCAGATAAACTAAAAATGGGTGTGTTTTTACAAAATGGAGCCGGTGGAGAAAAATTAAACGTCACATTTGGTTTTGGATTCAAAATAATATTGGCTGAACTAGAGTTTTTACAGCCAAAAGAATCTATTGCATTATACGTAACTAGGTGCCCTGGAGAAGGGTTTGCGGGTAAACTATCGCTTCGAAAAACCAAACTATCTTGAATTCCCCATGGTGTTGTCATAGAATAATAGCCTGTTTTGATAGGCTGAGAGGTGGAAGCAAATTTTAGTGTATCCTTTCGGTCGCCTTGACAATATATTGGGAGTGAACTAAAATTAATGACCGGATTAGCGCGCACTTCAAATATTGCAGAATCAACACCAGTACACCCTGTGTTGGGTTCCGTGAAGGTATAAACGATTGTATCTACTCCAATACCAGCATTTATACTAAGGAACGTGCCGAAATTGTTGTCTATACCGGTACTACCAGTTAGTGAACCATTCGCAGCTGAATACGTTGGCGAAAGTGGAATCGTAAACACAGAAGTTCCATCGCAAACAATGGTATCTTTAATTTCATTAAAAGGCTCGGGTTCCACAACAACAGTAACTGTGTCCGAATTCGCAGAACACCTTTTAACAGGATCAGTAATAACCGCATAATACTCCTCGGTCGCACCTACTTTAAATGTACTATCTGCAGTTATTCCGGTGAGGCCAATTGCGGAAGCAGTGTTAAACCATTGAAAGGTAACTCCCGAGCTATTCTCCGAGCCCAATGTACCAGTATCTCCAAAGCAAACCAGTAAACTATCGGCACCCAAACCTGGCCTTGTATTCGAACTGGTAATACCGTCCGAAATCGAACAAAATATTTCTTTCGAGATAGCAGAAGCTAAAAATCCATCAAAAAAGCCAGTGCCTTGAGAAGTAAAAAGTCCAGCCTGACCAAAATTAGCCCTTCTTCTAAATTGCCCTCCAAAGTACATTCTTCCCGAATCTAATTTCATGGTTGTCGCCGACATTATATCCGAGCCAGCTGTCATTACACCACCATGCACTGCGAATTCTAAAAGACTATTATTCCATGCAAGCAAAAACACATCTTTTTGATTAGATAATGAACTTACAGGGTAAGGGCCAAAAGTCAAATTTGAAGCAAACTCTCCAAATGCAAATAGATTGGTATCGGCCTCTAAATTGGTGATTTTTTCAGTTAATACTCCGCCGTATTTTTTCAATAAAACTGCATTAAAACTGGAATTTACAATTCCAATAAAAGCATCAGTGCCACCAGCAGAAGTGAAGTTATTGCTGCCGTCATCGATAGCAGTACTGAAACCACCACCAACAGCATAGTTACCGTTACTCAACGCAACAATATCTTCCGCCGAAACTGCACCGTTAGAGAAAAACGCTTTCCGGAATGTGGAATGAACACCTGTTGCTGAATTTGCATCGATTTTAACCAGATAAACATCATTTTGACCCGTAACATTTGGAATTAACGACTGATTAGTTGAGAGTAAAAAAGTACTGTTAAAGTTTCCGGCTACAATTAAATCCCCATTATCATATACTAACCCTGCAACTTCTTCAGAACCTGGCCCTCCCATAGATTTTAGCCACTGCACAACTCCGTTAGAGTTGAATTTAGCGACAAAGACATCGTTTGCTCCTTCTGACCTTATGGTTGATGAACCCAGCACCAAGGAATCACGGTAAATTCCAGCAACGTAAATATTCCCCAATGGATCGGTTGTTATTGCTTGGCCTTCACTCAACTGTGCATTGTTGTTTGGAATAACCCAGTCTGCAGTACCCAAGCTATTAATTTTAGCCATAAAAAAGCTTCCTGCTCCATAAGTTCTATTAATAGTTCCAGTTGCACCTTGTACAGAAAGGTTTCCATCTATTTTACCAGTAACAATTGAGAAATCTGCAAAAGCTGCCGCATCGGTAGCGTTATCATTGCTTCCAGTAGAACTAAAATGTAAGGTTGCATAGGCATTGGTTCCTCCCTTGAGTACGCCTCTTGCCATTAAGTCTTTACCACCTGTTGCTGTTGCTGAGCCTCCAGGCAATGTACCTTCAAAGGCACCAAAAGCAATTACGGTGTCTCCTGTTGTGGCTAAGGCCGAAATTATATCCGAACCCGTCGATGAACCTACTTGCTTCGCCCAATCCCATTCAAATTTTTGACAATAACCATTGCCAAAAACGAAAACAAGCACAACTAAAAATAGAATTCGAATCATTTATTCCGCTTATCGATTGATCACAATTTCGCGTGTAACAACCGTTTCGTTCTGAACAAACTGCACGTAGTACAGTCCGCTGTTAATGTCCGACAAATTTATAGATTGGGTCTGCCCTTGCAAGCTAGAATCCAACTCATTTTCGTACAATATTTTCCCTGCCGCGTCAAACACAATTATTTGTCCTTTACCTGTCTCAAAACCAGCAAGTTTAATATTAAATTCACCACTATTTGGATTTGGCCACACCACAAATGAAAGACTTGATTTTTCGATTTGAGAGGTACCCAGAATTGTTATTCCGTAGTCTCGGCTAATATTAGAAATTGTGGTAATATTCGAATCGTTACAGACTGTTTGTCCTTTAATTCCAACAAAGTAATGAAGCTTTGTACTCTTCGATGGAACATTAAAATCAACGTAAGTATTAAAACTAGAAACACTGTCAAGTAGCTCTACACCATATTCTGTCGAGTAGCGATACACATAAAAATCAGAGTAATTGTACCCTTGATAATTGCTCCAATTTAACTCAATGATAGTGCTATCGGTCTGTTTAGTATTCAATAAAATTGCCTTGTGTTCAAGAGCAGCTTCACTCTCGTAACCGCAAGAATCAATACTGGTCAAGGTGTAAGTTCCTATAGAAGAACCGTTGTTTAATCCTTCATCTATAAATTTATTAGTTGTCGAGGAACCTATACTATCTAAGGCAAAATATTGATTTATTATACCTGATTCCCGGTAAACAACAATAGAATCAGTTTCAATACCAGTCGTGTCCCAAATTAGAACGTTTTTACCTAAAATAGAGTCGGCGGTTACTTTACAAATGATAGGTACAATGGGTAATACTGGTTCAATTTCATATTTCTCAATAGTTTCACAACCAGCTGTGTCGGTTGCTGTTACTTGGTAATCACCAACAGCAAGATTAGAAATAATTGGAGTAGTATCTCCAGTTGTCCATAAATAGGATTTTACTGAATCGATTCCAGAAACTGAAATTGATCCATTCGAATTTCCACAATCCACAAATTGAATCGAGTCAATTTTTATTCGTGGAGCAAAAGAATTGTTCAACACAACTTCGATTGAATCAATACACCCGATGCTGTTTTGAGCAATTGCAGTATAAAATCCTGCTCGAACATTCCTTAAAGTATCACCTACTGGTTGTCCCATCCATTGAAAAGAAATGGAGTCTAGACTATTCGTCACCGAAAGTACGATTGACCCATTTGAGGAATCGCAATCTGGTAGTTCGATGGTAGACGAGTACATATAAGAAGTTGGTCCTGTTATTTCAATTGATTTGAATGAATTACATCCATCATCACCTAACACAGACAACTCATATAATCCGTTTGGTAAATTAGCAAGTGAAGTGCCTGTTGCACCGGTATTCCAGAAAAGCGTATAAGAAGTATCCGCACTTATTTGAACCTCGATGGCGCCATTAGATTCACCCGGGCAAGTATTATTTGTTTGAGAAACAATCGATATTTCTGGCCCACCTTCTGCATTTACGCCAACCGAGCCAAATTGTGTACATCCATTTTTATCATTAACAGTAACCTGATAATTACCCGCAAATAATTGCGAAGCTGAACTGGTTCTTTGTCCTGTTGACCACAAGTAATTGTAAGGTCTAGTACCACCAGTTACAGAAGTAAAAACAGAACCAGTTGGCGTACTACAGGATGCTTTAATTGCGGAAGTGTAAACTGTAATTTGGTCGAATACGGTTACGTTGACCGATTTCTCACTAGAGCAATTAAATCCATTTGTAGCCGTAACCGAGTAAGTTTTACTAGCAATAGGTTGTACTTCTATCGAAGCTAAATAGTCTCCTGTACTCCAATTATAACTGTTATTACCCGTGGCCGATAATTCAATTTCATCTCCTTCACAGATACCTGTATCTGCACTCAATTCGAAGCTAGGTAATGGACGAATAAAAATGGAATCTTCAATTGCACTGGAGCAATTATTAGAGTCAATATATTGATAATTGATGGCATATACACCTGTATCTAAAAGATTGGAAATAAAGTTTGAGCCAAAAACATTAACCCCTGTGTACTTGCCAGTATTTGGACTAAAATATTGAGATAAATCAATAGTTTCTGGACCTTTACATACTTCTGGTAGGTCTAAAACTTGAACAAAGGTCGCTGTATCAAAAGAGATTACTACTGAGTCTGAATTTACACACCCATTTACATCGGTGTAAATATAAACTAGGGTATCCGAAGTATCATTTACTGTCTTTGGGTCATATAGATTTCCAACAACTCCAAATCCAGTGTAAATACCACCTGCTCCAACCGGGGAACCTCCGGATAGGGTAACAGCGTTGTCGTTGTTACAAAATTTAGGGTCAAATGAGAGTGTTGTTATTGGCAAAGCTCTCACTTGCTGGGTTTGTTGTACAGAATTTGAACATCCATTTAAGTCCGTATAGAAGTAATCAATAGACCAAATACCTACTGTGTCTGGTGTAAAAGTAGAAGCAGCACTATCAACTCTTACTCCCTTATAGTATCCTCCAAGTGGTTGTGCACCATTTAAATTGATTAGACCGGTATTTAAACATACTGGCGGTAACGAAGTAGCTGTCATTTGTGGAAGTCCATTTACCACAATAGTATCTGAATCGGAAACTGTACAATTATTGTTATCCGTAAACGTGTAGGCAAGAGTGTGACTACCCGTACCAGCTAAAGCCGGGTAAAATTGAATTCCAATTATTCCTAGGCCCGAATACGTACCATTACCACCTTGAACAGGTGTTCCTTGATTTAACAGCAATGGACCATCGCTAACGCAAAAATCCTGTAAACCAGAAAGTTGAGTATTCGGTAATCCGTTTATTACTAAATTTTGGGCAACTGTGTCCGAGCAACCCGTATTTGAATTTAAACCAATAAACAGAATTCGATCTGTTCCAACGGCCGCATTAGCCGCAAGGTATTGGCCAGTAAGAGAATCCAAAATTCCATTTCCCGTAAAATAACTTACATCTCCCGAAGTCGAAGCACCACCTATAAGCAAGGTGTCTGTGTTCAAACAAACCGAACTCAACGCGTTAAATTGAACGTTTGGTGCTGGATTAACTTTATAAACCGCAGCAATTTGAGAGTTACAACCAGCTGAATTTGTGTAGGTATAACTGATGTTTTTTGTACCTAAACCTGCTATTGAAGGTGCAAACGTTGAGTCGTTTATCATTCCAGCTCCAGTATATCTGAATACACCTGAGTTAAAAGTGCCTCCAGCGAGTACTTGGTTACCTTCATTTAAACAAAATGTATCAGCCACGTGAGTAACCGGTGTTATGGCATTAACAAGAATTGTATCAACCTTTCGGCTCACACAATTATTGCTATCGGAGTAAGTGTATTGAATAAAATTATTTCCTTGATTTGCCAAACTCGGGTCAAATTTGCTGCCAACTAAAGCCGCACCAGTAAGCGAAGTATAAACACCACCAATTGGGTTGACCGAATTAAGTATAAAGGTAGGATCGTTTTCACAAACTACATTGTTAGTTGCTGGGATAGTATAGTTTAATGGAACCGTATCGTGAATTGTAATTTTTTGAGATAGGCTGTCCTTACAACCCAATAAATTTTCATAGATGTATGTAATATTATCCAAACCAGTTCCGACACCCGACGGTCTGTAAAGTCCCGAAACAAGCGTACCCAAACTATCCGATTTGTAGGTGTACTCACCAGAACCAGAATTAATACTTCCCTGCGAAAGGGTTACGGTATCAATATTCACACAATTGTTTGGAATTAGTGCTAGGGTTATTGGAGTAATGAAGTCAACGCTAAAAGTATCCCGAACCAAATTCGTACATGAATTACTATCTGTGTATGTATAGGAAATAATGTTGGTGCTTGTTGCCCCTACCAAACTTGAATTAAAGAATCCAGAAGAATCGATACCAACTCCAGTAAACGCTCCGCCAACCGGGCTACCAGTGAAGAAAAATGGTATCCTATTTTCGCAAATGCCAGTGAAATTGGAATCAAGCGCAACTATTGGCAAATCATGAACAATAATGGTGTCAAAAGCCGAATCTGAACATCCTCGCTGGTCCGTGTATTCAAATTTCATAATATGACTTCCTACACCCGCTTGACTGGCTAAGAATATTTTATTTGAAATATCTAACCCTGGTCCCGAAAATTGACTCACTCCAATATTGCTAACGGGGCTATTTCCCGTTAAATTGAATGGCTCCGCGTCAATACAACGCTCATCGTTATTCGACGGTAGGCTAAAAGTAACATCTGGCTCTGCAAATACTTGATAAATTTCAGATACCGTGTCGGCACAACCTTGTGTATTTTCGAATCGAAAAACAACAGTATCAAGACCTACACCCGCTAATAAGGGGTCATAATTACCAGATATGGAAGTAACTCCCCTTCCTCCTATATACTCACCACCTAATTCAGAACCCGTGGAGAGGGTCAAAGGATTCGCGTTTACACAGAAAAAAGTATCGGATATAGAAATCACCGGTATTGAATCTACCCTCACATTTCTTGTCGTATCGCTCGAACAATTGTTCGTATCAACTACATTGTAATGTAAAGTATGCAACCCTACCCCAGCTAAAGTTGGATTGAAACCATTGGTTCCGAATAACCCAGCACTTCCGCTAACATAACTTCCACTAAAATTTGACGGCAAAGTATCTGCATCATCTAAGGTTACTATTCCAACGTTTTCGCAATAAACAACAGGCGTTGAGAATGTAATACCAAACGTGTCTTTTACTACAATATCATTGGTATCGGTGGTAAAGCAACCTGTTGCGGTATCTGTATATGTGTACGAAATTTCATGAGTCCCAACTAATGCAAGTTTTGGATCAAAATATCCATTAACGTTATCAATCAAACCAGCACTATTTGATTTGAAAACACCAAAGACCAAACTCTTTGGGCTATTTTCAGTGATGGTATCCACTACTCCATTTCGGCATAAATCAGAAATATTAGTAAGGTTTACTACTGGGTTTTTATTGATAATTACCACCGTATCTGCTGACCCAGAACATCCATTGGAATCAGTAAATGTATAATTAACAGGGTAATTCCCTGAGGCACTAGGTGTAAGTACTCCAGAAGCAGTATTTACCAATGGACCCGAATAAACTCCACCAGTAGGTACTGCGTGGTTTAGAACAATGGTATCTCCAAAGGCACATGCTGTATCTATATTTGAAGTAAACTGAACTATTGGATCCGCAAACACGGTCAGTTTAAATGCATCCTCAGCAACACAGCCATTTTGGTCGGTAACTGTAACAATGTAATTAGACGTACTGTCCACTGTAATATTTGGAGAGGACTCTCCAATATTCCATGAATAAGTATATAGCGAATTGATAATTATCGGAGGAGTGGTATCTGTAGAGGAACAAATAGATGCAGAATCTGGCAAACCAATCAGAACAACCGGATTCAACACAATAGAATCGATTACCGTGCCAGAACAACCTAAAGTATCAAAAGCAGTAAGAGTGTAGCTTCCATTCATAGTGCTAGACGGTGCAGAAACTATTAACGTATCCGTAGTGTCAGTTATTCCAGTTGGGGCACTCCATTTATAAGAATCACCGCCTGAGGCAATAAACACCAGTGTATCTTCTAAGCAAGCCCTAAATGTGGTAATAACCGGAATTGGAGAGTTTTTGATTTCAAGAGTATCCAATAATTGATTATTCTCTGGAGAATTATCCAGATAGTCAGTTGCCAAAGACCCAAAAAGGGTATCTGCAGAAACCTTTATGTATTGTTTCACCCCTCCATTTAGTGATAATTTAGCAAGTGTAACCCATTCTTCATCGCCCTTACCAAGAGCCAATACATGATCGGTTGAAGTGTCTAATACTGTTACGGTTCCTTCTTCCTGGATAGACCAGTTAATAATTGCTTTTGTAATAACTGAGTCTGAAGTGTTACGAATTTTAGCTTGCAAACTTCTGGAACCTGCGCATGCAGTATCCATCCGAACAGAATCAATGACTGCATCAAATAAAATGGGGTCAAACTCGTAAGCACCAATATCTGGCGGGTTAGTTCTGGTTGTACCTTCGATATCTGTATTTATTCCGGCGATTTTTATCCCACCTCCATTTAATGCAGCTCTATAAGGTTTTAAACTAGTTTCAGATAAAAAGTATGGGTTAACTTCTAATGAATTTGAACCTAAACCAAGAGCTTGAAGCTGAGCAATGCTTGTGGCAGCTGCGGTATCGTAAATTGCAAGGGTATCATTTTCTGTGTAAATAGCATTATGAGAAAACGTACGGTTAGTACCGGAAACCAGATTGTAGGGTATGCAATTCTCAGAATTGGTGGAAAGAACATTGTTTGAAAAGTTTATGTTGTCTGTATTTGAGCTCACAGCAAACAGGTAACATTTTGGCACCGACGAACTTGAAGTATTGTATGAAACGCTGTTGTGGTGAATGTTAAAGTTTTTAGAAAGGGAACCCAATGAAATCAAACTTCGGTTACCAGTAAATGCCGCTCCAGTTATTCGTATTTCATTATTTGAAAAATTGACCGGTCTATTGCTTGGAACCAGGTACATATAGGTCAAGCTTAATATAATTTTATGAACCGTATTCTCAAATTTATTGTTGGTTATATCTACAACTTTACTATTACTTATGTCCAACTGAGACTCGAAATAAGAACCTAAACCAGTTATTGTGTTGTTAGTAAAAATCACTGTATCACATCGATTTAAATCACCTGTTCCGGAACTGTCGAAGGTGCAATTCAACACTTTAGCCGTAACCATATCTGATGTTGTTCCTTCTCCAGTAACTGAAAATACCCCCATACTATTTTTGAATAAACAGTTGGTAACGCTGATATTGTCTAGCGAAAATGCGAAACCACTTGGATACTTTCCAGATTTTTCCTCATTCGGAAACCTGGTTCCAATTGCACGTCCAAAATTATTGGTTGACGGCGTAAACCTACAACTGTCAATTACAAAGTTTGTACATTCTTCTTCAAACCTTACGTGAGAAGCAAGAGCATCAGAATTAGAGTTTCCAAAGTCTTCAAATTCGAGACCTATTAATTTTACAAAGCCCGATTTATGAAAAACGAATATTCCGGGTTGCTCAAATCTGGAGGTGTCTTTTATAATAACTTGGGCTGTGTTGTTCGGGTCATTTCTAAAGGTTACCCAACCGCTGTCGCCTGCATTGTAAATATCCTCTACCAGTATTTGTTCTTGGTATGTTCCTTGGCGAATATTGAATGTCACGTCATCGCAAATGCCCAAGTTATTCAAATCGTTAACCGCTGCCGAAATCGAAGAATAATTTCTACTACCGCTTCCAGCTGGGTTAATCGTATATACACCACTTAGTCCAATTGTAGAGCAATCGTAAACATACTCATATGCACCAATACTTGGGTTGGTTGAGTTTCTTGAACTATTCTGGATATCTGTGGTTATTCCTGTTATTGGGCTTCCTGCATTCTGCAATTCAACCACACCTGGAATAAGCACACTATCAGTTGTAAAACGTGGATTGAGTACCCAAGAATTTGTATCGGAGCCATAGACTTGAAATTCGGATAGACTGGTTACAAACCCACTCGTTATATACTCAGCTATAGTATCAATTTCGGAATAATAAGCATTGAAATCAAGTGTATTGGTTGAATTCGAATCAATTTCAATAGCATATCCAGCTGAGTAAAAAACATTGTTTTTGATTGAATTGTTAGTTCCTGAAATTTTTGCAGACAGGATATTCCCTTTCAGTGTGTTATTGTAGACAGATCCGTCGGATGCTCCTACTAGTAAAGCTGGGCCTCCATTATCCGAGCGTATAATTTGATTATTGGAAACGCTCCAACCACTTGAATTACTAACTGTTAGCAAGTTCATGTAATTAGCATCAACGGTAATGTTAGTGCAAAAAATAAATCCAACATTGCCATTTACATGATTACTTTGAATAATAGCATCCGTGAGACTTCGAACCGAAATAATCCCATTCAACAAAGTATTTCCGATAATTTGAACAGAATCAGCCCCGTCCAGAGGGAATAATGAAATTCCAGTATTAAGTGTACAATTTTGAATACTCAAATGATTTAGCTCCGCTCGATCTGAACTCAAATCACCAAATAAATCGGCATTTAAACTAGACCCAAAAGTCGAACCTATTGTTGTACACGAATCAAAGCGCACATTAGAACACTCCAACTCAAATACAATGTGGTCTGCCATATGAGTTCCAGTCCGCTCAATTGTAATGTCCGAAAATTGAATATTATCTGCATCATACAGTAGAATAACGTACGGGCTAGCTAAGGAGGTAGCATGAGTTAATTTTACCACTGCAGTATTACTTGGGTCAGCAGTAAATCTTACCCAATTGTTTTCTGATGAGCCAGAAATAGTGTCAATTCTAAGTTGCTCATTATAAACTCCTTCACGAATATGAAATAAAACGGTATCGGATATTCCTCGACTATGCAATGCAGCGACTGCATGCGTCAAGGAATCATAATCTGGAGAAATTCCACCTATAGTGTAAATACCAGCCATTGGAGGAAGAATACCCGTAAATTCAAATGCGCCAATATCTGGTTCAATTATGTTTCTTGTTACTCCTGAAATATCTGCAGTTATTCCAGAAACGGTTTGGCCTTTGTTGTTTAGTAAGCCATTATTAGGAATTAGTACAGAATCGGATAAGAAATTAGGATTGATATTATAAGAATTGTTGTCTTGACCACTGCCTGTTTTCCAAGCAGTAAAATCTGACCTATCTGCCCCAAATACATTTCCTATGAGAGAACCTTGGGTGTACAAATTATTGTAATCGCTCGTATAATTAGAAGGATTATTCTGGACTGTGTATGCATAACCTGCACCTGAATTATAAAAAACATTGTTCTTTACGACAATAAATAACCCATCATTTATATAAATAGGGCGACCTCCACTTGTGCTGGAGGACCGAACAATCAAAGTATTAAAGTAAGAATCTACATAATTACTTCTAAACAGAAATAAACCAATATCATTGGTATTGTTAATTTGGGCATTTCGGTAGGTGTTGTTGGCAATCGTGATTTTTCCAGACGAAGTTCCTTTACACTCATAAACGTATATTCCACCAGAAATGGAGGAGGTGTTATTAAGTACGGAGTTTGAAAGAATGTTACAATTGGTCGTAATTGCATTTAAATCAATGCCTACCTGTTGAGAGGTACTTGATGCTCCCAATAACGAGTTTCCTGAGATTTCCATATCAGATTGCACATTCATAACAATACCGGATTGCGTGTAATTCGTTATAGAACAATTAATAATACGATTACCTTTTTCTGGCCTACTTGGATTTCCACCCATACCAGTAAAAGAAATTGCTTTATTTCCATTTTTAACCGTGCAATTCAGAATTGCAATAGAATCAGAAGCGTGTCCAGTTAAACTTGAAGAATGAATGACATTTGCAATGTCGTTATTTAAAGGAGATAATGCACCAATCAAATCGCAACTATCTATACTAATCTTCTGTGTATAACCTTCAAATCGAAAGGCGTTTCCAAACGAATTCGAAGTAGTTCGAACTTCAAGGTTTTTGAAGGAAACATAGTCAGCCCCATCAATTAAAACCGCTGCTGGTTTAGAAATACTTGGAGAAAACTCAAGAATTGGCTTTAATCCAATACTAGGGTTCATTTGAAAGGTAATAGTGTTTGTAGAATTGGCACCCCAAATAGAGTCAATTTCAATTTGCTCCGCATAAGTACCAGCATCTACATTAAATATTACTGGTCCATTTACTCCGAAACTATCCAAATCGTGCACAGCCGAAGTAAAGTTTGCATAATCTCGATTGGTTGCACCAATAGTGTATGTTCCACTTAATGGCCCTTGAGCCACTTGGCTTGCACCAATAGTTGGGGGATTTAGTCGAGTATTTCCGTTAATATCCGAAGTTATTCCCGCGAACGAAATTCCTGCTCCTTCTAGTGCGCTGTTGGTAGGCGATAAATCTGTGGTACTGATAAAATTAGGATTCACAGAAATAGAGTTAGAACCCATTGTTCCTCCAGAAAGATTGCTTGCACCACTGTTACCATAAACATTATTGTAATCCATTGTAATATTGGTACCCAAAGTTTTAATGGCAAAGCCAGTACCATTGTTGTAGATATTGTTGTTTTGGAATGTACTGGCAGAACCTCTTGCATCTAAATTGAGTACCTCATTAGTATTGTTTGTATGCCCGTACATACTGTTAAATACTATATCACAAAACCTTGGCGAGTAAATGAAATTATAATGCCCATTTGAATTAGAGGTATTGATCATGGAAGTGGAGTTATTCGAAATTTGTATTCTCTTAGAGTTCGTTCCTGCAGGGTTCCATAACATCAAAGGGCGAGCTTGAGAACCCGCATCAATGAAGATTTTATTTCCAATTACATTAATTTCGTTATTAATATCACCATATAATCCATATACCAGTGGTGCACTGGAAACAGTGTAGATGTAATTATTCTCAACCAAGATATCGTCGCTGTGCTTTAAATGTAATCCTGTTCTGTAAAAGTTAAGAATAGTGTTATTGGTAATTACAAAGCCTCTCTCCTTGTTTGACGCAGATGCACTGGTTTGTTGGAAGGAAGTAGAACCATTTACAATCACATTGCTATCCAGCGTAAAGTTTGAGGTATTAGTAATTGCACCACTATCTAAAATAACGTCCAAGGAATTTGACTCAATAGTTGCAATTGCACCAATCAAACTATCATTTATAAAAGAAATATGATCATTATTAATGTCAAGTTCAATTACATTGGCTTGGCCCGTAGTTTGAATTGTTAGGTCTTTGAAGGTGACATACGAAACGTCATTTTGGAATTTGATAGTAAAATCGGAATTATTTGAAATGATCGCATTTTTCGATGAAGAAGGATCTGTCATAAACGTGATGGTGTTCACCGAATCTACTCCAGGAATACTGTCCAGAATTAGTTGCTCAACGTAGGTACTTTGTCTTATATGTATATTCACTGGCCCACAAACTCCTTCAGTTTCAAGGGAATCAATTGCCTTTTGAATTGTTGAAAATGTTGGAGAGGTTCCTCCAACAGTATAAGTGCCAGATAACCCTGAATTTATAATACTTGCTGAAGCTGTTTTTTGACACGAATTATTATCGGTGACGGTAACTGTATATATGCCCGCACCAAGTAGTCCGTTGGTATCATTAGTAATCCCTGTATTCCAAATGTAATTGTAGGGAGCAGTTCCGCCAGTTGCATTTACAACCAATTCACCATTATTTCCACATTCTGCGTTAGAACTTACCGAAATCGTTGCGTTGATTGCAGATGGATTTGTAATCGTTCCTGAAGCCGTTACACTACCACCATTGGCATCGGTTACCGTTACCGTGTATAAACCAGCAGAAAGCCCAGTTACGGTGTTAGTGGTGGAACTAGTACCACTAGTAACTACACCGTTCGACCAGAAATAGGAGTAATTCGCAACTCCAGGAGTTGTGGTAGCAGTCAAACTACCAGTAGAAGCTCCGTTACAATCTACATTTATGGTATTGGATATAACAACTGCCAATGTGTTTGGCGCAGGAACTGGAGGCATGGTCCCTACTACATATTTACCTTGATCATCTACTCCTGTTGCACCATTTGCGTCTCTAAAAACTACTACGAAAGAATTTTCATTAGGAGCTAAAATTTTGTTTCTGTTTGCCTGTCCAGAATGATATTGAGAACGTGTCCCGAACAGTAAACCCGTACCGTTTCTTGTTCCTGTAACGACATAGCTTGGCTGTGCGGAAGGACCTGCGTAAGAAATAATAAAATCGTCACTGTTAGTTTGTGTAACACTTACATAGTCAGCATCACTACTAGTTTCGAAACCCACTATAGAACCCGGAAAAGAAATAGTACTGCCGCTGAGTTGTCCAACTCTTGCATAACCATTATCGTTTTGAGAATCATCAGTCCATGCAACTACAAAATAAGGAGCATCCAACATGGCCACTGAGTTGTATGAAACTGCATTAACACTAGGTAAAGCCCTAAACACAACCGAAGTTCCAAAACTTATTGAATTTCCTGAAATAGACCCAACAATTATTTCTCCTTGATCAAATCCCGTTGTATTCTCATAACTTATCAAGACCTGAGAAGTCGATACTGCTTCTATATCGTGCCATTGGATGTCAGTATTTGCAAAAGTTGATACCGAACCGAAAGAAATACTTGAGCCTGTTACCTGACCAACCACGGCATCTCCTGTATTTGTACCGTCTTGGTGCTCATAACTAAAAACAACTTTTCCACCTCCCAAATGAACTCCGCGCGGAAAATAAATATCATCCAACGAAAAAGTTGCTCTTGAACCAGATGAGGAGATTGAATTACCACTAATATTTACGACCTTGGCAGAACCTTGATTTAACCCTGACCCATTATTATGTTCGTATCCAATGACAGCCTGTGTACTTGAAATGGCAACTACAAACGGATAAACGTTTAAATCAGTTTCAACCTGGAATCGGGTTCCCCAAGAAATAGTTTTGTTCGTGGTATCTATGGTACCCACTATTGCCCACAAGTCGGCCCCATTTGCTGTTGGGGCATTTTGTCCATCCGCTTTATAAACGGCAATTACATGGGTATCATCCAGATAATCAAACTCCTGATAACCAATCCTTTCCGTTTCGAACGTGGCAATTGACCCCAATGAAGTTTGTCTTTGTGCATTAGCAACGTGAATCACCAATACAAGAACAAGTGTCGTTAAAAAGTTTATAGTTTTCTCCCCCACCTTCATTACTTCGTCACTTGAATTCTCTCCATAAATACTTCTTCTCCCGCTTCTATTCTCAACTGGTAAACTCCAGCAGCATTATTTTCCAAATCAATTGGAAGTGTTACCACGCCAAACACATCACCCAACTTGCTATTCCAAACTTCTCTACCACTCATATCAGTTATGTGTAACGATACTTTAGTTTCAGCATTAAAACCTAACTGCAACGTAAACTTCCCTTGGTTTGGATTAGGGTAAATTCTGTTTAGCACAAGATTACCTGGTGCCTCAACATCAATATTGAAGGACCCATAATTGATAGATTTATTAGACCACGAATAATCGTAATAGTCGGTTGGGCCGCACGACTCTGGGGCTGCAACTCTTACGACATAGTAGATTTCAGTTGCACCAAAAGGCTCGTCACTAATTATGATTTCGTTAGTACCCAATCCAGCTCTGCCATATTCAGAAACAACACCGTTTTCTATTCTCAATATTTCATATTCTTTGTAAGGGAACCCTGAGTATGCAGTCCAGCGAAGAATAATGTTATTTTCTTTATCAATTTGACTTGTCAAGTAAATCGTTTGGTGCTGCGCACTTAACTCACTTGGATTTCCACAGCTATCAATAGAACTAATAGCGTATAAATTCGAACGATTTATCAATAGTGATAGACTATCGGTAAACATATTAGGGTCAATTGGTCTTTCACCAAGTTCTGTCAATGTTGTATTGCCAAGTTCTTTCTTGTACACTTTTATAAAGCGAGCATTAACATTACTCCAAACAATTTGAGCTAGTCCTGTAGCAGTATCAATAGTAGCAACGCAAAGTTCTTTTGCTCTTGGACGCAAGCTATTCAGATTTATACTGGTCAGTCCTCTACACCCAGCTGTATCAGTTGCAGTCGCACGGTAAACTCCCTTTGCAAGCCCTTTAATTATGTATGTAGAATCACCTGTATTCCACCGGAACTGACTTAGCGTATCGGAGTTAACATCAATATGGATTTCTCCGTTATCCGAACCACAATTAGGTTGAATAATCTTCACCAGCTCTATTCTTGGAGCTCCACTATCACTTACAACAACTTCTAAGCTATCCTCGCAGAAATTGTTATCTGTTACAGTAACCCGATAGACTCCAGCACCAGTAGAAAGTAGTGTATCATTTGAGGTACTGTTTGACCAATCATACCGATAAGGTCCAACTCCACCACTAACCGCTAAGGTCACAAATCCATTGCTTAGTGTACAATTAGGCTCAGATACTGTAGCTTGAATATCCATTGCATCTGGTGCAGTTATTATAAACTCTTGGGTTGTAATGCAACTGTCGTTGTCTTCAACCGTAAGGATATACATACCAGGTTTCAAGTTACTAATATCTTCGGTTGTTTCACCATTAGACCACTGTATGCTTTTAACACTTCCCTGAACATCCAATGCAATAGAACCATCTGCCACACCAGCACAACTTGCATTGGTAACTCCATTAACCACCACGGTAGGACCACTTGAGTTCTTAACAGAAGCTGTTGCACTGTTTTTACAGGTATTGGCATCGGTAACGGTAACTTCATAAAAACCTGCAGTTAAACCAGAAACCAATGCTTTGTTAGCTCCCGTTGTCCACAAATAGCTGAAAGGTGGTAAACCTCCAGTTACGGCTACATTAGCTATACCATCAGCCGTTGCACAATTTGCATTTTGACTTGAAGTAGTTAATATGATTTCAGGAAGCACCTCAACTCTAATTTTATTTTCATCGGTGCATCCGTTCGTGTCTAATCCCATTACAGAATACACAGTTGTTGCGTTCGGAGTAACCGAAATATTAGTATTCTGAACCCCTGTACTCCAAGAATATAATGCCCCTGAACCAGCACCTGTTACTAACAAATTAACTTGTTCATTGGCGCAAATTACAGTGTCGTTACTCACATTCAAAATTGGATCTGAAGCTACTAGGAATCTTGCTGTGTCGCTATTCTTACAGCTGTTGGAGTCCGCATACTGATACACTATGTCCATATATCCTCTACCAGCCGACTGGGTGTATAATTGATTTTGAAAAATACCTTTACCTAAGTATGAACCACCAGCAGGTGCTCCACCTGACATTTTCACCAATTGCTCGCTATAGCATGCAATAGAGTCCTGTATGTTTAATGAAACAATTGGCTGTGAAAGTATATCTAATACAGACGAAGCTGTATCCCAACAACCATTGGCATCGAAATATTGGTACACCAATTTTTGACTTCCCGGCTGCCCAATGGCGGTAAATTTGTTTTGTACAATTTGATTACTAGCCGATACGGTATCCAAGAAATAAACTCCACCTTTTGGCAATCCAAACTCAAGTACTGTGGAATTATTCAAACACAGGTCTGGAATGTTTTGTAAGGCAACTGTTGGCGCTGCAAATACAGTCAAAATATGACTGGAACTATCTGCACATGTATAACCAAAACTAGTGTCGTAATATGCTATTTGAATATTGTGTGGTCCTAAACCTGCACTATCAACGGTGAAAATACTATCGTTTCTAACTCCGTTTCCGCTGTAAATTCCATAACCAGAGCCAGCAGCTATTACCGCAAAATCAAGTGTATCTGAGCCATCTTTTTCACAATAATTCAATGAGGTGTTAACCGTAATACTTGGCGCAGCTTTTACTCGGTAAGTTGCATCTGCTGTGTCCAGACAGCCATTATTTGCAGTGAAGGTATAAGTCACCGTATCGACTCCAACCTTCGAAAACTGAGGGAACAATGCACCACTGAACACTCCTGCGCCATTATACACCCCACTTCCACCAGCGGTAGGACTACCCTCAACTAGTTGATACGCTCCTTGATTAGTACATAAGCCAGGTAATGGCGAAATAGTTGCAGTTGGAGCAGAAAGTACGCTAAACAATTGGAAAGAAGTATCTGAACATCCTACAGAATCAGTGAAAGTGTACGTGACTCTATAACCTGAACCGACAGCATTATTTGCTGGGTTGAATGCATTATTTGGCAGTGTAGCACCATTTAATTCGTAAACCTCACTATTTGTTTGAGCCGCTCCGTTAAAGCTAACTGCAGATCCTCCTCCTAAAACAAACCCACTAGCGTTATCACAGATATCGGCAATGGTATTCAATGAAACTTGTGGCAAAGGATTGACCAATGCAAAATTCGAGCTTGAATCTGAACATCCGTTTGTATCTGAAGCAATGAACCAAATTTCGTGAACTCCTGAACCAGCTACTGCTGGGTCGAATAGTGTATCTAATACCACACCTCTTCCTTTAAACAATCTTGCCAAAGAACCGCCCGTTGCAGTAACTTGTGCAGTCATATCAATGGCGATTGCATTTTCGCAATATCCAGCAGATTGACTAAAGGCAGCAAATGTTACTTGTGGAGCCGCTTTTACTAAAATAGTATTCGAAAAACTGTCTATACAACCGAATGTATTGGTAAATAAATAGGTGATTGTATTAGTTCCAACATTTGCCAACATTGGGTCAAAGTAACCTTGTTGAACCCCTACTCCTTTATAAACTCCAGTTGCTCCAACAGGAGTTCCTCCAGATAAGAAGAACGTGTCTAAGTTTTCGCACACATCCGTAAATTGAGGGAGTGTAACTAGTGGCTGAGGATTAACCACAACGCTAAAGTTAGTATCGCTAGAGCAACCGTTATTTTCAAGTACGTAAGTAACGACATGAGTTCCCGCAAGAGCAGATTGTGGCTCAAAGCTTAAACTATCGGCACTTATACCTTTTTGACCAATGTATCTTCCTATTCCTGTTCCAGATGCGACTGTTAAAGGAGTTGAAGCATCTGCCTGACAGAACGTTGGGATAACAGAACTTAGCGTAATCAATGGAACTGCGTTCACATTCATGATATCAAACGTATCGTTAAAGCAACCATTTGCGTCTGTGTACGAGTACGTTATGGTATCAACTCTTGTAGTGTTCAAGAATGAATTGTAATTATTATTCAATACTCCAGGACCAGTGTACGTTCCACCCAGTGGTAATCCCCCACTCAAACCAATTGAATTCGAGCCATGACACAACGTACTTGTGTCTAAGTTGAGTGAAACATCTGGTAACGAATCAATACCAAATGCCTGTGTGGAACTTGCAGTACATGAATTACCATCGCTAAAGGTGTAAATTATAGTATCTAGCACACCACCTCTGTTCTTAGTCTGTAAATAATAATCAGTTGCCACAGTGGAAATGTTCTGACCACTTAATGTTGAATACACACCTCCTAGTGGGAAACCTCCAGTTAGTAAAACAGAATCAATGCTTTCACAAACCGGATTAAAGGAAGCCAGCGTAACCGCAGGAACAGAGTCTACGATAACAGAATCTACAGCAGAAGCAGAACAACCGTTCGTATCGGTAAACTGGTACGTAACATTGAACTTTCCGTTTCCAGATACACTCGTGAATAAAGAATCGCCAATAACACCTGTACCACTGTATAAACCTATTTCACCTGAGTTTAGTGCTTCCGGAATACCTAGGTTAATCGCCAAGGCACTATCATTGAAACAGATATTTCCTAAAGAGGCAGAAAAAGATACAACAGGAACACTATCGACAAATATGCTACCCGAAGCAGTGTCCAAACAGCCAAATACGTTATCCACTATGTATTGCAGTGAATTTGATGCATTTCTTAGGGCAGAATCAGCCAAGAACAACGTATCGCCAATTACACCTGGCCCTGAGTATTTCCCACCAAAAGGAGTTGCAGCAGTCAAGGTAAATGTATCCCTATTTTGACAAACATCAGCAAGCGGATTAAAGGTGATAACTGGTTTAGGACGAACTGTAATCGCAAAACCATCATCTGATTTACAACCATTTCCGTCAACAAAATCGTAGCTAATTGAGTGTGTACCAACACCTGCAGCAGCAGGATTAAAGCTAAGACTATCTATAACGCTTACACCGGTTCCGTAATACTTACCGTTTCTTGGTTCGATTACACCATCCAATGAGATTGCTGAATCATTTTCGCAAATATCTGCCGGTGCAGTAACTGTAAGTATTGGAATAGTATCCACCACAATATCAAATGTTACAGAATCTGAACAACCAGTAATACTCTCAGTGAATTTATATTGAACGAAACTTGTGTCTCTACCGGCAACGGCTGGGAAAAACTTATTGACAACAACAGAGTTGTTTGTGGTATCTGAATAACTACCAACACCTCCTGTAACAGGACTTCCATTTGTAAGTACAAATGCGGTTGTATCAATACACATTGCAGGGAGTACACTTGCTGTTACTATCGGAATCGTATCTACATCGACAACCTTAGTAGCGGTATCACCACAACCAAATTCGTTGACAAAAACATAATTAATGGTATCCTGAACAGCCTGTTGAGTTGGAATATATATGGAGTCATTCAACATTTGAGTACCAAAGAAATAACCTCCAGAAGGCACGCCTTGATTTAATAATTGTGCAGGACTATTTTCACAAATGGCACCTAAGTTTCCAATGGCTGCAACTGGATTTGGATTCACCCACAATGTATCAGAAGTATCAGCAGTACAAGAGCGTTCGGTTCTTGTGTATGTAATAACATGAGCTCCAGTAGATAATCCAATTGGATTTAAGAAATTATTGGTAACTCCATTTCCGGTAAACACACCATCATTTGCTGGTAATCCAACCAACTGCTCCGCAGTGTCTTTCACACATATCGTGTCAAATCCGAACCCGGTTCCGAATGAGAAAATTGCTCGAAGTGTATCCCATTGAACTATGTTTTGGGCAATGCTGTCTTGGCATCCCAATACATCAGTTACAGTTACTCTATAATTCCCAGGTAATAGTGTTCTTGCAATGGAATCTGTTTGATTTTGTGCATCATCCCATTGGTAGGCATATAAGCCTGTACCACCACTACTAGCAGCACTAATCCAACCAATGGTATCGTTCAAACATAGTGGCTTAACAGAATCAACCAGTTGTATGGCAAGTGCATTTAGCGGTTCTGTAACAACGTGTGAAATTGAGTCTTGGCAACCATTTCCATCCGTTACGGTTACCTTATAAGTTCCAGCGGGAAGCGTATCTGCTTTAACATCGGATTGGGTTAAATAATCATTCCACTGATAAACAAATCCGCCAACGCCACCAGCTGCAACAACCTCAATATATCCTGTACTATCTGTTTTACAAAATACATCTAGCGAATCAACTTTATCTACTTGAACCGCAGATCCAGGTTGCGTAATATTATAATCTGTAGAATCTTGACAGCCATTTGCATCAGTAATCGTCACTTTATAATTTCCTGAAGCAAGGTTTTCTGCTACCCGGTTGCCCGTTCCAGATGTTGAAGAGACTGAAGTACCCCAATTGAAACTATAACCCGCTAAACCTGCTGTTCCATCAAGGGTTATAGAAGCTGTGCCGTCTCCAAAGCATAGTACGTTTGCAATGGTGTCCACAAAGTGGGGCACTTCAAAGGTATCCACTAAAATGGTATCGTAGTTAACGCAGGCAAATGCATCAGTTACTTGAACATAAGACTGGTTACCGGTTGTGACTCTGTAAAGTGAGTCGATTATAATATTATCAGTAGTATCCGAAGTATTCCACAGATATGACCCTTTGCCCGCTCCAGCATCAATGGTAAACGTGGTATTTGTACAGAAACTAGCATCAACACCTAATTCTATAATAGGAAGACTATCAATCTGAACAAAGAATTTCGCAGTATCCGTCAAGCCTCCTCTATCTTCTACTACAACTACAACTGGTATTGAAGTTGTGACAATATGTGAGTCTGGAACTGTAATTTTAAGTCCTCTTCCACTTGAAGCTGATGCCGTATTATAGAAGGTAAAAGCCGAATTTGGCAGCAGCAATGTATTCGAAGAATACGCATTAAGCACTAATGAAGTAGAATCATCAATATCGACATCTGTAACTGTAAATTCTAAAGAATCTCCAGTAATGCCAACACAAATGGAATCACTTCTGATTTGAGAAATAGTTGGGAATCCATTCTCATTGATCAATCGAATCTGAATATTGGAAGTATCTGAATTTAGATCTCCATTTTCTGAAACTGCGTAAGTCAAATTAAATACACTATCCGGGTAATAATTCAACCTAGTATCGTCCGCTACACGAATAACACCGTCTGTTGCACCAATTGAAAACGCAGTGTATGCGTTACCAGCCGTAGTTCCCTCATTAGTGATTGTGTAAGTAAGATTACTATTATCAACATCCCATCCGGTAGCATACGCTGCTGTATCCGAATTTTGAAGGTCCTCTGAAATATAAAAAACCAAAGTATCTATCGAAGAAATAGTATCCGCTGTAGAAACGTTAGTTAACGTTCCATGTGCTTGATTTACACTTAAATCTATTAAACTGTCATTTACTCCATCAAAATTGTAGTAGCGTAATAGTCCGGTACTGGACGAATCCGATCTTTGACGATAAGATGAAACCACTTGATTACTATCTTTAGCAATATTCCAAATTTTAACTTCATCAATACTACCACCAAAGTGTTCATCGTTTAGCCATGTTCTTCTTCCAATGTAGGCAACGGTATTTTGCGTGTTGTATGATTTAGAAGTAGAGATATCCTCTACTCCATCAATGTATGTTTTGAGCGAAGTTCCAGTGAACGTAAAGGCAACATGATGCCAGTTACCATCATTTACTGAAATTGTTCCATGGGCATCATTATTTTCCCCTATTACACTAATATTTCCTAAACCATTGTAATACATACCAAACCGTTGATTTGTAGTGCCGGAAGATGCTCCCCAGTTAACAATAGACTTACTCCCTCCGCTTCCGCTGACGTTTACCCATGCTTCAACGGTTCTTGGTGCATTACCGATAGGTAAACCGGTACTAGGGATTTGAACATACGAAGACGATCCATTTAGCTTGAGCGCTTCGGCCATTCCAGCATAAACTACTTCAGAGGTATCGTCAATAATTTCAATAGTTAAGAATGCCGTGTCTTTAAGTCCTTCAGCATCCTCAACAGAATACCGTAGATAATGAATCGAATCATTCTCAAAATCTAATAAAGGGGTGTTGGCAATGCTTACTGCTCCAGCACTTGAAAGAGCAAGTGCACCTGCCGTAGATTGCGATACCAAAGCATAAATTAATGTATCAGATTCAGGATCTAGTCCTGTACCTGAAACTATCACCGTTCCGTTTGCAGAATTTTCTGTGAACTTGGCATTTATAGAATCCGGTCCTGCAACAACGTAGTTGATACTACCTTTAAATTCACCAGAGTTATTCGAGGTACTTCTATCGGCAACTTGCTCACCTGCGGTAACGTCAAAAGGAAGATACAACTTAAGGTTTGCTTCGTTTCCAACTGGACGCTGATACATGTAATCCTTGATTTGTGCATCAGAAAGCGGTGTTCCCCAAATGGCAATTTCATCTATCTCGCCGTCGAAAAGGTCTGCAGTATTGCTTCCATTTCCGTAGCTTCCTCCTATTCTATCGTATGAAATACCTGCGTTGTAAATTTTAGTTGAAGTAGTTTCTAAAACTCCGTCAACAACCATTCTCATAGCTCCCGAAGTTTGATTGTGAGAAACAGCAACATGATGCCATTTTCCATCATTAATCGACCGAACACTAACAATTGCCGCCCAAGTTCCACCATTCCAAGCAGCGTATCTTAATTTACCATTTGAAACTCCCAATGAATTTCTAATACTATTGTTGTGATCACCAATAATTGACATTCCGCCGTTCCCAGAATATACTGAATTTCCAATGGTACTTGTGGTTTTAATCCAAGCCATATACGTAAGCCCAGAAGCTAACGTAGTTCTTGTAACTTCAACAAAATCATCCGTTCCATCGAAAGTTGCACCACTACCCATACCTGCAATTGGAGCATCAGGACCATTGGTAAGGTTTATTCTAACCCAAACAGAATCTTTATCGTTGTCACCATCCTCAGTTACCTCATATTGTAAATAATGAGTACTGTCTGTTTCATAATCTAGCACTCCACCTGCCTTAACAGTAATATAACCAGTAGTTGCGTTTAACTCAAATAGATTCGTATCACTACCAATGATTCGACCTGTAATTTCACTTGCATCAATATCCCAGGCTAATGGAGCAGCGACCGTGTCGTTTACCAATGCATTTTCAGAAATGAAAGCGATAATTGTGTCTACTGAACTTGAATATGCAGGATCTGAATTATTGAAAATTGCTGCGTGGTTTCCATTTCCAGATAAATCATACAGTGTATCTGCATCTTGGTGATCAAAATTGTAGTACAACTCTAGAGAAGCATCAGAAGTATCAGGCCGAGAAGCCATATAATATCTGAGTTCATCCTCACTTAGCGCTTTTGACCAAATTTTAAGTTCGTCAACATCTCCATTATAATATTCCGGATTTACTCCATATTGATCGCCAACTTTAAATTCAATCGGGCTATTAATATCGGTTCCATAGGCACTACCTTTTGTTGCAATTAATCTTCCATCTAAGTACAATTCAACATCAGTGGGTTTACTAACAACTGTGAAATTGTGCCATAATAAATCGGTCGGGAAATTAGCTCCAGTTGTTAACCACCCGTCCCCAATTCGAATGGTGTTTGCGTTAACTTCTTTACCAATATAGAAACGTGTTCCTGTTCCGCCTTGGGAAATTATTTCCATATAATTACCCCCTGGGGTTACGGCATTTTTAGCCCAAACCGAAACCGTAAATGGTGAACCTCCGTTAATTACTTGTCCATTGAATTGTGCATAATCATCGGTACCGTCAAAGTTTAGAGTACTCGCAAAACCAGCCCCTACTTCTTCAACTACATCGGTTATTTTAACAACCAAGAATGAGGTATCTGATAATCCTTCAAGATCTACTACTCTGTATGAAACGGTATCTAAAGAATCTGTTTCGTAATCCAATATAAATCCGTTTGCTAAACTTATAACTCCAGAAGAAGCATCAATATCATAAGCTGAACTTCCTAGTTGGTAGAATGATAATGTATCGTTAGCATCAAAGTCGTATCCAGCAGCATAGGCAACTGTATCACCAGTTTGAATAGTTTCTTCAATGAAAGCGATAACCGGCTCATTTCCAGAAATAAAAGAAGACTCTGTCATGGAAATCAAAGTACCATGGTTCCCATTAGGGCTTATATCTGTCATTTGAGTAGACGAAGGAAATTCTGCATTATAACCTAGAACCAATCCAGATTCTTTACCCATTGGGCGTTGATAAGCAGCCTGAAGTACCTCAGATTCGGTAAGTCTTCGGTTATAAATAACCACTTCGTCCATACTGCCTTTAAACTTCTGCTCACCACCCCAGTTACTAGATCCTATTCGTAGCGAGGAAGTAGAATTTAGTACCGTTCCATTAATAATGTTAGAAGATTCGCCATGTAATAATCCGTTGACATAAAGTTTAGAGGTTTCTCCGGCTTTCCACGTAAACATGACGTGTGTCCATTCATTTAAAGGAGTATAAATACCGTCGGAATTGACTCCTGTTCCACCAGTAGTAGAGTTCAACCCTCCCGTAAATCTAAACCCAGAACCAGCAGCACCCAGTGGGCCTCCTGTTCTGAAATACAAGTAAAATGAATTGTTACCAGCGTAATTGGCCTTTGCTATGATTGAACGACCTGTATTCCCTGCTCCGGAACCATAACTTGTTGGTTTTATCCATGCTCCATAAGAAATTTCTGAAATTCCTTCTACCGCAGCCAAATCACCTAAGTCAATATAATCGGCAGAACCATCTAGATCAAAAGCATCTGTTAGACCAGCAAGAGGAGCATCATTATCATTGGTAAGTTTAATTTTTAACCAAGCAGTGTCTTTTTTGTTTTCGCCATTTTCATGTGCTTCGTATTGCAAATAATAAAGGCTATCCGTTTCGTAATCTAATCTAGCGTTTGAATTTACGGTAACTACCCCAGAAGTTGTCATATCGAAGTAGGAACTATCTCCTCCAATTAGAGAATAGGTTACGGCACTGCTATCTGAATCGTAATGCATGCCATAGGCTGCCGTATCACCTGCAAGAGCATTTTCCGGTAGCTCGAATAGAATAGAATCTTTGGCATCTACCCATTCATTACCAGTAAGGTTAATAAAAGCTCCATTAATCCAATTTCCGCTTAAATCCTCAAGGTAATTAGTTCCATTTTCTGCATCGAAATTGTAGTATGCTTTTAATCCTGATGAATTTGGACTAATTCGTTTTCTGTAGTTTTCTGCAATACTAAGACTGTCTCTTGCGGTCTCCCAAATTCTTACTTCGGCTATTTCACCTTGGAATAAATGCGTGCTGTTACCTAAGGAACCAATTTTCATTTTATTCGAGCTGTTGGTGGTTGCCCAAGAGGTATTATCACCTGAAACTGTAAGTTCCTGCCCGTTGAGATACATCTTTACAACCGACCCATTTATTGAAGCGGCAACGTGAACCCACTCGTTAGGAGGTACAGCACCAGCCGCTGATGTAACAGCTTTTCCTTGAGCCTCCAGATGCAATTTCCTATTATTCGTAGCAAATGAGTTAACAAAGAAACTTACGCCAGTATTACCGTTTCCAGCTGATTGACTTGCAACTATGGTTTGGATTCTAGATAAATTGTTGGTTTTAATCCAAGCTTCAAAGGTGTATGTGCCGGTTACATTGAAAGTGTCTAATTCGACCCGGTCTCCAATGCCGTTGAACTCTAAGGCATTTCCAAGTCCAGCAAAGAACACTTCTGTAGTATCGTCAATTATTTCAATTTCAATAGCTCCAGTATCTAGGTTTCCAGAAAGGTCTTCCACGGTATAGAATAGATTATAACTTGAATCTTGTTCAAAATCAAATGATGTATTTGTAGTAATAACACCAGAAATTGAATCGAGAGAAAAATCAGAATTAAATCCACTTAATACACTGTATTTAATTGAATCTTCGGGTAAGTATTTATCCCAACCCATGGCAAAGGCAGCTGTGTCGCCAATTGCATTGTTTTCGTCAACTTTCCAAATAAGGGTGTCTTTGGCATCTTGCCATTGATTGCCTGAAAAACCCAATAGAGTTCCATTATAGTTACCAGCATAATCAAATAATGTGGTATCCGAGGTCTGATTAAACGGATAGTATGCTACTAATCCTGATTCCAAACCGGTAAGAGCAACGCGATAATTTTCTTCAATCTCTTGAGCAGTTCTCACTTTGTTCCACATTCTAACTTCATCGATATTACCATCGAAAAGTTTTCCACCAATATTGGTTGCCCCTATTAAATACTCGGCCGTACTTGAAACTGCGCCACCAGTGCTACCTGTTCCGTTTTCTTTTCCATTAATATAAAATTTGGTATTGCCAGAACTGTAGGTCATTGCTACATGAGTCCATTTTCCTGGTAGAATGGTATCATTACTTTCCACAGTTAAGGTAGTGGCTCCTTTAATTTTAGTACTTAGCTTACCATTTAATAGTTGAAAAATGGTTCTACCACCACTGGTATTTCTCTGACTTACTAATCCTGCCCTTCCAACAGCCGCTTCTTGTTTTATCCACATTTCAATGGTAAATGGAGTTGATGCTGGATTAAAGATAAAAGGGGTTAAAATACGATTGCTTACACCATCGAACTCCAACGCATTACCCAGCCCAGCAAATGGAGGTAAAGAATCTACCAAATAAAGTACCTTAACCACTGAATCGATATTTCCGGAAGAATCTGAAAGGTAGATCGTAATATTATTTGCACCCAAGTTGGAGGCATTAAGTGTATCCATTGAGTACCAGAGTTCTTTTTCAGTACAGTTGTCATCCGTATTCGGGCCAAAAAGACCGCCAGGCACTAGATCGGTTGAATCTACAATTACTAACCCATTGGCGTTTAAATAAGTGGTATCGTTAAATGCGTTAAGGGTTGGTGCAATAGTATCTAACACCGTAACATAAGCCGTGTCTTTAGTTTCATTGCCCGAAGCATCGGTTACAAGTATTCTTACTTTTTGTCTTTCAGCTTGTATTTGGAAAGGTGTGTCGCCTGAATAATCCCCAGATGAGTTGGTTAAGCTTGCGTTGGAAGTATTTGAAACTCCATCGACCAGGCTCGTTCCTGCACCTTCATTGAAATTGTAGTAGCGCACCAGTCCAGCTTCATTACCATTGAGTTCAATGTTTTTCGTGGAATTAATTTGTGTTTGGGTTCGTGCGGTATTCCAAACTCTAATTTCATCTATATCGCCTTTAAAACCTTGTATACCAGTAGACCAAGAACCAAAGTACAATGCACCAGAACCTTGGAAATTGGTTCCCATATTTCGAGTACCGACAGACACTCCGTCATAGAAAATGGTACTGACTTTGGTTGTGTTGTTAAAGCTAAAAGCTACATGATGCCAACCAGCGCCTAGCACTGTTGAAGAAACATGGTCATTGCCCCAGAATTTATTCACCAACCTACCCGAATTGTCAAACCCAGTATGTAGCTGTTTGTTTGTTCCGCCTGGGCCTTGCGAGAATAAATATCGGTGGGCGTTAATTGCACCATCTCTTTTTACCCACATTTCCAAAGTCCAATTGCCGTTTAAGTTTACGGTTGGCCCAACAATGTGGTCGTTAATTCCATCTAGCTTTAATGATGAGTTTGAACTAAAATCAACAGCTGAGCAATCAAAGTTGGTGCTGTCGTTAGTTGAAACCGTTACTGCACCACAATTATCGTTTGTAACAGAATAAAGCGAATCTAATACTACAGACGCATTAGCAGTTGCGTCTATATAAACCGTATCGTTTTTAACCGTAAAGCTTGGAGCAATGGTGTCTAAAACGTTAACATAAACTGTATCAACAGTAATATTTCCAGATTCATCAGTAGCCGTTAATGCTACCCCTTTACCTCTAAAAGCACTTATTCCAGAAGTAATTCTAGGGCTAGAAGCCGCCATGCCATGGGACATAGTAGCACTTTGGTTCCCCGTAACATCTACAATTGTATTCCCTGTTCCTTCAAAGTTGTAATAGGAAACCAAACCTGGTTCTAAGCCTGTTAAGCAAGAATTCATTGCACTTTTTACTTGCGAAGCACTGCGTTCTTTATTCCATATCCGTACCTCATCCATTTGACCATTGAAAAAGAAAAAAGCAGCACCTTGAAGAGACCCAAAGTATAATGAACTTGTGGAAGGTAACGGGTTTAAAGTGGCATTGGTTTTTTGAGTGTCGAGCTGTCCGTTGACATATATACTCATGGTATTGCTTGCCGTATTAAAGGTTGAGGCCACATGATACCATTTGCCGGTATCTAAAACTGTGTTACTCGTCAATGATTCTCCAGCAAGATGCGCGCGCACTTGAAACACCAATTTTCCGCCATTCATCGCCAAGTAATATCCTCCTGTACCAGGATTTACATCATATTTTAAAATCAAAGCTTGCTGCCCATTCATATGGTCAAACTTGTACCAACCTTCCAAAGTCATTTCGTCGGTAAGACTTAGGTTGCTCTTGTGTGGTATGGCGACATCTGTGCCCGCGCTAAATCCACTAGTCTTAATGGCCATTCCCGAGCAATCCGTTGCAAGATCAGTGCAATCGTAAGCAGTGTCGTTTGCTGAAACAGTAATTGTAGAAGAACAATTATCTGAAGCAGAATTGTAAAGCGAAGTACTCGTTAATGAGGCTTTACCCAAAGCATTCAAATAAAGTGTGGTATCACCAATGTGGGCAATGGTTGGTTTAATGATATCTAAAACGGTAATCTCAGCAGTCTTGGTTGTTGCATTTCCACTAGAGTCCGAAACTGTAACACTAACCGATTGTGTTGCTTTTATTGGAGCACCAGAAGCAACCCAGTCAGTGGTTGCAGACATATTGGTAAGTGAAGCAGTTAAGCCGTTTGGACCAGAATCAGCTACTGTGGAACTTCCTGTTCCATCGTTCATTTGGTAATATGCAACCAATCCGGAAGCCGAACTAGAAACACAACGGTTCATATCCGCTAGAATTTCGGCTTGCGTTTTTACTCTACCCCAGAGTCTAATTTCATCTAGTCTACCTGACCAACGGTTGCAAGGACAAGTTCCTTGGATTCCAACATAGAGTTGTCCTGTGTTGTCCCGTATGGTTGTCTGGCTCGAAGTTGCTGTTCCAGCAGAAGCTCCATTAATGTAGTAATTTACCGTAAGGTTAGATCCATTGTCTTTAACCGTAACTGCAACATGCGTCCAAGTATTTAATGGAACAATACCCGTAGAACGAGTAGCTGAAGTCCAACCGCCTTGATCCCAGAAACCTAGTTTTCCATTGTTACCGCCTGTTTCTACTGCTAAACCATAGCCATAAGCTCCTTTCATGAGTATAGTTCGAGAATCACTTGAATAGGTATTCAAATAAACCCAACCTTCAATGGTAAGTTCTCCTCCACCAGCAAGGTTAAGTGCACTATTATGATTTGCTCTCAAATAATCGTTTGAACCATCAAAGTCTAGCGCAGTACCCGCCTCACATGAGCCAATTGAAGAACAATCGAAATAGGCGCTATCTATTGTGGTATCGACGATTCCACAGACATCATTGACACTAGAAATTAAACTAGCAACGTTTAGTGTATCTGTATTTCCATTGGCATCGACGTAAAGGGTGTCAGCACTTTTTAATGTAAGGACCGGTGAAATAGTATCAAGAACTGTAATATAAGCCGTATCTGAAACAACATTTCCAGAACCATCTGTTGCCGTAATTGAAACTGGATTACCGTTAGCGGCAACACCTTTTTCTAAATGCAGGTATTGAATAGAGGTTAATCCAGTTAACAAAGTAGCTTGACTACTACCATTACCGTTCATTTTAACCACTCGCTGCCCAGAAGACTCCGCGACTAATAATTTATCATTTTCAGTATCGTAAACAACTCCATGTGGCCCTCCAGTTACACTTGCAACAGTACTTACCGTTCCATTGTGTTTTTTCTTTTTCAGGGCAGTGCCAGAAAACCAATAGAACGTGGTATCAGACTCATCTATGAACATACCCCTCGCACTGCTTTGGCCTGTAATAAAAGAGGCATTATAATTTGAACCGTCAGCATTAATACTTCGAACGGCTCCCGATGCTAAATCTGTAAAATATAGCACTTGGCTAGTGGCATTAAAGTAAGAACCATAAGGTTTGATAGATCCAGTATAGATAGTTGTAAATCCAGTTCCATCATAATTTACCTTATGTATTTTACTTGTTGCGTAGTCTGGAATATAAACGACCTTGTTAATTTCATCAATCGAAAAATCATAAACAGATCCCAGACTTGATGCAATTACAGTTGAATTATTTCCGTTTCTATCCGTTCTATAGATTTTTTTGTCCCCAGTATTTGAATAAAATAAATATCCTGCACTTTTATCATAAACTACAGAATATACGAGCCCAGATGTATGCGTAAACAATTCGTCTTTGGCAGTACCAGCTTTGTGAGCTGCCCAAATTTTTCCAGCACCTGAAAAATAGATACTGTCTCCAATAATTGTTTTCGTTGAGTAACTAACATCGCTACAACCAAAGGTCGTATCAGGCCCTATTACTACTGTTGGTGTTCCGCAATTATCAGAAACATTGGAAAATAGTCCGCTAGTATTTGCAGTTCCAGTACCCGAAGCATTTAAATAAACGGTATCGTTTTTAACCGTTATGCTTGGTAAGATTGCATCCAATACGTTTACATAGACTGTGTCCTTGGTTTCGTTTCCAGATTCATCTGTTGCCGTTAGAGTTACTGGAGCGCCAATAAATACGTATGGAGTATCCGTTTTCCATGCAGTGGAAGTATTGAAGTTCACCAAAGTTCCATTCGATGTATTGCTAGATTGGTCAACAAGAGCAGTTCCAGAAGTACTTTCTATATTAAACTGTCTGTACAATGAAGACGAATTTGCCAAATCCATACTGCGGTAGTTTGACCTAATTTCTTGCGCAGTTCGAGCCGAATTCCAAATTCTAATTTCATCCATGCTACCGTCGAAGAAATTACCAGCGGCATTATTACTACCCAGTAAGTAGTCGATTGGTCCACTTCTTGTAGTAGCTGGCATTGTTCCAGTGTAGGCTAAAGACTCTTGACTTCCGTTTATGTAAAACTTAAGACGATTAGAATTACCTGAAGTACTTCCATCATATACCAATGCCACATGGTTCCATTTCCCGTTTACTATTTGATTGGAAGAAGAAAGAGCGTACGTATTCGCTCCATTTTCAAGGATAATATCAAAATCGTCGTAACCTACTCTACCCGGGTTACTTGTAGATAATATTAGACGCGTTCCGGTAGATGTGAAACGACTGGAGAAAATGTGCTGCTGCTTTTGGCTGTTCACCTTTATCCAGGCTTCAAATGTGAAGGCACTTGCACCACTAATAGAGGAAAGATTACCTAAGTTCACGTAATCGTTACTTCCATCAAAAACCAGACTACCAGAAGAAGTATAAACCGTATCATTTACAGAAGTACAGGTAAACGAAGTATCACTTGCCGACACAGTTATAGAGGATGAACAATTATCGTTTGCAGAAGAATACAAGGAAGCTGTTGTTAATGAAGCATCGCCTACAGCATCCAAATAAAGTGTGGTATCACCAATATGAGCAATTGTGGGTTTAATGGTATCTAAAACGGTAATTTTAGCAAATGCAGTAGATATATTACCACTTGAATCAGTAACAGAAACGGCTACTTCATTAAATCCTGAAGGTAAAGCAGCACCACTTGCTACCCAATCGCTTGTTGGTGCCATGCCAACCAGGGTTCCATTATTGTTATTAGATGTTTCATCTTTTGCAGAAGTGCCCGAAGTTTCATTGAACTTATAATAATGCAACAAGTCCGTCTCGGTTCCTGCTAAACATTTATTCATGTTTCCAGAAATATCTCCTGCTGGTAGTTCTTTATCCCAAATTCTTACTTCATCAATAAGACCGTCAAATTGATTACCGCTATTCGCGTTACGCCCAATGTATAAAGTACCTGAGCCTAGGTAATCAGATGCTGTCACTGTACTGCCAACAAAAACGCCATCCCTGTATACTTTTCTTGTATTTGTAGTTGCATTATAAGTAAATGCATAATGGTGCCAGTTCAAATCTGTATATGCAGAGGGCGATTGATAATCGTTGGAATAAAAATTCATAATCAATCTATCAGAATGGTTGAATCCAAAATGCAACCCTACGTTCGCCGCTTGCCCACCTTGCCCTACAAGAACCTGAAAACCAACAGTTGAATTTCTTTTTGCCCATAATTCTATGGAGAATGTTTTGCTTGCCAAGTTGATTCCAGAAATTTGAACTCCTCCTGTCGTACCGGTAAAATCGAGTGCATTGCCTTGGCATGGACCTGCAGAAACATCTGAGCAATCAAAATACCCTGCACTATCCAACGTGGAATCTACAATTCCACAAACATCTGAAACAGAAACTATTAAATCAGCGGCTGAAAGCGTATCGGTGTTTCCATTTGCATCAACGTAAAGTGTGTGATCATTAACAGTTAGTGTTGGAGAAATGGTATCTAGAACTGTTATTAAAGCAGAATCTACAGTTGCATTTCCGGCCGCATCGGTTGCTGTAATAGTCACGTAATTTGAAGAGCCACCACTCATAGAAACTGAACTCGTAACCCATTCACTTCCTAGGGTAATGTTGTTTAGAGTAGCAGAGCTTCCACCAGCTTTATTAACAGCAGTTGTTCCACTTCCATCGTCAAACCTAAAGTAGTTCTCCAAGCCTGATTCAGAACCAGTCAACAAGGCATTCATGTTCGTTTGAATTTCAGTCTGAGTTCGAGCTACACTCCAAATTCGCAACTCATCAAATTCGCCATCGAGATTTTCTAAATAATTTGGTACAACTGGATAGAAATAAGCACCGGCTATATTTTTTCCGCCAGAACCACCATAATTCAAGTTGCCAGATTTAGAAGTACTTCCACCGGTTAATACGCCATCAATATAAATTTTCATGGTGCTTCCGTCATAAACTGCAGCAAAATGATGTGGGTCTCCATCAACGATATTAGCAGGTGTAATAGAAACCTGATGTTGTGTTTGCACGCCACCAGCTCTTACACCAAATGAAAGAACACTTCCTGTAGATTGAAATCCAAATAAATAATCATAGTTACCACTAGCTTGTTGCCTGTTGATAGTCGTATTGGCTTGTGCAGTTATTGTATTTGGATTAATCCAAGCCTCAATGGTCAGCTTATTACCCGCGCTTAAATCTACCACTGGAACATCAATATAATCGTTACTTCCATCTAGTCGAACGGCATAATTAGAATAAGAACCAGCATCACCACAACCGAAAGATGTTTTACCACTTAAGGTAACCGTAGGTGTTCCGCAATTATCAGAAAGCCCAGAATACAATGCACTTGCATTTGCTGTTCCGTCTCCAAGTGCATCAAGATACACTGTATCATTTTTAACCGTTAAAGTTGGGAATATGGTGTCGACCACATTTACATAAACTGTTTCATTCGCAGTATTCCCAGACTCATCTTCGGCAGTTAATACTACCGGAATTCCTTTCACTTTAACTGTTCTACCATTGACCCAATCGGTAGAAGCATCCATGTTAGTGAGCGCTCCATGATTGTTTTGTGAAGAATAGTCCGTTAGAATTGTATCACTACTTTGGTCGAATTTATAATACGCCGCCAGACCAGATTCAGAACCTGTTAAAGAATTATTCATACTTTCTGCTACCTGAGCAGGGGTGCGCTCAACTGTCCAAAATCTAAGGTCACTGATTTCCCCATTAACAGGATACTGGGTGGTGCTGTACGGTGCAATTCCAATGTGCAAATCGTTGGTATTCGTACTCATATCAATTGCACTAGCCGCGATTGAATCTGTAATTACTCCGTTTACATAAACTCTGCAAATTCCATTGGTTTTTCTAGACATAGCAACGTGTGTCCACGTGTTAGTAGAAATAGTATTAGCTGCAGTTTGAATGGTATTGTTCCCGCCTGAAATTCTCCAATTGGCAATTACTTTTCCAGTTGAACCTACACCAATTAACCAACCATTTGTATTTGAAGTACTCGTTTTCCCAACTATTTTAGGCCCGTTTGAAAAACTTCTGAGGTTTACCCAGAACTCTACAGTCATTTCGGAAGTAGCATTCAAAGAAGTATGATGCGGCACATTTACGTAATCGTTACTTCCATCGAAATCCAACGCTCCACTTGCCACATTCGCACTGTCAATTGCATCACCGCAGGCAAAAGCAGTATCGTTGGCTGTAACATTAACAGTATCGGTACAATTGTCTGAACTACTTGTGTACAAATCAGAAACAGAAACTGAAGCATCGCCCGCTGTATCAGCATAAACAGAAACTGATTTAATAGCGGCAATTGTCGGAGAAATGGTATCTACGACAGATACAATGGCTGTTTTTGTAGTAGAGTTCCCGCTAGAATCGGTAACGGTAACAGAAACCGTTGGATTATCATCTGCTAAGATGGCTGTAGAACTTACCCAATCTCCAGGCTCCATATTGGTAAGAGTTCCATTACTAGAGTTCACTGAAGCGTCTATTACTGTGGTACCACTTCCAGCGTTTAAAGGATAATAAGCAATAAGGTCTGTTTCGTTACCAGTAAGGCAACCGTTCATGGTTGAATTAATTTCCGCCACAGTTCTCGATCGTTTCCAGAAACGCACTTCTTCCATTTCTCCAGCATAAAAAGCACCTGCAGTTGGAGTATTTGAACCTAGCCTCAATGCCTCACCACTAACAATAAGATTGTTATTTGTAATACTCGTTGTAACCAAAGAGCCATTCAAATATCCACGCAGCCCTTCTCCATCCTTATAGGTAATTGCCACATGGTTCCATTGGTTTGCGATGTAGGTCATAAAAATGGGAATCCAACCCCCAAGTCTAACATAGTGAATAACAGTTCCATTGCCGCTTAGACCTTCGAATACAAAACCTTGATTATTCGCGCCATTTCGCTTAGACATAATGGTCTTTTTACCAGCAGTAAACGTTGCTGGTTTTATCCAGTACTCAATGGTAATTTCATCCGTTGCACCATAACTATTTAAAGCAGCTGTACTCGCAATTTCCACATACTCATTTACACCATCAAATTCTAGCGATGTACCAGCGCAGGAACCTGCAATGTCACTACAATCAAATGACCCTAGGCTATCTAAAACTGTCGTTTCTATTCCACAATTATCGTCAGAAGAAACCAATAAATCACTTGCAGATAGTGTATCTGTAGCTCCACTAGCATCAACGTAAAGAGTTGTATCTTTTAAAGTTAAGGTTGGCGAAATCGTATCAAGAACGGTAACGTAAGAAGAATCGGTGATTGAATTTCCAGCATTATCGGTAATGGTAACGGCTACCATGTTCATGTTCACCCTATCTCTACCCGCGTTTACCACAGAGTTGGTGAGGTTCATATTGGTTAGCGTAGCGTTGTATCCATTTCCACTGGCATCCGGCGAAGTGGTTCCAGAAATATTATTGAAGTTTTGTAAAAGGATTAGACCACTTTCGGAACCCGTTGGGCAGCTATTCATCGATTGGCGGATTTGGGTACCCGTTCGTACGTGGTCCCAAATAACTATATCGTCGATATAACCTTTGTATTGGTGTTGATTAAAATTATGCCACCTACCAGAAATAAGTTGAGTATTGGTATTGAAATTTCTTGTACCGGCATCATTTCGAATTTTATCCAGAACACCATCCATATAAATTTCCATTTTACCTCCAGAACGGGTAACAGCTAAATGAATCCACTTATTTTCAGGAATTTTGGTACGCGCTCTGAAAAATCCAGTTCCCAGACCACTGTGATTGGCTAGAAGAACCTCGAATGTACCATCCGCCAGACGTGCCAATGTTATGTAGTTTCCAGTACTGCTAGACTCAGTGGAGCGGGTGGACAATAAGAGTGTATTTGCTTGGTCTGGACAGTTCACCCACAATTGCATGGTAAAATCACCCGTACCCAAGTTTGGGTCGTTCATCCTTATATAATCGTTGGTACCATCAAAATATAAAGCACCACTATCACAGACTGAAGTATCAACATCCCCTATTGAGGAACAACCTGTTATGTTATGTTGAAATAGTGTATCCACTCCACAGCTTTCGCCAACTGCCTTGACAATATCAAAATTTGTTGAAACCAAGTTTCCAGAACCATCCAAATATGCCGTATCTGTTTTCAAATAAAGTGTAGGAGAAATAGTATCTAAAACGTTTACATAAACGGTATCAATAGTTTGATTGCCTGAATTGTCATCAGCGGTTATGGTTACTGGAACACCCGAAATAGTATCGTTTCTATCTACCCAAACGTTGGTTGTGTTCATGTTGGTTAAGGTACCATTATGCCCATTGCCTGTTTTGTCGGCTAACGTTGCTCCGCTACCTTCTTCGAAATCGTAGTAGGCTATTAACCCAGTTTCAGAACCCGTAAGTTCGTTTCGCATGAATTGGATAATTTCTGACTGGCTTCTAGCCGTATTCCAAATACGAACTTCATCCATATCTCCAGCATAAACAATGGTACCTCCAGCTGGATATTTACCTAACGAAACATTTTGTGTGGTAGAAGGACCACTACTTAAGGTTGCCCCTTGAAATTTATCAAGAATTCCATCGATATAAACCCGCGCCCCGTCTGAAGACAATACCATAGCAACATGATGCCATTGATTATCCAGAAGGCTTTTATTGCCGACCAGGGATACGCTGCCGCCATTAAATTTAAATACCTCTATTTTCCCACCTGTTAAACCTAACCTCCACCCGTTTCCTGAACTCGCAACGTATTTGTTCACTAAATCTCTTGAATTGGTAGTTCCAACTTTAACCCATGTTTCCACGGTTAGTGGCAGACTGTTAAAGTCTGCATGATGCGGTATATCAATAAAATCATCCGTTCCGTCAAAGTCAATTGCGCCAGAAGTATAAGCTAAGGTATCTTTGGTATCCGAACAATTAAAAGCGGTATCTGATACTACGATAGAAGTTACACTACCACATTCATCATAAACCGAATTGTATAAATCGCTTTGAAGTACTGTAGCATTTCCGCCACCATCCGAATAAACGCCTGGGTTTTTATAAGCTGCTATTACTGGACCATCGGTTTCTGAAGATGCACCACATGAAGCAACGCCTACACTATCGGACTGAGGTACCCAGTTAGAAGCAGTTCCAGCCAATGAAGAATTGATAAGTGTTCCGCTTAATCCATTGCCCGAATGGTCATTTAAAGTTGTTACTCCAGTATTCGTAGCGTTTGCAACTCCTTCGATGAATGGATAATAAGCAATTAGACCAACTGCCCCTGCAGTATCCAGACTACAATTCATCCTATTTTGAATTTCATCTACGCAAAGAACTCTATTCCATACTCTTAGTTCATCAATCTCACCATTTAAATATCGAGACGAACCAAATCCTCTACCAATAGTATTGTTGTCATCAACAAGTATAGAACTGTACGTGACCGCAATTGCTGCACCAAGTTGAACGCCATTCACATAAATTCGTGAATCGCCACTTTTCGAAGTAAGAGCAACATGCTTCCAAACTCCAAGTGGGGTGGTAGGAATTATTGGCAAAGCAACTACACCGTTGTCTGTATAAACGGCGTTATTTCCACCGGAGTGCAATTGTAAATGAGCAAATTTGAGACCTGCATTACAGAAGACTGACTGGAAGGCTCCTGTGTTTGCAGAAACTTTAACCCACGCCTCTATCGTTAACTCCTGCATGCCTACTGACCCTACAGTATCCGAAATACTTACATAATCATTAGAACCGTCAAAGTTTAAAGCTCCACCCTGTTCTTGAATTTGCATAGCGAGCAACGCAGTATCTTTTTCGTTGGCTCCAGCTTCTCTAACTTCATATTGAGCATAGTACTGTCCAACCAAAAGGCTTGCTCCTGTTTTAACCCTAACATCACCAGAGTTTAAAATTTCAAAGTTGGCGGTATCTCCATCAATCCATTGATAAGAAATTGCACTGCCGTCAAAATCCCAAGCGGTTCCATAAGCAACGGTATCTCCTACTTGCGCAGAAGTAAAGATATTAAATCCTAAAGAATCTGGACCTTCACCCCACTCATTGCCTGTCATGTTGGTTAGGGTTCCATTATTTCCATTGCCTGAATAATCGGCAACCATAGTGGAACCATTCTCGTGGTCAAAACTGTAATATGCAACCAAACTTGCATCGCTGGTATCAGGTCTTAAACGATAATTATTTAGTATTTCATTGGCACTTCGGACATCATTCCAGATTTTAAGTTCGTCAATTTCTCCATTCATTAAATTACACTGACAAGAGGAAGGTTGCTGTCTTCCTATGTTCACATCCCCATTATCAGGAGCAGAATTAACAGCACCAGTATGTGTACTTAACAACTCACCATTTAAATAAAAACTAATTTCCCCAGAAGTGGAACTAAAAGAAACAGCAACGTGACACCATTCATTGAGTGGTATGGTGCCAGATGAATACCTCCAACCCATAGTTGTATTGTAAAAGCCTAAACCAGTGTTGCCATTAGGTCTGGCCTCAAACAGATATTTGTAGTTGCCTTTATCAATGATAGTATTGTCACCGGCATCATCAATATTGATCCAAGCTTCTATGGTGAAATTTGTTTGTAAATCTAAAGCAGCATTATCAGGAATGGTAACATAATCATTAGTACCATCAAATTCAAGGGCATTGCCCATTCCGGCATAAACAGGAGGGTTTACACCTGTTCCTTGAACTGTAAATTTGAATGGTGAACGACCGCAATCGTTAGAAGAAAGATTTGCGGTTGCCGTATGAGTTCCAGCAGAAGTAGGATGGTAACGAATGGTGAACGTGGTTGTGCTATCCCCTGCCAAAATGTTTCCGGCTGGGCCAGAAGCACCAGAACCATTTGCAGAAAAATGAGGATTACCGGTAACACTCATTGAAGAAATGTTTAAGGTATCAGTACCTTCATTTTTAAAAGTGTAATAATAAAGAACAGTATCGCCAACATTTACAGTACCGTATTGGGTTTGATTGTGGGTTGAATAAATGGTGTTATTAATAAAGATTTGATTTCCATTTCCTTTAACCACCAATTCAGGATCGGTAAAAGAAAGGGTATCGGTAGCAACGCTATCGCTACCTATAACCCAGTTACTAGTTGCACCAGACAATGAAGTATTCTTTAAATCTCCGTTCCAACCGTTCGGGCTTCTGTCGATTACGGTATCTAAGCCAGTATTACTTCCTGCTGCAAGACCTTGGTTAAAATCATAATAAAGTACTAACCCAGATGTATTTCCATCAATTTGTCCGTTTTTAAGCGCATTGATTTCATTATTACACAAGGCCTTATTCCAAATTCTAAATTCATCAATTGTTCCTTTAAGTTTTTGGGTCCATAAAGCAGATGAGGCAATTCTAAGCCCTTTTAGAGTATCTGTTGGTGGTGTAAATGTTCCTGAATTGGACACTTGAACACCGTCGTAGTACACAATCAATTTGTTGGTAATAGGATCTGCGACCATTGCAACATGAATCCACTGATTTCGAGTAGGACGTGTCCTGTTATTGGATACTCCACCATATCTCCAGTTAAGGTTTCCATTTGTCGCAAGATTCGCAAAGAACCCATTTGGGGCACCTGCACCCGTTGGTGTAGTAGAACCAAAAATCACATCGTCATCTGAGTTGCCTGCACTCTCATCATACAGCCAAAGCTCAACGGTAATGGGTTCATCAGGATTCCAAACAAAATCTGGCACATCGATATAGTCGTTACCCCCATCAAAATGGAAGGCGTGATTGTCGGGGCCGTTAGTTAAGTTTATTTGCAACCAAGCAGTTTCTTTGGTATTGTTTCCCGCCTCGGTTACTTCGTATTGCAGGTATAAAATGGAATCGGTTTCAAAATCGAGGCTTGCAGCTGCAGCTATCGTAACAACACCGGTAGTTGAGTTAATATCAAAATGAGTTTGACTTCCACCAACTTTAGCATAAGATAAGGTACTTCCATCTGAATCCCAACCGATTGCATAGCCTACGGTATCTCCAGTTAGAGCATTTTCCGGTATTGAGAATTGGAGTGAATCTGGGCCGCAAGTCCATTCAGTTCCAGCCATGTTGGTAAGCGCACCATTGCTTACGTTTGAAGTGCCATCGAATAAAGTACTTCCTGAAATTTGGTCAAAATTGAAATAAGCCTGCAATGTTGCATCGCTGGTGTCAGGCCGAATTCGATAATTGTTTTGGATTTCATTGGCAGTTAACTCTTTGCTCCAAATTCTTACTTCATCGATTTGTCCATCGAAAAAGAAATTAGGGGTAGCGATTGCGCCTATTGCCATTATAGAAGTACCAGAATTCGCAACTATTCCGCTACCTCTTGTGTATGCCAACTCCCCATTCTTGTACAACTTAATGTTGCTTGCGGTCATGGTAACGGCAATATGCTCCCATTCATTTAATGTTGAAAAAACTCCGGTCGCAACATCGGAATTAGCAAATATTCTATACTCGCCACTTGCAATAATGTTTAAGGCTTTGTCAAAACCGCCATTGTCATTTCCCCATAGTTGATGGAAAGCCTCATCAACAGCTCCGGTTCTTTTTACCCACATTTCTACTGTAAGATTCGGCGTAATTGAGCTGTTAATATTGACTGGGACATTGTCGATAAAATCATTTACACCATCAAAGTCCAACGCATTGCCCATTCCAGCATAAAGCGGGGAAAATGCTGCACAAGCAGTATTGCTAACGCTATCGCATTGGGAAACAAAATTTGAAGTCGAACCCGTTAAAGTAAACCCGAAAAAACCTTCTGCTGCTCCACTTTTTGAATTGTCATAAACAAAAGATTCAGAAACATTGTTACCACTTGCAATTCCTTGGGTAAAATCAAGATACACTTCAAGTCCAACTTCAATGGCTGTATCTAACGGACAAGTCATTTTTGCAAGAATTTCTCCTGCACTTTTCGCTCTACTCCAAAGTCTTACTTCATCAATTTCTCCATTAAAGTATTTATTTGGAGTTCCATGATTTCTTCTACCTACGTAATAATTCTCACTTACTGATGAGCCAATAGTTCCCGTACCACTTCCAGAAAGAACACCATCAATATAAATGTATCCCTTGCCTTTTTTGTGCACCAAAGCAACATGCTGCCATTTGTTCAGTTGTATTGAATTTGCCGCAGAGCTTATCAGTACTTCGGCATTGTTCTCCAAGTACCATTCTATTTTATTACCCTCTACTCTAGCTGTCCATCCGTTATTACTGGAGGCATTTGTATATGTACCCTTATGACTAAAAGTAGAACCATCAGCTTTAGGGTAAATCCATTGTTCAATGGTAAAGTCAGTGGTGAAGTTTATTCGAGCATAACTTCCAACTTCCACAAAATCATCGCTACCATCAAATGCTAGCGCACCACCTTGTTCGAAAATGTTCATCAACAAAGTAGCAGTATCAATTTCATTATCAGCAGCGGCCGTATATCTTGGGTATTCTACTCCAGGAGATAAAGTCGCACCCGATTTTACAGTAACAACACCCGTTGCACTCAAACTAAAATTAGCAGTATCTCCATCCAACCAAGCATAGGTAACAATTGGATTTGATGGTGACCAGCCAGTTGCATAAGCAACTGTGTCACCTGATTGCGCTATTGTTTTTACATCAAATAAAAGTGAATCTGGGCCAGTTGTCCATTCTGTACCAGACATATTGGTTAAAGTTCCCGTATTTCCTCTAGAAGTTAAATCATTTAAGGACGATCCAGAAAATTGGTCGAAGTTGTAATAGTGTTCTAAATTGGTTTCGTTTCCTGTTCTTCTTCTATTATAAAATTCTTTTATTTCAGCAGCGGATAATCCCCTGCTCCAAATTCTTGCTTCGTCAATTTTACCATTAACTGGTCCTTGAAAAGAGCTCAAATTCCAAAGGGAACCAATGGTTAATTTATTTCTATTGAATGTACCTGATATAGTTGCTGTAACCGAGCCAACCTCCTCGCCATTAATATAATGACTGTATTTAGTCCCCGTTTTTACAAAGGCCAAGTGTGTCCATTCATTAACAGAGATTGAACCCGAACCAAAATTCACGAAGTACGAACCACTATTATCCGCTCTAACTCTCGAATATACTTGTCCTCCACTTACCCAAAGACCTGAATGCGGCTCAGACGTATTGATATCCCACGCATAATTAATTATTCCTTGCTGAGAAGCTACATTATCTAAGTTAACCCAAGCTTCGTAGGTATAATCATCAGTATTATCATCTGGAAACCAAGCATTTGCTGAAGCATCAACATAGTCGTTACTACCATCAAATTCCAGAGCATTACCCAATCCGGCATATACAGGCTCAAAAGCATTCTGCAATTGAATATTCAAATAAGTTGTATCTGTTGTGAAAACATCTTTACTCAAATACTGCAATACAAAAGACGAATCCGTTTCGTAATCGAACTTAGAAGCATCGTTAACTACCAAGAAATATCCAGAAGCATCTAGTGCAACTGCTCCGCCATTGTTAGTCAATAGCGTGTTGAACATTTGAGCTCCATCCAGACTGTAATTGGTAAGATTAGCTATAGTATCTCCGTTCGTTACATTTTCACTTGATTCAAAAATTACCGTATCAACAGAACTTATTTTGTGGCTATTGTCCGCTGGAAAATTAGTCAATGCAGCGTCATATAAGATGTTTGTTAAACTATAGAGTGTATTGGAAGTCACTTTTTCAAAATTGTAGTAGGTCAGTAAATTGGTTTCATTTCCTACTAGTCGCCTTCGGTAATTCGCTTTAATCTCAATGGTAGTTCTGACATCATTCCAAATTCTAACTTCATCTAACCCGCCATTAAAATCTTCTGGCCCATTAGAACCTCCAATAAACAAATCAGTGGTATTGGTAGCGGCAGCCAAGGTTCCTGTCACTACTCCTACAGAATCTCCATTGATGTAAAAAACAGCATCGTTATTACTATCAAAAGCAACTGCAACGTGATACCACTCTGTGCTTGGTAGGGTGGTCGTTATTACAAAATCTTGCCTTCCGAAAGTAACGAAATGCAATCTACCCGATTTAAGTCCAAAACCGTATTGACCAGTCTTTTTTATTATGAAATGAGTATTTCCTGTAAGCAATTGCGGAGCAACCCATGCTTCTATGGTAAAATTGTTGGTTAGGTTTAAATTAGTATGATGTGGAACGGTAATTTGATCATCAACCGCATCCAATTCAAATGCCTTACCCATACCAGCATAAACCTCTAAAGGACCTACGGCCGGCATGGTTTCCAGTCGGTCACCTACTCCACTTAAGGAGGCAATATTAGAACCCGTATTAACTGCGCCGGTGAAATTCGGGAAAATCCAATTTTCAGTTGCATTGTCTCTCGAAACAAGAGTAAATTTTGATTCCTTGGCCATCGGTAAATTAGGATTTGAGCCATAATAATAACTCAGTGAATTGGTGGTTCCGTCCGAACCAGAAATAAACAGTCCCCAATTTCTGGTAGTATCTCTTTCGTAGCGGGTATCGTCTATTGTATTGTTAATTGGAGCATCTTCTACCATATACAATTGCACCATGGAATGAGACCCACCAGTAGCGAACCTCATTCGATCTCCATCAGAGTGATCTAGATCTAATAAGCCCGGAAAGGAAGTTGCGTAAGTGGATGTATCGCCAATTGCAGCGCCAGAAACGATCCAATCAGAAGCCGGAGTCATATTAGTAAGAACTCCGTGATTCGCGCCTGCTAGATCATATAGTGTATCACCTGTGTTTTCATCAAATCGGTAATATGCTTTTAACTTGGAAATGGAATCGTGGTTGGAATTCAATTTTTGACACATCCATTGGCGAATTTGAGCAAGTGGCATCTCTGTATCCCAGACGGAAATTTCATCAATTTGACCATCAAAGTATGCCGTAGAATTACTTACACCTATTGTTCCAGTAGTATTGTAAGACTGGGTCGTTAATGCTGTGTTGTTTAGAATTGTCGTGCTTTGCAGGATTCCATCGACATATATTTTTAAACCTGCAATTGTCTTAGAACCATCATAGGTAAAAGTCAACTGGTGCCATTTGCCATCCGCAACCGAACTTGTCCCTCTTATTGCTAACCCATTGTTGGAATCATCCCTAACCGTAAAATTTGGAAGTGAATTAATTACTCTACACCTTAGCCGGCCTTTATTCGTGCCATTATCAGTAGAGTATATATAATGTTGTCCAGTGGTTGCACTTAAATTCACCCATACTGAAATGGAAACGGGATCCGCCGTAGTTTTTGCATTCAAAGGAAAGCCTACCGATACATGGTCATTGATTCCGTCAAAATCTAATGCATAACCAGCTCCAGGTCTTGAAGGATAGGTGGTATTTGAAAAACCTAAAACATACTGAGTTCCAGTTTGGCCATGAACCGTAATGGTTCGACTTGAAGTTTTGTTATTTATTCTTCCTGAAACTACTTCCCACGTTGCATCTTGATCGTTGTCTCTTTTTAATAGAACGAGTTTATCTCTTTGATCTTTAGTAAAGGTAACTCCGCTGTAATCGAGAACTATTTTATAGTCATCCAGTGTTTCTGCCACTTTATGCACACCAAAATATCCGCTGGTGCTCAATATAGAATCAACCCCAATTGGTTTAGTTAATACATTTGGCGCCGCACTAACAAAATAAACGTGTAACCCTTCAGTTGCGCTAAAACCATTGGTCGCCGTAGCCGTAAATGAACTTCCACCAGAAAAAACATGATTTGCGCTTGCAGAATTTCCATAAGAATGGTCGCTCGCGTCGCCTAAAGAAGCTCCTGAAGTCACCCAATCAGCATTGGTCATATTGGTTAATGTTCCATGGTTTCCTCCAGCTAAGTCGTATAGAGTGGATCCCGAAGATTGGTCCATTCTGTAATACGCCATCAAATTTGATAGCTTAGGATGCGAATCAGTAACCTTTTTACACATCCAATCTCTGATTTGGTTGGAGGTTAATGCAACATTCCAAATAGATATTTCGTCAATTGCTCCATCAAAATATTGAGTATTTTCATTACCTCCAATAATTAATTTCCTAGAATTTGTTGGTAAAGTGACTCCGAAAGAACCACTTGTAACTGAACCTGTTTGAAGCACACCATTAACAAAGATTTGAACTACTCCATTTTTAAATGTCGCAGCAATATGACTCCAAGAGTTTAACACAATACTATTTGTATTGGTCATATAAATATTGAAACTGCCTCCAGAATTTGAAAAGAAACGTATTTGATTACCGGAGCTATTGAATACATCCATCCCATAATTGGTATGAGCACTCTGTGAATTTTCTCTTTTAGTAATTATGGTTTTTAAACCTGTAGCGGTTGGATAAATCCAACCTGCAATTGTTAGTTCAGAAGTTGCGTCTAAATCATTCGAATGAGGAACCTGCACATTTTGGTTTGATGAGGCTAAAAAATCCAATGCTCTCCCACTACCAGTAGAATCACCGTAATCTGGTGCAGGAATTGGGTGGTCGTATTCGTATGCACCAGCATCGCTTGCCGTTGCATCTCTTGAATTTCCTTGAATGTCATTATTTGCCAAACCACCTTTTCCAATATTGGCCATTAAAAAGGATTGCGGTTTTAGAACGGAGTCGGATTCAAAGTGTGGATTAACCGAAACGGAATTGGTATCCTTTAAAGAAACCGCCTTCCAATTCTCAAGGCTTGAATACGTAACATTGTTCCAAGAAGCGATATTTGCACCATTCGTAAACCAACAATTATTGTCCATATTGGTCAAATTATTGGCGGTTACACCAAATGCATCCACCGAAGCCGCATATCCAATAGACTTGTTTACGAAAACATTATTCTTTACTACATTATTAACGTACGAACCCGTTCCGTTGTACTCGAGCGCTCTACTATTGGTCGCACTATTACCAGATACCATAACTGAATTGTGAACCAAGTCAGTATTTCTCATGTATCTTATGTACAATCCGTACGAAGCGCTTCCTCCAGTATATAATAATGAAACCGAATTATTTTCAATCGTTATTCTATTACTCGTAGTTCCCTTTAGAAATTGGAGACGCATTCCATAAGAAAGACCTTGGGCAGTATTTACAATGTCATTTTTAGATATTTCAGTGTTTTCTTGTAGATAATTACCTTCTATTGAATAGGCAAATGTTGTAGTACCATTATCTCTAATGGTATTGTTATTAATTTTTACAGCATCTTGATAGTAAATATAAATTCCTGTTCTGTTCCAACCAGAAATGGTATTGTTAGAAAATTCATTACCCGATTCTCTAATTCCAGAAGTTGTGCCTGACCAATGAATTCCATACGCTCCATTAAGGATAGTATTGTACCTTACTGAGCAATTTTCGGAGTGACCATTACTCACAGCATTATAAAGTACAGCTTGCTCAAAAGAACTTCCATTTACATATTTTGCTTCTAAGGTATTGGATTCAATCTCAATATCATCGGCAACGCCCTCAAGACGAATTACTTGCATGTAACTTGCGTCTAAAGCCTTTATGTGCAACCCCCGAATTTGCAACTTGTAAATCCCCTTTGAATAAAAAGTTCCATTATCCGTTGAACCTGATGCGTCATAGGAAATAATGGTTTGATTTGAAAGAGGAATCTGAATTGGTGGAGCGGATGGTCCGTTTTCTGCAGGAAATATACTTTGCTCCCCCTCCCCAATGGAAAACGTAGAAAAGCGAATATACCTTGTTGAATCGTAGTTTGGGATGCTGTCCGCGTTGATAACAACACGTTCATTAAAGGTTTCGCCATAAAGCTCAAAACGAATATTTCCAGCCATACCTTTAGAGTATAAAGAATCAATAGCTTCTTTAATAGTGTTATAGTCTGGTGTTAAACCTGAACCTGAAGTTCCAATTTCGTATGTACCCGACAATCCACCTACTGGTAAAGGACTCATTGGATTCGGGGCACCGTATGAATCAGCAACTGAGACAATCGTTGCGAAACAAATTGCTACTGCAAATTTTACAGCGGTTGAAAAATACCTTAACCGAAAAAAGGCGTTTTTGTTTAAGTTGTCAATCATATTTATGGTCTGTTTTTCCAAACAACCTTTTGTTAAAACTCGTTTCAAACGAAATTTCAGCGTAAAAGCTACCTCCAAGCAACATAAACGCAAGAACTAAAATTTTGTTAAATACAGTATATCAGGTAGTTAAGAAACACAAGGCTTCCAAACTACCAATCAATGAAATAAACAAAAATTATTGACAGTTTTATGTTGATTATCGAAAAGACTCAACGTTTGAAGAGAAAAAGAGATGATTTCGTCCCAAACCTGCTGGTATTAGACAAACTAACTAGTCTATTTTCAGTAATAAATCTTTAATACTTCTGTATGTATTTCGTATGAAAATTGACTGAATTTCATTCCGAGTCAACCACTCCACTTTTTCAATTCCTTCCTCGGCTTGAGGCTTCAAGACAGTATCATTTGAATACATAAAGAACCAGTAAGTTGGCTTAAGAACAAAAGTTTCTTTGTGGAAATAAACATGACAAGTTGTTGCCATTGAACCTTCGTTACAACGACTTATTGATAATCCGGTTTCTTCCTCTACTTCTCTTATGGAGCAAGACCGAATACTTTCCCCTAATTCAAGCTTTCCTTTTGGTAAATCCCATTTTCCGTTTCTATAGATGGAAAGCAATTGATTGTTATTATTTCTAACAATTCCCCCACCGGCTTTCACCATTCTAAAACCCTTTAAAAAACTCCGCCAGGTAGAATCGATTTTCTCATTTATTACTATGAAATCTCGAGGCGAGATTTCATTCAACCAAGCGCGATAATTATTCTCATCATTAATCTCGCGAATTGACAATTCTCTTCTTTTATCACTTATCAAATTTCTTGAGGATTCATCAGCGAATTCCACACAAACGTTATTGAAGAAAACTTTATACTTTTGGTCGCTCACGTGCATTCTAATTTCAATGGTAATTTCTAACGATGTTTCGCTAAATGTAAGCGAATTTCTTTTGCAAATAAAGGCAATTAAGCTTCAACCAAACAATCCTTTTACTTGGGCATCAGGAATCAAATCACCAATTTATTGCGACAACAGAAAAATACTTTCCTATCCTAAAATAAGAACGTTCATCAGACAAGAAATGGTCAAAGTTCTTGAAGATAATTTTGGCCGCCCAGACGTCATTGCAGGTGTTGCCACTGGCGGAATTGCTTTAGGTGCTTTAGTAGCCCAGGAACTTGGACTTCCTTTTATTTATGTGCGTTCGAAACAAAAAGAACATGGCCTGTCGAATCAAATTGAAGGTCACGCTGAAAAAGGGCAAAGTGTAATTGTTGTCGAAGATCTGATATCAACCGGAAAGAGTTCATTAAATGCCGTGGAAGCATTAAGAGATTTCGGCTGTAGCATCAAGGGAATGGTTTCTATTTTTTCATACGGTTTACAAGAATCGAAAGATAACTTTAAGGAAGCTAAATGTCCACTTGTAACTTTAGCCCATTACGACACCATGCTCACAAAAGCAGTAGAGACAAATTACATTACTCCTCAAGACTTAAAATTGCTGAGAGATTGGAAAAAAGACCCTAAAAACTGGATGAAGTAATGACTCATATAGAAAGCGATAAAGTCACGATTAATTCATCTTCTGTAATGGTATTCGAATTCCTTCAGGACATGAACAATATCCTACCTCTGCTACCTGAAGAAAAAGTGGAAAACTGGAAAGGCGAAAAAGAAACCTGCTCATTTACCATAAAAGGACTTGCTGGAATTGGAATGAAACAGGAATCTGTTGAGGAAAACTCCAAAATCAATATTGTTTCTCATGGTAAAAACCCGTTCGATTTCGAACTCACAATTTTCTTGAAGAGTTTAGGTAAAAAAACCGAAGCACACTTAGAATTTGATGCCAATATGAATATGATGATTGAAATGATGGCAAAAGGACCGCTCACTAATCTATTCAACATTATGGCGAATAAACTACAGGCTAAATTCCATTAATCGAAACTGAATTTTACTTCTTGTTGCTGAAAAAAATGGTACGTACCGTTAACTAATATTTTCAATCTCCCTAAACTATCCACCCCAGAGATTTTACCGATAAACGATTCCCCTCGCACTAGAAACTTACGATTCTGGTGAAGACCAAAAAATCTTCGCATGTACTTGTCGGTCACTAAAGTCTTTCTACCTAAAAAATAGTGTGACTTAGTCAAGTATTGAAGAAAATCGTCCAGCAGCAACTCTACCACATTAATCTCGTTCGTCTCATTTACAATGCTGGTACTTCTCGGATTAAGAAAAAACTCCTGTTGATTAACATTCAGACCAATTCCAATGATAGATTCTACAATTTCATTTTTAAAGACCGTATTTTCAATAAGAACTCCACAGATCTTTTTTTCATCGACAAGAATATCGTTTGGCCATTTAATCAATGCATTGTTAACACCAACTGAACCTAAAAAATCCACTATTAATACTGAAATAACCTGATTTAAAAAAAATGCATCTTGAACACCTATTCCATCCGGCTGAAAATACATACTAAACGTCAGATTCATTCCATGTTGTGATTCCCAAAAATTTTCCCGCTGCCCTCTACCGTTCTTTTGATATCTGGCAGTAATTACGTCGAAGTTGTTCAACTGATTCCCTGCCTTTAGTCTTCTTTTCAATTCTTCATTCGTAGAATCAACCTCATCGAGCCATGTAACTTTACCGTTCACTTGTAATATATGTTAAGGGTTAAGCAAATTTGGCTCATTTTAACCCTCCGTGTAGTTAATTCTTCCCTTATAAAATGGTTACTTTTGCACACTATTTTTTTTCATGGAAAAACCCACACAAAGTAGCGATTCTAGACTGCTTACAGATTCAGTTTTAAAAGGTCTTTTAGACAAAAAAGGCAAAGACATTCTGGAGTTAGACTTAAGACATATCGACAGCGCAGTTTGCGATTATTTCATCATTTGCTCTGGCGGATCCAACAGACAGGTGAATGCTCTGGCCAATGCAGCGAAAGACATGGTTATTGAAGAACAAGATGAAAAACCTTGGCACATCGAAGGCCTTGACAACTCGGAGTGGGTATTGCTGGATTATGCAAATGTAGTAGTCCATATTTTTCAAGAAGAAACACGAGAATTTTACAAACTGGAAGAACTTTGGGGAGATGCTACTATCAAACCAATTGAACTTATTGACTAAAGAAAGAATGTCAGACAAGAAAAATAAAAAAGGCCCTACTAAAGGACCTAGAATTCCTAAAAAGAACGACAAAAAACAGTTCAATTTTTATTGGATTTACGCAATTATCGGCGTAATACTTTTGTCTCAACTATTGTTTAGCTGGAATTCGGCCTTACCAAGTGTAAGCCCGCAAGAGTTTAGAGCCATGGTTGAGAATAAAGAGGTAAAACAAGTGCTTGTTATCAATAAAGAAGTTGCCAGAATTTACTTGAAAAGCGATGCCCTTACAAGCGATGAATACCAAAAAAAACTGAACAATCCCAATGTTGGAGAAGGCACCAATTATGGCCCTCATTTCAAACTTAACATTGGGTCACCAGAACGGTTCGATGAAGAGCTGGCAAAATTCAGTGAGCAATACGAATTTACGTACGAATATAGAACAGAAGAAAATTGGGGTCGCGATGTCATGGGCTGGTTAATCCCAATTGCGGTTATGGTGGCTATTTGGTTATTTATAATGCGAAGAATGGGCGGTGGAGCCGGTGGCCCTGGAGGTCAAATCTTTAATATTGGTAAATCAAAGGCGCGTTTGTTCGACGAAAATGACAGTGTTAAAGTTACCTTCGATGATGTAGCGGGTCAAGAGGAAGCAAAGGAAGAAATCAAAGAAATTGTGGACTTTCTGAAGCATCCAAAACGCTACACTGATTTAGGTGCTCGAATTCCAAAAGGCGCATTACTTGTTGGTAATCCTGGAACAGGAAAAACACTGTTAGCTAAAGCTGTAGCTGGGGAAGCACAAGTACCTTTTTTCTCCCTATCCGGCTCCGATTTTGTTGAAATGTTTGTTGGAGTTGGTGCTTCACGAGTGAGAGACTTATTCAAGCAAGCGAAAGAAAAGTCACCAAGTATTATTTTCATAGATGAAATTGATGCAATTGGTCGAGCTAGAGGAAAAAATCCAATGCAAGGCTCGAATGATGAACGAGAAAACACTCTAAACCAACTACTTACCGAAATGGACGGTTTCGGCAGCAATACTGGGGTAATAATTTTAGCCGCAACAAACCGAGCAGATGTATTGGACAAAGCCCTGCTTCGCCCTGGTAGATTCGATAGGCAAATCATAGTTGATATGCCTGACCTTCATGGTCGTAAAGAAATTTTCAAGGTTCATTTAAAACCCCTTAAAAAAGACGATAGCTTAGATGTAGATTTATTAGCAAGACAAACCCCAGGGTTTTCTGGTGCTGATATTGCCAATGTATGTAACGAAGCTGCATTAATTGCAGCCCGAAACAAGAAAAAGAAAGTCACTAAGCAAGATTTTATTGACGCAGTTGACCGTGTGGTTGGCGGTTTAGAAAAGAAAAACAAAATCATAACACCTTCCGAAAAGAAAACCATTGCCTATCACGAAGCAGGTCACGCCACTGTTAGTTGGTTACTAGAACATGCTCATCCTTTAGTAAAAGTTACCATTGTACCAAGAGGACAATCTTTGGGAGCTGCTTGGTATTTACCTGAAGAGCGTCAAATTACAACGGAAGAACAATTAAACCATGACATTTGTGCAGCCCTTGGCGGCAGAGCTGCTGAGCAAGTTGTATTCGGTAAAATTAGCACTGGTGCTTTGAGTGATTTAGAAAAAGTAACCAAGCAAGTTCACGGAATGATTGTCTATTATGGTTTGAATCCAAAAATTGGAAACATCTCCTATTACGACTCTTCTGGTCAAAGCGAATACTCTTTTCAGAAACCTTACTCAGAAAATACTGCACAAATCATTGATGAAGAAGTAAGTAAGTATATTGAAAAAGCTTATTTGGAAACTCTTGAATTGCTTAAAAATAACCGTGAAAACTTAAACAAGTTGGCTGAGTTACTTTTAGAACGAGAGGTTATCTTCAAAGAAGACATGGAAAATATTTTCGGTAAAAGAACTTTTGACCGTGATATTGAACGGGAGAAAGAGGAGAAAGAAATTGACGCCAGAAGGGAAAAGGAAGCAGAAGAGCGTAAACTAAAAAAAGAAAAAGAAGCTAAAGAATCAAAGGAAGATTCTACAGTTTCGGCTTCTAAAAATGGAAAACCTGTCACTAAACCTGCCCAGGTAAAGGAGTCAATGCCACAAGAAAAAACTAATACTGAAAAGAACGTTGAAAACAAATCAGCAACTTCTGAACAGGTAACAGCGCCCGAAAACAAGGAATAATTACATTTGAACCTTAGCCTATGGAAGTTAATTGGACTAAGGTATTTGTGACTACTAGTACTATTCAAGCTGAGCTTATTAAAGCTCGGCTCGAAGAAGAAAGCATTCCAGTTGCTTTTGTAAGCAAACAAGATTCTATGCACATGCACCTCAATACCCAATTACAAAATGGTGTTGAAGTCTTTGTCGCTAAAGACAATGCATTTAAAGCCATTCAAGTCATTGAAAAAATGAATCTTGATGAGTGATTTAGCGCAACGACTAACTACTGGTTCAGTTTTCATTGTTGTTGTTTTTGGAGCCACTATTGCCAGCCCTTACACCTACGCAAGTGTATTTTTATTAGCCAGCACTTTAGGGCAAGTCGAGTTTTATAGACTAATTAAAAAATCAGGTGGAAATCCGCAGACGGTGACCGGTGTCATTGGCGGTCTATTGCTATTTATCACCAACTTTTTGTACGTTCAAGGCTCGTTTTCTGAAATCAATTTATTGGTCTATAATATGCCGCTTCTGTTTTTGGTATTTCTTATTGAACTCTTTAGAAAAAACAAAAACCCGTTCTTCAATATAGCCTATACCCTAACTGGAATAATTTATATAGCACTCCCATTTACATTACTGAATTATATGATGATTGACCCTAGGTTCTATCCTAATTATGAATTTTATCCTCACATAACTGCTGGCGTACTCTTTTGCATGTGGGCCAATGATAGCTGGGCGTACTTAGTTGGTAAACGATTTGGTAAAACCAAGTTGTATGAAAGTGTATCCCCTAAAAAAACGTGGGAAGGATTTATTGGTGGTATCTTTTTTTGTGTAGGTTTTGCGATAATCATCAGTTACATAGCTACTGCCCTTTCGATGCTGGATTGGATAATTATTGGATTAATTATTTCCATTGTTGGTACAGCCGGTGACCTCATTGAATCGAAACTAAAAAGAAGCCTAAACCTAAAAGATTCTGGAAATATACTGCCAGGCCATGGCGGAATACTCGACCGATTTGATGCCCTTATTCTAGCAATTCCATTTATTATTGTGTACTTATTCATTAGATACTAATTGAAGCTATGACCCTGCACCGAGAAGGAACTAAGATTATGATTTTCAGCTTTATGGGACTGTTAATCTTCAATTTAGCGATTAGCCCATTTTTATCCGAATCACCAATTATTCGCGGCGGAGTAGGAATTTTTTCCTTGTTTCTATTTGGAATCGTTGTTCAATTTTTTCGTGTTCCAAAAAGAACCATTGAAATCAATAATGGAAAAATCATCAGCCCAGCGGATGGAAAAGTGGTGGTAATTGAAAAGGTTTTTGAGGACGAATATTTTCAAGAAGAACGCACCCAAGTTTCTATTTTCATGTCGCCATTTAATGTGCACATAAACTGGTCGCCGATGGCTGGCCTTGTAAAATACGCGAAATATCATCCAGGAAAATTCCTAGTTGCCTGGCATCCGAAGTCATCAACCGAAAATGAGCGAACTACCTTCGTATTCGAAAACAGCAAAGGATCAGTACTTGTCAGACAAATTGCGGGGTTTCTTGCCCGAAGAATTGTTTTCTATCCAAGTGAAAATGATACAATTGGACAAGGCGATGAATTTGGCTTTATAAAATTCGGAAGTAGGGTCGATTTACTATTGCCAACAAATGCAAAAATTAAGGTGAATCTTGAACAAAAAGTAACTGGAAAACAGACGGTTATAGCAGAATTATAAATTCTGCTGTTAAACTATTGTTAAAGCATTTTGAAAACCAACTTGTAGCCCGCAAATTTGACCACGCAAACTTCAAGTACATCCGTATTTGAATAAAAAATATTGATATGAAATTAAGACACCTTTCGCTCACTGTATTATTCCTGTGTTTATTTTCAACCATAACATCTGCTAAAAAAGAAAAAGCCACTGCTGAGAAGAAGTATCAATTTGATTTTACTATTTCTGATTCTAAAGACAGCTTGGTTTTCTTAGCCAACTACTACGGAAGTAAGCAATATTATTACGATACGGCATTTGCAGTGGCGGACGGAAAATTTCATTTCGAAACGGATTCTATGGGTGGCGGAATTTATATGGTTGTTATGCCAGATAAATCTCAATACTTTGAGATGGTTGTCGATGGAAAAGAAACAAAGGTCACGCTTGAAACAACAAGAAAAGACATGGTCGGCGACATGAAAGTGATTGACTCGGAAGAAAATAAACTGTTCTACGAATTTCAACAAGAAATGAACCGTAAAGGAAAAGAAGCTGGTCCTATCCAGGCCACAGTTAAAACCCTTAAAGCTGATTCTGTAAACGACCGAACTAAAGAGATTGAGGCTGAGCAAGAAAAATTACAAGCCATTAACAAACAGGTAAATGCATATAAGAAAAAGTTTATAGCTGAACATGAGGGCACTTTTACTTCCAAGCTTTTCAAGACATCCAACGAGCCTGAAATTCCAGAAAACCCAGAGTTACCCGAAGGTACCAATGTAGATTTGTGGAAATTCAATGAGTACAAAAGACAATATTTAGAGAATGTTGACTTTACAGATGCCCGTCTTTTACGTTCTCCTGTTTTTGCAAAAAAACTGGAGTACTACATGACCAAATTAGTTGTTCAAATTCCAGATTCGATAACTGCTGCAGCTGATGAACTTATAGAACGAGCGAGACCAAATAGGGAAATGTTTAAATATGTTGTGCACTGGAACACAAACCATTACGAACGCTCAAAAATAATGGGAATGGATGCGGTATTCGTGCACATGGCTGATAATTACTACTGCAATGGTCTAGCCCATTGGGTAGATAGCGCAGGTCAGGCCAAAATTTGTGAAAGAGCAGATGTACTGCGTCCGCTATTATTAGGTACAATAGCTTCAAATATTATTTTACCAGATTCTTCAGGAAAAAAATGGTACGATTTACATAAAATCCCTGCTGAATATACGATTCTTTATTTCTGGAGTCCTACTTGTGGACACTGTAAAAAAGTAACACCCAAATTGGAAAAATTTTATCAAGAATATAAGGATAAAGGTGTTGAAGTTTATGGCGTTTGTACTGAGCTTGAAACAGATGGAATGAAAACTTTCGTAAAAACTAATAATCTATCATTCATCAACGTATCTGACACGCCTGAGATAAACAAAAATGCTTACGACTATTTAGACAGAACAACGGTTAATAGTCTGAATTTTAGAACTATCTATGACATATTTTCCACACCGCAAGTTTATGTATTGGATAAAGACAAAAAGATTGTTGCTAAGAAATTAGGTGTGGAACAATTGGGCGATTTTATCGACAATTATTCAAAAGAGGTAAAGGAAGAAAAAAAGTAGTTTTTTAGTAAACTACCCTTAGGGCTTTGATGTCGCTCGAGAATTGTTCCCAGCCGCCAAATTCGCCATTCTCGTCATAGTATTCCATTTCCAAAACTAGGCAATTCGGTTCGCCGTCAATAAAATAGATAGAATCATTAGATTCAGCTTGATACACTAAAATTAATCCCGGATCGAAATCTTTAATTCGGCTGCAATTGTACGTTTTGCGATATAATTTTTTACCTTCAATATCAACGTTCAATGCAAGTGTAATTCCATGGTTTTGAGCATCTGTATTATTCGAGTCTAAGACTATATTCCAATCTTGAACTGTATCTAAACTGAACGAAAGTTTATGATGATCTAATCGTTTTAACTCTTCTGGTTTGCCAAATTTGGTTTCAAAATCTGATATTGACAGACACTCCCCTTCCATACCATCATCATAACAGACAGAATCTTCTGTACGAGTTAAGGTTAATGTTGAATGGTCGTTGCAATACAACTCGTATTCCTGATCTTTGTTCACCACGTTTTCGTAAAAATATCTGGTGAAACATGCTTTTTTGGAGAGGTAAAATTCTTGCGGCCAAGCATCACCTTGCTCCACATTATTAGATGAGCAACTACCCATAATTAGGCTAATAACTGCACCCATCAACAGGGTAAAAAAAGACCCTTGGTTTAATTTTTTCATGACTACCAAATTTAGAATCGCAATTTAAGACAACTTGGCAAGCTAATCTGAAATCTAATTAGATTCATTCATGAGTTACTAACCAACAAATCGGATACATCAAAATGCGTATGTTTGAATTATGAGAAGAAATCCTTGGACTTCAGCCGTTGTGGTTTTTGCGGTATGTTGCACAATTTTTTCATGCACTGAACAACCCAAATCCACCGCATTTTTAATTACTTCCATTCCAAATGTACAACCTATAAAAAAACCGAATAAAAAGAGCGAACTAGCTGTACTCATGCGCACACTGTATAACGACGTAAAAGCAGAGCGCAAACTACTTTTAGTAAACCAATATTCAGAAAAAGAATGGTCAAAATTATATGGGGATATACTAAATGCTGAACCAACAGACGCTAAAAATACAGGCGCAACATTTAAGGCTTTCGAAACTCATTTTTTGGATAAACTGAAAGAATATCAATTGGCTCAAAGCCAGAAAGAAAGAGTTACAACCTTCAATACAATGGTGAGTAGTTGTAAAACCTGTCATCAAGAATATTGTCCAGGTCCTCTCATAGTCATCAAAAAACTCCCCATTCCCCAAAACAACTAGTTTGCGCGCTGTAGTACAAAGAGTAAGTAACGCTTCGGTCGAAGTTACTGGTCAAACAATTGGAAAAATTGACAATGGCTTAGTGGTTCTGCTAGGAATTGAGCAAATAGACAATGAAGATGATGCTGCATGGTTAGTTTCCAAAATTATGAAGCTTCGCATATTTCCGGATGAAGAAAAAAACATGAACCTTTCATTGACCGATATTTCGGGAGAATTAATGCTAGTTTCTCAATTTACGTTGCATGCTAAAACCAAAAAAGGCAATCGACCTTCTTTTATTCAAGCCGCAGCACCTGAATGCGCCGAAAAACTTTACAATAAAACGAAAAGCCTTTTTACCGACCAACTAGGACGCCGGCTAAAGTGTGGTAAATTTGGAGCCGATATGAATATTTCGATAATCAATAATGGTCCAGTTACAATCCTTATTGACACCCAAAACAAGGAATAAGTGCTCTTTAATTCAGTAGATTTTCTTCTGTTTTTTCCAATTGTAGTTGGCTTATATTTCTTACTCAACTATAAATGGAGATGGCTGCTTTTGTTAATTGCTAGCTATTTTTTTTACGGCTCTTGGAAAGTTGAATTCTTGAGTTTAATAGTAATTTCAACACTTGTCGATTTTTATGTCGGTAGAAAAATTGCTGAAACTGATGACCAAAAAAAAAGACAGCTCTTATTGCTTCTTAGCCTAGTTTGTAATTTAGGAATACTTGGTTTTTTCAAATACGCTTCATTTATTGCACATTACACACTACCAATTTTTCCTGCACCTGAATGGCGAAAGGAACAAGTTATTGGATTACTCAATTTTAATATTCCGGTAGGAATATCTTTTTACACCTTTCAAACCATGGGGTACACTATTGATGTGTTTAAGCGTAAAATTAAACCTGAAATGCACCTTGGAAAATTTGCCCTTTACGTTAGCTACTTTCCGCAGTTAGTTGCAGGACCAATCGAACGTTTCAAGCATCTTCAACCTCAATTACTTGCCAATCACAAAATTTCATATGACAACCTATCTTATGGTTTTCGGTTAATGCTCTATGGATTCTTTATTAAAATGGTAATAGCGGATAATATTGCACCCATTGTTGACTCGGTTTTTGACCATCCCCAACAATATTCAACAGCATCAAAATGGACTGGTGTACTTGCCTTTGGTTGGCAGATTTATGCCGATTTTTACGGTTACTCGCTTATTGCTATTGGAGCTGCTAGATGCATGGGAGTTGAATTAATGACCAATTTTAAAACGCCCTATTTTGCAACAAACATTCAAGATTTCTGGAGGCATTGGCATATTAGTTTAAGCACATGGTTCAAGGATTATGTATTTGTTCCTCTTGGCGGGAGCAAGGTCAATCAAATGATTTGGATACGGAATATTCTTGTTGTTTTTATTCTTAGCGGTATTTGGCATGGTGCTAATTACAACTTTGTAATTTGGGGTGCTATTCATGGAATAGTTTATTTAGCTGAGCGTTTAATTCCAATTCCAAGAATATTTTCAAACAAAATAATTGGTTGGATAAAAACTTATTTGGTGGTTTCAATCGCTTGGTTATTCTTTAGAGCAAATGACATACAAAATGCCATAGACGTGCTTTTTCCAAGCCCGAAAACTGAAAAATTCCATAGCCTTGATTTTCCTTCTGAACTATTTATTGGGTTCATGTTGTTCTTGATTCTTGAATTTATTTTTAGAAAAAATAATTTGAACGAACGACTTAATAAAACGCCATTTCTTGTTAGATGGTCAGGTTATGCGTTACTCATCTTTCTAATTTTAGCTTTCGCTGGTACAACTAATCATCCCTTTATTTATTTTCAGTTTTAAATGAAATTGTTCCTAAAAACACTACTACGGCTAGGACTAGTAGCAACAATATTTGCTACAAGCTCCCTTGTTTACAAGCGGTATTTTTTTGAAGGTTTCCTAAAAGAAGAAGGTATTCTACTGTACCGCCTTCAACGATCTTTAAACGCAGATTACCTTTACTTTTCTGCAAGCAGTGATTATACATTTAATCCCAAAACAGATAAGGATACTACTCGGGTTAGCATTATTGCCATGCGCTATTGTAATAAAAACATAAAATCAATTGCTGATGGGGCACACGATGTTGAGATATTCAAAGAACTAGTAAAGCATATTCCACCAAATTCAGTTGAGGGGATTATTATGTCATTTAATCTCAGAAGTTTTAGCCCAGAATGGATGACATCGACTAATTTAAATATAAGAAGAAAGCTTTCAGCAACGTATAAACCAAACCCACCATTAATCACACGATTTTTTGTGTCATTGAAAAATTATCCGATTCATACCAACAAGGAATTAAAGAGGTTTGAGGCCGACTACTTTCAAAACTGGCAACTCCCCTATCCTTTCCCAAAAAACACCATTCAAAATTGGTGCGAACAATATAAATTTGGCGATTGGACACACCCCAAAAGGAACTTAGCCGACCATTACATAAAAAGCTATGGGTTTGTTATCAACGAAAACCACCCAAGAATAAAAGATTTTGACGAAGTTGTACAACTCGCACATGCCAAAAAACTGAAGTTAATTTTTCATGTATTGCCAGAAAATAAGGAAGAAGCTCAGGCTCTACTTGGTTCGGAACTAACCAATCTAATAAAAATGAATCGGGATTTTGCAATAGACAGATACCATAACCCGAAACAAAAAGTTTGGGTAGTAGATAATTTAGAAAAGGTTTCGGATAAAAGTTTTATCGATAGAGACTTCCCAACCGAACATTACGATTTTGAAGGAAGAGATATTATTGCAAAAGGAATTGCAGAACAGTTAAACAAAATAGAATGACCTTACAAGAAGCCCAAAAAGAAGTAGATGAATGGATAAATACCATTGGAGTTCGATATTTTAACGAACTAACCAATATGGCTCAACTTACAGAAGAAGTTGGTGAAGTGGCTAGAATAATTGCTCGCAGGTATGGTGAACAAAGCGAAAAAGAATCTGATAAGGATAAAGACCTTGGAGAAGAATTTGCCGATGTTTTATTCGTGCTTATTTGTCTAGCCAACCAAACTGGCGTTGACCTAACGGAGGCTTTTAATAAAAGAATGAACAACAAAACCAAGCGTGACAAAGACCGACATAAGAACAATAAAAAGCTGCAATAGCTAGAACTTTGCTTTTCGACTTTTCTTTTTAAAGCTATGTTTACCTGTCGGTCGTTTGGTTTTTTTACTGACCAAGTTTCCAAAATTGTAACTTACGATGGCTGAAAAACTGAAAAAGTGATCATTGTTTTTAGGATTTCCTCTGGGTGCGCCTGCAGCGCTCCAACTCGGATTCGCCCCACTTGTTCTATCTGCGAATTGAGCTGATAACGGCCCAACTTCCTGCGCTAGTTTCGAATTGTCATAGTATTTTGTACTTGCGTCATCCAAGTAGTCAGTTAGCGTGTAACGGTAGTTAATATCAATTCCAAATTTGAGCCACATTCTATAGGTATAGTTCAATTGAACACCCGCCGGAAACGAAATGGAGAACGGTGCATACGGTGCTGGCCCACCCTCCAAACCTTGTCCTTCTGTACGCAAGGGCAGTAAGGCTGTCCCATCTGCTTTTGGGTTAAAATAAAACAAGGCAGCTCCGCCATAGGCAATTACTTCAACAGGAAACCCTCTTTTACCTTGGACTCCCTTAATATTATACACGTGACCTGGCTTTGCTCGAATGATAAAGAAATCGTACATAAACGAGCCTTCAATAATTTTTGATTCGAATGAAAGGTTTCTGTATGAACGTGTGTCGTCTCCCGAAAGCGCGTCACTACCTTTGACTTTCCCGTAAAACCCACCAACACGAAGCGCAGAACGATGCGCAATATTAAATCGGTACGAAAGTGAATAACACGGCCTAAATTGCGAAAATTCCACATCCAGTAACCACGGCTTGCCTTCACCTGCACCTCCACCGAGTTCACCCAAATAGTTGGCAAGGCCAACACCTCCTATTAATTCGTGACGGTACTTTTTCCAATACTGTTGCTTGTCAAAAAACTGAGCACTAGCAATTTGGCTTGCAATAATGAAAATTAAAATGAAAAGAATTCGTTTCACAAAAGATAAATATAGAAAGGAAAACGGTAATTTGACGATAAGGTTGTGCTTCACCTTAATTATTGTGCTTAGTAACACTTGCAATCGTAAGAGAAATGCATCTTGCATTCCGGAACATAATCTTGAATTTCTTCCTGCATTTCTCTTTTCACTGGATTTACACGCATGTCTAAGTATCTCAAATTATATAATTCATCCATTGTTCCTGGTAAATCAATTAACCGGTTTGCCCAAATATCAAGAACTTCCAATTGTGCCAATTGTCCCAAACTTTTGTCAATTTCCCATAAAAAGTTATTGCTTGCTTTTAACACAACAAGATTGGTCAAGTTACCAAGAGTTTCAGTGATATAATTGATTTCATTTTTGCTTAAAATGAGCACTCTCAACTGAGTTAATGTACCTAGTTCAGCAGGAAATGTGTCTAGTTTGTTTTTTGATAAATCTAAATACTGAAGGTTTTTACATTGATAAACTATTGCTGGAATAGTTTTAAGTTTCTTCTTTTTTAGCTCAATTCGAATAACAGATTCAGGTTTTTTTTCCATTTCTTCAATGGAATTGAACACCTGAACAGTGTCCAACTCTTCGAGAGAAAGTAATTGTTGGCAATATGATTCTTGGTAAGTAAGAAAAATTAGGAGGCTAGCGCAAAAGAGCCTGACACCTTGCTTTATCATTTTGCAGTTGGGAAATAAGTTGCTCAACATTTTCAAATTTATTTTCGTCTCTTATTTTTTCTATTAGATGGAGACTGATTCGTTTTCCATACAAATCCTTATCCAAATCAAAGATATTCACTTCAATGGTTCGCTTACCGGAATCATTAACGCTGGGTCTGACACCAATATTTAGCATTCCTTTGTAAGTACGACTCTCAATGAACACTTCAACTGCATAAACGCCATTGGGTGGTATTATTTTATAATGACTTCCTACATCTAAGTTTGCAGTGCGAAATCCCAAGGTGCGCCCAAGTTGCTCACCTTTAACCACATCACCCGACAATAAAAATGGATGACCAAGAAAATGACTAGCCGTTTTCATATCCCCTATTTCAATTGCAGCTCTAATTTTTGTTGAACTAACTCGAGTTTCCTTAAACTCTTGTGCTTCAATCTGTTCAACATCAAATTCGTAGAGATGCGCTAATTCAACTAAATCTTCAAAAGTCCCCTCCCTATTTCTGCCAAAATGATGATCATACCCAATAATAAGTTTCTTAACACCAAGTTGATTTACCAAAATATCTCGTACGAATTCAACAGAATTTAAACGAGAAAACTCTCTACTAAAAGGATGAATAATTAAGTGGTCTAAACCGGACTTATCCAACAAGTCAATTTTTTCTTCTTGTGTATTTAGCATTTTAAGGTCATTGTTCTCGGGAAACAAAACCATTCTAGGATGTGGATAGAAAGTGAGCAAAACAGATTCACCATTTATCTTTTTTGCTTCTCGATTTAATTGATTTAAAATGAATGAATGTCCCAAGTGAACACCATCAAATGTTCCTACAGTAGCTACTGTATTTTCTCTTTGCTTAAATTCTTGAATACTTGAATAAACTTTCAATTTTTTTTCTATGCTTTTTTATCAACCAATCAACTCACGTAATACTCATAAAATCAATGGATTACACCAGAAACGAACATCACTTGTTAGAACCCCAAAAATAGACATATATAAATATCCAAATTCCATTAAATTTTAGACTTGAAATTTATACTTTTGCCGCTGATTTTAACACACGGATTTTTAACTATTTATTCCAAAAAAATGTCTACACAAGTAGGGAAAATTTCACAGATAATCGGGCCAGTAATCGACGTTACATTTGATACAGAAGGAGCTGAGCTCCCAAACATCTACGATGCACTTTCAGTTACTACCCCTGCGGGGAATGTAATTACTCTAGAATGTCAGCAACATATCGGGGAAGATACCATTAGAGCTATCTCAATGGAAGCAACCGATGGCTTAAGAAGAGGAATTGAGGTTACCGCAACTGGCTCCGCAATCAAAATGCCTATTGGTGACGAAATAAACGGTCGTCTTTTTAACGTAGTTGGAGATACCATTGACGGTATCGGCGATATTGACAAAACAAATGGTAGCCCAATTCACAGAGAAGCTCCACGTTTTGAAGATTTATCTACAGCTTCCGAAGTACTTTTTACAGGAATTAAAGTAATTGACCTTATTGAACCTTACTCAAAAGGTGGTAAAATTGGATTGTTCGGTGGTGCTGGTGTTGGTAAAACTGTACTTATTCAAGAATTGATTAACAACATTGCAAAAGGACACGATGGTCTTTCTGTTTTTGCTGGTGTTGGAGAAAGAACTCGTGAAGGAAATGATTTGCTTCGTGAAATGTTAGAATCGGGAATTATCAAATACGGTGATGATTTCATGGAATCTATGGAAAAAGGCGGCTGGGACGTTTCTAAAGTAGATTCAGCAAAGCTTAGAGAATCAAAAGCAGCTTTCGTATTCGGTCAAATGAATGAACCTCCAGGAGCACGTGCTCGTGTAGCACTATCAGGTCTTACGCTGGCAGAATATTACAGAGACGGTGATGCGAGTGGAGCTGGTAGAGATATTCTTTTCTTTATCGACAACATTTTCCGTTTTACCCAAGCAGGTTCTGAAGTTTCTGCCCTTTTAGGTCGTATGCCTTCAGCGGTAGGATATCAGCCTACCCTATCTTCAGAGATGGGTGCAATGCAAGAACGTATTACTTCAACAAAAAACGGGTCTATTACTTCGGTCCAGGCGGTTTATGTACCTGCAGATGACCTTACTGACCCTGCTCCAGCTACAACGTTTGCTCACTTAGATGCAACTACTGTACTTTCAAGAAAAATTGCGGAGTTAGGTATTTACCCTGCGGTTGACCCACTGGATTCTACTTCAAGAATTCTGACTCCGGAGATTGTAGGTGAAGAGCACTACAAATGTGCACAGCGCGTTAAAGAAATTTTACAACGATACAAAGAGCTTCAAGACATTATTGCCATTCTTGGTATGGATGAATTGTCTGAGGAAGACAAGCAGGCGGTTCATAGAGCTCGAAGAGTTCAACGTTTCCTTTCTCAGCCTTTCCATGTTGCCGAGCAATTTACAGGTTTGACTGGCGTATTTGTATCTATCGAAGAAACCATCAAAGGTTTCAACATGATTATGAATGGTGAAGTTGACAAATATCCTGAAGCGGCTTTTAACTTAAAAGGTTCAATTGAGGAAGCAATTGAAGCTGGTGAGCAAATGCTTGCAATGGACTAATGACTTTTGTAAATCAATAAAATATTATGCAAATAGAAATTCTTACAGCAGACAATAGCATTTTTTCAGGTGAGGCATCAGTTGCTAATTTCCCAGGAAAAGATGGTTCTTTTGGTGTTATGAATGACCATGCCCCAATGATTGCTGCGCTTCAAAAAGGTAATATAGTTGTAACCACAACAAGTGGCGAGCAAACCTTTGAAGTTCAAGGCGGGGTAGTTGAAGTCCTCAAGAATAAGGTAATTGTACTTGCGGAGTAAATTCATTTTTGTAGTTAATAATTAATTAATTCCGCATTGAAAGGGACCTTCGGGTCCCTTTTTTATTTCCATTAGATTAGTATTCATCAAGTTCACTATACTTGCGGTACATTATGAAAGACAGAAATACGACGGCACTTCAAAACAAAATTCATGAAGTGATTTTTGGACACAAAACTTTCGCAGGAAAGTTTTTTGACATTGTTCTTTTACTTTTCATTCTGCTAAGTGTTGCGGTTTTAATGCTTGACAGTGTAGCCTCAATCGACAAAGAATACGGTTACATTTTAAACGGTATGGAGTGGGGGTTTACAATTTTTTTCACCCTTGAGTATGCCTTAAGAGTCTATTCTGCTCGCAATCCAGTTAAGTACATTACCAGTTTTTTTGGAGTTATTGATTTACTCTCAATACTACCTACTTATCTGGGCATATTCATGACTGGTTCGCATTATTTACAAGTTATCAGAACATTCAGATTACTGAGAGTATTTAGAATTTTAGGACTTTCCACATACGTAGGTCAAGCAACCGTACTTCTCGAAGGACTAAAACAAAGTCGTCAAAAAATAATTGTTTTTTTCGGAGTTGTTTTAAGCATCAACGTGCTCATTGGCACACTCATGTTTTTGATAGAAGGGCCACCAAATGGATTTACAAGCATTCCCAGAAGTATATACTGGGCCATAGTGACTATGACTACGGTTGGTTATGGAGACATTGCACCACAAACCACATTAGGACAAACAATCGCTGCATTTGCAATGATTATTGCTTACGCAATTATTGCTGTTCCTACAGGCATTGTTACCTTAAATATGAAAGAGGCACAGGACAAGAAAAATGCTGAGCAAAAAGGTAAAAAATCATTTTGCGAAAATTGCGAGACTCCTCACGCTTCACCATCTCCTAATTTCTGTCCCAATTGCGGAAATAAGCTTTAGGCTTTACTAATTATTATTACTAGCTTACATTCTCCGTTAGAAACTTTGATTGTTAATTATTAGTTTTGACGAAACTCAAAAAATCTCATTATGAAAAGAAAAGCTTTACTCTTATTATCTATCGTATTTATTTGCGCAGGTGCAATTGCCCAAGATTTGGCAGTTGATAGTTTACATGTTCAAACTAAATACAGTGGTAGCTGGGAATATATAGAAAACGATACAATTCAAACTAATGACTCACTGATAGTTGAAATTAAGTTAACTAACATCGGAAGTGGGCTTTTTAACCCAGGAGACTCGATCAAATTTGGAATGTCTGCTGGAGGAGTTGCAATAGGAAGTGATTTTAATGTTGCTGTTACTAAAAATCTAGTTCCAAGTAGAAGTGAAATTCTTGAAATCAAAAATGGTTTTACTTTTCCTGCTGAATTAGGAGCAGTTGATGTGTGTGTTTATGTCTTAGACTCAAAGCATGGAATTGGTGGCAATCGTTCGGATGATACGGTGTGTGCAAACTACAACATTTGGGACCGTGCTATAACCGTTCTTTCATACAGTCCCACTGAAGGAAAAGCAGGCGACGATGTTACAATCAAAGGTTCTTACTTTGGAAAAACGTCAGCAGACAATGTGGTCAAAATTGGAGGGCAAACTGCAGATATAAAAAGTGCAACTGAAAATCAAATCGTTGCTACCATCTCTGTATTGGCTGTTACTGGAAAAGTTACTGTTGAAGCAGCCGGACTTATCGGATCTAGTTCTGACGATTTTACTGTACTTGACGAAAATGGAAATGTAATATATCCTACTTCCATTGCAGAAACAGCAAAACTAACCTCGTTTACAGGTGTAATTGATGGCCAACTAGTGCTTAGTACATCTTCAGTTTCGCAAAATGTACGAATTATTGACTTGACAGGAAAAACAGTAAAAGAAATAAATGACATTCCTACTAATTCTGATTATAGCATTAACTTAAATGAACTTCAGGATGGAATTTACATTGCCACTTATGGTGATGAATTTTTCAAGTTTATAAAGTAATTCATAGATAATATCCGGTTTACAAAAAAACCCTCTCGAATTTCGAGAGGGTTTTTTATTTTAGTCTTTTACTAAAACAAAACTCATGACAGCACAAGAAGCGCTAACGGCACTCAAAGAAGGAAATAAAAAATACGTTTCAGACTCATTAGAACACAACCATTCTGATTCGAACCGACGAGATAGCCAGACAGGTGGCCAAGCACCTTTCGCAATAATCTTGAGTTGCGCTGACAGCCGTGTGGTGCCTGAATTAGTCTTTGACCAAGGCATCGGCGATGTTTTCGTGATTAGAGTTGCTGGCAACACAGCTAACCCATCTTCTACGGCTTCCATCGAGTATGCTGTGGCACATTTAGGGTCTAAATTAATAGTTGTTTTAGGACATGAATCTTGTGGTGCATGCGGCGCTGCTATTGCTGGTGGAGATAATGGGCCAAACCTTAATCATTTGTTGAAATTTATTGAACCTGCGGTGGAGCAAACTATAACAGGAGATGTAAATGATGTAGTAAGGATTAATGCATCGAACCAAGCTAAAGCCTTAGTGGATAGCTCAGCAATAATTCGTAATAGGGTTGAAAACGGTGGGGTTGAAATCGTTACTGCATTTTACAATTTAAACGGTGGTAAAGTAGATTTTGAGTAATCGCTACCTAACCATTGAGTTCTCTTTCATTTTCCCAAAACTTATGAGTTAAACCTCAATCGAAATGCATTAAACCAACTAAATTTGCAGCCAATTCTCAACAGATCTGAATGAAAATTATTGTAGCTGGAGCGGGTGAAGTCGGTGTTCATTTAGCTAAACTTCTTGCCAACGAGGCACAGGATATTATTCTAATTGACCTGGATAAAAAAAGACTGAAGTATGCCGAATCTCATACCGATGTACTTATTTACAAAGGTGACGCTGCATCGGTACAGGTGCTTGAAGATGCAGGAATAAAAGAAGCGGATTTGTTAATAGCGGCAACAGATTCAGAAACGACCAACCTCACTATAACCATTTTAGGGAAACGACTCGGCGCAAAAAAAACAATAGCTCGAATTGCCAATACAGAACTTATTCAGAACTACGAACGATTAAAATTTGACACACTTGGCATTGACTCTTTAATCTCACCTGAGAAGCTAGCGGTGGACGAAATTGAATTCCTAGTAAAACAATCCGCTTTTACCGATGCTTTCCAATTTGAAAAAGGAAAATTAAACCTCATTGGAATTCATCTTGGAGACAATGCGCCCATTAGAGAAAAAACGATTAGAGAAGCGGCAAACCTTAACCCAAATCTAAACTTCATGGCCGTTGCCTTACATCGAGATGGGGAAACTATAATTCCAAGAGGAGATACCTTAATTAAGAAAGGTGATGATTGCTATTTCATCGCTCAAAAAGAAGGAATTCAACCTGTGCTTAACCTAACTGGAAACAAGTCTGTTTCTTTCAAAAACGTTATGATTTTAGGTGGAAGCAAAATTGGACTTAAAACCGCCAAAGCCCTTTCGAAAGATTATAAGGTTAAATTGGTTGAGCAAAATAAAGACAAGGCCTTTGAATTGGCCGACCAACTTTCTAATGTTTTAGTGATTAATGGCGATTGTAGAGATGTTGAATTACTTGAAGAAGAGAACATTGAACAAATGGGTGTTTTTATTGCCGTAACTGGTAATAGCGAAACCAATATTATGAGCTGTTTGGTAGCAAAAGCTCATGGAGTTCCTAAGACCATTGCATTAGTCGAAAACATGGAGTACATCCACCTATCCAAAACGGTTGGAATAGATGTTTTTATCAATAAAAAAATCATTGCTGCCAGTAGTATTTTTCAATACGTTAGAAAAGGAAATGTGATTAGCTCAACTATGCTTCGAGGATTGAATGCCGAAATTTATGATTACGAAGTAATGCCTGGTTCTAAGATTACAAAAAAATCAATTTGTGGCCTCAACTTCCCTAAATCTGCTGTCATTGGTGGTGCAGTTCGAAATGGAAAAACGCTAATAACCATGGGCGATTTTAAAGCGCAACCACACGATAAATTAATTGTTTTCTGTCTTCCTGGTTCAGTAAAGAAAGTTGAAGCTTTTTTCAAATAATACACTCTTAAACTGGGGAATAATCCTCAATGTGCTCGGGCTGCTTTCTGCAATCAACGGATTGTTCATGTTGTTGTGTATCCCAATCTCAATAATTTATCAAGAGCCTGTAATTTACTCATTTATCCAATCTGGATTAGTCTGCTTTTTTATAGGTGCCGCGTTACTAGTAGCGACCAGAAATCACGAAAAATCCATCAAAAAAAGAGAAGGATATTTAATCGTGACCTTAGGTTGGCTGATGCTTGCATTTACAGGTTCGCTCCCCTACTTCATCTCTGGATATATCCCTTACTACACCGATGCATTTTTTGAAACCATTTCAGGCTACACCACAACAGGCGCGACAATATTGAATGAAATAGAAACACTTCCAAAGTCAATTCTATTCTGGAGAAGCATCACGCATTGGATTGGTGGAATGGGAATTATAGTGCTCACGATAGCAATACTTCCTATTTTAGGAATTGGAGGAATGCAGCTCTTCGTAGCGGAATCTCCTGGACCAAGTGCAGATAAATTACACCCAAGAATTAAAGAAACAGCCAAACGTCTTTGGGCAATTTATGTGTTACTCACCGGACTTCAAACTGTTCTACTATTATTTGGTGGCATGACTGTTTTTGATGCCGTTAACCACGCTATGTCAACACTATCGACTGGCGGATTTTCTACAAAAAATGCAAGTATTGCTCATTACGAATCTCTTTACATACATTGGATAATTACCGTTTTCATGTTCATCGCGGGTATTAATTTTACGGTAACATACTTTGCTCTTAAAGGGAACGTAAAACGCTTAGTTAATAACGAAGAATTCAAGTATTACGCATTTGCCGCAATCGGAAGTTCCGTGTTAGTTTCAGTACTTATTTACATGTTAAACGATTACAGTATTTCATCTGCAATTACAGAAGGCTTTTTTATGGTACTGGCGATTGGAACCAGCACAGGTTTTGTTACTGCCGATTATACCACATGGACCCCAGTAGTTACGGTTATCTTTTTCTGGCTAATGTTTATGGGAGCTTCTGCCGGAAGTACTTCAGGTGGAGTTAAGGTAGTACGTCATCTTATCATCCTTAAAAACAGTATTTTAGAATTAAAAAAACTGATCCACCCTTCAGCAATTATTCCAGTAAAACTGAACAACAAGGCCGTTTCGAGCGATATTGTTTTTAATGTTCTTTCATTCTTTTTGTTATACCTCATCATCTTCATATTTGGCGCCGTATTTATGGCCAGCCTTGGATTGGATTTTAAAACTGCAATTGGTGCCTCAATAGCTTGCATTGGCAATATCGGTCCAGGCTTGGGAGATGTTGGCCCCGTGCATAGTTATGCTAGTATTCCAAGCATAGGAAAGTGGTTTTTATCGTTTTTAATGTTATTGGGAAGGTTGGAATTATTTACGGTTTTGGTACTTCTTACCCCCTTCTTTTGGAGAAAAAGTTAGTTCTTCTTTTTTCGTTTCATCCTTTTTTCGGGATCCTCATGAAAGAAATACCTAAAATCTAAAGTTAAGTAGTTGCCGTTCACCACTTCAAGCATTCGAACCGGAACAATAGATTGGTCCTGAGAATCGTAATCGTATTCCATCAAAAAACCATAAATCGGCGCAAATGGTCGATGAAACGTACCTCCAATATAAAAAATTCCAGACTTTTCAGTTCGATATTCCCAGCCTATGTTAGCCGATAGGAATGCTTGAATCCAAGAGTTTCTTCTGCCCTCCATAATGACTTGATTAGCATCTGAAAAAATAGCAACATCACTCGGAAATAAATCAACACCTCCACCAAAGGAAGCATCCATAAATATTTTTTTATCCAATTGAATATATACCAGACCCAATACTGGAATTTCGTAGCCCACTACTCCAAACTCCTGGTTTAATGAAAAATCCCTGTCTGCATCATTTACCACTAAGGAAAAATTACGTTGTGTATGCGTAATTCCAGTTTCAAGACTAAATGTTTTATTGAATCCCTTGCGAACCACCATTCCTAAGTTGTAGCCAAACATTTTTGGAACCGAAAACTCTACTCCATCTTTTGTTTGAACTTCAGTAGATTCATTAATAAATCCGCCCGAAATCATAGGTTTAAAGGTAAACCCGAAGGTAGTGAGCGACTCTTGCGCGAACAAGACATTCAGGCTAGTTAGTAGAAAAAGAAAAACAGTAAAATTTTTCATTAGCATCAAGCGAAAATAATCTTTTTAGAAAGCGAATAAAGTTATCTTAGCAATCGGTCAAATTAGCAGTATTAATGAGTCTTACCGTATATAAATCTTCTGCCGGTTCTGGTAAAACCTTCACTTTAGTCAAACAGTTTTTGGAGCTTGCCCTTAAAAGCCCGAAGCCGTTTAATGTTAAACATATTTTAGCACTAACGTTTACCAACAAAGCGGCTGATGAAATGAAAACTAGAGTAACCACTAGCCTTGAGGTATTTGCGCAAGCTGGAGATGATTTAGAGGAAAATCCACTTTTTAAGGAGTTGCTGAATTCTAAAAAAATAAAAGCCGATAAGGCGGAACTCATCAAACGCTCAAAACAGCTACACTCTTATATTCTAAACAACTATACCAGTCTTAGTATCAGCACAATTGATGCCTTTAATTACAAACTAATTCAAACGTTTGCATACGATTTGAAGGTAAGTAATAATGCAACTATTGAATTAGATGAATCGCACATTATCGAGCATGCGGTTCGCGAAATGCTAGAAAAATCTGCCGAAAATCAACAATTGAACGATTGGCTTACCGATTTTTTACTGATTCAGCTCGAAGATGAAAAAAGCTGGAATCTGAAGTATTATTTCGAGAATTTTGGAAAACTATTATTGAGCGAAAATGCTCAGACTCCTATAGAAACATTAGCGAAATTTGATTTGTCAGATTTTCTGGTTGCAAAAAAACGTATAACGAAAAGGCTGAATTCACTAAAAAAAAAAGCAACCACTATTGTTCTTCAAATTGAAGAAATTATTGAGCAGTTAAACATTAGTTACGACTCTTTCTGGTACGGTAACACTACTCTATTTTCACACCTAAAAAGCACTAAATCTTTCGATTGGTCTGAATTGCCAAAAAAACGAATATTACAATTGCTAGAGCAAGACGATTGGTCTAAAGCAAAAGCACCAGCAGATGATAAACAGAAAATAGAAGCCGTAAAATCTGAACTCGCTGAACTAATTCAACAAAGCATTACCTACATTGAAGAAAATAGAACCGAACTCGTTTTGCTAAATAGTGTTCAGCAAAATTTGTATGGAATTGGTGTTCTCTCTGAGATAAAAAAGGAATACGACAATTACGTGTCTAAGAATGAAGTACTACCAATTAGTCGATTCAATAAATACCTAGCCGATGTTATTCGGAATGAACCAGCACCATTTATCTATGAGCGACTGGGTACAAAATATCGCCATTTTTTAATCGATGAATTCCAAGATACCAGTCGTTTGCAGTGGTACAATATTTTACCACTGTTGGAAAATGGTGTTTCTCAAAATTTTGAAAGCCTTTTGGTAGGTGATGCCAAACAGGCAATTTACCGCTGGCGTGGAGGGGACGCCAATCAACTGGTGTATCTTCCAAAAATTAAAGACAAAAACGCCGACCCACTATCCGTTGAACGTAGCAATAATTTATCAGAATTCATCAAACATGAAGTACTTACCAATAACTGGCGTTCTCAAAAAGAAATTGTCGAGTTCAATAATTTCATTTTCAAATATTTAGCTGCATCAAATGACGGCTTAATTGCTGATGTATATGAAGCAGTCGAACAAACCCCGAGAAAACCCGGTGCCGGCGGATACATCGAATACACAAAATCGGTAAAAACCGAAACCGAAACCATAGACTATTTAATGGAAGAACGGGTTTTTGAATCCATTCGAAAAGCACTAGATGCTGGATTTAGCGTTGGTGATATTACCATCTTGTGTCCTAAAAACAAAGAAGTGGCAACCATTTGCAACTTCCTAAAACCTCATTACGAGTTGGTTACAGAACTTGGACTATTGATGTTCAACGACTTGGAAACCCAACTAACATTTACTGTTCTTAAATACATTAACCACAGCTATTACCACCATGAGCCTATTTTACAAACCCATTTGGCGGTAGAAATATTCGTACAGCTTGCCAAGCTGAATCCAAGCGAAGAAAACCCTCATTCTTTGTTAAAGGCTGCTGCTAAAAACAGTTCACCTGAAAACATTTCATTTTTGTTGAATTCAATCGGGATTATTATTGACTTCGAAAAACTTATCCCTTTCAATACCCACCAACAATTCATGGAAATTACGCGCTGTTTCCATATTGACCTCAACAACAACCCTTACGTTAATTTACTTTTAAATACCTCCATTGAATTTCTAAACAGTAAACCCGCTGCCTCTAGAATAGAGTACATTAAGTACATTGAATCGAAAGAAGAAAGTCTGAGTTTAGATTTGCCCGAAAGCCCAACTGCTATTAAAGTAATGACGGTGCACAAGGCTAAAGGACTTGAATTTCCGGTGGTAATTTTTGCCTACGCCAATCGTCAATTTGAAATTAAAGATTCCGTTTGGATTCCCCTAGAAACCAAAGAGTTTACCATTCCATTTGCATTGGTAAAACCATCAAAAAAGTTTATAAATACCGCCATAGAGTCTATCTATAATGAAGAATACGAAAAAACTAAACTAGACACTTTCAACCTATTTTATGTGGCATTTACAAGAGCAGAAAGCGCATTGTTTATTCATTCTTACAAAGCAAGAAGTGGTTCTATTTTAGATGAAATTGAGCCTATTCTAAAAAAAATGAATGGTTACCACAGTGAAGAAAACCATTTGACTATTGGAGAATTAAAAAACTCTTCAACCAAAAAGGAACCCCAGCAAACCACACCTGAAAACAAAATTGAATTAACTTATAAGCAAGAAAATTTCTGGTTCGAAAATCTAAAGTTGGCTCCTAAGGTAACTGAAGAAGTTCAAGGAATGAACGAGCGTGAATTTGGAAATTTGATTCATTTTTTATTGAGCCAATTGAGTTCTTCTGATAACTGGAAAAACCAAATTTCAAAGCTATTAGATGCTCAAGAAATTGAAGATGAAGAAAAAACAAAAGCAACTAGCACGATTAAAAAATTATTTGACTCTCCTCAATTCACCAAATTATTTGACACCTCCGGAAAAAGAATGCTAGAACGAAACTTTGTTTCCGCTTCTGGTGAATTATTAAGACCCGATTGTGTTATTTTAAGTTCAGAAAAAAACATTTTAATCGATTACAAAACTGGAAATAAAGCGGAAGAACATAAAGTTCAAATAATGAATTACAAGACAGCAATTGAAGCACTGGAGAAAAAGCCTACCGAAGCATACCTAGTTTATACGGATAATATTGAAATTGTAGAAGTTGCTTAACCATGAATGTAACGAAATCAAATTTCAACGAATTATCTAAAGAAGATTTGTACCAAATTCTTCGATTGCGAACCGAAGTTTTTGTAGTGGAGCAAAATTGCCCCTATCAAGAATGTGACAATCTTGACCATCAATCTCTTCACTACTTTTTTAAAGAAAAAGGAACTGTGATAGCTTACCTAAGAATTATTCCTCCAACCCAAGGTTTTGTAAAAATTGGAAGAGTGGTTGTTGCTAAAAATCAACGCCAAAATGGTTATGGAATACTTATAATGAAAGCTGCAATAAAAGATTGTTTCCAACAGTATTCTGATGCCACGATCAAAATTTCCGCTCAGCAATACTTACATAGATTCTACACCGATTTGGGTTTTCAATCGACAGGAAAAGAATATTTGGAAGACGGTATTCCACACCAAGAAATGATTTACAAATCAGTTTAAACTGATTTTTTCTTTATCATCTCAAATTCTTGTTCATTACTTAATAAAAACAAACCTTCTTCGTTTTTTAGCATGTCGGCAATCCTAATAATATCCAGGTACATTTCTGCTTTGAGGTGAAATAGGTCGTAATGATTTCCAACAACGGTAACTTCCTCAAACTCCTGTTTTGAAATAATCTTAAAAAAATGTTTTTCGTTCGGATATTTAAGAAATACGGGAAACTCCATAGCTCAAAAATATACCTTTGAAATAAGATTATGGAACTGATTTTTGCAACAAATAACGCACACAAACTCCAAGAGATTCAAGAAATTATTGGAGATAAATTCAAGATCCTTAGCCTTAAGGACATTGGCTTTAACGAAGAAATACCAGAAACGCAGCCCACCATTGAAGGTAATGCAAAACAAAAGGCTCAATACATTTTTGATCGATACGAAAAACCTGTTTTTGCTGACGACACTGGCCTTGAAGTTGATGCTTTGAATGGTGAACCTGGAGTTTACAGTGCAAGATATGCCGGTGAAAATTGTACGTTCGAGGACAATGTTAATCTGCTCTTGAAAAACTTGGATGGACACTCCAATCGTCATTCACAATTTAAAACGGTAATCGCCTTGCAGCTCTCCGAAACCAAAGTGGAACTTTTTGAGGGAATAATAAAAGGAGATATTACCGAGAATTGTCTTGGAGAAAAAGGATTTGGCTACGACCCTATTTTTAAACCATATGGAAGTCAGCAAACATTCGCTGAAATGGGTTCAGAAGAAAAAAACAGAATAAGTCACCGCGGTTTGGCCACCCAAAAATTAGTTTCATTTTTAAAGAATTTACATGACTAAGTTTAAAGTAATTGCGCTAATTGTTTTGGTTCTGATATTAACTGCAGGAACGTATTTCCTATTCTTCGCCAGTTACAGCAGCGGATACAGAGTTGGGACTATAATAAAAATGAGCAAAAGAGGAGTCATTTTTAAAACCAATGAAGGTCAGTTGCATACAGGCGGAGTTACCTCAGGTGGAGAAGGTGAGCTCGCATCAACCATTTGGGATTTTTCTGTTACCCGAGGTAATGAAACCGTTCTAAATAAAATTAGCAAAGCTGCAGATAATCAAGCACGATCAAAACTGTTCTATGATGAAAAATTCTTTCAATGGTCTTTTTTCGGAGATACCAAGTACTTTGTAACGGACGTTGAAATAATGCCCGTTCCTCAGCAACAACCCACGGCATCAGCCAAAGAAAAAGAGGTTGAAATTCAAGAGGTTGTGCAAGAACAACCTTAACCTGCATGCGCAGGTTTCAATAAATCTTGTACAGTTTTAACTGGGTTGAACGTACTCAAAGGAACTTCAACAAAAAAGGTTATCCAGTTTGCCATGGCACCATTCCATAATCCTGGTAATTCCATCGCTTTTATGCGTTGACCTTGGAATGATTTTTCTGAAATAAAACCAGTTTCATTATCACGGTATTTTAGCAAATCAAATTTATTTCCGTCTTTGTCCGTTATCCAACACACCAAATCTACAGGGTTAAAATGTGTGCTTTGGTTCAGAATTTCTAATTGGGCATTGTTAGCTAAGTCAATTTGAGCCTTTTCCACAATTTGCAAGCTAATCATTCCGTTCGATTGGTTTACCCAAAACGGCCCTCCACCTGGTTCACCCGTATTTTCAACCATTCCACAGACTCGAATTGGTCGATTCAACATCGCTTTGGCCTCGGTTAAATTTGAAACATCAACAGCAAGTTCATTTTTACAAAACTCAATTGTTGCATCGATATCCCCTTCCTCCAATTCTTTTAATAAACCATGAATAACGTTTTTCTTTTCAATCAGAACATCGGCCAGCAGCTTTTTGTAATTCGAACTAGAAGGTTCTAACTCCGGCTTGCAAACATTATCGATGTTTTTTATAAATACCAAATCGGCTTCAATTTCATTTAAATTCTCTAGCAATGCTCCATGTCCTGCGGGGCGCATCAAAAAGCCATCATCCAATTTTACAGGTTCATTTTCCATGTTTACGGCCACCGAATTGGTTTCCTTTTTTTGCTGAGAAAACGAAACTTGGAATTTAAATCCCTTAAAACTAGACTGATACTTTTCCACCATTTCTTCAAACAGAACTTGGTGGTCTTCAGAAACGGTAAAATGTAATTGAATTTCATTATTTACTGAAGCGTACGAAATACCCTCTACAATGTGGTCTAAAACTGGAGTTTCAGCGTTTTCGTTGTGGATATGAAATGGAACAGCACCTTTAGGTTTTTCGCCAAGGCCCAAACCAGCATCCGAAAACAGAACAGTCTTCAAAATAGCCTGCGGTTTTTCAGTATCGACATTTCCATATAATTGGTTGGAGAGAGCATGATAAAATGGAAATGATTCCAATGTATCGATGAATTTTTGCGCTTCGCTATTTAAGAATTCACCATTCTCCAATTCATTAACGCCTTGAAACAAAGCCTTAAACATTCGAGTAGCTGCGCCACTTGCTGGTACAAACTTTATGATTCCAAAATCCTTTTCTAAATTTTCATAATGCCTGATTCTGGAGGTGCACTCATCTTTTTCAAATCGTAAAACTCCATCCCCGACTACCGCAGGGCGATTTAAACTAGCAGGAGGAAACCCTATTTTGAATCTGTTTACTTGGTTTTCGATTTTTGAATCCATCAGAAAAATTTAAGGCTTCAAACCTAAAATTTTGAACTGGAGGATGTTCTAAAAAGATGTTAGGAATTTATGAGTGAAATTGAAGGGAATAGCCGAGGATTTTAAAAACATTTTCGCAACTTCGTGGCAAGTATTAAAAGGAGTAATAACGCACCTTTTTCTAACACCATTTTATCTATGAATAATTTAAAAACTAGCGCTATTTGTATTTCCTTAATAGCGGGACTAATTGGCTGTAATACAAAACAATCAGAAAAAAAAGTTGAATCTAAAAAAGAAGAAACTGTGGTAACATTTGACGATAAGCACACCTACGCAGAACCTAGTATTGCCAAAATAACACACCTAGAATGGGATGCAGATGTTGACTTTGACTCTAAAACCATCTCAGCAACTGCCACTTACGACGTTGAAGTTTCGGAAAATGCAACAGAAATTATTTTTGATACTAAAGATAGCTTGCAGGTCAAATCTGTGATGGTAGACGGCCAAGCTACAAATTTTAAGATGGGAACACCGGACAAGTTTTTAGGAACTCCACTTATTGTTGAAATAAGTCCTACTGCAAAAAAGGTGGCTATTGAATATTCCACTTCCCCAAATGCCTCTGCAGTGCAATGGTTAAGTCCGCAACAAACGGCAAACAAAACCGCTCCATTTTTATTTACCCAATCGCAAGCGATTCTAGCCAGAAGTTGGTTTCCAATTCAAGATGGCCCTGGAATTCGGTTTACTTACAATGCTAAGGTTAAAGTTCCTGCTGGTATGTTAGCATTAATGAGTGCTGAAAATCCAACCGCTAAAAGTGACGATGGCTCGTATTCTTTTTCTATGAAACAGCCAGTGCCAGCCTACTTAATGGCACTAACAATTGGTGATGTTGAATACAAAAAATTGGGTGACCATACCGGAATCTACGCCGAGTCTTCATTAATGGAAAAAGCGGCTTACGAATTTGCGGAAATGGAAGACATGTTGGTTGCGGCCGAAAAACTATATGGTAAATACCAATGGGAAGTATATGATATGATTATCCTTCCTCCATCCTTTCCTTTTGGTGGAATGGAAAACCCTCGATTGACTTTTGCCACACCAACTATTATTGCTGGTGATCGTTCATTAACTGCATTAGTGGCGCACGAATTGGCGCACAGCTGGAGTGGCAACTTAGTAACCAACGCCACTTGGGACGATTTCTGGTTGAACGAAGGTTTTACGGTTTATTTCGAAAGAAGAATTATGGAATCTCTTTACGGAAAAGATTATGCTGAAATGCTAGCACAGTTGGGTTATCAAGACTTGTTAGGTACTGTTGATGGTTACATTGAGGATAACCAAGCAAGAGATACCCACTTGAAACTTGACTTGGATGGTCGTGACCCAGATGATGGAATGTCTGACATTGCTTACGAAAAAGGATATTTCTTTTTAAGACTGCTTGAAAACACAGTTGGACGTGAAAAATTTGACGGCTTTCTTAAAGACTATTTCCAGAGTAACGCATTTAAAGTAATGACTACAGAAGTGTTTGTTAATCATTTGAAAAACAACATATTGGACTCAGCTACTTACGAGACAATAAATGCAGATGCCTGGATTTACGGACCTGGTTTACCAGAAAACTTGCCAGTACCCAATAGCAACAAGTTTGAATTAGTAAATGCTCAAATCGCAGCATTCGAAAATGGTACAGCAGCTAAAAAACTGGAAACTCCAGATTGGACTTCTCATGAGTGGTTGCATTTCGTAAGAAATCTACCAGCGGACCTGTCGTTCACTAAAATGAAAGAATTGGACAATGCTTTTGGATTCACTAAATCAGGAAATTCTGAAGTTATAGCTGCTTGGTTTCAGCATACTATTCGCAACAATTATGTTCCCGCCAATGCACGTATGAAAGAGTTTTTAATAAATGTTGGACGCAGAAAATTCCTTACTCCTACCTATGCAGCAATGAAAGAATCTGGAAAGTTAGCAATGGCGAAAGAAATATACAACGAGGCGAGACCTAACTACCACAGTGTAAGTCAACAAACGATGGACGAATTATTAGGGTATAAAAAATAAATTATGTCCAACACTCCTTCTTTCAGTAATACCGAAGTAGCGTTTAGATCAAAAACTACTGGTGAATTAAAGTTCACTGCCTTGATATTCAGATTGATGGGTAGTCCAGGCTTGGTAAGTTTTTCCACGAACTTGACGACGATAGCGTTGAATCTCAGATTACCGATTAAATGGATAATAAAACGGACCATTTTCAAACAGTTTTGCGGGGGAGAAAAAATTCAGGAATGCACCAGTACTTATAAAATGCTGCAAGAAAATAACATTGAAGCAATTTTGGATTACAGCGTCGAAGGCCAGTCAAAAGAATCGGATTTTAATCAAGTAAAAGATGAACTTCTTCAATTGGTAGAAAATGCAAAAAAACACGCAAAAGTTCCAACCACATGTATGAAAATTACAGGAATTGCCAGGTTCGAAATTTTAGAAAAGGTTTCTTCTGACTCAGATTTAAGCCAGGCTGAAAAACAGGAATACGCAAACGTTATTAGCCGACTAGAAGCAATCTGTAAAAAAGCGCATGAACTTGGCGTTAAAATTTATATTGACGCCGAAGAATCTTGGATTCAAATTGCCATTGACCGACTGGCTGAAGTAATGATGCAGAAATACAATGGATCTTCGGCTATTGTTTATACGACCCTTCAAATGTATCGTCACGACCGATTGGAATATTTGAAAACATTGATTCAAAAATCAGCTCAAAATAACTTTGTACTTGGGGTAAAGATTGTGAGAGGTGCTTACCTTGAAAAAGAAAACAACAGGGCAAAAGAGAAACACTACCCTACTCCATTGCAGCCCACAAAAAAAGCAACCGATAACGACTACAATGCTGCAATAAAACTAATTGTGGAGCATATAAATACGGTTGAGCTCTGCGCGGGAACGCACAATGAAAAATCTGCAGAATTGCTTTGTGAATTAATGTCCGAAAAAAAACTACCGAATAACCATGCTTCAGTATTCTTTTCTCAGTTGTTCGGAATGTCCGACAATATCAGCTTTAACTTGGCAGACAAAGGCTACAATGTTTCTAAATATTTGCCTTATGGGCCAGTAAAAGACACCATGCCATACCTTATCCGTCGTGCTCAAGAAAACACTTCTATTGCTGGGCAAATGGGTAGAGAACTTACTTTAATTACTTCAGAATTGAAACGAAGAAATAAATAGCCAACTAATTATTGAGGTGTACGTCTATAAAGCAGTTAGTAACTAGGTCGTTAAACGGTTTTGTTATACTACTTTTACCCAAATTCTGTAAGATATGATTAAACATATTACCGCTCTGACCACAGTTATCTTCCTAGTACTTTTTTCAAATGCTCAGTATTGTACCTCTGTAGGCAATTGTACCGACAATGACTTTATTGAAGATTTTGATTTTCATACTATTTCAAATACGGGGACTCAAGGCACAAATTGCGGTTCTAGGTTTAATCCTGGTTCTGCCTATTCCAACACTGGCCAAAGAGCTACTGTCACTCAAGGTGTTAAATACAAAATGCGAGTTGCTTCTGGATCTACCAGAAATAGAGAACAGGGGTTTGCCATTTGGATTGACCTAAATAGAGACAATGATTTTGACGACCCAGGTGAATTTGTCTGGAATTCTCCGATTGCTGATACCGCATTTAACGATTCCATTTTAATTCCTTATTCTGCTCAACCAGGCTTAACTAGAATGCGAGTAAGAAGTACTCGAAATTCTACATTTACAGCTACAGAATCGTGTACAAGGGTTGTTCGAGGTGAAACAGAAGATTATTTATTGGATGTACGAGCTGCACAAATTGCTCCCCTGACGGACTTTAGAGCAAACACTACTTTTACTTGTGACGGTACGGTAAAATTCACTGACCTCACACCTAATCAAGTTACCAATTATTTATGGGAGTTTGGAGATGGAGACACATCAACACTTCAGAATCCTACTCATACCTACACAACCAATGGAACGTTTACCGTGAAGCTAACAGCACTTAATTCATTTGGTTCACAATTAGAAACTAAGACAAACTACATCACTTTTAATGCGAGCGGGCTTAAGGCTGCTAATTGCACTCCAACATGTAGCTCGCCAAATGCTGGATTTGGAGTAACTGATTTTTCTTTTACCTCTATTAGTAATGCAAGTAATGATGCTACTTCTGGTTTTGAGGATTTATCATGTATTCAAGGTGCAGCTTCTCAAGGAGTAATTTATCAGATGACAGCTTCTGCACTTAATGCTCCTGCAAACCAAGCATTTAGGGCGTGGATTGATTACAATAACGATGGGGTATTTAGTAACTCTACTGAATTGGTTTTAGACGAAACAGATACAAAATCGACTACGGTTAATATTAGAATTCCGAGTAATGTGGTGCTAAATACAGCCTTAAGAATTCGAGTGGCTGGAGTTTACACCCTCAGTGCACCCGCAACCTCAAACTTCAATGCATGTGCAAATCTTACCTATGGACAGATGGAGGATTATGGAATTGTAATTTCACTAAATAACGCTGCTCCGCAAGCTGAATTTGAGGCAGAGAATACAAAATCTTGCGATGGACGCGTAGTTTTTGAAGATTTATCTACAAATGTACCCACCTCTTGGAACTGGGAATTTGGTGATGGTAACACAAGTACGTTGCAACACCCTATTCACACCTACACTTCTAGTGGTTCATTTGAGGTTAAACTCACCTCGTCTAATTTGTATGGGACTAATGACATTACAAAAACTGGATACATAACTGTTGCTCTGGCCGACGCTGTAAAATCTACTTGTTCGCCTTCTACCAATTCTCATAGAGAAGATTACGGCATTCATTCGGTATTATTTGAATCAATAAACAACAAAACTGAGGATGGACGAGTTGGTTATGAGGATTTCAGTTGTTCGAATCAAGTAAGAGTTGAAGACGGAAAAACGTACAACATTGAAATAAAAACCGGTTCCAAGAACTTAGAAGACGTATATGTTTGGATTGATTATAACAACGATGGACTACTTGATCCAAATACAGAACAAGCTTTTTATTCTGGAAGTGATAGCTCTCACAGTGGAACCATAACCATTTCATCGGCCAGCGTAAAGTGGAAATCGCTAAGAATGAGAATAATGAGTGACATTCTAGGTACAAATCCAAATGCATGTACCAACCCAACTTATGGCCAGGCGGAAGATTATGCAATAATTATTGAAGGTGACACTACTGTCGGACCACAAGCACCTTCGGCTGCATTTCAATCAGATTCCGTTCAATCTTGTTTAGGATTAATAAAATTTACGGATAACTCCACCAATAGTCCATCAACTTGGTCATGGGATTTTGGAGACGGAAAAACCTCAACAATAAAAAACCCAACACATCAGTATTCTGCTCCAGGCATCTATACTGTTAAACTAACGGCCTCCAATAGCATTGGATCAGATTTGGTTACGAAAACTAGTCTAATTGAGGTTGATGAAAAATTTTGTATTCCAGGAAACAAAGACCCTCTAGATATTGCGAATGAATTATCCGAAAAAGGCATTTCAGTTTATCCAAACCCAGCGAAAAACTTTATTACGCTTAGTATCCCCAATTCGAGTGTTAACAAAATTGAAGTCGCCATAATTTCGGTTCAAGGACAAATTCTATTTTTGGATAAATACGCACCCGAGACGGATTTTTCAGTAAATATTGATATCAATGAATTTTCAAAAGGTGTTCACTTTATTCAGGTTACGATGGGAGAAAATTCTTTCTCTAAAAAGTTGATTATAAAATAAGATGGGCAAACAGCTTTCAATACTAATTTGCTCACTTGGTATTTTGTTGGGAATAGCCAACACAACCAAAGCAACTCACATTTATGGCGGAGACATTTCTTATGTTTATCTGCGAGACTCTTTAGGAGGTGCATTTCACATTTATGCGGTCACTATGACAATGTACCAAGATTGTAACTCTGCAAACTGGGGAGGTGCGTTTCCTGAACAATCTGTTCCAATTCACATTTATGAGGGAGCTCTGAACGCTACTAGCCTTCCACTAAACACCAGAAGAGCTATTGCTCAACTTGGATTAATCGAGAATGTAACAATTCAAAGTAACCTTCCAGGTGGTTGTGCACTCACGGGAGGTAGTTGTATTGCCAAAACAGTTTATGCTGGGATTACTGCTCTGCCAACATCATTTACTGGATACCATTTCATTTACGATAGATGCTGTAGAACTGATGGGGTTACAAATGTAAATGTACCCGTAAACTCCAGAACTGACGGTACGTTATTACACAGTTGGACCGCTTCAACTTCAACAAAAAACACTTCACCAAAGTTCAGGGATTTTGACTTTCCATTTATTTGTGTCGGTCGCGAAAACGGAGTTTTGAACATAGCTCAAGACCCTGATGGAGATTTATTAAACTACTCTTTGTATGCACCGTTTGACGGTTTAGCTCAAAACGGAAATTACAACGGTGGGTATGCAACATTTCCACCTTCCAATGTAAATTATAGAACAACTCCAGATGTTTACACCGCGCAAAAACCTCTAGGAAATGGAGGAAACATCTCTTTGAATGGGCTCACTGGCTATACGACAATGCGCTCTAATGTGTCCGGAATTTACGTTGTGGGTGTAAAAGTTACCGAAATTGACAAAAACGGAAATACCATTGGAATTGTGCATCGAGAATATCAATTTCCATTTGTAAACTGTAACGACACAAACTCAGCCTCTCCCACCCTTATTGGTGGAAAATCGAATTATGAAGTTGATGCCGGTGATACACTTTGTTTCGATATTGAGTTTGAAGATAAAGGAGGTTCCCCGGTAAACTATTTATATCGTGTAGAAGGCTTAATTTTCGACACAAATTTCACTAAACCACCAGCTACTCTTACCAATCCTGTTTTTGGAGCAAACACGTCACAACAAACATTTTGCTGGGAAACAACTTGTGAGCAAGGCAGGAGTACCAATTATTACTTTACTGCTTCTGTGGCAGACTCGGCTTGTGTGCCCAACACCAACAATGTAGTTTTTGAAGTTAAAGTAAATCCCGCTGAGACGCCTAAAGTTATTAATGGTCCAACTAGTCTTTGCGCAGGAGCTTCTAACGTTGAATACTCTACTGATACTATTGCAGGTCTTGTTTACAATTGGACAGTTACTGGTGGTAGCATTATTGCTGGAGGGTCTGGTCCAAGTATAACGGTTGACTGGGGAAATGGCCCAGGTGGAAACATTCAAGTTTCTGGAGTAAATTCAACTGGTTGTACCGGTGACACCATCGACTTAGCTGTTTTTGTTGCAACATTTCCTGTAAATCCTGGTAATGACCAGCTAATTTGCACAGGAGATACAGCAACTTTAGGTTCAACTGGAGGATTATCAACCGCGCCTCCTGGGTATTCAATAAAATGGTCTCCAAGTGCAACTGTTGATAACGATACACTTCAAAACCCAAAAGCATTTCCGTCTGTAACTACTGATTACGTTTTAACCGTTACTGATAGTACGGGACAATGTAAAGTGGTAGATACGGTTACCATTACTGTTGGTATTAATCCGGCGGCTTCGGTAAGTAACGACACCACTTTGTGCGAGGGAAATCAAACCACTTTAATTGCCACAGGTGGAACGATTTACGATTGGTCTCCAGGAACTTTACTAAACGATAGTACTATACCAAACCCAGTCACTAACATTACTGCAGATCAAATGTTCATTGTAAAGATTGAAGACCCGGGTAATGCCTGCCCTGTGTTTGATACTGTATTTGTAACCATAGATGGTCAATCTGACTTAAACCCAGGAATGGATGACACCATTTGTATTGGCTCAATTGACACGCTGGGTGGAACCCCTACTGGAGTATTAAACGCAACATTTAATTGGTCACCTGCTGGCCAATTGAGCAATGCAACCGATTCAAATCCGATATTTTCTTCTACGACTACAGGTTTAAACACATTTTTTGTGACCATGACCACACCTGCAGGTTGTATCTTTAATGATTCAGTCAAAATCAATGTAGATACTATTCCACAAATCAATATTCTATTTGGTAGAAATTCAATCTGTTCTGGTGATACTACATATTTGGAAGCAACTGGAGGTAATACTTACCTCTGGAGTGATGCAACTCTAATAGGTGCAGGCCCGCATACCGTTTCGCCAACATCTGATACTAAATATGTTCTTTCCGGAACTGATTTGAATCAATGTGCCTCTAAAGACAGTGTAACTATAGTTGTTAAGCCTAATCCAGAAATACTTATTCCGTTCGACACCATTTTCTTATGTAATTTGGATACACTAACTATTCCTACAACTACAGGGGCTGGCTCGTACACATGGACACCTAATTACAATATAAACAACACCACAGCCGCTCAGCCAAGAGTATTTCCTCGAACAGATACGACGTATATAGTTAACATTCAAAATTTTAACGGTTGCGATGCTATTGATTCATTGTACATAGAGGTAGGCGGAGAAGTACCTACTGATGCAGGCCTTCCGCAAACACTTTGCGCACCAGATACCATTCAAATTGGCGGAAACCCTACTGCACGACAATTTAATACGACCTATTCTTGGACTCCTACCAATACTTTGATTCTTCCTACGAGTGGAAACCCAAGAACTTTCAGCGATACTTCTCAAATGTACCGAGTTACCACCGTTAATGGTAGTTGTGGGGGAATTGACAGTGTGTTGATCACCGTAAAAAATAGACCTACAATCACCTTTACAAGAAACCCTTATGAAGTTTGTAAGGGCGATACGTTAACGTTAGATACGCTTAGCTCAACTGGATTTATAACAAGCATAGTTATTTTCCCTCCACCAACGAATGTTATAGGCGGATCTGGTGTTAACCTGAGATTGGTACCAGACACATCTGTTGTTTATAATATCGTTTTGGCAGATTCTAACAGTTGTACTGATACCTCACAATTGGCAATAAATGTGGTCAACCCTCCAAATGTGGTTGCGAGTAATGACACGTCAGAATGCGCGGGAACACCATTTCAACTTTCAGTTACTGGAGCAAGTACCTATGATTGGTCTCCTTCTAACTTATTGGACAAACCCAATAGTTCTACCCCAGTAGCGGTTGCTGATACAACTACACAATTTATTGTAACAGGTACTACCCAAGCTGGATGCTTCGCCTCCGACACTGTGCTTATTACAATAAATCAATTGCCGATGGTTGATGCAGGAAATCCACATGTAGTATGTTCCGATACTGTTAATACAATTCGACTTGGTGGCAACCCTACAGGTGCTTCTTCTACTCGCTATGTTTGGAGTCCTGCAACAGATTTGGATAACCCGAACACTGCGAACCCGATTTGTACATTTACCTTACCACGTACCTATTTGGTTTTGGCGGTGGATACTAATGGATGTGTAAATAGCGATACTGCAGATATTAGAATTTATTCGTTTAAAGCAAACAACGTTACGGCAGAATGTTCTGGAGATTCCATTCAATTGAATTTATACGACACATTTGGTACAAAACCATTCAATTTCCAATGGATTCCTGAAACAGGATTATCTGACCCTACCCTACCTAATCCAAAAGTTTCGGTTGAAGAATCAACCACATTCAAAGTGATAATGACAGATTCTGTTGGATGTGTCGATAGTATTTTAATTGATGTTTCGGTTAAAGAAACGGTAAAAGCAGATTTTGATTTATTAGTACAAGCCGATTGTGATAACACAACTGTTATCGTATTAAACCAATCAGAAAATGTTGATGAATTTAATTGGTTCCTGAATGGTGATTTTATTAGTGACCTTGAATCTCCACAATTTACATTCCCTTATAACTCAGAGTTTAGTGTTTCTCTAATCGCCTTAAGCGCAGACAGTTGCGTTGCCACAGCGGATTCCTCTTCTGTTTCATTGAATTTTGAAGATTATTTTACTGGTAACATTCCTAATGTTTTCACTCCGAATGGTGATGGAATAAATGACTTATTTGACTTTAGGCTAGGAAATAGACTTGAACAATGTTCCAATATCCAAGTCTATAATCGTTGGGGTGCTTTGGTTTTCGAATCACGAGAAAATGCACACATTTGGGACGGTAGAACGTTTACTGGGGAAATGTGTTCTGAAGGTCAATACTTCTACATTTTAGAAGTGAACAGTACAACCTACAAGGGTAGCCTTACATTAATAAAAGACTAGATTTCTCTAGTACTTGATTTTCAGTTAGTTATTATTACTTTTAGATGTTACAAAACTGCATTGCTGTTTAGCATTGCATAAATTTTATGTCTATGGATAATGAGCATGAAAAACATACCTCAAAACCCTCCGACAGTTTGTACGAAGAAGCCGTACGAGCAGGAAAAAGAACCTACTTTTTTGATGTTAGAGCTACGCGAAGCGATGACTACTACTTAACGATTACTGAAAGTATTAAACGCTTTAAAGACGATGGTACACATACTTACCAAAAACATAAAATCTTTCTGTATAAAGAAGATTTTCAAAAATTCAAAAATGCCTTAGAAAGTAGTCTTCAGAAATTAAACCAACTCAATACAAACGAAGAATAACAAAAAACTATACCTCGTTGTCCATCACGTCAGTCATTACATGATAACGTGGATCGTCGATTGAAGATTCTATTACTTCATGCAAAGCTGGATTTGCTTTAAGTAATAACACCTTACATTCTGGACTCAAATGGGTAAGACGCAAGTTCTTGCCTAATTGAAGATATTTCTTCGCCAGATTATCGACCGCTTCAATTCCAGAATGGTCGGTCACCTTACTTTCTATAAAATCAATTTCTACATTTTCAGGATCAGTTTTAGCATCGAATTTCGCGTTGAAGTTTTGAACCGAACCAAAAAATAATGGGCCCCAAATTTCATAAACTTTTGTACCATTCTCTTTTACACGCTTTCTGGCCCGAATCATAGTAGCGTTGTTCCATGCAAACACCAAAGCTGACATTATTACTCCAGCTATAACAGCAATTGCTAAATCTTGCCAAACAGTGATGCTTGAAACGGCTATAAGTACAAAGGCATCAGCCTTTGGAATCTTGTGAAGAATTCTGAAACTACTCCATGCAAAAGTTCCGATGACCACCATAAACATTACGCCAACCAATGCCGCTAATGGAATTTGTTCGATAAGACCCGCTCCAAATAAAACAAAAGCTAGAAGTGCCATGGCGGCAACAATACCAGAAAGTCGTCCTCTACCACCAGAATTTACATTAATGATAGATTGGCCAATCATAGCACAGCCACCCATTCCACCGAACAGTCCATTTAAAATATTTGCACTTCCCTGAGCAATACATTCACGGTTTCCACTTCCTCTTGATTCTGTTATTTCATCCACCAAATTCAAGGTCATTAATGATTCAATAAGACCGACTGCTGCCAATAGAAATGAGGTGGAAAGAATTAAATCCCAGTGACCACTAACGGTATCAAGCAATGCAAAAATTTGGAACTGAAAAGTTGGCAAGCCACCTTCTAAGCCAGAGCCGCCTCCATCTCGAATAAATGAACCCACTGTTCCTACCTCTAGTCCGCCAAATATGGTAATTGCCGCAACTACAATGATTGCTGTCAAGGCAGCAGGAATTTTTTCGGTAAGCTTTGGTAAAAAGTGCATTATTAGCATTGTTAAAGCCACTAAGCCTAACATAGTGTACATTTTTGCACCTTGAAGCCATTGGCTAACACCATTGACACTTTCTGTAAATAAACCCAATTGAGATAAGAAAATAACGATGGCTAAACCGTTCACAAAGCCCATCATTACAGGATGTGGGATAAGTCTTACAAATTTACCCAGCTTAAATACGCCCGCACTTACTTGAATGAGCCCAACAATTGGCAAAGCGATAAACAACCATTGTAATCCTAAATTTTCAATAGGAACATCCATGGCTAATCCCACTTCATTTCCCTTTTGAATCATGTGCACCATCACAACAGCCATCGCACCGGTAGCCCCTGAAATCATACCAGGTCGTCCACCAAAAAGTGCTGTAACCAAACCCATCATAAATGCACCGTACAATCCTACCAGAGGGTCAACACCAGCGACAAAAGAAAATGCAACTGCTTCCGGAACCAAAGCCAAGGCAACTGTTAACCCTGAAAGAATGTCATTCTTTGGGTTTAAAGTAAAGTTTTGTATTATTTTCTTCATGTAGCAGCTTGTTCAAAAATGGCGGCAAAAGTAACCTTAATCTTGGGTTTAGGTTCTAACACCTTCCTTCTTCTAGTAGTGGCCTATTCCATGTGATTGAGAAAACCAGTTCCTCTTATATTTCTTTCTATCCCAATAGTATAATGTCCGAAAAGTGCTGACTAATAAAACGTATTCTTCATCGTAATTTGATTTTATCCAGTCAAAAGATTTTTCTACTCCAATAATTGCATCGATTACAGAGGAAAGCTCTTCATAATTTCCCATCAAGTAATTATAGGATTGATATTCTCTTCGTTCGAGGGCTAAATAAAAAGCTAGTAAATTTTTATGACCAGTTCGATGCAGATAACGAACTGCATCAAAATCTTTTTGAATAAAAGCGTCGGTAAGGGCTGCTAATTCTGGAAAACCATCGGCTACCAACGCCTGATAGGCATCTTCACTATTTAATAGCGCATTTGCGAAATTCCGTATTTCCTTCGCACCATATTTTGGCTGATTTATCTCTTCCATTAGAAAACGCAATTTACTGCTATCTCGCAGGTTCGAACTAAAATTTGGTCCACAACTCAAATAATATCTGCTATTTTGCTTTGTGGCGTTTTTTGATGGATATCTTGTTGGATTAGCAATGGTCATTTTCATAGGACCAGTTCTGTTCACCTTAATCGAAGCCTGTCTCTCATACGGGAAAATAGCTGGTGTAATGGTTGCATTAGGTATTATTACTGGTGACTTACTAATTGTAATTGCTCTTTTATTTGGTATGCAATCCATTGAATTGCCGACCTATTCTCTTGAGTTTGTTTACACTCTAGGTGCTGTAATACTATTTTTTATGGGTATTAAATATTTGCTTAAAGCTCCTACTCGCAACACATCAAGTTTCATTTCCAATAAAAATCATATTTCCTCCTTCCTAAAAGGATTTGGCGTAAACTTCTTTAATCCTTTTGTGTTTATTGTTTGGACTGGGTTGTATGTGAATGCAACAAAAGAATATGAATCGGAGGTATCTTCAGGAAGCTATCTTTTTGGAGTATTAGCAGGTATATTTACTTTAGACATCACTAAGGTTTTCTTGGCCGAAAAAATTAAACCAATGCTTACAGTCAAATACTTAAGGCCAATATCATTTGCCATTGGTATATTAATGCTAGGATTTGGCATTCGCCTTCTTGTATATTTGTTTACACTCTAAAATTTAATACTATGGATATCAATTGGTTGGTTGTACTTGGTGCAGCTGTAATACCCACAATTACAGGAATGATTTGGTACAACCCTAAAGTTATGGGTACTTTATGGATGAACGAATCTGGAATGACGGAAGAAAAAATACAAGGTGGAAATATGCCACTGATTTTTGGGATTTCTTTCGTAATGGCTTTTTTATTAGCAGTTGAAATGAATTTTGTGGTAGTTCATCAAAACCATTTTTACTCAATATTAATGGGTGAACCCGGAATTATGGAACCTGGAAGCGAAATGTATTTGTTTGCTCAAGATTTTATGGAAAAGTATGGTCGAAATTTCCGCACATTTAAACATGGATTATTCCATGGAATTGTAGCTGGAATTTTATTTGCTCTTCCAATATTGGCAACAAATGCATTGTTTGAAAGAAGGAGTTTTAAATACATAGCTGTAAATGCAGGATACTGGATTCTCACTATCGGCCTTATGGGCGGAGTGATTTGTCAGTGGGCCTAACATTTTATTCTGTTTTTAATATTAAAGGCTGTGCATGTGCGCAGCCTTTTTTAATTTCCCTTTATTCGTTCCCACAGAATACCAAACATTTCACTGGCATTCTCAACATCTGGCTGGCGTTGTGTAACAGTTAGCACTCCGTTTTTGTACACCAAATCGTAACGGAAAACAAATTCTTCCGTTGCCTCTCCAAAAGAAAACATACCAAAGCGCAAATCATTAAAGGCATAACCCTCTTCGGTTTTTTGAATGATGTACCAGCCTTTGCACAGTTTTATTAATCGTTTTACAATTTCCTCATCCATAATTTGAGTGAACTCACCCCTATTTTTATTCACCTTATTAAAGGCAATGGTTTCCTGAGTGTCAAACAAAGAATAATAACCAATAAAATAGCTGCTATCTGCATCTACGTTAGCTGTCCAGAGTACACTATTCAATGGTGTAGGTCGGTTAGATATCTCATCGTACTCAATATTCTGTGCTTTTAAGCTGTCTTCGAATTTAAAATAGGTGTATCCCTTTATACCCAGAGTGAGTACCATATAACTTGAACTTAGAATAATACCCAAACGATTAATTGAACTGCGTTTTGGGTGAGTTCTATGGTAGAATAACGCAGCTGCAGTACACACCAAAAATGGAATAGTGTAAAGAGGGTCGGCAACAAAAATATTTTGGTAAGAAACTTTCAATTCCAGCGGCCAAAAGAGCTGCGTACCCCATGTAGTGTGTGCATCTAACAATGGATGGGTGATAAAACTCCAAAAGAATAGCCAGGACCATTGCTTCCAATTCGCCTCGTTAGATTTTTGGTATAGCTTGGAAATTAACCACCCAAAAACCGGTGCCATTACCACGCTAAATAAAATGGAATGTGTAACTCCTCTATGCATTTCGTTGGCCGTTACAATGTCGGTAAACTGTTTTGCCAATACATCCAAATCTGGGATTGTGCCTGCAATTGCACCCCAAAGCATAGCTTTATTCCCTACTTTCTTACCAAGTGTAACTTCTGCAACAGAAGCTCCAAGAACAATTTGAGTTAACGAATCCATTATTAAGCAAAGGTAAACGCAGCTTTGAAAGGATTGCGCAGTTCAAATTCAGTTGGTTTTATAGAAGCAATTACAGGTTTTAAAATCTGGTTGGACAACGTATTGCGATGTCTAATGTATAATTTCATTTTAGCGGGTTGTGCACCTAAGGTTGACTTTAACTCTTCGGCGGTTCGTCCAAAATATATAGTCTCTAAATTCTTTTCGATTGCCATGTCAATCATATCGTACAGCATACGCTGATATACCGCATACTCCTTATTAATGGTGTAATCCAATCCAACATAATTTGCCTCTAAAGCCACGCTATATAAAACAGTTGCCGTGCTAAAACCTACTATTTTATCATTCAGTTTATAAGCTCTAAAAACAAAATTTCGAGCTAAATTTTCCTTTAATTGAGCAAACGCATCTGCGGTTAAATCACACAAATTAAACTCGGATTGATTGACCACATTTGCAAATAGTTTTTCAATTTTTTTCGAATTTTCACGAATGTCATTGGCTGAAAAATCTACGACTTGTAGCGCAGCAGATTTCTTAAACGTACTCTTCGCCTTAGTTCTAAACTTGGTGGTCATACTTTCCAAATAGTCCTCGAACGAACTCCAATTCGAATGAATGGGCATGAGCATATTTGCATCAATTTCCAGCTCTCTAAAATTGTGTTTTTCGAAATGCCTTTTACTCTCCTCAGCAGTATCTGGCCAAAACTCCTTCATTAAATAATAAGACACTTGGTTGTCGTTCACAGACTCGTTGTCTTTTATGTATTTAAAGGCATTATTAAGTAAACTAATTGCAGCTGTTCGGTCAATCTCGGGGATAAATGCAAAGCCATTTTCGCCACACGAAAACAAATTGCCACAAACTAACACTTTTGCATTAATCGTGTTTAGTAGCTTCTGTTTCACTACTGTCTTTACTTTACAAAAAATGTCTTCGTGATTCTCAAATTGTTCCTCCACTTTAAGTACTTGAACAATTGCAGATCCTATCGCCGTATTCTCTTTTGAGTAAAATTGAATATATCTGAATTCCACTTCATGAGACATTGAATTTTCAATTGCCGATAAATAAGGAATACTTAGATAAATGTTGTTTTTGAAGTTGCAAGTGTTCCAATCGTTTTCGTTGATTTGATGTACAGAATTGTGAAGACAAATCTGTACACCACTATCTTCTTTTATGCAAGTAAACTTGAGATTCATGTGATGCAATCGGAAGTGTAAAACTAGCCCAAGGAACCTATATCAATAGCTTAATAAATGGTAAGATAATAATCAGAAACTTAGTCCCACCATTTATGCACGGGTGTATCTACTCCAACTGCAAAACGCTCACCTATCACTGGAGTTACAAACGATTGATTTAATTCTTGGGCTTTAGCCGTAAAACGCACAATTGGATCTTGCCACAGATGAGGCGCAAGGTCAAACGCACCCCAATGAATAGGCATTAGTACTTTTCCTTTAACGTCGATTCCCGCCTGTATCGATTGTTCTGGCATCATGTGTATTTGCGCCCATTGTTCGTTGTATTGACCATTTTCCATCATGGCTAAATCGAACGGACCAAACTTCTCTCCAATTTGTTTAAAATGTGGCCCGTAACCACCGTCTCCGCTAAAGTAGATGTTCTGATTCTCACCTTTGACAATCCAACTGGCCCATTGCGTTTTGTTACGATCGGTAATTGCTCTTCCCGAAAAATGACGAGATGGAGCGGCTGTAAATTTAACTCCCTCAAAGTCTGCACTTTGCCACCAATCTAATTCTGTAATTTTTTCGGCAGGAACTCCCCAATGTTTGAGGTGAGAACCAACGCCTAGTGCGGTGTAAAAGTGCTTGGTTTTGTCTTTCAATTTAAGAATGGATTCATGATCAAGATGATCGTAGTGGTCATGAGAAATGATGATGGCATCAATGTCACCTATAGCAGAAAAATCGATCGGTTCTTGATAACCAAATCTTTGAGTCATAAAACTTACGGGTGCCGAAGCTGAACCTAGCATTGGATCTAATAATATTGTTTTGCCATCTATTTCCAGCTTTACTGCCGAGTGACCATACCAAGTAATGTAAGCCAACGAATCAATGTAAGTGGAGTTTCCTTCCTCCCATTTCGTAGGTAATAGCTTAGCTGGGTTCTTGCCTTTTGGTGGAAAAAGCAAACTCTGCATCAAGTCTGGAAGTTTAGACAAATCCAATTCCATACTGGTCTCTATTATATTGATGAACTCTTCATTCTGAAAATTTTCAGATTGTTTAATACGTATTAAGTCTTCTCCTTCAGGTTTGGCTCCAAACTGAGGTGCTAAAGAAACAAAAAGGGTAACTCCTATTGAAATTACAACAACTATGAGTGCAAGAACAAGCGCTATTCTCTTTATGATTTTAAACATTTCAAATGTATTAGATGGTTGCAATTTTAAGTAAAACGAGCCACGTCGGAATAACACAAATCAGGGTCTAAAAAAAGTAAATTATGTAATTAGTGTTGTCTTAAATCTGAAGACAAAAAAAACGCATACCGAAAATCGACATGCGTTTAAAATATCCTGTATTTCGCGGAAAATTTACACTGAATCTCCGCGCAAATCTGAGTTTACATCATAGATATGGTCACCCAACTTTTCCGCTGAAGAGATAAGGTCCACAAACATTAAACCTGCTTTAATATTATAATCTCCTTTTTCTATGCTTTTCAAATGCTGTTTTCTGAATTTAGAACGCAATTCATTTATTTCTTCTTCAACACGCTTTGCCTCATCTTTCTCCAAGCCTTCATAAGAGCCTTCCAAGCTGTTTTGCAAAATAGAAATTGCTTCATTTACTTTCAAAAACAATTCAATCAAATTATCACGTTGTTCAGGAGTAAACCATACTTTTTCGTTGACTTTTCGCTCGATAGTTTTGGACATTTGATACATTACATCAGCGGCCCGTTCCATATCGTTAATGGCACTCAACATACTTCGAATAGTAGTTGAACTTTTTTCGGAAAGTTCGGTCTCAGAAAGTTTTATTAAATATTGCCCAACTTCAACTTCCAGTTGATCTGCGATATCCTCATACTTATCAATTTTTTTAAGTTTTTTGTTAATGATGGAACGGTCTTTTTCTACCAATAGCATATCCAAATGTTTCATCATTTTAGACAAAACCTTTCCCATGTTGGCAATCTCTTTTTTAGCCTCCAACAGCGATAATTCAACCGAAGCCATAACTCCAGAACCAATATACTCTAATGAGAATTTTTCGTCGTCTTCATCTTTTGGCTTTACCATTTTTTCAGCAATTGCTGCCAACTTATGAGCAAAACCAATAAGTACTAAAACATTTAAGAAATTGAACATTGTATGGAACGCAGACAAACCATACGTTACCGCCGTTACTCTTGTCTCCATATCGGTTTCTGACAAACCGGCCAAATCCATATTATTTCCCCATTCTAATGGAGAAGGGAACCCCATGCCCATAGCAACCATCTCCACAAATTGTAAGAAAAATGGGAAAATCAATAGCATCCACGTTACGCCAATTATATTGAACATGGAATGTATTCTCGCTGAACGCTTGGCATGAACATTCCCTACTATAGAGGCTAATTCTGCAGTTATAGTTGTTCCAATATTTTCACCCAATACCATTGCGGCAGCAACATCAAAAGGAATCCAACCTTTAGCTACAAGCACCAAGGTTATGGTCATTGAAGCACTTGACGATTGAACCACAATGGTTAGAATGGTTCCAATGAGAATAAAAAACAAATAAGAACCGTACCCCCAATTAGCAAAACTTTGTAAGAATTGTAATATTTCTGGGTTGTGTTTAATATCTGGAACTGAACCTTTTAGAAAGCTCAACCCCATAAAAAGTAACGCAAAACCAATTAAAAATTCAGACCAAAAGCGCCAGTTTCCTCTTCGGACGAACATCATTGGAAAAGCTACAGCTATTATTGGTAGAGCCATGGCGGCAATTTTTATTTTAAAGCCAAGAATGGATACCAGCCAAGCAGTAATCGTTGTACCGATATTGGCCCCCATCATAATACCAGCAGATTGAATTAAAGAAAGTAGTCCCGCATTTACAAAACTCACTGTCATCACAGTGGTTACAGAAGAAGATTGTACAAGAGCAGTAATTAAAAAACCTGAAAGAACACCTAAATACCTGTTTTTAGTCATTGTTCCCAAAACTCGTTTAAGCTGAGTACCCGCAGCCTTTTGAATTCCTTCGCTCATCACTTTCATTCCGTAAATGAAAAAACCGAGAGAGCCAATAACTTTTACTGCATCAAATAATCCAAATTCCATGTTAAAAATTTTAGCAAAAATACCTTAGGAGAACACCACCATACTACCCTGAATGTTAACTAAATGTTAGGCTTTTTTAAGACGTTACTAACAATTCGTAGGAAACCCCTGTAATCACTGCACTAGTTCTTTAAGATTACGTAAACATTAATTTTTCTATATGCATAGAATAAGAACTCTAGTACTTTTGCGCCAAATATGAACACAACATTTTTTATATGTTAAGAATTTCACTCCTACTCACTACTTCTCTACTATTAACGATTGCCGGAAATGGGCAAATTTCTAAACTTACTAAAGAAAAATATGCGAGGGGAATTCGATATGAAGCCCCTGACAGTTCATTTTATGTAAAGTTTGGGCTAAGAATGCAAAACCTAGTTGTGGTAACCGCTCCTGAAAATGGACCAACCGAAACTCGCGCTTTAGTTAGACGTTTCCGTTTCAAATTTGATGGTTGGATTCTAAATCCTGACTTAGTATATAAAGTAGAGGTAGGACAATCGAATATTGACGTTGGCGGCGGAAGTAATTTATTACTTGATGCTGTCCTGAAATACCATGCAGGCAAAAACCTTTGGCTATGGTTTGGACAAACCAAATTACCTGGCAACAGAGAACGTGTTGTTTCTTCTCAGTCCTTAGAAACTGTTGACCGTAGTGCGCTTAACTCCGCTTACAACGTTGATCGAGATATGGGTTTTCAAATCCGTCATTCTATGACGATTGGAAAAGTTTTGATTAGAGAACAAGCTTCTGTTAGTGGAGGTGAAGGTAGGAATTGGTCGGTTGGTAACTCTGGTGGATTGTGTTATACAGGGCGTGTTGAGATACTACCAATGGGTAAATTCGCAAGTAAAGGTGATTATTTTTTAGCGGATTTAAAACATGAACAAAAACCTAAACTGGCCTTCGGAGCAAATTACGATTTGAACGATTTAGCTTCAAAATCAAAGGGTCAACGTGGTTCAGAATTGGATTTTCAAAGAACTTTACATTCATACATGGCTGACATGATCTTCAAGTACAAAGGGTTTTCTGTTTTCTCGGAAATAATGAGAAAAGAAGCTACCGACCCTTTTGGAGCAGCTGAAAAAGCACTAGACCCAACCATTACGGGAACATTTGTAACGGGTTATGGTTTTAACGGTCAAGCGGGTTATGTAACAAAAGGTGGTTGGGGAGCTGTTGGTCGTTTCACCAATGTAACTCCAGATGCAGAAACATTCATGAACGAAAACAATCAATATACTTTAGCATTATCACGATACATTGTAAAGCACAAATTCAAGATACAAACCGATGGGACGTACATTGATAACTTAGGTGCTGCGCCAAATGTTTTCATGTGGAGATTCCACATGGAAGTAGGGTTTTAGAATCTAATTAAGCCTATACCCCGTTCTTCTTTTCAAACATTTCAATCAGCTCTTCATCAGACATGCCTAATGTTTTTATGGCAACTCGAGCATCTTGAGCAAGTGTGTGGTCGGGGAACTTATCAATTACAACCTGGTATTTTGCTTCTGCACTTCCCAAATTATTTAAATAGTTGTGGTAAATAAACGCTATTATATAGTGAGTTTCTACTGATTTGTCCTGTTCTGGAAAACTCCGATTCAATTGCTCAAAAATTTCGATGCTTTTAATGAATTGGCCAATTCCCATTCGTAACTCTCCTGCTTTAAACATGAAGTCTGATGCTATAGAATCATTGACATTATTCATAGCATAAGTGAAGTACAACCTCGAAAGTTTCGAAGCTTTAAACGTATCAATTTGTTGATTTTGAACTGCCATCATTGACTTTTCCATGGCAATAATTTCATTATAAGCTTGTTGCTTAATCTCTGCGTCAGTAAGCTGTTTTGGCTCAGCAGTTTTCTCCTCTTGCTCTCCGCAGGCAACGACTGCAAGAGAAATCAATGTAATTAGAACAAATCTTTTCATCATTTTACAAATCTCATTTTATAACCAGCGTCAATATTACCTTTCTTAATGTTGGTAAGCTTACGTTGCATCAATCTTTTTTTAATCGGGCTGATTTTATCTGTGAATAACACTCCTTCAATATGATCGTACTCATGTTGAATAACTCGTGCAGCAAATCCGTCGTAAGTTTCTTCTTTCAGATTCCAATTTTCGTCGTAGTATTCAATAGTAACTTCCTCCTGTCGTTTTACATCAGCTCTAATTTCCGGAATACTTAAACATCCTTCTTCAAACGCCCAATCATCGCCTGTTTCTTCTACAATAATTGGATTAATAAAGGCTCTTTTAAAATCCTTAAGATTCTCGTATTCTTTTTGCTCTTCGGGGTCTTTTGAGTTTTTGTAATCTTTGGCATAGCGCGTACCATCCACAATGAACAAACGCAAACTTAACCCTACTTGAGGTGCAGCCAATCCTACCCCATTTGCCGAATACATGGTTTCGAACATGTTTTTCAAAATCTCAGGAAGCTTAGCATCCTTTTCTTCAATTTCCTCACATTCTTTTCTAAGCACAGGATGTCCGTAGGCATATATCGGATATATCATAATCTATCTTTTGATGACAAGTACGACTGCAAAATTATAGTTGCACTCACCTCATCTAGCAATTCTTTTTTTCTTCTATCTTTCTTTTTAACCCCAGACTGAATCATACTATCCATAGCTAAGCTACTTGTAAAACGTTCATCAACTCTCTTTACAGGTAAATCTGGAAGTAGTTTTCTTACTTTGCTCAAAAAAGATTGAATGTCATTTTCCACTTCATTCAATTCATTGTTCCAGCGCCTAGCTTCACCAACTACCAAGGTTTCAAGCTCTTCTTTTTGAGCGTATTCAAAAACAAATTTTGGAGCCTCGTCAGCAGTCACTGTGGTTAGTCCGGTGGCTATTATTTGCAAGGAATCGGTAACAGCAATCCCAACTCGCTTTGTGCCATAATCTATTGCCATTATCCTTGCCATACTATCAAATGCAAAAATACAGCGTATTTCACATTCAACGGCTTTTGAAAATCAACGAAGTAATAAGAAAAGGTTAAAAATAAATGGGGTGAAATTGAAACCCATTTTTATTGTATTCAATTGCAGGAAAAGGGAATTTTAGAAAACTCAATCCAGTTAAAACAGCATTCATGAGTTTCGACTGTGTTTCAATTCTATGTAAATCTATATCCAATGAAAAATAGTATTGGGAGTATCGATCTAGTACCGGATACAAATTCCCCTCTTTATCAAAAGTGGGATTTTCATGCCCGCCAATCATACCATTGGCCCCATACCCCAGTGAAACACTAATCCACTTTGGGAATTTTCTGGTTTTATTTCCTAAAAAAGAAGAAACGTTGGCTGAAATCCAATAGGTCTGACCATTATAATCTTTAATAATTTGCTGATGCCAAGACTCTCCCATTATTTCACTTCTAATTGCCGGAAATTCCGTGGAATGCCATGAAAATTTTGGCACGATTCGTTGTTCATTCCAAGCCATTTCTTGGCCAAGGAACAAACCCGTTCCAAGCGTATTTGCCATCATATCACCCCATGAAAATCCCCATTGGGCACTATGTCCATCAAGAATTTCCATACCGGTTAAATAAACCAACCCCCAAGTTGCACCAAAAGCAAGGGCTTTAGGTTTTTTTATTCCTGACCACTTCATTGAATTATATCCAATTACACCGACATAATAAGAAGAGTAACCATGCCCCACTTTATCTACGCCTTCCCACTCTCCCCAATCGTTAAAGGTTTGAAAATTTGTGCGTGGATAATTTTTGTACCATAACTCATTGAGCATAATTAAACTAGTACCGGTAATTGCAACAGCACCAACTGATGCTATGGTTACACGTGGTTTTTTCAGAGAATCAGGAAATTGTAAGAAACGCTTTGTTCTTTGAGCAAATACTCCCGTTATAAACGCACAGCTAATCAGCAGAAGGAGTACTTTTTTCACAAGACGAATTTACTGAATCAAATTATTAGGAATACAACATAGATGAATAATTAAAGCTCCTTTTTCGCAATGAGCAAATGGTAGTCGAATATTAATTCCGATTTAATTTTTTTTTCGCCAATTAGTTTAAATCCAACCGACTCTAACATGTTTTTATATTCAATCAAATCATATTGGTGAGGATGCAAAGCATCACCAGGAATTAGCCGAAAAAGATATTTTAATAGGCTATAATTATGAGCATCAATACTTAGGAGGATGTATCCGTTTGGTTTCGTTAATCGATAAAGGTTTTTTAGAGATACTATTATGTTTTTTACATGATTAATCACGTTCAAACAACAAACCAAATCGTATGATTTTCCGGATTTAAAGTTTTCTATTTCAGCGGATAAATACTCAACATTGGATTGTTTGGTGTATTGAAAATGCTCTAATTGACCGTATGCATTCATAAGGGGGTCAATTGCATCAACGTGGCAATTTAACACCATATTAATTCCAGCGGGACCACATCCAGCATCCAAGGCGTTTTCAATTCGGTTGACATCGAAAAAGGGTTCTGTGTGTTTTAAGAATGAATTCCAATAATTGCGCTTCCACTCCTCATACGTAATGACATCCTTATTCGACAAGTAGCGTTTCCACCAACTTATTTCCAGTTTTTGAGCTATTTTCCACTTAAATGATGTCATTGTGCAAATGAAACAGTTTATTGATTTAAACTCATTTTAAGGAAGATAATTTTTCGTGACAATTTCATAACACAGAAAACTACTTATACAATGCGAGTAGTTTACTATCGACCGATTGAATAACTTTACTTTTGTCAAAATTTGTTGGGAATGAGAGAAGCCATTGAAGAAGCTTGGAAAAACAGAGAATTGCTTAAAGAGCAAGAATACCAAGATGCAATTCGAGTCGTAATTGCACAAATTGACAATGGCGAACTCAGAGTTGCCGAACCGTTAGAAAATGGCGATTGGCAAGTAAACGAATGGGTAAAGAAAGCTGTAGTAATGTATTTCCCGATTCAAAAAATGGAAACTATTGAAGTAGGCCCGTTTGAATTTCACGATAAAATTGGGCTAAAAACCAATTACAAAGAAAAAGGTGTCCGGGTTGTTCCACATGCAATAGCTAGATACGGTTCTTATGTCGCCCGCGACGTAATAATGATGCCTTCGTATGTAAATATTGGGGCGTATGTTGACTCTGGCACAATGGTCGATACTTGGGCTACTGTGGGTTCATGTGCGCAAATCGGCAAGAACGTTCACTTGAGTGGTGGAGTTGGTATTGGAGGTGTTTTGGAGCCGCTTCAAGCTGCTCCAGTCATTATTGAAGACAATGCTTTTATTGGTTCGAGGTGTATAGTGGTTGAGGGAGTTCGAGTTGAATCTGAGGCTGTACTTGGAGCAAACGTTGTACTCACAGCAAGTACCAAAATTATTGATGTAAGTGGCTCAGAACCTATAGAATATAAAGGTCGAGTTCCTTCTGGTTCCGTTGTAATTCCGGGAACAATGCCGAAGAAATTTGCAGCGGGTGAGTATCAAGTTCCCTGTGCATTAATTATTGGAAAACGCAAGGAGAGTACTGACAAAAAAACTTCGTTGAACAACGCCCTTAGAGAATACGAATTAGCAGTATAAATGAGAATTGGTTTTGATGCAAAAAGGGCATTTCACAATGCCAGTGGTTTAGGAAACTATAGTCGGTTCGTAATTCGAATTTTGGCCGCGCATTTTCCTGAAGAATCGCTGTTGCTATTCAATCCTAAACCAAACGACAACTGGGACGTGGTTTCGCACGATTCCATTCAAGAAATTCTTCCTCCAAAAAGTTCATGGAGTAGTTTCTGGCGTTCATTTCAAGGAGCTAAAAAAGTTGAGCAGCATGACTTAGACATCTATCACGGACTAAGCAATGAACTTCCCTTTGGTATTGCAAAAAGCAAAGCCAAGAAAATAGTAACCATTCACGATGTTATTTTCAAGCGATTTCCGGAGTTGTACAAAGCGGCTGACCGATTGATCTACGACAAAAAAATGAGTCATACACTAAATGCGGCTGATACGGTAATCGCCATAAGTAAAACCACTAAGGAGGACATTGTTCGGTACTACAATACTTCCGAAAAAAAAATTAAGGTGATTTATCAAGGATGTAACCCCTTGTTTTATCAGCGAGCAGCTGCAAAACAGCTTACTCAGACTCAGACTAAGTTTGGCCTTCCGTCTTCTTTCTTTATTTGTGTAGGCACTATTGAGGAGCGCAAAAATGGTTTGTCACTTTTAAAGGCTATGGAAGAGCTTAGCATAGATTTACCTCTTGTTTTCGTTGGTAGGTCAACAAAGTATAAATCGGTTTTGGAAAAATATGTTTCTGATAATCATAGTCTTACAGACAAAGTGTACTTCATAGAAAATGCAACAAATGAAGAACTGTGTCGATTGTATCAATTGGCTCGATTTAGTGTTTACCCAAGTGTATTCGAAGGATTTGGAATACCAATTTTAGAGAGTATTGCTGCGGGTACGCCGGTTATTACGAATGAAGAAGGATGCTTTAAGGAAGCTGGTGGTAACGCCGCCTTGTATTGCAACACCAGTAATACTTCTGAATTGAGTTCTGCAATTAAAAGAATTTGTTCAGATAATACTCTTTTAGAAAATCTAGTTCTTAATGGAACGGAACACCTCAAGAATTTTGAAGAGCAAAAACTAGCGGAACATCACATTCAATTGTATCGAGCATAAATGAATTATAGTATAGATAAACGTGAAATCAACGCCATGCTGAGAGATGGTAAAACTATGCTGTACCCTACCGATACGGTTTGGGGAATTGGCTGCGACGCCACAAATGACAAAGTCTGTAAAAAAGTCAGTGGACTTAAAAATAATCCATCTGATAAGCCGCTTATTTGTTTGGTGAGTTCCGATGCTATGCTGAATAGAATAGTTTCAGATGTGCCCGAAATTGCTTGGGATTTAATTGATGAGTCGGTTAACCCTCTGACGATAGTGTTACCAAACGGAAAAGGCGTATGTAAAAGCGTTTTAGCCGAAGATGGCTCCATTGCAGTTCGCTTTGTGAAGAATGGTCTTCTGCAGCAACTCATTCACAATTTTGGTGAGCCAATCATAAGCACCTCAGCCAATTTGCATGGAAATAATTTTGCAAAAAGCTTTTCCAAAATTGATGGTGTTATTAAATGCGGGGTTGACTTTGTTATCGATGAAACAAATTTTCCGCTTGGTACCAACAAACCCTCCTCCATAATTAAAGTAGGCGCCTCAAACGAAATAAAAATTATTAGAGCGTAATGAATCTAAAACACAAATTGCAGCATCCAATCTTTGCAACATTAGCTCAGGTTGCCGAAAAACACAATTACCCAACTTTTATTGTGGGTGGTTTTGTTCGTGATTTGCTTTTGCAGAGACCAAACAAGGATATTGATATTGTTGTAGAAGGCAATGGAATTGAATTTGCTAAGCTGGTAGCAGATGAGCTATATGACGTAAAAGGGCTATCGGTATTCAAGAATTTTGGTACTGCCATGATAAAGCTGGACGATTTAGAGCTTGAATTTGTTGGAGCCAGAAAGGAATCGTACCGAAGAGAAAGCCGCAAACCGATTGTAGAGGATGGAACAATAAAAGAGGACCAAGAACGAAGAGACTTTACTATTAATGCAATGAGCATAAGCCTAAATCAGGTAGATTTTGGTGAGTTGATAGACCCGTTTAACGGCCAAAAACATTTACAAGAAGGGTTAATTATTACACCACTTCCACCCGACCAAACGTATTCGGACGATCCATTACGTATGCTTAGAGCCATGCGATTTGCGAGTCAATTGCATTTTAAAGTTGATGATGCTTCCTTCGAGTCCATCAAAAAAAACAAGGATAGACTTTCTATAGTTTCAGAGGAACGTATAGCCACCGAACTCAATAAGATAATGGAGTCACCACAACCTTCCGTTGGATTAGAGCTGTTGTTTCTTTCTGAAATAATGAAAATTATTTTGCCAGAAGTGGATGCCCTGCAAGGAGTCGATGAAATTGATGGTCAAACCCATAAAGACAATTTTTACCATACCATACAAGTAGTGGACAATACTGCTGAAACCAGCGATAATTTATGGTTGCGCTGGGCAGCATTGTTACACGATATTGGTAAACCTCCAACCAAAAGGTTTGACCAAAACGTGGGCTGGACTTTTCATGGACACGAAATGCGAGGGGCTAAAATGGTTCCTCGAATTTTTAAGCGTTTAAAGCTTCCCTTAAAAGACACCTTGAATTATGTAAAGGAATTAGTTTACCTCAGTTCTCGTCCTGCGGCGTTAACGAAAGACATTGTGTCGGATAGCGCGGTGCGCAGGTTATTGAATGACGCTGGTGATAAAATAGACGACCTAATGCTGTTGGTTGAGGCTGACATAACATCAAAAAATAAAGAGCGTGTAAAACGGTACAAAAACAATTTCAAGGAAGTTCGAGTAAAGCTCAAAGAGATTGAAGAAAAGGACCAAGTGCGTAACTTTCAGCCACCGGTTACAGGAGAGGAAATCATGACCACTTTTAAAATAAAACCAGGGCGAGAAATAGGTGTTCTAAAATCGGCAATTAAGGAGGCTATTTTGGAAGGAGAGATTCCGAATGAGAAAGAAGCGGCTTTTAAGTTTATGATTAAAAAAGGGGAAGAATTAGGGTTAAAAGCGTAATCAGCATATTATCCAATTACCTCTTTTCTCCCACATTAAGAGGCAAACCAACCATCCGGAATTAACCAAAATCGAGCCTGTTCTTTGTACTTCTTATTAACCTTAGCCATTATAACTGGCTCATCTCTATTTTTCAGCATCAGGGCTGTTTCGGCATTTGATAACGAGTAATCCGAAGAATAACTATTTAACGAAAACAAAAAAGGTTTTTCTAACACAAAATACTGTCCTTCCAATTCTTTGTTCCATTCAGAGAAGTACATCCAAATTCCTTTTTGATGAAATTGATTGAGCACTGAGTTCTCAAAACCTCCAAGCGATGGGTGGTAAAAAACCATTCCTTTAAGTAGTCCTTTAGGAGTAACCTCACCAACTCCAATATTTTGAAGGGTGACTTTTCCAAATTCAGTTGCTCCCAATACCAATTGGTGGTTTTTCATTCTATCAAGTTTTCGCTGAAATACGTCTTTCAGTAACGTTCCAGAGCAACCGTTCAAACCCAGTTCTGGGTTTGAGCACAAATAAAACTTACAACTTACCTCCCAATGCTCAAAAATTGGCCCTGAATTTATGTTCTCAACGATAAAATCAAATTCTCCTATCGTTTGCTTTTCACTCTGGACTTGAAGGTTGAATGCTTTTAAATTGTATGATTCAGAGACATTGATATACGTTTTAATAAAAGTCTCAAAATAAAATCCCAGTTTTCTGGACTTGAGTTCAACGACTCCGGCTTGGCTTATTCTTGTTTTTTGATTTTCGGTAAGTTGTGTGAGTTTCAACTCATTTAGCACGGAATCATTTAAGAGGCTTTGGTTGGTAATTATCCATTCTAAATCATGAATGATTTGAGTAGCGGAAAGAAGTATGCTCAATAGAATCTATTTAACATCTACAGTACCATTTAACGTTCCGTTTACGTAAGATTGAGTCTTAATGTGCTTTCCTGACTTATCGTAAATTTTCCATTCTTCAATTTTACGGTAGTCCCCAATTAAATCGAAAAAATGTACTAACCCTTCAGCAGCTATCTTACCATTTTCATGGTATTCTTTTTTATAATAGGTATGGTCTTTTCTTTTCTCAAATTCCATAGTATTCTGAGGCTTACCATTTGAATAATAGGAATTTCTATAAATTACAAATTCAAAGTTATTGTCATATTTTTCTTCGTATTCTACCTTGCCATTTTCGTAATAATCAGTCCACTCCTTCACATTTCCAAACGTGTATTTTACTTCCGATTTTTTAGCACCGCTTTCAAAATAGACTTGCAATTTCGAGTGGTCATCATCAACCAATCCAAACTTACGCTCTAGTTGCCCATTCGGAAAAAAGTTTTTAAAACTCTGAAGTTTACCTCTAATGTAAAAACCTTTGTGAAGCAATTGTCCAGTCGAATAATAATCTTCGATATGTCCAGCACACGGTTTTCCATCGCAAATTCGAGAGGAATCTCCATTTAACGAAATCACCATCTCCTCATAACCTTGTATTCCAAAATCAGGATCTATAACAACATTTGGCACGTTCTGCGCCATTATTGCAGTCACCAAAAGAAAAAAAACAATGGATAAATTATTTTTTTTCATTAATCCTTAACAGTTGTCGCTTCTCTTTCAGATGCAGTGGTAAAAAAACCTAACGCGCCGTTGTTAAAATTAGAAGGAATATTAGCAGGAGGGCCATCGAATAAACCGCCTCTAAAAACCTGTTTACCTAAAGCATCCAAAAATTCATAGTAGGCTTTAGAAATTCCAAACATTTGAAATCGAACTGTGCTACCTGGGACAATTTCTTCGGTTTCAATCCCGGTAAAAATAGGCCAACCTTCTTTTGGTGAGCGTCCATCGACAAATTCATCGGATGCCCAGCTCCAATCTCGATAAGTTGGAGTCATGTCTTTGTAAGCAGTATCCGGTTTTTTAACTTGATATTTCCATAAATAATAATCGCCTAAACCTTTGTCTTCAGTTCCAAACATGGCAATGTTTACGAACGGTTTTTTTCCACCGTTCTCAAAATCAAAGTCTTCCTCTTCAAACGTGATAATGGTATCTAATTCAATTACCGAATTCATATAGTCTGAGGCACTGTATGTAGTACCTTCAAAATCGATAGTCAACGTGTATTTCTTTTCATTTGGGAAGGCTACATCAGGTGTGAAATATTCCCCCGGATTTTCTTCAATACAAGACCATGAGTTCGTGCCATCACTTATCTCCACATTTGCATTCTCAGCCTTCGGTGCTGCTTCTTTTTCAAAGAAACTAGTTGATTTAGTTATTCTGATTAAGTGCTTTTTCTTGGCATTTGTAATAAACCCATCAACGACAATTCTTTGTTGGTCTTCGTTTAAGTCAAAATCGATGTTCTTCGTGCATGAGCTGATTAAAAAAGCTCCTACGAGTAGTATTATAAAATTTTTTATAGTCATAATCTTAAAATTCAAAGTTCCACGTAATAGAAGGAATAATAGAAAACAAATAAGTCATTTCTGCAACAGCAGTATTATTTTCAGCGTCCTCCTTAAAGTTAATTGAGAACGCATTTTTTCTTGCATATAAATTATAAACTGAGAAGTTGAAAGAACTTTGAAAACGCTGATCCTCGGGTGACACCTTCCAATTTAGTCCAATGTCAGCTCTATGATAGTCAGGCATTTTGGAAGCATTTCGGTCAGAGTAAACTGGAATAATTTCGCCACCATAATCTAATCGACCAGTTGGAGCAGTTAATCTTGTTCCTGTATTGTAAACCCAAGTTGCAGATAGGTCTAGTTTTTTGTTTAATGCATAGGTTCCAACAATACTAATGCTATGGGGTCGGTGATAATTAGCCAGATATGAATTACCATTATTTATCCCATCTACAGTTCTGGTAGCCTTACTTAGAGTGTACGAAATCCAACCTGTTAAGTCTCCCTTTTGCTTCTTTACATAAAATTCAGCACCATAGGACTCACCTTTACCTTGACGAATCACACCTTCCAATTGCTTATTTAATAAAATATTAGCATTATCTGCAAAATCAATTTGATGCTGTAAAGCCTTGTAATAAACCTCAACGGAAGCTTCAAACATATTATTTTTCAAATTCCTGAAGTATCCAAGAGCAATTTGATCAGCCACACCGGGCATTGTGTTTGTTGAACTTGGCATCCAAACATCCAAAGGAGCTCCTCCAGTTGAATTTGTTGCTAAATGTAAATATTGAGTCATTCGATTATAGGACGCCTTAACCGAGCTAACATCATCGAGGGTGTACTTAATTGCAAATCTAGGTTCAAAATTAGTAAACGTGTTGTAAACATCTCCTGACTCATATGCATCAAATCCTGTATTGTTATAGTTTTCATCGTATGTGTACACAGTATCCTTTCCAACGTTACTAAAAGCAGAAAACCGCAAACCATATTGTAGCGTTACCAATCCACCTATCTTTTGTTCATTACTAGCGTACAGAGCGTTTTCCCATGCATACCTGTCAAAAAACTCTAAGGTATTAAAGGCATCGTTTTCCTCCCCTGGCTCTATTAATGCCGGCTTAAATGTGTGGTAGGTAGATTGAAAACCAAATTTCACAGTATTCTTAGTATTGGCATAAAAAGTATAGTCATTCTTAAGACTATAGTTCAATATTTTACTTGTCCAAAGAAACTCATTTGGTCCTGAAGGAACTCCCAAGTTATAGTTGAAATTTGAGTAAATACCTGTGAAATTTGAAAATAATCTATCACTGAATATATGATTCCACCTGGTGGTAACCGTCTGATTTCCCCAGCCAAGCTTGAACAGTTCAGGGAAGCCTAAAACATCTCTTCCTGTATAGGCCGATACAAAAACACGATTTTTATCATTTATTCTCCAATTCACTTTTCCGTTTAAATCATAAAAAAACAACTGAGCACCTTTTGCAGGGTTATCATCAGGTAAAACTTTAAGAAATAGATCACCATATGTTCTTCTTCCAGAGACAACGAAAGAAACTTTATCCTTAATGATAGGCCCTTCTAATGTTAGCCTAGACGATATAAGCCCGATACCTCCGCTTAATTTCATTTTCTTCGAATTTCCTTCTTTCATTCTTACGTCCAAAACACTTGAGAGCCTACCACCATATCTTGCCGGAATTCCACCTTTATACAATTCCGCATTTTTAATAGCATCTTGATTGAAAACACTAAATATTCCGAACAGATGTGATGCATTATAAACTGGAGCCTCATCCAAAAGGATTAAGTTTTGGTCTAGTCCTCCTCCCCTGACAAAAAAACCGGTGCTACCTTCTCCTCCACTTTGCACACCAGGTAATAATTGAATTGCTCTTATTACATCGACCTCACCCATCAATGCAGGAATCTTTTTGATCGTTTCCATTTTCATATCGATAGTACTCATCTGAACCTCTTCAACATTCTGGTTTTCAGCCTCACCAACTACTTCAACCATTTTCAAGCTTTCCGAATTTTTTGGCAGTTCAATGTTTAAAGTCTGACTTGATGTAAGATCAATCTGTTTGGTAATAGATTGGTTTCCAAGAAAAGAAAAGACCACGGTGTATTGACCTGGCGCCACCGAAACAGAATAAAATCCGTAAATATTTGCACTACCTCCTGTTTTTAACTCCTTAATGAATACAGTAGCACCAATCATTTCTTCACCGGTTTCAGCATCTCTGATATAACCACTGAGTGTAGATTTTTTTTGGGCGGTAACGGTTGTAAATCCGATTAATATGGTCAATAATAGCAGTAAATTTTTCACTTAATAACGTTTTATAATTTGCAAAAGTAGCTTAGTCTTCGCGTTTCGTGGATAAAGTATTGTGTTAATATATTCATACAGACAAGTGAAGTGCGATTTACCCCTATTGAAAACAATTTTTTCTTGTTCTATTGACGGTTTAACCGACTATAAGTTACATTGCCCATTCAATTATCCTTAACAATACTTATCTAATAGTGATGATGCTAAAATCAATTACCGAAATGCGGTACTATCTTTGTTTTACCAAAAAGAAAAGATGATTCGATTTACAAAAACGATTACCCTCATTGCCAGTGTTGTACTAGTAACGGTCAATCAAGCTAGGGCACAAAGCAAAACTCAACAAGCCAATCAAAAATTCAATCACTTAATTAATGTGGTTTCAGCTGTATATGTAGATTCAGTTGATGAAATGAAAATGGTAGATGATGCCATTATTCGGCTACTCGCGGACTTGGACCCCCATTCGGTTTACATCCCCAAAAAAGACAAAGAGAAAATGAATGAACCTCTTCAAGGAAAGTTTGAAGGTGTCGGTATTCAATTCAATATTTTCTTAGATACCATTTTAGTTGTCTCTCCAATTTCTGGTGGTCCAAGTGAAAAATTAGGGATTTTGAGTGGAGATAAAATTGTAACCATTGAAAAAGATACGGTAGCCGGAACTGGAATATCTAACAGCGATGTAGTAAAATATTTACGTGGACCAAAAGGAACAATGGTAAATGTTGGCATTAAAAGAAATGGTGAAGATGAACTTCTAAGCTTTGACATTAAACGAGATAAAATTCCAATTTACAGCGTTGAAGAGGGTTATATGGTGAATGACAAAGTGGGTTATGTAAAAGTAACGCGTTTTGCTAGAAACACTGTGGCTGAGTTTAACCTGCAACTCAATGCGTTGAGAAAGGAAGGAATGAAAGACCTCATTTTGGATTTAAGAGGAAATGGTGGCGGATACTTAAGCACGGCTATTGGTTTGGCTGACCAGTTTTTGGATGCTAAAAAAATGGTGGTTTATACTGAAGGCCGCAACATGCAGCGAGATGAAACGTATTCTACTTATAACGGGACCTTTAAGTCAGGAAAATTAGTAGTACTTGTCGATGAAGGTTCGGCCAGTGCAAGTGAAATCGTTTCCGGAGCAATTCAAGATTGGGACAGAGGTTTAATTGTTGGTAGAAGGTCATTTGGAAAAGGATTGGTTCAAAAACCTTTTCCATTGCCTGATGGGTCGGAATTTAGATTGACTATTTCGAGATATTACACCCCTTCTGGTCGTTGTATTCAAAAACCCTACGATAAAGGAAAAAAAGCGTACCGAAACGATATCAATGAACGATTTAATGCTGGTGAACTCACAAATGCTGATAGTATTGATTTACCAGATTCCTTGAAATTTGAAACAAAAATTAATGGAAGAACGGTTTACGGTGGTGGTGGAATAATGCCCGACTTTTTTATTCCAATTGATACAAATTCAAGATCTGATTATTATTTGGATTTACTCAGAAAAGGAATTTTTAATACCTACTCGTTGAGCTATCTTGATAAAAAACGTAAGAAACTTGCGGCCCAATACCCTAATAAATATGAATTTGCAAAGAATTTTGAAGTAACTCCAGAATTGCTTGAAGACTTCATATCCTATGGAGAAAAAAAGAAAGTGGAAAAGGTGGATGAAGATTTGGAAAAATCGAAGTCGGAAATTGAAAACTTATTGAAAGCATACATTGCCCGAGGTCTATTTAATGCAGGTTCGTATTTTCAAACCATAAATTCACAAGATGATGCATTTATTCAGGCGGTAGAAGTGCTTTCTGATGATACTTTTGATAAACTAAATGTAAATTATAAATAACTAGAAAAATGAACGACTGGAAAGAGTTAACGAAGATTGCACTACTGGCAATCCTAACAGGGACATTGGTGTATGGAACTTTTTTTAAATCATCGAAAAGTAAGGTGAGAAAACGCCCTCAAATCGGAAAGACCACACCAAGTACTGCTCCATCTACTACCATCCCTGACAACCCAGACATGAATCCTTTGAGTGGTCAGAATGAATTTCCTTCGGCTAGTGATCCTGCGGCAAACAAAAGCCAATTTCCAAACACCAATGTAGCTTTTGTTTCGGAAGAACATGATTTTGGTGCAGTAAAACAGCATACAGAAAATGACCATGTATTTGAGTTTACTAATACAGGTAGTGAGCCACTTCTAATCGAGAATGCTCAGGGTTCTTGTGGCTGTACCGTCCCTGACTATCCAACAGAACCAATAATGCCAGGAGAAACAGGCGTGATTAAGGTTAAATACTCCCCAGGAACACAAATTGGAAAACAAACCAAAACGGTTGCCATAACTTCGAATTCAGAGCCTAGGGTTCGTAACCTCTTTATTTATGCAAATGTTGAAGAGGCCCCAGACCCTGCGTTATAAAACCATCTAATATTTAAAATATCGAAAGCCTTTTGTTTAAAAAACAAAGGGCTTTTTTATGTTTTAATTTCAACAAGAGATGTTTCAATTGCGTATCGAATCAGCTCTGCAGGAGTCTTAAAGTGAAGTTTACCCATAATGTTTTTTCGGTGGGTGCTTATGGTGTGCTTACTTAATGTCAGTTCGTCCGCAATTTGAGCGGTGGTTAAGCCGTCGCAAATTAACTGAACTATCTCGATTTCTCGTTTGGTTAGAACAGTGGGGTCGCAATTGTAGTCAAATTCATCTTTATCGATAAGGCTATCCAGTACTTTGTTACAGAAAAAACGCTCCCCATTCATAGCACTCTCAACTGCTTCTATTATCTCTTCTTCGCTACAATCTTTGGTTAGGCAAGCATTAATTCCATTTTGAAGTGTAGCTAGAATAAACGGTCTAGACAATTCACTACTAATACTAATTACACAAGCTTTTTTTTGTTTAGATATATCCTTAACTCGTCCAATTTTTACATGCATCGGATCAGATATAATTACATCAAAAGCTGATTTTTTTAAAGCGGTGTTGAAAGTTTTGTCACACTCAGCTTCAACGAAAATTAGCTCCCGAAACTTGTGGCTCAAAACCGACTTCACTCCTTCTCTGAAAAGGACACTCGTATCTGCTACTAAAACGTTCATGGTTCTTATTTAGAATAAATCTAAACAACGCAAATATACCAATACAACCAGATTCAAAAGACATAAATTAACTTGATTTCAATTATTTATTAAATATGTTTGGGGATTGTATAAAATCAAGAAATGCCTGCAAACAAATACGCTCTATTGCGTTATCGAATCATTGATAAAACTATAAGGAATAAGTACAGACCGTACCCTTCGAAGGAAGATATTAGGCAGGCTTGCGAAGATTTTCTCTATAATAGTTTTAAAGAGCGCGTTTCTATTTCGACCGTCGAGAAAGACCTATTTGCAATGCGCAACGAAGAGGGCTTAGGATATTTAGCACCTATAAAATTTAGTAGGGATCTAGGCGGTTATTATTATGAGGATGAAACGTATTCGATTGATAAATTACCCCTTAACGATGATGATATTGAAGCCGTGAAATTTGCGGCTCATACACTTTCTCAATTTAAGAGAATTAGCATGTTTAGCCAGTTCAACAGTGCTATCGAAAAATTAATGGACCGCGTTGAATTAACGGATAACCTTCAGGATAAAACGATTGACCAACTGGTTCTTTTCGAAACTGGAGCAACAGTTAAGGGTTCAGAGCAATTGGGTATAATATTTAAGGCGATCAAGGAAAAAGTATCCATAAGCATCGAGTATAAAAGTTTTCAGGCAGGAGTTAGTTCAGTAAGGAGCATTGACCCTTACCTACTTAAGCAGTACAAAAATCGATGGTACACAGTTGCTTTTGAAACAAAAAGCCAGAAAATCAAAACTTTTGGATTAGACAGAATAATTTCCGTAAAAATATTACAGCAAAACTTTACTATTCATTCCGATTTTTCTCGTGAAGATTTTTTTAAATATTCGACCGGTATTACCACTGGCAGTAAGAAGCCTTCAAGTGTAAAAATTCAATACTCACATTTTGCATCAGGCTACATCAAATCTAAACCAATACATATTTCTCAGAAAGAATTGGAATCGAATAATGACGGGATAGTTTTTGGATTTGAAATCTATATTACACCTGAGTTAATTCAGGAAATAATGGCTTGGGGTAGCAACGCCATTGTAATTGAGCCCAGTTCTTTGAGAACACAAATAAAACTCGAACTAAAAAAGACTTTTGAATTATACTAGGCGCTAACCTTAGGTTGTTTTCCTGTCCAGGCAGGTACTTTACCTTGGCGAATAAGCATTTTCGCTTTTCTTGCGTGCTCTTCAAAATCGCCAAAACATAGAGCATCTAACGCATCTTGCCTGGTTTCTATATCGTCACCTAATTTTTCTTTGATTTCATTAAACGCCCGCTCGACAAATAACTCGAAACGTTCAGGTGCCCAGATGTACTCTTTTTTGTGCCAATCGGGTTGGGTTCTATCAATTTGGAATTCCGCTGGTAGTTCACCGTTGATTCTCTTTTTTACAGCAAGCGTATCAAATTTCTTAGGAATCAAACGGTTATCAAACACAAATGGTTTTGAAACTGAAATAGCATTTTGACGTTTTGCATGATCCACGACAACCATACCTTCTATAATTAAACCTTTCTTTTCAAGGTGTTTATATTTTGCACGGAATCTGTCTAGTATCTGTAACATAAAAAGTATTTTTCCTATTTGCTATTAAAAAATGGAGAACAAATTTATTAACATTGTAGATACCTTCGTGCATTTTGCACATAAATATTTAAATTTCAGCGATTAAGAGCAAATTATGCCACTAATACGTAAAGATGCATTCGGTAAAATAGTGCTAATCAAACGATTATTAATCGTCGCACTTGGCATGGTTGGGTATTACCGTCTGGTAATCAGGAACAATGCTCATATCATTGGAATGCAAAACATAAAAGGTTTGCCAAAAACCAATGTTTTGTTTGTAAGCAATCATCAGACATATTTTATGGATGTAGTACTCATGTACATGGCATTTTGCGCGAACAAAAATGGTTTTAGTAAAACTGTAAAAAACCCTTTCTACCTTCTTAATCCACTCACTAACTTCAACTATGTAGCTGCAAAAGAAACTATGGACAGTAGCATTCTCTCAAAACTTTTAGCCTACACCGGGGCCGTTACCATCAAAAGAACCTGGCGAGAAAAGGGAAAGGAAATCAACCGAACCGTTGATTTGAAAGACCTAAGCAATATTTTTAAAGCATTAGAACATGGCTGGGTAGTCACGTTTCCACAAGGCACTACCACACCGTACGCTAAGGGTAGAAAAGGAATCGGGCATATTGTAAAACAAAACAAACCAATTGTGGTTCCAATTCAAATTGATGGTTTTCGGAAAGCATTCAATAAAAGTGGTATAAAACTGAAAAAACGAGGAACCGATATTTCACTTGAATTTAAAAAACCGCTTCACTTTACAGGTGAGGAGTCTCCACAAGAAATTTTGGATACTATTATGAAAGAGATTGGACAAAGTGAACAGGATATCCCAACTGTGTTAAAAGAAAAGATACGTACATAAACTGGCTATTGTAAATACCAACTTATTTTAATCAATTGCGTACTAAAATGTATGGAAATATTAGACCTTTGCTAATATCGAAAAACTAAATTTTAATGTCAGGAGAAAGAGTTAAAAGTACTCGTGAGAAAGCCCTAAGAATTAACTTGGATAGAAATATTTACGGTTCTTTTGGCGAGATTGGTGCAGGACAGGAAGTAGCAAATCATTTCTACAGAGCAGGGGGAGCATCTGGTACAATTGCCTTCTCTTTATCGGCATACGATATGAAAATTAGCGACTTTATTTACGGAGAATCAGACCGTTACGTAAGTGAAGACCGACTTAAACAAATGCTGAATTTTGAGTACAAATTAACTACCCGAAAATTAAGTGCACGATCAAAACACACTCGATTTTTTACTTTTTCAAATACAGTTGAAGTACTTAACTTCAGCAAAACCAACAAAGGACATGGATGGCTAGGAGTTCGATTTCAATTGAATCCTCTGGCCGAGCCAAACCAATGCATTATTCATGTAAACATGAATGACAATGACCAAAAATTGCAACAAAATGCTCTTGGCATACTAGGAGTAAACCTTTTGTATGCTTGTTATTTTTACAGTCATGATCCTAAAATATTTTTAAAATCACTGTTAGATAACATTGAAGGAAATCGTATTGAAGTAAATATGTTTAGCCTTAAGGGGCCAGATTTTAGTCATGTCGATAATAGGCTAATGGCGCTCCGATTAGTTAAGTACGGAATGACGGAAGCTACCATTTTTGGTTCAAACGGCGATCTACTTCAACCAGCTGAATACCTATACAAGAAGAACGTTATTGTTATGCGCGGACGTTTCAGACCAGTTACCCATGTGAACATTGACATGCTAAATACTGGTAAGGAGTTGTTCTTGAAAGAAGAGGATGTGGATCCGGATAGGACGAAAATAGTCTTTGAATTGACCCTAAAAGATTTAAGTGCTGAAGGAGCTATAATCGATAAAGATTTTCTTGACAGAGTGGATATTCTTTGTTCATTGGGACATACCGTAATGATATCCAATTACGTTAAATATTACAAGGTTGTCAATTACTTAACCCAAATAACACGGAGTAGGAAAATTGGAGTAATCTTGGGAATATCAAACCTAAAAACCATTTTCGAAGAAAAGTATTACGACAATCTTCAAGGTGGAATTTTAGAGGCCTTTGGACTTGGGTTTGGAAACAATGTGAAACTATACGTTTATCCGGCATTTGATAAAACATCTAATAAACTTTTACAAACTAACTCCCTCGACTTAGATACTCACTTGTCAGGGTTAATGAATTACTTGAAGTCTTGCAATAAAATTTGTGACATAGATAATGCAGACACTAGTAAAATGAACATTTTCTCTGATGAAGTACTAAAAATGATCTACGAGCAAAAAGAAGGTTGGGAGAAAATGGTACCTAAAGCTGTGGCTGACCGAATTAAAGAAAAGGAGCTTTTTGAATATGAACCTCCATTGAAACAACCTTCATAATTTGACTAAAAAAAACAAACATACGGTCTCCGCAGTCGCTAGTATTCTTCTAACGATTTCCTGCGTTTTTTCCTACGCCCAATCTTCAAGAGCATTAAATACATTTGAGGTTTTTGGAGATTCGCTTTTTGAAGGTAAATGGGATGACCGAGGTGCGGACAATGTGGTATCTTCAGTGTTCCTTTCGAATTTTGTTTCGGTTGATAGCTCATTTAATTTTATTACTACAAGTGGGTACATTTATTCAAAAAAAGAATCGAACTCTGAATGGACGTTAGTTAACCCAACCAACAAATTCAACGAAGTCATAGGTTTTTCTAAGTTCATCAAAAATGGAACCACCTACCTTAATGTAGCTCAAAAGAATGGTGCCGTATATCACTCTAGTGATAATGGAAAAACATGGAAACTAAGCACTGGACTAAACGTTGGCTTCACTTCAATAAATAAGCTTATTACCGCCCCAAACGGCGACCTCTTTATGCTTATGGAAGAAAAGGACATTGATACATTTCTTGGGCTCTTCAAATCAAACGATAATGGAAAGTCGTTTACAAAAGCAAAGCAGTTCAAGCCTCTGTTCCCTCTTCCTTTTATCACTTATGATATTGCAAATATTCATGGTTTAGATAGTTCCATTGCTGTAATGTACTATGACACTTTAGCGCTGTATAATCTGTACACTGACTCGCTACACCAAATATCTAAGGTTCAAACATTTGGATATCGGGAAGCTGGTATTTGCGGAGTGATAAATTCCTCGGACACGGTATTGTATCTAAACAGAGGCGGCACTATTCATTCCTATGACCAAAATTCCAATTCTTGGAATCAAAAGTCATTAATTAGTTTCGAACCTTTAAATCCTTATTCTTTCGATTGCGATGCGCAAAACAGCGCCACATTATTTTTAGGAAGTGAGGTTTTGTATAAGTCTTCGGATTCAGGAGCAACTTGGGCTCCGCAGAATTCAGTATCGGATTTTTACAATGACCGGACAAAGTTTTTGCATCGTAACATTAATGCTGCTTATAGTGCATCTAATCACAATGGACAGTCCTTTCAATTGCTTTCGACCGATGGCGGCATGTATGTAAGTCAAGATAAACTTACTAGTGTAATCAATCTAACAACCAGTAAAATTCGGAATGCAACTTACATGGACATTGAAGTCTTAAAAAATCAATCTGAAATAATAGCAGCTGACGATTTTCAAGGCTTGCAATATTTCAACAAATGGAATTCAGATAGCTCCATAAATTCTGATTTTGTTTCAACTGGTTCTTACCAGAAAATATCGGCTAACAATGGCTCCTCATACTGGGCATCCAGTAAAAAAAATGTAGGATTTGTACTGACAAAAAACAACCTGTATTTAGAAGAAAAATGGAATTATTCTGACAGTCTAACCCGAGGAAATACCATTGTACCAATACAAACAATTCCAGGTATAGGAACGAAAGTTTTAGTAGGTGGGATGTACACCACTGGCGACGTAGATAAAAAAGATTATCTATACGAAGCCGAGTACAAGAATGGGGGTTTAGTCTTAAAAAAAGGTACTTACAATTTCAATCTAAGCCCTGCTAAGGATGAATTCGTTTCAGCCATTTCTGTTTCTTCGCACGACACCAACCACCGATACGTTCTTACTTCTAAGGGCAATTTTTACTTTAGCGTGGATGCAGGTAAAGTATGGCGGCGCTCAGCTTTTTTTAATGAATTGAGTGCTCACGATAGATACGGTGCTGTAATCTATGCTTCCAAAACTACAAGTGGAAAAGTATATGCAGCTGGAATAGGTAGTGGCAATGGGTGCATTTTTGTTTCCACTAATCAAGGAAAAGATTTCGTTAAAATTGGAGATGGGATGGTTGGAAACGAGGTTTACGATTTGGAAACAGCTAATGAAGATAGCCTAATTTTTGCCGCAACCAAAAATGGTCCTTATGTCTTTGACATTCAAAGCCAAGAATGGATTTCTGTAATTACTACAGGCCTTCCTTCGGCAGAATTTAACTGTCTGAGCTTGGTACCGAACGCGCAACAGGTTTTATTCGGAAGTTACGGACAAGGCATGTATGCTTTTAATTATCAATACTTTAGTGACACTATAATTGATTATCTCATAGATTTTCCAGAAGTATCTAATGTCGAGTTATTTCCAAACCCCGTAAAAGATCAGTTGAACCTGAAAAACCTAGAAAAAAACGCAAAAATATTCATTGGTACCGTGGATGGAAAATTAATTGAGACCCCTGAGTTGCGGAATTCTGATACCAACACGGTTTCATTAAGAACCGAAGAAATTCAGCCTGGAATCTATATACTTGGCATCCAAACAGAGAACCAAACGAACCATTTCCGATTTATTAAAGAATAACTACTTCGCGGAAACTGCTGCTAATTTCCTCAAGGCTTTAAAGCACAATTCATTCTCTTCCGGTAATCCAACGGTAATTCTTAAACAATGAGAAAGTCCAAAAGCTTTTAGAGGGCGAACAAAAACACCCATTTTCATCAATTCCTCGAAGTAGTATTGGACAATGCCCTCTGTTTTTAGGTTGAGCATCACAAAATTACCATAACTCGGGATGTACTCCAGATCAAGTTCCTTAAAAACAGCGTAATATTTCTGAATTTCACTTGTATTATTCGAAATAGTTTTCTCCAAATACTCAAAATCTGACAAAGCACCAATTCCCGCAGCCTGCGCCAAATTTGAAGGCTCAAAAGTTAACTTAACTTTCATTATTGCTTCAATTAATTTTGAGTGACCAATGGCATAACCAATCCTGATTGCCGCAATTCCATACGCCTTAGAAAAAGTGCGGAGGGTTAATACATTCTCGTATTTATAGTTGGCACTGTTTGGATAGTCAACACCCAAATCATTTGCAAATTCGTAATAAGCTTCATCAACAATAATCAAAATGTGTTCTGGCACTTTTTCTATAAACTCTACTAAATCTTGCTCAGCAATCATAGCACCAGTCGGGTTGTTAGGGTTGGATAAGTATATCGCCTTTGTTTTATCATTAATCGAACCCAACAGCGCATCCAAATCAAAACCAAATTTTTGATTCAGTGGAACAGTACTCACCTTTACATTGTTAGCCTTTGCCCAGATATATACTGCAACAAAAGTTCCTTCACAAGTCAACAACTCCTCTCCTTCCTTAAAAAAGGCGTTGAACAAATTATTGAAAATGGATTCGCTACCATTACCAACAGCCACTTCATCGAAAGACCTATTCCATTTTTTAGCCAGAAGCGTTCTTAACTCCGTACAAACTGGGTCAGGGTATAAATGCGAATTCGGTGTTGCTTTGGCAATGCACTCTAGCGCACGAGGCGAGGGTCCAAAATTATTTTCATTGTTCCACAACACCGCCACTTCAGACAAATTGAGCTCTTTAATTATTTGAGGCAATGGTTTACCGGGCTTATAACTTTTGAGTTCTTGAATATTTTCGGGAATATGAATCATGTCTGAAATTTGATTCAAATATAATCGACCAAATTTCAAATCTGATGAATTCGTGGCGTTGATTAAAAAGTTTACTTTGTATCCAATAAACATACTCAATAAGCTAAAATGATATTCAGAGTTTTCAGGAGCTTTTTTCTAATTATTAATTACAAAACCATCATTACATCTATGGTTTCGTTAGGTGCGGCCTATTTGTGCAATTTGTATCACATAAAAGCAGAATTCCCCCTCTATCTGATTAGTATCGCCATTGTATTTCCTATTGTTTTTTCGATTGACTCTGCCTACAAAAGACGAGAATACGCTCTACAACAATACGCTGACTTAAAAGCACATGCACTTTCATTTTATTATGGAGTTCGGGAGTGGGTTCAACCGAACAAAGAAGGTATTGCCGAAGAAATTAAAAAAGAATTGGACGAATTGTTCAATAAAATGAGTTCCAATTTTTTACTGGAACCAGAAGACGCCAAGAAAACCGAACACGAAATTTACCAACGATTCTCTAGTTTGTCGGCAAGGGTAGCTATGTTTAAAGAATATGGCTCTGCGGGAAGTGAGAACTCAAGGTTGCACCAATATGTGAGTAAAATGATGGTTTCTTACGGAACCATGAAAAACGTATTTTATTACCGAACACCGATTACCCTGAGGGCATACAGCAAAATATTCATATACTTCTTTCCTATTTTGTACGGACCATACAGTGCAAGTACTTTCTCAGATTATTCTCACGGGATAGCCTACATAATAGCAGTTTTGTACAGTGTAATATTAGTTAGCTTAGATAATTTGCAAGAGCACTTAGAAAATCCTTTTGACCAAGTTGGTGAAGACGATATAAAGTTCGAAGTAGATGAGCTAAGAGAAGCCATGATTAAATAATACCGATTATGAGTGACCCTTTCGAAAAAATGAGATACAACAAAAAGTCATTATTAGCACTTTTTGTAATGATGTCAAAGTCTGACGATGATATCGACGATAGTGAAAAGCAGTTTATCGAAGATATGCGAATTCGTCTAGGAATTTCAATTGAAGAACTAGACCATATTTGGAAAAACGAAGAAGACTATCCACTTGAGCCTCCAAAATCCGAGAAGCACAGGATGACTATTATGATACACCTTCTTTACCTTATTGCAATCGATGGTGTTATTACGAAGGAAGAACGTGATTTGATGCATGAAGTTGGATTAAAATTAGCCATTAAACCCTCCCTTACCGATGACCTAATGAACACTATGGAAGAACATTTAAACAAAGAATTGCCTGACGGTTTAATAGCTTCAATAATTGCTAAATATCAGAATTAATTGACTCTCATTTACGGTAGCGGAATACCATATCTGACTCAATTTCTATTTTCTTCTGCTCTTCCAACCATTCCATAACACGCACTACTGATGCATCGTCAAATTTTGACAAAGAATCAATTAAGGATTGAAGAACGATTTGCTGATTTCCGATTGCTTCAAGTATAGTATTTGCTAAATCCGCGAAATTTATGCCCTTTCCTAGACTAGATTTAATCGTTAAACAATAATCACATTTACCACAGTATGCCTTTCTATTTTCGCCAAAATAGGACAGCAACATTTTAGAACGGCAATCTTCTTGAGTTACGATGCTTTGCATCCCATACATTCTTTTCAATGCTCGCTCCTTGAGCATATCGTATGAAGAAACATGAAAGTTTATAGATTCTGACTTAATTCGGTTTTTGAGCATGGTAAGTTCATAATTACTGCGCAATTCTTTGTACTGCACAATGGATTTTTTATGCATGTTAGTCAACGTGCTTTTTATTTCAGATAGAGTCCATTCCAAACGTTCGGCTAGTTCCGTTTCATCTATTTGAGTCGGAAAATCGAACAGCCCTGAATAAGACCGAAGCAACATAACGAACACAGCTTTTTCTTTGTTCTCAGTTTCAAAATATTTTCTCCCAACCAGAATTTTTACTGTCGATTTGGCAAACGATTCCTCGGGTAAATAAACAAGCCCCTCTAAGGCTAACACTTTCATCGCCGATTTCACCTTACTACTCGGTAGGTTGCATCTTTTTGAAAACTGTTTCATATCAAACGGATACGATTCGTTTTCACCAGACTCGACAGCTATTTTCAACTGATTCATCAGCGTTTGATACACCTCTCGAATCAATTCTTTTTCTGGAAAGCGTCTGCGAACAGATGCTTCAAGGCTTAGCACATCGTTTTCATTGTACAACAAAACGGCATAGGCTTTTTTTTCGTCTCGTCCTGCCCTACCTGCTTCTTGAAAATAGGCTTCTGGGGTTTCTGGAATATCAAAATGAACCACCCAACGCACATCGGCCTTATCGATTCCCATTCCAAAAGCATTGGTCGCCACTATTACTTGTACTTCATTTCTAATCCATTTATCTTGAGCTTCACTCCGCTCATGGGTTGGTAAACCAGCATGATAAGCCAACGCATTTATACCTCGGTTAATTAATAATTGGGCATATTCTTCGGTCCTTCTTCTATTCTGCACGTACAGTATTCCCGAGCCGCCTGTTTTTTCTATCAATAATTCAAGCCGGTGAAACTTGTCGTGTTCATTTTTAATGATGTAGGAAAGGTTATCGCGCTCAAAACTTTTTTGCAGAAGATGGTCTTCTTTAAACATCAGTTTATCTTGAATGTCTTTTGCTACCTGAGGAGTAGCGGTTGCGGTAAGCGCAATAACTGGAACATTTGGAAGAAATTCTCTTACCTCAGCAATTTTCAGATAATCGGGTCTAAAATCATATCCCCATTGAGAAATACAATGCGCCTCATCAATAGCTAATAAGTTGCATTTAATAGATGGCAAACGGGCTAAAAACAACTCGTTTGACAACCGTTCTGGAGAGACATACAAAAACTGAGTTTTACCGTAAATGCAATTATCCAATGCTTGGTCAATTGCCGTTTTGGACATTCCGGAGACCAGACATTCGGCGTTTATTCCTCGTTTTTTGAGCTGATAAACTTGGTCTTTCATCAAAGCTATGAGCGGTGAAACCACAATGGTACAACCGCCAAAAAACAATCCAGGAACCTGAAAACAAACCGACTTACCTCCACCTGTAGGCAACAATGCCAAGGTATCTTTCCCTTCTATGACCGAGGTAATAATTTCCTCCTGCAAACTGCGAAACGAAGAATAACCCCAATAGGATATTAGTATGTCGTGAATGGTTTTTGCCACCAACCAAAAATAGCCCAAACTAGTGGCTAAGACCTATGCTGCATTTCTGTGATTTTGTTTGTTTGATAAAATACTAGTCAACAGAGTATTCGCTTTTGGGTGACCCAATGCACGGGCAAATTGCAAATCTTCGATAGCTGTTTTTTCTTCTATTTTAAACTCAATTTTTATTTGAGCCAATTTCACGATTGCTTCGGCATTATGCGGTTCCATGCTCAACACTTTTTTGAATGTTTTGTAGGCTTTTGGCCATTTTTTCTCTTCAAACAAAACGGTTCCTTTAAGCATTAATGTTTCGATGTGATTCGGAACTAAACCTTCCATTTTATCGATATCTTGGATAGCCAATTCAATATTTTTATTGGCAATGCGCACATATGCTCTACCTTTTAGTGCCCCAAAGGAGTTTGGATTAAGCAGCAAGGCAAAATTCAAATCGTTCAATGCTCTTCCGTCTTGGTCCAATTGGGAATACAAATTGGCACGTTGAATATAAATCGACTCGGCTTCTGGTTTTATATGTACTGCTTCATTTAGTGTAGAAAGACTAGCTCTGTTCAATCCTTTTTTTAATTGACATTCCGCTAATTTTAATCTACCACCAACAGATTTTTTGTCTAATGAAAGGTGTAATTCCAGTTTTTCTACCGCAGCATCGATGGCTCCGTTTTGCATCAAATTAATGGCTTCCATAAGCAATTCGTTGCTCCAGGTTTTAATGTGACCGTTGTTTGCAAATCGGATTAATGATTTGTTCTCAAGAATTAAACTCCCTTTTTCATCCAACAACATTTCGTAAAATTCTTTGCAGGATATCATAACTTGACGTTTTACCGCAGCGCCTTTATCGTGCTCTTTCCACAATTCGGCAGCAACCTTTTTTAAAACATCCCATACTCTTGGATTCATTCCTACTGGTCTCACTAACTTTGTTTTTTTATTGCTCTTCATATCCTAGTTTTTTATGATTATGAAGCGAAGAAATGACCTGGGAACGTAAAGTATTTACGTTCCCAAAATAAAAATTACAAAATATTGACTATCAGTATTTTGAACTCTAAAAAACTTAAAATGAAACCTATACAATCTGAATACGCACCCTACTACGAAACTTACGTATCACTCACTGAGAATGCAGAACTAATTCCTCAACTCAAAGACCAACTAAATGCTACCCTGAAAGTTATTGAAGATTTGTCTGAAGATCAATTCAACTATGCGTATTCTCCGGATAAATGGACAGTTAAAGAACTATTTCAGCATATTATCGATTGTGAAATTGTGTTTGCGTACCGTGCATTTTCTATTGCTCGCGGAGAACAACAGCACTTGCCGGGTTTTGACCAAGATGATTACGCTGCTCAGGCATCCAAAACAGATTTAACCAAAAACGAAGTTGTTGAAATGTACCGACAAACTAGGAAATCCACCATTTCTTTAGTAGGGTATTTAGCCGAACATGATTTGCGAAAACTAGGGACTGCCAGTGGAAATAACCTATCGGCGCGGGCAGCTTTTTATATAATCCTCGGTCATGAATTACACCATATCAATGTACTCAAAAGACTGTACCTTAACGGTTAACTACAAATCGCTGAACTTTGGATTTTCCCTTGCCATCAATTCGAAGAAAGTAAACCCCATCTGGTAAATTAAGGTCGTAACGCAATGTTGTTTGTCCGATCAATTCCTCGGTCGGCATTTCGATAATTCGTTTTCCCATTACGTTTACGATGCTCAATTCCGCCTCGATTAAGTCAACGGATTGTACTTGGATTTCAAAATTCCCGTTATTAGGATTTGGAAATAAAGCAAAAGTTGAATTTTCGAATGCATTGGAAACTGAACCGGGTTTTTCTTTCATGGTATCCTCAGGAAAAACAAATACAGAATCCTTAACTCCTACCGACCAAATACCTCTACCGAAAGTTGAAGCGTAAAGTCTCCTTTCTTTAGGGTGAATCTCCAAATCGCTTACAATTACGTTCGGAAAATCCTTCACGTACAATTCCCACGAGGATAAACTATCGTTGGTGTAATAAATTCCAACATCACACCCAATGTAAATTCCGTTGTCTCTGGAGTCTTCATCCTGCACTATGGTATTGATAGGAATGTTAGGGAGGTTAAGCGAAATATTGGTCCAATTTAATCCTCCATCTGCTGATTTATACACTTTTTGCCCCGCTTCAAATCCACCAAAAACAGCCCACACCAAAAGTGGGTCTCTATTATCAATGGTAACTGCTGTACAATACAAACTATCGGGTAATCCAGCGGTGACATTACTCCACGTTTGGCCGAAATTACTTGTATAAAACAATTCAGTATAATAATTACTGCCAAATACAGGGCGTTTGGCCACGATTAGATTGTAGTCGTTGTAACCCGACATGTCAAATGCAGAAATTGCCGCTCCACTCGTAGTTGGAAGATTTCCTAAAACCTGATTTCCACTTACGCTTGAAACTCGAATAACATTTTCAAAACCAATAAAATAATCACCAGCCGAATTACGACTTTGTTCTATTGGAGTTGTCCAACCGCCGCTTCCAGCGCCGAATGCATTCAAATTAAATACAAAAGACCCGTTGTTACTAAATCTATAGAAACGACCAAATTGCGAAGATGAAACCCCTTGCTTTGGGTCTTCTCTATGAATAACAGCGTCCATGCCATCACCTCCGGTAATGTTCATCCAAGTGCCTTTATCATCTCGATAAAAAGTTCCGTTGTCCTGTGCTCCAGAGATAATATAGCCAGGAACACTATCGCACAAACCAACTCGGTACAATGAGGTTATTTGCATACCGCTTGAAACATCTTCCCACGTGGTAGGAAACTCATAATTGGGTACGTTCCGAGTATCTGACCATGAACCTAGTTTAATGGTATCGGTTCTAAAAATTCCGCCGTCGTTACACAAATAGTATTGATTGTCTAATGGATTATGGGTCAGGAAATGCTGGTCGGCATGGGGGGTAAAACCATAATGTCTTTGCCAGTAGGAGCATATTTCCCAATTTTTTCCGCCGTCTTCGCTTCCCCATAGATTTACTCCTCCTACAAAAACTTTTTCCTTGTCATTTTTATCCACATACACGGTCAAATCATAAGTTCCTTGACCTCCTGACCCAGTACCTCCACTCCATTCTAAAATATTGGGTCCAGAAGTTTCACTAATTTGTTTTGTCCATGTTTTTCCAGCATCGGTACTTTGGTAAAACCCGAACAAGCCTCTATCACGGTTACAAGAAACGGCATATACGTAATTGGTATCCAAACTTGATATAGTAAGTTCAACCCGTTGCATTTGCTCATTTGCATTGAATAACGTTGCTCCAATAGTTCTCCAATTTTCCCCAAAATCGTTCGACACCATTATTTCTGGTTCTCCTATCCCTAGGTTAAATAAGTAACCAGATGAAGCATAAATCGTATTTGGATTAAGTGGGTTTTGCTCAAAATCCCAAATCAACCCTGCGTGTTTACTAGTCCACGTTTGTCCGCCATCGTACGACTTTAAAATGCCGTCAACCCCAGCACAAATGATTTCGGAGCTATTAGCCGGATTCACAAAAATTCTGCGAATTAATGTATTGTCAAATTGGTTTTGCTGATACGTTAAACCAGTTGGAGACCAACTCAAACCCCCATCGTAGCTTTTATAAACCCCAGCGCCGTAATGCGTATTTCGCTTTCTGCCATCGGTACTCAATGCAACACCTATGTATGCATAATCGCAAACAGAAGCATATAAAGTATCGTTGTGATTTGGGTCAACTGCTATGTCACTAATTCTAAGAATTGGCAAGCCGTCGTTGACAGGGAAATAGGATTGGCCACGGTCTGTGGTTTTCCAAATTCCACCTTGAGAAACACCCACCCAATAGGTATTGGTATCGGTTGGATGAAACGTAATGGTATTCACCCTTGCAACCCCGTGACTACTGGCAGAATTATAGGCTCCAACTAAGGTGTCAGGACCTTCTGGAACCCAAGTCGAGTCTGTTGCTCTTGAAGCGTTGCTTCTATTTTTGTGTTGAGTAATTTGGGTGGCTGCGTCCAAATAACTTTTTACTGAAGCGGTTTTACCGTAAGCTGCAGTTCTAGTTTCCGTAAAATGTAACCAGCGCATGTGCCACTTGTAGCCTTTTTTATTTTCCGTGTGTTCAGTTTTCCATTCTTCAAACTGCTTTTGATATTCTAAGTATTCGTTGGTAGGGTTAGCAGGAAGAAAGTCTTCTTGGGCAAATCCAGAAATCGAAAGGATAAGACTGAAAAGGATAATGATGTGTTTCATAGTAAAAAGCTAAGTGCACAAATTAACCAATAAATACGGCTACTTAGATGTACAATTGAAGACGGAATGAGTTTGTTTGACAAGAAACCTAGTTCACCTAATTTCCTGTTCAGTGGCTTCAACACTTGGTGCACTAAACCCAGGTTCAGCATAAATGATTGACTTTGTCACAAAGTTGTAATAGGCCATTTTATCGTTGGCAGTAAACTGGATTATCTCTTCAGAAACAGCTTCGATTCCATCATAAATAGCTGCGAGAATCGGCTCGTTGTTTCGATTAATAACACCGAATTTGCCCTCCTTTTTTACCAACAACAAACTTTGCTCAAAAGGCTCAATACTTTCATACTCCGCCGGAATTACAAACTTCCCATCTGGGTTAATCATACCAAATAACCCTTTAGATTTCACTTTGGCCGTTCCGTATTCGAAATCTCCTGCATATTCATATTTGTAGTTGATTTTCAGTTTCACTTTTTCATTCGCATAACCCCATTTCTTATACCGCTTAACTGCCGATAAACCATTCGGGTTAAAACCTCCTATTTGCTCAAACATAACTGGATAAATGCGTTTTCCTGTGGAATCAATCACACCGTACAAACCCTTTGAATTCCGCACTGCTATATAACCATTGGTTATCTTATTATTAGCGGCAACTATTTGATTAAAAGCATATTTCAAATCAATTATTAGATTACCCAATTCATTTACAAACCCGTATTTACCTTCCTGAACAACCATCATCATTCCTTCGGACAAATCGCCAATAAACTCATATTCAAATGGTAAAATGGTATCTTTCTTAATATTCAATAAACCGAAATTATCTTGGTATTTTAATTTAATAAGCGAGTCGTTTACAAACGACACCCAATCGTAAATTGGCTGGATAAGAAACTGACCCGTTTTTGAAATTAAGCCCTGTTTTCCATCTAAAGTAACTTTTGCAAAATCGTTCTCAAATTCAGATGCACGCTCAAATTTGTAAGGAATTTTAATTCGGATTTCGTCATTGAAGTAACCGTACTTTCCATCTCTTTGAACTCGAATTAAGCCATTTTGCATTTCACCAATATCATCATATCGAGTTGGTAACACCAATTGACCATGATTATTCACTAATCCATAAAAATCGCCTTTTTGAACCCAAGCAAATCCATTTACAAAATTACCTGCATCGTCGTAGCTCAGTGTGACTATTACTTTTCCTGCTTTATCAATAAAACCAGTAAAATTGCCCTTACCCACCATAGCAATTCCCTCACTGAATGGTTCCACCCAATCGTATGTGGGTTTTATTTTCACTTTTCCTTTATCGTCAATAAAACCCCAACGGCCAGATATTCGAAACGGCAGATAGACTGAATTTAACAACTCTACATTCAGCAGAATTTCATTTTTGCTGGGGTAATCGGGGTACTTAGCCAAAAACGCTTTGATTTGTTTCGGGTTGTTTTGAGTGACGGTAAGCATATAAACTCGCTTCCAAGCTTCACTTACATTTTTGTTATTTGGATTTGCCAAAATGAACTTATGATATACTTCAGGTGATTCTACTTTAGTGGTTCGAGCATATATTTCATCTTGAGCCTCACCGACATAAGGACTCATTGGGTATTCGTTAATGAAAGTCTTGTAGGCAGCTACTTTCTTCAACTTGGTCTTATACTCGTAATACAGTCGGTCGTATTTATGACGGGCTTCTGCAGCTTGTTTAGCCTCTGGGTATGTTGTAAAAAACTCCTGAAAAGCCTCCCAGGTGTTTTTTGCATTGGCTTCTTTAAATGCGGCTTTATCGCGCAAGGCAATTGCTTGGTGAGTTTTCTTGAACCAAGGATGGGATTCTAGATAACTGTTATAGGCCACGGAAGTATTTTCCGCTTTGGCTTTCTCGAAGAACAACTCGCTTACTTTTTCTTTTTGCTCTCTAATTTCCATTGAATCCACGCCAACGGCAAACAGTTTAGCCCGTTTCTTTTCATCCAAATTAGTAAACGCTTTTTCTGCTTCCAAAATGAATTTGTAAGCCGAATCGGGCTGATGAAACGGATTGTCTTTTCTCAAATAAATGATACTCAAACCATACCCCGCTCCAGTGGTGTCTTTTTTGTACGATTTCTCGAAAAGTTCTTTGGCTTTAAAATAATTGTAAATATGAAGTGCTTCGTATGCTTTTTCAAGCTTACCGGCTGAGGCCGATAGGGAAAGTAGCACGAATACCAACCCTATATAAACAACGCGAATCATGACGCAAAATTAGGTTTTAGACATTGCTTAACCGCAGTAGGTATTGGCAGTTGTTAACCATTAAATTTTGACTTAGCAGATTTTAATATTCGAAATGATAGAAAAGTTTCTTTTTCGGATTCCAGCCAAATGAATACCCTTCCTTTGCAAATTCTTATGAACGAGCAAAAATCCTTTTATACGCTTCAATTTTGGTTACTCTGTGCAAGTTCGGTGCTGTTCATGGCGAGTTTCAATATGATAATTCCAGAACTTCCCTCCTATTTGGATTCAATGGGTGGTCAGGATTACAAAGGATTAATCATTGGATTATTTGCAGGAACTGCTTTAATCTCCCGACCATTTTCAGGAAAGTTAGCGGATACCATTGGCCGAGTTCCAATAATGATAATTGGCCCATTGGTGTGTGTTGCTCTTGGATTCCTGTATCCGCTGTTTACGACCATTTGGGGTTTCCTTTTTCTCAGAATATTACATGGTTTTAGTACTGGTTTTAAACCCACAGGAACTACGGCTTATTTGGCGGATATTGTCTCAAGCAAAAACAGAGGGGAAGCTATGGGTATTCTCGGTGTTGCAGGAAGTCTTGGAATGGCTAGCGGACCAGCAATTGGAAGTTACATTGCCATGGAGTATTCGCTGAATACTATGTTTTATGCAAGTTCTATTACCGCTCTTCTTTCGGTTCTGGTGCTTTTTGGCATGAAGGAAACTTTGCCATCTACCACCAAATTCAATCCCAAAATGTTACTTATTCACCTTAAGGATGTTATTGAACCTCGAGTACTCGCTCCTTCCATAATTATGCTGCTCACCGTATATAGTTTTGGAACTATTCTTACTGTTACCCCAGATTTAAGTGACCATTTAAATATTGGAAATCGGGGTTTATTCTTCACCGTCACTTTGGTTGCATCTATTGTTGTTCGTTTATTTTCGGGCAAGGCCAGTGATAAATATGGGCGCATCAACTTGTTGATTTTAGGTTTGAGCTTTCTTTTATCGGCTATGATTGTTTTAGGCTTTGCTAATACTCCAGAGCTTTTTTACACTGGTGCAGTGCTTTTTGGTATTTCGGCAGGTATCAACTCTCCAACCATTTTTGCTTGGACGGTTGATTTGGCCGATGAAAAAACACGAGGAAAAGGCATGTCAACCATGTTTATTGCTTTGGAATTGGGTATTATTCTAGGTTCTGTTTTTGGAGCGTTTTTTTACGATAACAATCCAGAGCAGTTTAAATATGCATTTTGGGTTGGAGCTTTATTAGCGACCGTTGGGCTTATTCGATTGGTTTTAGCCAAAAGGACCTTTACTAGTAGAGCCTCAATAGGTTAGTTTTCGCCAAATAAAGACAGTGTAGAATAATGTGAATGTCGTCATTCTCAGCTTAACTGAGAATCTATAACTTAAATTAGGATTTCTGCCTGCGCAGGAATGGCGATACCTGATAACGGTTATATAGAATAACCCGCATTTTTCAACATCACCCAAAAACAAGAAACCCCAAAAAGGTTGACTTTTCAGGGTTTCTACAAACTAAACAAACCACCTAATTAAGGTAATACGTTTGCCACCACAGCAAACTTTTCAAATATTCGCTTTCTAAAGAAGACAAATAATGATACCGCTCAAGTCATAACTTGACTTGAATCAGTTAATTAAGGGTTTTCTACATATTTCTTCTGTACTGGCCTCCAACCTCAAACAACGCACTAGTTATCTGACCCAAAGAACAATACTTAGTTACTTCCATTAGCTTTTCGAAGATATTTTCATTCTGAACTGCAGCTTGTTGCACAGACTTAATTAATTCATCCGCTTTATGCGAATTGCCTTCATGCAATTGTTTCAACATGCTAATCTGATATTCTTTTTCCTCTTGTGTTGCACGAATTACTTCTTGAGGCAATACCGTTGGGGAGCCTTTAGAACTCAAGAAGGTATTCACTCCAATTATAGGAAAATCACCATTATGCTTCAGGGTTTCGTAATACAAGGACTCTTCTTGAATTTTTGAACGTTGGTACATGGTTTCCATCGCACCCAATACACCACCTCTTTCAGTGATGCGCTCAAATTCTTGTAATACAGCCTCTTCCACCAAATCGGTCAATTCTTCAATAATAAACGAACCTTGAAGTGGGTTTTCGTTTTTCGCTAAACCAAGTTCTTTGTTAATGATTAGCTGAATCGCCATTGCGCGGCGCACAGACTCTTCTGTAGGAGTTGTAATTGCTTCATCGTAAGCATTTGTATGCAGCGAATTACAGTTATCGTAAATTGCATACAATGCTTGTAAGGTTGTTCTAATGTCGTTAAAATCAATCTCCTGAGCGTGTAATGAGCGACCAGAAGTTTGAATGTGATACTTCAACATTTGAGCTCTTGGATTTGCTCCATACTTCTGCTTCATGGCTTTAGCCCAAATTCGTCGAGCTACCCTGCCAATTACAGCGTATTCTGGGTCAATACCATTACTAAAGAAGAAAGATAAGTTAGGACCAAACTTGTTTATGTCCATTCCTCGGCTCAAGTAGTATTCAACATACGTAAATCCATTTGACAATGTAAATGCTAACTGTGTAATGGGATTCGCTCCCGCCTCGGCAATGTGATATCCAGATATAGAAACCGAATAGAAATTTCGCACATTGTTCCTGATGAAATAATCCTGTACATCGCCCATTAATCGGAGTGCAAATTCAGTAGAGAAAATACAGGTATTCTGTGCTTGGTCTTCTTTCAGAATATCAGCTTGCACCGTTCCACGAACTTTAGTCAAGGTATCTGCCTTAATAGTTTCGTAAACATCTTTTGGCAACACTTGGTCGCCAGTTACGCCAAGCAGCATAAGACCAAGACCATCATTTCCTTCTGGAAGTTCTCCTTGGTAACTTGGACGGTCAACGCCAGCATTTTTATACAGCTCTGCAATCTTAGCCTCTATTTCTTGTTCAAGACCATTTTCTTTGATGTACTTCTCGCAGTTTTGGTCTATGGCAGCATTCATAAAGAACCCAAGCAACATAGGTGCAGGGCCGTTTATTGTCATAGAAACTGAGGTTAATGGATTTGACAAATCAAATCCTGAGTAAAGTTTCTTAGCGTCATCCAAACAGCAGATAGAAACACCAGCGTTTCCGATTTTACCGTAAATGTCAGGTCTAAAATCGGGATCGTTTCCATAAAGTGTAACTGAATCAAACGCCGTAGAAAGACGCTTTGCTGGCATAGCCAAACTCACGTAGTGAAAACGTTTGTTCGTTCTTTCTGGACCACCTTCACCGGCAAACATTCTTGTTGGGTCTTCGCCTTCTCTTTTAAAAGGAAACAATCCTGCGGTGTATGGGAATTCTCCTGGAACATTTTCTTGCAAGCTCCATTTAAGAATATCGCCCCAACTTCTGTACTTGGGCAACACCACTTTTGGAATTTGAGAATGCGACAAAGACTCTGAATGCGTTTTGATTTTCAGTTCTTTATCTCGAACCTTAAAGATATATTCGGGTGCAGCATACCTTGCTTTTTTGTCTCCGAATTCTTCAATAATCTTTAAGTTTCTTGGGTCTAAATCTAACTTTATCGTCTCATAAGACTCCTGTAATTTTTTAATCAATCGATCTTTATCATCAATCGTTGAATCAGCAAGTGTGTTTATGCTTATTTGAATACCGTACAATTTTTCGGCAATGTGGGCTTGAGCAGAAACCCATTCGTCATAAGACCTATTGTTTTCGGCAATTTCTGCAAGGTATCGAGTTCTTTTTGGTGGAATGATGAAAATCTTTTCGGACATTTCATTCGTTATTTCAAACGAACTCTCCAGTTTCACTCCAGTTTTTTCCACCAATTGCTCCATTATCTTTTTGTAGAGCGTATTCATTCCAGGATCGTTAAACTGCGATGCAATTGTTCCGAAAACAGGCATGGTATCCATATCCACGTGGAACAGATTATGATTCCGTTGGTATTGTTTTTTAACATCACGAATGGCATCTAATGCTCCTCGCTTGTCAAATTTGTTCAAGGCAATGATATCCGCAAAGTCTAGCATGTCAATCTTTTCCAACTGAGTTGCTGCTCCATATTCTGGGGTCATTACATACAGGCTCACGTCCGAGTGGTCTAAAATTTCGGTATCCGACTGACCAATTCCAGAAGTTTCTAAAATGATTAAATCAAACTTGGAAGCTTTAATAATCTGAAGTGCCTCGTTTACATGCTTTGATAAAGCCAAATTTGACTGGCGAGTCGCTAACGAACGCATATAAACTCTATCGGTATTAATGCTATTCATTCGTATCCTGTCACCCAATAAAGCACCACCTGTTTTTCGTTTTGAAGGATCAACAGAAACTACTGCAATGTTTTTATCCTGAAAATCAATAAGAAAGCGGCGCACTAGTTCATCTACCAATGAAGACTTACCTGCACCTCCGGTACCCGTAATCCCTAAAATTGGCGTGTCGATTGACTTTGCCATTTCGTGAATTTGATCAAGTGCTGATTTCGCTTTTTCTGGAAAATTTTCAGCCGCAGAAATTAATCGAGCTATCGAAACCGTATCTTTCTCTTCAAGGTGGTTTACTTCTCCATTCAAATTTTCACCAATTGGAAAATCGGACTGTTTAACCAAATCATTAATCATTCCTTGCAAGCCTAGTGACCGGCCATCGTCTGGGGAGTAAATTTTGGTAATTCCGTATTCGTGCAGTTCTTTGATTTCTTCAGGAAGGATAACACCTCCTCCACCTCCAAAAAGTTTGATATGAGTCGAATTTCGATCCTTGAGCAAATCGTACATGTATTTAAAATACTCAACATGACCACCTTGGTATGACGTCATTGCTATGGCATTGGCATCTTCTTGAATTGCGCAATTCACCACTTCTTCAACACTACGATCATGTCCAAGGTGAATTACCTCAACACCAGTAGATTGAATAATTCTGCGCATTATATTGATGGCAGCATCATGACCATCAAATAATGAAGCGGCGGTTACAATTCTGACTTTATTTGTTGGTTTGTACGGTGCAACTTGTTCCATATCGTTCCTGTTTTGGGGTGCGCAAAAGTACGCTAATAAAGAGATTGAAGCAAATGTGACCTGTAGGTTTCGCAGTTCATAAAACGATATATCTTATTCGTGAATTGTACCCGTATCTCCGAACAGTTGGTCGTGTTTTTCGATGAAATACCGTCAAAATTGAAAAGCGAAACCGTACCTTAGCTGCTCAATGAATTTGAACAAAATAGTTACTTCCGCGCTTATAGTTTTATGCGCATCCTCATCTTTCGCTCAAGAAATTTCTGAAGCATCTTTAACTCCAACTAGTCAAGTTGTTGCAAGTGCTGATTTATTGACTACCGAAAAATTGGTTACTGTTTGTAACGGAGAAGAAAAATTTTTAAATCTTGGTTTTTCAACCAATAATATTATTGACTACTCTCCAAAATCTGGTATTGTCAGATTTGAAGGAAATGGAGTTTGGCTAAACCCAAACGCAAATACACTTTACACGTTCAATCATTCTAAAGGAACTATTGCAGTTGAAGCTTCAGTAGAAACGGTATATGCTCAGTTTTCTGTAACTCCCAATTCTGGAACTGCTCCATTGAGCATTGCTGTAACGAACGAAAGTAAAAATGCAGTTAGCTTCAAATGGGATTTTGGAATTGAAGTTTCTGAAAATAAAGAGCCTTCAATTGTATATTCTGAACCAGGTACTTATCCAATTTCTCTAACCGTTACTGGTGAAAAAGGTTGCACTTCTACTTCTGCAAACAAGAACATTGAAGTTTTTGAAGAAGGAGAATTCTTTATTCCGAATGCATTTACGCCAAACTTTGATGGTAGAAACGAAACCTTTTTCGTCATTCCTAAGAACATTGAAGAGTTTACTTGCTCTGTATTCAACCAATTCGGTGATTTGGTTACTTCGTTTAGTTCAAGAGACGAAGAATGGGACGGAACTTTTAATGGATATCCGGCACCCTCAGGAAACTATATCTACAAAATACAATACACTAATTTAGCAGGTAATTCCAAAAAATTGGTTGGCGCTGTTGAACTTCGACGCTAGAATTCAGCTTTAATCTTCCTTCAAAACTTCCTGTATTTCCTCGAATGCTTGCACGTATATTCGATAGAATTCTGAATAGGTTGTTTCAATTATTTGCCAGTTTGGTTCAGAAAATTCAAGCTCCCTTTCAATAATTTCTAATTTGGGAACAACCCCTTTAATTCCACCTATATTTAGAGGCGATTTTAGTTTATGAGCACTATCGCCCGCTGATTTTTTATCCCAGGTTTTTATGGACGTAAGCAACTCAGTACAATACTGTGGTACCTCCACTAAAAAAGATTCGTAAATTAACCCTAAAAATTTACCATCCCCATTAGAAAGTTTTACAGCGTTTTGATAATCTATTGGATAATCAGTTCCAAAAGAAGCTGCCCGCTTTCTTAATACATTTATTAGATCATCACCCGCAATCAATTCACTTATTAGGCTAGGAATTTTTGGAATTTCATCGAAACTTATAAAGGCATTTACACCAAAGTCAACCAAAGTCAATTGTTGAGCTGACGTCAATTCAGTTCCATAGACAATAATTTTTAAAGGACTTTTTCGCTTAGCATAACGTAAGAGTGGAATAATTTCTATTTCATGTCGAACGTTACTGTACAAACTACCTGAAAGAAATAAAGCATCAAATTTATTCGCAGCCATAGCACCAATTCCGTCCAAGGGATTATCGATGAAATGCATCTTACATAGATGTGATTCAACCGCTTTTTGCAACAGTAATTTCTCATCTTCAGAATTAACCAATGAAAGTATGTTAAGTTTTTCTGCCATTAAGATAGGATATACGCGCGAAAATCGTTAAAATTGAGCGGAATATGTTTTGTTTGGTATTTATATTCCATCCTTAAACTATATAGATTAATGAATTGTGTAATTGTAGATGACGAAAAACTGTCAAGGACAGTAATTGAAAAATTTGTTCAAGACACGAATACGTTGAACCTTGTTGGATCCTATTCAAATGGACATGACCTTCATAAGGCATTGAACAATAAAAGCATAGATCTAATTCTTTTGGATATAAACATGCCAGAAATTAATGGTATGGATTTAATAAAAACCACCGAAAATATTCCTCAAGTTGTCTTTATTACAAGCCATACTGATTATGCAATTGAAGCTTTTGAACATGATGTTACCGATTACTTGGTGAAACCAATTGAATACGCCCGATTTTTGAAAGCTGTTGACAAGGCCGAAAAAATTCACGAAGCGTTTGGGGTTCAAGAAACTGAAGACAATACAATTTATATAAAAAGTGATAGTCGCCTAATAAAAATGGACTTAACCAAAATCACCTTCATTGAAGCTCTAGGTGATTATGTGCGAATACACTCAAAAATGGGCAAGTACACTGTGCTAAGCACCATGAAATCTATGGCTCAAAAACTACCGAGTGAGTATTTTATGAGGATCCACAAATCTTACATCGTTCGACTTGATAAAATTCAAAAAATTGTAAAAAACGAGGTTTATCTAGAAAGTAACACGGTTCCAGTATCTAGAAGTTATAAAGACATACTAAAAGAACGCCTTCCGTTGCTATAAAGGCTTCACTCAACTCCATTTTAACATAGCTATTACTTAATATTGCGAAATGGATATTAAGCGATGGTTCCTTGGCATACTAATACTTATTCTAGTAAGCATGCCGGTGGTGAGTATTCTTGTGTGGGTGTTTAGCCCGACGTATCCAATAAACTTAATGATTGTCGATAAAACTGTACTAACACCTGAAGGTAACGAGCATAGAAGTTTCAATTGGATATTAAAACACAATAAGTACGTTAAGCCAGATGGTTCCTATTATGAAATTTCTGATTATAGAGGTTTTTTTCCTTTAGATAGTCAAAAGTTCTACATTAACGACCTAGACATTTACAAAGATGAACAGCTTGATAGCCTTTCTGACACTTTAGATATGGTATATTTTGCTGACACCTACGGTATTTACTATAATGAATGGTATCGCCAAGAAGATGAAAACGAACACTCGGAAATCGTATATGGTAGAACGTCCAACAACGATTTTGCTTTCATGCAGAAAATGCACGAAAAACAAAAACTCGTTATAACCGAGTTCAATACTATTGCCTCTCCCACTAATGTTGGTGTCCGAAAAAAAATGGAAGAGGAATTCGGCGTTCGTTGGTCAGGATGGGTTGGGCGTTACTTTTTTTCGTTGGACACTACCAAGAATCCAGAACTCCCCAAGTGGGTAGTGAATTTATACAAAGAACAATATTGCGATGAATGGCCTTTTAAAGAGAGTGGAATTGTATTAGTTCATGAATCAGAAGAGATTGTTGTACTCGACAATTCTCAAGACTTACTGCACGAAGTACCTATTATTAATACTGATAGGTACTATCAAGAATTTTTTGGAGTACCAGAATACATTCGATATCCGTTTTGGTTTGATATTACTTACTTGGAGTATGATGATTTAGTAGTTTCGACCTATAAACTACATACTAGCCTAAGGGGAGACTCGGTCTTAAATGCTCATAAAATCCCCAAGGAGTTTCCAGCCGTTTTGGGTGACCACATTATCAATAGGTTCTACTATTTCGCTGGTGATTTTGCGGATAATCCCATTGCATTTTCAGCGGTATATTCAAGAGGCATAGAATACCTTGATTTTTTCTTGTACAACAATAAAGACTTATCAGATCGTCAAAAATTCTTTTGGACCTACTACAATCCGCTCATGTCGAAAATCATGTCGGACTATTATGGAGTTGTAAATTTTGATTTTGGTGATGATTACAACCCTGATGAAAATACCGAAACTATTTCTTTTGGGGAAGAACCAGAATAAATTTACTCTCTTAGCAGCCAAGAATCCCCGTTCACGTTCAACCGGATGTTAAACAAGTAATCTTTTGCCCTTTTTTCTGTATCAAATACTGCATATGCCACACGATATCTATTGTCACTCTGTACAACAACCGCACGCCTAAAACCCTGCGCCTGTAGACCATCTCGCAGCTGTACCGCATTTTCGTATTCCAAATAACTACCTGCAATTATGTAATAATCAATCTTACTCGAAGACTTTTTAACCACATCCTTTTTTACTTCAGATTTCTTCTTCGGTACTTCTTTTGTCTCTGGTTTTTGGGAATCCTTCGTCGGTTGGTTTTTACTTTTATCGTATTCCCCAAATCGAGTTCCACTATCAGGGTCTTTTATTTTTGTTGGACCACCACCTTCCACGAGCTCTCTCTCTTTTTCAGACTGCTTAGTTGATTTTAGTGCAATTTTCAAAGAGCGAGATAGTAATGCCCTTTCTTTTTTAATCAACGTTTCGGAGGGTGTTGCTTTAGGTTGGAACATTTCGATAAGTGTTGGGCTAAAAGCCAACTTGTTTTTAGTCAACAATGCATCTAAGTCAACTATAACGTACAAAAATATAGCTACAGTGGCAACAGCTGCTGCAGCATATCCTGTGATTGAAGCTTTAACCACTGGAGCTTTTTGTACTGGCGTAACTTTTTCTACTACACGAATTCTTTTTGGGCCTCCAGTTGCAGTTTGCCCAAAGCCTTTACGCGTCATTTCTCCCCAGGACGATTTACCGAATAAGTAATCCAAATTGCCCATAACTGCGGAATAAACGACAAATGGATGATAGATAAAGGGCTCTATTAATCCTGTACGAAGCAACGCCAGTAAATCTCTTTTACGCTTGTAGTTATGATAGGTAATTTCTTCTATTAAAAGTGATAGCACAGAGAAGGTTACGGTAAAACCAAAAATCAACAGCATCATTAATAGAAAGAAGCTCCAATTTACCAATCCCACAAGTGCCAACAGAAAAAAGAGCATTAATCCGAAGGCTTCTAATAAAGGTGCTGCCCACTCAAATACGAACCAATACGGGTAACTCAACATTCCCAACAGTTTGTACTTTGGATTAAAGAACATTCCCCTATGTTTCCATAGCGTTTCAATAGTACCACGTGTCCAGCGATTTCTTTGTCTTCCTAAAATGCTCCATGACTCGGGGCATTCTGTCCAACATAGTGGGTCTGGAATAAAAGCAACGGTATAATTTCGCTTTTGCTCAATCATATAACGACGCATTCGAACAACGAGTTCCATGTCCTCTCCAACGGTTTTATGATCATATCCACCAACTTCAATAGCTATCTTTCGACTAAAAACACCCAGTGCACCGCTAATTAAAATGAGTCCGTCCATTAGACTCCAGGCCATTCTACCTAATAAAAACGCACGTATATATTCTAACGCCTGCGAACGAGCAACAAAATTCGTTGGAACTCTTACTTCAAGTAAACGTCCATCTTCAACCTTGCAGCTATTCGCAATACGAATGACTCCACCAGTTGCAATTACCTCTCGTTCATTTTCATCCATGAACGGTTTCATGAGTTTAAGAAGAGCATCCTGCTCAAGCACACAATCCACATCAATACAGGTAACATAATCGTACTGAGCGATATTTATCCCAACATTTAAGGCATCTGATTTTCCACCATTTGCTTTATCAACCACCACTAACTGGTTAAATGCTTCATTTTGGGATTTATAAACGCCATAAATATCTTTTGTAGGTAACTCATGATTAATGGCAAAATCAACCTTAACCAAATCGTATTCCTCAATTAACAATTCAATGGTTTCATCCTTACTACCGTCGTTAATGACCACAACTTCAAAGTTTGAGTAATGAATCGACAGTATCGAACGAACATTTTCAATAATCGTGGCAGCTTCGTTGTACGCCGGAGCTAGAATAGTAACTGACGGAGCGAACTCCGTATTCAGAATGTCTTTGTAATCGACAAAGAAATTTTTTCGGAGATATTTCTTTACAGCCAAAAAAGAAATGAGCGATAGTGAAAGGTACGACACCATGATAGACACCGAATAGATGTACAGTAGGTTGTAAAATAAATCGACCGCGATATCCCAAAAGGAAGTATCTAAGTCATATTCTTTCATCAAGAGCGTGCCTAACAATTTCCTTGTTTTTAGGGAACTTTAGTTCCTTGTTATCTAATATTTTCAAAATAGCCTTTCCTCCAAGTTCTCTGAGAGCCAAAGCAGCATGCATTGCTATATCAAAATGTTCTCTTTCTTCAATCTCATGCTTAAAAAAATTCAAATCTCCAGTGTCACCGAGTTCTGAAAGTGTGTCTAAAATTCTTACCTGAACTTCAGGTTTTACCTTTGGATAAAACTCTCTTAGCTTTCCACAGCCTCGCTTAAACTGTAGCTCTTTAATACATTCCAAACACTTAACAGCCACATAAGGTCGTTCATGAAGAACATGAACCAGTACCTTTTCCCCTGATTGAAATTTCTGAAAATGCGCAATAATTCTACTAGCAAATATGATTACTGAATCGTTATCGGATAGCAACCAATTGTCCACATTTGGTATATCTTCAGGCATGAATTTTATCAACTTCTCTAAAAGTACCAACTGCTGCCATTCAGAAATTGGAGTTTTTAGTTTAGGCACAAAATCTAATGCTTCTGGTCCTTTAAGAACTACTGCAGCATATTGCGCCTCTTGCCTCAAAATCTTGTTATCGTGATCTACATACTTCACTATAAGTTTATAAGCAGACTTATCATTAAATTCTGACAACTCTCGAAAACCTCTTGCCTTATAGTACCAAGCTCCACGCTTAACATCAACTTTAGCGTAATAATCGAGATTTACGTCCATGTAGAAATCTTGCAATACAATGGCGCTCTCCCCTGAAACACCCTTGTGCAATTCCATCATGTTATCAACTAAACATCTTCTTACCAATTTAGGCAAGGTTCGAGCGTTATATTTATCTACAATTTTCTGGTACTTACTTTGACCTTTGGCGTAATCTGGTTCAAATAAAATTTTGACCAATAGGTTTTGAAATCTATCGTTCCAATATGTCTGCTTTTTTTCTTTTCTATTGGTTACTGTTCTGCTAATTAAAATTCCAATTAGTAGAATAATAGAAAAGAAAAGAAGAATAAAAATTATTCCACCTATAAAGCGAGATGCAAAGTCCTGAGCTAAATAATAATCCCACATACTAAAATCTCCACCAAATTCCTAGGTTCAAACTAATGATATTAAAATCGGCGATTTGCTGAGGGTAATACTGATCATATATCACCCAAGCTTTTCCATGCAAGGATTTGGATAATTTTTGTTGGTATCCTAAACCAATATTAAAGCTCGTGGATTCTACGGTTTGGGTAAAAACAGGATCTAGGTACGCGTTATCTGGAGAAGAACCTGTTCCGAGAAATGCCTCTACATAAGTTAATGGATCTGCGAAAAAATACCGCCCTTGCAATTGGTAAGACTGGAACAACCCATTCGGTTTAAATATGAAATAAGGTCTAAAAGAAATCCAAAAATTACCAGGGTAATTAGCAATACTTCCAGTAAAAATGGTAACATCATCCGTTGGATATTGCATGTATCTGAATCCTAAACTTGCTTCAAAATTTAAGGGTAAAGAAACAAAAGGCTCAAAGGCAGCTCTGAATTGTGGAAACAAAAAATTATTGGAAATGCCTACATTGGCATAGGCATAGAGCCAATCAGTAAAAACTGGGTACGCGTCAATTTCGAATTGTACTCCAGTACTATCGAATCGATTGGCAAGGGTTACTCTACCTAACAAAACGTGCCGTTTAATTCTTCGTTGATATTCAAGCGTCAATGCAGCTCGGTTAAAGGAAGGGTCAAGGGCATTGCTCCAAATATCATAAGTAACAAATCCGCCAAATTGATTGAGCATGATTTCTTCTACTTCTTTTCTTAATTCAATCAATTCGGTATTCAGAGAGTCTTGGTTCAAACCCTCATCAATTGTCTTTAATGCATTGTTTTTTTCGTACCTACTTTTTTGAATTCTTGCTTTTTGTGCATAGAAACTTGCCTCATCTGGGTGTTGCTCAATAAACTGGTCTGTTAACTTCAAGGATTTACTGTTTTGTCGATCCCAGAAATGCAGTTTCGAATACAACAATTTTGTATTTACATCAGTAGAATCTACAGGTTTTGGTCCTTGCTCTATTGCTTTTATGGCTTTTTTGAATTCTTTCTTACCGGTAAGAGAAAGCACCCTGAAACGCAGTAATTCTTCATCTAACTGATAAATAGTATCAAGCCTATTTACAATTGAAAGAACTGAATCGTAATTTTCTTGCATAAGCTGGCTATTCAACACTAAAGACCAAACATCATAGCTCAAAGAATCTTCGCTAAGCAGAACACTGCAAATGGAGTCACAAATGCTCAAAGAATCTATTCTCAAGTTTGCTTTTGCCAGAAGAGTTCGCAATACCGGGTCTGCTGGATGAAAAACAAGACCTTCTTCTGCATGAAGAATAGCAGTGTCATTTGTACCCTTCCAGACCGGAATATTGGTATTTTGATGGTGTAGCGCTAAATTCTTTTGGTCGATTTCAAACCCAGTGTCCACATCACAATAAGCCGTATCGAATAAATTCTGAGTACACCAATTCTTGGATCTTAAAATACGTAGATCAATATCCTCAGGCCTTATATTTATTAAACTATCAGCTAATTGTCGTGCTTTATTAACACTATCGATTGCAGTTAGTAATCCAATTTTTAGCTTATTCGCAGACAAGGCATTTTTATCGTTTTCAATAATAGAATCTGCCCATTCGAAGGCCAATTCAAACTGGGACATTGCTTTTAATGTTCTCGCATACTCTAACATTAAATCCGAATCAGATTTATGAACTCCAAGGCCTGTCTCCAAAACATTTAAAGAAGTGTGGTATTCAGTGTCCCAACGCTCTACTACTCCCCAAAGTTGAAAAATACCTTTGTTTTTAGGGAAATCAGAATTTAGTCCTTCGCATTTTACACGCGATGTATCTAATTGCTTGTTCCATGCATAAACGCGTGCTTGAAAAATTCGAACATCGAAATAATCGGACTTTTGTTGAATAATGCTGTCGCAGAGATCAATTGATGTCTGATAGTCCCCGGCATAAGCGAGACGTTTTGCTTTTTTGAATGCGTCATCAAGATTCTGCGCTATCAAAGTGTTGCCAGCAAACGCGGAAACTACAAAGCAAAAAATTATTTTAACCAAGTTCACTAAGAATGCAAATTTGCTGCAAAGTTAAGTCTATTGATTGCAATAATATTACTCTGAATCACTTCTAAGATGTTGATTTTTTTATGTGAAAAATTATTTCCTGGAAAACTGTAGTTATTGTTCCCGAAATCGAAAATCTAGAAATTCGTTAATGTATTTTCGCGACAATAATGAAGGGCATCAAAATAATGGTTGTAGAAGATGAAAAAATGCTTCTAAAAACTATTGAGTTTCGACTCAAGAAGGAAAACTTCACCATTGTTACGGCCGAAAACGGTAAAGAAGCTCAAGAACTGTTACCAAAAGAATTACCTGACCTTATTATTAGCGACGTTATGATGCCTTATGTTTCTGGGCTTGAATTGGTTAAACACGTAAAAGATTTTGACGGAAAGGATATTCCCGTTATTTTACTAACTACATTAAGACAGGAGCAGAATGTAATTAAAGCATTTGAAATGGGTGCTGATGAATTCATGACCAAGCCCTTTAGTCCAAACGAACTTATTATAAGAGTCAATAGACTTTTACGTCAAAAAGGAATAACCCCCCATGCGTAAATCTATCTTGATAGCAGAAAGTGGCTCTAGCAAAACCGACTGGGTTTTCATCTCGAATTCGGGTGAACAAAGAACTTCCTCAATTGGGCTGAATCCTTTTGTAGTTGACTCTACTCATGTACTAGAAACATTAAAAAAAGACACCTTCTTTTCTAAAATTAAAAATGACTCGTTTGAGCTAGTATTTTACGGCTCAGGTTGCTCTTCAAAGAAAAGAAATGAAGTAATTTATAACGGTTTACATTCATTTTTTCCGAATGCAAAAATCGAGATTCTTCATGATATTCAAGCGGCAGTAAATGCAACTTGCAACAACAAACCTGGTATTGTGGGTATATTGGGAACCGGTTCGAATTGCGTTTACTTTGATGGAAAAAAAGTAGATACAGGCCACCCGTCTCCCGGTTATTTGATTGGTGATGAAGGAGCAGGCATGTATATTGGCAAAACTTTTTTGAGGGATGTACTTTATAAAATTGCTCCTAGTGATATTCTTTCTGCTTTTGAAGCTGAATACAATTTGTCGTCCTCAGAATTAATCGAAGAAATATATGCCGCTGAGCATCCCAATGCCTACATAGCATCTTACGTCAAGTTTCTTGGAAAACATGCTGAACATCATTACACCGAAGAATTAGTACATCGATGCTTTGCCAAATTTGTAAAATTTCATGTTGTACAATTCCCGGAGGCAGCTCAAGCACCACTGCATTTAATTGGATCAATTGCTTTTCATTTTGAGAATATTATTGATGATGTTTTAGAGGAATGGAAAATTGAAAAAGGAGTCATTTTAAAATCACCACTTAGAGGGTTGATTGAGTTCCATAAAAAGTAGATTTTGTTTGTCTGCGTTCGAGTGCAACCTATGTGTATTTTTGTTCAATGGAAAAACTAAAGCAACGTTGGGGAATAGAGTCTAACCTACAAGTTATTCTAATCCTTATTGTTTTTTCAATTAATGGTTCGTTCGCCGCATGGATGGCAAAACCTGTCACTGAATACGTTGGAATTTCCCCTGAAGAACATGGCTGGTTCGTTTATATTCCGCTCAGAATTCTGTTGATTTTTCCCATTTATCAAATAACCCTTCCAATTGTTGGCTTTCTTTTTGGCCAATTCAAATTCTTCTGGAATTTTGAGAAGAAAATGTTGAGCAGAATGGGTCTTGGTTTTTTATTTAAAAAATAAACTGGCTCAACTATTCAAGGCCTAATTTATCTAACCTTTTCAATACAGTTTCTTCCTTCATCGATTCTTCCAAATCAGCATACTCATGTTTTAAAATAGGATTCGAAAATTCTCCTTTTTTCAAAAGAAAAATTTGGCTACAAGTATCACTCAGAGTGGAAAATATGTGTGACGATAGAATTACAGTTTTGTTTAGCGATTTAAGTTTCAAAATAATCTCCGAAATCAAAATATTACTTTGTATATCAACACCATTATAGGGTTCATCCAAAATAAACACGTTGTTGTTTTGCAGTAAAATTGCAGTAAGTGCCAGTTTTTTCTTCATTCCTGTGGAATAGGTTTCTGCGTACCGATTAAGAGGAAGGTCAAAAACATTTTTTTCTTCAATATTTTCTGGCTTAATATTTCTAGCTCGACACATAAAGTTCAAATACTCCATGCCTGTTATTTTGGTCATGAAGTAGGGTTCCGTTAATAGCAATCCTAGTTCATTTTTCAGTAGCCCTTTGTCGTATTCAATTTCTCCTTCGTAATTTTCGAGACCGGCTAGACATCTAAATAAGGTTGTTTTACCCGAACCATTTGCACCAACAATACCATAGATCTCACCTTCTTCAAAGACCGTGTTTATTCCATTAAGCACTGAATTTTCACCAAATGTCTTTTTTAGATTTGAAATTCTAATCATGTAAAATCTCGTTTAAGCTTTTTATGGATTCATTGTAAAAATACGGTATCAATACTAGTATGAGTGGAGGGAACAAAAGTGACAGTCCTGCCATTATACCTTTGGGCATAGAAACCTCATTTGGATAAGATGTGTATTTAAGCAAAATTGCGACTAATAGGTAAACATAACCCAAGCCTATAAAACCGGCTACTATAAGACCTTGAGATTTAAAAAATAGTAATAATAAAATAGCCGTCGGAGTAATAATTAAAGAAGTAAACAACAGTGCAAATTTGATTTTATACAGAAGAAATTGCTTTGCATCGCTCTTGAAAACCCAAACGTAAATTTCATTTTCTGGAGTATTGTAGTACGACAAACAGACTATTTGTAATAATAGCAGCGAAAATATTCCAAGGTTAGGATTACCAACCTTTACGGCAATAAACAGAATTACATAAGAGCCTAATAGTACTAGATATGATTTTCGAAAACCAGTAGAAAACTCAAAAGGAAACTGCGAAAAGAGCTTAGGAACTAGAATCGTCTTACTAAAAAACCGGTCGTAAGTTTTAATTGTGAATAAAAGCGTTAACAGGACAAGAACCAATGTTTCCAACCACTTTTGGAACATCAACAAAGAAATAAGCATTGGAATAGAGACAACAATATTCTCTGACCATCTAATTTTATAATAGTTAAATCCAGTCAATGCTGATTTTAAAAATAGGTTTCTTTCCTTTGATGCTAAAGGAGCTAACCAACTAGATGAAATAAAAAGGATTACAAGAGTTCCAAATTCAGTTTTAGTCATTAATAAATTCACACCAATCCCGAATAGCATTACTAATGCCAGTGAGCCTAACAAGGGGTTTACACCAAAATCTTTTAGTTTCCTTACCTGCCTTCTAATCTGAAGTTTAAAATAATCCTCTATCATTGATGTAGAATAATCGACCGAAACGTATCGTTCAAGAATAGCCAAATCGTAATTATAAATACAGCTATTTTCTTTTTATGAGACTGAGTAATGCTACTCCGGCCCAAAACACATTGATTATAATAAACGGATAAGAACCTAAATGATAGGCATTAAGGGTTAGCAATATAGCCGCTACCAAATTTGCAATTTGGTAAGACTTATCCGCAGCGGTTATTTTCCCGGCAGAATTTAAATAAAAAGCAATCAGCAGTCCCGCCGCGCCTATCCAACCAAAAGCTTGAAAAAGTATATCCATAATGCACAGATTAAATTAATCGTAAACTTAAACCGCTTACGAGTGACGAACTTACCAATAATTGAACATTGCTGGTCTATTTTCGAATTACCCAAGAAGAAATTAGAAAACAAAAAAGTCGCTCTTTCGATAGAGCGACTTTTAAACTAATTCAAGAAGACAATAAAGAAACTACTTCACGAGTACCCTGCTATTCACCGAATTCGAATTCGTGATTCTAAAGATATAGATTCCCTTTTCTAATGACTCCGTATCTATTTCGGAAACACCTGCATCAACTGATGTCGCAAATACAATTCTTCCGTTAAAGTCAATAATATCTAACTGAACTTGCTCTGAGATTGAACTTCTCAAAGTGACTTTTTCTGAAAATGGATTTGGAGCAATGCTGATTTTTTGGATAGCATCTAAAGACTCCAATCCGGAACAAATATCCACCGTAATAGAAACTGAATCAGAGCTTTGGCAACCAGCAACCGTTGTGTATTTATAAACGATTGTGTTTATTCCAGTTGTTGCAGTTGATGGATCAAAATTACTTTCAGAAACCCCTACTCCATTATACGTTCCACCTACTGGTAGTCCACTGGGTAAGGCAATTGGTTTGCCATCGTTGCAGATGTTTTTTTCACTGAACTCATCCAGCGAAACTACTGGTGTTGAACCTACGAAGATTGTGGTCGAATCTTTCCCTGAGCAACCTAGGGCAGACGAATATTCATAAACAACGGAACTTAGACCTGAACCAGCAGTGTTTGGGTCAAAATTGGAACCTGATACTCCAACTCCAGAATAAACTCCGCCTGCAGGTGAGCCCACAGGTAATGTAATTGGTCCAGCAATATCACAAATGGTATCTGGATTAAAACTTGAAAGTAAAACCATAGGCTCAGGTTGCACAACAATTGAGGTAGAATCCACTCGTCCGCAACCATATTGATTTGCGTATTTGTAACTTACGTAATGAATTCCAGAACCTGCATTTAGTGGGCTGAAAGTACTATCCGTAACTCCATTTCCAGAGTACATTCCACCAACTGGAATCCCAGAATTGAGTTTTAAAGCACTGGAATTGATACAAATGGTATCTGGATTAAAATCAGCTATTGATACCGCTGGAACAGGGCGAACCGTAACTCTTATTGTATTTGTGGTTCCAATCAAAGTATTTTCGCAACCGTTACTATCAGTACCTATAACCCTGTACGAATTTGAGCGAGTTGGCACAAAAGTCGCACTATCAATAATACCCCGAAGTCTCCAGCGGTAGGTAGCTGCTCCTGAACCATATAACGTGAGAGAGTCCCCTTTGCAAATTACCGTATCTGAAGCATTGGCAACAACTATAGGTATTGGATTAGCAATTATAGTAATGGAATCACAAGCCCCGTGAAAAGCACAACCGTCTTCTGCGCGTACAAAAAAAGTAGTCGTTTTTGTGATAGGACCAACACTTGTAACAGCACCTAAGGTAGTAATCCGGTTACCGGCACAAGAATCTGCGTACAATGCCCACACCTTGTTGTCATTTAATTTACTGGTTGTATCTAACATCAGTTGAGTTCCTCTGTTTACACAGACACTGGAGTCGGTAGCAGACAAAATACCAACCACACCTGAGGTTTCACTAATAGAAGTAACGGGTTTAGAATCTGGCGTTTGACCTAACAAATGATAATTATTTGACGTTGCGTCTAAAATATTAACTGTAGTACCGTTGAAATGATAAAGTGCTTTGGTTTTGTTATCCACAGAAAACTCCGATCTTGGCGGTGTAAAGTTACTGGTATATCGTACCGTGTCTGAAATTCGCAATTCGTCGATTCTTGCTTTAAGAACAACCGTAGTGCTTAAATCACTTCTTCCAATAAAAAAACGAGATTGTGCAGGTGTAAAGAAAGTGGAAGCGGATGAATCTCGTTTGACACCATTTACAAAAGTGCAAGACGTGCTATCTAATGCATTATAGGTTACCGCCAAATGATTCCACCGATCTTGACCAATAGGTCTAATGTCATAAGACGTTCTTGGGGCACTCCCGACACTCCTTAATTTTACTTGTAACATAGGGCCAGAACCGTGGTAATAACCCATTTCAAAACCACTTCCGGCAGTCGAACCTGCAGCATCAATTAATCGAACTCCTTTTGCATCGCACGAAAAAACCCAAAGTTCAACTGTAAAACTTCCGTTTGGCATGTTGGTACCCGTAAAATTATCTTCAATGTAATCATCAACTCCGTCTAGATCCAAAAAGCCATTAAAGGGTTGTGAAAAACCAAGGCAAGTAATTGCAATAAAAAGTGTGAATAGAGAAATTTTCTTCATAGTTATTTTGTTTTAAGATTTTGAAGCAAATTTCTTTGAACTCTATGATTTCCTTGTCGTTCAAAAGGACGATATTTACCATTATCCGTAAAAAATTACGGTGTGTTTCTACAACCCAAAACCGTCAGTACATCAATGAAAACGTAGTATGTTATTATAAAATACTACAGTTTACCATACTCAAAAAGCAATAAAAAAGGCTTTACAAAAAACCTGTATTGATTCGGTATAATACAGTACAATACCGAATAGCCGACCGATAAAGGCAATGCATAAAATGACAACTTTTCAAGTTCATTTTTTAAAAAAGGATTTGGTTTTTCAAAATTGAATAAACCTTTGGTTTGACTTTTTTTCGTGAAGTGGATAAAACAGTAATCGCCAGCCGATTCCTCTTTTTTTATTCCCCTTGCTTTTGCTCAAGCAAGCTTGGCAACAAAGTAAAAACCTACCCGAGAGTGCCTGCGGCGTTCTCGACCTTTCCCGTGAAATGGATAAAAAAAGCCTCGTTGCTCGAGTCTTACTTTTTTATTCCCCCTGCTTTTGCTCATACCTTCGGCATGGCAACGCAGTAAAAACCTACCCGAGAGTGCCTTCGGCTTTCTCGACCTTTCCCGTGAAATGGATAAAAACAGCCTCGTTGCACGAGTCTAACTTTTTTATTCCCCCTGCTTTTGCTCAAGCCTGCGGCTTGGCAACGCAGTGGAAATAAAAAAGCACCTCGCTTTCGAGGTGCTTTTATCATCAAGTGGAGCCGGCGAGAGTCGAACTCGCGTCCAAACATGGAACACTTAGGATTTCTACATGTTTAGCTTATCGTTAGTTTTCGACTTAAGCCCGGTAACAAGCAACCAAACTCAAGCTTATCTTCTAAATTTCGCACACAATTCGAAGCTCATTGCGCACTAGCCTTCCTTATCGAACCCCCAGATTCCCCAAAGCGTTCGGCGAGCTCCAAGGTGAGAGTACTTGTCAATACACCTAGTGTACCGATTAAGCCATCCTACTATTATTCGGATTAAGCTGCAAGTGCGTAGTTGTTTTCGCCAACTAAAAACGTTGCAACACTTATTACGGATAGTCTTGCAAAACCCGACATGCTTACATAACCATTCGTCATGCTGTCAAAACCAGTCGGCCCCATTATTAAAAGAACATTCGTTCAGTCTGCAAAAATACAGCAATCTTTCTACTTTTACCGACCATAATTCGAACTGTGAGATTCCCAGTCAAGCTGAGAATGACGTAGTTCTATTTTCTACTCTAAATTTAAATACCGTGTTGAAGATTGGAATCATTAAAGAACGCAAAACTCCTCCAGACGAAAGAGTTCCATTGTCACCTGCTCAAGTTGCTGAATTAAATGTGGCTAATTCTAATGTGCAATTTGTAGTTGAGTCTAGCGATATCAGAAGATTTAAAGATTCTGAATATACAGCACTTGGTGTTTCAGTTGTTACCGATGTTTCGGATTGTGATATACTGATGGGTGTAAAAGAAGTTCCAAAATCAGCATTGATTGAAAACAAAACGTATTTCTTCTTTTCTCATACCATCAAAATGCAACCCTACAATATGGAACTGTTGCAAACGATTATGAAAAAGAACATTCGAATGATTGATTACGAATGTCTAACTAACGAAAGAGGCAGAAGACTCATAGGTTTCGGCAGATATGCTGGAATTGTAGGAGCTTACAATGCCTTTTTAGCTCTTGGAAAAAGAAATCATTCATTTGATTTAAAGCCTGCTTTCCAATGCGAAGATCGAGTGGAAATGGAAAGCGAATTGTCAAAAATTATTTTCGCCGAAAAGGGTTGTAAAATAGCGGTGACAGGAAACGGGAGAGTTGCTCATGGTGCCATGGAAATTTTGGACTTAATGAACATCAAAAAATTAGATGTTGACGATTACATTAACTACTCTGGTACTGAACCTGTGTATTGTCAACTTAAAGTTACCGACTACAACAAAAGAGAGGATGGAACTGAAGGTTCGATTCAGGAGTTTTTTAAACAACCAGAATTGTATGTAGGTGATTTTGCACGTTTTTCTGCTTGCTCCGATATGTATATCGCAGCCCACTTTTGGGGAGAAGGTTCACCTTATATTTTTACTCGAGAAGAAGCTAAAGCAGCTGATTTTAACTTGAAAGTTGTAGCTGATATCAGCTGTGATATTGATGGACCAGTTGCTTCAACACTACGTCCGTCCACCATTCCGGATCCTATTTATGGCTATGAACCACAGACTGAATCGGAAATTGCTTTTGATGCCCAAAATGGAATAACAGTAATGGCAGTGGATAATCTACCTTGTGAACTACCAAAAGATGCCTCTACGGATTTTGGTGCCGAATTCATTAAGAATATTTACCCTGCATTGGTTAATGACGATAAAGACGAGATTCTAAAGCGCGCCAGTATTACCCAAAATGGTGATTTAACGGAACGTTATGAGTATTTGAGGGATTATGTGAGTTAAAAAACTGGTTTTTACTCAAAGGAATTGTCATCCTGAGTGATTTCAAATCAATCTAAAATTGTTTTGAAATTGTATCGAAGGAGGCCATTCCGTAGACAAAATTCTATTGAAACTTCTTTTTACTTAAACCAGGAAGCATTTCAAATTCCCCTTTAATCAAGGCTTCTTTCTTTTTTCGTGTCCAGCCTTTAAGTTGCTTTTCAAAACTAATTGCTTCCTCAATTGCATTTAACTCTAGGTGATAAACCAACTTTAGAGGTCTTCTTGAGTAGGTATAAGATTTAGGGTTTAAACCTTCTTGGTGTTCAGCTAATCTTCGATCTAAATCGTTTGTGACACCCACGTAGTACTTGCCATCCGAACATTCTAAAATATAAGTGTAATACGATATCATGAAAACCTAGCCTACTAATATTTCCGTCATATCTCCTTCGATACAACCCGACACGTCGGGTCACTCAGCATGACATTCCTAGACTGGCACAAGTAGTGATAAAATTAATTCTCTGGCTTGAAGTATTTCAACGCCTCCGGCATTAACGCCTGTAAGTCTCTCACTCGAGTTTCACTTGCAGGGTGAGTAGATAAAAACTCAGGTGGTGCTTGGCCTCCAGATAATGCAGCCATTCGCTCCCAAAAACTGGTTGCAGCTTCTGGGTTGTACCCAGCTTTGGCCATTAGAATTAAACCAATGTGATCTGCTTCTGACTCGTTACTTCTTGAAAATTTCAATACTCCTAATTGAGTACCCATACCAATGGACTGCATCAACAATTGCTTTGTCAATGTAGGATTTTCACCCATCGCTGCTCCAATTGTTCCCATACCCATTTGAGCAATCATTCCTTGGCTCATTCGTTCGCCGCCGTGATTTGCTAAAGCATGTGCTACTTCATGCCCCATTACCACAGCAACACCAGTTTCGTCTTCGCAAATTGGCAAAATACCTGTGTAAAAAGCAACCTTACCTCCTGGCATACACCAGGCATTCACTTGTTCCGATACAATTAGATTGTACTCCCATTCGTATCCTGAAAGTTTATCTTCAATTTTATTCTCTTTATAATAATCTTCAGCCGCTTTCTGAATCCGCTCACCCACTCTTTTTATCATGGCTACTTGCTCATCATCATCACTCAATTGGCTTTCTCCCAATACTTGTTGATATTGGTCAAAACTCATGGGCAATAACTGACCATTAGGCACCAATTTCAATTGTTTTCTTCCCGTTATGGGAACTGTATTACAGGCCATAAAAACCAACAGAAATACCCAGTAAAATGTCTTGTTCACTTTTCTCATAATTACCCGCAATTTGCTAATTCTTGAATGGTTTGCTCTGGATTATTCGACTTAAACACAAAACTTCCCGCAACTAACACATCTGCGCCAGCCGCTACCAATCTTTTTCCTGTTTCCGTATTTACACCTCCGTCAATTTCAATCTTAGCGGAGCTGTTTTTTTGAAGAATCAGCTCTTTTAATTTTGCCGTTTTACCAATGGTGTTTTCAATAAACTTCTGACCACCAAAACCTGGGTTTACAGACATCAGCAACACCAAATCAACATCTTGAATAATATCTTCCAGCAACGATACTGGAGTGTGAGGATTTAAAGAAACTCCAGCTTGCATATCAGTAGCTTTAATGGCCTGAACTGTTCTATGCAAATGCGTACAAGCTTCGTAATGCACGGTTAAGTTATGTGTTCCTGCATCTTTATAATCTTGAATGTAACGGTCTGGGTTTACAATCATCAAATGCGTATCGATAAACTTATCGGTATAACTCGCCATTTTCTTAATAATTGCTGGACCATAAGATATGTTTGGCACAAAAACACCATCCATAACATCCATATGAAACCATTCAGCAACGGAACGGTCAACCATTTCTACATCACGCTGCAAATTTCCGAAATCGGCAGCTAACATTGAAGGAGCTATAATAGGATTCATGTTCGCAAATTTAGGAAACAAAAAAGCCCTGTCTCGATTTGAATCAAGACAGGGCTAACATTTTATTCAGAAGTTATCGACGCTTAGTTCGCAGCTTCTGGTTTTGGTAATAAAACTTTTCTTGAAAGTTTCATTTTTCCAGTTTTGCTGTCAATGTCAACCAACTTAACCTCAACGATTTCACCTTCTTTTAGGTATTCGTTTACGTCATTTACGCGTTTCCAATCAATTTCAGATACGTGTAACAATCCGTCTTTTCCTGGCAATACTTCAACGAAAGCACCATAAGACTGAATTGACTTCACTTTTCCTTTGTAAATCTCACCAATTTCTGGTTGAGCAACGATTCCTTTGATTCTTGCTAATGCAGCATCAATTCCATCTTTGTTCGCAGAAGAAATGTCAATAACCCCTTTCTTATCGATTTCTTCGATAGTAATGGTAGTTTCAGTTTCAGCTTGAATTTCTTGAATGATTTTTCCACCAGGTCCGATAACAGCACCAATGAATTCTCCAGGAATAGTCATTTGAACCATTCTAGGTACGTGTGGTTTGTAATCTTCTCTCGCTTCGGTGATAGTCTTATTCATTTCACCCAAAATATGAAGACGACCTTCTTTAGATTGCGCTAAAGCTTGCTCCATAATTTCGTAAGAAAGACCACCTACTTTAATATCCATTTGACATGCAGTAATACCATCTTGAGTACCTGTTACTTTAAAATCCATATCACCTAAGTGATCTTCATCTCCTAAAATATCAGATAGTACTGCGAAATTCTTACCATCAGTAATTAATCCCATTGCAATACCAGAAACTGCTTTCTTGATTTTGATACCTGTATCCATCAATGCCATTGAGCCAGCACATACCGTAGCCATTGAACTAGAACCGTTAGATTCTAATATATCAGACATGATACGAATGGTATAAGGATTATCTTGACCAGAAGGAATCATCGGCTTAAGTGCTCTTAGCGCTAAGTTTCCGTGACCTACTTCCCTTCTTGAAGTTCCTCTCATTGGACGAGCTTCACCAACTGAGAATGGTGGGAAGTTATAATGTAAAATGAACTTTTCAGAACCTTTACCCATTGCACCATCAATGTTTTGCTCATCTAATTTACTACCTAAAGTAACTGATGTCAACGATTGAGTTTCGCCTCTAGTAAAGATTGCAGAACCGTGAGTCATTGGTAAGTAATCAACCTCTGACCAAATTGCACGAATTTCATCAAGATTACGACCATCTAAACGCGTTCTGTCTTCTAAAATCATTTTACGTACCGCTACCTTCTCCACATCGTGGAAATAAGTATCAATCAACGATTCGTTTCCAGCTAATTGCTCTTCTGATAAAGTAGCCTTATATTCTTCACGAATAGCTTTAAAACCTTCGCTTCGTTCTTTTTTAGAAGTACCTTTTTTAGCTAAGTCATAACAGTTGTCATGACATACAGCCATTACTGCATCTTTTAATTCTATATCGTGTGTTTCATGACTGTATTCTCTTTTTGTTGGAATACCACCAATCATTTCTGCTAGCTTAACTTGAGCATCACACTGAATTTTAATAGCATCGTGAGCAACTTTGATAGCATCAAGCATTTCTGCTTCCGAAATCTCAGTCATTTCACCTTCTACCATTACTATACTGTTTGCTGTAGCAGCAACCATAATATCAATATCTCTTCCTTCGCTTTCTAACTCCGATTTTGTCGGGTTTACTTTTAAAGCGCCATCAATACGCGCTACTCTAACTTCAGAGATTGGCTCTTGAAATGGAATATCAGAAACTGCAATTGAAGCAGAAGCTGCAAGACATGCAAATGCATCTGGCATTGTTTCTCCATCAGAAGAAATTAACGAAACCAATACTTGAGTATCCGCATGGTAATCTTCTGGGAATAAAGGACGAAGTGCTCTGTCAATTAATCTTGAAGTAAGAATTTCACTATCTGAAGGTCTTGTTTCTCTCTTTAAAAATCCGCCTGGGAAACGCCCAGCTGCAGAAAATTTTTCACGATAATCTACCGTAAGTGGCATAAAATCGATTCCTTCTTTCGCACTCTTTGCCGAAACAGAGGTTGCTAATAACATCATTCCGTTGCATTTTACTACAACAGATCCATCGGCTTGTGTAGCCAGCTTACCAGTTTCTATGGTAACCTCTTGTCCTTGAATTTCGAACGAATAAGTTTTTCCTATTTGACTCATAAAATTGTGTATATAAAAATTTGAAAGGTTGGTAGGTTAGTATTTTGGTATAAAAAAGAAAAGGGCATCCCGTTGGAATGCCCTTTTCAATTCAAGTTATTTTCTGATTCCTAGCTCTTTAATAAGCTCACGGTATCGTACAATGTCTTTTCTTTTTAGGTAATCAAGAAGTGATCTTCTTTTTCCTACCAAAGCAATCAAAGACTTTTGTGTGTTATAATCTTTGTGGTTTTCCTTTAAGTGACCAGTTAGGTGCGCAATTCTTTTAGTGAACAAAGCGATTTGTCCTTCAGTGCTACCCGTATTGGTATCTGCACCACCAAATTGCTTAAATATTTCTCTTTTGTTTTCTGACGTTAAAATCATATCAATGAATAAAAATGTTGCCTCTTTTTTGAAGCCTGCAAATGTAGAAAATTAATGGGTAAAATCGACTATATAAATCTTGCTTATTTTTTAAGCATAGTAAGCATACTCGACAAGTTGTCTTTTAGCTCTTTCCGGTCAACTATATAATCAAGAAAACCGTGTTCTAACAAGAACTCAGATGTTTGAAATCCTTCAGGTAAATCTTTACCGATTGTTTCTTTAACAACACGTGGTCCAGCAAAACCAATCAAAGCTCCAGGTTCAGCAATATTAATATCGCCCAACATGGCAAAGGAAGCTGTTACTCCGCCAGTAGTAGGGTCAGTAAGAATAGAAATAAACGGAAGTTTTTCTTTAGCCAACAACGCCAACTTAGCACTGGTCTTAGCCATCTGCATTAACGAAAAGGCAGCTTCCATCATTCTAGCACCTCCCGATTTTGAAATCATGATAAATGGTACTTTCTTCTTTATTGCTTCATCGATTCCACGAGCAATTTTCTCACCCACTACAGAACCCATTGAACCGCCAATAAAGTTAAAGTCCATGCACCCTATAACTACACCATGTCCACCAACTTTACCACGTGCAGTTCTTACTGCATCCACCAAGCCTGTTTTTTGTTTCGAAGAGGTTAGTCGGTCTGTGTACTTTTTGGTATCCTCAAATTCTAGTGGATCACCAGAAGAAAGGTTTCTATTTATTTCGGTGAATTTGTTCTCATCAAATAAAATCCGGAAGTATTCAATGGAGCCAATTCTTTCATGAAATCCGCAGCCATCACAAACCCAATTGTTTGCAGAGTGATCTTCGGAAGTCATAACGTTTTTACACGAACGACACTTGTACCAAAGTCCTTCTGGAGTTTCTTTTTTATCTTTTGTTGGAGTTTGTACTCCAGATTTTGCTCTCTTAAACCAACTCATATTGTCAGGGTGTTAAGATTAAACTTTTTAAGCTAAATCGATTTTTTCGTCCAAATAAACATCTTGAACTGTTTGAATCAACTTTACTCCTTCATCAACTGGTTTTTGAAAAGCTTTTCGACCCATAATTAACCCTTGTCCACCAGCTCGTTTATTCACTACTGCTGTTGTCACGGCATCTTGCAAGTCTGATTCTCCAGCAGAAGCACCACCTGAATTAATAAGCCCTATTTTGCCCATATAGCAATTTGCCACTTGGTATCGTGCTAAATCAATTGGGTGCTCCGATGATAGTTTTGAATATACATCTGGATGAGTTTTTCCAAATCCAATTGCACTATAACCACCGTTATTTGTTGGTAGTTTTTGTTTGATAATATCTGCTTGAATGGTCACTCCAATATGGTTTGCTTGACCAGTTAAGTCAGCAGAAGTATGATAATCTACACCGTCTTTCTTAAAGCCCGAATTTCTTAAGTAACACCAAAGAATGGTTGCCATTCCTAATTCATGCGCTCTTTCGAATGCTGCAGCTACTTCCTGTATTTGTTGCTCGGCTCCATCCGAACCAAAATAAATAGTTGCCCCAACTGCAGTTGCTCCCATTTCCCAAGCATCTTCAACCGAACCAAACATGATTTGATTAAAGGTATTTGGGTAAGTCAAAAATTCGTTGTGGTTTAACTTAACAATAAAAGGAATTTTGTGAGCGTATTTTCTTGAACATTGCGCCAAAACTCCATAAGTAGAGGCTACACCATTACAACCAGCTTCCATCGCTAATTCAACAATATTAGCTGGGTCAAAATATCTAGGGTTTGGTGCAAAAGACGCTGCAGCCGAATGTTCTATTCCTTGGTCAACTGGTAGAATTGAAACATAACCTGTCCCACCTAATCTTCCGTGATTGTACAACCGAGCCAAGTTGTTCAACACTTGGTTACTTCTGTTAGAACCTATAAAATGTTCGGTTACAAATTCGCCTCCAGGAGCAGCAATACTGTCCTTAGAAATAGTTTTAGAATTGTGTCCTAAATAGTACTCAGCTTTGTCGCCCAGTAAGTTTTCGATTTGAGATAAGTTGCTCATTTCAAGAAAGTGTTATTCACGTTTATTTAAGGCGGCAAAAGTAGGTAAATCTATTATTAAAGAAAGGTTAACCCAATAGATTGAATTAGGAACAGGTTAATCCGTTTTAGTAGTGACCGCCCTCTCTTCATTTCTTTTTCTAAAATAGCCTTTTAAATAACCTTCAATTGGGAATAAAAACAAGGCAAGTAACAGACGAGATAACACCTGAAAAACCGGAGCAGAACCTGTAACCCCTCTGAAATATGGTTCAACAAGTATTTCCACATAATCAAAAACAAGAAATAAGGTAATGTAGAGCATAATTTTGGTGTAAATGGTGTACTGTCTTATCCCAATAAAAATGGTAGCCAACACTAATAAAAAGAATACCCCAAACTGTAAAAGATAAAACCATAGTTCTTGCCAGAAAGGCTTTTTAATTTCGAAGGAATATTCAATTGGTTGTTCGGTCCATTTTATACCATTGAAAAAGGTATTAACCTTAAAACTGTATTCTCCTGGGGAAAGGTTATTGTAAACCGCTCTGTTCAGTGAAGAAATATCGGAGGCTTCACCATTTGCTCCTTCCAACTTGTACTCGTACTTCATTCTGCCCGGATACCTTAAACTTATTGCTACAAACTCAAATGAAAAATTGTTTTTATCGTGTTCAAAAAATTGACTTTCATTATTTGATGTCTGTTTTTGATTTTCTACTTGATTCTTATTCGACTTTATTGCCGTGAAAAATGTAGGAAAATAGGTTCTACTATAATTATCGACAGGAGAGTGTAACCAAGTTAATCCCTTGTGGTGACCAATCCATAAATTACCGAAATCATCGGCAGTAAAACTATTTGTCATGGTAGGTACTTCAGGGAATCCATCTCTTTTTCCGAATGAAATAATTTTTCTGCTATCTACATCAATTCTAGAAATTCCATTGCGATGAATTGACCATAAATTATTATTCTCATCAGTCTGAATTCCAACAACATAATTATCGAATAAACCGTCCTTTTTATCGAATCCATACAGAGAATCATTTTCAATTATTATTAGACCTGAGCCTGATGAACCAATGACTAACCTATTATTAGTGTGCTGATAAATTGTATTAATGTCAACGAATGGAAATTTGTCCTCTTTGCTCACAAAAGACAAATCACCATCACTTCCTTCCCTCACAAGCCCTCCAACATAAGTCCCAAAAAATATGTTGTCAAACAGGTCGAAGAAAATATACCGAATGTCGTTTGTCAAAAATCCATTAGCAATATCATATCGTTTAAGCAATTCTCCATTAGGAGAAAATTTCGCAGCACCTAAACCATCTAAAATTATCCAGAAATTACCTTGATTATCTATTCGAATGGACTTCAAATCAATTCCCGTAAAATCGAATTTGAGTTCAATTTTTTCTATTAACGAAGTAGTAATTCGAAATACATTCCCATTCACGGTAGCCGCAACAACACTATTCTGTTTTTCAAAAAATAAACTGGAAAAGGTTTGTCTCGGAGCATTCTCGAAGTAATTAAAAGAACAACTGTCTTTATCTGCGTGAATTCGAGCTATTATTAACCCACTATCCGTAGCAATCAGTAGTTGGTCGTGAGTAAATGAAGTTACATCATTCACTTTACCGAAGTTAAACTCAGCGTCCTCAAAATACTCGAATGGGTTAACCAGTACTTGAACCATTCCTGCCCCTGGAACTCCGACCCAAATTCCACCTTCTTTATCGAGCATTAATTTGTTGGTTTCTTGAGGAATTATATCAGAACCCAAATGACGAATAAGAGATTGCGCGGTTACCTCTTTTTCAAAGTTTAATTCTATAATGTATATGCCTTCGAACTTCGTAGAAATCCATAAATGTTTTTCATCAATCAACTGAATATCAGAAACATTAAGAGACGCCATCGAACGTTGAACATTAATGTGCTTGGACTCGGTTTCATTTTCTACATTAATCTCCCAAAACCCATTGTCTTCGGTACCTACAAGTAGTTTATTCTTATCAATTGTTCGAAGTGCAGTTATGTTTACAAATTCAAATTCGGGAACGTACGATACAAATTCAGCCACTGTATCCGAGTGGTTCAATTGCCAGATGTAAAGGCCTTCATTGGTACCAACCACCAATTTGTTTTCTGTAATCTGGAAAGAATTGGGGTTAGCAAAAATTTCTTCAGATTGATTTAGTCGAATCGTTGAAAAAGTGCCCGAATCGTTAGTTCCGAAAAAATTGAACGATGCATCAATTCCATAGAACAGATTGTCGTATTCCAACATTTGTACTATACTTGATGAAGAATCGCCAGTAAACATGGTATCAACATCTGAAGCAGAATACATTAGAACAAATCCTGTATTAAGCCCAACCAACATTTGGTCCAATCCTCCGCTGCACAAACTAGTAGCATAAGACAATCCGGTGGTATCAGCGATGTCTAGTTTTAAAAAATCAACCCCGTTGTATTTGGATAAACTAACTTCGGTTGCCACCCACAAATAGCCAAATTCATCCTGTACGGCATCATTGACAAAACTACCCTCCAAGCCCTCCTCCTCTCCAAACATGGTTGTAGAAAAGTCTTGTGCATTTGCGCCTAAGCTTAAAATTGCAAGCGCACAGGAAAAAATTAAATTAAAAATCCTTTTGATAGCCAATTGGTTTATTGCGTAATATTCACTTTGACTTTATAGCGGTATTTAGGCACACCACCAATTGGCACACTAAAAAAGCCCACCGCATCTTCATACTGGTTTAACACATATACAGTAACGTTGTTATTCACCCCTTTTTTATTAAAAAGTTGCACATCCATCGAGGTATTGTGTTCTGCCTTGGTCATTTTGTGAGCCTGTTTCGCCCATACATTGTCTGCCGAAACTGCTGAAACGTGCCTGTTTTTTGAAACGGTATAAACATACACCTCGCCATCCTTATCGTAATCAAAATTGTAAAGTATGACCGAAGAAAGTCCGGCGTCGATGAATGGATAAATATGCGAAACTCCGCCATCGGACTTTAATCTCAGTGCGTACTCGTAAGTAAATGCATTGGCTCCATCAATACTAACATTGCTATTGGATTGTGAACTGAGAAAGAAGTTATACAAATTGCCATCATCTCCTTTTACGCCATCAACAGTTATCTTAAAAATATACCCTCCCATGTTGGCATCATACTCACCATCAATTGGTTTAAAGGGCCCCATTACATAAAATTTATTGTCGTATTGTGGTTGACCACCAAAGGTCTTGCTATAAATTCGGACACCACTGTTATAGCCCGGAATTGGATCTATTGATCTTGCAGCCTTGTTTGAGTGCGCCCCTTTTCCTCCATACAACGTGAATCGAGTGTAAGTATTAAAATCCCCTTTTTTCTCATCGTGCATCCCTCCTACTTCAGGATCAAAAATTCTGATGTAAAAGGGTTTTGTGTAATTTTTGGGAATTATAAAGAAAATAGTCTGAGAAAAATCATCATCACCCCAAGAGGCTTCGGCTTGTTTACCAAAAGTTACGAAATACTCAAATCCCTCTGCTTTACTTGGTATAGCTTGGGCAACGGAAGTTAAACTAAACAAGACTAAACCAATTACTGTAAAATATATCTTCATGGCTTACTTGTTTACGGTAATTGATTTGAATTTACAAAGGTAGAATTTACTGGTATTGCTTTCAATGGTAAAGTAGGCTCCAACCTCAAATTCTCCAACGTCCTTGAAAATATGGTCTGGACTCAATTCACAAGAAAATTCGCCATCTCCAAAATCCCAAATCACTTCTTTTAACCTATATCCAGTGGGCATTGACAATCCGAAGTCAATTTTGACATTTGCTCCTAATTTCGCTACTGCAGGAAAATCTAAACTCGTACTAATGTTGTTGGCGGTAACAATCTCTCTTTGTATTTCATCGCTCTGTATTAGTGTTCTATCCGAAGCATCTAACACATTTAAAATTACTGCATAATTACCTTGTTCTTTGTAGCAGTGCTTTATTGAACGCCCTTCCAATTTGTTTCCATCTCCCATATCCCATTGCAGGATAACCTCTTTTTCGTTTGGATCTTGAACATTTTCGACAGCTAATTCTAAACAGTTTTTTTGGGTAACCGAGGATTCACAGTTCTTAAAAAGATTAGACGTTCTGATTTTATATTCCGCGTTACAGCCTTGGTCATTGAAGGAAATTCCGTCGGTATTGAACTCGTACATGTCAATAGTACCATTCTTGTCTAAATCTAATCCCCGAAGACTTTCTCCTCCATAATAATGGTCGTAAATATCTAATACTCCATTTCGATTAATATCATATCCAGAAATTGGTTTGTAGTTCATTACATCTTGGCATTCGATATTATTTATTACTCCGTCATTATCTGCATCTGCATCAAATACATCGGCTATACCGTCCTTATCAGCATCGGCCAAGGAGATTTCGAGTAATTCCAAAGAATCGTCCATACCATTATCGTTTTCGTCATAAAAACCGTCGAATTCGCCATTATCATTGGCATCAGTAACTGCTACATGAAAAACATCTAAAACCCCATCTTGATTAGCATCCCTGTCTTCGTCGTTCATTAAACCATCTAGGTCCACATCAAAGAAATCTGCAATTCCATCTCTATTTCTATCCTCAAATGCTGCTCCTCCAGCTAAAAAATCGACATCTAAATAATTGGGAATTTTATCCTTATCGGCATCGGAATACGGATAAAAGCCTTCGTATTCAAGTTGCATCGGAATACCATCGTTATCGGCATCTCCATCAAGTACCAATGAAACATCATCATTATCCCTGTCCAAATCCAATCCATAACTGATTACCATTTTTTCATTCAAGTTGGTCGGTGATTGGCTTTTCGATGTCTGACTAATATTTACTACAATTTGCACACCAGACGCAACTGCATTGCCTTCATTATCCAATCCATTCCAGAAAACGTTAGTAGATTTTTGATCAACTAAGTGCGCTTCCAGTTTTACAGATTTGTTAGGATTTATCGAGCCATCTTCTTTCATAAAGCCCAATAAGATTTCATAGTGCTGGTCTGACTTAGACGAGATTAAAAAAACACCCCCTACTTTTGACTGGCTCTCTAATAGTGGGCAAGAATTAAAAACTATTTGATCCAGTTTTTGGGCAAAAATATTGGCCGAAAAACCACAAATTAGGGCAAACACGGCATATTTTAGATACTTCATAAAAGTTTACGTTTAGGATTGTTTCAACCCTTTTTTTGATTCAAGTTTACAGCAAAATATAACTTTGCTGCCACAACAGTTTTCATGAAAGCAAAGATTAGCAAACTTCTCACAGTTTTATTTGGATTATTACTTTTTGCAAATGGAGATATTATTGCTCAAGATGAGGGAGATTCTCGGCTTTCGGATAAACAATTGGAGAAGCTATGGTCTGCACGCGATTTTAGTTCCATAAAAAAGGAATATACTCTTCGATTGAAAGAAGATTCTTCGAACGCAGATGCGCATTACAACATAGGTGTTGTCGAAATAGAATCGGAAGGCAACCATGCTCAAAGCAAATTCCATTTGGAAAAAGTATTGAACCTTGAAAAGCAACTCGACTATCCAGAATTCTTCTATTATTTGGGACGAGCTTACCACTTTAATCACGATTACTTTTTTGCACTTGCAGCTTACAATACCTACTTCTACACCTTACCGGAAGGAAGAAAGAACAAAGAAGTTCGCCGAGAAATGGAATATTTAATCGCCAAAGCAGAAAACGGCTCTGATTTAATTGAACGCGATTCATCAGTATTCAACCGATTCGTCACCATTTCTGAACATAGAGTTTTATACTTTACTGAAGGTTTAAAATATGTACAAATCGATAACATGGAATCGCCTATTAACTCGGCATTCTCTGAATATGGGCCTGTAATATTTTCAAAAAACAATATGCTTCTATTTACCTCCCGCCGAGGCAATGGTGGAGGAGTTGAAGAGATGTATTTTGACGGCCAGCACTACGAAGACATTTATTCAGCCAAAAACAAAAGAGGAGATTGGCACAACATTCAACCTGTTGATAGCTTGAGTTTTTTTGATTCGAAATTATTTAATACTGCTGATCATGAGGCAACAGTAAGTTTAAGTAAAGATGAATCTACGTTACTTTTATTTAAGCAAAATGCAATTCAACTCATGCATAAAGACAGCAACGGTACCTGGGGCGAAATGCAAAGTGTGAATAAGGTTATACAACAAAAGCTTCCGTATGTCAATGGCGCTTCAATATCTAGTGATGGAGCAACTCTTGTTGTATCAGCCACCAATCCGACCGATACTGAAAACGAACACTTAGATCTGTATATCATCAAAAAAGATTCTTCTGGAAAGTGGAGTGGGCTCAAAAACCTAGGCTCTCCATTAAATACTTCTTATGACGAAACCTCACCTTACGTTTACAATGATACCACGCTATATTTTTCTTCTAACAGTGCGGCAAGTATTGGGGAGTATGATGTTTTTAAATCGGTGCTGAACAACGGAAATTGGTCTGAACCAAAAAACCTAGGAGTACCTATAAACTCTGCTTATAACGAAGTAAATTACTCGATAGGTACAAAAAGTAAATATGCTTTTTTAGCTTCAGATAGACCAAACGGATATGGTAAGTACGATATTTACATGGTGACCAAGGGAGTCGATTACGACAACCAATATGCACATCTTTTTGCGCAGCAAGAAAAGGAACGTTTGGCTGCATTGAACGATGAAAACAACACCGATAAAGACGGGGATCTAATAGCTGGATTAAACAACGGAGCTGAGGGTTCGGAAGGTAACTCTTCAAGCAATGGAATTGATGGCTCGGAAGAAAACACTTCAAACAATGGAGCTTTTGATAATAGTGCTGGAATTAATGGTTCTTCAACCCTTAACGGAACTAATGGACAAGGAAAAAACGAAAAAGGAAGCTCAACTAGTGGAACAGGTGCGTCAACCGGAGGAAGTGGTGTAGGGCCAATGGAAGTGTTATTTGAGGCACGAGTTTTCTTTGGATTTGACAAATCGACACTGGCTTCAGAAGAGATAAAGACGTTAAACGATTTTGCAGCTAAAATGAAGAATCAACAAAACCTTCAAATATTCTTAGCTGGTCATACCGACTCAAAAGGAGACGAAGATTACAATCAAAAATTATCAATGAAACGTGCTGAATATGTTCAATCTAAATTGATTGGTGCGGGTTTGTCGAATAAATATCGCGTATTCGGATTTGGTGAGAATGCTCCTTACATGAACGAGACTAACGAACAAGACATGGCTAAAAACAGGCAGGTGATGATTCGGGTTTATAAATAAAAAAAGGTCGGCAAATGCCGACCTTTTATATTTCCTATTATTTCAATTCTAACCTAACTCAACCCAGAAATTTTTCCGTCGTTATCAATGTCCATGTGCTCTGACGCTGGTACGACAGGTAAACCTGGCATACGCATCATCGCTCCAGTAATTGGAATAACGAACCCAGCCCCTGCTGCAAATTCAAACTCACGTACGGTAACTCTAAAACCAGTTGGTCTGCCAATCAACTTATCGTTATCCGAGAATGACTTTTGTGTTTTCGCCATACAAATTGGTAGCTTATCCAAACCAAGTGTGTAAATACGTTTTAAATCCAACAACGCCTTTCCTTGATAATCAACACCATCAGCTCCGTATACCTTCTTGGCAATAGTTTCAACTTTTTCTTCAATGGATAAATTCCAGTCGTAAAGTGCTTCGAAATTATTTCCAGCTCCTTCAATATTTTCAACCACGGCTGTTGCCAAATCTTTTGTTCCTTCTCCTCCGTTTGCCCAGCCTTTGCTAACTACAGCTTTCACACCCATTTTAGCACAGGCCTCTTGTACAAATTTGATTTCATCTTCTCCGTCCCCAGTTCTATGGTTAATAGCTACCACCGGAGTAATTCCGAATTGCTTCGCATTTTCAATGTGCTTTTCAAGGTTCGGGAAACCTCGCTCTACTCTTTCGACGCTAACATCGCCGTACTCTTCTGTTTTAGCACCACCATGATGGCGTAGCGCACGAATCGTAGCCACTAATACAATTGTTTTAGGTTTCAATCCAGCGTATCCGCACTTAATATCTAAGAATTTTTCCGCACCCAAATCAGATCCGAATCCTGCCTCTGTTACTACATAATCGCTTAAGGTCAAGCCCATTTTTGTAGCGATAATCGTGTTCGTTCCTTGCGCAATGTTTGCAAATGGACCACCATGAATAATTGCTGGATTTCCTTCTAAAGTTTGAACTAAGTTTGGTTTAATAGCATCTTTTAAAAGAATTGCCATTGCGTTTTGAGCATTCAAGTCTCTAGCGTAAATTGGTTTTCTATCATAAGTAAACCCTACAAAAATATCACCCAATCTTTTCTTTAAATCTTCTCGGTCGTTACTCATACAAAGTATGGCCATCACCTCTGAAGCAGGGGTAATGTTAAACCCATCTTGCCTTGGAATGCCATTTCCAATACCACCCAAACCGATAGTAATATCTCGCAGAGACCTATCGTTCATATCCATTACCCTTTTCCAATAAATTCTTCTTGGGTCCAAACCCAGATTCCTTGTTTGGCTCTGAATATTATTATCAATTAAAGCAGAAAGCAAATTGTTGGCTTTTTCAATTGCTGAAAAATCTCCGGTAAAATGAAGGTTTATATCCTCCATTGGAACTACTTGCGAATAACCACCACCAGCTGCACCACCTTTTATTCCGAAAACGGGTCCTAAAGAAGGTTCTCGTAAAACTACAGTTGCTTGTTTTCCTATTTTATTCAATCCCTCTGTAAGACCGATAGAAACCGTTGTTTTTCCTTCACCTGCGGGTGTGGGTGTTAAAGCTGTAACTAATATTAGATTGTTCTCCTTGGCCTTATTTTCGTCAATAAGGTTTAATGGAAGTTTCGCTTTGTACTTTCCATAATGCTCCAAATCATCAACACCTATATTCAACTTAGAAGCAATATCGTTGATGTGCTGCATTTTCGCAGCTTGTGCAATCTCTATATCTGAACCTACTTTTCTTTCTGTACTCATAGTTTTTCTATTTGGGAAATACAATAATAATTAATCTAACCTAGCAATATTTCCTCAACATTTGCTTTGATTTTCACACTTAATCCGTCAGTAGGAAGGTCATTTTCATCGGTACCAAATGGATCTTCAATTTCCTCGGCAATCAACTCAGTACTCACCAATAAATAAAAAAGAATACACGTAATTGGAATCGTCCAATAATGCGTGATACTCATTATTCCAAACGGCAAAGTGATTGAATACAAGAAAATAAATTTCTTGATGTACATATTATAAGAATACGGAATTGGAGTATTCTTAATTCGCTCACAAGCACCAATAATATCCATCAACTCCTTTAATTCTCCATCGATAATCCAAAACTGTTCAACGCTTATGTTATTAGAATTTCTCAGTTCATTAAGACGAGCATACATCCGGTTAACAATATGAGCTGGCATGTGTCCTTTGGTTGCCAATTCGGCTTTTAGTCCACCTTCAGGCAATTCCTCAATTTCATCCATGATTACTCCTTCGCGCAAATGCTCTTTCATTGCAAAAACGAAATTAGGAACCATCTTAGAAAAGAAGATTTTATCGTCCTCACTATCATCTGGCAAGCAAGTATTTATTTTAATGGCAATGTTTCTAGAGCAATTTACTAATGCTCCCCACTGCTTTCTACCTTCCCACCATCGGTCGTAAGCGGTATTAGTTCTAAACACCAAGAAAAGACCTAACACAACTCCTAAAAGAGAGTGAATAGCAGTTCCACCGGGATAGTGAAAATTAAATACATGGTTGAATACGATTACTACCCCTGTAGTATAAATGAGCAACGTGAGCATAGGCGGCCATAGTTGCTTAAAAATATTTTTACTGTCGTTGTTAAATATGAGTTTTACCCAACTATGCGGATCGTAATCTACCATGGTGTTGTTTTAGTATGCCGAAAATAAACATACTCTCAAGGTTGGCAACTACGAAACGTAATGCTCGATAATTTCTCCGTCCGAATTCTTAGTGAAGAAGACAGAAGAATTATTATTTCTGCTGTTCAAATAGCTGGTGTAATCATCCGAAAAACTCATTCGTTTTTCGATGGTTGTAATGAAATTCCCATTCAATCCCATAAGCATTTCACAAGCCTCACGAACACCGTGTTCACCACCGCTGTATGCCGTAATGTAATCGGCAAGCTCATGATGTCTAACGTATTCTGAAAAAGCAACTTTTGCTCTGGATTTGATAAACACTCTTGCGCCCACATTTTTAGCCACGGGTAAGTCTAAAATATCATCGTAAAAAAAGGCTATTTCTTCAGCTCGAACACCCGAATTTGCAATTAAGTGATTCAGTGCTTTTTGCTTATTTGGAACGCCGAAATATACGCTATCGAAATGCTCTCTGGTTGCAAAATCAACCGCAGCCTCGTTGTTTGCGCCGGTCATAATTACGCTAAGTGGTAAATTTTTATTGTGAATTAACCAACTCGAAAAACGCAACATATTAGTTCCCATGGAGTCAATCTCTGAAAATCCGGAATGGTTTCCACCACCTTTCACCCCTTCATTAAAAACACCATCCCAGTCAAAAACGATGGCTTTAATGTTTTTCAATTTCTCCATTAAAACAAAAGGCGGAGTAATAAATTCCCCGCCTTCTGATTCAAAAATATGTTGTGTGTGTTCTGTCGAATTTTCCACTTTCTGATTTTATTTAGCCAAGTCTTGAATGTCTAACATTCCTATTGGCTTTCCGTTTTCTAACACCAATAGAGTATCTACTTGAGTAGATTTAAAGATGTCATTAGCATCATTCAATAATGCTCCAGCATCAACAGACTTTGGAGTTCCATATTCCAAATCAGATAATTTCATATCCAAAACCGCATCGCTTTTTGTGCCAATCAGTCTTCTCAAGTCACCATCCGTAAATACACCTTTCACACTTCCCGATGCATCCAATACAGTTACACAACCGTATCCGAATTCAGTCATTTTTAAAATTGCTTCTGGAATAGTCAGTGACTCAGAAACTGTTGGGTTTACATCTCTCAATGCAGACTTTACATTGTTGGTCATCAACTTTGTATGCTCAAAAAACTGGTCTGTACCTACTGTAGTAAAATTGTTCTCTGTCAATTGCTTCATTACTTTCCAAGGAACAGTACATACATGAACACCGGCATTGAGGGCGTTTCTGATGTGCTCTGGATAACGCACTGAAGAGAACATGATTTTAGTATCGTATCCGTAGTAGTTTACAGCATCAACACATTGAGAAACTAACTCCAAAGCATCGTGACCTTGATCTTGCAAACGACCAACTAAAGGACACACATAGGTTGCACCTGCCTCCATTGCCATATACGCTTGTTGAAGGGTATATACCAAGTGTACGTTCACCATAATGTCTTGGTCTGTAAGAATTTTACAGGCCTTTACACCTTCTAACGAAACTGGAATTTTAAAAACCGAAGTTTCTTTTTTCAATCCCATTTCCAACTGACGATGTGCTTCAGCAACAATTTCTTCTGCTGTTTGACCCAATGCTTCTACTTGAAGAATTGGAACCATATCGGCCAACTTAAGAATTAAGCCATCAATATCAGTCACACCATCGCGGTGCATAAATGTTGGGGTTGTAGTAAGTCCGGTAAGGAAGCCTAATTTGAATGCGTCCTCAATTTCTGTAATGTTTGCCGAATCTAGATATAATTCCATTTTTTGGGTATTGTATATTTTGTACTAATTGTTATCTGTATTGAACTTCTAAATTATGTATTTCAATCAAAGGTTTTAAAAACTCCTCCAAATCATATACACACAATTGGCTTGCTGCATCGCACAATGCTTTTTCTGGTTCTGGATGTGTTTCTATGAAAACACCATCAACACCAGCAGCTACCCCTGCTCTTGCTATGGTTGGTAAAAACTCTCTATTCCCTCCTTTTGGGTCTGCACTTGGAATACCGTACTTACGAATAGAGTGCGTAATATCAAACACTACTGGATAACCCGGTTGTCTCAAATGATAAAAACTTCGTGGGTCTACTACCAAGTCGTTATAACCAAAGGTGTAGCCTCTTTCGGTAAGAATGATTTGGTCATTTCCTGTTTCCACACATTTTTCAACGGGCTTAATCATGTTTTCAGGAGCTAAAAACTGACCGTGTTTGATGTTCACAACCTTGCCCGTTTTTGCAGATTCTACCAACAATTCCGATTGCATGCATAAATACGCTGGAATTTGAATAATATCCAACACCTCACCTGCTGGTGCAGCTTGTGCGGGGTTATGGATATCAGAAACTAGGGTAAAACCAAACTCGTCTTTGATTTTTTGAAGCAACTTTAGTCCTTCGTCCAATCCTGGTCCACGATAAAATTTAAGAGATGATCTGTTGTCTTTGGTAAACGATGATTTGTAAACGATTTTGATGTTCATGCGTTCAGAAACATCTTTCAATTTCTCAGCGGTTTTCATCATGGTAGTTTCGTCCTCAATTACGCAAGGACCAGAGATTAAAAACAGCTCGTCTGAACCGCAATCAATATCTCCAACTTTTACAATCTTTTCTGACATTCTTGTGTTTTAAATTGTGCTGCAAAAATAGGTTTTTGAATGAGTGTAGCGTTTTTGATTCAATGGCTAAATAATCAGATTTTAACGACGAGGTAATGGAACTCAGACTAATTTCAACTAGATCATGCTGAATTTATTTCAGCATCTCCCTACTGCATTTTTTGAAATTAGTTTATAATGCCTATCTAACGCTCTGTGATATAACAAAATCAACCTTCTAAAAGGACAATAAAATATAAAAACGTCCTTTATAAAGGACATAAATTCAGTAAAATGCACTTTCTATTGGACAATATTGTACTTTTGGGGTATGATTGAAGAACTAATTACGTATTCCGAACAGCGATTAGCAAAGACAAACAATACATTCAACCGCTACATAACCCAAGAAATTGACTGGAGCGACAACCTGTTTTCGATTGAAGGTGCGCGAGGTTCCGGAAAAACTACTTTTCTATTACAATACCTCAAGCAAAACCTAAAACCAAAGCATCGCTTGTATATTTCGTTAGACCACCTCTATTTTCAGAGCAATAATTTGTATTCGGTTTTGGAATGGGCCGCCACCAACGACATAAAATCGGTCGTGATAGACGAAGTTCACAAATACCCAAACTGGTCTATTGAGATAAAGAATATCCATGATTTGTACGACGAACTTCAAGTCATATTTACAGGTTCGGCTTTACTCGAAATTCAAAACGCAAAAGCAGACCTGAGCAGACGTGCCGTAAACTACCGACTAGACACCATGTCCTTCAGAGAGTTTTTAGAGTTTGACAAAAACATAAAAACCGAAACCTTTTCGCTTCCAGAGATTTTGAAATCGCATGCTGAAATTTCGCAAGAAATAAAAAAACTGACCGAAGCACCCTTAGTGCATTTTCAGCGCTACTTAAAATTTGGGGCCTATCCGTACTACAAAATCAACGAGAATAATTACCATCATCGATTAATGAACACCTTCAATTTGGTATTGGAAACCGATGTTCCGGCCATAGAAAACATCACCTATACTTCTGTGCTAAAAATGAAACGATTGCTTGCTTTCGTAGCCCAATCGGTGCCTTTTAAACCCAACATTACCAAACTAGCAGAACTCACCGAATCGAAAAGAGACACGGTACTGCAACATTTATTAATATTGGAACGGGCACGGATTTTAAACCTGTTGCGCCCTGCTGATTCTACTCCAACGCACCTTAAAAAGCCCGAAAAAATATTCTTGGAAAACCCCAACATTGCCCATGCCTTAACTTTTGACAAAGCACCGGATATTGGCAACCTTAGAGAGAGTTTTTTTTACAGCCAATTGTCGCACGAGCATACAGTACACGCATCAAAAGAAAATGACTTTTTAATTGATAAAAAATATGATTTTGAGGTAGGGGGAAAAGGCAAGTCGAGCCAAAAACTAAAAAAGAAAAATGAGTTTTACGCATTGGATAATTTGGAGTTTGGCGTTCGAAATCGAATACCATTGTATTTGTTTGGGTTGATGTATTAGTTACTTCTTCGCTACAAGTTTTTACTGGTGAGAAAAGCCACAAGATGTATTGTATTGAAGGAAATAGTTCTTTAAATTAGCGGCTGAAGCGAAGGCCATATTAATTCAAAGCTGAAATAGAACTCAAATTAAAAACTTTTGTCAAAGCCTATTTGTGAAGTTCGAAATGGCTAAAATAGTAATAGCCACTTTAGATTTGAAAAAATTCATTAATAAAATCTCAATATCGTCAAACATTGTGTAGACGTAAATAATAAATAAAATGGATACATCTCTACAATCACTATCAAAAGTATTCAGTGAAAAATTATTCAGAATCCCTGATTATCAACGAGGATATGCTTGGACAGAAAAACAGCTAAAAGATTTTTGGAATGATTTAATTCAACTAGAGGCTGGAAAAAATCATTATATAGGTGTACTTACAGTTGAAGAGGTTTCAAAATCACTTTATGAAAAATGGGAAGATGACACTTGGATTATAGAATCGAAAAGTTACGATCCACTTTACATAGTTGACGGTCAACAGCGGCTAACGACCTCAATTATTCTTATCCAAGCGATTACTGAATTTATTCCTAAAGGAGGGAAACTGAATTTTAATTCAGTTGAAGAAATTAGGAAAAAGTTCATTTTTGAATCAAAAGATGATGGTATTTCTAGATCATATATTTTCGGATATGAGAAGGATAACCCAAGCTATGATTACCTTAAAAGCAAAATTTTCAATGAAGATTTGGAAGATTTTTCTTCTCAACCGGAAACCGTATATACCAATAATTTAGAATCAGCGAAGTTGTTTTTTAGGGAAAACTTATCTAAGTTAACATTTGATGAAATATCTTTATTGTTCAAAAAATTGACTCAAAATTTTCTATTCAACTCTTACTCAATCTCTTCGGATATAGATGTTTTTGTTGCATTTGAATCAATGAACAACCGAGGAAAACCACTGTCCTACTTAGAACTTTTGAAAAATAGATTGATTTATTTATCCACTAAATTTGATGTTGAAGAAAATGAGAAAAATAAATTACGTAAAAGAATTAATGAATGCTGGAAATCAATTTATCATAATCTCGGACGGAACAAGCTTGAACCATTAGCTGATGATGAATTTCTACACAACCATTTTTTAATTTATTTCAGCAGAAAAATATATGATACAGAAAATGAAAATTTCAAAGATGAAATTACGTATCAAAGATTCTTAAGTTCTAGAAGAAGAGGGCCGTTAAACTATCCAACATTTTTACTTGAAAAACATTTCGTCACTAAAAACATCAACTGTTCGGCTCCTGAAAATGAAATTAAAATGCAGGATGTATACTTATATGTGAATAGTTTACAAAAGTCCGTAGAGTCCTGGTATAAAATATTTAATCCCATTCTTTCAGGAGGTTTTTCAGAAGAAGAAACATATTGGTTGAGTAAACTAAATAGGAAAGGAATTCATTCTGTGGCCTCGCTAATTATGGTCTTGTTTGAAGTTGAATCAGAGGAAAAAAAGAGAATTAAGTTTTTAAAAACTATTGAGAAATATTTATTCCTAATTTCAATAGTAGCATATAGAAATCATTATGGATACAGGGATTCTATATTTATTGAGCTCGCCTCTAGGCTATCTGACGGTGAAATTTTGACGGATAAAGTAATTTCTAAAATTGCTGATACTAATAACTTAATCTACAACGATTCAGACAATAAAAAATCTATTATTAAAACTTTTAAAAACAATGGGTTTTATCATTGGGACGGTATTAGATATTTTTTATTTGAATATGATTTAGCCTTATATGAATCATCCAAAACAAAAAGAGAAAAATTAGTCTGGGATACGTTTTCAGACATTGATTATCATACAGTAGAACATATCTATCCACAAAATGCTAGAAAAAAATGTTGGACAGTCCCTTTTTCTAAATACACATCTAACGAAAAATCAATTATTCGACATTCTTTAGGAAATTTGCTACCTCTATCGAAATCTAAGAATTCAAGCTTCCAAAACAAATGTTTTTTAGACAAGGTATCTAATCAAGTAAACTCAATTGGTTTTCGATATGGTTGTTATTCTGAAAATGAAATCACAAAATTTAATGAATGGAATGCGATATTGATTTTAGAAAGAGGAATAAGGCTTCTTGGGTATATGGAAAAACGCTGGGGCATCACTATTGGGGACGTTAATGCGAAAATTAAATTCCTCAGTCTAGAGTTTGTTCTAAAAAAGGAAGGAATTAAGGTATCTGATTTAAATCTTGCAAACACTACATTTAAGTAATGGGCTTTTTATTAATCTGATATTAAAACTCCCAATATCACCCTTCCTTCTCCCCCAACAACCTTCTCACCTTTTTCAAGTCATCAATCGTATCTACTGGAATCGTATCAAAATGAGTAAGCTCAACATGAATGGCATTTCCATTTTCAATCCAACGGTTTTGTTCAAGCGCTTCTACTTTTTCGAGTTGAGTGCTTTCTAAAGAGGCAAACTCTTTCAAGGCTTCATAACTGTATGCGTACAACCCAACGTGTTTGTAATACGTGTGATGCTCTAACCAATGTGTCTTGTGGATTCCTCTAACGTGAGGAATCACCGCTCGACTGAAATACAGTGCTTTTTTATTTTTATCAAAAACCACAAATACCTCGCTTTCGTTGAACAAATCTTGCGCAGATTGCACCGGACTCACCAAGGTCGATAGACGAACACCGTCATTTGAAAAAGGCCGAATTAATTCGTTCAATTGTTCTGGCTCTAGCATTGGTTCATCGCCTTGCACATTTACAATTACATCAAACTTCTCACCCAGTTCTTTCGAAATATTTTCGTAGGCTTCCAAACAACGTGTAGTGCCATTTTCATGGTCAATAGAGGTCATAACCACATTGCCGCCAAACTCCAAAACAGTTTGCTTTATCCGCTCGTCATCGGTCGCTACATAAGCGGTTGGAATAGCTTTTAAAGTTTGCTCGTAAACACGCTGAATCATGGGTTTTCCCAAAATATCCAATAAAGGTTTTCCTTCTAAACGTGAACTTCCAAATCGTGCTGGAATAATTGCTATCGCCTTCATGCAGTGCAGTAATTTGCGGCAAAGATAGACGAAAGATTATCCTACTTTTGCCTACCTAAAATTCACCTTAAAATACAGGATTGACATGCCGGGATTAGAGCTTTTTGGAGACGAAGAAAGAAAGGAAGTAATGGACGTTTTGGACTCAAAATGTTTGTTTAGATACAACCATGAACACCTAAGAAATGGACATTGGAAAGCCAAAGAACTAGAAGCTGAAGTAATGAACTTTACGGGTGCAAAATTCGCCCATGCGGTTTCAAGTGGCTCAACAGCTGTAGCTTGTGCAATGGCGAGTGCTGGCATAGGTTATGGTGACCACGTTATTGTTCCTCCATTCACCTACATTGCTACTATTGAGGGGGTTATATTTGGCGGCGGCGTTCCTGTTTTTGCTGAGATTGACGAAAACTTGTGTTTGTCTGCAGCTGGAATTGAAGCGGCCATTACCCCAGAAACAAAAGCGGTTTGTCTGGTTCACATGTGTGGTGCTGCCGCAAACATGGACGAAATAATGGAGGTGTGCAACAAACACAACCTTACTCTTATTGAAGATGCTGGTCAGGCATTGGGCGCTTTTTACAAAGGCACATCAGCTGGCTTGTTTGGAAAAACGGGTGCATATTCATTCGATTTCTTTAAAATAACTACTGCTGGTGAAGGTGGATTGTACGTTACAAATGACGAGGAATGCTACAAATTGGCAGATTCTTATTCTGATCACGGTCATGACCACATTGGTGCAAACCGAGGAATGGAGCAACATCCCATTTTAGGATTCAACTACCGATTGAGTGAATTACACGCAGCGGTTGGTTTGGCTCAAATGCGAAAAATCAATACGATTCGTGATACCAATAAAAAGAACAAAACTTACCTCAAAAACTTATTGGCAGGAACTGAAGGGCTTTCATTCAGACCAATACCGGACGAAGAAGGCGATAGCGGAACTTTCCTAAACTTCTTTTTACCCGATACAGAAACAGCTCAAAAAGTTATGGCTGAATTCGGGAAAATGGGTATTGGAGGATTCAACTATTGGTACACCAACATGTATCACTTCATCAACCAATGGGACCATCTTAAAAAACTGAAATCTGCAGCACCATTGCACTTGCACAAAATGGATTTACCTCAAGATTACAACAACTTAGATTTACCAAAGTCTCAAGAAGTTGTAGGTCGATTGATTTCTTTGGGAATCAGTACGCAATGGACTGAGGAGCAAATGAACGAATTAGCAGCGAATATGAAAACTGCAATTGCTAACGCAATTTAAAAGGATTCAAGAATCGAGAAAAAGGATTCAAGTAGATTGGTGTAGATTTTTAAGATGTCTTACAAGAATTTGAAAATATGGGAAGAAGCTCGGGAACTTCATATTGCAGTGCATAAGATGACGCTGAAGGAACTTCCTTCATTCGAAAAATTTGAAACAGGCTCACAATTGCGTCGTTCTATTAAATCGGTTAGAAGCAATATTGTTGAAGGCTATGGCAGAAGAAGATACAAAGCTGAATTTATTCGGTTTTTAATTTTTTCTGAAGCTTCGCTTGATGAATCAAAAGACCATATTGAAGGTTTATTTGAGACAAACAGTTTAAAAGATGAACAATTATTCAAAACCCTTGTAGAAAAAGCAGAGCAGCTTGGGAAACAATTAAGACGATTTATTGAAGCAGTAGAACGTCAACATAATAATCCGAAATCTTGAAAACGGTATCTCACATCCTGCATCTTACATCCTGCATCCTGCATCTTGCATCCCACGATAAAATCCTGAATCCTGAATCCTGAATCCTGAAAAAAATAAAAACATGCAACACATCAATTTCAACAACATAGGCAAAATCTGCTACGGTCCTGGAAGCTTCTCGCAACTTGAAGAAATAATTGAACCGCGCAGAGTAGATAACAAAGGCTACATGGTTTTTGTAGTGGACGATTACTTTGAAGGAAAGGAATTAGCGACACAAATTCCAGCTTTGGAAAATGACCGAGTGTATTTCATTGATGCCAGTCATGATGAGCCAAAAACCTCTCAAATTGATGAATTGCGTGATGAGTTACTAGCCGACCAAGGCTTGCCTTCTGGAATAATCGGAATTGGTGGCGGAAGTATTATGGACATAGCCAAGGCATTAGCCTTAATGGTTACTAATGAGGGTTCTTCCGTTTTGTACCAAGGATTGAATTTGATTAAAAAGCCCGGCATCTACCATTGTGGTGTTCCTACCATTTCCGGAACTGGAGCGGAATGTTCTATGACGGCTGTACTTTCTGGCCCAGAAAAAAAACTAGGGTTAAAGTGCGAATGGACGGTGTTTAATCAAGTAGTGCTTGACCCTACTCTGACTGCCTCAGTTCCTAAAGACCAATGGTTTTATACAGGAATGGATACTTTCATTCATTGTATCGAAAGTGCTACTGGTATCAAATACAACACCTTCTCAAAAGCCTACGGAGATCAATCTATTGCATTGTGCAATGAAGTATTTCTTGGAGAAAATGCGGGTCAAAATCCTGAAAACGACGAAAAATTAATGCTTGCTTCTTTGTTCGGAGGATTGAGCTTGACGTATTCCGAAGTGGGTGTTTGTCACGCTTTATCTTACGGATTAAGTTTTGTTTTTGGAACACGTCACGGTTACGCAAACTGCCTAGCCTTTAATCATTTAAAGGACGTTTACGGTGAGGCCGTTGACCAATTCCATGGAATGCTGGAACGATTTGCCGTAAAGCTACCTCAGAACTTATCAGCTGATTGGACCGACGAAGAAATCACTGCCATGGCACAAATTGCAATTCGACTGGAGCACATGTGGAATCACGCTTTTGGCCCAGACTGGAAAAACAAGGTTTCTATGGAATACATAGAAAGCCTATACCGAAGAATGTAACACTGCAAACTTGAAGCGAAAAAAGTACGGTGCAATTGATATCGGCTCCAACGCCATTAGACTACTGTTGGTAAATGTATTTACCGAAAATGGAAAAAGTACATTCAAAAAAGTATCACTTACTCGAGTTCCGCTCCGACTCGGCGAAGACGTATTTACCGAAGGTAAAATCTCTGCCGAAAAAGTTATAGATTTTGAACGTACCATGATTGCTTTTGAGCAATTGATGAAGGTGCATAAAGTGAATGAATATCGTGCCTGCGCTACCAGTGCTATGCGCGATGCTCAGAACGGTCCACAGATCGTTGACGGGGTTAAAGAACGTACAGGAATTGAAATTGAGGTAATTAGCGGCGATGAAGAAGCCAAGATTATTCGCAGCACGCACATTGAGGAACGCTTAACCGAAAAGCAAGATTTTCTTTACGTTGATGTAGGAGGTGGAAGTACGGAAATTAGCCTTTTTGTGAACGGAAATATCGAAGCAAGTCTGTCGTTTAATATTGGCACCATTCGTTTGCTGAACAATCAAGTTTCTGAAATCAAATGGGATGAAATGAGGACTTGGCTAGAAAACATTGTAACGAATCACCCTTCTATTGAAATTATTGGTTCTGGTGGAAACATCAATAAAATCTACAAGATTTTAGGTTTGCAAAACTGGAAAGCCATGTCCTATAACCAACTAAAAGCAATTGTTCAGGAATTGACTGATATGACCTATGAAGAAAGGATTATGACGCACCGGTTACACCCTGACCGCGCTGATGTCATTATACATGCAGGCAAGGTTTTTCAGCGAATAATGAAATGGAGCAACAGCTCTGGAATTCATGTACCAAAATTGGGTTTGGCCGATGGTCTAATAAAGTCAATGCACAAAGAACTTTCATTCAAAAATTACTAACCAGACAATATCTCAAGACACCTCATTCAAAACTTCTATGGAAAATTCAGCTCAATCTTCACTCTCAGAATCCATTCTAAAATACGTCCCTCATTTTAATTCGGATACCTTACAAATTGGAATTGAAAAATTTGAACTGATTGATGTAAAAGCAAAAACGATAATCCAAGAAAAAGGTGACGTATCACGGTATCTTTATTTCGCCGAAAACTCACTTTCTCGTTGCTTTTTCGACGATGAAAAAGGCGAAGAGCAAACCCTTTGGATAAAACCTGAACAAACCTTTTTTACAGACTACAAAAGCTTCGTGAGTCAGCAACCTTCGCAATTTGGTTTGCAATTGTATGAGGATACTCTTGCGTACAGAATTTCACGAGAAAACTTATTAGAATTGTACCAAAATCACCAAGACTGGGCTTCATTCGGCATTTTTTTAACAGAAATGTTACACGTTGTGCTCATTGATGTTTTTGTGAACTTATTGGCAAATGATGCTACAAGAAATTACGAATACATTCAATATGCTTTTCCACGATTTATTCAGGTAGCACCGCTAAAAGACATTGCTTCTATGCTTCAAATGTCTCCAGTTTCGCTTTCGAGGATTCGAGCTGGGAAACAGACTAAAGGTTATTCTAAGTAATACTAATGTCATGCTGAACTTGTTTCAGCATCTCGTTTAATTCATTATTGAGATTCTGAAATAAATTCAGAATGGCTCATTATGTCAAGGCTAATTAATTAACATTTGTATATCGACGGTTTTAAAAGACCAAAACACCTTTGCATGAAAAATAAAATGAAAACATTTCTTACAGCGATTATCATTATGTCAAGTACAATAGTATCTGCCCAAAACGGAAAAGCTACCACCGAAAAAAATACATTTAACAGAACTACTTCAGTAGGAATAGACATTAACAGTAGTCCAGATAAAATTTGGGCCTTATTAACCAATGCTGCCAACTACCCAAAATGGAATTCCACAGTAATTTCCATACAAGGAACAATAGCTGAAAGTGAAAAAATCAAATTGAAATCTACATTGGATACCTCACGAGTTTTCAAACTAAAAGTGAAAGAATTTACACCCAATGAAAAACTAGTTTGGGGAGATGGAAAAGGACTAAGAACCTATACCTTGACCAATAACGAAAATGGAACTACTACCTTTTTTATGACCGAAACAATTGGTGGGCTTATGTTTCCTATGTACGCGAAATACATTCCGGAATTTGACGATAATTTTGAGACTTTTGCCGCTGACCTCAAAAAAGCAGCCGAGAAGTAATTGAGAATTATAATTTTAGGGTAATTCTTTATCATGGATTTCTCAGAACAAATAGCTAAACACCTTTACGAAGTTTATTTTGGTGGTAATTGGACCGTGACCAATTTTAAAGAAACGCTTTCTGATGTTAGTTGGAAAGAAGCAACCACCGAAGTTGAAGAATTCAATACTATTGTCACTTTAGTATTTCATACCAATTATTTCGTTAAAACAGTTTCGCGTGTATTGAACAATGAAGGACTATCTGGTAACGACAAATTCAGTTTTGACCATCCTGAATTTACTTCTGAAGAAGAGTGGCGTGCTTTCGTAAATGATACTTTAGAAGATGCTAAGACCTTATCAGAAAGCATAAAAAAACTCCCCAATGAGAAGCTCATGGAGAGTTTTACCGATAAAAAATACGGATTATACAATCGTAACTTATGGGGAGTAATAGAACATTGCCATTACCACCTTGGGCAAATTGTTATGCTAAAAAAACTCGTGCAACCAAATTAGTTACGAATTTCTTCTCGGTAGCTTTTTACGTTGGAAACGTTTCCGAAATCTGCAATTTTCCGTCCCTTTAGGTTGTGCTCAAACACCCATTTGTACATCAACCCAAGGTTCAAAACCATAACCCCAAACCACAGCTGTTGCAAACCAGCATCCGATTCCATCCATCCACTTACCCCAAAGGATATTGCTAAGAAAAATGACACTATTAATTTCGCTTTCATAACTCTACATTTTTATTGTCCCTGACCTAATGAGTACCCCTTTACTCCATCGAATTCATAGAGATTCTCAGTTTTTATTACATCTACTCCATTTTCCACTGCATTGCTCAACAATTGGACAATATCAGCTTTGCTAATTGTACTGCCGTCGGTAGGCATAAATCTGCATCTCCAGTGATTGGTACAATACGTTTCGTCAAAGCCATTTGGCCATACTTTAACCCCTCTGTTGGTAATCATTAATAATTCCAAACCATTGTCTTCAATTAGTTTGATTCGTTTTGCGACTTCATTCGGATTCTTGTCCTTATCGTCTGCAAAGACATCAACACCCACCAATTCTTTCCTAGCCAGTGGTCTCTCCTTTAATTGCGGCAATTTGAACGCACCTTTTGCTGATGTCGCACTTACATTAAGTTGAGATGGCTCTTGACCTAAGTTGTCTATTACGGCATCGGAAAATTCTTTTGTACCTACTTTCTTAACACTAGAACCTTCTCTATAAATATCTGGAGTGTGAACTCCATCTTCAATCGTCTTATACCAAGCTTTTTCAATTTTGGCGGCCGCTTCGCCTTCACCAATATGATTAAGCATAATAATCGCTCCTCTTAATAATCCAGATGGATTAGCGATGTTTTTTCCAGCGATATCAGGAGCTGAACCATGAATTGCTTCGAACATTGCAGAGTTTTCTCCAATATTTGAGGACCCCGCCAAACCTACCGAACCCGTAATTTGGGCTGCAACGTCTGATAGTATATCTCCGTACAAGTTTTGCATGACAATAACATCAAAAGCCTCAGGGGTATCTGCTAGTTTTGCCGCACCTATATCTACGATCCAGTGCTCGTTTTCAATATCGGTGTATTCCTTAGCTACCTCATCAAACACACGGTGAAAGAGACCATCCGTTTGTTTCATGATATTATCTTTAGAGAAACAGGTCACTTTTTTTCGTCCAAAATGACGAGCATACTCAAATGCGTATCGAATAATTTTTTCACAACCAGGTCGGCTAATTAACTTCAAACATTGAACAACATCGTCTGTTTGTTGGTGCTCGATTCCTGCGTATAAATCTTCTTCGTTTTCACGTACAATTACAACATCCATTTCTGGGTGTTTAGTTTGAACGAAAGGGCTTAAACTAGTACAGGGTCTAACGTTAGCATACAAGCCTAAGGTTTTACGCATGGTTACATTCAAACTCTTATAGCCACCACCTTGAGGTGTAGTAATTGGAGCCTTTAAAAATACTTTGTGCTTCCTAATGCTATCCCATGCTTCATCCGTTATTCCTGATGTATTACCATCAAGGTAAACTTGCTCCCCTATTTGTATTTCGTCAAACTCAACATTTGCACCTGATGCCTTAATAATGCGGAGGGTTGCGTCCATAATTTCTGGGCCAATACCATCTCCATGCGCTACTGTAACTGTCTTCATTTTCTTAAAATTTGATGCGAAAATGTGACGATTTTTTCATTTGGTTTTATTTATATTATTTATGAAGTACATAACCAAAAGTTATAACACAAGAACACAAGCGAACTCCTTATTTTTGAGAGTATGAAAGTCCGAGTTGCTACTACAAGGGATACCAATAAAATCATTGAACTTGCGCAGGCTTCAATTCTTGAAATAGCATCAAATAATTACACTCCAGAGCAGACAAAAGTTTGGGCGAATCGTTTAGAAAGACCAAATAGAATTAGTAATGCTGTCGCAGAACAGCACTTTATCGTTGCAGAACTAGAACATGAAATAATTGGTTTCGGATCAATATTAAATGGAGACTACATTGATTTTTTGTATGTACACCCACTTCACGTTAAAAACGGTGTGGCAACTACCATATTTAAGCCATTAATAGCACATGCTCATAAGCATAAAACCAAAACCATTACTTCTGACGTTAGCAAAACCGCTCGACCGTTCTTCGAAAAAAAGGGGTTTAAAGTTTTACGCGAACAAGAAAATAAAATGGGTAACGAAATATTGGTCAATTACAAAATGGAACTGAAGCTATAAATCTTTGACCAACCTTTTTAAAATACCAAATGCAGTTTCAGCCATTTTATTTCCCTTGTTATCCAGTAAAGGATTGATTTCCACAAACTCGATACAAGCCGTTTTTTTTAGACTCAAAAAGTAATGCAGAATTGTGTAAGCTTCCTCTTCATCCAATCCTTTTTGGACTGGTGTTCCAGTTCCATAAGAAATCAAATCGCAATCCATACTATCTACATCAAAGCTGATGTAAATGACATCGCAATGGCTTAAAGACTCTTCAGCTTCTTTGAGGCAAACATCGATGCTACGGTAGCGAATTTCTTCGACTTTATAGTTTTTTATTCCGTGTTCCTCTCCTAGCCTATCTTCAGGCTCTTCGGTATCCCGAACGGCAAAAAACACCACATCAGAAGGTTCAATTTTTGGCTGAATACCACCTAGGTTTTTCAGTTCGTTCCAAATGGTTTTTTCCTTTTCAGAAATGTCATTGATTTGGTTTTTTAGGTTGTCAGCTCCCAACGAAATAGCAACAGGCATTCCGTGCATATTTCCGGATGGGGTGGTATATGGAGTATGCAAATCTCCGTGCGCATCTACCCAAATCACTCCTACTCTTTTGTCAGGATTAGCAGCTTTAACGCCGGCAATTGTACCAGCGGCATTAGAGTGGTCACCAGAAAGGACTATTGGGAACTTGCCTTTATCCAATTCTCCTTTTACCCCATTCATTAAGGTTTCCAAAACCTTCTTCAGGCCTTCAATTCTAATGGCATGTGGAGTGTCAATTTTATCGTGAAGCAGGTGGTTTTGATCTGCTAATTCTACTGAATCAACATCTTTAAATAACGTGTTCTTATCATTAATTGCTGCTATTTCCATAGCTTCAATACCTAGACTCGAACCTCTCGTTCCGGCTGCTATTTCCGAACGAATTTTTACAAACACCTTTTCCTTCTTCATAATGCTGCGAATTTAAGCCTTTCTAGTTTCCACTTCAACAGCTATCGATTTGCTAATTTTGAAACTATGGAAGAAAACAAAAAAATCATCGAAAATCTTTACGATTACTTCAAATCTGGAGAAGGAGAAAAAATAGCAGCACTATTTCACCCAGAAATTGAATGGCAACAAATGGATGGTTTTCCGAATGGAGGAAAGTACATTGGAGCTAAAGCGATTTTTCAAAATGTATTTGCCCAATTTCCGAAGCAATGGAAAGGTTGGGGAGCTGTTCCTGAAGAGTTTATTGCGGTTGACAACCGTGTTTTTGTTATAGGATATTACAAAGGAAAAAGTATTGAAGCCAGCAAGTATATGGAAGCACCTCTAGTTCATATTTACACTCTGAAAAACGGTCTAATTACCCATTTCAGGCAGTACACAGACACACACGTTGTTCAAAATGCGTTGGTAAATGACTGATGAATTTAAGGCCGAAAATCAATTTCGCTTGAATGAAAATTTACCTCGAATTAAAAAATGTTTGAGTTTATTGACCGAAGAGCAAGTGTGGTTTAGCCCAAATAAAAACACCAATTCGGTTGGAAATCTAATTTTGCATTTAGCTGGAAACATTCGACAATATGGAATTACTGGGCTTTCAAAAAAAACCGATAATCGAAATAGAAACGAGGAATTTAGTGCCAATGGAACCAGGACCAAACAAGAACTTTTCGATCTCATTTCGTCAACTATTTCTGAAGCTTGTACTATACTGACAAAGATGTCATTGGAACAATTAAAAGAAATGTATTCCATTCAAGGTTTTGAGTTAAATGGAGTTTCTGTTGCAGTGCACATCACTGAACATTTATCTTATCATGTGGGACAAATTGCATTGCTGACCAAATTGATAACCAATCAAGATTTAGAATTTTACGCTGATTTAGACCTTTCGATTACTTCTTGAAAAGAAAGCAAAAACGACTAATAATTTGAACTAAAATTTGTGGGTTCATTATATTTCAATATATTCGCTTAAATGGCGCAAACGAAAGTGCTTTAAACTAAAAGAAAAAGAGATTTATTGTTATGGGAAGACCTCCTACAAAACCGAAAAGCCTCAAAGATGGCTGGTATTTAGAAGTAAGAAATAAAGGTTCAAAATCAGGAATCAAGATTAGAAGAGATACTGAAAAGGACATGAAGGCTGCAATCGAAGAATACACACGAACTAAGGAAGTAATTGTTCTCGGAGAATGTGTAAAAACAAAGTTTGTATCGCCTGCTAAAGAAGCAAAAAGTAAAGCAAAATAGATAGTTGCTCAAAACAAATATTAAGGCTCTCAGGAATGAGGGCCTTTTTTTATGGATAAACATTTGGAAATTAATGCAATGAACGACTCGGATAGCCGAGTAAAGATATTACCTAGCTAATATTTTAAGGTTATTTGCATTACATTCCCAAGTCAATTGCTACTTTTGCGGCTGGGTAAGTCTTTTACGACCAGCTCCCATTGAATTCCCCCAGGATCGGAAGGTAGCAAGGGTAAGTGGTTGTAGCGGTGCGATAAAAGTAGCTTACCCTTTTTTTATTTAATTTTTCGCAGATTTTGAGCAAAGAATTTAAACCATACATAGTCGGTATTGCAGGTGGAAGTGCTTCAGGTAAAACCTCCTTTATTAAAGACCTCAAAGCCCGTTTTAAAACAACGGAATTATCCATAATTTCTCAAGACAATTATTACCTACCCAAAGAAAAGCAAGAACTAGACGAAAACGGTATAATCAATTTTGATTTACCGCAATCAATAGATCGCGAAAAGTTTGCCTCCGACATGAAATGCCTAATTGGTGGTGATCCAATTGCCTGCAAGGAATATACGTTCAATGTAAACCCACAAAGCGCTATAAACATCATAACCAACCCTTCGCCGATTATCATTATGGAAGGGTTATTTGTATTTCACTACCAAGAAATTCGGGATTTACTGAATTTACGTGTTTACATTGATGTTCGAGACTCAATAAAACTGGAGCGACGAATCAACCGAGACATAAAGGAACGTGGATATCCAGAAAAAGAAGTTAAGTATCAGTGGGAAAATCATGTGGTGCCTAGCTACAAAAAATACCTGCGTCCTTACCGAGATGATGCTCATGTTATCATTACCAATAATCACCATTACTCGAAAGGACTCGAAGTCTTGACTGACCATTTGAAATCGAAAATTTAGATTGATTCCGCGTGTAGCGTCATGCTGAATTTATTTCAGCATCTCGTTTCAAATTATAACCATAGATTCTGAATCAAGTTAAGAATGACAACCGTACTATGCTAACAGACACTTTATCAACAGAAATCCAAAGTTGGATAGACCCAAATAGTTTTCTCATTTTATCAACATTACCGCCTTACAGCAAACAGATAAATACCTTTGCCTCTGTTGAAACTTAAAGCAATAACAGCATGAAATTTTTTATCGATACTGCAAATCTTGAGCAAATTAAAGAAGCGGAAGCATTAGGCGTTTTAGATGGTGTAACTACTAATCCTTCGCTAATGGCTAAGGAAGGAATTACAGGGCATGACAACATTCTGAAACACTATGTTGACATCTGTAATATTGTTGATGGTGATGTGAGTGCTGAAGTTATTTCAACTGACTTTGAAGGTATGATTCGCGAAGGGGAAGCCTTGGCAGAATTACATGAAAATATTGTGGTTAAAATACCTATGATTAAAGACGGCGTTAAGGCGCTCAAGTATTTTTCTAATCAGGGAATTAAAACCAATTGCACATTGATTTTCTCTGCCGGACAAGCTCTTTTAGCTGCAAAAGCAGGTGCAACTTATGTTTCTCCTTTTATCGGACGATTGGATGATATTTCTGTAAACGGATTGGATTTAATTGCTCAAATCAGAGGTATTTACGATAACTATTTGTACGAGACTCAAATACTGGCAGCTTCAATAAGGCATACCATGCACGTAATCAACTGCGCTGAAATTGGTGCAGACGTAATGACTGGACCTCTTTCTTCTATTACCGGTTTACTGAATCACCCACTGACAGATAGTGGTTTAGAGAAGTTTTTGGCAGATTATAACAAGGGGAATAAGTAGTTTTCGTTTTTATTCGTTGGAATTTTGAAGTTCTTTCGTGCGGAAATCTTGTGCTGAAAGCCGGACAAGTTCGAGATGACAGAAGTGAATAAAATGGAATGCAACTTTTATTTACCTTTAACCTATGCAAACAGAGTATATACGCATTAACCCAGATACACCTGACATTTACGACATTGAAAATGTGGTGAAATGTTTGGAAAATGGCGGAGTAATTATATACCCCACCGACACCGTTTATGGATTGGGATGTGATGCTACTAATACAAAAGCGTTGGAGAAGGTTGCCCAACTAAAAAACATTAAACTCAAAGACGCAAAATTTGCTTTGGTTGCATTCGACCTTAGCAATGTTGCTGACTACGCCAAGGTACCTACTAACATTTATAAAGTGATGAAAAAGACCCTTCCTGGGCCATTCACTTTTATTCTGAACGCAACCAACAACGTACCCAAACTCTTTAAAAACAAAAAGAAAACCATAGGTCTGCGAATTCCTGACAATATGATTCCGAGGGAAATTGTGAGACAATTGGGAAACCCATTGGTAACCACCTCGGTAGTAAACGACGATGAAATTCTAGAATACACCACCGACCCTAACATGCTTTTTGAGAACTTCAATGGCAAAGTGAACATGGTGATTGACGGAGGTTATGGAAATAACATTCCTTCTACCATTTTAGATTGTACGAATGATGAAGTTGATGTGATTCGTGAAGGATTAGGGAGTTTAGAGGAGTATGGGATTTGAGTTCTTTTTGAAATTCGCATTGACGAAACCAATATAAGCTTCCGTTTTCAGTATCAACAAATACCTTCTCAAATTGTATATTACTATACTGCAATGGTATAATGAATGTAATTCTAAAATCCCCAGTAAAAGGAAACTACAAAACGGTCATGGCAGCTTTTGACCGAAACCTTTTTGAAGCCTTAAAACCACCACAAGGTGAAATGGAAATTGTAGAATTTACCGGTTCTAAAAAAGGAGACAAAGTTCACATGCAGTTTATCAGCCCTGTAAAAGCGGAATGGATCAGTGATATTGTGGAAGACGGAATTTCGGAAAAACAAGCCTGGTTTAAAGACGTAGGCGTAAAACTCCCTTGGCCACTAGCTACGTGGACTCACCGCCACATCGTGGAAAAAGTAGATGAAAACAACTCTGTTATTATTGATGACATGACGTTTACAGGCACCAATCCTCTATTGTCATTATTGCTTTACCCGGCTATATTCCTTGGTTTTTACCCTCGAAAAAAGGTTTACCGGGAATATTTCAATAACCTAAACCTGTAAAGAACCTCTTACTCAAACGAAATTCTAATTTCCACAATTCTATCTATACCTAAAAATCTTATTTATTCTGTCACAAAACTCTTAACCAAATTAGGTTCTACTTGTTTACATAGCAATGAAACTTAAAAAATTAACGACATCGCAATTCCTCCCCATGTCCTTGGATGATGCTTGGGATTTTTTCTCCAGTCCTTATAATCTTAATGAAATAACACCCGACGATATGTCTTTCGAAATTCTCTCGGATGTAAAAGACCAAAAGATGTACGAGGGCATGATTATTCAATACAAAATAAGACCTGTACTGAATATTCCTATGAGCTGGGTTACCGAGATAACAAAAGTAAGAGACAGACAGTATTTTATAGACGAACAACGATTTGGCCCCTATTCATTTTGGCATCACGAACATCATTTTGAAGCAGTTGATGGTGGTGTGCAAATGGATGACATTCTACATTATGCTGCGCCGATGGGTCCGTTAGGAAAAATTGCTGAAGCCGTGTACGTTGACAATAAAGTAAAGCAGATATTTGATTACAGGTACAAAAAACTCGAATCGCTATTTCAACTAAAACAAAACACGCAGTAATAATCGGAGCAGGCATTGGCGGCATTGCCAGTGCATTGCGATTACGTGCCAAAGGTTATTCAGTAACCGTTTTTGAATCAGCCATAAAACCGGGTGGCAAATTGGATGTCATTGAATCCAATGGTTTTCGATTCGATAAAGGCCCTTCATTGTTTACCCTCCCCTATTTAGTAGAAGAACTTTTTGAGTTGTTTGGTAAAACCCCAAAAGACCATTTTGATTACCAGCAACTGAAAACCATTACGAATTATTTTTGGGAAGACGGTACTTCAGTTTCTACGTACTCGGATGTAAACAAAACCGCCAAAGAGCTAGCAACCCAATTGGGAATCGAGCCCAGCATATTTAAAGATTACATCAAACACTCTTCAAAAATCAACGAGCTTACCTCCTCTACTTTTTTAGAAAAAAGCCTACACAAAAGCGCTACTTGGTTGACTACCGATGTTTTAAAAGCCTTGACTCAACTAGGGAAACTGGGACTAAATGATTCATTGAATTCCTTTAATGAAAAGTACTTTGACCATCCAAAAATGGTACAGCTCTTCAATCGATACGCGACGTACAACGGGTCGAACCCATACCAAACACCAGGTATCATGGCTGTAATCCCGAGTTTGGAATTTGTTCAAGGAGCCTACTTCCCCAAAAAAGGAATGCGCAGTATTGTAGATAGCTTAGTTGCTTTAGGAACAAATGAAGGGGTTGATTTTCAGTACAATAGTCCCGTCTCTAAAATTGTCTATGATAAATCTAAAACTGCCTCAGAAGTTGTAGTTCATGGAAATAAAATTTCAGCAGACGTGGTAGTTTCCAACATGGATGTGCGACCAACGTTTGACAAATTGCTACCGAACATTCCAACTCCAAAACGTATTTTAAATCAAGAACCCTCCTCAAGTGCATTGATTTTTTACTGGGGAGTTAACACATCATTTCCGCAATTAGACGTCCACAATATCTTGTTTTCCGATGATTACAAGCAAGAATTCGAAGGATTATTTAACTCCAAAACCATTTCCAACGACCCAACGATTTACATTCACATCAGCAGTAAAATCAATAAATGCGATGCGCCAAATGGAATGGAAAACTGGTTTGTAATGGTAAACGCACCCAGTGCAACTGAAGATGCCACACCAATCGATATTGACAAAACAAGACAACTGATTCAACAAAAAATGAATCGAATTATGAAAACCAACATCGAAGAACACATTGTTTTTGAAGAAACGCTGACACCCAAAGATATTGAACGCAACACCTCTTCATATGCTGGCGCTTTGTATGGACCTAGCTCCAATTCTAAACTTTCCGCCTTTTTAAGACAGCCAAACTTTTCTAAGAAAATAAAAGGACTGTACTTCTGTGGAGGTAGCGTTCACCCCGGCGGAGGAATTCCACTTTGTTTACTTTCGGCAAAAATTACTGCTGGTCTAATTCCTGAAGCCTAATGTTCACCAGACTCAAAAACTACGTAACTCCAATTCTAGTAATCCTTCATGCCGTTGGATTAGCGGGTATGCTTGCTTTTCCGGAAATGAACATGAAGTCAATTTCATCCTTGAATTTGATAACTTCTTTGTTACTGATTTTACTTCCAGCACCAATTGACCAATTGTACAAAAAAATTGGAATTGTCTTTCTATTGGGATTGGCGGTAGAGGTATTGGGGGTTTCAACAGGTTATCCTTTTGGGAGTTACCACTACGGAGAAAGTTTAGGTAGAAAAGTATTTGAAGTCCCTCTTGTTATTGGAATCAATTGGTTTTTGACCGCCTACATAAGCTACCATGTTGCAAAGAGTTTCCTTAAAAATCAGCTCGCTCGTATTATTGCTTCTACTGGCCTCATGCTTATTCTTGATTTTCTAATAGAACCCGTTGCCCCAAAATTGGATTATTGGTATTGGGCAGACGACATCATTCCGACAATGAATTTTGTGAGTTGGTATTTGGTTGGTTTGGCCTGTGTTTATATCATAGACCTTAATAATCAGGAAACGATAAACCGTTCGGCTCGAAATCTGTTTTTTATACAATTGGTTTTCTTTGCAGCACTAAACTTGTTTTTGTAATGATGTGGATACTCGTTCCAGCAACGTTTTTATTTATGGAGTTCATGGCTTGGTTCATGCACAAATACGTTATGCACGGTTTTATGTGGTATTTCCATAAAGACCATCACCAAACCGAACCTGGTTTTTTTGAAAGAAACGACGTGTTTTTTCTAATGTTCGCTATTCCAAGTTGGCTGCTCATTATGTTCGGAATGATGGCCGGAAACGATTTTAGAGTTTTTATTGGTCTTGGAATATTAGCGTATGGACTTTGCTACTTTTTGGTACATGATGTTTTGATTCACCAACGGTTCAAGTGGTTTCGAAATACCAAAAACTGGTACGCCAGGGCGGTGCGAAAAGCACATTACGTGCACCACCGATACAAAGACAAAGAAGACGGCGAAAATTTTGGTATGTTGGTAGTTCCTATGCACTACTTCAAAGAAGCCTTTAAAAGACGCTAATGGAAACTCCATACTTGTACTTGCTAATAAATGCCTTTACTCTTATTGGACCTCTATTGTTGAGTTTTGATAAAAAAGTAGCATTCTATGAGGTACTGCCAAAAGCTATTATGGCTGCATTCATTGTAGCTGTTCCATTTTTAATTTGGGATGAAATTTTTACGCAAGCTGGCTTTTGGGGATTTAATCCAGACTACCTATCGGGCATTTATATTTCAAGTTTACCAATAGAAGAAGTACTGTTCTTTTTTACCATTCCGATTGCCTGTACCTTTATTTACGCTTGCTTAAACAACTGGTTACCGGAAAATGCTTTGGCGGCAAAAGAGAAACGTATTACGAGTGGACTTTTTATTTTCCTATTACCTCTAATTTTCATCCACCGTGAGTTTTGGTACACCGTTACCACGTTCAGCTTATTGGCCATTTTTCTGGGCTATTTAAGATGGTACACAGAAACACCTTACATGCATTATGTCTATAGAGCTTATTTAGTTTGTCTGATTCCATTTTGCGTTGTCAACGGGATTTTAACGGGTTCTATGATTGCTGAACCTGTAGTTTGGTACAATGATGATGCTTTTACTAGTATTCGTCTAGGTACAATTCCTTTTGAAGATTTCTTGTATGGTTTTCTGCTTGTACTTGCCAACATAGTAGTCATCGAACGATTGAGTACGCGTAAGCCAGGGTTAATTCGATTTGCTAAATAAGCCTTTATAACTACATTTGAATTCATGAAAAAATCAACCTTAAAGGCTATTATTCATGCCGTACTTTGTAGCATAATACTAGCTGCTGGAAATCAAACAAATGCGCAGCAACTAGACTCTAATTATTATACAAGTAAATTTGAGGAAGACATTTTTAAAAAACTTGAGAATTCAGAAAATGTTCAACCTCTAGAAATATTACTTGGAATTGAACATTCCGACCAATTGGAACGCACCGTTAGAAATGAATTAGAAATGCTAATTCACGACATTAGGGCTATTGGAATAGAATCGAAAAAAACGAAAAAGCAGATTCAGATTATTTACAAAATGGTTCACGAAAGAATGTTGGACCAATACCTGCTCGATGCTGACTTCAACCAAATATTCCAAAAAGGCAAATACAACTGTGCTAGTGCAAGCGCCTTGTACGCTCTGATTTTTGATGAATTTAAAATTCCTTACCAAATTAAGGAACTTCCAAGTCACGTGTATATAGTTGGGAACCCAGGTGGAAAGGAAATTATGGTGGAATCTACTGACCCAAACAAAGGAACCTTTGTAATAGATTTAAAAGAAAAAGAGCGTATCGTTAGATACCTAGCCTCCAATAAAATTATTGGGCGGCAAGAATATGAAAGTACCTCACCAGAAATGCTTTACGAAAAGTACTACAACACTACCAAGAATATCAATTCCACGGAGTTGGCAGCATTGATTTATTACAACAAAGGTGTTTTTAATTATCAGAAAAAAGCTTATCGTTCGGCCGCAGTCGATATGGAAAAATGTCACAAAATTTATCCATCCGAAATTGCTGGTTATATGCTAACAGCTATTTATGAAAATGATCTGAGAACGCAGATTCAAGAAAAGCAATACCAACCTAATACTTTAGTAAAATATTTGAGTAACAACGGGGATAAAATTGAAGCTAAACAATTTGGTTTTGAGTTTTTCCGCGCATTTTCTATCGATAAAGGAATCAATAATCCAAATGTAGAGGAGTACAAATCGTTTTATTCCGTGCTTAGAACTAATTTACCAGACACTTTTAATTTGGACGAATACAACCAGATTTATTATCGAGTACTAGCCTACACACTTTATGCAAATGCCAAATATTCAGAAGCATTATCAGAGTTATATTCTGCATTTGTTGCCAACCCAGAGAACTTGCAAACCAAAGAAATGATTGTTGAGTCCTTTTCGAAACACATAATGGATGATAAAAATCATGAGGCGGCCATTGATTCCATTGAAAATTACATCGAAATATTTCCTTTTCTTGGGAAAAATAAAGGAGTGCAACAGTACTACACGTATTGTTTACTAAGAGCGGCATACGAAACTTGCTTCTTCAAAAAAATTGAAAGAAGTGATGAACTGCTTCGCCGTTTTGAACAATCTATTTCAGATATCGAACCATTTGACTATGAGCGCGACTATTTTGCTCAGATTTATCAAAACATTTCTTTGCTGTATTTAGAGAGGAATCAGGTTTCGAAGTCGATGAGCATATTAAAAAAAGGGATGAAAATTGACCCTACATCTATTCCATTGATTGAACAGATTAATAAAATGAGGCAACTCATTAATACTAGTTACATTTCGGAATCTAGTAAATCTGCACCATTGTCGAGAGAAGAAAAATTTAAACGAGACACTAAACTTTATCTGAACCAATGCTGGACAATAGATAAAGTATATAACAAGGACGACAAAAGAATTCGGCCGCCCAAGCAAATTAAATTTGACCTTAATTCCGATAAAACTGCAACATATACCATTGGCAAAAAACGCAATTCTGGTAAGTGGTCCTTACGGACAAAAAGTAGGTTATTGTATTTAATTCCGGAGACAAACAAGAGTAACTATAGCATGCTTAAAATCGAGAAAATTGAAGCAGACCACATGCGAGTTCGCTCTTTTGAGGGTAAAAAAATAAATCGGTATTATATTACTTTGAAGACCTGTGAAACGAACTAGAAGCTAACTACATTCTTCATTCTAAATTATTCATGTCTCCGAAAAAACATTTAAGCGTATTAAATGTATATACATGTAATGTTTTCACATACATTTGATGCATGGTTAAAATCGAGGAAGAAATACAGCAAAAAAGTTTTCATAGTTCGCAACAAAAAGCGATTGTAAACTTGTTGTACACTCAGGGCATCATTGGTACAAAACAGCATCATGCGCTTAAACCATTTGGTTTGAGTATTCAACAATTTAACCTATTGCGAATTCTACGAGGACAATACCCAAACCCTGCTTCCGTAAAATTATTAACCGAACGTATGATTGATAAAATGAGTAATGCATCTCGTTTGGTTGACAAACTTTTAAGCAAAGGATTAGTGGAAAGAAAAAGCAACGAAATTGATAGAAGGCAAGTAGATATAGTATTAAGCGAAAAGGGAATTTCCATTCTCAAATCTGCATCTAAAGTTATGGACGGTATTATGGAATCCTTCCCTCTTTCTGACACCGAAGCGGAACAACTTAGTGTGTTATTAGATAAATTAAGAGGATAGGTGTGGGTAGAAGTGACTATGAAATTAAAAGTAAAAACTGTTCCCCAGCTTTGCGGCAGTAACCCTAATTTTTAAGCGTGTCAATGCTTTTAATGGGTTAATAATACCATCTAACCATTTATTAATCCACCCAAGAATATTTCAATTTCCAACCATTTGATGTAATCTTATCATCAGTCAAAAACCACAGTAATATTTCGTTTGAAATTGAGGTAATAATTGGAGGCTTATTATGACCACTAAACTTTGCTAAAACATTTGGTTGCAATGTTTTTCTGCCGTTAAAAACCCAAACGAAGTCTCGGTTGGGTTCAGTATTCATTTCAACGAACTCAATTTTTATTCTTTTTCCAATTGGTGCAGTAATTACCCACTTGCATTCGCACCTGTTGGAATAATTAAATTCTCTGCTGCCATCCGAAATTTCAATACCTTCAGCATTTATGTATTTAGTTCCCGTACAATACAGCTTTGCTGAATCAAGCACGATCACCTTATAATCTAATCGTGATGATTTTTTTGATTTAGTTTCAACTTCAAAGCTGGAACCGTTTATGACATAAACGTTGTCTCGACTTTTTTCTTTTGATGAAATTTCAAAGCTTGTATCTGAATTAGAAACTAACCAGCGATATTTAGGCTTTTTTGCTTTACTTAAATCAGGTTCCAACTCAAAACCATAAAAAGAAGAACCAGCCATTACGTTATACTTCTTTTTACTCATTTTCTTGGTATAGTACATTGAACCATCCAGCTGCTCGTTGTTATAAAGATGCTCAGCTTCGTTTGGACTATCTAAAAGCAATAAACACTTTTTAAGACATGGAATTCCAGACCCTAAACTCCCTCCAAATGATGGGTTCTGTCTATTAATCGGGGTGGAGGTGTACTTGAAGGCAGCTAGTAAATCATTTCTGGACGCATCCTCATTTTCGGCAAGTGCAATTCCATAAACCCCTGCAAATAAAGCTACTGCAGCAGAAGTACCATCTGCATAGAAAAAAGCTCGAATATTACTGGCATGACCCGCTCTAACACTGTCCCCAGAGCAAGTAAAGTCAATCTCTTTTCCATAATTAGAGGTTGCAATTAATCGTTGATTTCCGTCAATTGCTGTAATACCAATTACTGAATTGTGTTTAGCAGGATTTAAAACTTTTCTATAATTATTTCCAGCAGAACCTATTATCTGAATTCCTTTTTCAGAAGCAAGATTTAATATTGCTTTTTGATCTCTAGTCAATTCACCACCACTCCACGCACAACAAATAACATCAGGATTAAGGGAAATTGCATACTCAACACCTTTATAGCCGTCTTTCACATACGATTTAGATTCTGTGTCAGTAACAGTTTTAATCGGAATTATACTTAAATGTTTTGAAGCATTCTTACCATAAGCTCTAGTAAAACAGGTTGAAATAATAGAAGCTACCATCGTCCCATGATAAAACTCATTTTCTAAACCCTCGGGGGGAAGCACATTGTTATCCAAGTCGGAAATATCAAACCCCGATACATCGTCAATGTAGCCGTTTCTATCATCGTCAACATTGTTACCAGCAATCTCTTTGCTATTTACATAGATAAAAGGAGATAGCAACTCATGGTGTAAATTGAAGGCATCATCTACAATAGCTACCACTACTTTTTTAGAATGATTGCTTTCTATCAGGCTAGGAATGGCAAGCTGGTCATATGCAGCAAATGAGAAATGTTCTACACGTTCTTGGCCAGATAAAACCATAGCAAACAAAAAAGCTGCTCCTGATAGGAGCAGCTTTTCAACATAATAAATATTAATTTTCAACTTAACAGCCGATATCTTTATTGAATAACAATAGAATGGTTGTGAGCTGGAAGGTTACTAGTGGAAAGAACATTTGATTGTGAACCACCTCTACTACCCAAAGTTCTATTCGTTAATCCAGAGCCTTGGCCTTCGTGAATCGCTGTTCTTCCCCTTAAGTCAGGAACTCCAAACGTTGTAATTCCATTTCCACCATATATAGTTCCTACTAAGGAATACGCTGCAGGATAAGAGTTTATTGAGAGCAATTGTCCATCGCAGAACGTCCAGTTTTTAGGAGCAAAGTTCCCTGCAAAAGTCATTATCTCGGCAATAAACGGATTTTGACTGTTTCTTGATGGATAAATTCCGTTTAAGCAAAAACAAAAGTTAAGGGTCAGGAACGGTTGCATGTTATTCACTGCAGTTGCAGAACCCGTATTTCCAGTTAGTATATTTTTTGCTACCCAATTCGTACCGTCAAACGTTAATAGGTTTCCGTTAACTGGAGTGTTATTGACAGTTACACCACCACTGTTTGATGGTAGAACAGCAAAGCCTCCTCCAGATAAGTACATAGTATCATTACTAATACTCAATGTTTGAATTTCATTAGTCGAAGAAGCGTCTGGCAAGGTAACATTTCCTCCATTTTTACTTAGTGTTACAACTCCATTATTAATAGAAAGTACCTGAATTTCATTTGTAATTGAACCGTCAATTTCACCAGTGATAGCTCCAGCTACAAACCCCATTGCAGCTACTTGAGAAGAATCTACTTTAGTATCGATAGCTGAAAGATTAACCGAATTTCCTCCTGTTATAGAAAGACTAGAACCACTAAATGATAATGTTTGAGCATCAGTATTCACCGTCTTTGGACCAGCAACATAACCCATTGCAGCTACTTCGGTTGAGTCAACCTTAGTATCAGTGTCTATACCCGCCAAGTTTACCGAATTTCCATCAACAATAGAAATTGTGGTTCCAGAAAGCGATAATGTTTGATCATCTGTATCAACCGTTTTTGGACCTGCTACATATCCTAAAGCAGCTACACCAGCCGAATCTAATTGAGTATCTGTATCAATTGTTTTAGGGCCTGCAACATAGCCAAATGACGCAATTCCTGCTGAATCCAACTCTCTATTCCAATTCGACGTATCAGCGGAGGTAATGGAAAAGGCTACTGAACCAGTAAATGCAGGATCTTTCTCATTTCTAGTTGAATCTGAGATTATTGATACTCCACTAAATGAAGCAAATGGAACACTAACTAGTTGACTAACAGCACTAATTGTGTAATTTGTTCCTCCAGCTGGATCAGTTTTCGTTTCAACAAAGTACGGCCCTGCAGACCAGTCGATTAATTTAAAATCACCAAATGCGACAGTTCCAGAACCTATTTCTAATGATACCAATCCATTAGAATTAGTAGTGACAGCATGAGTCTCTTGGTAAACTAATGTTCCTGTTGCGGAACCTTGAAGAATTGAAATTTCCATTGCGACAGCTTGAGACGCAATTAAAGTGTTATCCGTTGCTCTAAGAATACCTTGGAAGCTAAACTTTTCAGGAACCTGAGCCTGGGCATTACAAAGTATGGTGGCTATTGCAAAAGTTACAATTAGACTTATTCTCTTCATTTTTATTTAATTTTTAATTATTTGAAATGTTTTTTGTTGTTCACTACCATTATAGACAGTTAGGTAATAAGTTCCTGGTAGTTGACTCTCAAAATCAATCTCTGTTTTCTGAGCTTCAACTTCATTTTGCGTGACAATCTTACCTTGAACGTCAACTACAGCAAAACTGAATTTAGATTCAATTTGAGCTCCAAACTCAAGGACTAGTTTGGTAGTCACTGGATTCGGGTAGGCAAGAAGTTTCAAACCAACTTCAAGGTTTTTATTTAAGTTGGTATAAAGATATATCTCAATTGGTTGTTGAACTCCTTCCGAAATTGTACCTCCCGTGCCTGTTGAACTCTGATACATAGTTTGACCAATTGAATATTCAATTGAACCTCCTGCACCTGAACCGCTTGCCCCCGATGTATGTACAGATGTCTGGCTAACGCCAGAAAACCCGAAAAAAAGGCACATACTTAAAGTTGATATTGAAAATAAATTTTTCATTTTCTGTAAATTTCATGCAAAAGTAAAATTTTTTAAATTAAAGCCTTGTGAAGAACGAACTATTTAATGAGATGTAATAAATAAAAATCTATTAAAAATCTTTAGTTGAAATTTCACTTAATCTCAAATTTCCAGCACTACTTTTTACGTCATTCGAAATTTTAGCCAATACGCTATTCACAAATTCCATTCGCTCGGGAACCTCAACATTATCCTTGCCCAACCACGTCTCTAAAACATAGGCCACATTCAATTGCGCTTTGTCCCTGGCAGGTTGATACACCATTTGATTATCCTCTTCTTTTGATACAATTAAATTTCGATCAATAAGCTCTTCAATTACGGTATTGATTCTGTGCAGCTGCAGATCAGTTGCTTCACTAATTTCTTTTACCGACCTAAATGGCTTTTCATCTTCATAATGCAGAACTAATTCAGAAAGAATAATTAATGATACTTTGATGCGCTCGAAAGCCGAAGGCTCCTTTTTTCGATGCTCCAATACGAGTTCGTCCATCATACTGTAGGCAAAGCTTAGCTCAGCTCCAAACAACACTAAAGTCCAGCTTATTTGCAGCCAAATAAGAAATAAAGGTAAAGCCGCAAATGAGCCATAAATGGCATTGTACTTCGATACGCCAACCTGAAAGGAAATGTACGCCCACTCAAATCCGTAGTAGGCCGAACCAGCCACGATAGCCGCAAAAATCGCCCCCTTTAAATCAACTTTCTTATTAGGCATTATCAAGTACAAAGCGAGGAACAACAACCAAATTAGAAAGAGTGGTGTAAAGTTTAGAATGAAGTCTAATACAGGACCAATAACCATTTCTACTCCTGCTTTTTCGGCTACACTTTTTATGTTGGCTGACAAAAAAACAGTAATGCTACTACTAAAAATGAGCATAAACGGAGCTATTAACATCATAGACAAGTAGTCTGTAAACTTCCGCATTAAAGACCGAGCCTGCTTAATCCGCCAAATGGCGTTGAAGGATTCTTCAACTAAAGACAACGTGTTGAGTATGGTGTAAAGTAAAACGATAATACCAATTCCTGCAACCAAACCACCTTGGGCATTCTCTAATGTTTTCTCAGCAAAATCGAACAGGTATAAAAACATTTCCTGGTTTTGACTGGTAGAGTTCATAATGTTTTCTCTGAGGTTTTCATCCAACCCAAAACCTTTTGCGATTCCAAAAAACAATGCAAGAATTGGAACCAAAGACAAAATGGAATAATAAGTAAGCGCGGAAGCTCTTAAGGAACATTTATCCTCTATAAAATCTTGAGCAGAAACAATAAATACCCGAAGTACCTTTAAAAGCCAGCCTAAGAAACCACCAATATGGCTTCCCATATTCCAAATTTCAACTTCGAAAAAGCGTCGAATTTTTTCTATCATGTTTCAAATCTATTAAATACTACCATAGCTGAATTAATTTAGCCGCAAAACAGTTGAATGTCAACAATTATAAATAATTACATCGCAAATAATCTATTTGGCAAATTTCTAGGAATGGAATTTACAATTACTCAACCCGGTATAGTAGAATACAAGCTTACTCCAAAAAAAGCATTAGAAGCGATTCCGGGTATGACGCACGGAGGTGCCATTGCCGGATTTATGGACGGAATACTCGGAGTTGCTGCACTCAGTGGAGTAGAAGCAGAAGGTAAACTTGTTTCAACAGTTGAATTTAAAATCAACTATCTGAGTCCAACAAAAACAAATGAAACCTTACATGGAATAGGAACCCTATTGCATAAAGGAAAATCAACGCTTGTATGTGAAGGTAAAATTTATAATGACCAAAACGAGTTAAAAGCCACAGCTTTAGGCACTTTTAAAGCTTATTCTCCTCAATTCAAATCCAGAATTTAGCGATACTTGCTTTAATTCTTTATTACCGGTTTTACCACCAACCCTGCAGAGGTTTCAATTTTGATTAGATAACGACCCGTTTCTAATCCGGTCATATCCACAGAAACTTCACTTAAATCATTATGGGATTCAATTATTACTGACCTTCCGACCAAATCAATTACTTCAACATTCTGAATTTTTAAAGTACTGGTTCCTTGCAAAACAACTTCTTTGTTAACTGGATTTGGATATGCAAGTATCTCATTAGCCAATTGGATATTTAAGGGTTGGATGCTAGTGGTGTCATTAGGCTCATCCGGAATACAATCTTTATATGAAACATTAACCGTATCAGAACCAATGCATCCATTTGTGTCCGTTACTGCAACATAGAACTTACCAGCTCGATTCACCAAAAAATTATCGTCACGCGTAGCATTTTGCCATCTGTAACTTGACGCTCCAGGTGTCTTCGCATCTATTGTCCAATCAGTACCATTACAAAGCACGGTATCACCTCCAATACTAACATTAGGCAAAGCATTTAATTGTAAACTTTTTGAAGCCGAAACCTTGCATCCAAACTGTGAAGTGGCCGTAACCGCATAAGTACCGGCAATAGCGAATGATTTTACTCTTGCGGTGTCATTATCAAACCATTGAAAACTTTTGAAAATTGGATCCGCTTCAAATAGAGCAGAGTCCCCGTCACAAATTACTGTCTGTCCTGAAATTTTTAACACTGAATCAACATCAAGTCTTATCAAAATAATATCTGAATATTGACAGCCTAAGGCATTCTCTACGTTAACTGAAAATATCCCAGCACCATTAACTGTAAGTTGTGAAGTTGTATCCCCTGTATTCCAAGAAATAGTAGTCCAGACATTTGTGCCAGCATCAAGAATGAATGAACTACCTGCACAAATTGAGGTATCGGCCCCAATTTCTAATTCAGGACCCAGAACGCTAATTTCAATGCTATCTTTTCTTTCACAGCCAGATGCAGCGTTTACAGCCACAGAATAAACGCCAGCTTGAGAAACTTGGCGACTACTTTTGGTTGACGCATCAGACCATAAATAGCTACTCCATAATGACAATTGCAAGGTCTGCATATCACCAAAACAAATTGTAGTATCATTCCCTAAATTCGGATCGGCTAAGACCCGAATATTTTTCGAAATTGAATCTTTCCCACAGGCACTATCCGCTACTAACTTATATGTATAACTACCAGGTGTTGTAAGTATTTCTGTGTAGTTTCTCACCGTATCCACTTCAACACCATTTTTGTACCATTTCTGGCCAGAGGATGCACTAATGTTATTCATTTTCACTGTATCGCCTATACAAAATGAATTGAAATTTGGACTAAAATCTGCTTTCGTTGCACAACAAGCAACGACATTCATACTTGAGCCATTTAAAGTATGTACCACAGTTCCAGTTTGAAGAGAACGAACTTTTATATTATAAGTGCCAGTTGGAACATTAGTAACATTAATTGTATCGGTAATGTTTCTAATAGCACCTGCACAAATTCGAGAATCTGTCACATTTATATCTATAAACAAATCATTGCCTACAATAGTGGATGATAAACCATTGTATGTCCAGTTAATACAACCTATATATATTCCAACTGTAAATTTAATGGGGTCGCATTCAGTAGCAATAGTTGTGTTTTGAGTAACACTGGTACCTTGAACAGTTTGAGCGTACGTATTTAAACTAAGTCCGGAGTAAACGGCTATTAATACAAGGGTGAGTAACGTTTTATTCATGGTAGAAAAATTTAAGTAATCAAAAATAGCAAATCCAACTAAATCTAATACTTTAAATTCAACTCGTGCGACTGGTTATAAGCTTTTACAAACCCCATAAGGTTAGTATAGTTTTGTCTTCCAACTAAATATTCATTGAATAATACTGGGTCGCGTTGTAGAATTTTTTCCAAATTTTTTTTGGTTTTACGGATAAGAACACCCTTTTCAAAGTCAACTATTTTTTCGACAAACTCTGTTGTTTCTTGAGGATCATTAAAAACACCTGCTGCGGTTACTGAAAAAGGACTTGGAATTTCTCGATGATATTGAACATAACTTACCACGCCTTGCATGGTAACCTTAATAAAATTCTCATGTCTTGCTTCTTTGATATGCAAGTACGGTGTACCAAAAACAACAATTGCAAATACGGAATTCAACGAAACAATTTTTGAATCACCAAGAGAGTCAGTGCCGTATGCCTGTCGAACACTTAACCGAATATTTCCATTGTAGTAATCGGGTAATTCAATACCGACCAAAATTCGTTTTCGTTCCAAGGAATCTTTTGTTCTCCAATTGTTTTCAAATTTCGCCCATTGTAAATCTGGTTGATTTGAAAAAAATGAGCTGTCCGATAAGTAAATCCCTGCGTCCAGCCAAATAGTTGTGGTATCATCTTCTTTTACCCATTGCGCTGACGAACTAGTGAAAGAAAATACTAAGCAAATGAATAAAAAGAAACGAATATTCATGCCATCAAAGATGACAAGATTTCAGAGTGTAATTTGTAATTAACTGAAAAAGTCAGTTAAAACTAATAGTCCAACAGCTCAGTCATTTTAGACATAACTTTTTTGGCATTTGGAATCATGGTGGCTTCAAGAACTGAATTGAGCGGAATAGCAGGCATATTTTCAGAGCCAATCGCCATTACAGGAGCATCAAGTTTTTCGAAACAGGCATCTTGAATTGAACCAACCAAACTCATTGCAAAGCTATTTTTCAAAGGTTCTTCAGTAACCACAAGGCACTTTCCGTGCTTTGCCACAATTTCAAAAACTAACTCTTCATCCAACGGGTAAAGGGTGCGAAGATCAATAATCTCAACTTTTTCTTTACAATCCTTAGCTGCTTCCAATGCCCAATAAACACCCATACCGTAGGTAATTATGCAGCATGTGTTTTCGCCTTCAGCTGCTTCTTGAACTACCCTACCCTTTCCAAAAGGAATTACATAATCAGCATCTGGCTCAATGGTTTTAGCTCCTTCTGTTCCTTTAATTTTTGACCAATACAAGCCTTTATGCTCCAACATCACTACAGGATTTGGGTCATGATAGGCAGACTTCATCAATCCTTTTAAGTCGGCTCCTGTACTTGGATAGGCTATTTTAATTCCTCTTATTGAAGTTAAAATTGACTCGACTGAAGAAGAATGATATGGTCCTCCAGAACCATAGGCGCCAATTGGCACTCGTAGAATTGAACTCACCGGCCATTTGCCATTCGACAAGTAGAAACTTCTACTTACTTCTGTAAACAACTGATTTAACCCAGGCCAGATATAATCGGCAAACTGAACCTCAACAATTGGCTTTAAACCGACAGCCGACATTCCTACCGTACTACCGACAATAAATGCTTCTTGAATTGGTGTATTAAAAACTCTATCGTCTCCAAATTTTTGAGCAAGAGTTGCTGCTTCTCTGAATACTCCACCTAATCGGCCTCCCACATCTTGCCCATAAAGCAAACAGTTTTTGTCAGCTGCCATTAACTCTTGGATAGCAAACAAAGCGCTATCAACCATTACGGTAGCTTCTTTTCCGGCCGGTTCGCGTATTCCTTTTTCTTTAGTTATTGGAGTTGGAGCAAAATCGTAATCAAATAGATCTGAAGGTTCAGGGTCGGGTGCATTTTTAGCTTCTTCGAATTCATTATCAACCAAAGCAGAAACCTCAGTTTGTACAGCATTTAGCTGGTCAGCTGAAAAACCCAGCGCTAACATTTGAGTATGTAATTTTGGCAAAGGGTCACGAGTTTCGGCCTCTTTAAGGTCATCTCGGTACCATTCTTTTCTTACTCCAGATGTATGATGGCCCAACAACGGAACTTTTGAATGCAGTAAAAAAGGTCTGCGCTCTTTGCGCATGGTAGATATTATTTCTTGTAAGGTTGAATAGCAGATTTCGAAATCTGTTCCATCAATACTGCGAACTTCAATGCCATTAAAACCTTTAGCATATTCCGCTGCATTTTGAGCGCGAGTTTCTTCGGCATTAGCAGAAATATCCCAGTCATTATCTTGTACAAAAAACAACATTGGAAATTGTTTCAACGCAGCCATTTGCATGGCCTCTGAGTATTCACCTTCTGTTGTCGCAGCATCTCCAATTGAACAAACAGCTATAGGCTTATCCGCTCCAACATCCTCCGCAATACCCAATTTCTCTTTGTATTGCATGCCCATAGCCACTCCTGTTATTGGAATAGCTTGCATTCCTGTAGCAGAAGATTGATGCGGAATCTTCGGCAAATCGATTCTATTTAAACTTGGGTGACTGTAATAGGTTCGTCCACCAGAAAAAGGATCGTCTTTTTTGGCAAATAATTGCAACATTAGTTCGTAAGGTCGCATTCCAATACCAAGTAGAATGGAGTCGTCTCTGTAATAGGGAGCTACAAAATCTTGAGGCAACAATTGCATACCGAGTGCAAGTTGCACTGCCTCATGTCCCCTGCTTGTTGCGTGCACATATTTGGCTGTCAGCTTTGCGTTATCTTCATACTTATCGCTAAGGGTTCGAGCCGTTGTCATTAGGCGAAATGCCTTCTCAAATATTGCTCTTTCCAGTTTAGATTCGACTTTTTTCTGTTCTGCCACCGCCATTACTCTGCACCTCCTACTTCTTCTGATTTCTCGACAGGTTCTGCAGCGGTGTGTTCCGCTTTTTTGGCAGCGTGAATCTCAATATTCAATTGCTTCATCCGTGCTTCCAATTGCTCTCGTTTTTCTACACCAACCGCATGATCCGATTTGGCTTTTTTAATCAACGGGTTACTATCATCTCCAGTGAAAAAACTTAGGTTATTTTCAAGTTGTAGTTCAACATCCTTAGCTTTATTTATGTCCTGCCTCAATGATTTTCGCTCATACTCCAGCGACTTTAGGCTGTTTTTACCCGACTTTAATTGCTCCACTTTTTGAGCGAACAACATTTCATCTTGCTGAGCTTTAGAAACTCCAGCAGCTTTGTAGGCAGCAGCAACAGCTTTTTCGAATGCACCTTCTTGTTTCTCCTTTTGTTTGAAAGGAACAAAACCTATTGCATTGTACTTAGCCGAAATGTCATTGATTGCCTTCAAAGAATCTTCTTCTTTTTTCTTTGGTTTAAAGGATTTCAATTCATCAATGAGTTTTGACTTAGCCTCGTAATTCTTTTGCTCTTCTTCTCGTTGACTTTTATTCTGCTGATCTTTCAATTCAAAAAACTCGTCGCAGGTTTTTCTGAATTTTGTCCAAAGCTTTTGCTCTTCTGCGCGTATTGCCGATCCGGCACTTTTCCATTCGCGTTGAATAGCAATAATCTTCTTGGTAGCATCTCCCCAACTATCTTTAGACTCAGTTTTAAATTCATCGACAAGATTCTGCGCCTTATCAATTAAATCTCTTTTTGCTTTAGTAATTTCCTTTTGTTGGTCTTTAAGTTCTCCGAAAAATTCTCGTTTTTTGGCGAACAGTTCGTTTCCAACAGACTTGAATTCACTCCAAACTTTTTGATTGTAAGCAGCTGGAACAAATCCGATAGTTTTCCATTCGTCTTGCAGCTCCTTAATTGCAGTTGTTACTTGTTGCCATTGTTTGGTTGATGAATAATCTTGCACTACCAGTTCTTTGGCCTTTAATATTAATTCTCGCTTTTTGTTCAGATTATCTTTTTGGCTTTCTCTTATTTCTTTGTAATGCGCTTTTATTTTATCGTTCAGCTCATGATACGTTCCATAAAATTCTGACTTTATCTCTTCCCATTTCTCTTTAAAGGTAGGCCCGATATTGTCCCATTCTGCAAGTAACGCACGCATCAACACCTCAAGTTCTTTAATGTTATCCTCTTCTAATAAAGCTTTGAGGCGAGCAATAACATCCTGCTTCTGTTCAAAATTCTTTTTTAAATCGTTTTGCTTTAACTCCTTATAAATCTGAATTTTGTAATAAAATTCTTCGGTAAGTAATCTAAATTCATGCTGAGCCTCCTTCACATGATTTTGCGGAATGTTTCCGATTTTACTCCAGCGCTCCTTGATGTCATTAAACGAATCGTATGCTGCGCTTATTCGGTCTTCTGTTTCAACCAACTCCTTCAGCTCTTTAAGCAATAGCTGCTTAATCTCGTAGTTTTTTTTCTCGGCCGCTTTTTTCGATTCTAAAGCATTTTTCACCTTATCCTTAAACTGCGTTTTGTAGGCTTCAAGAGTGTGGTCGTACTCATCCAAAGGCATGGAAAAGAACTCTGGTTTATCTCCATCCGAAATAAAAACAGCCAATTTCTCAGCTTTTTCACTTTCAAATATTTGACTGTATTCGCTGTAAAGGGACTCTATTTCCTTCTTTACTTCAAGGATATTATCTGACTTAACTAATCCCTTTACTTCTTTTACTATTTCTTCCTTGCGCGCCATACTAGCTCATTTTTTTGGGTTACCAAAAATACACTTATTACTGGGTGCGAAAAGAGCATTCAGAATAAGTTGAAAGTGTTAAAAACCCAGCAAAGTTAACTCTATGTTAAGTTTTTGATAACTTTGACATAACATTAAATTAATGATAAGAATACTTTTAATAATTGCTATTGTTGTGCCGAACCTGTGTATTGGGAAACCGACAGTAAAGGTGAACTATTACGAGAGTGGTGAAATAAAGTGTGAATATCGGAAACAAAAAAACCACGTTCGAGTTACGCATTACTACAAAAACGGAGAGATTAAATCAATAAGCCATTTCAAAAACGGACATAAGCACGGTTTATGGCAAGACTTTAATCAAGATGGTCAACAACTAACCAACGCCTTTTTCTATAAGAACAAGAAAGACGGATTTTGGACTTTTTACAATCCTGAAGGCAACGCCCATTGTTCTCTATTTTACAAGGGAAATAAAATTGTAAAAGTGATCCAAGCTCAAGTAGCTGCAAAATAGACTACTCAAAGTCAGGATAAAGTAAATATTTTCTTCGAATTATTTTAAAGGCATCCAAGTCTTCTTGCCACGAAGCTCGAATCTCCTCTTCCTTTTTACCATCCTCTATTTGCAGTCGCAGCTTATCAGTACCTGCAAGTCTGTCAAAAAAACCGTTTGCTAGAAAAAATGGAGTTTCTGCTGAGTCTATTTGTTTGTACATATTGATTAACCAAAACAAATACAACTGTTTTCTCCTTGGTAAGGTTGAAGTACCAAAATCTGCCAAATGATACCCTTTACATTTTTGTCCCATAAGTTTCGGCGACTTTGCTCCCGGCCCACTAGTTGGCGTAAATTCTACATCGCCATCTTTAATATTTGGATGTCCAATTAGTTGAAAAGGAGTTTTAGTTCCTCTACCAACACTAACTACTGTACCTTCGAACAAAGCAAGTGAAGGATACAAGAAAATTGAAGCCATATTCGGTAAGTTTGGTGATGGCTTTATTGACAACTTGTAATAATCATTGTGATCATAATTCAAACAGGGAATAACCGTCAAATCACATTGTACACCGTTCTCCAACCAACCTTCGTTGTTTATCATTTTTGCGTATTCACCTATCGTCATTCCATGCAACAATGGAATTTGATGCATACCGACGAACGACCTGAAATCAGGCTCTAAAATTGGCCCATCTACATAGAAGCCATTCGGATTGGGACGATCTAATACAACCACTTTAATCTTCATTTCTGCACAAGCTGTCATTACATAATGCATGGTGGATATGTAGGTATAAAATCGAACGCCAACATCTTGTAAATCGAAAACTACCACATTTACATCCGCCAAATGGTCGTACGAAGGCTTTTTACTTTTACCGTAAAGACTTATCAATTTTAATCCAGTTGCTGGGTCTCTTTGGTCTTTAATATGCGCTCCTGCATCCGCTTTTCCACGAAATCCATGTTCAGGAGAAAATACTCGAAGAATGTCTATTTCTTTTTCGACTAAAAAATCAACTAAGTGCAGGCTATCGTTAATTACAGAACTTTGGTTAGCGACAACTGCCACTTTTTCTTCTCGAAGAATATGTTCGTAGTCATCGAAGCGTTCAGCTCCATTAACAACAACAGCATTAGTTTTGAAATATACGGAAGAGTCCTGCCCCAATAATTGGATGGCTAGAAGCATGCAGCCAGTAAAAATGTTGAAAACCTTAAAACACATAGCTTGAAGCATTCAAATGTTGTTCCTTTTTGTATTCCTTTGCCCAAAAGGAGCGGTATTCTGTGAACTATGAATTGTTTATAGCAAAGCGAATCATTCAGTCAAAATCGGCTGATAATTCCATTAATAAAGGAACTCGAATTATTTTGAGGTTTTCCATTATTGGGGTGGCTCTTGGCGTGTTTCTAATGTTGCTGTCTTTGGCAGTTGTAAAAGGATTTCAAGGAGAAATTAGAAATAAGGTAATTGGCTTTGGTTCCCACATTCAAATTACCGAATTCAATTACGAAAGTCCATTGAGTTTTAAACCAATGGATAAGAATCAACCCTTTTACACCGAAATAGCAAAAGCTCCAGAAGTTTCTTCGGTTCAGATGTATGCATTGAAAGAAGGCATCATCAAAACGGACGAAGAAATTGCAGGGGTTATTGCCAAAGGCATTCACTCCGATTTTAACTGGGATTTTTTCTCAAAAAACCTAGAAGAAGGAGAAATACTTGAAATCAGTGATAGCTCAAGAACAAACTCGGTTATAATTTCACGGCACTTAGCCAAACGGTTAAAGTTAAAACTGAACGATCGCTTACTCATCTATTTTATTCAAAATGGCAAAAGTCGGCCACGAAAACTTACCATCTCTGGAATTTACAATACTGGAATGCAGCAATTTGATAAAGCCTACATTCTAGTTGACATTAAACACATTCAACGACTTAATGAATGGAATGAAAATCAAATTAGCGGATTTGAGGTACTCCTAAAGCGCTATGAGGACTTGTTCAAAATGGATAAAATCTTATACAATAAAATCCCTCACCATCTGAACACTACCACCATTACAGAGCAATATCCAGAAATTTTTGGTTGGCTAGAATTGCAAGACCTTAACGTGATTGTAATTGTTACTTTACTTACATTAGTTTGTGGCATTAATATGATTACCGCCTTGTTGATTCTAATTTTAGAAAAGACTAACATGATCGGAATTCTAAAAGCAATTGGAGCAACGAACAAACAAGTTCGAAAAATTTTCATTTACATGGCGGTATATTTAGTGGTATTGGGGCTGTTTTGGGGCAATGTTTTCGGACTAGGCTTTATTGCTCTCCAGGATAAATTTCATTTAATTGGACTAGACAAAACCTCTTATTACGTGGATTACGTTCCTGTTAATCTTGGTTTAATGGAATGGTTTGTCTTGAATATTGGCACGTTTTTTCTTTGTGTTTTAATGTTGCTTTTACCCGCATTGATTATTAGTAATATTTTACCCTCCAAATCCATTCGGTTCAATTAGATCCAAGTACTTTTGCGCAAACATTTAGCATGAAGTACTTCAATAATATTCTTGAAACAATTGGTAACACACCCCTTGTTAAACTTAACAGACTCACTAAAGATGTGGATGCGTTGGTATTATCCAAAGTAGAAACAACTAACCCAGGAAACTCGGTAAAAGACAGAATGGCACTTCAGATGATTGAAGATGCTGAGGCAAAAGGCTGGATAAAACCCGGAGGAACCGTAATTGAAGGTACAAGTGGTAATACAGGAATGGGGCTTGCTCTAGCTTGTATTGAAAAAGGCTATAAATTGATTTGCACTCTTGCTGATAAGCAGAGTAAAGAAAAAATGGACATTCTGCGTGCTATGGGCGCAGAAGTAATTGTTACTCCTACTAACGTAGAGCCAGATGACCCTCGTTCGTATTACTCGGTAGCGAAAAGACTTGCGGAAGAAATTCCAAATTCGTTTTACGTAAACCAATACGATAATGAGTCAAACGCTAAAGCTCATTACCTATCTACAGGACCTGAAATTTGGGAACAAACCGAGGGTAAAATCACACATTTTGTAGTTGGCGTTGGAACAGGTGGAACAATCTCAGGAGTTGGAAAATACTTGAAAGAGAAAAAACCTGATGTAAAAATCATTGGAATTGATACTTATGGTTCAGTTTTTAAGAAATATCACGAAACAGGAGAGTTTGATGAAAATGAAATTTACCCTTATGTAACAGAGGGTATTGGTGAAGATATTTTACCAAAAAATGTGGACTTTGATATTATTGACCATTTTGAAAAAGTAACTGATAAAGACGCTGCACTTTATACCAGACATCTTGCCAGAAAGGAAGGAATTTTTGTGGGTAACTCTGCTGGAGCTGCAATAGCAGGTATTTTACAAATCAAAGACACATTTAAACCTACCGATGTTGTAGTAGTGCTGTTCCATGATCATGGAAGCCGTTACGTTGGTAAAATGTTCAATGATGATTGGATGAAAGACCGTGGTTTTTTAGAGACCGAAAGCAATGCTTTAGGATTAATTGAAAATCACAAAGATCATTCTTTAGTGACTGCGGAACCGTCTGAAACAATAAACTCGGTTGTTCAGAAAATGCAGCAATTTGGCATTTCACAAATTCCTGTTTTTAACGGAGCTGAAAATGTAGGATCTTTAACTGAATCACTAATTTTTGGCGCGCTTACTAAAAACAGTGATGCCTTGAATAATGACGTTTCCAGCATCATGGCAAAACCTTTTCCATTTGTTGAGGCAAATTCAAGTTCGGAAGAAATTTCAAATTTGATTGATAAGGATCAGCCAGCAGTTCTGGTTAACGACAAAGCTGGTAAAACGCATATCATAACTCAATACGATATCATTAAAGCTATCAAGTAATTGAAATGCAAGTTGTTGACCAAATTGGACAAGAACTAATCTTTGAGAATACTCCTAAACGAATTGTTTGTTTAGTACCATCAATTAGTGAGCTTTTGGCGCATTACGAACCAACTATTGAGTTAGTTGGTGTTACAAGGTTTTGCGAATTCCCGAAGGAACTGAGAAAAGTTAAAACCGTCGTAGGCGGTACCAAAGACCCGGATTTTAAAACTATCAAAGCGCTTAACCCTAACTTGGTTATTGCAAACAAAGAGGAGAATAACAAAGAAGACATTGAGCAACTTCAACAAGTTTGCCCAGTTTATGTTTCGGACGTTTTTAGCGTAGAAAGTGCTATTGAATTGGTGGTTCAATTAGAGACCATTCTGGACATAAATATAGGTTACCAAATTCAAAACAGACTTAACGAACTTAAAAACGAAATAAGCCCTAAGCTTAATGGAACTGTTGCTTATGTTATTTGGCAGAACCCTATTATGATTGCTGGACAGGGAACATTCGTGAACGATTGGCTTGAAAGAATTGGGTTGGTGAATATCACTTCAAATTCACGCTATCCAACCATTACCGAAAATGAACTTAAACAATTTGCTCCTGAGTACATTTTTCTTTCATCCGAACCGTACCCATTCAAAGAGAAAAATTTAAATGAATTTACCGCACACTACAAAGTCTCTAAAGTAGTTCTTGTTGACGGTCGAATTTTTAGTTGGTATGGAATGGCAATGTTGGAGGCCAATGACTATTTCTTGGATTTAATAAACAAAATAAACGGGAACTAAGTTATCCTACATTTGTGTAGCATGAGAACTTCAATCACTAGCTTTCTATTTCTCATTTCATCGTTACTTATTCTGACGCAAACCATTCATGCTCAAAAAGTTGGTTTGGTATTAAGCGGTGGCGGGGCAAATGGCATTGCTCATGTTGGTGTAATAAAAGCGCTTGAAGAGAATAATATTCCAATTGATTATATTACGGGTACAAGTTCTGGGGCATTTGTGGGTGCTTTGTACGCAGCAGGTTATTCACCTTCCGAAATGGAAGTATTCTTTCTTTCGGAACAATTTCAACGCATGACTCGCGGCGAAATTCAGGCAAAAGACCGATTCTTTTTTAAGGAAAACCAATCCGGCGCAGGAATGGTCAAACTTAAGTTTTCCAACGATTTGTCCATTCCTCTTGCTCTACCCACAAATTTGGTAGAACCCTCTTTGGTCGATTATCAATTGATGCAAATATTTGCACCGGCTACCGCCGCTGGCAATGGCAATTTTGATAGTTTACTAGTTCCTTTTAGATGCGTTGCAGCGGATATTGATGCCAAAGAAGAGTACTTGTTTACAAATGGTAGCCTAGCCACAGCCGTTAGAGCGTCATTCACCTATCCGTTTTACATTAAACCTATTCAAGTGGATGGCCGAATTCTTTTTGATGGTGGATTGTACAACAACTTCCCGCACAATCACATGACAGAAACCTTTGCTCCTGATTTTATTATTGGTGTTAAAGTAACCAGTAACGAAGACCCTTCAAATGAAGATGATTTATTAAGTCAAATTAAAAATATGCTAATTAGTAAAACCGACTTTGACTTAAAATCTGAAGGGTTAATCCTCGAACCAATAACCAATCACGGAACCTTTGAGTTTAAGGATATTCAAGAGATAATCGATTCTGGATATTCTATGACAATACAAAATCTGGATGCAATTAAGACTAGTATTACAAGAGAAGTAACAAAAGACCAGCGAAAATTTGAACGTGACAAATTCAACTCAAAAAAACCACCTTTTTTAGTTGGTGGAATTGATGTTACTGCGAATAACAAAAAACAAAAAAATTATATAACACACAACGTTTGGCGTAAAAATGCAGAAAAAGCGAAACAAACTATTAGAAAAAACTACTACCGAACAATATCCGACCCGCATATTTCAACACTGTACCCAACCGCAAAATTTGATTCGTCATCCAACTTATATCAAATTGACTTAAAGGCAAAAAATGAAAAACCCTTCGAAATAGAGTTTGGTGGAAACATTTCTAACCGCCCCATCAGTACCGGGTACGTAGGAGTTCTATACAAAAATTACAATAGACTAGGATACCGACTGCGCGCTAACAGCTATTTTGGAAGGTTTTACAATTCAGGATTAGTGGGCTTTAACATTGATATTCCGGGTTCATTCCCTTTGGAGCTAGAAGGAAACCTTATTCTTAACAACTGGAACTATTTCAGAAGTAAATCCTTCTTTTTTGATGACAAGAAACCATCCTATCTTATTCAAAGTGAACGCTTCGTGGAAGGACAGTTAAATGCTCCATTTGGCAACAATGGTAAGATTAGTCTGATGTACTCCTACGCTGATTTAAACGATGATTATTATCAATCTAAAAACTTTACGTCTACAGATATTCCGGATAACACCAATATTGTGACCAACTCTGCTGGAGCACAATTTGAATACAATACCTTAAATAGAAAAATTTATGCGAGTAGTGGAACCCAAATAAAATTATCTTACCGATTTTCGGCTGGTGAAGAAATTACCACACCAGGTTCTACGGCCGAATTAGGTACTCCAAAGTCAAATAAATTTCACGAGTGGCACCACTTAAACTTCAAACTTGACAACTATTATAAAAAGAAGGGAATAGTGCGAATGGGACTGTATGCGGATGGTACTTTTAACACCCAAACTCTTTTTGCAAATTATACGTCGAGCATTTTACGCTCTCCTGCCTTTCAACCAACTCCAGAAAGTCAGACACTCTTCTTAGAGTCTTTCAGGGCTTACGAGTACTTATCTGCTGGCCATAAATTCATCATCACCCCCCTCAACAATTTCGATATACGTCTCGGTGCATACTTCATGTCTCCGTACAGAAAAGTTATCAAAAATGAAGACGGAACACAAAGCGAAAAACTTGGGTTCGAATCATTATTTTCAATTGCAACGGGAACCGTAGTTTACAATACACCAGTTGGCCCACTTAGCGTAGGACTTAACTATTACTACAACGTACCTGAGATAGCGCCCGAAAACACAACTCCGCTTACCTTCTTATTTCACTTCGGATATATCTTGTTTAACAAGAAGGCTTTGTTCTAAGCCTGCCCAGTCGGTCCCCCAAAATTCAAGGGTACCGGTGGTGGTTGATTAGCACCTGTATCTCGAATTTCCCCGTGCATTGATTCGTACTTGTGAATGTTATCATTTAATGCCCCTGCGAGTCTTTTAGCATGTTCAGGTGTAAGTACTATGCGAGCTTTTACCTTCGACTTTGGTGTACCCGGCATTATATTGATGAAGTCAACAATAAACTCTGAATTACTATGAGTTATAATTGCTAAGTTAGAATAGATTCCTTCTGCAACTTCTTCAGTCAGTTCTATGTTGATTTGTCCTTCTTTTTGTTCTTTATTTTCTTCCATGATTCAAAGCTAAAAACAAAAAAGGCCTCAATAGAGGCCTTTCTTTGAATTGTAATAAATATTATTAATCTAAGATTACGCTATCGGTAGGAGTCTCGAGTAACTTGTTGTACTCTTCTTTAGAACCTACGATGTATTCATCGTATTCTCTAAGACCTGTACCTGCTGGAATTTTATGTCCAACAATTACGTTTTCTTTCAATCCTTTTAAGTAATCACGCTTTCCTCTAACTGCTGCTTCGTTAAGCACCTTAGTAGTTTCTTGGAAAGAAGCTGCTGAGATAAAGCTATCCGTCTGTAAAGATGCTCTTGTAATACCTTGAAGTATTGTTTTACCAATTGCAGGATTTGCTTCTCTTCCTTGCATAACTACTTGTTCTTTTCTTCCTAGCATGTTATTTTCATCATTGAAATTAACTTTAGAAATAATTTGACCAGCATTATACTTTTCAGAAGCACCAGCATCTTCAACAATCATTTTTCCGATAATGTTATCGTTCTCTTCAATGAAATCAGTTTTATTAACCAATTGCTTTTCTAAGAACTTAGTATCACCAGAATTCATGATTTCTACCTTACGCATCATTTGACGTACGATTACTTCAAAGTGCTTATCGTTAATCTTCACCCCTTGAAGTCGGTAAACTTCTTGAACTTCATTTACGATATACTCTTGAACCGCTGTAGGGCCTTTGATATTTAAAATATCGTTTGGTGTAATAGCACCATCACTCAATGGAGTTCCAGCTTTTACGAAATCATTTTCTTGAACCAAAATGTGCTTAGAAAGAGATACTAAGTATTTCTTAATCATGCCATTTCTAGCTTCAACAATTACTTCTCTGTTACCTCTTTTGATTTTACCGAAAGATACGATACCATCAATTTCAGAAACAACAGCTGGATTAGAAGGGTTACGTGCTTCGAAAAGCTCTGTAACTCTTGGCAGACCCCCAGTAATATCACCAGACTTTCCACTCTGACGTGGAATCTTAACGAGGATAGTACCTCCAGTTACTTTGTCGCCTTCATTAATAATAATGTGGGCTCCAACTGGAATGTTATATGAACGAAGATTCTCACCTTTTTTATCCTGTACATGAATAGTAGGATTCTTCTTCTTATCTCTATTTTCAATAATTACTTTTTCGGTAAATCCAGTTTGCTCATCAGATTCTTCCTTGTAAGTAACACCTTTTTCAATGTTTTCGAAAGCAATTTTTCCGTCGAATTCAGTAAGGATTACCGCATTATATGGGTCCCACTTACAAATCTCGTCGTCTTTCTTAACCTTGTCACCGCTCTTCTTAAAGATTTCAGAACCGTAAGGTATGATACCTGTCATCAGCACGTTTCCTTTGCTGTCAACAATTCTCATTTCAGCCGAACGACCAATTACCCATTCGATATCGTTTCCGTTATCGTCTTTTGTTTCAACAGTTCTAAGCTCATCTACTTCTAATTTACCAGAAGCTTTAGCAATAATTTTAGACTCAGCTGCAATGTTAGAAGCTGTACCCCCAACGTGGAATGTACGAAGCGTAAGCTGCGTACCCGGTTCCCCAATTGATTGAGCAGCAATTACACCAACAGACTCACCTTTCTGAACATCAAATCCAGAAGATAAACTCTTACCGTAGCAGCTTGCACAAGCACCTCGTCTAGTCTCACAAGTAAGTACCGAACGAATTTCAACTTCTTCTACTCCTGCATCTTCGATTGCTTTTGCTAAAACGTCAGTGATTACTCCTCCGGCTTCAACAATTACTTCGTCAGTTTCAGGAACATAAACGTCAACCAATGCTGTTCTACCTTCAATTCTGTCTGAAAGTGGCTCCACGATTTCGTCGTTATTTTTTAATGCAGTAGCTGTAAGACCTCTAAGGGTTCCACAATCTTGCTCAGTAATAACAACATCTTGAGATACATCAACCAAACGACGAGTTAGGTAACCAGCATCCGCCGTTTTAAGGGCAGTATCCGCAAGTCCTTTACGTGCACCGTGAGTAGAAATAAAGTACTCAAGAATCGAAAGACCTTCCTTAAAGTTAGAAAGAATCGGATTCTCAATAATATCTTGACCACCTGAGTTTCCAGATTTCTTAGGCTTAGCCATAAGACCCCTCATTCCACTCAACTGACGAATTTGTTCCTTAGAACCCCTTGCGCCAGAGTCAAACATCATATATACTGAGTTGAATCCTTGATTGTCATTTTTCAATCGAGTCATCAACGCATTTGTCAATTTAGAATTCGTATGCGTCCAGATATCAATAATCTGATTATAACGCTCATTGTTGGTGATAAGCCCCATATTGTAGTTAGACAATACACCTTCAACTTCCTCATTCGCAGCATTCAATAAAATTTCCTTTTCTGGCGGAACTTTTACGTCATTCAAGTTAAAGGATAGACCTCCTCTAAATGCCATGTAGTATCCAAGAGATTTGATTTCGTCAAGGAAAGCAGCGGTTTTAGCAAAACCAGTTACTTTCAATACTCTACCAATAATATCTCTCAAAGATTTTTTAGTCAATAATTCATCAATGTAACCTACTTCAGCAGGAACTACTTTGTTGAATAATACTCGACCACAAGTTGTGTCAATCATGTGTTCAACATGCTCGCCATCAACTACATCTTTTACTTTAACCTTAATTGTAGCATGAAGGTCAAGTTTTTTCTCGTTGTAGGCTACAGTAACTTCTTCCGGTGAATAGAATACCATTCCTTCTCCTTGTACAGGAACTTCCTTGGTATTCATTCTTTGCTTGGTCATATAATATAGACCAAGAACCATATCCTGAGAAGGTACCGCAATTGGAGCACCGTTAGCAGGGTTAAGAATGTTGTGAGAAGCTAACATTAACAATTGAGCCTCTAGTACAGCAGCATTACCTAACGGAAGGTGAACAGCCATCTGGTCACCATCAAAATCCGCGTTAAATGCAGTACACACTAGTGGGTGTAATTGAATCGCTTTTCCTTCAATCAATTTTGGTTGAAAGGCCTGAATACCCAATCTGTGCAGCGTTGGAGCCCTGTTCAATAGAACTGGGTGGCCTTTCAATACGTTTTCAAGAATATCCCAAACTACCGGCTCTTTTCTGTCAACTATTTTCTTGGCAGACTTTACCGTTTTTACAATTCCTCTTTCAATCATCTTGCGAATAATGAAAGGCTTATAAAGTTCAGCAGCCATTCCCTTCGGAAGACCACATTCGTGTAGTTTTAATTCTGGACCAACAACAATTACCGAACGCGCTGAGTAGTCAACACGCTTACCCAATAGGTTTTGACGGAAACGTCCTTGCTTACCTTTTAAAGAATCTGAAAGCGATTTTAAAGCTCTGTTTGATTCAGTTTTAACTGCAGAAGATTTTCTAGAGTTATCAAACAATGAATCTACAGCCTCTTGAAGCATACGCTTCTCATTTCTAAGAATTACTTCTGGAGCTTTAATTTCTAATAGACGCTTAAGACGGTTGTTTCTGATAATTACACGACGGTAAAGGTCATTTAAATCAGAAGTAGCAAAACGACCACCATCCAAAGGAACCAATGGACGTAATTCTGGCGGAATTACTGGAACCACTTTTACAATCATCCACTCTGGTCTGTTGTCCATGTGAGATTGTGCTTCTCTAAATGCTTCAACTACCTGAAGTCTTTTCAACGCTTCATTCTTACGTTGCTGAGAAGTTTCAGTATTCGCTTTGTGTCTTAATTCGTAAGATAACTTATCCAAATCAGCGTTTCTCAACAAATCATAAAGTGCTTCAGCACCCATTTTTGCGATAAACTTATTTGGGTCAGTATCATCAAGGTACTGATTGTCACTTGGAATCTTATCTAAAATATCTAGGTATTCCTCTTCAGTAAGGAAATCAAGAACGTTTAGTTCTTCACCTTCAGCGTTTGTTCCTAATCCGGCTTGGATTACAACGTAACGTTCGTAATAGATAATGGTATCTAACTTCTTACTTGGAAGACCTAGTAAGTAACCAATTTTATTTGGTAATGATTTAAAATACCAGATATGAGCTACAGGCACTACAAGTGCAATGTGTCCCATTCTTTCTCTACGAACTTTTTTCTCCGTTACTTCAACACCACAACGGTCACAAATAATACCCTTATATCGGATACGCTTGTATTTACCACAATGGCATTCGTAATCTTTTACTGGACCAAAAATCCGTTCACAAAATAAACCGTCACGCTCAGGCTTGTAGGTACGATAGTTAATCGTCTCTGGCTTGAGCACTTCGCCTCTTGATTGCTCCAAAATAAGCTCTGGAGAAGCAAGGCTAATGGTTATTCTATTGAATTCGCTGTTAACTTTATTTTCTTTTCTTAAAGCCATGTTATACTCTCGTTAAAACTGGATAATTCTTTAATTAATCTAAAGTGATATTTAAACACAATCCTCTCATTTCGTGCAATAACACGTTAAAAGATTCTGGAATACCTGGTGTAGGCATGTTCTCACCTTTCACAATTTTCTCATAAGTTTTTGCCCTTCCGATAACATCATCAGACTTAACCGTAAGAATTTCCTGTAGAATGTTTGCTGCACCAAATGCTTCAAGTGCCCATACTTCCATTTCTCCAAAACGCTGACCTCCAAATTGAGCTTTACCACCCAATGGTTGTTGCGTAATTAATGAGTATGGTCCTATAGAACGTGCGTGCATCTTATCATCAACTAAGTGATGTAGTTTCAGCATGTAGATAACACCTACTGTAGCTGGTTGGTCAAACTTCTCGCCTGTTCCACCATCGTACAATTGTGTTCTACCCATTTCTGGAATACCTGCTTTTTGAGAATACTCATTGATTTGGTCTAATGTAGCTCCGTCGAAAATTGGAGTCGCGAATTTCACGCCCAATCTTAAACCTGCCCAACCAAGAACCGTTTCGTATATCTGACCCAAGTTCATCCTTGAAGGTACACCCAGTGGATTCAGTACGATATCGACTGGAGTTCCGTCTTCCATAAATGGCATATCTTCTTGACGAACAATTTTTGCAACAATACCTTTGTTACCGTGACGTCCAGCCATTTTATCACCAACTTTAAGTTTTCTCTTTTTAGCTAAGAAAACTTTTGCTAATTGAACGATTCCTGGAGGTAATTCATCACCGATTGAAATCTTAAATTTCGCACGCTTCATAATTCCTACAAACTCGCTCGCCTTAACGTGGTAGTTGTGCAATAATCTTTTTATCAAGTCGTTTTTAGACTCATCAGTAGTCCAACCTGAAGCACTGATATCGCTATAATCAACTGTATTTAAAAGCTTAAGTGTGAACTTAGTACCTTTTGGAATAATTTCCTCTTTGTAGTTGTTCAATACACCTTGAGAAGTTTTGCCACTTACAATGCTAAATAGTTTTTCAACTAATGCAGACTTCAGCGTTTCTAATTCTTTATTGAATTCTGCTTCTACTTCTTCTAACTGAACTTTTTCTTCAGCTTTAGCTTTTCTGTCTTTTATTTTTCTTGAGAATAATTTCTTATCCACAACAACCCCTTGTACAGAAGGAGATACTTTTAATGAAGCATCTTTAACATCACCTGCTTTATCACCGAAGATTGCACGTAATAATTTTTCTTCTGGAGTTGGGTCTGTTTCTCCTTTAGGAGTAATTTTCCCAATAAGAATGTCGCCTTCCTTAACATGAGTACCTACTCTAACCAATCCGTTTTCATCAAGGTTCCTAGTAGCTTCCTCACTTACGTTAGGAATATCAGCAGTTAATTCTTCAAGACCCAATTTAGTGTCTCTTACTTCTAAAGAATACTCTTCGATATGAACTGAAGTGTAGATATCATCTTTTACAACGTTCTCAGAAATAACGATTGCATCCTCAAAGTTGTATCCTTTCCAAGGCATGAATGCTACCATTAGGTTTCTACCCAATGCTAACTCACCATCTTGAGTTGCGTATCCTTCGACCAAAACTTGACCTTTATAAACACGCTCGCCTGGTCTTACGATAGGCATGTGGTTTATACTGGTAGTCTGGTTTGTTTTCGCAAATTTGATAAGATTGTAAGAAACTAAACCATCAGTAAATGAAACCAATTCATCTTCTGAAGTTCTATCGTATTTGATAGTAATTTTTCTTCCGTCAACGTACTCAACAGTACCATCACCTTCTGCGGCAATTAATACTCTTGAATCTTCGGCAACTGGTTGCTCTAGACCTGTACCTACAATTGGAGAATCAGCTCTCAACAATGGAACTGCTTGTCTCTGCATGTTTGAGCCCATCAATGCACGGTTTGCATCATCATGCTCCAAGAATGGAATAAGTGATGCCGCAATTGAAGCAATTTGGTTGGGAGCAACGTCCATTAAAGAAACGTCATTCGGTTCAACCACTGGGAAGTCACCTTCGTAACGTGCTTTTACCTTATCTGTTTCAAATTCACCTTTATTAGTGATAACTGCATTTGCCTGAGCAATGGTGTGACCATTTTCTTCCTCAGCTGCTAGATACGTAACGTCTTTATTCAAATCAACTTTACCGTCAGTAACTGTACGATAAGGAGTTTCGATAAATCCAAGTTTATTAACTTTAGCATAAACACACATAGAAGAAATCAAACCAATGTTTGGTCCTTCAGGTGTTTCAATCGTACAAAGTCTTCCGTAGTGAGTGTAATGTACATCACGAACCTCGAAACCTGCACGTTCTCTAGATAAACCACCTGGCCCTAGTGCCGACATTCTTCTTTTGTGTGTAACCTCAGACAATGGATTCGTTTGGTCCATGAATTGAGACAATTGATTCGTTCCGAAGAAAGAATTAATTACAGAAGAAAGTGTCTTAGCATTAATCAAGTCAATTGGAGTAAATACTTCGTTATCACGAACATTCATTCTTTCACGAATTGTTCTTGCCATACGAGCCAAACCAACACCGAATTGGTTATACAATTGTTCTCCAACTGTTCTTACCCTTCTGTTCGAAAGGTGGTCAATATCATCAACATCAGTTTTGGCGTTGATAAGCTTGATTAAGTACTTTATGATTTCAATGATATCTTGCTTCGAAAGGATTTTAGTATCCATGTCGATGTCAAGACCTAATTTTTTATTGATTCTGTAACGACCAACTTCACCTAAATCGTAACGCTTGTCTGAGAAGAATAACTTGTCGATAATTCCACGAGCTGTTTCTTCATCTGGTGGCTCAGCGTTTCTAAGAACACGATATACGTGCTCAACAGCTTCGATTTCAGAGTTTGAAGGGTCTTTTTGAAGGGTGTTATAAATAATGGTGTAGTCAGCAGCGTTCGTATCCTCCTTATGTAAAAGGATTGTTTTTGAACCTGAGTCCATAATAATGTCAACGTGCTCATCCTCTAGGATAGTTTCACGGTCAACGATTACCTCATTACGCTCGATTGATACCACTTCACCTGTATCTTCATCTACAAAATCTTCGAACCAAGTCTTAAGAACACGAGCAGCAAGCTTACGTCCTTTTACTTTCTTCAGTTGAGTTTTGTTTACTTTAATTTCATCAGCAAGGTCGAAAATTTCAAGGATATCCTTGTCACTTTCATATCCAATTGCTCTTAATAAGGTAGTAACTGGTAACTTCTTCTTTCTGTCAATGTAAGCGTACATTACAGAGTTAATGTCTGTTGCAAATTCTATCCAAGAACCTTTGAAAGGAATTACTCTTGCAGAATATAGCTTGGTTCCATTAGCATGGAAACTGTGTCCAAAGAATACACCAGGAGAACGGTGCAACTGAGAAACTACAACACGTTCAGCTCCATTAATAATGAAAGCACCCTTTGGAGTCATGTAAGGAATAGTTCCCAAATACACGTCTTGAACAATAGTCTCAAAATCTTCGTGTTCTGGGTCAGTACAGTACAATTTCAGCTTTGCTTTTAGAGGAACACTGTAAGTAAGTCCTCTTTCTATAGTTTCTTGTATCGAGTAGCGCGGTGGATCGATAAAGTAATCCAAGAATTCTAATACGAAGTTATTTCTAGCATCCGTGATAGGGAAATTCTCGCTAAATACTTTAAAGAGACCTTCCTGCTCTCTATTTTCAGGAGTCGTTTCAAGTTGAAAATAGTCTTGAAAAGACTTAATCTGAATATCCAGAAAATCTGGGTATTGTAATCGGTTTTTGGTGGTTCCGAAGTTTATCCTCTTACTGTTTGCTTCCTGCTGAATCATGGAACTTAAGGGCAATTAATTAGACAAAAAAATAGTTACTACTATAAACACCAAAGGGTTTAGACCCACAATGGGGTCTAAACCTTCAGTATAAATTATTGTTGAGAGTTACTTGAGCTCAACCTCAGCTCCAACTTCTTCCAACTGAGCTTTTAATGCTTCAGCTTCATCCTTTGGAACTCCTTCTTTAATTGTTTCAGGAGCACCATCTACGATAGCTTTTGCTTCTTTAAGCCCTTGTCCAGTAAGTTCTTTTACCAACTTAACAACTTTAAGTTTGGCAGCACCACCAGATTTAAGGATTACGTCGAACTCGGTTTTCTCTTCTGCAGCACCAGCGTCTCCGCCACCAGCAGCAGGTCCAGCAACTGCAACTGCAGCAGCAGCAGGCTCAATACCGTATTCTTCTTTTAAGATTTCCGCAAGTTCGTTAACTTCTTTAACTGTTAGGTTAACTAACTGCTCAGCAAATTCTTTTAAATCAGCCATTTTATTTGAATTTTAATTGTGTACTTAATAAATTATTTAATCTAATTATTCAGATCGCTCTGAAAGAGTTTTAACGATTCCAGAAAGTGTACTTCCACCAGAATTAAGCGCGGAAATAACATTTTTAGCAGGAGATTGCAACAACATGATAACGTCGCCAATAAGTTCATTTTTGGACTTAAGACTAGCAAGCGTTTCTAATTGATTGTCTCCTAGATAAACAGTTTCTTCAACCCACGCACCTTTTAAAAGTGGTCTATCATCTTTTTTTCTGAATTCCTTAATTAACTTAGCTGGAACATTTCCCATTTCAGCAGTCATCACTGAAGTATTTCCTTTCAATACTTCAAATAACTCTGAATAGTCACGTCCATCAACAGATTCCATTGCTCTTTTAAGAAGTGTGTTTTTTACAACTTGAAGTTGAACTTCTTTAGTTGCACACATTCTTCTAAGCTTGGAAGTTGAATCAGCATCCATACCTGCAACATCTGCAAGATATACAACACCAGCGCTAGATAATCTTTCTGAGAGATCCTCTACGATTTGTGATTTTTCTTCTCTTGTCATATTTCTTTTTTAAAGAGATTCACTCTCCGCTAAGCGGAAATTGATTTAGGATCTACCGCTACACTTGGACTCATTGTGCTGCTTATAAAAATGCTTTTCATATAAACACCTTTTGCCGCAGCAGGTTTAAGTTTAACCAACGTTTGTAGCAATTCTTGAGCGTTGTCGTTTAGCTTATCAGCATCGAAAGATGCCTTACCAAAAGAAGCGTGAATTATACCGTACTTATCAACTTTAAAGTCAATTTTACCGGCTTTCACTTCTTTTACAGCTTTAGCTATATCCATAGTAACAGTTCCTGTCTTTGGATTTGGCATTAGACCACGAGGGCCTAATATTCTACCCAAAGCACCAACCTTACCCATAACCGAAGGCATTGTGATAATGACATCAATGTCAGTCCATCCACCTTTGATTTTGTCCACATACTCGTCAAGACCAACGTGATCTGCTCCAGCTTCTTTAGCCTCTTCTTCCTTGTCAGGAGTACAAAGCACTAGAACTTTTGTGTCTTTACCAGTACCGTGTGGTAAGGTTACAGTACCTCTTACCATTTGATTTGCCTTTCGAGGATCAACCCCTAAACGCACAGCGATATCCACAGTAGCATCGAATTTTGTTAGTGAAACCTCTTTTATGGTGCTAACAGCATCCTTAATAGAGTATAATTTTTCACTTTCAATCTTCGCGATTGCTTCTTTCTTCTTTTTTGTTAATGTAGCCATTACTTGTTTTTTTAGACCAGATTACTTTTTAACAGTAACACCCATACTTCTTGCAGTACCAGCTACCATTTTCATAGCAGATTCTACGGTAAAGCAGTTTAAATCGGGCATTTTGTCTTCGGCAATTCTCCGTACGTCATCCATTTTAATTGCAGCAACTTTCTTTCGGTTTGGTTCCGGAGAACCAGACTTCAATTTGAGTGCTTCTTTAATTTGAACAGCAACTGGAGGGGTTTTAATAACAAACTCAAAAGATTTATCAGAATAAACGGTAATGATAACTGGAAGCACTTTACCGGCTTTATCCTGTGTTCGTCCATTGAACTGTTTACAGAACTCCATAATATTCACCCCCTTCGCACCTAATGCAGGTCCTACTGGTGGTGAAGGATTTGCAGCTCCGCCCTTAATCTGTAACTTGATTAGGCCACTTACTTCTTTCGCCATGTTTTTAAATTTACTAATTCAGTTCTTTCGAACTATTTATAATTAATGCTTGGAAGCAGACATTACTCTTTCTCGACTTGCATATAGCTTAGTTCTAATGGAGTTTTTCTTCCGAAAATCTTCACCATCACTTTAAGCTTTTTCTTCTCTTCGTTAATCTCTTCAATTGTACCAGAGAATGAGTTAAATGGTCCGTCTATAACTTTCACTGTTTCACCAATGATAAACGGAATGTTCAACTCTTCATCACTTACTGCAAGTTCGTCAACTTTTCCTAAAATTCTATTTACTTCAGTTTGTCTTAATGGCATTGGCTCACCGCCTTTTTCTCCACCAAGAAAACCAATTACATTAGGAACATTCTTTATAACATGAGGAACCTCTCCAACAAGGCTTGCCTCAATAAGAACGTATCCAGGAAAAAAGTTCCTTTCCTTGGATACTTTTTTACCGTTTCTTATTTGGAATACTTTTTCGGTAGGAATTAAAATTTGAGAAACATAGTCCGTCATTTTCATACGATCTACTTCCATTTCAATATATTCCTTAACTTTTTTTTCTTTCCCGCTTATTGCGCGAACAACGTACCAACGTTTATTAATTTCTTGTGCCATGCAAAGAGCGTATTAGACTAGTTAAATATTTTGGTATAAATAACATCCATCAACTGACCGAAACCTAAATCCATAACATAGATTACTGCTGCGAAAATGAATGTTGCAAAAAGAACAACCACAGCACTATTTTGTAGATTCTTCCATGTTGGCCAACTTACCTTATGAACCATTTCGTCATAAGTTTCTCTCATATATGCCTTTACATCTGCCATTTCTTTTACCTCTTTACTTGCACGGGTGGTAGGGATCGAACCCACGACCTTTGGTTTTGGAGACCACTGCTCTACCAGCTGAGCTACACCCGTAGATAAGCGTTAACCGATAATTTTATCTTAGAACTTTCTACGTCCTAACCCCCAAAACGAGAGGGTGCAACACCCATATTTTTAAAACAAATGAAAGGTATCCCGAAAATCGGGACACCTTTCTTTGTATCTATTCTTATTAAGAACTAATTCTTATTCGATAATATCAGTGATTTGACCTGCACCTACAGTTCTACCACCTTCACGAATTGCGAATTTCAATCCTTTGTTAATTGCTACTGCAGCGATAAGGTTTACTTGAATAGTAAGGTTATCACCTGGCAACACCATTTCTCTATCTTCTGGAAGAACGATTTCTCCAGTAACATCTGTTGTTCTCAAATAAAACTGAGGACGGTAATTGTTATGGAATGGAGTATGACGTCCACCTTCTTCTTTCTTCAAAACATAAATTTCAGCTTTGAATTTCGTATGTGGAGTAATAGAACCCGGCTTAGCGATTACCATTCCTCTCTTGATAGCCTCTTTTTCAATACCTCTCAAAAGAAGACCTACGTTATCTCCAGCCTCACCTCTATCCAAGATTTTACGGAACATTTCAACACCAGTAACAACTGATTTCATTTTTTCTGCGCCAAAACCAATAATATCAACTTCTTCACTTGAGTTAATTACACCAGTTTCAATTCTACCAGTAGCAACTGTACCACGACCAGTAATAGAGAATACATCTTCAACTGGCATTAAGAAGTCCTTATCAACTTCACGAGGAGGTTGCTCGATATAAGAATCAACAGCATCCATAAGCTCCATCACCTTATCTTGCCATTCATCCTTACCTTCAAGAGCACCTAAAGCAGAACCTTGAACTATTGGAGTATTATCACCATCATAGTCATAAAAATCAAGTAATTCTCTGATTTCCATTTCAACAAGCTCTAAAAGCTCCTCATCATCAACCATATCCACTTTATTCATGAATACGACAATACGTGGAACTCCAACCTGACGCGCTAATAGAATGTGCTCTCTAGTCTGAGGCATTGGACCATCAGTAGAAGCAACAACCAAGATAGCACCGTCCATTTGAGCAGCACCAGTAACCATGTTTTTCACATAATCGGCGTGACCTGGACAATCTACGTGTGCGTAGTGTCTGTTTTCTGTTTGGTATTCAACATGTGAAGTATTAATGGTAATACCTCTTTCTTTTTCTTCAGGAGCATTATCAATAGATGCGAAATCCCGAACTTCTGACAATCCTTTGTCTGATAGTGTTTTAGTGATCGCTGCCGTCAATGTGGTTTTACCATGATCAACGTGACCAATAGTACCTACATTTAAGTGCGGTTTCGAACGATCGAATTTTTCCTTAGCCATAGCTATTTAATTTACGTGTTGTTATTTGAGTTCAATAATATATATACTACAATCTTTATTCAATCCAAGAGCCAATGACGAGAATTGAACTCGTGACCTCTTCCTTACCAAGGAAGCGCTCTACCCCTGAGCTACACCGGCTAATAAAAGAGCGGGAGACGAGATTCGAACTCGCGACCCTCAGCTTGGAAGGCTGATGCTCTACCAACTGAGCTACTCCCGCCTTTAATTATCCACTGAGTAATCAGAGGATTTTTGGTGGGGAGAGAAGGATTCGAACCTTCGAAGCTTTCGCAACAGATTTACAGTCTGCCCCATTTGGCCGCTCTGGAATCTCCCCAACAAGGAGCCGGTGGAGGGATTCGAACCCCCGACATGCTGATTACAAATCAGCTGCTCTGGCCAACTGAGCTACACCGGCAATATTCTTATAAATGAAGAACGTTTCCCCGCAGCTACGAAGGCCGCAAAAAGGGTCTGCAAATGTAAAAAAGAAAAACGTTCAACAATGAACGTTTTAAAAAAAATTTAAAGTATGGATTCGGCAGGTGAATTGAGGGTTGTGTAAATTGAAAATATTTTCAAAAAAAAGAGGCTAAACTTGCCTCTTTTTTTCCTTGTACTTCTTTACCTGCCTCCTTAGAGCCTCTACTGCCAAGTCGGTTGATTCTTCAAAAGACTTGGCTTGTTTTTTTACGAATAAGTCTTGGCCAGGAACTAATAATTTAATTTCTGCAATCTTATTTTCATTGTTATCTGCTTTATCCAATTTCAAAAACACCTCGCCTTCGATGATGTTGTCAAAAAACTGATCTAGTTTGTCTAGTCTCTTCTCTATGAAATCTTCTAATTTTTGGTCTGCGTCGAAATGGATTGAGTGAATTTTAACTTTCATAAACTTCTTCCTGATTTTATGCTCTTGGATGAGCTTGTTTGTAAATTATTTTTAGCTTCTCGAACGTATTGTGTGTGTAAACTTGAGTTGCGCTCAAATTTGCATGACCTAATAATTCCTTCACGGCGTTTAAATCAGCACCATTATTAAGTATATGCGTAGCAAACGTATGTCGAAGAATGTGTGGACTTTTCTTGTCCATCGTTGTTATACTTGACAAGGTAGAATTAATTGACCGGTAAACCAATTTTGGATAAGCTTTTTTTCCTGAATTTGTAATTATTAAATAATTTGAGTTGAATCCATTTTGATCTTTCAAATCTTTAAAATATTCAATTAACTCAATTAGGTTTTCGGAAATCGGAATTATGCGTTCTTTATTTCTTTTGCCTGTTACTTTTAATTGATATTGAGCTGAATCAATATCATTGTGCTTTAAAGACAACAATTCCGCCTGTCGCATTCCTGTAGCGTACAACAGCTCAAAAATTAAATAATCTCGAGTCTGTTCAAATTTGTTGGAGTTTTCACGATTATGAAAGTCAATGTTATTTACCGCCTTTTCCTCAACAAATGCTGGAAGACGTTTTTTTGTTTTTGGTCCATTAATTAATTTGCAAGGATTGGAAGTTCTCGCACCACTTCTTAATTCGAACTTAAAATATCCTCGCAGAGAAGAAAGCTTACGATTCACGGAACGCGCTGAGACACCACTTTCCATTAATGCAGCCATCCAGCTTCTTACGAACATTGGAGTGACATTATCCAGCGTTTCTTCTTCGAATTCGGTAATTAAATAATCTTGAAAGGCAAATAAATCGGCTTGGTAGGCAGTAACGGTGTGCGGAGAAGTTCTTTTCTCGGTTTGAAGGTATTCTAAGTAGTTATCTAAAGGCATAAAACAAAACAGGTCATAAATTTAAAAAATCTATGACCTGTTAGTCTTTTATTTGATGTTAAAAGTATTTCTACTCTTCAGCATTTTTCATTTGCTCCTTGTAGATAGCTTTTAATAACTGCTCTCTTTTACGGATGGAAGGCTTCGTGAATTTTTGACGATCACGTAATTCTCTCATAGTACCAGTGCGCTCGAATTTCTTCTTGTACTTCTTTACTGCTCTGTCTATGTTTTCGCCTTCTTTAATTGGAATAATCAACATAATTTCCGTCTTTCTTTTTAAAAATAGGCTGCAAAAGTAGAATTAATCTCTACTCCCACAACATTTATTTTAATATTTCTCTCGCAATTACTAATTTCTGAATCTCACTAGTTCCCTCACCTATTGTGCACAACTTACTATCGCGGTAAAACTTCTCCACTGGAAAATCTTTTGTATAACCATAACCGCCAAAGATTTGGACAGCTTCTGTACTTGCTCTTACACAAACTTCAGAAGCAAAATACTTGGCATAAGCTGACTCTTTTGTCATTTTTACACCACGATTTTTCATGTCTCCAGCTTGTAAAATCAATAATTCTGAAGCTTCAATTTCTGTTGCCATATCGGCTAACTTAAAACCAATTGCTTGAAATTCTGAAATTGGCTTGCCAAATTGTTCTCTTTCTTTAGAATATTGAACTGCGGCTTCAAACGCACCTTTTGCGATACCTAATGAAAGTGCTGCGATTGAAATACGACCACCATCAAGAACTTTCATTGCCTGAACAAAACCATCACCGACTTTACCTAAAACATTTTCCTTCGGGACTTTACAATCTTGGAAGATTAGTTCTGTAGTCTCGGAAGCTCTCATTCCAAGTTTGCTCTCTTTCTTACCGGCTGAAAACCCTGGAGTTCCTTTTTCAATAACGAAAGCCGTCATTCCATGAGAATCGCCTTTTTCACCGGTTCGAGCAATAACTACGGCAACGTTTCCAGACTTACCGTGTGTGATAAAGTTCTTTGAGCCGTTAAGCAAAAAATGGTCTCCCTTATCAATTGCAACTGTATTCATTCCTCCAGCGTCAGAACCTGTGTTCTGTTCTGTTAAACCCCAAGCACCAATCCATTCTCCAGTTGCTAGTTTAGGTAAATATTTTTGCTTCTGTTCTTCGTTTCCAAAGTACATAATATGACCTGTACACAACGAATTATGAGCAGCAACACTCAGACCGATCGAACCGCAAACTTTGGCAATCTCAGAAACGACTGTAATGTATTCCATGTAACCAAACCCTGAACCACCATATTCAGTGGGAACTAAAACTCCCATCAAACCAAGCTCCCCTAGCTTATGAAATAAATCAACAGGAAATTCCTCTGCTTCATCCCATTTCATAATATTTGGGCGAATCTCTTTTTCAGAAAAATCACGAACCATATCGCGAATCATCTTCTGGTTTTCAGTCATTTCAAAATTCATATCAATTCTCTTTTTAATACGTTTTTACACTGTAAATATTCTTGGAATACTCTTCCAATACTTTTATTCCTTTTAAAAATTCCAATTCCACCAAAAAAGCAAAACCAGCGACTTCACCTCCCGATTGTTTCACTAGTTCGGCTGCTGCTTTAGCTGTTCCACCAGTAGCAAGTAGGTCATCATGAATCAACACATTACTACCAAGTGAAATAGCATCTACATGCATTTCTATTTCAGAAGATCCGTATTCCAAATCGTATTTATACGAAATAGTTTTGTAAGGTAACTTCCCTTTCTTACGAACTGTAACAAACGGCACGTTAAACTGTTGAGCCAAAAGCATTCCGAATAGAAAACCACGCGACTCTACGCCTACAATGACATCAATTTTATGTTCAGAAAACCGATTAACAATGTCTTCCGTAATTAAATTACAAAGAGACGGATCCATTAAAACTGGAGTAATATCCTTGAAGTTAATTCCTTCTTTCGGAAAATCAGGAATAGTTCTAATTGCCTTATCTAGTGTTTCTGAAATCATCAAAATGAAATATAATGACCAATTTTTTCTACGTATCTGTCGGTCAACGGACCTGCCTTTTTTAGGTCGCGCAAAGAAATGAATTTTCCTTGTTCATCGCGATAGGAAAAAATTAATTTGGTTTCATAATAATCAAAGTATGGATGTTTCAGTAATTCCTTGAATTCACAAGTGTTGATGGGGATAGTTTTTATCTTGGTTGAATCGACAACAACATAATCCCAAAATTTGTCTAGATTTTCTTGGCGAATACTTTTGATTTCGGTTAATTGTTGCTTCGAATAGTAACCTCCAAGTTTATTCCTATATCGAATTATTTGAGCAGCATAAAACCTTCCCACTCCTCGTAGTTTCATTAATTCAAAAGTATCGGCTGAGTTTAGTTCAATTGTATCTTGAATTTCTTTTTCATACGTAAAAACTTTTTTCTCTTTACGCTCAAACGAAAGGTTAGTGGTATCTATTTGAATGTACGGTTTATATTCGGAATGGTGAACGGAGTCATACAGGTATAATTCAAGTAAATCGTCTGAGGATTTAAACTGTTTTACTTTTTCCCGATACTTAATTAGCGATGATGCCAACCCTTGGTGCATTCCTAGTAATCTGAGACTGTCGAAAGAAATAGTATTAGGATCAAATGGGAATCGAACCTTCTTCGACAAGTATGTCGTCACATTTTTTCTGGAATTCCATTTTGGGTTTGAAGTTGAACTAGAATCTTGGAAGGAATTCGAGGATTTATTTAGCCTAAGAAAGGGACGGATTTGCTGAAACCTCAAAGAATCTATTATGTAAATCTTTTCTACCTGACTTATAGATTTAAACTGACCAACCGCTTCTCTATACTTTAGAATTGATTTTACTTGTTTTCGAGAAAAACCAAGCTGCATCCAATCTACTGTATCGCTTGTATTAATTTCAATAGAAAGCATTTTAGCTGTCTTCTTCTGGGGTGTAACAGCGAGCTGCATTAAACTATCCAGTTGACTCGTTTCAATAGAAGGAGGTTTTACCCAATATTTAAAACTCCAATTTAGAGCAAACATTCCTAAAATAATGACGGCAAAATACATGAATCCTTTACGTTCATGCTTAAACACGTCGAATAGTTCGACTAGATGTTTTTTAAGGTTAGTTTTACTTTTGGCCAAGTTCTATTTGTATCGTTTAATCTCCCCCGATTTTAATCGTTTGAAGTAACTAATCATATCGCTTCGCACTTCCCCAGATAAGAGTACCAGTCCTAGAACATTTGGAAAAGCCATACCTAATATCATCATATCCGAAAAATCTAATACCGCTCCCAAACTACTTGATGAACCTATAACAATAAAGAATAAAAATAATAGCTTATAAATTATTCGGGTTGTATTGTTTCTACCAAACAAAAATGTAAACGCTTTTTGTCCATAATAAGACCATGATATCATCGTAGAAAATGCGAATAAGAATATTGCTACAATCAATACGTACCTAAACCAAGGAAATACGCTTTGAAAAGCGGCAGAGGTTAGTGCAGCACCTTCAAGTCCTTGCTGGTCCGCACCGTATCCAGTAAAAATAAGCACCAATGCTGTGATTGTACAAACGACCACCGTATCAATAAAAGGCTCCAACAACGCTACAATTCCTTCACTTACAGGTTCATTAGTTTTTGATGCCGAGTGCGCTATAGAAGCAGAACCAACTCCTGCCTCGTTCGAAAATGCTGCTCTTTGAAATCCTACAACAAGCACTCCAATAAATCCACCTTTTAAGGCATCTGGCGCAAATGCTCCATTAAAAATCGCGCTGAAAGCTTCACCAATATTTGAAATATTCATAAAGATTATAATCAATGAGAATAGTAGATAAAGACCAGTCATAAAAGGCACAATTTTATCCGTCACCTTTGCAATACTCTTGATACCACCGATAATCACTATACCAACTAAAATTGCTAGAATAAACCCGAAAAACACTCCGTGCCCAGCAAGAGAAGGAAACTCAGAACTTAATTGTGCGAATGCCTGATTTGCCTGAAACATATTTCCACCACCAAAGGAACCGCCAATACATAAAATGGCAAATACTACAGCTAACACTTTTCCTAAACCAGCCATATTACGCTTTGCTAAAGCGTTTTTCAGATAGTACATCGGGCCACCCGAAACATTTCCTTTGTCATCAATAATTCGATACTTCACACCTAAAGTACATTCCGTAAACTTTGAAGCCATTCCTAATAATCCAGCAAGAATCATCCAAAACGTGGCCCCTGGCCCACCTAAAGTAATAGCAACAGCTACACCTGCTATATTACCTAAACCAACCGTTGCCGAAAGCGCGGTGGCTAAAGCTTGAAAATGAGACACTTCTCCTTCTTCCTTAGCATTAGGGTTGGTAAATTTCCCCTGAACTAATTCAATTGCGTGTTTTGCACCTTTTACATTTATGAACTTCATTCGAACCGTAAAAAAGACTGCACCACATACCAACCAAACCACAACTAATGGAATACTCTTTTTTACAGGGTTTCCTGACGCATCTAGGATTGGATTTCCGGCTTCATCTTTAACTATTGGATCAATGATACCAACCGCTGCAAATGGATCCCAGAATAATACACTCGATAATGGATTGACAAGATAAGTTCGAAAAAAAACATCAATTTTTTCTTCTGTACTTACCTCAGTGGTAACTACTTTTTCTGTCAGTTCTTGTTGATCACCTTCTTGGGCAAATAATTGGTTAGGAATGTACAATGAGCATGAGAGAAGAACTACTAAAAAAAGCCTTTTAATATTCATAGTAAAGTTTATGTAAGCCTCAAATATAGAAGAATTAAGAGGGTTAGCAAAAACGTTGACAGGCTTAGTTTACCAGACTAACTATTCTGAAGTCGTTGTTCAAGGCAGCGGTATCTTCCTTTTGACCTAGTACAAATATTTTGTCCTTGTTTTTTACAACCACTTCACCAGCAGGGTTGAGTACATAGTTGTTTCCTTTTTCTCTTTTAATTCCAATAACTCTAATTTGGCTTTGGGATGAAGACTCAATTTCAGAAACCATTATTTCGTCCTTTTCCTTATTTACAAAAACCAATTCTTCTAGATTTACGGTATCATTGCTTGAAAGGGAAAGTTTATCCAAAAATTCGTTTACATCTGGTGTGGTAACCAAGGCGGCCATATGGTTTCCCCCTACTCTGTCTGGCATGATTACGTTATTTGCTCCAGCAAAACGCAATTTGGCCTCTGTTTTGGGGTTTGTTGCTCTACTTATAATAGTAAGATTACCATTTAACTGTCGTGCGGTAAGTACAACAAAAACATTATCCGCATCACTCGGTAGTGTTGAAATTATTGAGTTAGCGTGCTCAATACCGGCTCTTACAAAATTTGACTCATCAATCGCATCTGCTTCCAAAAACAACATCCCCCTCATTGTTTTAAGTTTTTCCAACTTCACTGGATCTTTTTCTAAAACGACAAAAGGTAAATTATGCATGCTCAAATGTTGCGCCGCAGCTTCACCATTGTTACCATAACCACAAATAATAACATGATTTCTAAGTTTCTGAATTTCTTGTTCCAATCTGTAATTTTTAAAATAATACCTGTATTTACCACTTAATACTCCTACTCCAATAGAACTAGCCGCATATGCAAACGTTCCAAAACTCGAAAGTATTAAACATGAGGTAAAAAGTTTACCTGAATCTGAAAGAGGTTGAACTTCTTTATACCCTACAGTTGATACTGTTATCAAAGTCATATAAAATGCATCAAGAGGGCCGTAGTCTTCTATGTACATGAACCCCAGTATTCCGAACACCATTATTCCACCGAGTATAAATACTGCCAGATAGAATCCTTTGAAATACGTAAAGGTTTGCCTTATCATGTAACTACAAATCCCAAACTGAATGCTTTTTCTTCTTGAAAAACGCTCGGTTTTCGATAAAAAAGGCCAATACTAAATACAATACAACAGGAGATCCAAACGTAATAAATGAGAGGTAGATAAAGTACTTGCGAACAATTGTGGTTCTAATACCTAATTTATTCCCTAGATACTCGCAGACACCGAAAGCTTGTTTTTCAAAATATGCTTGAATTCGCTCTATCATGGTTTTACAACTTGATTACCAATGGCGCAAAATAAACACTTTTTTTGCGAACAATAGTTGTTTTTAAGTTCAAGTAAAGCCTGAGTACGTCCGGCATTTTCGGCTGATAAACCAAGGCTTTTCCATTTTTCAACTATTCCGTTTTTTTCTGCTTTTATTAAAGCAAAGGAATCTAATGCATTGTCCATTAACGAAAGACTCTTGGTCCATTTTGCATAAAAAAACTGAAAAGGGAGTAAGCTATTAATAATTATTCCATCAATTGATGATGATCCCATTTTAGGAACTCCAGATTTATTCGGAGTTTCAATATTGCCATGACTTTTCCAATAATTTTCACCTTTATGGTTAAGGCCAGATTGAATTTCTTTTAAAAAATTTTCTCCTATTAAATCGGTCAAGGGAAAAGGTATAAAATAAAGAAATCGAACCAATTGTATTATCCGAACCACCGGTTGATTTGGCGGCCGAACCCCTCCGAATGTCCATTCACTCTTTGTAATTGGCTCTATCGAATATTTGGTCTTTTGAAAGCTAAACAGCTTTACTAAGCTTTGAATGTAAAAATGATTAGAACTTTCTGGCAAAAATCCTGCTGAACCTAACAATAACGCCTCTAAATTTTCACGGCCTTCATCCTTTTCCTTTTTCAATATTGAATAACCAATGCATTGTGCTAGCATTGAGAATGCATGAGCATTCTGCTTAAATCCAAACCCTTTGAACAGAACCTCTAAAAAAGTGCTGTTCCAATCGTACTGATATTTTTCAAATAGCTGTTCAATATAAAGCGTTCTACCTTCGATTCGTTCCACCAAAAGTCTATTCAACCAAGTATTAATCTGAAAATCGTCAACAGTATTAATTTTTGCGGCGCATGGTACCCAGTCAGAATTATTCAATAACTCCGTGTAGTTGACCAATAATTGCTTTGGCAAAATTCCTTTCAATTCAAGCGTTGGAATTTTTTGGAAAGTTAGAACATCAATTTCAACATCCTGATTGTAAACCACATGTAGTATTAAATTAGAATATTTTTTATTCGGTGTATGACCGTGCTTATTCCAGTCGCTTGCGTTCACATGAATCTCAACATTTCCAACCCATTCTTCATTTCCAATTTTTATTCGTGCATTAAAAAAATCAGGACCATCTTGCAGATTTTCCGTTCCGGGATGAAGAATAGTAATGCTCTCTTTAGATAAGGTTTCTAAATTCTGGTCAGCTAGATATTTGAACTTCCAGATAAAATGGAGGAGTTCTTCTTTCAAGGTCAGATTATTTGGTGGTTTTGTAGATGTGTTTTCATGGCAATTTGAAGGTTTTGAGCTTCCATCCTTGCGGCATTTGCAAAATCCTTCTCGGTGGAAGAGTATATAATTCCTCTCGAAGAATTTACCAATAGTCCACAATCTGAATTCATTCCAAACTGAACCACTTCGTCCAAACTCCCTCCTTGACTTCCAACTCCTGGCACCAAGAAAAAATGTTCTGGAGCAACATTTCTAACCAATTGAATGTCTGCTCCTCGAGTTGCCCCTACTACAAACATTAAATTTTCGGCCGTTCCCCAACTACATACTTTCTGAGTTACCTCTTCAAAGAGCCTCTTGCCACTTTCAAGTGATTTTTGTTGAAAATCTAGCGCCCCGACATTACTAGTTAAACCCAAGACTATTGCCCATTTATTCTCAAATTCCAGAAACGGAGTTACCGAATCCGCACCCATATATGGAGCTACGGTAATAGAATCAAAATTGAACCCTGAAGAGGCTTTATCAAAAAAAGCTTGAGCATACATCCTAGCCGTGTTTCCAATATCTCCACGTTTTGCATCAGCAATTGTGAAACAATCGTCTGGAATTATCTCCAACGTTTTCCGAAGACTTTCCATTCCAGAAATTCCCGCTGATTCGTAAAAAGCAATATTTGGTTTGTACGCAACTGTATATTCCTTTGTGGCTTCAATTATCTGTTTATTAAACTCAAAAACTGGATCTTCAAATTCAAGTAAATGTTTTGGAATCTTTTCTATATCGGTATCTAAACCGACGCATAAAAACGATTGCTTTTCCTTTATTTGATTGATTAGTTCTTGTCTTGTCATCTTACAAGGTTAATCCCGCTTTCAATTTCTCAGCGTTTTCTGCCAATTTCAATGCTTCAACAATTTCATCAATGTCACCATTAACGATGTTGTCCAAATTGTATAACGTAAGGCCTATTCTATGGTCGGTTACTCGACCTTGTGGCCAGTTATAGGTTCTAATTTTTGCTGAACGGTCACCAGAAGATACTTGTGATTTTCGTTCTGTAGCTCTTTCAAGTTCTTGCTTTTCAAATTCTACTTCGTAAAGCTTTGAGCGAAGAACTTTCATTGCCTTATCTTTATTCTTATGTTGAGAACGACCATCCTGACACTCAACCACAATTCCAGTAGGAATATGCGTTAACCGGACTGCAGATTCTGTTTTGTTTACATGCTGCCCACCTGCTCCTGAGGAACGATAGGTATCCACCCGAATATCGTCCTTGCGTAATTCGATTTCAACATCATCAACTTCAGGTAATACCGCAACCGTTGCTGCGGAGGTATGAACGCGGCCTTGACTTTCTGTTGCAGGAACTCGTTGAACACGATGCACTCCACGCTCAAATTTTAAAACGCCAAAGACACTTTGTCCACTTAACGAAAACGAAATGTCTTTAAATCCACCGGAAGTACCTTCATTGATACCAACAATTTCGGCTTTCCAACCTTTTCGTTCGGCAAACTTTGAATACATTCTATACAAATCCCCTGCAAAAATGCTCGCTTCATCTCCACCAGTTCCAGCCCTAATTTCAACGATAACATCTTTAGCGTCTTCAGGGTCTTTAGGAATCAACAACACTTTTATTTCATCCTCCAACTCTGCTTGACGGGGTAAAAGATCATCCAATTCCATTTGAGCCATTTCTTTGAACTCAGCGTCCTCACTTGAAGCTATAATTTCCTTCGAAGAATTAATATTACCAAGCACATCACTGTATTCTTTGTATTTAATCTCAATTTCTTCAAGGTCTTTATACTCCTTATTCAATTTAACATAGCGCTTCATATCAGCTATGATTTCAGGATCTACAATTAGATCTGAAACTTCTAAAAATCGATTATGAATATGCTCGAGTTTTCCTAATAAATCCGACATCTGCTAGTAATGAAATTTTCCATGTTTAGATTCAATGGTCAATTGTTTGGTATCACTTTCTTCTACTCTTCCTATAATCTGGGCAGGAACATTGAACGATTCTGAGATTGCAATTAAATCCTCGGCAATATTCTCAGGACAATAGATTTCCATTCTGTGTCCCATATTAAAGACTTTGTACATTTCTTTCCACTCGGTTTCAGATTCCTTTTGAATTAAATCAAAAAGTGGTGGAGTATCAAAAAGATTGTCTTTTATAACGTGGACATCGTCAACGAAATGGAGTACTTTGGTCTGTGCACCACCACTGCAATGAACCATACCGTTTATTTTAGAGCGGTATTTCTTTAGAATTTCCTTAATGATTGGAGCGTAAGTTCGGGTAGGGCTTAGGACGAGTTTTCCAGCATCTAAGCTCAACCCCTCAATAACGTCCGTTAATTTTTTTGAACCAGAATAGACCAATTCACCTGGCACGGCACTATCGTAGGTTTCTGGAAATTTTTCTCCTACAGATCTAGTGAAAACATCGTGTCTTGCCGAAGTAAGGCCATTACTTCCCATTCCTCCATTGTACTCATTTTCGTAAGTTGCTTGGCCAAAAGAAGCTAAACCAACAATTACGTTTCCAGGTTTAATGTTTGCGTTGTCGATGACATCACTGCGTTTCAATCGTGCAACGACAGTGGAGTCAACAATTATCGTTCGAACTAAATCGCCAACATCAGCAGTTTCTCCACCGGTAGAATTAATATTTACTCCATGACCTCGAAGCGTTTCTAATAGTTCCTCTGTACCATTAATAATAGCGGAAATAACCGCACCCGGAACGAGTGACTTATTTCGACCAATAGTTGATGATAGCAATATATTATCGGTTGCTCCAACACAGATTAGGTCATCAATATTCATGATAAGTGCGTCTTGAGCAATTCCTTTCCAAACGGATATATCACCGGTTTCTTTCCAGTAGGCGTATGCCAAAGAAGACTTTGTACCTGCACCGTCAGCATGCATCACCAAGCAGTGATCTTCACTTCCAGAAATGTAATCGGGAACTATTTTACAAAAAGCTTTAGGATACAATCCTTTATCTACATTTTTAATAGCGTTGTGCACATCCGTTTTATCGGCTGAAACTCCACGCAAATCGTATCTAGATTCTTTGTTCATTTATTCATAAAAAAAGGCGTCTCAAAATTAAGACGCCTTACGTTTTCATTGGTGCTTTAATGTAATAAAAAGCGACCTTAATACTTTATTGATTACCTTCAGCTCCACCTTCTGGTTTTTCTCCTTCTGGTGTTGCAGGTGGTGCACTCGGCACATAATCATCTCTCAAAATAGAGAACACAGTACGTCTGTTTGCTTGATGCGCGGCTTCTTTTTCTTCTTTTGTGGAAAGTGAATTTATAAACGCTTCATCATAAACAACGGTTTGACCATTTTTTATAATTCGAAGTGGACTAGTTTCACCCAATCCTTTTGCAACTAATCTATCCGCAGCAATACCTTTTGATATTAGATAATCAACACAACTTTGAGCTCGTTCTTGAGATAATTTCATATTGGCTGCATCTCCACCTCTTGCATCTGTATGTGCCAGCAATTCGATTACTGTGTTCGGGTTTTCAATCAGAATTTGATACAAATCATTCAAACTATCTTTCGAATTGACCTTTGGAGTAACCATTAACTCAGATTTTGCCAATTCGTATAGTACTGTGCTAAACTTAATCTCACCACAGTTAGAGCACTGCAATTCAAAATCGTGAACGAATGCTGTTGATTTTTCAATCCCAACGGTAGTTTCCTGACCCTTACCTGCTAGGTAACCTCTTTTCTTAAAGTCGGTTGATTCACAATCAGTAGCAATGTTTTTCGCTTTTGACGATTTAGAAACTACAATGGTGTAAGAAGTATTCTCCTGAATGTAACGTTCTTCATTTTCCTTCTTTTCAAATTTGTAAGCCCCTTGCGCATCCGTAATCGACTCAACAGAACTTCCGTCAGTACCAATAAGCTTTACTAAAGCACCTGAAATTGGCTTCTTACAATCTACATCTTTAATAGTTCCCTGCAAAGCATAGATAATTGGAGGTAATTTGAAGGAATATATGTCATCACCACCCTTACCTCCTGCACGATTAGAGGTAAAAAAACCTCTATCTCTATTTCCATTGAAAACAATACCAAAATCATGAGATGGGCTATTTAGTGGAAATCGTAAATTTTCCACTTTCCCCCATTGATTCTTTCCTGTCTGCTCAGCTTTAAACATATCCAAACCACCCATTCCTAAGTGACCATTAGAAGCAAAGTATAAAGTACCGTCTGCTTTGATAAACGGAAACATTTCATCCTCAGGGGTATTCACAGAACTTATATTTTGAGGTGTTCCCCATGCCTTAGAATCATCATCCCAAACGACCATCCACAAATCCTTACCACCTTTTCCGCCAGGTGCATCAGAAGAGAATACCATTATTTCATCCTTTGCGCTCATTGCAGGGTGACCAACAGTCACAGAATCATCAAAGAATTCCATTTTTTCTGGTTCAACCCAATCCGTAGCTCTTTTAGTGGCTCGCCATATTTGGCAGTTTGATGACTTATTTTTTTGAAGCGGGCAATGGGTGTAATAAATCTGCTTATCTCTATACGTTATTGTTGCAGAGCCTTCATTAAATTCAGTATTCAAGGGTTGAGCTAGTGGCTTTGCAATGCTCCATTTTCCTTTTCTGTCTTGTTCTGAATAAAATAAATCGGTAAATGACTCACCCGACCTACTATCAATATCGTTACCCATTGTTCCTGGACGGGAAGAAACAAATATCATTTCGTCTTTCTTTCTACCTAATAGTGTAGGCGAATAATCGTACTGTTTGGAGTTGAGTTGAGACTCGTTTTCTACTATATAAGCAGTAGGTTTTTCCGTCCATTTTTCAGCTTTTTCACATGCTTTGAAACCTTTATCTCCCTCTGGGTCAGAAGGTACTTTATCTTTATACATTTTGAAGTAGTCTTTCGCCTCGGAATACTTTCCTAAAAGTTGATGAGTTTCCGCCAAATGTAAAAACAACTTAGGCTCTTCATCTCCGTACTTCGCCTTTTCAGATTTCAGATACCACTCTATCGCCATCTCTGGATTTACAATCAACCTGTAACATTCTCCAATACGATAAATAATTCGGATTTTCTCTGTTTTCTTTTTCTCTTTTGTATATGCTTTTTTGTAAAGGTCAACAGCAGTAAAGTACGATTCACTCTTCCATGCAACATCAGCCTCTTTCGTGTAATCTTTTTGTGCGAACACAATTACAACTAGAAGCAACGACAATCCAAGGGTTAAAGCTCTTTTCATATATTAGAAGTAATTTCTTTAATCAATTTGTAAAACTAAAGACAAATTAACTAAATAATAATTTGATAACAAAGCCGCTAAAATACTCTATTCTTCCTTAAAAACAAGTACATTTTAGCTTGACACGTTAGCTAATAAATTGATTCTTACTTGGTGAATAACATTTCTCTGTATTTAGGAACAGGCCACATCTCATTATCTACTAATATTTCCAACTTATCAATGTTGTAGCGAATTTCATCAAAACAAGAAAACACATTGTCACAATAGGACTTAGCTTGTTTTGCCACATCATGTATGTCATTGGCTTTTTTTCTGGCCTGACGCATTTCTTCAACTTTTTCTTGAAGGAAATTTATACGCTCAGATATTTCTTCAATGATTCGCATTTGACCGGAACACTTCTTTTTGAATCCCGCACCATAAACTTCTTTCAACCCAAGCACATTATTCACAAGGGTGGATTGATATTCAACGGTTGAAGGAATTATTTGATTCAAAACCATATCCTGCAAGCATCTTGACTCAATTTGAACTTTCATTCGGTAAAATTCCTGTGCGATTTCGTACCTAGCCTCTAATTCAACTTTGCTGAAAACATTGTGCTTTTCGAAAAGAGTTAAAACATCCTTCTCAATCATAAAGTCAAGTGCATACGGAGTAGTTTTTACATTGTTCAAACCTCTTTTGGCAGCTTCTTTCAACCACTCTTCACCGTATCCATCACCTTCAAATCGGATTCGTTTTGATTCAACGATATAATTTTTAATTACAAAAAATATTGCATCGTCTTTCTTTTCACCTTTCTTTATCAATGCATCTACATCATTTTTAAATCGAGTCAATTGTTCGGCCATCATTGTATTCAATGAGATCATAGCAGAGGCACAATTTGAATTTGACCCCACGGCTCTAAACTCGAATTTATTTCCGGTAAATGCGAAAGGTGAGGTTCTATTTCGATCGGTATTATCAAGCATAATATCAGGAATTTTCCCTATTCTCAATTTTAAATCCGTTTTTTCATCTGGGGTCAATTTTGATTTATTCACCTTGCGTTCAACTTCATCCAAGACTGCTGAAAGTTGAGAACCAATGAACGTTGAAATAATAGCTGGAGGTGCTTCATTTGCTCCTAACCTATGATCGTTTCCTGGGGTTGCAATGGTAGCTCTGAGCAAATCATCATATTTATGCACTGCTGCAATGGTATTTACGAAGAATGCTAAAAACCTTAAATTGGTTTTTGGATTAACACCTGGGCTTAGTAAATTCACTCCAGTATCGGTTGCCAACGACCAATTATTGTGCTTACCAGAACCATTCATTCCTTGAAAGGGTTTCTCATGGAGTAAAACATGAAAGTTGTGTTTTACTGCAACTTTCTCCATTACATCCATTACCAATTGATTGTGGTCAACAGCAATATTCACTTCTTCGAACATTGGTGCTAACTCAAACTGGTTTGGCGCAACTTCATTATGGCGAGTTGTGGCTGGTATTCCCAATAAATGTGCTTCTGTTTCAAAATCTTGCATAAACGCCATTACCCGATCTGAAATTGATCCAAAATAATGATCATCTAATTGTTGTCCTTTTGAGGAAGAATGTCCAAATAGGGTCCTTCCTGTCATTACTAAATCAGGTCGCGCATTAAAAAGACCCGAATCAACTAAAAAGTACTCTTGCTCCCATCCTAAAGTTGGAACTACTCGAGTCACATTTTTGTCAAAATATTTCATAACATCTAAGGCTGCTTTTTCAACTGCCGCACTAGATTTTAATAAAGGAGCTTTATAATCCAATGCTTCTCCTGTATAAGAAACGAACACCGTAGGAATACACAATGTTTTACCAATTAGAAAAGCAGGTGATGTAGGATCCCAAGCTGTATATCCCCTTGCTTCAAATGTATTTCTAATTCCTCCATTCGGAAAACTTGATGCGTCCGGTTCTTGCTGGACCAAAGCACCGCCTCCAAAGGTTTCAATTGCTTTACCATTCGATAAAGGCTCCATAAAAGAATCATGCTTTTCAGCGGTTCTTCCAGTTAAAGGTTGAAACCAGTGCGTATAGTGAGTAGCACCTTTTGTCATAGCCCAGGCTTTCATTGAGGATGCAACTTGATCCGCAACTTTTCGCTCCATTCGAATTCCTTTTTCGGTGGAATTAATTACACTTTTGAAAGCTTCTTTGGAAAGATATTCCTGCATTTTTTCAAGGTTGAAAACATTCTCCCCAAAAAAGTCAGAAATTTTACTTGATGGTGGTGTTTGCCAGTTTGGAGTTCTATCTGCTAATTTCTCTAATGCTGCAAAGCGTAATGAAGACATTTTTCTTTGATTTTATAATTAAAAGGCAAATGTATGTGATATTAGAGGGGGGTAAATTAAAAAACACTTAGTTTTTATCAATACACCCCCGATATTTTTACCAGATAAGCAAATAAGAGCTAGTTTATCTTTAATTAAGGTGTTGATAACTCAATCTTACACAGAAAAACCAATTATTTCTCTGAAGGTCTTCTAAGAAAACTGGCGACCTGCCCGTCCGTTCATGCGACGATCTACCCTCCCGCCTGGTATGGCAGTAGCATCGGCGATAGCTATCGGTATGGGCTTAACTACTCTGTTCGGTCCTAATAGTTATTGGGAGATAAGAGGTGATTCCCAACTCCAATAAAAAACTTTTGAGCAAAAAAAAGCCCCTATCCTAATAAAGGATAAGGGCTTCTTTAGAAAACCGGCGACGACCTACTCTCCCGCCTGGTAGGGCAGTACCATCGGCGCTGTTGGGCTTAACTACTCTGTTCGGAATGGTAAGAGGTGATCCCCAACGCCATAGTCACCGTAAGTTTTCATCCTACTACTAGTTGCCTAGTGTAGAAAACTTCGTGCTAGCGTTTTTGTTTCTAGCTTCTAATAACTATTTACTAGTCACTATCTGCTATCAACGGCTAACTAAATATTTTAACATAATGGACATTCAAAGAAAATCAAAGCTCAAAAGCTTGATATAAACAGTGCTCATGAAGGGAAGACATAGGGTAATTAGTACTGCTCGGCTTTGCCATCACTGACTTTACACCTGCAGCCTATCAACGTCGTCATCTCCAACGACCCTTAAAGGAAATCTCATCTTGAGGCGAGTTTCGCACTTAGATGCTTTCAGTGCTTATCTCTTCCAAACATAGCTACCCAGCGGTGCTCCTGGCGGAACAACTGGTACACCAGAGGTTTGTCCAACTCGGTCCTCTCGTACTAGAGTCAGGTCCTCGCAAATTTCCAACGCCCACAGTAGATAGGGACCGAACTGTCTCGCGACGTTCTGAACCCAGCTCGCGTGCCACTTTAATGGGCGAACAGCCCAACCCTTGGGACCTTCTCCAGCCCCAGGATGTGACGAGCCGACATCGAGGTGCCAAACCCCCCCGTCGATATGAGCTCTTGGGGGAGATCAGCCTGTTATCCCCGGAGTACCTTTTATCCTTTGAGCGATGGCCCTTCCATGCGGAACCACCGGATCACTATGCTCTACTTTCGTACCTGATCGACCTGTATGTCTCTCAGTCAAGCTCCCTTATGCCATTGCACTCTACGCACGGTTACCAAGCGTGCTGAGGGAACCTTTAGAAGCCTCCGTTACTCTTTTGGAGGCGACCACCCCAGTCAAACTACCCACCAAGCACTGTCCCTTCACAAGAAGGTTAGACTCTAGATAAGCAAAGGGTGGTATTTCAACAATGACTCCACAACGCCTAGCGACGCCACTTCAAAGTCTCCCACCTATCCTACACATTACTTATCCAAAGCCAATACTAAGCTATAGTAAAGGTTCACGGGGTCTTTTCGT
>CAKZKD010000005.1 GCA_937121175.1 uncultured Flavobacteriales bacterium
GTCGGGGTGGCAGGATTCGAACCTGCGACCTCCGCGTCCCAAACGCGGCGCGATAACCGGGCTACGCTACACCCCGAAACGGTTATCTAAAATGTTGTTTGTACCTATAATGGCGAAACTACATCCCGAAATTCAACTAACACCAAAAAGGCTCGTTTTATTCGGGCGGCAAAAATAATTTACTTTTTTGGAATACCAGTATTAGTTGTGAGAATTTATTTCATTCTCTAAAACCAATATTTTTTTTCGCAATTGATCAAACAATTCAGTATCGATATTGCCCCTCGACTTTACCAATAATTCAATCTCAGGGCTAATGGTATCAAGACTTTTAATATAGACAGCTGGCGAATCCATTTTATCCTTACTTTCATTAAGTAATCGCACACAATTGTAATAACTATAGGTTTGATCGTACAAATTCAGCGCAACGTTTTTATCTGTCAAATAATTCCCACATACTTCATAGCTTAGCTTCATTCCTTGCAGCCATCCGCCTAACACCATGTAACTTACCAAAAGTGCTTTTTCTTCAGAGTACATCAATTCGGTCGCCTTCAAATAAGCCTTGGTTAAAACCGCGGATTTATCAATTGCTGGATCAGGGTCGTAAAGCATGCGCAACTGATCTTCATTAAATGCATCTCTAATTCCTAATTCAGAACTTATTGATAGCACCTCAGTTAAGTAGCTATTCGCATATTGAGTTTGTTCATAAGAGGCCGTGTAAACAAACATTGAAGCATATTTACCCATGGCTAAGGCTTTTACTCTAGAAGTGTTGAAGCTTGGAAAAACATCGGAAACCAAGTTGGAGTTAAACGGACATTCCGCACTGTACAAACGCTTATATAAATTAGCTGCTTGTTCAATATTTTTACGAACTGTACCCAATTCGTGAGTCAAGTCATTTGCATCCGCATTTTGATTGGCTTCATCCAGTGATAAGTCGAATTGCTCTTTATTGGAAACTTCATTCATCGCAGATTCATCGCAACTCACCAAAGTTAATGCGGCGCAAAAAAAGAAAGCATGTGTAAATAAACCGATTTTTGTCATTATCACAATTTTACGTAAGAACATTGAGTTATCGTGTATCCAAAGCTCATATTATTTCACCTAATTAACTACTTTCGTTAATCGAATGAAAAAAACAGTTAAATCAAAATCTCTTTTCACTTTAATACTCTTTGGGTTTTCTGCTCTGTTATTCGGCTGTGACAACACTGTTGAGAAAGCTCCGGTAAACGAAGACCAATTGGCACAAGAAGCAATTGAGGATTTTGAGAACTATCGTTTGAAGTTAACCTTATTGGATAGCCACAAACTAGAATTCCCTTCTCCAGTCGAACTTGCACAGAACTATAAAAATACTGGAATAACTTTTATTCCTGGCTTAACCAATAGCGCAAATAACTACGAGAATTATGTAACCAACACCAAAAAGTCGTTGAATTTCGGAGTTTATTCAGCGGACTTGAGTTACTGTGTGCTAAATGACCAAGGACAGTGCGCATCGGACTATTTTATGGCCATCCAACGCTTAAGTGACAAGATTGGTCTTGCAGAAATATTCAGGTATGAATTAATTCTCACCAATTTTAACTCTAGCCTTGGAAACAAAGACTCCATGTCGAGAATGGTAGCTGGAATACAAAAAGACTTGGACAAAACCTTACGAGCAAATGGCACTCAGGACAAAGCAATTCTCTTTTACACTGGAGCTTGGGTTGAAAGTGCTTACATTGCCATGAATGCCAAAAAGAATTTTTCTAACACCGTTGATACAGCTACTGTTTCTGAAATTTCGAATCAAATAAACATGTTGGAAGATATTCTTGTTGAATTTGACAAAATGGAAGATAAAAACCAAGAGGTTCTAGATCTGGAAAATAAACTGAGAGAATTCCAAGAAATTTCTTCAAACATTAGAATTACTTCAACCGGAGATTCGATCATCATTAACCTTCAAGACCTGCAAAAAATACGAGCCAAAATTGAAGAAATACGTGCTTACGTAGTCAGCTAATTACTCACTCGATTCAAGTACAGAATATCTTGCTCCAGTAGGTTATAATCCTATCTTTGCCGCCCAAAATTTTTTGAAAAATCATGATTAAAATTACTCTACCCGACGGCTCTGTTCGTGAATACGAATCTGGTATTACTCCATTTGACGTTGCCAATGATATTTCATCGGGATTGGCCCGAAATGTTCTATCCGCATCGGTAAACGGAAATACGGTAGAGTCAGTTACCCCAATTACCGAAGACGCCAACCTGGTTCTATTTACTTGGGACAACGATGAAGGTAAAACGGCATTCTGGCATTCGTCAGCTCACATTTTAGCGCAAACTTTAGAGGATTTGTATCCAGGGATTAAATTAACCATTGGACCAGCAATCGAAAATGGGTTCTACTACGATGTTGACACGCTAGACTATGTAATTTCAGAAAATGACACCCAAAAAATTGAAAAACGCTTTCTGGAATTAGCTCGTGAGAAAGCTCAATTTAAAATGCGTGAAGTAAGTAAAGCTGACGCCCTTGGTTTATATAAAAAACAAGGAAATGAATTTAAAGTTGAGTTGATTGAAAACTTAACCGACGGAGATATTACTTTCTGTGACCATTCAAATTTCACGGATTTGTGTCGTGGAGGCCATATTCCTCATACTGGTTTTGTAAAAGCAGTAAAAATATTGAGTATTGCTGGTGCATACTGGCGGGGTGACGAAAACAAACCTCAGTTGACTAGAGTTTACGGTATTACTTTTCCGAAGCAAAAAATGCTGGAGGAATACCTCAATATGCTTGAAGAAGCAAAAAAACGCGACCACCGAAAACTGGGTAAGGAATTGGAGTTATTTACATTTTCTGAAAAAGTAGGCCAAGGCCTTCCTTTGTGGTTACCGAGAGGAGCTGAGTTAAGAGCTCGATTAGAAGACTTCCTAAAACGTGCTCAAGTAAAAAGCGGCTATCAGCCTGTAATGACACCGCATATTGGAAACAAACAATTGTATGTAACCAGTGGTCATTACGAGAAATATGGTGAAGATTCGTTTCAACCTATAAAAACACCAAAAGAAGACGAAGAGTTCTTGCTAAAACCTATGAACTGTCCTCACCATTGTGAAATTTATAAATCCAAACCACGCTCCTACAGAGATTTACCGGTTCGATTTGCAGAATTTGGAACAGTATATCGTTACGAACAGTCTGGAGAGCTGCATGGCTTAACCAGAGTTAGAGGTTTTACTCAGGATGATGCGCATTTATTTGTACGTCCAGACCAATTGATTGAAGAATTCCAAAATGTTATTGATTTAGTAAGCTACGTATTCACTTCTTTAGGATTTGAAGATTATGAGGCCCAAATCTCTTTACGTGACCAAGAAAATCATTCCAAATACATTGGTTCTGATGAAAACTGGGAGAAATCTGAAAGTGCAATTTTAAAAGCGGTTGAAGGTAAAAATCTAACCACTAAAATCGAGTACGGCGAGGCTGCTTTCTACGGTCCTAAGCTGGATTTCATGGTAAAAGATGCCTTGGGAAGAAAATGGCAATTGGGAACCATTCAGGTAGATTACAATTTACCGGAGCGTTTTGAATTGGAATATATGGGTAGCGACAACCAAAAACATCGCCCAATAATGATACACCGTGCGCCCTTCGGTTCAATGGAGCGATTTATTGCAATCCTGACTGAGCACTGTGCGGGTAAATTTCCGTTGTGGTTAACACCCGACCAATTTGCAATTCTCACCATTTCAGACAAGTACAATGAAGTAGCTGAAAATATGCTACTTTTGCTCGCCCAAAAAGGGCTGCGTGGTTATGTAGATGACCGTTCAGAAAAAATTGGGAGAAAAATTAGAGATACCGAGCTAGCAAAAATTCCTTTCATGCTAATTATTGGCGAAAAGGAAGCCGAATCTGGACAGGTTTCAGTTCGAAAACAAGGTGAAGGAGATTTAGGAAACTATTCTCCAGCATCGTTTGCAGAATTGGTGGAAAAAGAAATAAAAGAGTTAGTAAAAGATTTTTAGTAAAATTAATAAGGAGGAATAAGCCATAGCAAGAAGATTCAGATCCCCGCAACCTAGGCAAAAAGACCCCATCTTTAGAACAAATGGGAAAATTTTTGCAGACCCAGTTCGTTTAGTTACGGATGGTGATGGTGCTGAGGTACTTGCGCTCGAAAAAGCGCTAGCAAAAGCAGACGAAGCAAGTTTAGATTTGGTTGAAATATCGCCAAATGCTAAACCACCAGTAGTTAAAATACTAGACTACAAGAAGTTTGTGTACGAGCAAAAGAAGAAGAAAAAAGAAATGCAATCGAAGGCGACTAAGGTTGTGGTAAAAGAAATCCGTTTTGGACCTAATACCGATGAGCATGACTTTAATTTCAAACTGAATCATGCAAGAAAATTCCTTGAAGAAGGTGCAAAGCTTAAAGCCTTTGTGTTTTTTAAAGGAAGGACTATTGTTTTTAAGGAAAGAGGTGAAATTCTTTTATTGAAACTCGCTCAAGAATTGGCTGACATTGGCGACGTAGAGTCGTTACCAAAAATGGAAGGTAAACGTATGATTATGTTCCTTGCTCCTAAGAAGAAAAAATAATTCCCTTATATATTGTTTAATCAGTAAAAAGCAGAGAAATGCCTAAGATGAAAACAAAATCCAGTGCCAAAAAGCGATTTAAGCTTACCGGTTCTGGTAAAATCAAAAGGAAACACGCTTTCAAAAGCCATATCCTTACAAAAAAAGAAACAAAACAGAAGCGTAATCTTACGCAATCTGGATTGGTTCACAAAGCGGATGAGCGCAATATATTGCAACAGCTCAACCTTAAGTAATCAGATTAAAATTTGGTTTATTCTTTTAACCCGGGTATCAGTAACTAAGCAGTTTGAAATAGAAACTCACTGCCACTCAAAAAATGTAAATTATGCCTAGATCAGTAAATTCAGTAGCATCACGAGCAAGACGCAAAAAAGTGATGAAAATGGCCAAAGGATACTTTGGTCGTAGAAAAAATGTTTGGACTGTTGCGAAAAACGCCGTTGAAAAAGGGTTAGTATATGCGTACAGAGACAGACGTCAGAAGAAACGTAATTTCAGATCACTTTGGATTACGCGTATCAACGCGGGAGCCAGATTGAACGGAATGTCGTATTCTCAGTTTATGGGTAAAGTAAACAGTGCTAATATCGATTTGAACCGAAAGGTTTTGGCCGATTTGGCAATGAATCATCCAGAGGCTTTCAAAGCTGTGGTTGACAAAGTGAAGTAGGCCTGTTTTAGTACGAGCCTCTTTATAAAATGTAATAAAGGGAATTATTTAAAGGTCGCCATTTGGCGGCCTTTTTTTGTATAGCTTAACTCGGCCAAAATCTCGAACGAGCTTATAGTCTTTATGGGTATCGTTTATTAACGAAATATAAAGGTCATTTCGTTCTAAAAACAATTCATCTCCATGCAAATAATCGACCACATCACCTCTATTTAAAAATGATTTGTGTGTATGCTCATTTATTAATAAATAGTCCGAGGAGTTCTTTTCAATTATAGCGTTAGAAAGCCCCCAATATGTATAGAAAGTACTGTTTAAACTATATGGAATGTACACGTACTTATCAGCAGTTATTGAAACCGAATTGTTTAAGTTTTCCTTAATCCACTCTCCTGACCTTAACTCTGCTGATTCAGTATATTCTTCTACCCTTTCATGAGTATAAATTGATGCTTTATAGAAAAACCAAACGCCTAATACTAAGGATATTGTTACAGATAAATTCCTTTCAACTACATTTAAATTAAGCAAAGCAATAATTTTTGCCAAGACAGCATTAATTGCTGCTGAAGCATACAGAAATAAAAACGGAATAACTGGAATTAAATAATGGCTAAAGTGTGATTTTACTCTAAAAACTACAACCAAACAAAACATCAATATCCACAATATGGGCACGTACATTGGGTTTAAAAAAACTATTCTTCTTGATTTCAACGATGTGACTATAACCCAAATTAAACCTAGTATTCCAAATACTGCTAACCATACTGGAACCACATCAGATTGGATCAGTACCTTTACCCAACCATACCAGCCAGATTCATCTCGAAACCAATGTCCATCTTTATGGATTCCAGCCACATATATCAATCCATTTAAAAATCGAAACCCAATAATAGATTGTGGCGACCCTATTGAAAAACCAACACAGAATATAAGCCCAACCAAATACGTATTCGATAAAGATTCAATGGCTCTTCTTATCCATAAAAACTGATTGGAACATCGGATATAAAGGGCAAGTATGGTAATTAAACAAATCGATATTGAAGCGTAATGTAATATTTTGAACAGAGCCAAAACATCTGCGACCAATTCTGCATCTCCTTGTAAATATCCTTGTACCCAAGAAGGGTAACTCAAAAATGCAAAACCGGCACTAAGCGTAATGGTTGTTAGGTAAGCATATGTTTTTAACGCCCCATCTTTGTTTTCCTTAATAAATAAGGCCAAGAGCAAGAGCACTGGAAGAAATGCAATACCCACAAACTTTGTTGCAAAGGCCAAGCCTGAAAATAACGCGGCAATTAATAAGAAAATAAATTTGTTGAACTTGAGGTACTTAATGGCAAAAAGCACACCCATACTAACTAAGAATACTTGTGCTAAATCCGGATGAACCATAGCACCATAATTAAGCATTGTATGACTACTCAAAATACTTAATACAAATACCAAAAGACTATGTGATTTAAAAACCGAGTGATAAATTGCACGAATCGCGAAGGCATTAGCAATCAAGAAAAAACTTGAAAGTAAGCGCATAATCATTATTGCAGAATGTTCTGTAAGAGGGCTGATAAAATCGCTTACATAAAAGCAGAGCAATCCTATGTTATAATAGAAAAGTCCGTAATCAAATCTGCCAATATTAAAATCTCCTCTATAAAAAGCGTTTAACATAGGTTGCAGAAACTCCACCTCATCCGTGTTAAATGCGTCTGCGATTCGCAAATCAAAACTTGCAATTTCTGCTATAGGAAAACAAAGAAAACTAAAGACAATAATTGCAACTAGAACCACAATTGAATTGTCGATTCGATTCATTGTATTAAAAGTATATGGCAATTTATTTGTATTATTTTCCATCAACACGGGTTCATTCTAGCCTATTCAAACCCTTAGCTGCCAATAGGTGTGTTGGGTCAAGTTTCAGAACTTCCCGATAAGTCTTTTCCGCATCCAACGACCTTCCATTCAGCTCCATAGAATAACCCACCATGTATAATGCGTTGAGGTAAGTTGAATCTAAGGCAAAAGCCTTATTGAACAATACTTCAGCGGTATCCATTTCCTCCAACATAAGCAACTTCACATACCCCATGTTGTAATGTGCCTGAACATGATTGGAATCGATGTCTAAAATAGATTGATAATCTGCCATGGCCTTATCTGCCTTTTCAGAATTTTGATAATACAAGCCTCTTCCGTAGTAAGCCTCGGTACTACTTGAATCAATTCGAATAGCATTTGTGTAATACGATGGCGCCAAAGCATGTTGCTCTGCAGCGTACAAACTAGCCAATTGCATATACGCCTCATAGTGATTTATATCTTGTTCAACAGCGGTCTGAAAACTGGTTACAGCTTTTACGGTGTCTTTTCCAAATTTGTGCGCCATTCCTTTTAGGTAATATGCCTCTGCATTATACACATCAAAATCTAATGCGGCATTAGCCCAGCTGACACATTGTTGCAAGTCGCCAGTAATGAGATACATTTCCGATTTTTTCAATATTAAGGGTACTGAACCAGGGGCTTTAAATATGGCATTATCTAAAACGTCCTTCGATTCCTTGAATCGCTTCAAATCAAACAATAATTCAGACTTCAAAACGTACCAATTATCATTCAAAGAATCCACTTCAATTGCGCGGTCAAGGTCTCCTAATGCCAACTCAAACTCTTTATCATTTTGCCTTAATTCTGAACGATAAACATACAGAGATGCTTTATCCGGCTTTGCTTTGATAAGTGCATTAATACTATCGTAAGCCGTTTCGTATTCAATGATGTTATCCTCTTTATCTGAAGAAACTGCTGAGTCTGAAGAACAGGAATAAAAAACAATGGCTAATAGAAAAGTTATGTATTTCATAATCAAAAAAATAAAATCCCTTTAGGTAATTAATATTACACCAAAGGGATTACAAATTTATACGCCAAAAGGCAATACGCTATACCAATTAGGCAGCGGACAGTTTTTCTTTTAAATGTGCTTCTATTTCGTCCGCTAATTCAGGGTTATCTCCAATCAATTCCTTTACTGCGTCTCTACCCTGCCCTAGTTTAGTATCTCCATAACTAAACCATGAACCCGATTTTTTAACGACATCATTCTCAACAGCTAAATCCAACAATTCGCCAGTTCTAGAAATACCAGCACCGTACATTATATCAAATTCTGCTTTGCGGAAAGGCGGAGCTACTTTATTCTTTACTACCTTCACTCTGGTTCGGTTACCAATAACCTCATCACCTGATTTTATTTGAGTTGAACGTCTGATGTCTAAACGAACTGAAGCATAAAATTTAAGTGCGTTTCCACCGGTAGTGGTTTCCGGATTTCCGAACATTACCCCAATTTTTTCTCTTAATTGGTTAATGAAAATGCAGCAACAATTAGTTTTATGAATAGTTCCAGTAAGTTTTCTTAATGCCTGAGACATCAATCTTGCATGCAATCCCATCATAGAATCGCCCATTTCGCCTTCTATTTCTGCTCTTGGAGTAAGGGCGGCCACTGAATCAATAACCAATAAATCGATAGCTCCAGAACGAATCAGGTTATCCGCTATTTCTAGTCCTTGCTCTCCGTTATCCGGTTGAGCTATTAGGAGGTTTTCAGTATCCACACCTAAACTCTCTGCATAAAAACGGTCAAAAGCATGCTCAGCATCAACTATGGCAGCAATACCACCTTGCTTTTGCACTTCGGCTATTGCGTGAATTGCTAAGGTTGTTTTACCTGAAGATTCTGGACCATAAATTTCTACAATTCTACCTTTAGGGTACCCATTGATTCCTAGAGCAGCATCTAAGGTTATTGAGCCAGAAGGAATAACATCAACTTTCTCAACTGCATCATCCCCTAATTTCATTACGGAACCTTTTCCGTACATTTTATCCAGTTTGTCTAGGGTTAGTTTCAGTGCTTTTTCTTTTGCGTCTTGTGACATATTTTTTTTGTTTTCTAATTATTATAAGGCAAATAAACGGGGGCTGACCGTAACCTTTTTACGTTGTGAAATTAAATATTTCGATTGGTCGAATTAATCGATTTTTCAAGAATTTATACATTAATAAAACACAAATTCCACTCTTCTGTTTTTTCGTTTTCCCTCGACAGTTTCGTTTGATACTACTGGCTTTTCGGCTCCATAACCATGCGAATACAGCCTCTCTGATAAAACTCCTTGTTCCTTTAACCAGTTCTCAACCCAGTTTGCTCTGCGCTCCGATAATTTTAAGTTGTAATCATTAGCTCCTTGATTATCCGTATGACCCTCAATTTTGACTTTCAATCCTTCATTAGACACCAATAAATTAGACACTTGAATCAATTGAACCAAATCTTCTGCATTGGTAACCTCAGATTTGTCGGTTTCGAAATTCAGGTGCAACTCCAATACAACCGAATCTCCACGCTCCGATACTTCTTCATTCTCAAATAACGCAATCAATTCATTTTTTACGGCAATCTCTTCTTTTTTCTCCTCCGCGTGAAATGAGTTACTTTTAAGAAATACAGCCGAATCAAATACTCCATCACCAGCGTCGGCAATTGCTATTTTCAAATGATAAGCAACATTTGGAGTTACGTCAGCAGAAGCGGTCAACCATTTGGTTAGGCCATCAAATTGAAAATTGTAGGCGTATTCATTTACTTCATGATTACCTTCTACAATTTTAGGGCTGTTTAGGCTCCAATATTCGTTTTTAATGAAGTACTGAGCGTTCTTTTTGTGATTGATATTATCAACCGAAATAGGATCGTTGGTTCCTGGCACAACGGCTAAATTCACCACATTCTTTTTTTCCAATTCGTTCAAGAAAAATCCAAAAACGTCGTTTACGCCTTTATTGATGTATTCCGGATATTCCTCCGAAGCAAACACGAACTGAAATTCGATTTTATTGTACTTCGGCACAAAATCGAACTCCAATATACAGGCATCCATGGTTACATTGTTAGCAAGGCGAACGAGTTGGCGGTCACCAGGCATGTGTAAATATTGCCCTGCTCCTCCTCCATTATTAGGTCCTTCGGCATCTTTCGCAAATCCGGTAGAAAGGATGAGGCCACTTTTAATGTCAATATGAGCCGATTCTTCTGTTTTGAATTTTCCAATAGAATACTGTGCTCCTTTGTACTTAATATTCAGTATTCGCAGACCAGAATTTTGGCCAATTAAATCTTTCCAGACCAATGCAGAAGGAGAAATTCCAGTGGTTACGGATAGCTGAGCCAAGCCAGTCAACGAAACCAATAGACATAAAAAAAGAGATACAAATCGCACCCTTCAAATATAGATCAGTTCAAACTTTGTGTACGATTGATCGCATCAAATAACATGTTAAGGTTTGCCGTCTACGTGCACCTTATCAATGATTGGCAAGCCAGATACACTGAATGTATCTACATATTTTAAAATACTATCTGTTCGATTTCCAATGGAGTATTCAAATGCTAATCTTTTAAATTCATTGAAGTCTGTTGACCAAACCATGATTCTATCCTTAGATTGAACAAGATTTCTATTTTGGTTTTCTCTAACCGCGAAATCACCTTGCCAAGAAAAACAATTAATCTCTTTTATTGTGGTCGAGCCTGTGATACTATTAGGTTCTATGCTATAATACAACGTATCTTCTGAGTTCCAATCAATTTCTACGATAGCCTCAACCTCGCCTCTTCGTGGTTTTAAATACCAGTCTTGATTGTAATTTAAATTAGCAACAATTCGAGACAAAGCTTGTGAAAACCCATCTACGGTAGTAACAGAAAATTCCAACGTTTCACCCTCCAAAATGTCTAACTCTTCATACTCGTATTTGAAATAACCGTTATTGTCCGATTTGAAACAGGTACTAAAATTGTAATCCTCAAATTCACCAAAAACACCTTTGCGGCTATATGCTTCTAAACCAATTGTAGCGTTCTGAATTGTACTTGTACTATCCCAACTAAGCACTGAGCCTTCAAAAATAAACATGCGTTTATCCACCTCTTCTTTTTTACAAGAGAACATGGTTAGGGCAATACAAACTGCAATTTTCAGCCTCACGGAAAAACCAATTGATTGGAGTAAATTTAATCAATTTGTATAGATTAGAAAGTCGCGATAGGAAGCAATGTACCTACGCCACTATCTGCTCGAAGTGTTCTTTGGTTTTTACTTTTCCAATTACCTCTTCTATTACTCCCTTTTCATCAATTACAAAAGTGGTTCTATGAATACCGTCGTATTCTTTGCCCATAAATTTTTTTGGGCCCCAAACTCCATAGGCATTCAAAACAGTATGGTCTTCATCAGCCAATAATGAAAATGGTAAATCGTATTTACCGATGAATTTTTGATGTCTTTTGGGTGAATCGGCACTAACACCCAATACTTCGTATCCCTGCTTTAATAAGACATCGTAGTTATCTCTTAGATTGCACGATTGAGTAGTGCAACCAGGTGTCATATCTTTTGGGTAGAAATATAAAACCAACTTTTTCCCTGCAAAATCTGCTAATGAAATGGTTTCTTCTTTTTCGTTTAATCCAGAAAAAACTGGTGCTTTATCTCCTGCTTTGAGTGTTGACATAATGAATTGTTTTCTTCTAATACAAACCGAATAAAATGGTGTTCACTTTTTCTAGATTCCGGACAGAAGTTTCCCTAATCTCCTTCGTCGCTAGGTTCAACTATTCTTCCGGAATGACGAATTCTGTTAAAATGAAAATCTGCGAGTAATAATTACTTCGTCTTTTTCCAAGTTTTAAATAATTCCTCTTGCTTGGGTCTAAATGGAGGCATTCTAGTTAACGGCTCACATTCTTTCAAAGTATTCACGCAATCCTTAGGTAATTGCTGATACAATTCTGTTCCCTTCGTTTTCCATTTTATCATATCATCTGAAACGTCTTTAACCACTTTGGCTGGGTTACCAACCGCAACTTTACGGTTTGGAATGTTTGTTTCTCCAGGCACAAAACACAATGCTCCAACAACACATTCATTTCCGATTATACAATTGTCCATGACTACCGCATTCATTCCTACTAGGGTATTTTCACCAATCGTTCCTCCGTGAATTATTGCCCCATGACCAATATGAGCAGCTTTTTTTAATCGTGTGGTTGTACCCGGAAACATGTGAACCACACAATTTTCTTGAACATTGCAGCCATCTTCTATAATTATTTCGCCCCAATCGCCGCGAATAACAGCTCCTGGTCCTATATAAACATTCTTACCAATTATAACATTTCCGGTCACATTTGCTTGTGGATGTACAAAAGAACTTGGGTGAATTACAGGTTTGTATCCGTTGAATTCGTAAATCATAATTATACCCTTTCGATTATTACTGCATACCCTTGTCCTACTCCAATACACATTGTACATAACGCATATTTCTTGTTTTGCTTTTGCAATTCAATTGCAGCATTTTGGATAATTCTTGTTCCACTTACACCTAGCGGGTGCCCTAGCGCAATTGCTCCACCATTAGGATTAATACGAGCATCCGTATCTTCTAAACCTAAGTTCCGAGTGCAGGCCAAAGCCTGAGCGGCAAAGGCTTCGTTTAGTTCAATAACATCCATATCGTCAATGGTTAGTCCTGCTCTTTTCAGTGCCAGGTTTGAGGCACCTACAGGTCCAATTCCCATAATTCGAGGTTCAACTCCAACTACTCCAGAACTCACTACTCTGGCAATTGGTTTCAGATTTTGTTGTTTGCATCCTTCTTCGGTTGCCAATAACATGGCAGCAGCTCCGTCGTTCAACCCAGAAGCATTTCCAGCGGTAACGGTTCCGTCCTTTTTAAATGCAGGACGAAGTTTCGCTAAAATCTCTGCACTACTTTTTGGTTTTACAAATTCATCTTGTGAGAATATAATGGGGTCTTTTTTTCGTTGTGGAATTTCAACTGAAATAATTTCTTCGGCAAGTCTTCCAGATTCTTGAGCAGCAGTAGCTTTTTGCTGAGACCATAGAGCAAAAGCATCTTGGTCTTCCCTAGAAATGGAATAGAGTTCCGCTAGATTCTCAGCGGTATTTCCCATTCCATCAACACCGTACAACTCTTTCATTTTAGGATTGATAAAACGCCATCCGAAAGACGAGTCGTGCATTGCTGCATCTCTACCAAAAGGTTTAGAAACTTTCGATATTACCCAAGGGCCTCTAGTCATGTTTTCAACTCCTCCTGCCACAAACACATCTGCGTCGCCGCTCTTTAAGGCTCTTGAAGCATGCACCACAGCGGACATCCCTGAAGCACACAATCTATTCACCGTTTCCCCTGGAACAGACCAAGGTAAACCTGCTAACAACAACGACATTCTGGCAACATTACGGTTATCCTCTCCAGCCTGATTTGCACAGCCCATAACCACATCACCAATCGAAGCTGGGTCTAGTTTCGAGTTACGACTCATGAGTTCTTTTAACGCAATTGCCCCTAAATCATCTGTTCTTATGGTGGAAAGTGTTCCGCCAAAATTTCCTATTGGAGTTCGTATTGCGTCAATTATATATGCCTCTTTCATTGAATATTATTTTGTAATTACAAGAATACAAAGCCAAGCTCATTTCTGCACGGTTTTGCTAAACTTTCCATTCATTTTTTGTGCGGTAAACAGTGCCCTTAAATGAGGCAATTTTTTCTTGAAGTTGATTGGTTATTACTACTTCGTAAACCGCAATTTTATTCGATTTCGAAACTTCGTTTGACACAGCCGTTAAAACATCACCTTCCTTAGCAGGTTTATGGTAGTGAATGCTGTTCTCGATAGAAACACATTGAATTCCATGCGAATTTGCAGCAAAAGCCAAGGCACTATCTGCCAAGGCAAAGGAAATACCACCGTGAAGAATTTTGAAACCGTTTAGCATTTCAGCCCTTACTTTTAGGCTTACTATGGATTGTCCTGTGCTATCTTTTATCCGTTCGATACCTAACCACTGAGAAAACAAGTCGTTTTGCATCATTACGTCTGTCACCTTTTTAGGTAGGTCATCGTTCATAAAGTAAGATTTTGAACCAAAATTAGAATATTGTTACTACTATGTTTGTCGGTTGCAGTAAAGTTAAGCCTTGAGAAGTTTATTCATTTATTTGGGAGTTAGTTTACTACTCGTTTTTTCGAGTAAAGCACAGCACAATAGTGCGGTTTCGGATAGATTTACTCCGACCAATTCAGTACTAATGAACCCAGCGAGTATAGCAGACCCACGGCCATATATTGATTTCCGATTAGTGGGCTTATCAGTACAAGCAGAAAACAACTTGTATTTTCTTCCCGGTTCTAATTTGTCCGATGCAATAGAGGCTGGTGTTGAACCTGATAAAAAATATCACGGAGCAGTAAATGCCGAAATTTATGCACCGGCATTAGTTATTGCTAGAGGTACTCGGTCTTTTGGATTTAATATTCGACAACGAAACATGGTTTACGCTAAAAGTATTCCGTACGATATTGCTGGGTTTATAAAAAATGGGTTGAACTACCCAGCTCAGCACAATCAGACTTTCGAAGGCAATAATTACCACCTTAAATACATGAGCTGGGCCGAGTTGGGTTTAAACTATGCGCAAATTATCCATAGTAATGGTGATGTAATAATTTCTGGCGGGGGTTCGTTCAAATTGCTCAATGGGATGGGACATGTTGCCAAACTCACTCAAAACATGAAATACAGTGTGGATTCAAACCATGTGTATATTCATAGCGGAACAACAAAAATGGGTTTAAGCGTTCCAGGTCCTTCTCTGGGGTTTGGTGCTGGTGTAGATGTTGGTTTTGAATTTAAAAAAATGCTGACCGATGACAACAGCTTTCATATTCCACACAGTGTAGCTAGGCGTTGCGCTGTAAAGGAGTATAAATACAAATTTGGAGCGTCAATAACCGATTTAGGTTTTATCAACTTTAAGAAAAACACCAACCATTGGACTTTCGACAATGACTCCTTATTTTGGAACAATTATGAAGCAAACCCTATTACGGGTATAACTCCGTTAAACGACATTCTCACGAACTCCTCAAATAACGCAGGTTCTTCTCCAACAACTAAATCAAAATTTGTAGCCATGATGCCTCTTGCGCTAAACGCACAATTTGATTACAATTTTGGAAACAATGTGTTTTTTTACTCAGCATTAGAACTTGGGTTACATCAGCGACTGACTATGGGTGCTGAGCGGGTATCTCGTTTGAGTTTAATTCCTAGATACGAACGAGAACGGTTTACAGCGGCAATACCTCTTACAATTTCGCGACATCAGGCTCCGGGATTAGGCTTTTATGTGCGTGCATATTTTCTGAGTTTTGGTATGAATAATTTCGTTCCTTTATTGTTTCGCAGAGACATGTATGGAGCAGATTTTTATATGAGTTTGAACTGGCAAATATTGCATTCAAAAGATTGCCAGACCTACTTTAAGAAAAGAAAAAATTACTGTCCTAAACCTGAAAGGCGTCTATTTAAAAAGAAGAAAAAGAAACCAAGAGAATTAAATTTAGAATGGAAATAAAATATTTTACGAAAGACTACCTTGATTTTTTTAAAGAATTAGCAGCCAACAATCACAAAAACTGGTTCGATGAAAATCGGAAACGATACGAAAAGAGTGTTAAGGCTCCGTTCAAAAATTTTGTATCGAGATTAATCTCAGAAATTGAAGCAATTGATGCTGAGCAAAAAGAAATAGAACCTAAACATTGCATCTTCAGAATCAATCGTGATGTTAGATTCAGCAAGGACAAAACACCATACAAACTGAGTAATTCTGCAATTGTTTCACCGGGTGGAAAGAAGGCAAAAGACATTCCCGGAGTTTACATTGAAATTGGGCCAGAGCATGTTCGTTTGTATGGAGGTGTATATGGGTTGGACAAACAAAATTTGGAAGATTTTAGGTATTACGTTGCAGCGAATCAAGAGTTATTTGAACAACTTATTAATCACAAAGACTTTGTAAAAACTTACGGAGAAATTAGAGGTGAAAAAGCCAAAAGGTTACCGAAAGACTTAAAAGAAGCTGCCGAAAAACAACCTTTGATTTACAACAAGCAGTGGTACTTTTTCACTGAGTATAGTCCTGAGATTATTCTTCAAGACGACTTTATTCCTACCTTGGTTAAAGACATTAAGAAAGGGTTTCCCCTCACTCAATTTATCCGAAAAGGCATCCATTATTAAAGTAATAGTTACCCTTCTACTTGCAACATTATTTGGGTTTTCATCAGCCCAAGAATTTTACGAACCACTTTTTGCAACGCAAACCACCTACAGTATTCCTTACGATACGGTTTTAAATTACAAAGGAAAAAAGCAAGTCTTGAAAATGGATGTCTATGCACCTCTTGTTAACTCCAAAAAACCTCGACCAACTGTTGTACTATGCTTTGGCGGTGGGTTTTATTGGGGAGACAAAAACAATTATCCAATAGAAACGATTTGCAATCGCTTGGCACAAATGGGCTTCGTTGCGGTTTCAATAGATTACAGAACGCGATGGAAAACCAATCAATCAGAAATTGATAAGGGAGGAAAAACGCTGTACAGAGCTGTTCTGGATTTGAATTCTGCGCTTTCCTACATAGAAAATCAAATAAATAACGACAACCCCTATAGCATGGATGGCTCAAAGCTGTTCATTGGCGGTAACTCATCGGGTGCTATAACCTGCCTTAACTATCATTTCGTAAATGCAAACTCCTCCAATATTTTTAGTAGTTATAAAGACGAAATTGGAGCCTGTAAAAAATCGAACATAGAACCGATTGGAATAATAAATATGTGTGGTGCTATGAGCGATACAAATTTGATTACCAAGAGAACCCCTATTCTATCGATTCACGGAGATGAAGACAACATTGTACCCTATCAATCTGCTGTAGTTGATTTTAAAGTTCCGTTAATTACAACCTTTCCAAAGGTTAAACTTGAAGGTAGTTTTTTGATTAATCAACGCACTAAAAATATTGGAGCGAGCAGTTATTTATACACGTATAAACATCAGCGTCACTCCCCTTTTGATAAAATGTTGGAACCTAAAATTTATCAACCTAACATGGATGTAGCCATCAATCTAATCCGAAATTTTTTGTACAATCAAATGAAGTCAACAGAATCTATTGATATGGGGTCAAACCTGCATGTTAATCATACTTCTGAATGCTCTATTGAAACCGCTGGAAACGAATGGTATTTTTATCCAGTCGATAAAACGATAAAAAAGATTTACCTAAAAGTGGAAGATGCGACGGGCAAAAAAATACTGAGAAGGAAAATTCGAAAAAAACTCAAGAAATTCAATTACCAGCCAAAACTGAAATCCGGAGATTACACTCTAAAAGTGGGTTATGGTACTTTTCAGAAAACGGTAAAAGTAGGTGTGAATTGAATTAAGCTTCACCTAAAGCTTCACCTACAACCGCCATGCAAGCAAACATTTTTGCAATTTTTTCTTCCGAAAGTCTGAAATATTGTTCCGAGAAAAATTCATCCGCCAAATAATTTACAATCGCTGGTTGTGATGAAGCAGCAATAATATTCTCCATGTCCTCATCGTCATTATCATCTGAGAATGAAACTATCTCTTCAAACAAATTTGTCATGCGATTATCTAATGCGGTTAATTGAGTTTCTGAAACCGTATTCAGTGTATCGTTTTTTGAAAGTTCCACAGAATGCCAAAGTATAGTGGTCAAATAAAATAAATCTTCAGCTGCTTCTTCGTCCTCTAAACCTTCACCCAAACCAACTACAAACCCCATAACATGAGGCTGCTGACTAGACATTCTTTCAAACAAATTATTCAATTCTTGGTCGGTCATATTCTCTAAGTGCTCCAGTGCCAAGTCGATTGCACTATCAGCTACCATATTTTCTCTTACAGGCATTTTTCTTCTGTTTTAATTCTGCAACAAGTTAGAAAAAGTTTCACTCAATATAGCTACAGATGTATATTATTTCTTGAAATCTAATTATAGAAGCACTCGCCATTGCTTGCCATTCTCTTTAGCAACACTGATGGACGATAACGATCTTCGTCATATTCGCTGTGCAAATTTTCTAGCGTTTCCAAAACATTCGAAACTCCAATTTCGTCAGCCCACGCCAATAAACCTTTTGGGTAATTCACACCTTTGGTCATGGCTGTATCCAAGTCTTGTTTCGATGCAATGTTTAAGTACAGCGCATCTACCGCTTCATTTATTAGCATAGCCAACACACGTTCAACAATCTTTTTCCCCAACACTTCATCTTCTGTTGGTTTCGGTTGTTCAACGCCTTCGGTGTAATCGTAAAAACCCCTACCCGATTTTCTGCCATAAAATCCGGCTTCGACCAGTCTTTTTTGTGAAATTGAAGGTTTGTATCGCGGGTCAAAGTAAAACTCCTTAAACACCGTTTCGGTAACAATGTAATTTACGTCATGGCCAATAAAATCAGTTAATTCGAAGGGTCCCATTCTAAAACCACCAATGGTTTTCATAGCCCAATCAATGGTCGGAATATCAGCGATTCCTTCTTCATAAATGCGAATAGCTTCACCATAAAAAGGTCGTGCCACTCTGTTGACAATAAACCCGGGAGTATCTTGTGCAATAGCCGGTGACTTTCCCCACTCAAACATTAATTCTTTTAATTGATTCGCGAGTTCTGGAGCCGTAGAAATAGCCGGAACAATTTCTACCAATGGCATTAGCGGAGCTGGATTAAAAAAATGCAAGCCAATAACGCGTTCAGGTTTATCGCAAGCTGCTGCAATTGATGTTACCGAAAGTGAAGAGGTATTCGTTGCTAAAATGCACTCATCACTTACCAAATTTTCCAATTTCCGAAAAACTTGTTTCTTTACATCCAGATTTTCAACGATGGCCTCAACAACCATATCGCTATCATCGATGTGCTCCATACTGTGCGTCAATTCTATTCTTGATAAAATAGCATCAGCTTCTTCTCTTGTCTTTCTTCCCTTTTCAACCAAACGGTCAAAAATCTTAGTATATTTTTTTGATGCTACCTCTAGAGCATCTGGATTATTATCATACAACGTAACCTCACATCCCGCTTGTGCCGCCACTTGAGCGATTCCAGCACCCATAGCTCCCGAGCCAATTACACTAACTCTCTTCATTTTTACTCTCCTTTGTAATTTGGTTTTCTTTTTTCTAAAAATGCGGTTACCCCTTCGTTGTAGTCGTAAGATTGTCCTGCTAAAGTTTGCAGTTCTCCTTCTAACGCCAATTGCGATTTTAAGTCGTTGGTAAACGAAGCATTTAATGCTCTTTTAGTTAAACCCAAACCGTAGGTGGCCATTTTTGACAATCGAGTTGCCGTTTTAGTGGCCTGTTCCATCAACTCCTCGGCTTCAACAACCTTGTAAATCATGCCCATTTTCTCTGCTTCTTCTGCAGATACTTTGTCTCCGAGCATCATTAAAGCCGTTGCTTTTTGCCATCCAACTAGCCTTGGCAAAGTGTAAGTTCCACCACTATCGGGAATTAGACCAATTGCCGAAAATGCTTGAATAAAGGAGCTCGATTTTGAAGCAAAAACGATATCACACGCCAAAGCAATATTAGCACCAGCTCCTGCCGCTACTCCATTTACGGCACAAACTACTGGTTTTTCAATCTGTCTAATCAACTCAATAATGGGGTTGTAATGCTCTTCTACTATTTTAGTCAATTCAGGACCATCTTCTGAGATTGCTTCAGCCAAATCTTGACCTGCACAAAAAGCGCGACCATTTCCGGTTATCAAAATTGCACGAATATCCTTATCCGATTCGCATTGCTTTAATCGGTCTTGGAATTCCAAAGCCATTTCACGGATAAAACTGTTCAGTTTATCTGCCCTGTTTAACGTAATAATCGCAAGATTATCAACCTGTTCAAATTGAATTAAACTCATTTCTCTATAGTTTCAATAAGTGATAAAATTAGACAGTGCAATCGAATAATCTACCGTCATGCTGAATTTATTTCAGCATCTCCACCTTGTGCGACGTCTATGAGATTCTGAAAGAAGTTCAGAACAACATCAGGCAAGTTTCTAAGTACCTGATTTATTCTAAATACACTTAAAATAATCGAAGGTCTCCCCACAATTCGTACATGTATAAACGGCTTTGCAAGCTGTAGAACCAAACTGGCTTAATAGCTTAGTTTCCTTAGAGTTGCATTGTGGACAGGCTACTTCTTTTGGACCAGACGCAAAGAGAACTCCTTTATCGTTGGTTCCTTTTTGAGGTGGCGCTATTCCATACTTGCGCAATTTTTCTAAAGCGGCATTACTCATCCAATCGGTTGTCCATGCAGGGGAGAAAACCGTTTTAATTTCAACTTTCGGAAAACCCTTTTCTTCCAATGTGAAAATAATATCGTCCTCAAAAACTTTCATTGCAGGACAACCAGAATAAGTTGGAGTTATGGTGATTAATGTTTTATCGGATTGGGCTTCAACTTTACGAATAACACCCAATTCAACAACAGAAATAACGGGAATTTCAGGGTCAGGAATTGACTCCAATATGTCCCAGATTTCTTTGTGCTTTTGTTCAGTTGTCGTCACCTATCTCTATCGTTGTATTGTACTACGAATCATGTGTTACGTTTTTAGTGAACTGACATAATACGTTGAACGTGGTACGTTATACAATAAAACTACGACCAAGTAGAATCTGGATAAGTTCTTGGAATAGATTGAAAAATTGGAAGGATATGACCTAGGTATTCGCTGTGGTGTCCTCTACGACCACCAGTTGCTTTCCAGCCTTCAGCAACTTCATCAATAGTTGCTCTATCCAATACTTCTTTGATTGAATTCTCAAATCGCGCTTTCAACGTTGTGGTATCTGGTATCAATCCCGCTTCAACTAAAGTTGTATCAACCTCATCTTGCTCAAAAAGCTCGTGACGGTAACTCCAAATTTCGTTTAATGCATCTTTAATTCTCCAGTGCGACTCTTCAGTTCCATCTCCCAAACGAACCACCCATTCAGCAGAATGACGCATATGATAAGTAGTTTCTTTAACCGATTTAGCAGCAAAAGCAGCTAAATTTTCGTTCGGGCTGTTTTTTAATTCTGAGAACAAGTGATAATAGAAAACGGAAAAAATTAGCTGACGTGCAATTGTATTTCCGAAATGGCCATTTGGTTGTTCAACCAACAATACGTTCTCAAATTCTGGCTCAAGACGGTTGTATGCAAAATCGTCTTCTTTTCTGCCCTTTCCTTCCAGTTCACCTGCCGTAGTGTACATCATTCTGGTTTGGCCAAATAGGTCGAGAGAGATATTTGTAAGAGCAATATCTTCTTCCAAATAAGGACCTTTTGAACACAACTCACTCAGTCTATGGCCAAGAATCATGGCATCATCACCCAAACGGAGGCAATATTTTACTAAAGCTTCATCTACAGTCATATTTCTTGCTTAAATGTGTTTTGCACCTTCAGGCATTGTGTAATACGTTGCCGCTCGGTAGATTTTATCTTCCGCTGGGTCAAAGAACGCATCGGAATCATCTGGATTTGAAGCTACTATTTGGTCTGTAGGCACTACCCAAATCGAAGTTCCTTCCTGTCTTCGAGTATATAAATCTCTTGCGTTTTGCAGCGCTAACTCAGCGTCAGCAGCATGCAAATTTCCAGCATGCTTAAATGGCAAACCTGTTTTACTTTGAATGAATACTTCCCATTGTGGAAATTGATTATCCGCGCTCATAGTTGTAGTGTTTTATTAGCCTAAGCTACTTTCTTTTTATCTCGTTGTTTTTGGGCATAAGCATTTGCAGCTTCTCTTACCCAAGCACCTTCTTCATGTGCTTTTCTGTGATGATTCAATCGTTGTTTGTTGCAAGGTCCACATCCGTGAATTACTTCTTTCAACTCCGACCAATCGATTTTACCAAAATCGTAATGTCCTCGTTCTTCGTTCCATTTCAAATCAGGATCTGGAATCGTAAGACCAATTACCTCAGCTTGCTGAACTGTTTTATCGATAAACTTTTGACGCAATTCATCATTAGTTTCTCGTTTGATTTTCCACTTTGTGGCGTTTCCAGTATTAGGAGAATCTGCATCATGGGGACCAAACATCATAAGAGACGGCCACCACATTCTGTTCAACGCATCTTGCGCCATTTGCTTTTGTTCTGGTGAACCTAAAGCCATATCTGAGATTACTTCATATCCTTGACGTTGATGAAAGCTTTCTTCTTTACAAATACGAACCATTCCTCTACTGTATGGGCCGTAAGAAGTCCTTTGAAGAGAAACTTGATTGACAATTGCAGCACCATCAACTAGCCAACCTACAGCACCCATATCGGCCCAAGTAAGTGTTGGGTAATTAAAAATACTGGAATATTTAGCTTTTTCGGTGTGCAATTGCTCTAATAATTCATCCCTAGAAATAGAAAGTGACTCTGCAGCGGAATACAAATACAGTCCGTGTCCAGCTTCATCTTGCACTTTTGCAAGTAATACCACCTTCGCTCTCAAACTGGGAGCTCTTGATATCCATTGACCTTCCGGTTGCATTCCAACAACTTCTGAATGGGCATGCTGAGAAATCTGACGAATTAAGTGTTTTCTGTAATCGGCTGGCATCCAATCTTTTGGTTCTATTTTTTCTTCTCGGTCAATCTTAGCTTGAAAAGCTTCAAGTTTATTTACATCTTCCATAGAAATATCTGTTTTAAGAGATTACAATTTTAAATAATTATTCCACTCTAAAATCGAGGGAATGGCAGCTAAAAAACTGACAATAATCAGCGTAACCATTAATCTATATAACCATTGACAGAATCAATTGTTTTAAAGAACAACAATACTATTTTTGCACTCCCTAAAATTAGCATAAACTTCATTGTATGTTCTATAATATCAAAGTTCAGAAAATAACTAAAGAAACTGCCGACACGGTATCCATCACCTTGGATGTACCCGAAAATCTAAAAGAGCATTTTGAGTATAAGCAAGGCCAATATTTAGCGTTTAAACAAACGATTAATTCTGAAGAATTGCGTCGTTCATATTCGCTGTGCAGTAGCCCAGTAACTGACAATGCATTGCAGGTTGCTGTAAAGCAAGTGGAAGGTGGTAAATTTTCTACTTGGGCAAATAACGAACTGAAAGAAGGTGATGTGTTGGAAACAATGGCACCTGCCGGAAATTTTTACACTGAAGTTAGTGCCAATCAGAAAAAGAAATATGTACTTTTTGGCGCAGGAAGTGGTATTACTCCTTTATTATCTATCATTAAAACGATATTGGCAACCGAAGCCGAATCAGAAGTTGTATTGGTTTACGGAAACCGCTCTAACGAATCGATTATATTCAATGACCAATTGAACGATTTAGTAGGAAGCTCAAACGGTCGTTTTAAAAGAATAGATGTATTGAGTAGAGAAAATATATCTGACCCAATTTTTTCTGGAAGAATTGGAAAAGAAAAATGTATTGAAATCGACCTTAAAAGCCAAAAAATACTGGATGCTGACGAGTTTTTCTTGTGCGGACCAGAGAGTATGATTATGGATGTAAAGGGTTGGTTGGAAAGTAATGATGTTTCTAAAAATAACATTCATTTTGAGTTGTTTACTACTCCTGTAGCAGCGGCTAAAAAAACGGTAGACCCAAATATTAAAATCACGTCAAAGGTCACCGTAATAATGGATGACGAAGAGTTTGAATTTGACCTTTCAAGTAAGGGTGACAGTATTTTGGACGCTTCTGTTGATGCTGGAATAGATGCCCCATATTCTTGTAAAGGAGCTGTTTGCTGTACCTGTAAGGCCAAAATTGTAGAAGGTTCTGCAAGAATGGAAATGAACTATGCACTAGATGATAAAGAAGTTGCAGATGGTTACGTCCTTACCTGCCAGGCTCACCCAACTTCTGAGAAGTGTGTGGTGGATTATGATGTGATTTAAGACTACCACAGTTGTCGTTATTCCTTGCTTTACAAGGAATCTGTAATTTTAACGAATTTGATTCATTTAATGCTCATGTATGTCTGATTAAAGAATCTAAATTCCTCTAATAGTTAAGTTACTTGGCGTTTTCTTTTTCGGCCTGTATTTTTAATTCTCGGTTAAACAAGGGGAAGAATTTCACCGTAATTTTAGCAACTTGTTCAGCGGAAAGCTCTTTATTTCCTACTCCTTTAAAATCATCAACTTGAATGAAAAGAGTTTTAGAATCGGATATTTTCTCCACTCTAAATCTGTGGTTATCTTGAAGTCCTTGAAAAGTGCCTTCCATTTCGTCCGACCAACCAAATTCCTTCAATTCCTCATAAATAAATTCATGCGGCGTGCTATATGTTTTTCCATCCACTAAGTACGAGACATTCACTTCCCCATTGTTCCGAATATCCCCAGTAATACTAATGAGGGAACTGCTCCAACTTGAAATATTATTCCAATCGGTTAATACACTCCACACTTTTTCAATTGGCGCATCAATCACAATATCCGTATAGGTTTGCCAATGATTTGAATCGAGCTTTCTTACTTCTATATTTTCTAATTTCACCTTTGTTTGGTTCTCTTGATTAACATCGAAATTACAAGCCAATAAAACAGTAACCAAGAATATAGAAGTAATCGTTTTTAGCATCTTTATTCGCCTAACAATTAAAAAGTTACTTCGGCTCCTTCCAATAAAACTCCGGAGTCATTTCTTTTTCTGTGAAAGAGATTCCATATTGTTCTAACTCGTTTAATATAGGAATATAAATGGAAGGGTCAATTGGTCTATGAATTCCAGGCTTATTAATCACACCATCCAAAACCATTTTTGCCGCAATTCCAGTCGGTAATCCAACCGTTTTTGACATTGACGTATAAGTTTGATCATCTCCCTTTACGACCATAGAGGATGTCATCATTTTCTTTTCACCCGAGGCATTTTCCCATCCGAATTTGTGCCACATGACTATCATGTCTTTATCGTTTGGCTCAAGCCCCCATTTTTTTTCTAAAATATGCTGTAAGACTTGAGCAGGCGTAGCATCATCAATTTCAATCGGTGTATCATCAAAAATGCCTAACCAATTCAACTTATCCATTACTTCTGAATCTTGAGGAATGTTAAGGTAATGCATCAACTTTAGCTCCACCGAATCATGGGGATTGTAAGCTAAAAAAGAATTTATAAACTCACGATTAGTCATTGGTAACTTCCCTTTCACTTGGTAGGTATCATCAGTTGCTCCGAGTTTAACAAAAGCATCCCAAGCTCTAGAGAATCCGGGACGACGCAAGGTGCCTCTGTAAATTGTAGGAATATCATCTAGTCCGTAAACCGAACGGTAGCTCAAAGAATCTCGATTGGCATACCCTTCGAAACGACCATAACCATCTATTGTAATGTACTCCGTTCTTCTGAAAAGTCGGTGATACGGAATGTACTTATACTGCCCTTCTTGAATAAACTTTGCAGCTCCACCCTGACCAGCAAGCACCACATTTCTTGGGTTCCAAGTGAACTTATAATTCCAAGGGTTATTGTCACTTTCCGGTGCAACCAATCCACCTGTAAATGATTCGAAAAGCAACATTTTTCCACCGTTATCTCTAATTTGGTCAATGAGTTTCATGGCAGACATGTGGTCAATACCAGGATCTACTCCTACTTCCATCATTATGGGAATTCCAGCTTGTTCAGCTTTAGTTTTTAAAGCTTCAATTTCAGGTGTCATATAAGATGCGGTTACGGCCGGTTTTTTATGTTCAATACATACTTCCAAAACTGATTTGTGAAATCGGGCCGGAAGCATCGAAATTGTAATGTCGTGTGCTGGAATTAGTCTTTTCCAATCTTCATCAGATTCAGGTTGTACTATTTTCACATTATTATACCCATCGGTTTTCTTTTCTGCAAACTCTGGTGAACGCTCAACAATGGTAAGTTCCCAATCGTTGTTATGAGAATTTTCTAGTAAGTACTTAATCAAATTTGATGCTGACCGACCAGCACCGAGTAACAAAATTCTTTTTGGCATGTAATATGATTTGACGCTTTTTCTTAAATAATTTTGACAACTATAAAAACAAAACAAATGAAACATTTTATCCTTAACTCGCTGCTCTTAATTTTTATTTCCAGCGGAATTTTTGCACAATCAGATTTGGTAGTTTATTCCAACGATGGAGTTAAATTTACTCTTGAAGTAAATGGAATTCAACAAAATGCCGAAGCTTCAACCAACGTAAAAGTTGAAGGACTTACTCAAGAGTTCATTTCTTTACGGTTATTATTTGCGGATGGAAATATTCCCCCACTCAAAAAGTCATTCACTTTGGTGAATAATAAAGAAACTTCTGCTCAACTTATTTTGAACAAAAAAGGGCAATACAAATTGAGGTACATGGGCGAAAATGCAATCAAAAAAACAGCTGCGCCTAGTCAAACAGTAATCAGTTATGGTGAAGAACCTGTAGCTGTGAGTTCTGAAAGCTCAATCACATCTTCCGAAATATCTCCAGTTGATGCAGAAACAACTACTACAAGTACAACCGTAACTACTACCGCAACGAATAGCAGTACTCCTGTGGATGGCGAAACAGTTAATATGAATGTAAATATTGGTGGACAAAGTATTGGTATTTCTACCTCAGTCTCTGGAATGGAAACATCTAGTAATAGCACAGTTACGGAGACTACAACGGTAACTACTTCTTCAAGTAGTTCAGTTTCTTCAACTTCTTCTGCACCAGCAACAATGTCAAGTGCTGAAACTATTTCTTCAGGCGGTTGTGATGCACCCATGCCATCAGGCGAATTTAATTCTGCTTTGGGTTCGATGGACACAAAATCTTTTGAAGATTCTAAAATGACGTTAGCCAAACAATTTACAAAGGCTAACTGCTTAAGCGCTGAGCAAGTAAAGCGAGTGATGCAAAAATTCACTTATGAAGAAAGCAAGTTGGACTATGCGAAATTCGCCTATGAATTTTGCTTGAATCAAAACAGCTATTACAAGGTGAATGATGCATTTGAATTTGAACTTACAATTGACGAATTGAATGAATTCCTTGAAGAACAATAACCCGTTTAGGGTATATATGATAATAGGAACGGCGAGTTTATTACTCGCCGTTTGTTTTGGCGCTATGGGTGCTCATGCACTCAAGGAAGTTTTAACCGTCCAACAATTAGCTAGCTTTGAAACGGGTGTACGCTACCAATTTCTGCACGGACTCACTATTTTGTTTTTACCGGCATTAAAACCCCACTTTTCCGATAAAAACATCAAACAAGCTTCTATGCTTTTCTCTGTCGGGATTTTGTTTTTTTCGTTCTCCATTTATCTTCTTAACCTCAGAGAATTACTAAATGCTCCTGGTTTAAAACTTCTTGGCCCCATTACTCCTCTTGGTGGGTTACTTTTCATTTCAGGATGGTTGTTACTCCTCATTCAATTGATTTTTGGTAATAAAAACATCGAAGATTAAGCTAATCAAGCAACGAAATTTTCAACGATTAACAACGGCAATTGTTAACAATCCAGATTAAGAAATTGTTAAGGCAAATAACTAATACTGTTACATTTGCCGCTTCAATTCAGAAAAATTTAAATGATGAACGAAAAAGGACTGAAAGCAGATAATGCCACAGTTGAATCGTACGGTATCAAAGACGCTACCGCACATTGGAATTTAGACCCTCTTGTACTCAGTAAGATTGCGGTTGATTTAGGTCAAGCAACTGAAACAAGTACTGGAGCTATTACGGTAGAAACAGGTGAATTTACAGGACGGTCCCCAAAGGACCGTTTTATCGTTAAAGACGGTGTTACTGAAGATGCTATTTGGTGGGGAAATATCAATATCCCTTTCGAATCGGATGCGTTTGATAAGTTATATGACAAAGTAGTTGACTACCTATCAGGAAAAGAAATTTATGTGCGTGATGCCATTGCTTGTGCAGACCCTGCGTACAAAATGAACCTGAGAGTTGTGAATGAATACCCATGGTCAAACATGTTTGTGTACAACATGTTTATTCGCCCTACCGAAGAAGAAGTAAAATCTTTTGACCCAGAATGGACAGTAATTAATGCCCCTGGATTTATGGCAGACCCTACTGTTGATGGAACACGTCAGCACAACTTTGCTATTCTGAACTTTACCAGAAAGATTGCCTTAGTTGGTGGAACCGGTTATACTGGTGAAATTAAAAAAGGAATTTTCTCTGCGTTAAACTTTATTCTTCCTCATCAAAAGAATACGCTAAGTATGCACTGCTCTGCCAATATTGGTAAAGACGGTGATACTGCTATATTCTTTGGTCTTTCGGGTACTGGAAAAACAACACTATCTGCCGACCCAAATCGAAAATTAATTGGTGATGACGAGCACGGCTGGAGTGATGAAAACTCTGTTTTCAATTTCGAAGGTGGTTGTTATGCAAAAACTATAGATTTAACAGAAGAAAAAGAACCGGACATTTTTAGAGCAATTAAGCCAGGCGCTTTATTGGAAAACATTCGTTTTAAGCCGGGAACTAACGAAGTTGATTTCGAGGATACTTCAATTACTCAGAATACAAGAGTTTCTTACCCAATCTATCATATTGATAACATTGCAGAGCCATCAATTGGTCACAACCCAAAGAATATTTTCTTTTTGACTTGTGATGCTTTTGGTGTTTTACCTCCAATTTCTAAAATGACACCCGGTCAAGCGGCTTATCATTTTATATCTGGATATACGGCAAAAGTTGCTGGAACAGAAGCTGGAATTACTGAGCCTGTAACTGCATTTTCTGCATGTTTTGGAGCACCATTCATGCCATTACACCCAACAGCTTATGGCGAAATGTTGAGTAAAAAAATGGAAGAGAACGGTGTAAACGTTTGGTTAGTAAATACTGGCTGGTCTGGTGGTTCTTATGGTGTTGGTGAAAGAATGAGTCTTAAAATTACTCGTGCATTAATTACTGCTGCGCTTAACGGTGAGCTTAATGATGTGAACTTTGAAACACACGATGTATTTGGATTAAATTTCCCAACGGAATGTCCAAATGTGCCGAATGATGTGCTTAGCCCACGAAACACTTGGGAAGACAAAAACGCATACGATAAAAAAGCGAATGAGCTTGCAGCAAAATTTGTAAATAACTTCAAGCAATTTGCAGACAATGCAAATGATGAGATTATGGCTGCTTCTCCTGTGGTTGCGCAGAACGCATAATTTTTTTAGCATACCTAAATAAAAACTCTGCTCTCTTGAGCGGAGTTTTTTTTGCTCAAAACTTTTGAATTTAGTACTTCAGAAAGCGAAGACTAATATTTGAGAAACGACAAATAAATGGGCTGTCGATTTTCACTTAACACTAAGATTACATATACACCGGCATTAAAATCTGATACGTCGATAACTTCAGATAAACCTCCTTTGAATTCTTTCATGATTTCTCCAACACCATTAATAATCAAGGCATTATAGTTTCCTGATTCGAAAGTAATTGTAATATAATCGTGCGTTGGAGATGGGTAAACTGAGTACCCTGAATATGATTCATGATAACTATTGGAAGCAGGTGCCTCATACTCGAAACACTCAGATACAAATTGACAATGATTATAATTTATCTTCAACTTGGCTTCGGGGAATGAACCTGAGAGTTCAAATTGGTTGCTATTTTCACCATTAATATTCAATCCATTACAAGACACCCACTGGTATTTATAGCCACCTCTGATAATGGCTTCAATTTTATTCTCTGTTCGACTTATAGTCTCATTAATGTCATAAACCGAAAGTTCAACTTCTATTATGCTATCACAACCGTAACTATTACTTAGCGTATCAAAGTAGGTTCCAGTGGTAATCCATGAGTACTTTCCACTTGGAGAAATGTAATCCGAACAAGACGAATCAACCAACTTAACATTGCTAATTTGATTGGTAAAATCAATTTCTAAAACTGAATCACATCCAAAACTCGATTTAAGCGTATCTAAATAAATCCCAGAGTTTGTTACCATCCGAGAGTTGGATGGAAGAGTATAGCTACCACATTGTTTAACCACCATCTTTTCTAAATACGAATCAAACTTGAAATCAACAATAATGATACTATCACACCCAAGGTAATTTTTCAAAGTATCTGAATATTTTCCCGGAATAGACCAAACAAATTTACCGCTAGGACTTAAAGTCGGTTCGCAAGCTTCTATTGTTAGGCTATCGTATTTTTTTGGAAACTTAATATCCACCATATAAACGGTATCGCACCCGTTGGGATTGAATATTGTGTCTCGGTATAGTTTTTCTTGATCCCAGATTTGATTTCCACTTCTACTTACGATACCTGGGCAAACTAGTTTCTCCTTTGCCGTTGCCATAAGCAACGAATTAAAAGCATTAATAATACCCCAGCCGTGATGGTCATCAAACCCGGCAATATCTTCATTCGATCTACCCAATTGATCCATGGCTCCGGCTTGTATAAAATCGATAATCTCATTTACCGTAAAAGAAGTATCGACACTTTTTAGTAATGCCGCTAGACCACTAACGTGCGGTGCTGCCTGAGAAGTACCGCTCCAATACCAACCGTATGCTGTATCTGATAAGTGATTTAATCCATAAATTCTATTTCCTGGTGCTGAAACATTAATATGCCTACCAAAACTACTTCCACTTCCCCAGGAAAATGGAGAAGCCCTGGAATAATCTACATCGGTTGCACCAACGGCAAAAACACCTGGTATTGCGGCTGGATATTCTAGCACCGCATTATTTCTGTTGCCCATAGATGCAACAATCAGCACATTGTTGACTAAAGCATAATTTACAGCGTTAGTCATCGACAAAGACGAAGCTGTACCTCCAAGCGACATGTTGATAATATCTGCTCCATTATCCACTGAGTAGTAGATTGCCGATATCCACCACGAATAAAACCCTCTTCCCGCGGTATCAAGAACTTGACAAGTCATAAGCTTACAATTCTGGGTTACTCCAGCATATCCAATGTTATTATTTCCAATTGCTCCAATTATTCCAGTAACATTCGTTCCGTGTCCGTGATCGTCGGTAGGGTCATTATCGTTATTTACAAAATCCCAACCCACTATATCGTTCATAAATCCGTTACCATCATCGTCAATCGAATTCAGTGGATTTTCGTTTTTATTCTTCCAAATTCTACCCGAAAATTCTGGATGGTCTAATTTCAATCCCGAATCTAACGTACTGATTACCACTACAGAATCCCCTTCTTCTATGGTCCAAGCTAAATCTAAGTCAATATCAGCCCCTGCAACGCTTTGGGAATTAAATGTGCCATCATTACGATAACTCCATTGCCTATTGTTGTGCTTATCATTTCTGGAAACTTTGCAAACACCATGTGCCTTAGAAACGTAATCGAATTCAATAATATCAAAGCACTTTAGTTTTCTCAAGAGTTCTACTGTATTTTCTGAAGCAAAATCATGATTAAACTCTAAGAGCATCGGGTCAGCATGTAGTCCTTTAGAATTTTTGGAATAATCGCGTCGAAGAAGTGGTTTCAATGTCTTCGCGCCAATCTGAGCCAATTCCATATTGATTGATGGGTCAGTGAAAACCACGTAATTTTTTTGATACCAATTCACGTCAACATCATCTGCAAGGGAAACCAGCAAACGTTTTGAGTGAAACTCCGAGTTTTGCGCCAATAAACTAGTACCTAGACAGAATAAAAATGCAAGACAAATTGAAATTGCTGGTTTGAACATTATTAAATATTAAGTAGCAGGTAATTAATGAATTACTTCCTTTGTTGATTCAAATATAATAACCTGTGCACAAAATTTACTCTCCTATTCCCATTAACGGCTCGCTGACTCTTTCCGAAGAAGAATCAAAGCACCTTTGCAAGGTCATGCGCAAACAAGTTGGTGACCAAGTTTTGGTTTTGGATGGAAAAGGTAGAAAAGCAGTTGCAGAAATCTCACTCGCTCATCCAAAACATGCTGAAGTAACCATCATTAAGGTCGAAGAAAAATCCAATAGAAAGACAATTAACTTGACCATTGCAATAGCGCCAACCAAAAACATTAGCCGTATCGAATATTTTGCCGAAAAAGCAACGGAATTAGGCATAGACGCCATTCACCCAATTTTATGTTCCCAAAGCGAAAGAAGAGTACTGAAGATTGACCGTATTAATAAGATTATGGTAGCGGCAATGAAACAATCTGGTCAAGTGTTTTTACCTAAAATTGAAGAACTAACGGTTCTTAAAGAATTCATCAAAAACCACCCAAATGGATTGATTGCGCATTGCCCGAATCATTTAATCAACCCAAAGCTATTAAATGAAGTTAAGAATCGTGATGCTGTAACGGTTCTTATTGGACCCGAAGGTGATTTCACTGAAGAAGAGGTTAACTTCGCGTTGGAGCACGGATACAAAACCGTAAGTCTGGGTAATTCAATTTTGAGAACTGAGACTGCTGGAATTTACGTTTGCGCCGTTTTAAGCACTTTAGATTGAAAATTTTACTCATCTTCTTATTCACGTTGTCCTCGTTTGGAACATTTGCACAGCAAGCTCAACTTGGTTTGTTGAAGTATAATGGCGGCGGAGATTGGTACGCAAATTTGGAAACCTCCTTACCTAATCTCATCAACTTTTGTAACAAAAACATTTCTACTCAAATCAGCACAAAGCAGGGAATTGTAGAAGCTGGAAGTGAGGAATTATTCAATTATCCTTTTATTCACCTAACGGGACACGGAAACATCATTTTTAACGATTCCGAAATCGATAATCTTAGGAAGTATTTACTTGGAGGAGGCTTCTTGCATATTGATGATAATTACGGCCTAGACAAGTTTATTCGGCCTCAAATGAAGCGCGTATTTCCTGAATTGGAATTTGTAGAAATACCTTACAATCACCCAATTTACCACCAGTCGTATGACTTCAAAAATGGCCTACCAAAAATCCACGAACACGACAACGGTTTTCCAAAAGGATATGGGTTGGTTCATGAAGGAAGACTGATTTGTTTCTATTCTTTCGAATGTGACCTAGGAGACGGCTGGGAAGACCAAAGCATACACAATGACCCTCAAGAAAAACGTTTGCAAGCGTTGCAAATGGGTGCCAATTTGGTGGAGTATGTTTTTAAGGGAGTTGGGTTGGAGTAAAGTTCCGTTAAAACAATTGCCTTAGAAATCAATCAACCCTTCTTCAATTTTTCTACTTTCACAACATGAGAATAATTTTCATTACCATATTGGGGTTTGTAGTGTGTTGGCTCACAAATTCTTTGCAAGCTCAAAACGTATTGATTAGTGATTCTCTTGGCACTGCAGAACCTTCTATTAATTTCGATCCATCAAAACCAAATATTATAGTTGCTGGCTCCAATACAGCTAGCCAATATTATAGCCATGATTACGGAAAAACGTGGCAGCGGCAAACACTAATATCGCCATACGGAGTCTGGGGTGACCCTGTTATAGAATTGGACAACAAAGGTCATTTTTACTTCTTTCATTTATCAAATCCACCTCAGGGAAATTGGATTGATAGAATAGTATGTCAAAAATCTATGGATGGAGGTAAAACTTGGACAGAAGGCACCTACACTGGACTCAACGGAACTAAAGCTCAGGACAAGCACTGGAGTTGCTTTGACAAAAAAAATAAAATCATGTACCTAACTTGGACACAATTTGACAAATACGGAAGTGTACAACTTACGGATAAAAGCAATATCCTATTCTCAAAATCAACTGATTTTGGTGAAACTTGGAGCAAAGCCAAACGAATTAATAGAGTTTCAGGTGGTTGTATTGACGATGACAACACGACGGAAGGGGCCGTGCCTGCAGTAGGCCCAAAAGGTCAAGTTTACGTGGCTTGGGCAGGGCCAAACGGATTAACATTTAACAAGTCGGAGGACCAAGGAGAAAGTTGGTTGAATGAAGAGACATTTATTGACTCCATGCCAGGCGGATGGGATTTGGACGTTCCTGGAATATACAGAGCCAATGGCTTACCGATTACAAAATGCGACCTGAGTACTGCTCAGACCAATGGAACTATATACGTGAATTGGACAGACCAGCGCAATGGTCTAGACGATACAGATGTCTGGTTGGCAAAATCTACCGATGAAGGAGAAACATGGTCGAAACCTATTCGCGTAAATGATGACTTGCCGGGTAAACATCAATTTTTTACTTGGATGGATATTGACCAAACCAATGGCTACTTGTATTTCGTATTCTACGACCGCAGAAACTATACAGATAACATGACCGACGTCTATTTAGCGATTTCAAAAGACGGTGGAAAAACCTTTGAGAATAAAAAAATAAGTGACAGCCCTTTTGAGCCAAGCGCCACTGTGTTCTTTGGTGACTATACCAACATTAGAGCACACAACGGAATGGTTCGACCAATATGGACCCGAGCAGATGGACGTTTTTTAAGTTTATGGACGGACGTTTCTTTAAATGCCAGGGTAACAACAGAAGCCAATCAAAAAGAGAATTCCATTGATTTAAGAGCAACGCAATACCCTAACCCAAGTAAAGATGTTACGCATTTCTCGTATAAATTGCGTGAATCAGATTTCGTATCTCTTCGCCTTTTTGATTTTCACGGTCGGTTAATTTATACCGTCATTGACTTTAAGAAAACTTCGGCCGGGAAGTATGTCGAAAGCATATCGAAATCAGAATTAGGTTTATCTGATGGAATTTACCATGCTGTTTTAACAGTTGGCGAAAAAGAAAAAACGTTTAAGATGGTTTTTGAGTAAAGAATTCTACTGATCTTGAAATTCTTTCATACAGGGTCGAATAAATTCTTTCTTATACTTACTTATACAATCCAATAAATTTTCTGCACCAGAATATTCTGAAATTACAGTTTTAAATTGCTTAGTACCCCGAATTGCAACTGGCATATCCTCTAGTCCTTTTGAAATGTAACATTCATACCCAACTTTATAGCCTGAACCGAGCTCCTGTGCAACATTCTCGTAATAAAAAACTCTGTCATTTGAAACTAAGACCATAGGAAAACCATGTTGCTGAACCCGAATGAGTCCCCCCTTATGGGTAAACCCCCAAATTTCTTTTCCCTTCACTTCTACCCTTTTTGACCCTTGCTTAAAAGCATAATTACACTTTGCTCCTTCATAGCTACAATCGAGTAATTTGGTATATTCTGTTCCTTTTTTTGCAGCAAATTCTGCATAAGTTTTGTAAACTATTGTCTGTTGCTTAACCGTCGAATGATAGTCTGCGACACATTCTCTCATTGTACTTTCGTTCAAATGTCCATACGGTGTTTCCTTTAAACATTCATACAGTTTTTGATATTCAGGATATAGTTTCTTAAAGCGAATGTACCCAGCACCTTCGGTTGCATAAATATTTGATTCTAACGATTGAGATAAATAACAGGCGTCACCAAACTTGTATGAGACTGTTGAAGATTTAGAGTTTTCGTTATCCAAACGATTTATATGTGCCTCTCCATTCTCGTAATAACAAAACTTTCCCTCTCTAACCAACATCACTGGGAAACTTTCAATTTTATAAATACGAAACAGGGCATCCTTGTATTTAAAACCCCACAACTTATTACATTCTATTTTTTCTTTAGTAGTCCTATCCTTTATGAAGCAAGTGACTTTTTTACCAACGTAAACATACCCAAAGACACCTTCGGCTAGAACCTGCCCATTTTTACTTGAATAATCTTCGTGGCTATAATACAGTTCAACTTGGGCATTGGATAGGTAACTGGTTGAAATCAATAAAACTGTTAGTATAGTTCTCATATGAAAAATGTTTTTAAAAATTAAAATTACCTATCTCAACACAAACAACTCAGCCTCTCGCATCAAATCACTAAGTACTCTATCTTTCTCAACAAACGGAACTACTTTGCGGAATTCAGCAACGTATTCTTCAATGCGCACTGAGGATTTCAGCGGCCGTCTAAATTCCAAAGCTTGAGCACCGTTCATCAATTCAATGCCTATAACGCGCTGTAGGTTTTTCACCACTTTGTAGCATTTAGTAACTGAATTAGCACCCATACTTACGTGATCTTCTTGCCCGTTGCTACTATCAATAGTATCTACCGAAGAAGGCGCACACAATTGTTTGTTCTGGCTAACAATACTTGCAGCCGTATATTGCGGAATCATAAAACCAGAATCCAGTCCCGGTTTTGCGACTAAATACGCTGGTAAACCTCTTGTACCAGAAATCAATTTATAGGTTCTTCTTTCTGAAATTGAAGCCAACTCAGCACAAGCAATTGCTAACATGTCAGAAACTAATGCTAAAGGTTGTCCATGAAAATTCCCTCCAGAGAGAATCTTATCCTTTTCGGGGAATATTGTGGGGTTGTCCGTTACCGCATTGATTTCGTTTTCAATTACTTTTTCGATGTGCTTCAGCGTATCTTTTGTTGCTCCATGAACCTGAGGCACACAACGAAACGAATAAGGGTCTTGAACATGTTCTTTCTCTTGTTTGGCAATCTCGCTACCTACCAAATATTGACGAATGTTCTTTGCCGTTTTTAATTGGCCCGTATGATTTCTAATGATGTGCAAATCTTCATCAAACGGCTCCACTCTTCCGTCAAATGCTTCTAGCGAAAGTGCAGCAATTAAATCTGCTTTTCCGCTCAAGTTTTTTGCGTTAACGAAATTGTAAACCGAATACGCACTCATAAACTGCGTACCATTAAGCAAAGCCAACCCTTCTTTGCTTTTGAGTTCAATGGGTTCCCAGCTAAATTCTTCTAATACTTCAGAGGCATGCATTCTGCGCCCTTGGTAGTTTACTTCACCAAGACCTAACAAAGGCAGACACATATGCGCCAGCGGAGCTAAATCGCCTGAAGCCCCTAAAGAACCTTGCTGATACACTACAGGTAAAATATCGTTGTTGTAAAAGTCTAATAATCTGTGAACGGTGGCCAGTTGCACTCCAGAATGACCGTAGCTCAATCCTTGAATCTTAAGCAACAACATCATCTTCACAATCAATTGGGGAACTTCCGAACCCATTCCACAAGCATGTGACATTACTAAATTTTTCTGCAATTCACCTAAATCGTCATTCGAAATAGTGGTGTCACACAACGAACCGAAACCCGTGTTAATACCATATATAGGCTTAGTTGCCTTGGCTATTTTTTTGTCTAAATAATCTCGGCACATTTGAATCCGTTCAGCAGCTCCATCGCTCAACTCAATATAAGCTTTGGTTTCGATGATTTCTTCAATTACTTCCATCGTTAAACGATAACCTGAGATATTATAGACTTCCATAGTTGTAGTTTTTAGTTATTAGTAACTAGTTTTTAGTTAACCCGTGGTCGTCATTCCCGCGCAGGCGGGAATCTGAAAACTCCATCCCAGTAGATTCCTGCCTTCGCAGGAATGACGGGTAGGAAAAGTGGTGACCACAGAGCATTACCTAATTCAATTCATTAATTAATTCCTTCATTGATAGGGAACTTTGATCCCCCGTCAACATATTTTTTACCGTTGGTTGTTGTGCTTCTATTTCTCTATCGCCTACTAAAAGCACATAAGGAATAGATTTATCGTTGGCGTATTTCATTTGCTTTTTCATTTTGGCCGAATCAGGGTAAACTTCTGTTCGGATACCTGCTGCTCTTAATTCCTTCGCCCACAATTGGCACTGAGCTGCTTCATTTTCACCAAAATTCACAAACATCACCTGAGCGCTTAGCCCAACTTGCTCAGGAAATAAATTCTTATCCAACAGCAAATCATAAATTCTGTCCGCACCAAAAGAAACCCCAACTCCAGAAACGTCTTTAAGACCAAAGATTCCCGTAAGGTCATCGTATCGGCCGCCTCCACAAATGCTAGAAGGAAAATCTGGATGCGTAACTTCAAAAATTGCTCCTGTGTAATAGTTTAATCCTCTTGCCAAGGTCGGGTCAAATTCACAAATGCTTACTCCTAATTTTTCGGAGGAGGCAATCACTGTTTTTAATTCTTCAATTCCTTTAAGACCAATTTCTGAACTAGCTACAAACTTCGCTACAGAATCTAGAGACACGTTTTCAAACAAAACTCCCAGTTTAGCAATTGCTTCTTTTCCAATTCCTTTGGTAGCCAATTCCGCTTCTACTTTTTCACGACCAATTTTATCGAGTTTGTCTAACGCTACAGTTATGTCAATCAGCTTATCCGGCTCGCCGATAACCTCGGCAATTCCTTGCAATATTTTTCGGTTATTGATTTTTATAGAAACCTCCGGCAAGCCCAATTTGGTGAATACGTCCGCAATGATTTGAGTAAGCTCCACTTCATTCAATAAGGAGTTGGAACCAATCATGTCTACATCGCATTGGTAGAACTCTCGGTAACGCCCTTTCTGTGGTCTATCGGCTCTCCAAACGGGTTGTATTTGATAACGCTTAAACGGAAAGCTCAATTCGTTTTGGTGCTGCACTACAAAACGTGCAAACGGAACGGTTAGGTCGTAGCGGAGGGCTTCTTCAGAAGACTTTTCTACTCTATTGTGTTCGACTGCCTTCTTTAGCTTTTCACCACGCGCTAAAACCTTAAAAATCAATCTATCCCCTTCTTCTCCGTATTTACCCATTAGGGTTTCGGTGAGTTCCATTGCCGGAGTTTCTATGGGCGCAAAACCATAAGTATCAAATACACCTCGAATGGTATCGAAAATGTAGTTTCTTCTTGCCGCTTGTTGCGGTAAAAAATCTCGTGTTCCTTTTGGCGTATTTAAACCAGCCTTTGCCATTATTGCTTTCTTTTTTTGAGCGGATTGCGAAGTTAGTGTTTCCGAATATGTAGAGCAACGGCTTTGGATTTATTTGTTGATCCGTTCATTTTTCTTCCATTGAGATTTATGTAGTACCACGGATAGCTAATGCAAAAAGTACAGTTTACCTTTAGCGAATATTATTAACACCTTACCCGGTCTTAAACGCTTACAAATATTTAATAATAGAAAAGTGCTGTTAGCCCTGAGTTGTAGTGCATTAGACAATGAACGAAAAAATAGGAGCATATAAATCACCTGGGAAGACGCATGGATTCGATTTCATATTTGAAGGAGAAATACGCTTTGGACCTGAGTATTATAAACTGAAATTGAATGGCGAGTTGATTCCAAATAGGATTTTTGGATTTGAATTCAAATGGCATCCGGATTCTAAATTTCTTGCTCTTCAAGAATGGTTAACAACCGACTATAAAAAAGGACCGGTAACAAGTTTGACCATAATAGATTTGAATGACAGAAAATATGCAAGAATCTCAAAAGCTGATAAAGGATTTATAAAGCCATTAAGGTTTGAAAATGATTCTATAATCTTTGAGAAAGAATATCTCGGAACAGGAAAGAACGCTGAATATGAAATCAATTTAGGAGAAATTCAAAATTGGGAAAAATGAGTTACGCAGAATTTCAAGAAGACTTTGAAAAAGAAGGAGAAAAATGGTCAAAAAAGTACGACCAGATGTCGGAAGATGAAATCTTATCATTAATTAAAAAAGGCAAATGGGATTGGACTTATCAAATTTGGTTTTCAATTCGTACAAAAGGCACAATCCAAAAGTCTTCTCCCGTCCTGATGAAAGTATTAAGAAGGAGGTTTACGAGTTTCTTACACAGAAAACATTGTGCCGATGCATTATTCCTAATTGCCAAAATCAAAGATGATGAACTAAAAAAAAGAGTAACAGGCTCTCTTAATCGGTTTCGATTATCTTTTGATAGAACGAGAGCTTTGAATGAATTAGAAATAAAATTAAAAACGACACCACAACAAGGTGTATAGTACATAGCACCCTGCGGGATGCTACGACACCATACACGGAACGTTAGCGAGTATTGCACCAGAGCAACCACCGAATTTCCAGTAGATTCATATTTGGTGTATATTTACACCATATTTTAAAATTATGGCAAGACAAAGCATATCACTTACAAATCCAAATGACGAATGGCTTAAAAGCCAAGTTGCGAATCAAGAATATTCAAGTAAAAGCGAAGTAATAAATGATTTAGTTCGACAAGCAAGAAATCAGCAGGCACAAGTTGATTGGTTAAGAAATAGACTTGTGAAAGCAGAAACAAGTGGTTTTACTTCAGATAGTAAGGAATCTATACTAAAAGAATCGAAAACAAGATTGAATGCCGAACTTCAAACTGAGTAAAGCAGCCAAGGAAGACCTTATTCGAATTCACCAATATGGAGTTAGAAAATTCGGTGAAGCTCAGGCAGATCATTATTTTAACCAGTTTTTTGAACGCTTTGAATTAATTGCTGAAAGACCTGTTGCGTTTGAGACTATTGAATTCATTAAACCAGGATACAGGAGATGCGTCTGTGGAGTTGACAGTATTTTCTACCGTATTGAAAATGATACCGTTGAAATAATGGCAATAATAGGTCGACAAGATATTTCCTTGATACTTTAACCAAGCACACTCGCTAACAGCACCCAAATAAGAAATAGGAAGGTCTGTTGTAAATGTGAATCGAATGAAATTTAATAACCCATACCCAAGCTCCGAAGTTTGCGCAGCACGAAAGGCCAACTACTCATGGACGCGGGGCGCTAGTTCTAATTTAAAAGACTAAACCATCATCCCATATTCATTCACTTACCCCCTCACCAATTTCTTGTACTTCAATCGAGTAGGTTGCGTATCGCCTAAACGCTTGCGTTTGTTTTCTTCGTATTCGGAGTAACTTCCTTCAAAATATTTCACCTGAGAATCGCCTTCAAAAGCCAAAATGTGAGTACAAATACGATCTAAGAACCAACGGTCGTGTGAGATAACCACGGCACAACCCGCAAAATTCTCTAACGCTTCTTCCAAAGCACGGAGGGTATTTACGTCAATGTCGTTGGTAGGCTCATCGAGTAACAACACGTTGGCTTCCATTTTTAATGTCATGGCCAAATGCAAACGATTGCGCTCTCCACCAGAAAGTACATTTACTTTTTTCTGTTGGTCTGAACCTCCAAAATTGAACTTGGTACAATATGCTCGAGCATTGATTTTATTGTTTCCAATTTCAATCCAATCTGCACCATTTGAAAGTACATCGTAAACCGTTTTTTCTGGGTCGATGTCAGCATGAGATTGGTCAACATAAGCAACCTTTACGGTATCTCCTACTTTAAACTCGCCGGAATTTGGTTTTTCCAAATCCATAATCATTCGGAAAAGCGTAGTTTTTCCAGCACCGTTTGGTCCTATGATGCCAACTATTCCGTTTGGTGGTAATTTAAAATCTAGGTTCTCGTACAACAATCTTTCGTCGTAACCTTTAGCAACATCAACAGCCTCAATTACCTCAGCACCCAAACGTGGTCCAGGCGGAATGAAGATTTCAAGGTTCTCCATTTTGTCCTTACCTTCTTCGTTCACCATTTTTTCGTAATTGGCAATACGAGCTTTCGATTTACTCTGTCGAGCTTTCGGCGCCATTCGAACCCATTCCAGTTCTCTTTCCAGCGTTTTTCTGCGCTTGCTTTCGGTTTTTTCTTCTTGTGCCATACGCTTGGTTTTTTGGTCTAACCAAGACGAGTAATTACCTTTCCAAGGAATACCTTGTCCTCGGTCCAATTCCAAAATCCAACCGGCAACGTTATCCAAGAAATATCTATCGTGAGTAATGGCAATTACAGTTCCTTTATACTGCTGTAAATGTTGCTCTAACCAATACACCGATTCGGCATCCAAGTGGTTGGTTGGTTCGTCTAGTAATAGAATATCCGGTTCTTTTAGGAGTAACCTGCACAATGCAACTCGACGTCTTTCTCCTCCAGACAAATTCTTGACGTTTGCGTCAGAATCTGGACAACGTAATGCGTCCATCGCTATGTCTAATTTGGTTTCTAATTCCCAAGCGTTGTGTTGTTCGATTAGGTCGTTTAGTTTGCCTTGACGTTCAATCAATTTTTCCATTTTATCTGGATCTTCCATGACGGCCGGGTCCATAAAAGCGTTGTTCACTTCTTCGTATTCTTTAAGTATGTCAACGACTTCTTGCACGCCTTCTTTTACGACTTCAATCACCGTTTTAGAATCGTCCATTTGTGGCTCTTGCTCCAAATAGCCTACCGAGTAGCCTTCGGAGAAATGAATATCGCCTTGAAAAGACTTTTCTTCTCCTGCAATGATGCGCATCAAGGTAGATTTACCTGAACCGTTAAGACCAATAATTCCAATCTTAGCTCCATAAAAGAAAGACAAGTGAATGTTTTTTAGAATCTGTTTTTGAGGTGGAATCACTTTAGAGATTCCATTCATGCTAAAAATTACTTTCTTATCGTCTGACATAGCTTTTGGATTTGAATTAACGGGCTCAAATGTAATTTTTAGAGTTGGCAATTGAAAGAGGTTAACGCACATTAATACGTTCAGAAAAATTGGTATTCTCGATACACAAAAGCAACGCAAATTCTACTTTGGCCTTCGATATGGATACTAAAACCACAGTTACAATTCTCGTTTTGAGCGCCATTGCGTCAGTTGTTGGCTTTATCATGATGTTCCTTTTCCCGAATGAACTTGGGCCAAAACTAGCTTTGGGAGGCTCGGCGATTAGTCAGTTGGCTGCAATAATTTATTTATGGCCATCAGCTACAATTACCAAAAAGAAAACTTGGAAATTTATTATTGGCAGTATAGCTCTTACTGCAGTTGGCGCTTACGTTAACCAATTTTCCATGACTTGGGGTTCCACCTTATCGTTCATTGGCTATATTGGGGTAATTGGCTTGTACTTTATTCATTTCTCACAGAAAAAATCCAGAAGCAAATTAGATTTAATCAAGGTGCTTTGGGTTGTTACAACGTATTTTTTGGTCATGCTAAATGCCCTTTTCTCATCTATTCCAACCGATTTAGAATTCCTAACTACTCCATTGCTGTGGTACGGAGCTTATTTGTTTTATCAGCAAAAAGAAAATGCTGATTCAGACCGTAAACGCGCTGGATGGTAATATTGCTAATTCGTTTTTGAAAACCGCCAAGCAGCGATCATTCCAATAAAAGAGAAACCAGAAAGCACGGCAAATACTAATCTGTGACCCAACTCACCTTCAAAATTATCAAGTAAATAGCCCATTAATGGGCTCATAAAAACATCAGGCGTATAACCGACAATAGATATAATTCCCACCGCTGTTCCTGTTGTGGCTACTCCAATTTTAGCGGAATCCATTATGGCAAAATAGACTCCTCTCAAGCCGTAAATTCCAGCTGCTATTACAACCAAGTTCACCAACGGTAGAATTACTCCAATACTTGAAATCCCCAAGCTCAAAAGAATACCGCCAACGATCGAAATCAAAAATGCAGCAGTTATAATTTTTCCGCCAGAGAATCGGTCAGCCATAAGCCCTGCTGTTATTGCAAATACTGGTCGTAGCCAAATTGCTCCAGTGCCTACCCAAGAAGATTGTACTTCATCAAAGGACAGAACATCACTAGCAAAAAGGGAGAAATCGTCGGTGATTTTATACCCTACGTATGCACAAACCACGATTATCGATTGCAACCACAATTTCTTATTCTTCAATAATTGACTCCAATCAATAGTTGATTGATTTTCAAGTGACTTTTCCATTTTAGGTAAACCAAAAAACACAACTACCCCAGCCAAAAAAGTGACTGAACTGGTCACCAATAAAACCATTTGAAACGAATCGGTATTGTCCGTAGTTTCCATTTGATTTGCAAAAACAGCAACACCCAATGTACCCATCAAAGCTGCGAGCAGCCCTCTTCCGCCTTCTAGGAAACCAAAAGCTTTTCCTTGCAAGTGAGCGCCACCCCACAATCGCGTTGACTTGATTAGTGCTGCCCAAAAAACTAAAATGGTAGAGCAACCCCAATATGCATACAACCCAATTCCATAAATACTTGGAAATATAATTAACGCAAAGCCTCCAAGTGCCGTTAAAACAAGACCTAATGAAAGCAAGTTTTTCGGTTGAAATTTATCGGCTAGTGGTCCTCCAATAATATAGGATATCATGGCTACAATTCCGTAAGCCGAGAAGTAGGTTCCTAACTCAGTATTCGAAATTTCATAAACGGAAAGAATGGAAGGGCGAAAAATTCGAGGAATAACAAAGGGCAGAAAAAAAACGGCTTCTCCTGCTAAAACCAACAGGATTAGTGAACCGTAATTTCTATTTGCGTTAGCCATCATCAACTGCACAAATATCAGAAATGTGGGTCAACTTCATAACTGACGGTTATCAATTTTCATTTTAAAAAGTCGGACTATTTTCGGTTCGAGATGAAAGTACCTCCAAAGGAAGAACTATCGATTAGGGAAATTCGCCCAAGGTTTAATCAAGATGTAGATTATTCATTCGAAGAATTAAAAGAACTTTTAGAAACGGCCTTAGCTGAACCAAACTCACCAGTAACGGGTAAAGTTCACCGAGGCTATGCTTCATTTTTTATTCCTCTGAAAGACCAACACTATTGGTCGCCCCAACTTTCGGTAACTTTTGAAGAACTAAAAAACGGCACGCACATTAGAGGACTTTACGGCCCAAAACCATCCGTTTGGACCATGCTAATGTTCTTTTATGCTCTTATTGGGTTTGCGAGTATTGTTGTCACTATTATGGGATTTGGGTTGCAGTCGTTAAATAAAGACGGCAGCATTTTGTGGGCACTACCTTTTTTAATCGCAGCCTTTTTTTCGATCTATGCAGTTGGCTACTTTGGAAAAAAGAAAGGTTACGATGAAATAGTAACTATCCACAACTTTTTTGAGAATGCCATTGGTGAAGAGTTTTAATACTCCCAAACCACTCTCATATCTTTTCGTTCATTTTACTAGACAGGATAACCTCCACAAAAAAGGTGGTTTATCTTACTAAATTTGTGAAACTAAATAGCACGATTATGAAGCATTGGATAGGAGTTTTTTTGGCGTTGGCAGTTGCTTTTCAGGTGACAGCACAGGAGTACCGAACCACAGAACATTTCGCTAAAAAGATAAACACCTTCGAGCCTAAGAAAACGTCTAACGTTTACAATGCTCGCATCGAGCCGAAATCAGAAGCCCCCTACCCTTCAGGCAAGGACTACCGCTCGTATCTCATGAAAGTAAAAACAGATTACGCCAAAAATCATCCTGCAAAATTCTATGAAGATGATTTTGCTTCCAGAGCCGATGCACCTTCTATTATTCAGGATTTTGGAACGTATTTCTTCCCACCAAATAGAGACCCTATATTACATACTGGGGGAACACCAAACGACAATTCTCTAGCTTTCGCGAATAATGGTAATTTGATGGTCGCATGGAATTCTCAAATTTATGCTCACGACGTTCAAGCCGATACTCCGATTTTCAGAAATGGCCCGTTTTTAACTACGCTGACGTTTCAGGATTTTGCTGGAAACTATACAACCGACCGTCCTTTTGACCCTAAGATTCTGTATGATGCTGAAGAGGATAAGTTCATCCTTTTGTTTTTAAGTGGGAGAGATACAGCTAATTCTAAAACTATTATCGGTTTCAGCACCACTAACAACCCTTCCGATAAGTGGAACGTTTATGAAATTGATGGAAACCCGCTAAAAAACAATACCTGGACTGATTATCCTCAGGTTGCGCTTACAAGTAACGAATTGTTCTATACGGTGAATTTACTCAAAGCTGGAGAAAGCTGGATTGCTGGTTTCGACCAGACGATTGTTTGGCAAATTGACAAACATTCTGGTTTTGATGGAGATTCAACCTTAAGCCTAAAACTGTGGGACAATATAACATACGCTGGGAAACCGCTCCGTTATTTCAGGCCTATTAAAAACGGTTCAGGTCCTACAGGTAGTAATATGTATTTCATTTCTAACAGAGGTGTTCCGGTTGAATGGAACGATACTTCGATCGTTAAAAACGATTCGATATTCTTACTAGAAATCACAAACGAAATGAATGCTTCACCTCAACTTACCGTAAAAGCAATGAAAGCTAATGACACCTATCAAACTCCAACGAATGCAACTCAGGCCGACGGACATATATTCTTTACCAACGACTCTCGAGTACTAGGAGGGTTTTACAACAACAACGAAATTCAATTTGTAGGGAATACAATGGATAAAACTACAAACCGACCTGCGGTTTATCACGGTATAATTAGAAACGTAAGTTCCACTCCTACTGTATCCTTAAAAACCATTGGCCATGGTAGTTTAGATTACGGATTCCCAAACATCGCCTACACTGGCATAAGTACTGTAAATCAGAGTTCTGTAATAGGATTCAATCACACTTCTGCAACTGATTTTGCAGGGTATTCTTGTGTTTATTATGACGGAAGTGGGACCTATTCTGCTCCAAAAATCTTGAAAGAAGGCGATAATTACGTTGATGGTATTCCTTGGTCGAATGGCGATAGAACGTATGAACGTTGGGGCGATTATTTTGGCATTCAACGTAATTTCAGAGCACCAAAACAAGTTTGGTTGTCTGGCTACTTTGGACAAAGCACCAAGCAGCCAGCATCTTGGATAACCCATGTAAAAGCGCCCTTTGATGCCAATGACCCAGATGATGGAATAGATACTTCCTATTATCCGCTCAATACAAACGAGTCAACAATTTCCACAGAAAGTCGAGTTTACCCTAACCCAAGTAACGGTGAGATTAACGTAGAATTTAGTTCAAGTAAAAATCAGGTGGTTACCGTTAAACTCATATCAATGAATGGAAACGAGCCTATTAAATTGCTTGAAGGACAAATTTTCGCAGGAATCAACGAACTGAAATTCGAAGGCAACTCTTTCAGTCCTGGTATATATGTTCTAACAATTTCTGCCCAAGATGAAGCTATTTACAAGCAAAAGTTGATTATTGAATAATCAACTTTTGCGTTTGTGTTCCTTTCGAATGCTGTATTTCTATTAAATATACTCCGCGTTCCAATTGAGAAACATCTAACTCTAATTCAGTTGTACTTGTCTCTAGATTAGGCACTAAAACTACTTTACCATTAATATCCTGAAGAGAAACTTGAACCTCACTCAAATTAGATTTATTCCAATTTAACGTTACAAAGTCTTCTGCGGGATTTGGATAAATGGATACACTACCAAGTGATTTTAATTCAGCGATATCCGTTAAAACTTCCATTTTCACTGAATCTACACCACATTGTGTTTCCACTTTTAGGAATACAACATGCTCTTCTCCAGAGTAAAACTCGTACGTCGGACTACTCGCAGTTGATGTATCAACGTTGCTAAACTCCCAGTAATAGCTAATAGCTCCCGGAGTTGTTACATTAAACTCATACTTCCCATTTGGCAACTTAGTGTAGGTGAAATTTGCCTTTGGAACGTCTGTAAACTTTATATCATCTAGAGCAATATCGCTGCGAATTCCATTACCAGTTATTCCTCTAAATCGGATTCGAATTACAGAACCTATATGAGTTGACAAGTCAATCTCGTTATTTGTCCAACGGTTGCCAACATCTCCAGAAACAATTGTTGTAATATCATTTGTCCACACACCATTTTTATACAAATCGACATGCAGTTCGCCCATATCTACACCATACATGTGGTACCAATAGTTGAGTTTTGGATTTCTTCCTCCGGTTAAATCAATGCATGGACTTATGAGAGAAGCCTCTTGATTAGCACAATCACCTGAAGATTCTAAATACACATATTTACCTGAGCCATTACCAGTGGTATTATCTACCGTAGGACCTGTTGTTCTAGTATTAGTTCCCGCACGATCAACTCTCCAATCAATATCATCTTCAAATCCATTGATTGCATTTATCCAACCTTCGGTTAAACTACAAGTAGTGATACCACAGTCGTTTTCTACGCCACATAAATCAACACTTTCAAAATCATAGGTGTAACAAGATGGCTGAACAACGTCACTTTCATAAATCTCCACATTAGAAACCAGCGTATCATTAAATCTGTTTTGGTCAGCAGGGTCATCCATCCATACTTTCAATGTATTCGAACCTAAATTATAAGTGGCCTTCTGTGTAAATGTATAATAAATCGTTTGTCCAATTCCTATTAAACCAACGTAGGATTCTTTAACAACGGCTCCACCGTTTACTTGCATATAAACATCCAAATTATTAAAGGTTGAGTTTTCTTTATTTTCAATTTCAACCTTAACCGTTTTTTGGTTGTTTACTGTTCCACAATCAACTATACTTCCCCCACCTTGCGCAATTGTAGTAACCTCTAAATCAGAAGACAACGGACAATTAAGTAATCTTGGTACTTTTATAATAGACTTGGTCCTTCGACTTTTTGTTCCATCAGCGTTTACTGCATCAAGCGCGAAGTGCATCTCTTGAAATGGATTATAATTTGCTCCCTTATAAACATACGGCGATTGCATTTGTGTGGCTATTACTTCCATATACTTCTGCCCCATAGTATATATATTAAAATTGGCTGCTCCATTCATATTTGCCCACGACAACTCCATACTATCTGGACATATTTTTGTGATGTTTATACCAGATGGCTGAGGCGAAATTGTGAATGTATTAGACTTATCAGAAATACCGTTTGCGGAAATATTTATCATAGCTTTTCCAGTGAATCCGTTTACTACTCTCCATTCGTAAAACCTATCCCTTGCAGGTACAATTGTCGAAATTGTATTCCAAGTATTGCCACTATCCAAAGAATACTCTAAGGTAAATGTTCCAACCTTGACAGGTGCGCTCCAACGAATTACTTCATTTTCTCCAGGAACAAAAGATTCACCACCTGTTGGGTATTCCAATTCTATTCCTTCATCTTCTAAGTAATAGATGACATGATATTTCTGCGGTCCTTGTGCCAATGCAGTTCCCTTAACATTAATCGTATAAGAGCCTGTAGGCATATTTGTAATTGCTATTTGCTCCATATTGTTAATGTTATCTACCCCATTTTTGGCCGGGTTATCCAAAGAGTCCACAGAAGAAATATCTAATACAAATGGCAAATAGGTTTTATTATTTGGATCCACCAATTCCAAATCAAGATTGTTCACTAAAGGAACACTTGCATTAGCCGCCCCTCTTGGGTCATTCCAAGCCAACATAATTTTCGCCAACTTTTTATTGGCGGGAATTGTTATTTGATGAGAATTACTTCCTCCATTGGCAACAGTTCCCGAAAAATGTGTTGCACCATCGATAACTTTAAATGCCTTTCTCGCATTAATTCTTCCGAAACCGTACTTGAAATCAGGTCCAGCGTTTCCTACATCGTCGGCGGTATTACAAGCAACGGCTTTCATAAAAACCGCTTCGGGATACATGTTATTGTGCTTTTCCTTATATGCTTGGTACAGCAAAGCCATTGTACCAGATACTCCTGGGCACGACATGGAAGTACCTGTTTTGAATACATAGTCATTCACATCTGAGGTGCTCCAAACTTGCGTTCCTACAGCTGATATTTCTGGTTTTATTCTTCCATCCTGTGCTGGACCTCTACTGCTCGAAGCATTCACCTCATCCAAGTAAGTCAAGTTAGCCACGGCCAAAACGTTTTTCGCCACCTTATGACCACCTGTAATATTATACCAACCACCATTATTTCTTCCGGCGTTTCCAGCAGAAAACACATGCAACAATGAAGGCATTTGCTCCGTTTGAATATCTAATTCTCTAGCAAAACTGGTATAGCCAGCGTTTTGTCCATTTGAATATGAGGTACTCGTTATTTTTATGTCATGCTTGCTGTAATGACTTGCAATCGAATCGAAACCTGGATATCCTTCACCAGCCGCACCATAAACATAAATTGTGGCAGCTGGAGCCATTCCCTTTCCTAGAGGGTCTAAATTTCCAGCAGCCATTATTGTTCCACCACAATGGTCCCCGTGGTCACCATTGTTAGTTGCAATGTACTGTGCGCCTATTCTACCAGCGTAATCAAGGTGTGGTCCAATAACACCATCATCTTGCAGCATAACACTAATTCCGGATCCGTCTAATTCTTTACTTAAGCCTGTAAAGTTCTTGGTTAAACTTCCCACTCGATGTGAATTTCGAGCTTTATAATTTTCAGGTTCCCCTTTCTGATCAATTGGCTCAATAAATTGGACAAAATCTAAGGCTGCTACTTTCGATAAATTGTACATTGGAACTTGCACTCTAAAGGTTGATGCCAAGGCACTCACTTTAACCACCTGAACTTCAAGTTTCGCAAATTCCGAATGAACATTCGCCTGATGGGCATATTCAGAAACAATTACATTTAGTTTTAATAACCCATCTACAAGAACATGTTCAGGAAAAGAAAATCCGCTGTTGAGAGTAGGATCAAGCTTTACAGATGCAGGTAATTTTTGTAGTCCAAGAACACCGAATGTTGTGAGCTCAGCTTTGGTTACCTCTTCATGAATATAAATGTAATAACATTGGTTCCCAACATAATCGCCTATTGCAATTCCCCTTTGTAGTAATTCTTCTCGTTGATTTGCGTCAAAAAAACTTTGAGACAATGCAACTCCATAAAAAGGTGAGTGTGATGAAATTTTTTCTAATAAAGCACCTTCGACTTCATGTTTTATTTCAATCGTACCTCCCAAGAGGTTCAATTGAGAGTATTTCAGTTGTGCATGAACATTAAACGATAATACAAAACCTAGTAAAATAAGGGTAAAGCGAACCATAATCAAGTTTTTTAATGAGCCGTTGAAAGTACTTATAAATTGTTTTTTAAACTGTTAAAGAAGAGACGTTTTTATAAGTAGAAATGTTCCGGACTCAAATTTCATGGATGTAATATCCGCCAATCACTTCTTTTTCAATGTTTTTACCATATCCAACTTTGCTTTGGAATGCCAATGCAGAAAGAATATTTATTTTCGCAGCTTCATTTTTTAGAAAGAAAACACATTATGACTTTAAAGAAATTGGCAATTTTAGCCGTGGGTGCAGCAACTTTAGCATCATGTAACGAAGGAGGAAATTCCGCAACAAGCGATAAAGCTTTAACTAGTAATTGGGATAGCCTTAGCTACAGTTTGGGTGTTAGTGTTGGAACCGGTATCACCGACCAAGATTTAATTGAAGTTGACCCTGCAATTATTGCACAAGGTATCAGCGATATTATGGCTGATCAACCAAAAATTTCTAAAGAGGATGCAAATCAACTGATTGGTGCATTTATGGAAAAAAGAAGAACTGAAAAGGCAGCTGAAGCTTCTGCTGCTTCATCTAGCTTTTTAGAAGACAATGCCAAGAACCCAGATGTTGTTGTAACGGCATCAGGACTTCAGTACATTGTTATAGCTGAAGGCGAAGGCGACAAGCCAGCTGCAACTGACAAGGTTAAAGTACATTACCACGGAACATTGGTGAATGGCAATGTATTTGATAGTTCGGTTGACCGTGGTGAGCCAGTAACGTTTCCAGTAAACGGAGTAATTCCGGGTTGGGTTGAAGCATTGCAGTTAATGTCTGTTGGATCTAAATACAAGTTATTTATTCCTTCAGATTTGGCTTATGGTGACCAAGGTGCTGGTCAAATGATTGGACCAGGCGAGACACTAATATTTGAAGTGGAGTTGCTTGACATTATTAAAGAATAAAAATCATGAAAATTAAATTATTGACTCTTGCACTGTGTGTTGGATTTTTTGGAACAGCCTTAGCCGGTAAGAAAAAAAAGAAAGACAAAAAAAGTGACAAGACTGAAACAAAAAAGATGGAATTAAAAAACGAATTAGATTCACTTTCATACGCATTAGGAATTAGCATTGCTAACAACCTAAAATCTCAGGGCGTAGAGGATATTAACTCAAAAGCAATGTCTGCAGCTTTGAAAGATGTTTATGCGGGAAACGACACCGTAATGAAAGCTGAAGACGCAAATCAGTTTATCAATTCATACTTCGCTGGAGCTGCTGAAAGAAAGTCGAAAGAAGCCCAGAAAGAAGGCATTAAATTTTTAGAAGAAAACGCCAAAAAAGAAGGTATTGTAGTTCTTCCAAGTGGTATGCAATATAAAGTTTTGAAAATGGGAGATGGGCCAAAACCAGCTGCGACTGATAAGGTTACCACCCATTATCACGGAACTTTAATAGACGGTACCGTTTTCGACTCTTCTGTAGATCGAAACCAACCGGCTACATTTCCTGTAAATGGAGTTATTCCAGGGTGGATTGAAGCGTTGCAGTTGATGCCAGTTGGTTCGAAATGGAAATTATTCATTCCATCTGATTTAGCTTATGGCGACAGGGGCGCAGGCCCAAAAATTGGCCCTGGTGCAACTTTGATATTCGAAGTGGAGCTATTGAAAATTGGCGAATAATAAATTCGAAAAAAAACACTACCAAAAAAGGCGCACGTTGCGCCTTTTTTATTTTACAAACTTTTTGAAGGCTTCTGGTATATATTCAATAATATCACTGGCCTTCATGGCTTCTTGGCCATATCGCACGGCCGCCAAATCCCCAGCCAGACCATGCAAATAAACTCCAAGGATTGCAGCATACATAGAATGATAGCCTCTAGCCAACAACCCTGTAATTAGGCCAGTAAGTACATCTCCACTACCTGCGGTTGCCATGCCTGGGTTTCCAGACGAATTAAAAAACACTCTACCATCGGGTAAGGATACTTGAGTGTATGCACCTTTTAGAATCATTACACAATTAAATTTTTTACTGAATTCTATCTGAGCCATTAACCTTGCTTCCGAATCATCAGAATTTAATACGAGCCTCTTGAACTCTCCAACATGCGGCGTGAATATGCAATTTTCAGGAATGAAATTCAACCAAGTTTTATTTTCTGCTAGCAGGTTTATTGCATCTGCATCGAACACTATTGGGACTTGAGTATTTTGAATCAATAGCTTCAATGAATTCGCTGTAGATTTATGCATTCCAATTCCCGGACCTATACCTATCCCTGAATAACCTTCCAAATTTCCAGTTTCTTGCAACACATCCTCGCCTAACAGTTTCAGCATGGCTTCTGGTAACTGAGTTTGTAAAGAGAATTTTAGTGACTCAGGAATACCCATGGTCAACCAACCTAAACCAGATCGCATGGCAGCTTTTGCCGCCAGCACAGCAGCTCCACCCTTTTCAGTACTTCCTGCTAGAATATACCCGTGGCCAAAATGTCCTTTGTGTTGGTGAATTGTTCTGGTTTGAATTATTGACGAAATATCATTAGGCTCAATAAAATGATATTGAGCAGTAAGTGAATTAAAATAAGATTTAACCAGACCTATGTCCAGTATATGCCATTCTCCAATAAATTGGTCATTTTCTACAAATAAGAAACTCAATGGGACAGATTGAAAAGTAAGCGTAAAATCAGCTTGTACTGAAAGTTCCTTTTTCAAATTCAACTTATCCATAAATAACCCAGAAGGAGTATCAATAGCTATCACTATCGAAATTGATTTATTTATTTCTGAAATACGCTTACACAACGTACCTGCTATGGGCTTACTCAATCCCAAACCAAATATTGCATCTACAATTATCTCGTTTTCTTGAATATCCAACTGAGCATCAACTCCAATTTTATTGACTGTTAATCCCGATTTAATGCCTTGTTTCAGATTCATCTCAAAGTCTGGTGTACCCTTTTCTGATACGCACAGAACTGAAACTTTAACGATACATTTTCTCTGTTTCAGCAAACGTGCAATGGCCAAGCCATCGCCACCGTTGTTTCCTGTACCAGTCACAACATGATAGTTTGAGTGTGTTCCAAAACGTTCAAAAATCCAATCTGCACATTTACCAGATGCCCTTTCCATTAATTTGATAGAAGATATGGGCTCATTGTTAATGGTGAACTGGTCTGCGTCTTTGCGTTGCTTTGTGCTAAGTATTTTCATTTGACCACAAATTATGAATTTTCATGACCTGTTGAATCAAAGATTGGTCTTCCACATTTTCAATAATGACATCGGCAAGATCTAGCTTTCTTTCTTCTGGCCACTGGTGAGCAATTCGAGCTTTTACTTCCTCTGCACTCACTTCGTCTCTTTCTTGCACACGAGTAATTCGAACTTCTTCGGGCGCTGTAACCATTATTATGTTATCGCAATCTTTGTAACTACCGCTTTCGAATAGAATTGCCGCCTCTTTGATTAGGTAACTAGCATTTGAATTTTCGTCTCTCCAAGAAGCAAAATCCGAAGCCACAGCGGGGTGAAGAATTCCATTTAACTGTGCCAATAAATCTGAATTGCTAAAACACTTCTCTGCCAGGAATTTCCTATCAGCCACGTCGCCGATATAGCTTTTTTCTCCGAAAATTTCAACAACTTTATTTCTTACAAAAAGATCTTTATCTAAAATGGCTTTGGAGCGCTCATCGGCGGTATAGATTGGCATTCCTAAGAGCCGGAAAATTCTTGAAACAGTAGTCTTCCCGGCACCAATCCCACCTGTTAAGCCAACTATCTTCATCTTAATTTTTAAGAATGTATTCTACCCTTCGGGGACTGAAACTAATTATTTCTGTCCCTTGAGCCTGCTTTACGAGTTTTACTTTTAAGTACTTTTTGGTCAATTCTATTTCTTGAACATTCACTTCAAACCTAAATTCTTTTGCTGAAATTTTATCAAAATCAGATAATCCTATTTTAACCTTCACTTTTACAAACTGCGGGAATAGCTTCACAGTGTTCCCGTTCTTTGTTGAAGTAATGTCAATTGGGACAATTATTTCCTTCTCAGTTGTTCGATCAACCTTTAGAGATACGCGAACCTTTTTGGTGAGGCAGCTAAAGTTATCAGGCAAGTTCAATCCAACATCCTTAGTGACTGATTTATCTAAAACACCTAACGATATAGTTTGAGTAGATAACTCGTGTAATTTTTCTAACAGCGTAGTTGGCCCAGATAGTAGCACACTTTTAGGAGCCACTTCAATTGAGTCTTTTAAGTAATAATAGTTCTCTAAAGTATAATTCACCTCAGGCCGTATTCGAATTATTTTGTCCGAAATAGGATCTGTACAAATTCGAAGTGAATCTATAGCTATTCCCTCTATCCTTATGTCAGCAGGCAGTACTGAGGAAGCTATAGATTTGAGTTGTGTTCTCGGTATAATAGAAAGTGAACCTCCTTTTCGGTACTTTTTAATTCCAGTCGAGTAATCAACATCAACGGAATCTAGACTTCCAAAAATGTAAAACGATAGTAATTTGAATCCAAATCCATTTACCTCCACCGCCAGAAAACGTGGCAAATCATTGACTATGATTTCATGCTCAGGCAGGTTTACATACTTTATTGGATAATTGAGCTCAGTAGAATAGTCTTTTGTAAATGCATTTAAAAACCAGAAAACCGAAGTTAGCAAAAGACAAACAAGAAATATCGAGAGGTTTTTACCCAGTTTAATCCCAAAGAACACTTTGGATTTATCATTAGAATGGTAATCTACCTCATCCACACATTACTTATTTTTTTCAATCTCAGCTACAGCTTCTGTCGCATTTCCAGCAGAGAAGTCCATTGAAATTGCAGATTTTTCAACACGCATTTTAGCGCCACCATCAGTTTCAAGCATGATGGTAGTTTCATTCAAGTCTTTAATCTTACCATGAATTCCACCTATAGTTACTACCTTATCTCCTTTCGCAAGAGAAGTTCTAAACTTCTTTTGCTTTTTAGACTTAGTTGCTTGCGGGCGAATTATGAAAAAATAAAACACCAAAGCAAGAGCTCCAAAGAACACCAAGTTCATTGCTCCACCACCTGCAGCTTGTAATAATATCATATTAAAAGTCATCTAGTTTTCTCTTGTTTCAGCCTCGGTAGAAGCAGGTTTAATTATGTTTCCAGTTAGCGCAACTACAGTTGTACTAGGCTGTGTATTTGCCACAACAGAAACTTTTTTATGTTGTTTCCCTGATTTTCCTTCACTGTTAAACACCACTCTAATTTCAGCTGACTCTCCTGGAGCGATTGGCTTTCTTGGCCAATCCGGAACAGTACATCCACATGAACCTTTGGCCGAACTTATAACCAATTCAGCATCTCCAACATTGGTAAACTTATAAGTGAATTTTACTTTTTCACCTTGAGTTATTTCACCGAAATCATACAATTCATTTTCAAATTTAATTGCTGCTAATTCTTCATCAGAAACAGTAACCTCTGCAGATTCGCTTGCAGTATTTGGATTCTTTACAATATCCGTAGATACATCCTCATTTTCGCTAGAGCAAGCCAATAACATGATTACGGATGATAAAATTGCTAAGTATTTCATTTTTCTTTCTTATTAGTATTTGCGGCAAATTTAGTTAAAGCTATTTGCATCAATCTATATTATTTACCTTTTAAAAGTGATTTTAATCTTTTTATCATTCCATTAGATTGATAGTGAAAATACGTTTCTTTTTCAGCACCATAACTCTTATAAAACCTGACTAAACCCTCCTTTTCACTTCCTTCAAAATCAAAAAGAACATCTTGATTGGCAAACTTTTCTAGAATGGCATCAATCAAGAAGGACATTCCATTTAATTTCCTTCCCATTTCCGTTTGCGCCGTAAACAGTAAGGTAATCCTAGATTGGCTTCGAACTAAAAGAACATAGGCCAATTCCATGTTCTTGATTTTCAATCCGTAAGTTTGAGCGTATTCTTCGGTAGCTACATTTCTTAGGCTCTCGTACCATTCATTGGTAAGGTCAAAATTCTTTTCTTCTTGAAATATATTAATTGCTTGGTTTAAGCCATTTACTCCAAACTCTAACAACTCAAAACCTTGCCTTTTACCGCTATTAATTTTCCGAACTAAATTTTTGCTGTAAGATTTTCGAATTTCACTGATGGGTCTATTAAGGTTCAATACATAATTTGAACGCTTAACAACATCGAGGTTCAACTCCACATCATTAACTAACATGAAATCGAATTCTGTAGCAAGGCTTGAAATACATTTGGCTACATCACCATACGTTTTCGGTAATTCAATGGTGCTATAAACTGCTGATCGCTGGACGTGGTGTGTTTGACATAAATAGCTCAACCCCATTTTTTTCTTTCTAAACAGAGGAAGTACTGCTTCATAATCACCTAAAATACATCCAAGCCAGGGCGCACCAACTGCATCAAGATAATATGTATAACCGTAGATATGCTCTTCCTTAGACTGTTCAACAACCTTGTTCCATTTTTGATCATTGACAGCGGCACGCTGAACCAATTTCCAGTTTTTCATAATCTATTTAGAGCAAATAATGTTTTTTCAAGAGCACCTTCCCAACCCTTCCACGGCTCCTCTCCACTGATAGAATCTGAGTGCCATACGAAACAAAACTCTCCATTTACCTGTTGTACGGTTTTTGCAAATTGAACTGCCTTATTGGTCATTTCCTGTGGATTTTTAGGATGGTAGTACTTATACGTGGCTTCCATAAAACAAAATGGATGGACCAATAAATTTGTTTCAACCTCCAGTTCTAAATCGTAGAAGTAAAACGGACTACAAATTGACGCTCTAAAACCAGATTCTTCCGGGTATCCCATTGAATAATCATCAGTAATACCAAGTTCCAATAAGTTTCGGTAAGTTGCTGGTAAATGGAGTTTTAAAAAGTGTTGTCTGCTACTTTTTACGGGGTAGTGAAGCACACCTGATAGTCGGTTGACTTCATTAACTAGCTTGGCTTTATTTTCGTTCGAAGCAAAACTCGGATGTAAACCAACGCTCGAATAGTCATTAACATGCTTGATAACCGATTGAAATTTTCTAGAGGTAATGGAAATATTTTTATCGTTCTTATCATAATCACCTACCAAGAAAAAATAGGTAAATCTCCAACCGTATTGGTTTTGGTACTTAATCAATTGATCGAAAACATCAAACGGATCAGATACTTTACCCAAAATTGCACTTACCCTATGCTTGAGAGCATTAAATTCTCCTGAAAAAACATCCTTGGCGCAACCAGCAATGGTGCGGACAAGGCCTTTGTGTTTGAAGGCAAATGCACTATCAACATCAATGGTTGGATTAACAGAAAACTTTTTGGGAGATGGAGATAGATTGAGTGAAGGAATATTTTGTTCCAGAATCTTTTGAAGAACTTGCGCCCACTGGTTGACTATTGGCTGTATCAGAAAGTCATTTTTATAGGCTATGCTGTGCTTTGCAGAAAATCGACCATGTTTATCTTTTACATGGGGCAAATATTCTTCGTATCGGGTCACTAAATAAAATGTTGCCGAAAAAACGTCAAACTCAAACGGAGATTCGTTTACTTTAAACATCCCCTTGCCCAAATCCGTTTCAAAAACATGCACATCAAATTGCTCAATTCCTCTTTCAAACAACAAACCATGTGGCACGAAATTCAATGCTTCGCAAACAGGCTGATAGCTGTAAGATATTTTTGACCCGTGAAATTCAATAAATGATTCTTTATCGGATGTAAACGAAACTTGAAGCGAAAGCAAATCACGCAAAAGTACTTCTACAGCGTACTTTACTCTTGGGGTCAATTGCTGTGCGTAAACTAAAATTTCGTTATTCATATTAGCTAAAGTAAGCCTTCGTCTGCAAAACTGAAGTACGAATTTTCAGCCACTATTAGATGATCTAAAATTGGAATATCCATAACCTTTCCCGCTTCAGATAGTTTCTTAGTTAAAGAAATATCTGCTTGACTTGGTTTCAAATTTCCCGATGGATGATTGTGTACTAAAATTACTGCACTTGCTAAATGGTCTATAGCTTCCTTAAATATAATTCTCGTATCTGCCACAGTTCCACTAATGCCACCAGAACTAATTTTTATCTTATTTAGTACTTTATTAGCACGATTTAAGGCGACAATCCAAAACTCTTCCGTGTTTAAATCGCTCAATTGACCGTGCAATAATTCAAAAACATCATGGCTACCGGTTATTTTCTTTTTGTCTAAATGCTCCTGTTCTCGTCTCCGTCGTCCAATTTCAAGAGCCGCAGAAATACCAATGGCTTTTGCTTCTCCAACTCCCTTAAACTGTTGCAAATCTGTTAGGCTATACTTTCCAAGCTGAACTAAATTATTCTTCGCATTGGTTAAAATTCGTTGAGCTAATTCTACAGCGCTTTCTTCTCGATTTCCGCTTCCTAAAATAATCGCAATTAATTCCGCATCGCTCAAAGAAGCTCTCCCCTTTTGCACAAACTTCTCTCGTGGTCTATCGTCTTCTGCCCAATACTTGATGGCACTTTTTTGATTGTTCATGTGGGTAAATTAAACAAAAAAGCCCTTTCACAAAAGTGAAAGGGCTCATATTTTTTTGAAAGAGTAAATCTACTTTTTCTCTTCCATCATTTCTTCAGCTTCTTCTTTCACCTCTTCTACTGCTTCTTCCATAGCTTCACCAGCTTCTTCTGCCGCTTCTTCCATCTCCTCGCCAGCATCAGACGTTTCGTCCGCTACTTCTTGCAACATATCCTCAGCTTCATCGACAACTTCTTCTGTCGCTTCAGTTACTTCTTCAGTAGCTTCGGTCTTTTTTTCCCCTTCAGCGCAAGCAATAAACATTGCAGCTGACATAAAAATCATTAGTACTTTTTTCATCTCGATTTTTTTTTGTTTACCCAAAGATAAATCTATGAACGTAACACGAACATATATTTTCAAAGGTTATATACAATTGTATCTTAATTAAGTTGACGGAAATTTGGCACAAAAAAAAGCCCTTTAAAAAGGGCTTTTTAAATTTGAATATTTTTTCTGTTACTATAAAGCTGAAACTTTCTTTGAAAGTTTAGACTTCAAGTTAGCTGCTTTATTCGAATGAATAATATTGTTTTTAGCCAATTTGTCAATCATTGAAAATACTTTAGGAAGACTTGCAGAGGCTGCTTTTTTATCAGTCTCTTCTCTTAAATCACGAATAGCGTTACGTGTAGTTTTAAAGACGTAACGGTTACGTTCTCTACGTACTTTAATTTGTCTAATTCTTTTTAATGCTGACTTGTGATTTGCCATACTATCTTTTATTTAAAAAATTGTAGCCCATAGGAGAATCGAACTCCTGTTACCAGGATGAAAACCTGGCGTCCTAACCACTAGACGAATGGGCCATTTTGTTATTTAACTCTAGGCATTGCCTGTAGTTTAAATTATTTCAAAGCGTTGCTTTCTTTAAAAGCGAGTGCAAAATTAACCTTACTTTTTCAATCACAAAACAAAAAGTCTTTTTTTTTAGTCTTAAATCGTTTTAATATTAACAGGTAATGCAATCTAAAAAGTAAGCAAATTGTACATTTGTACAATGAAAGTTATTCTTCTATCTATTGGTTTACTTGGGCTCGGAATTGCCGGAATTGCAATTAAGATTTGGGCAAAGAAAGATGGGAAATTCGCTGGCACATGTGCTTCCAACAATCCTGTATTAAACGAAGAGGGTCAGCCTTGCAGTTTTTGCGGGGCGCTGCCTGATGAACAATGCCAGAAGGAGGATTAAACCTACTGTAAGTCAATCTCTAATCTATCTTCTACTCCTTTTGTTGTGAAGAATTTATACTCCCCTTTTTCGGAATAAATAAGAAAAGCATCTAATGTTTTTCCATCCTCAGTACTCAAGAACCCAACGCTCTGTTCAAACCCCATAACCATAAATGCTGTTGCAAATGCATCTGCAGTTGCACAGTCATCGGAAATAACAGTAGCACTTAGCAAACTATTTTTTGCAGGGTAACCTGTTTTGGGGTTTATGGTGTGATGAAACTTTACCCCATCTATGTCAGTAAACTTCCTATAGTTACCTGATGTAGCAATTGCTTTATCCTCTACCCTCAATTTTGCCTGTAAAGTCCTTTTCCCAACATCCTCAGTTGGCTTGTCAATTCCAATCAACCAGTTTTCTCCTGCTGGGCGTTTGCCTTTAGCGTACATTTCTCCTCCTAGCTCAATAAGAAAAGATTTTAATCCTCGATACTGACAAAATTGGCTCAGCACATCAACCGAATACCCTTGAGCGATTGCATTAAAATCCAATTGCTGTTTACAAGCGTTCTGTAATAATTTAATAGCTGAACCTTTATCTGAACTTAGTAACAGACCATTCAAATCCAAGGTTCTTTCTCCTAACAATACGTTTATTGAATCCATTTTAGCACACTTCAAAATTCGAGAAACCTCTGAAGAATCAATTTCTATATTATTCGAATTGTTTGCTCCTAAGCCATAATAGTCGAGCAAAGGTTTTACAGTTGGATTAAAAGCACCTTCAGTTGACCTAGAATAAATGTGCGACATTTCTAAATTCCGAATAAAGTGCCTATCCAGTAATACAGAATCTTGTCCATTGTTGAATTTGGAAATAATACTTTCCGAATTCCAGGTTGACATCGAAAAATCAATTTCAAGTAAAATGGAATCTATTTCTGCTTTGACCAACTCAATACTATCCGAATAATAGACTATTGAATAGGTAGTGCCTTGTGCCTCTCCTTTAATCGTCTTTCTCAGATTAGTTTTCTTCGCTAATAAAGGGGCTTCGTACTGGCAACTAACAACCAAAAACGCTAAACCCAGAGTAATACTAAAGTGGACTATTCTTTTTATACACATACAGAAACTATAATTGTGTTTCCGAAAATACTCAGAAACAAAAAACCCTCTCCAAAATGGAAAGGGTTTTTAAAAATTTTATCCTCCAAAATCATCAAAGGCCACATTCTCTGGAGGAACTCCCCAGTCATCGCACATTTTAAGAACTGCCTGATTCATCATTGGTGGTCCACAAAAATAAAATTCAATATCCTCTGGAGCATCATGTTTTGAAAGGTAGTTATCTATCACAGATTGGTGAACAAAGCCGACGAATCCATCACCTTCATCTTCCATGTCCTTCTTCACTTTCCAATTATCTTCTTCTAATGGTTCTGACAATACTAAATGAAACTTGAAGTTTGGAAAATCTTTTTCCAACGCGTAAAAATGATCTAAGTAGAATAATTCTCTTTTAGACCGCCCGCCATACCAATAGCTTACTTTTCTTCCCGTTTTAATGGTTCTAAATAGTTCATACAAATGAGAACGCATCGGCGCCATTCCAGCACCACCGCCTATGTACAACATTTCAGAATCGTTATCTTTAATAAAGAACTCTCCGTAAGGACCTGAAACAGTTACTTTATCACCTTCTTTACAATTGAAAATATAAGAAGAAGCAACCCCAGGATTTACATCCATCCAATCGTTTTTATCTCTATCCCAAGGTGGTGTAGCAATACGCACATTCAACATGATTCTTCTTCCTTCTGCAGGATAGGAAGCCATAGAATATGCACGTTCAACCAGCTCATCATTTTTCATGGTAAGTGGCCATAAATTGAATTTATCCCATTCTAATTTGAACTTATCTGGCTCTCCTGGATGTTCTTGCGGATGAGCAGTAATGTCCATTTCCTTAAAGTTGGTTACCGTTTTTGGAATTTCAATCTGAATATAACCACCTGCTTTGTAGTCCATATCCTCAGGTAATTCAACAATAAACTCTTTGATGAATGAAGCAACATTGTAGTTAGACACCACGGTCGCTTCCCATTTCTTAATTCCAAAAATTTCTTCTGGAATTGAAATTTCCATGTTCTCTTTCACCTTTACTTGGCAACCAAGTCGATAATCTTCGGAAATTTCTTTTCTTGAAAAATGTGGTTCTTCAGTTGGTAGAATTGAACCACCTCCTTCATGAACTTGACAAGTACACTGAATACACGTTCCACCTCCGCCACAAGCAGAGGGTAAAAATATACCAGCGTTACCGAGAGTAGAAAGTAACGAACTTCCACCCTCAACCTCTATTTCTTTTTCTCCATTTATCTTAATCATAACTGGACCAGATGAAGATAACTTAGCTTTTGCGAACAAAAGCAACGACACCAATAGAAGAGTAACTATTAAGAAAACAACTATGGCTGCTGTAAGCGTGATTCCCATTGTGTAAATTTTATCGTTTAATTATAATTCGATTCCCATGAAACTCATGAATGCAATTCCCATAAGTCCAGTAATAATAAATGTAATTCCCAAACCTCTCAGCGGAGCTGGAACATGAGAATATTTAATTTTTTCTCTAATCGCTGCAATGGCAACAATTGCCAAAAACCAGCCAACTCCAGAGCCTAAACCAAATGAAGTGGCCTCAGCAATAGTCGCGTATTGTCTTTCTTGCATAAACAATGCACCACCCAATATTGAACAGTTCACAGCAATTAATGGCAAGAAAATACCCAAAGCACCGTAAAGCGCAGGAGCAAATTTTTCTACAATCATTTCAACCAATTGCACCATGGAAGCAATTACTGCAATGAACATGATAAAAGAAAGAAAACTTAAATCTACAGTTGCAAACTCACTTCCTAACCAAGAAAGTGCTCCCTCTTTCAACACATAATTTTCTAACAAGTAGTTAATGGGTACCGTAATTCCCAATACGAAAATCACGGCAGCTCCAAGACCAACTCCGGTTTTTACCGTTTTTGATACCGCCAAGTATGAACACATACCTAGGAAGTAGGCAAATATCATATTGTCTATGAATATGCCTTTTACAAATATGTTTACTAATTCAGTCATGATTTTTTTCCTTAAATGAAATTAGTGCGATTCTATTAATGCAGTGTTCTTAGAACGCTGAATCCAAATAATGATTCCTACAATAATCAACGCCATTGGGGGCAAAATAACCATGTTGTTATTCATATATCCAATGTCATAAAATGCATCTGGAATAATTTGAATTCCAAATAATTTTCCTGCTCCAAAAATTTCTCTAACCACGGCAACGGCAACTAATACCCAACCGTAACCGATTGCGTTTCCGAAACCATCTAATAATGATGGCCAAGGCTTGTTCGCTAATGCAAATGCTTCAAGACGACCCATTATTATACAGTTGGTAATAATAAGACCAACAAATACAGATAATTGCTTACTCACATCATAAACAAAAGCTTTAAGGACTTGGTCAACTAAAATTACCAAGGCTGCAACAATTACCAACTGAACAATAATTCTAATTCGATCAGGAATGCCATTTCTCATTAAAGAGACGATAACGTTACCTGCCATCATTACGAACATCACCGAAATGGTCATAACTACTGCATTTTTTACTTGGGTAGTAATCGCTAACGCCGAACAAATTCCAAGTACTTGAATGGTAATCGGGTTATGATCGTCTAATGGATCTTTTAAAAGTTGTCTGTTCTTTTTAGAGAACAACGGCTCTTTTTCTTCAACTGCAACTGCTTCAGCCATAACTTAAGAATTTACTTTTTGAAAATAAGGTTGATAAACACCAAAGGTTCTAATAATCATTTCTTCAACACCTTTTGAAGTAATTGTACCTCCGGTAATACCATCTACACCATAATCGGTGGCATCACCTCCACCACTTTTAAAGACTTCAATTGCAACCTCGCCGTCTTTGTAAATTTTGTCTTCCTGAAACTGTCCTTCAAAAGAAGTTTCTTTTATTTCCGCACCTAGACCAGGTGTTTCGGTCTTGTGGTCGAAATTGGCACCGAAGATTGTATTCAGATCAGATTCTAAAGAAACGAAGCCCCAAACTGGGCCCCAAAGACCAGTTCCAACCATCGGAACCACATAAATTTTTTCGCCTTCCTTTTCACAAACGAACAATGGATACAACATATCCTCCGCTGTTTTTGCTTTTGCCTTCAGTTCTTTGTACTGTTTTTTAACGTCAACATCAAAGGCAGATTGACCTTCTACAGATTCACCTTTACTGTTGATAACAACTTGCTCTACAACATACTGGTCGAACAGCTCAGCTGCTTGGTCTCTGCTTGTTTCAATTTTAATTGAAGAAAGAATATTTTGCTTTTTTTCAAGTTCAATGTTCTTATCTTGAAACGGCTTTAAGCCCATAGCTGCAATTGCAAGTAAAGCACCCACTACAACTACCATAACAATGGCAAAACCAAATGTATATCCGCTACTATTTTTATCTAATCCCATAACACTTTCTTTATGCTACTGCCTTAACACGCTTCAAGCGCTTATTAATATTTCCTTGAATAACGTAATGATCAATCATCGGAGCCATAACGTTCATAAACAAGATTGCCATCATTATTCCTTCCGGATATGCTGGGTTGAACACTCGAATCATGATACCTAATAGACCACAGAAAAAACCATAAATCCATTTTCCAGTATTGGTCTGAGATGCACTTACCGGATCCGTTGCCATGAACACCATACCGAAGAAAAATCCACCTAACATCAACTGATGATGTGCAGGTATTTCCATGTATGAATTTGCTCCCCATGCGTTGAACAACATTCCCATTACATAACCTCCTATTAACATTGAAAGCATTACTCTCCAAGAACCAATTCCAGAGTAGATAAGTAAGATTGCTCCTAGAATACACGCCAAAACTGAAGTTTCTCCGATTGAACCCGGAATTGTACCAATAATTGCGTCCATGTATGGTGGTATCCCTGCCATACCCTGTTCAACAGCATTACCAAGTGCAGTTGCACCAGTAAAACCATCAACGGTCTGTATTCCGTCTGTGGAAACCCATACTGAATTACCTGACATTTTTGTTGGATATGCAAAGAACAAAAATGCTCTAGCTGTTAGTGCAGGATTGAGAATATTCATTCCTGTTCCTCCAAAAACCTCTTTACCAAAAACAACCGCAAACGCAGTAGCCACTGCCACCATCCATAATGGAACTTCAACTGGCATGATTAGAGGAATAAGCATTCCTGAAACAAGAAATCCTTCCTGAATTGAGTGTCCGTTTTTAATACAGAACAAAAATTCAATTCCTAATCCAACCCCATAAGAAACAATAACAATCGGAAGCACTTTTAAAGCTCCGTAAAGAAACATTTCCATAAAGGTTGCTTCTTGGCCAACGGCCACAAAGTGTTGGTATCCAGTATTGTACATGCCAAACAAAAGACAAGGCAACAGCGCTAAAATTACCGTAACCATCGTACGCTTAAGGTCAATTCCATCTCGTATGTGAGAACCCTTGCTTGTTGCATGTCCAGGAACAAACATTAATGTTTCAAAGCCATCGAGAACTGGCCAGTACTTCTCTAGCTTTCCACCTTTCTCAAAGTTAGGTCGAACACTGTCAAATATGTTTTTTATAAATTTCATATCAGTAATCGTAATTAACTAAGTTCTTTTTGAATTAAATCGAGACCGTTTCTCACTATTTCTTGGGAGTTGATTTTTGAGGTACAACCAAACTCGCACAACGCAAAGTCTTCTGGTGCAACCTCATATATTCCAAGATTTTCCATTTGTTCAATATCGTTAACCAAAATTGATTTTAGTAATTGAACCGGATAAATATCAAATGGAAAAACCTGCTCATACTCTCCAGTCATTACAAATGCACGTTCTTCTCCGTGAATTGCAGTTCCCAAATTGTACTTTTTATTTGGCATCAACCAAGAAAAGAATGTTCTTGATAGAGAAAGATTATCAAGTCCTGGAGCCAACCAACCCATAAATGCAGGTTCGTGGTCTTCTCTAATAGCAGTTACTTGGTGATGATAATAGCCTAGGTAACCGCTGTTTTCCAGTTTATCACCAGTAAGTACATTACCAGAAATTATCCTAGCGCCTTCATTCACTTTACCTAGAACCAATTTTTCGGTAGAAGCACCAAGAGTAACTTCAAAGTATTGAGGAGACTTAACTTCTGCGCCTGTAAGTGCAACAACTCTTTTAGATTGAACTTTTCCTGTTTTCAGGAATGAACCAATAGCAGCTAAATCTTGTGGATTTACCGACCAAATAGTTTCACCTTTATTTAAAGTATCAATATGATGAATTTGTACTCCAACATTACCTACTGGATGAGGCCCAGCAATTGAATGAATTGTACAGTTTTTTAGATTTCCAAATACTCCTTTATCTCCTCTGGTAACAACATTTACAGCGCCATCCGTGAGTTTTGCTAATGCGTCAATTCCAGCTTGTAATTCTGCACCCTTTTCTTTAAGAATGTAATTGTAATCTGGTGCCAGTGGTGAGGAGTCAAATGCAGAAACAAAAATCGATTTCGGCTTATTATTCGGGTTAGCAACTACATCAAAAGGGCGCTGTTTAATGAACGACCATTGACCCGATTTCTGAAGCAATTCAGCCATACCCCTTCCGTCTAACGAAGCAACACCTGAAACATCGTACGTTTCAAATTTCGTTTCTTTATCCGCTAAGACACGAACTTCTAAGATTCTTCTTTTTGCACCACGAACAACCTCAGCTACTTCGCCAGAAACTGGAGAAACAAACTTGATATTATTATTGTTCTTATCGTAAAAAAGTGGAGAACCTGCTTTAACTTCATCCCCTTGTTTGACTTCTAGCTTTGGAATTAATCCATGGAAGTCAGTAGGTTTTATTGCAATAGTTGCCGAATCAATAGCGTCAAGCTTTTGCTCAGCTTTTCCTACCAATTTAATATCAACACCTCTGCTAATCTTGATGTTTTTTGCCATCTATGATTTGTTTAATACAGACCGAAATTTCGCGCAAATTTAATGCATAATTTCAATAGAACATTTGAAACTTAATGAAGGTTAATTGAAGTCGTCAATACGGAACAACTTTTATAATCGAGAACAATTTAAAAGTCACGAATTCAAATAGTTAAACCCAAGAACAAGAATGGTATAACTCTAATTTAGAATCATTCTAAATAATGTTATTACTCAAAAAAATACCCCAATTAAAATTGAGGCATTTTTATAGAGTCGAATTGTATTTTAAGCCAACACTTCTTTTACTTTATCAGCAGCTTCTTGCAACACAATTGCAGATTCTACTTTAAGGCCTGACTCGTCAATAATTTGTTTTGCTTCTTCTGCGTTTGTTCCTTGTAACCTTACAATAATTGGCACTTCGATGTTACCCATGTTTTTGTACGCATCAACAACACCTTGAGCAACTCTATCGCAACGAACGATTCCACCAAAAATGTTTACTAGGATAGCTTTTACATTCGGGTCTTTTAAAATCATTTTGAACGCTTTCTCAACTCTTTCAGCATCAGCAGTACCACCAACATCTAAGAAATTTGCAGGATTACCACCAGACAACTTAATGATGTCCATAGTAGCCATTGCAAGCCCAGCACCGTTAACCATACATCCAACGTTTCCATCAAGCTTTACGAAACTCAAACCAGCTTCCATTGCCTCAACTTCGGTTGGGTCTTCTTCGTTCAAGTCACGCATTGCAGCATAATCTGGGTGACGATAAAGTGCGTTGTCTTCAATGTTTACTTTAGCATCAACAGCAATAATTTTATCGTCTGAAGTCTTTAATACTGGATTGATTTCAAACATTGCAGAATCTGAACCCACATAAGCCGCGTACAATTTCGCAACGAACTTGGTCATTTCTTTAAATGCTTTACCACTCAAACCTAAGTTAAACGCAATTCTTCTTGTTTGAAAGCCTTGAAGACCAACTCTTGGGTCAACTTCCTCTTTGAAAATTCTGTCTGGAGTTTCTTCAGCTACCGTCTCAATATCAACGCCACCATCAGGTGAATACATGATGGTATTTCTACCCGATTCACGATTCAAAAGAACTGACATATAAAACTCTGCCGTTTCGGAATCACCAGGATAGTAAACATCCTCTGCAATTAATACTTGGTTTACCAACTTACCTTCAGGGCCAGTTTGGTGAGTAACCAATGTCATTCCTAATATTTGCTCTGATATTGCCTTAACATCGTCTAAGGACTTTGCAAGCTTTACACCACCGCCTTTACCACGACCACCAGCATGTATTTGAGCTTTTACAACCCACCAACTTGTACCAGTTTCTTCTGATAATTGTTTTGCAGCTGCTACAGCTTCATCAGCTGTTTTTGCAACTACTCCTCTTTGAATAGCTACTCCGTAACTGTTCAAAATTGACTTTCCTTGAAATTCGTGAATGTTCATCTTTTGTCTTTGAAAATTGGAAGGCCAAATGTAATTCAATGTGTTCATTCAATGATTAGGTCAAATGGGTTTTATAACAGTCTTTTTGAATTCACCAAACCAACATTCATTCTTTTCATTTTATTTATATTTACTGGGCTGAAAAATAGATTGTTGTGGAAAATTTAAGAAGAGTATTAACCGGGATTTTAGTTTTTTGTATTTCAATTTCGACGCATGCGACCGAGAAGAATGACCGGTTTAGAATACTAGGCCCTTCTTCCGTGGTTTGTGTTGGACAAAAAATTCAATTGGAAGCCTCTGGACCACAAAATGGCTACGAATATTATTGGTACCCAGAGAACAAAGTAGAATCACCTTTTCAGAAAATCACCAATTACACGCCAACAGAAACAACGGAATTGTTTGTTGTGCGCCGAGGCCATTCTAACTTCAATAACCCAGACACCGCTTACCTTACTATAAAAGTCAAAGAAAAGCCTCTAACTGTTTATGGCCCAGAGTTCGTTTGTTTAGGTTCTTCAGCCTCGTTAGAAGTTGCCCCCAACGTATCTAACCCCGTTTGGTCAACAGGAGAAAACAAACATCAAGTGGAGGTAACCAAACCTGGCATTTATAAAGTTACCGCTAACGACGGCTGTATTTTATTGAAAGGCAGCCATTATATAGGAAGTAAAACAGACCCATTAAGCCGAATAATGGCCAATAGAAATACGGACCTTTGCATTGGTGACCAAATTGAATTACGTTCATTTAGCGCGGTAAATCCTTTCTGGTCTAATGGCTCAACCGCAAGAAGCATTATTGTTAAAGAAGCCGGGACTTATGAATTGAGGAATACAAACGAGTGTGGTATTGATAAAACTACTATTGAAATAAAAACGCACACGGTTCGTGCAGATTTTATCCCATCTGCTACGGAGCTCCAAATCAGCGAAAACTTAGAATTATTTAATCATAGTAAAAATGGAATTCGCTACGAATGGTATCAGGACGGACATTTATTTTCAAAAGAAGAAAATGCGGAAGTTCGTTTTCAAGCTGAAGGAACTTATGAAGTTGAATTGCATGCGTTTAATGAATACGGATGTAAAGATGAAATGACGTATCCTAGTATTATTGTAGTATCCGAAGAAGAGGCCACAACAGCTAACAAACGAGATGTTGTTTTCCCGAATTCTTTTACACCAAACGGAGATGGTAAAAATGATGAGTTCAGAATTTATACGGGTGACATTAATAACTTGGACGTAACCATTTACAATAGATGGGGTCAAGTGATTTTCGAAAGTGAGAATACTTCAGATTTAGTTTGGAATGGAACTGATGCTGCTGGAAACAAATTAGAAGACGGTCAATACGTTATTACCTACAAATACATTAATAAATACGGCGAACCTATTTCAAATACCTCAACGGTAAATATCCTACGCTAGAGTTAGTTTTTATAATTTAAATCCGAAGCACAAAGTGTTCTTCCTCTATATCGGAACGGAAGAACAACAATCCTTTGTAAAACAAATCAATACTTATTGAAACCTGTTCATCGTTTTTTAATTCGAACCAAGCCTTTTCCATTCCTTCACTCCAGTGAATATCGTCAACAATAACCATTGAGTCAGAATCCAAAAATGGTTTTAATTGATTGAAATAATTAATCGTTGCTTCATAAGTATGATTAGCATCTAAATAGACCAAATCAATTTTTGTTTTTAATGCTCCAAGAAATTTAGGAAGCTGAATGTCAATGTCACCCACAACGGCTTCTACATTTCTGATTTTCAGCTTTTGCCAACCTTCTGTCGCTATTTCAATTAGTTCCTCATTTCCCTCGAATGTATAGACCCACGAAGTTTTACTTGCCGCTGCTAAATAAGCAGTAGAAACACCTACACTAGTACCTAACTCAACTATAGTTTTAGCCTTGAAATAATTTGCCAATCCAAATAACCACTCCGATTGATTTTGGGAAGAAACTGCGGTTTCCGCTATATCTCGTACCAACTTAGACTTTGATACCCTGGAACCAGCGCCAAATTCCTTCACATTCAATTCGGTTTTATCCTCAAATAACTTATCCCGCCATTGTTCAATTTTCTTGAACGCATAAAAGGGCGGTTGCCTTCGAAGCACATTTTCAATGAGGCTAAAAACAAAAGGAGAATGCACACGATACCGCGTTTTCGATTGCTTTAAATACCGAAGGTATTTAATGGAAATTTGAATCGAATTGTAAGGCATTGAGTTACTTCTTAAAACACGAAAACCTCTCCAGAAGTGGAAAGGCTTTCATTAAATAAATTATTTACAATTAGTCTTTACCAAGCATTTTGGCTGTAATTCCTGTACTAGAAAACCCTCCATCGTGCATTAAATTCTGCATGGTTACCATTCTGGTAAGGTCTGAGAACATGGCAATACAATAATTGGCGCAATCTTCAGCACTTGCATTTCCAAGTGGGCTCATTTTATCTGCAAAATCAATAAAATCATCGAATCCTTTAACACCAGAACCTGCAGTGGTTCTTGTAGGCGACTGGCTAATTGTATTTACTCTTACATTTTTTGCAGTACCGTAATGGTAGCCAAAACTTCTAGCAATTGACTCTAACATAGATTTAGCTTCGGCCATATCGCTATAATCCGGAAACGTTCTTTGCGCAGCAATGTAGGTCAATCCGAGAATCGAGCTCCACTCGTTCATAGCGTCAAGCTTCATTGCGGTTTGCATCACTTTGTGAAACGAAAGCGCTGAAACGTCAACTGTTTTTTGGAAAAAGTCGTAATTCAAATTGGTATAAGGCTTGCTTTTTCTGACGTTTGGAGACATTCCTATGGAATGTAAAACGAAGTCAAGCTTCCCACCTAATTTATCCATTGAACCTTGAACAAGGTTTTCCAAATCTTCTAAACTCGTTGCATCTGCGGGAATAATTTCAGCATTACACTTAGCAGCCAAATCATTGATTTTACCCATTCGCATTGCAATAGGTGCATTTGTCAATGTAAATTGAGCTCCTTCTGCCGCCGCTCTTTCAGCTACTTTCCAGGCTATAGAGTTTTCATCTAACGCCCCGAAAATTATTCCTCGTTTTCCTTCTAAAATATTATTTGCCATAATTGTAGGATTATTTGAAGCCCAAAATTAGAAATCCATTAGTTATTCAACAGAATTCGAGCATTTTCTTTAGCTATCGAGCTTAATTTATCGCCACTAAGCATTTTAGCTAGCTCTATGACTCGGCTATCGCCTTCCAGTAATTCAATATTTGTTTGTGTTTTATCGGATTCGTGGTCTTTATAAACCGACCAATGCTGATTTCCCTTTGCCGCAATTTGAGGTAAATGCGTAATAGCTAATACTTGAAGGTTTTTAGAAATTACTTTCATCAAATCGCCCATCTTATTGGCAACTTCACCCGAAACCCCAGTATCTATTTCATCGAATACAATTGTTGGTAATTTGGTTTTGGAAGATACTATGGACTTTATTGCCAACAGAATTCTCGAGAGTTCTCCACCACTTGCAGCGCTTTCAACCTTTTTTGCATCCACTCCTTTATTACTAGTAAACATAAAATTAGCTGTCTCTAGCCCATTTGTCTCGCAATTTTCTTTTTGCTCAAATTGCACAAAAAACTTTGCTTCCGGCATTCCAAGTTGACGCAGAATAGCTACCAATTCTGTTTCGAATTTTTTACTGCATGCTGAACGAAGCTTCGAAAGCTGCTCCGCTTCTTTAATCATCGCACTCTCTTCTTTTTCTAATCGCTTTTTCAATTCTTCAATCTGCGCATCTCCTCCGGTTATTTGTCCCAATTTTTTTTCCAAATCGGTTTTTATGTCCAATAACTCTTCATCGGTCTGAACTTGATGTTTATTCAACAATTGATTTATTGAATTTACACGTTCCTGAATCACCTCCAGCTCGCCACCATCCACATAAACATCTGATTCTAAGTTATTAACTTCATTTACCAAATCTTGAATTTCGATATTTAAACTGCTAATTCTATCCGAAATAATCTTGTAAGTTTCTCCATAATTTGAAACCGCCTGAATGCTCCGTTCTGCAGAATGAGCCAGCTCTGAAAGCCCATTCGAATCATTGGAAAGCAATTGTGAAACGGAACCTAAGGTAGCTTTGATTTCCTCGGCGTGCTCCAATTTCTGTAACTTTTCTTCCGAAGTTACTAATTCATTGGATTGCACATTTACTTCTTCCAATTCATTAAACAAGAATTGAAGGTAGTCTTGCTCGTTTTTCTTGGATTGAATTTCTTGCTCTAATTCCGCTAACTCTTTTCTCAGTACTTGCACCTTTTGAAACTGGGCTTTGTATTTTTTGGTGGTATCTAGGTGTCCTCCAAAAGCATCCAACACAAACAACCGATAGGACATTTCACCCAATTTTAAATTCTCATGTTGGGCGTGAATATCAATAAGCAATTCACCTAAAGCACTCAATTGCTTGAGCGTTGAAGGAGTATCATTAATAAACGATCTAGTTTTACCACTAGGCTGTAATTCTCTACGCAGTAGTATGGAAGTAGAATAATCAAAGTCATTTTCCTTGAGAAAAGACTCAACAGCCTTTGACTTAGACTCGAATTCGGCTTCAATTACACACTTTTTTGTATTGTCGTAAAGCAAATCCGCTTCCGCCCTTTTGCCCAATACAAGTGATAATCCACCTAAAAGAATAGACTTCCCTGCACCGGTTTGACCTGTAATACACGTAAATCCATTGAACAAATCAATGTCGATTTTATCAATAAGCGTAAAATTGGAAATGTGCAAACGTTGTAACATCTGCTATAAAATCTTTTGATAGTTGATTGTATTGGCTGGGTCAATTGTATTTAATAAGCGAAGAATTTTCTCCTTTTCTTCTCGTGGCACTTCCTGGTACAATTTGATGATTTCTTTATTCTTAGAATCAAAAAATACTCGAATATTAAATGAATTCGGGAAATTTCGGTGAACCACTTCAAGCTTATTCAATGCTGCTGTAACCGCATCACGTCCAGTTTTAGCATCGGTTGACATCTGGTCAAAACCCTTTCGATGATATTCATACATGCATATCCGTAAATTTCTGAATCGTGGTGTAAGATGATTCTCTACCAACCAATACCGGTTTCGAAGTTCACTACTTGTCCAACCCGGTGATCCACTTGACTGAGCCGCACCAGCAATTTGTTGTGCTTTTTGAAAATATTTGGTTCCACCTTCCAGTTTATATGTGTCGTAATCGTAGCCGATAACCATGTAAGTATAGAATGCCAAGGTGGACGTGAGGTTATTTAAAAATGTAGATTCTGAATATTCTAAATTGGCAAAACGGTCGTATTCAAAATCAAAACTTTCGTCCTTAAAGCTAAATACAGTTGAATTGTAGGAGGTGCCGTAAACAGGCCTTCTACTTTGAATTTGAATATTGCCTTTGAAAGAGGTATTGCTTTGAACTGAAGTCAATTCTATCAGCATACTGCATTCAATCTTCTCATTTTCTTTGAATACGTCGCCTGTCCATTTTCGATTATTCACAAATTCATAAATCGCTTGCTTCATATCGTCAAACATGGTCACATCAACTCCATCCAATCGATTGAAGTTTATTGAAACCTCACACTTTACTTCCTGAGCAACAGAGAGCGCAGTGATGAAACAAATACTAAAGAGTAGAAGAAATTTTTTCATTGACTAAATCCTCGGTGAAATTTACAATCTTTTTTGCAACATTTTGCTTCGACATTAACTCGGTTGACTCAACAATATTGTTTTTAGAAACAATAGAAACTTTGTTTGTGTCGTGACCAAAACCTGCGCCAGCATCTTGTAAAGAATTCAAAACAATGGCATCGAAGTTTTTAGCGATTAATTTCTTTTTTGCGTTTTCCAATTCATTATCAGTTTCCAATGCAAAACCGATATTAATTTGTTTACTTGACTTCAAGCGCCCCATTTCAGAAGCAATATCTGGGTTTTTGGTTAGCGTAATATTCATTTCCGAATCCGACTTTTTGATTTTTTGGTCAGCCACCATTTTGGGTCGATAATCCGCAACGGCTGCGGAGAAAATAGTAATATCGGAACTACTAAAAAACTCCTTGGTCTTTTCGAGCATCTCTATTGCCGTTTTAACATCGAAAACTTCAATTTGAGTTCGATCAACTTCTATTGAAGAAGGCCCAAGAACCAATTGCACCTCAGCACCATATTCTACAAATGCATTTGCTAGCGCAACACCCATTTTACCTGTAGATCTATTACCAATGTATCTGACTGGATCTATATTTTCTTGAGTCGGACCTGCTGTTATAAGTACATTTTTATCTTTCAATATTGAATTTGGTTCAAAGAATTCTTGTACCACGCTAAACAGTTGCTCAGGCTCTTGCATTCTTCCTTTACCAACCAATCCTGAGGCAAGCTCCCCTTCTGCAGAATCTAAAATCCGAATACCTTTTGTTTCAAGAGCTACAAAATTTTCCGCGGTAGAGGCATTTGTGTACATATCCAAATCCATTGCAGGTGCAACCCAAACAGGGCAGCGTGCGGAAAGAAACGTAGTGAGTAAAATATTATCGGAAATTCCCTGGTTCATTTTCGCCAACGTATTGGCGGAAGCTGGTGCAATTAGCATTAAATCGGCCCACAGCCCGAGCTCAACATGGTTGACCCATTCGCCAGCAGATTTTTCAATATAGAAATCGGTAATTGCTGGATTTCTACTCAAAGTTGAAAGGGTAACTGGAGTAACAAAATCCAAAGAAGCCGGAGTCAATATTACCTTGACTTCGGCTTCAGCTTTAATTAATTCTCGTACAAGAAGGGTAGCTTTGTAGGCCGCTATGCTTCCGGTAATTCCCAGAAGTATTTTTTTGCCTTTAAGCATATGGTTCTAAACCATTTTGTCAGATTCCTCTGGCTTTCTGTAGTAAATTTTTTCTTCCAATAACTCTTGAACAGCTATACTTGTTGGCTTAGGCAGACGCTCATAGAATTTTGAGATTTCTATTTGCTCTCTGTTCTCAAAAATTTCTTCTAAGTTATCGTGTGTAGTTGCAAATTCTTCCAACTTAGCCGTTAACTCTTCCTTTATTTCTTGGTTTATTTGATTAGACCTTTTAGATAAAAGAACCAATGATTCATATACATTACCTACTTCATCACTCATAGAAATTACGTCTCTTGTAATTGTTGAAGGTGAAGCATTTGTCTTTTTGTAATCCATAATTATGTCTTTTTCAATATTAAATCCCCAAGCTCTTCCTCCGTTTCTTCGAGGACATCTTTGGCCTCTTTGGTGAACTCGCTATCGGGATAAGCGGCTGCAAATTTAAAATAAGCTTTCTTAGTATTGTTGTATCTCTCTTCTTTTTTTGTGTCAATACTATTTTCAGCCCATTCAAAGTAGGCTTTAATCATTAAAAAGAGAGCTTCTTCGCGGTATTCGGTGTCTGGGTAATCAATTAACGTATTCTCAAAAGAAGCAACGGCAGCCTTGTATCTACCTACTCTATAATACTGCTTCGACGTTTGGAATGCCTTTTTTTCGAGTTTATATCTCAATTCATCCATCATGGTGTGAGAGGAATCTACAAAATTACTTTCAGGAAATTGTCGAATAAAAACGCCTAATTGGTCTATTGCTGTAAAGGTATCGGTTTGGTCCAGGCTAAATTTTGGAGACATTTTATAGTGGCAAATTGCACTCATAAACTGGCATTCTTCAGTGAATTTACTAAATGGAAAATTATTTACGAACGTATTGAATCGATGTGCAGCTAAAATGTAATCCTTTAAGTAGTATTCAGAAAAAGCATAAATGTAAAAAAGACGCTCTGCCTTTTCCGTACCTCGGTATATTGGTATTAGTTCTTCCAACAGCGGCATCGCTCGGTAATAATCTTCGTCCTCGAAATACTTATTGGCCATTTCGTACTTGTAGGTGAGGTCTGTGCTCTTTAGTACTTTATTATGCTTACAAGCCCAAAAGACTACAAGTGAAATTATCACTAAAAGATATGGAATTATTTTTCTCATTTCGGGCGGCAAATATAACGTTTTGAACAGCGCATTTGCTATAACAATAAACCCTAACACGGCTATTTTATTTTACCTTTGCAACTAAATTTTTAAAACACAATTCGCGTGGATTTATTTGAAAAATTAAAACAACGAAGAGGACCATTAGGTCAGATTTCTGGAATCACATACGGCTATTTTCAATTCCCTAAATTAGAAGGAGAAATTGCGAATAAAATGATGTTCCGAGATCAAGAAATGTTAGTGTGGAGTATTAACAACTACTTGGGCTTGGCAAATCATCCTGAAGTACGTAAGGCTGATGCTGATGCAGCAGCTGCTCACGGTCTTTCTACTCCTATGGGAGCAAGAATGATGTCTGGCAACTCAGTTACACACGAACGTTTAGAGGAAGAACTTTCTGCTTTTGTACAAAAAGAAGATACCATGTTGGTAAATTATGGCTACATGGGAATGGCTTCTACGATTGATGCTTTGGTTGACCGTAACGACGTTATTGTTTACGATTCTGAGTGTCATGCTTGTATTATTGACGGCGTAAGAATGCATCAAGGAAAACGTTTTGTTTTCGCTCACAATGAAATTGACAAGTTAGAAGTTCAACTTAAAAGAGCTGAGAAACTAATTGAGCAAACTGGTGGAGCAATTTTAGTAATTACCGAAGGCGTTTTTGGAATGGCAGGTGACCAAGGAAAACTGAAAGAAATTGTTGCGCTTAAGAAACAATACGATTTTAGACTTTTTGTTGACGATGCCCACGGTATTGGAACATTAGGTGCAACTGGAGCTGGTGCTGGAGAAGAGCAAGGCGTTCAGGACGATATTGACGTGTACTTTGGAACCTTTGCAAAAGCTTTTGCATCTGTCGGAGGTTTCATTAGTTCTACAGAAGATGTAATTGATTACCTGAAGCACAATACGCGTTCTCAAATTTTTGCAAAGTCAATGCCAATGCCATTGGTGGAAGGAAACTTAAAACGACTGGAACTATTGCGTGACGATCCATCTCACAAAAACAAACTATGGGAAATTGCGAATGCACTACAAGATGGCCTTAAAAAACAAGGATTTAACTTGGGAGAAACCAATTCGTGTGTAACTCCAGTTTACCTAGAAGGTGGATTGATGGAAGCTACAAACTTGATTTTCGATTTGAGAGAAAACTACCAAATCTTTACTTCTCTAGTGGTTTATCCAGTAGTACCGAAAAACGTAATTCTATTGCGTTTAATCCCTACTGCTGCTCACACTTTAGAAGATGTGGCTTACACCATTGAGAAATTCGAAATTGTTGCAGAAAAGTTGAAAAACAACGAATACTCCAAAGACGAGTTTACTTGGATTAAAGAAGCTCCGAAATGGATTACGAAGAAATCTGGTTACGTGAATACGTAATTGATTCAAATTAGATTTTTTGAAAGCCCCGTTTGTTGATTCAGATGGGGCTTTTTCGTGCACCGAATCTTAATAATACTAGAATCATGAATTGAAATAAGAAAATCTGGTAACTTAGATTTAGTAGTACAAATAAATTAGAGCTAAATTTGTATCTCAAGTCATAATTTCAATTTAATACGCCATAAAATACAACTACCAATGAAATTCTATTCTCGCACTTTCCTTCTTTTAATAGCAACAATTTCCTCTGTAGTTGGATTCACCCAACCTGAGGAGTTATGGGGTTTCGCCTCTTTTTCTAAAAATTCTAGTGGGGGTTCAATCTTTAAAACAGACAGCACGGGAAATAATGCTTCATTAGAATTCGAAATTCCATACGTAAAATCTAAAAAATTCAGCTCTACCCCATGTATCGGTCCTAATGGTATAATTTATGGAACTTCTGAAGCCACCTTTGATGGTGCATATCGAGGTACATTGTTTCAATATGATACTACGTCTAAAGAGTTTTCTACTCTGTTTCGTTTCCCAAATACTCCATCTGCTGGAATTAACCCAAAAACAGATCTTATTTTTTATAAAATGAAATTATTTGGCTATGCTAGTTTAGGTGGAGCCTTTAATGAAGGTGTGTTATTTGAATACGACCTATTAGCTAACTCTTATAAAAAGTTAGTTGATTTAAGGGGCGGCACCACCGGTAGTGATTGCCAAGGCATGACATTGGCCAAAAACGGAAAAATTTATTGTGTCATGGCCACTAATATACATGCAGGTACCATTCTAGAATTGAACCCTGATAACGGAACGGTGAGAAGAATTGTACGCTTTGGGACAAACAATAACACACCTAGTGAGCCAATGACCAAAATTCTTGAACTCAGTAACGGAAAACTTATTGGAGCTACTGCTTCTGAATTGCCATCAAATTCTCATGGAACCATTTACGAACTGGATACCATTACAAATACTATAATTAAATTAGCAACTTTTAATGGGCTGAATGGAAGCAGGCCTGGAAAAAAATTAGTTGAATCCTCAAACGGCAAAGTTTATGGAACTACGAAAGGGTCTTCAAGAGGTTCGACAAGCGGAGTAATTTTTGAATTTTCTACAATAACTAATTCAATTAATACAGTACACAATTTCAATAATAGCTTTAATGAATTGAGCCTAGAAACCACTTCCGGTAAATTGTATGGATACTCCAACTTGAGAAATCTTGGCCAAAGTGGGATTTTCGAATTTAATGTAATGACCTCTTCTCTTTCCTCGAAGATACTCTTGAGTCCTTCAAATTCAAGTGATTATCCTATAGGTGAACTAGTAAAATATGGCACAAAAATGTTCGGTGTATGTGAACGTGGAGGGGCAGCTGGTGGTGGAACATTTTTCGAATATAATATAGCATTAAATGTATTTGACACCATAGTCCATGGTGGTGACAACAAATACGGTTGGGTACCATCAGGAACTCCCATTCAAGCCATAAATGGGAAATTGTACGGAGTTACACTACGAGGTGGACTATTCGACCAAGGGGTCTTTTTCGAATACGACCCACTGCAAAAGAAATATTCGATTAAAAAACATTTCGGTGATTCTCTTTTTGCTGGATACCCAGATCGCGGGCCCATTCAATTAAACAATGGAAGAATTTTTGGATTAATTAAAGGCAATAATCAAGGGCTCCCATATCGAAAAGGAAGTATTTATGAATATGATATAACTTCCGATTCTGTAATTTTACGTGCCTCTTTTGACACATCGTCTGTAGGAAAACAACCTGTGGGTCAACTGACAGAAGCGAATGGTAAATTGTATGGTCTTGCGAGTTACGGAGGTAGTTTCAATAGAGGAACCATTTTTGAATACGACCTTATTTCCAATAGGGTTATTACTAATTTTCATTTTTTTGGCAGCAATGGGTTGATTCCCTTAGGAACCATGGTCTTAGCTCCGAACGGGCTACTATATGGAACAACTTCTGAAGGTGGCTCCAGTGGCTTTGGAGTATTTTTTGAGTTTAATCCGGTTACAGGGGTTTATACCAAAAAAGTTGATTTTACTGGACCTAATGGTAATGCGCCGAAAGGGAATCTAATTGTTGCAACAAATGGGAACATTTATGGAACTACAACACGTGGTGGAGCCAGCTTTGATGGTATTATATTCGAGTATAATATAGTTTCAGACACATTAATTAATAAAATAGATTTTGGAGTTGGTAATATTGGATCGTATAATATGAGCGATTTACACCTGGCTTCAAATGGGAGTATTTATGGACTGAGCTTCGGCACCTACTCGTATGTTTTCGAATATAAACCAGATAGTGGCATTATTCGAAACCACCACAATTTTAAAAGCGCAAATTCACCAGTTCATACGTTTCGTGATTTTCGCTCGATTCAGACAACTCAGATTTGCTATCCCACCCTAAAATATGATTCAATAATAGGGTGCGATAGCATTTTTTATGGTAACAAATGGTTCAATAGAAATGATTCAATTTCAGACACTTTTAAATTGGCATCAAAATATGGGTGTGACAGTATTCACATATCCGTTATCATTATTAATTCTTCTCAAGTCTCTGCAACAAGTCATATAACCGAGTGCGACAAGTATCTTTGGGCAGTTGATTCAATTACCTACACCACCTCTGGATTTTATTCTGATACATTAATTACCTCTGCTGGATGTGATTCTATCGTTACTCTCCAACTAACGATTACTAATTCTGATAGTGTTTCTAATGTAATTGAGGGATGCGATTCCTATTATTGGCAAAATACTGGTAAAACATACTCAAGCAGTGGATTGTATATTGACTCGCTTATAAATAATAACGGCTGTGACTCTTTAATAAAATTAGACCTCACTATAAATTATTCTTCGTCAAATATTACGAATCTTGCTTCGTGCGATACCTTTTTATCCCCAAGTGGAAAGCACAAATGGAATAAATCAGGTGTTTATCAAGACACTGTGTTAAATTCCGTTGGATGTGATAGCGTAATAACTGTAAATCTTACTGTAAAATCCAATTCAACAAATTCTATTTCGGACACATCGTGCTTTTCTTTTGTATCGCCGAGTGGCAAGTATTCATGGACTAAAAGTGGATTGTACTTTGATACATTGACAAATGGCGCAGGATGCGACAGCATCATTATGGTAAACCTCCTAATTTCTTCCGTTGATAATAGTATTTCTAATACCTCTAACTCAATTTCAAGTAACGCTATTCAAGCAAATTATCAGTGGCTCGATTGCTTAGACAATTATAGTCCTATTTCTGGTGAAACCAATCAATCGTATTTTTATTCAAAATCAGGGGAATATGCCGTGGAAGTTTCTGTTAATGGTTGCATTGATACTTCAATTTGCACCACTTCAATTGCATTAGATGCGGTTGAGCACAATTCCGGAGTCAAAAATGTCAGAATTTATCCAAATCCAACAAGCGATGATTTCCAAGTACATTCAACTGATTATTTTGGTGAATTCAAAGTGGTCGTTAGAAACTCTGTAGGTGCATTAATCCATTGTGGTATAGGAGAAGTCAACTCAGATAATAAAATCGCAATAAACGCTGAAGCAGGAGTATATACAGTAAGCATCAGCCTTTCCAATAATAATGAATATCATTTTAGGTTGTTGAAGCAATAAGAAATTCACCTAATTCATTGAATTGTGTACCTCGAAAAGTATTTCAATTAATTCATAGTACCTTTAATCAACCTCCTATAACTCCAACGTAATCTGAACTGGTCCTTCTGGTGGAACCTCATCATCGTCGTCGTCCTTCTTTTTTGGTGAAGGTTGCTCCTTTTTAGGAACTGGCTTTTTCTTTTCAGCCTTTGGTTCTGCTACGGGTAATTCTTTTTTCTTGGCAGGTGCAGCAGGTTCCGATTTTTCTTTTTTGGCAATTGGAGCAGCTTTCTCTTTAATTGGTTTAGGCTCTTCTTTTTTAGGCAACTCTTTTACACCTTCTACCTCCGGTTTTTCTGGCTCAATTGCAGGCTTAACTTTCTCCTCTTTCGCAACTTCCACTGTTGATTCGGTAGTTACTTCAGCAACTTCTTGTTGCTCCAAATTCTGTTCAGCGCTTTCTGGCTTTTCGGGTTCAGGAAGCGGATCCAATTCTGTAACCTGTTTCACCTTATCAGCAGAAATTCGGTTACCCAATGCCTTATACCCCTTTACCGAAATAAAATCATGCAGTTCAACTATCTCAGGTGCCTTATTCGAACTTCGTTTGTCGAACTCCACCTTCACTACCGGAAAGGTATGTTTGGATATTAAATCCAATTTAGATTCTTCGTGATCCGTCAACAAAGACTGCGCTTTTTCGGAGGATTCCAACACAAAACGCTTTACATAATGGTGTCCTTTTTCTCCGTCGTAATGCACCATAGAATACACATGCTCTGGGTCAAATTTATCGAGGATAATCATATTTTCCTCAAAATGTGTGTTGAGCGACTGAGGGTACATTCTATACGTACCATCACTCATTATAGCCACTATTTTATCGTCGGGCTTAAACTCCCCCACCAATCGCCCACGCTCATCTGCATTCAATCGACTTACGGTGTCGTCCCACCAAATTTTTCGAGCGCTTAGAGTCGAAATTCCTTCTTCTTTAAGCTCAATTTTATGCACCAAATTCTTGGTAAGAATATTCCCTTTTGCGCCGCGACCTTTAATGTTGATTTCAGCAAAATCAAAATCGAATTTTAGGTTTTTAATCTTTGGTTTCTGGCGAAGAACCACTTTTACTACTTCAGCCTCACCATTTCGGTTCACAGAAAGGTAACTGATTTTACTCCCCACGTTTCCAGCAGAAATTGGATAAGCTTTATCTCTGGTTATAGAAGTAACCGCAAATCGCTTAACCATAGAATACTTTGATTTACCATCAAAATAGATAAGGTTGTAAATTGTTCTTATATCGCCTTTCTTCCAGACGTTAATATGAACAATGTCTTTTCCAAAAAATGCTTTATCCGAAATTTTAGAAACCATCATTTCACCGTTTCTTCGAATAACAATAATGTCATCGATATCCGAACAATCACATACAAATTCAGAATCGCTTTTTCGAAGTGAAGTACCTGCAAAACCCTCGGTTCTGTTTACATACAGCTTTACGTTTGCCACTGCAACCTTAGACCTGATTATGGTTTCAAAGCTTTTGATTTCGGTTTTACGCTCCTTACCTTCTGAGTATCGTTTCTTGAGTCCTTTGAAATAATCAACTGCAAAATCAACCAAGTTGTCTAAGTGAAATTGAACTTGCTTCAATTCTTCTTCTAGTTGATTGATAAACGTATCAGCCTTATCAGCATCGTGCTTAGTAATTCGACGCATTCGAATTTCAAGCAACTTCTTTACATCATCGTCGGTAACCGCCCTTTTAAGATGCTTTACGTGCGGCTTCAATAACTTGTGAGTAACTACAATTGCCTCATCGTACGTTTTTCCATCAAAGTCAATATAAATCTTGTTCTCAATAAATATTTTTTCAAGACTCGAAAAATGCCACTGTTCTTCCAGTTCACTTTTTCGAATTTCGAGTTCCAATTTCAGCAGCTCTTTTGCATGCTCAACGTTTAGTTGCAAAATCTCTGAAACCGTTACAAATCGAGGTTTGTCGTCTTCAATAATTACCGCGTTGGGCGAAATACTTACTTCGCAATCGGTAAAGGCATAAAGGGCATCTATGGTTTTGTCAGGTGAAACGCCTGGTGCCAAATGCACTTGAATCTCACAGAATTCTGAAGTATTATCCTCAATTTTCTTGATTTTTATTTTTCCCTTATCGTTGGCCTTAAGTACAGAATCGATTACAGAGGTTGTAGTAGTACCATACGGTATTTCGCTTATTAGCAAGGTCTTTTTATCAATGGCCGAAATCTTAGCTCGAACTCGGATTTTTCCACCACGAAGTCCATCGTTGTAGTTCGAAACATCAACCATACCCCCACCTTGGAAATCAGGGTATATTTTAGTTTTTCGACCCTGCAAGAAATTGATAGAAGCATCAATTATCTCGATAAAATTATGTGGTAAAATTTTACACGAAAGTCCAACTGCAATTCCTTCAACTCCTTGCGCAACAAGCATCGGGAATTTGACAGGAAGGGTAACCGGCTCTTTATTCCTACCATCGTACGACAATTGCCAAACGGTAGTTTTAGGGTTGAATACTACCTCCAAAGCAAATTTTGACAGACGGGCCTCAATGTATCTTGGTGCTGCAGCTCGGTCTCCAGTTAAGGTGTTGCCCCAGTTACCTTGGGTGTCAATCAATAAATCTTTTTGACCTAGCGCTACTAATGCATCAGCAATGGAAGCATCTCCATGAGGATGATACTTCATGGTATTTCCAACCACATTAGCTACTTTGTTGTAGCGGCCATCATCCAATTCTTTTAACGAGTGCAGTAGTCGTCGTTGAACGGGCTTAAATCCATCGTTGACATGTGGTACAGCACGTTCCAAAATAACGTAAGAAGCGTAGTCCAAGAACCACTCTTGGTACATTCCAGAAACCCGAATTACATCTTCTTCACCGCCACCGTCATCACCTCCGGTTTCTTCAACGGCTTCAAATTCTTCGTCTTTCTCGTCTATGTTGTCTTCCGAATTCTCAGACATTACTCCGTTCTCTCTAATTTAACACCATAAACAGACCCATTGAGCACCATGTTTTCATCGCCTAGCTCAACTATCTTAGTCTGGTCGTGCAACACTTGCAAAAGTTTGCGTTCCCATTCATTTTTAATTTCTTCAGCGCAATACATTTCAGTAAAGCCGCATTCCGTTTCTATTTTTATATCATCATTGGTCACTAAATACGAACAACTACCCGAATTACAAGCTGACTTTATTCCAACTTGGTTTCCCTCTTCAGAAAACACCAAATGCATCTTCCACTCTTCATATGGCAACTCTTTAGTTTTTCCTTTTTCAGATATGGACACAATAGCCCACTTGCCAACAATTAGCATCGAATTACTCTGATTTTCCTGCACCTGTTGAACTTCAGTTTCTTGAACCATCTGGTCATCCACTATAGTAGAAGTAGATTCAATAGACTCAACTTGTACTTCTTGAGTTTTTGGCTCCGTTTTTAGTTCAGTATTGGTTGGTTCAGTTACAGTACTGGTATTTTCTTTTGTTGCTGTCTTGTTCGAATTACAAGCAAAACAACTAAGGAGTGCTACTACTATACAAATTCTATTCATTTTAAACATCTTCCTCCACAATATCTTTTTCAACTTTCAAATTTTCTATGATAAACTTCTGGCGGTCAGGGGTATTTTTCCCCATGTAAAATTCTAACAACGGGTGAATTCCGGTATCATTTCCAATCACCACTGGGTCTAATCTAATATCCTCTGCAATAAAATTCTTAAACTCATCTGGCGAAATTTCACCCAATCCCTTGAATCGAGTTATCTCTGGTTTCCCTTTCAATTTATCCAATGCATTTACTCGTTCTTCTTCACTGTAACAATAAATCGTTTCTTGTTTGTTCCGAACTCTAAAAAGAGGAGTTTCAAGTACATACAAATGATTAGACTTTACCAAATCCGGGAAAAATTGCAAGAAAAACGTAATTAGTAGTAATCGAATGTGCATTCCATCAACATCCGCATCGGTAGCAATTACAATGTTATTGTAACGTAAATCATCTAATCCATCCTCAATGTTGAGTGCGGCTTGAAGGAGGTTAAACTCCTCGTTTTGGTAAACAATCTTTTTGGTAAGCCCAAAAGAATTTAGAGGTTTTCCCTTGAGACTAAAAACCGCCTGAGTTTTTACTTTTCGTGCTTTGGTAATGGAACCACTCGCAGAATCTCCCTCAGTAATAAATAGTGTCGTTTCGCGCTTTAGTTCATTGTCGCCTTTATCGTTCAAATGAACTTTACAATCGCGCAACTTCTTGTTGTGTAACGAAACTTCCTTCGCACGTTTTTTGGCCAACTTTCGAATACCGGCCATATCCTTACGCTCGCGTTCGCTCTGGATAATTTTACGCTGCATCGGGTCATTGGTTTCTGGATTTTTATGTAGGTAATTATCTAACTCACGCGACAAAAACTCTGAAACAAAAGCCCGCATAGATTTTCCACCAGGTTCAATTTCTGTCGAACCTAATTTGGTTTTCGTCTGCGATTCGAAAACCGGTTCAATAACCTTAACGCTTACCGCAGCAACAAGCCCTCCACGAACATCAACGGCTTCGTAATTCTTACCAAAAAAGTCTCTAACTACTTTTACATAAGCTTCTCTAAAAGCTCCTTGATGCGTGCCACCTTGAGTAGTAAACTGACCGTTTACAAAGGAATAATACTCTTCTCCATAAGAGTTAGTATGCGTTATAGCAACTTCAATATCTTCACCTTCGAGATGAATAATTGGATACAACGGATCTGCAGTAAGTTTTTCTTTTAATAAATCCAGTAATCCATTTTCGGAATAAAACTCTTCTCCGTTGTAATGAATTTTAAGGCCGCGGTTTAGATAAGCATAATTCCGAATCATGTTTCGGATATACTCAGGACGGTATTTGTAATTCTTAAAAATTTCGGTGTCTGGTTCGAATGTAAAACGGGTTCCTCTCCGTATTCCAGAATCTTCAATTGGTGCGTCGTCAATTAATTCTCCTCGTTGGAATATGGCTCGCTTTATTTTTCCTTCTCGGATAGATTCAACCCTAAAGTACTCCGAAAGCGCATTCACCGCTTTTGTACCTACTCCATTAAGTCCAACAGATTTTTTAAAGGCCTTTGAATCGTATTTACCGCCAGTATTTATTTTGGAAACACAGTCGATTACTTTACCCAATGGAATACCACGGCCATAATCTCGAACTTTTACTTTTCCGTCCTTGATAGAAATATCGATATTCTTGCCATTGCCCATTACAAATTCATCGATAGAGTTATCGAGAATTTCCTTCAGCAAAATGTAGATACCATCGTCTGCCGAAGAACCATCACTGGTCTTTCCAATGTACATACCCGGACGCATTCTGATGTGCTCTTTCCAATCGAGCGAGCGAATATTTTCTTCCGTATATTTTACTTCTTCGGCCATAATAATTTCTGAAAATTCAGCGTATTACAAAGGCCTAAAAATATACGAAAGGGGGTTGGTTGGTTAGTAAGAAAAATGTTTGTTTTCCACAGTGTTTTGAACCAAAAAACTATGTCAATTAAACATTAAATCTAAAGTGCATTACGTCCCCATCCTGAACCACATAATCCTTACCTTCAACATTCAATTTACCTTTATCCTTGCACGCCGATTCTGAGCCTAATTCAACAAAGTCGTTGTATTTAATAACCTCTGCACGAATAAACCCTTTTTCAAAATCGGTGTGGATTACCCCAGCAGCTTGAGGCGCTGTCATTCCAGACTTGATAGTCCAAGCCCTCACCTCTTTTTCACCAGCGGTGAAGTACGTTTCAAGGTCGAGTAAGGTGTATGCTTTTTTGATAAGGTAGTTTACTCCTGGCTCTTCTAATCCAAGTTCTTCCAAAAACATCTGTTTTTCATCAAAGGTTTCTAACTCTGAAATATCCGATTCAATACCCGCACATAGATACATTACCTCGCACTGTTCATCTTTCACCAACTCTTCAACTGCCTTAGTATGTTCGTTACCAGAAACTGCCGAAGACTCATCAACATTACAAACGTACAGTACTGGCTTTTCGGTTAGCAATTGCATATCTCCAATCAACTTAACCGACTCTTCATCAATTTCTAATGAACGAATCGAATTCCCTGCTTCCAGGTGATTTTTATATTGTTCGATTATCGAAACAATTTTAACTGCCTCTTTATCACCAGTTCGAGCAGCTTTTTTAGCTTTATCCAAACGCTTATCAACGGTATCCAAATCTTTCAATTGCAACTCGGTGTCGATGACTCCTTTGTCTCTAGCAGGATCTACAGAACCATCAACATGAACAATATTTCCATCGTCGAAACAACGCAAAACGTGAATAATGGCATTACACTCTCTAATATTTCCAAGAAACTGATTACCAAGACCTTCTCCTTTACTTGCTCCTTTAACCAGACCGGCAATATCTACAATCTCAACCGTGGTTGGCATAATGCGCTCTGGGTTTACCAAATCCGACAACTTGTTTAATCGTTCGTCCGGCACAGTAATCACACCCACATTAGGTTCTATTGTACAAAAAGGAAAATTAGCAGATTGCGCTTTTGCACTACTTAGACAATTGAATAATGTTGATTTTCCAACGTTTGGCAACCCAACAATTCCGCATTTTAAAGCCATGGTAAAATTTTAGGCGGCAAATGTAGCAAAATGGAATTCCGAAACCCTAACCAATACAGTCATTCCGTACACGTTATCGAACAAAATTGAACAAGAAGCAATCTTTTCGGGTGTGAGGAATTCTAATTTGTAAGTAAGCAGTAGAACGAATTCAAATTCATTTGGCCACTTTACTTTTCAAAGGTTTTCAACATCAGTACTGCACCCTTTTTAATTCCTCTAATTTCGCAGCAAAAGCGTTTGAATGTCTGATATTAAACACCTTGAAAACCACGCCTCCCAAACCCGACGAGATATTGTAAGAATGGTTCACGCCGTTCAATCTGGACACCCGGGTGGATCTCTTGGTTGTGCCGATTTATTTGTAGCTCTGTATCAATCAATATTGAAACACAACCCAAAAGAATGGACCATGAATGGGGAAGGCGAAGACCTTTTCTTTTTGTCGAATGGTCATATTTCGCCAGTTTGGTATTCTGTTTTAGCCCGTTCAGGATATTTCGAAGTATCGGAACTAAACACTTTCAGGAAATTGAACACTCGTTTGCAAGGTCATCCAACAACACACGAAGGTTTGTCTGGAATTCGAATTGCAAGTGGATCGCTTGGTCAAGGTCTCTCTGCGGCAATTGGTGCTTCTATAAGCAAACGACTAAATGGAGACGATAATTACGTTTATGTTTTGATGGGCGATGGTGAATTGCAAGAAGGCCAAGCTTGGGAAGCTGCAATGTTTGCTGGCGCAAAAAAAACAAAAAATTTAATTGCTTTTGTGGATTGGAACAATCGCCAAATCGATGGTGATGTTAAAGACGTATTAGACTTAGGTGATTTGGGAGCTAAATGGAAAGCATTTGGCTGGAACGTAATGGAAATGGACGGCAACGATATGCAATCTATATTAGATGGCGTTGAACGTGCGAAATCTGAAGGTGGACCGGTAGTAATTCTGATGAAAACCGAAATGGGACAGGGAGTTGACTTTATGATGGGAAGTCATAAATGGCATGGTATTCCGCCAAGCGACGAACAATTGGCACAAGCATTGGAACAGCTAGAGGAAACTCTAGGAGATTATTAATATGCTCAAACAAATCAGATTACTTTTTACACTTGTTCTTGGCTGTATGGTCTTGAACGGAATTGCGCAAACTAGCTTTAACCGTCAAGCCAAAACTCGAATCCTCTTCATATACGATGCCTCAAATTCCATGAACGGTTCGTGGCAAAAGGGTAAAAAACATACGGTTGCCCAACGTTTGCTTTCTGAAACGATTGATGAAATGCAAAGTATTCCAAATTTGGAAACTGCTTTGCGAGTGTATGGCCATCAGAAATATTACAGAAATGGGCAAGATTGCAACGACACTAAGTTGGAAGTTCCTTTCGCCGCAAAGAATGCTGCTCAAATTAAGAGTAAACTCAAGTCAATAAACCCTAAAGGAACCACACCAATTGCAATGACGCTAGAAAAATCGGCCGATGATTTTCCACCGTGTTCCAATTGTAGAAATATTATCATTTTAATTACAGATGGGATTGAAGAATGCGGTGGCGACCCCTGTGCTATTTCTATGAAATTGCAACGCCAAGGAATTGTTTTAAAACCATTCGTAATAGGCATAGGCCTTGACATGAATTTCAAAAAATCTTTCGAATGCTTGGGCACATTCTACGACGCTTCTGATGAAGCTACTTTTAAGAAGGTATTAGGAATAGTCGTTTCACAAGCCTTAAATGAAACCTCAGCACAAGTAAACTTGATTGACGCTGCAAAAAACCCATCTGAAACAGATATACCTGTGAGTTTGTATGACCATTACAGCGGAAGATTGTTGTACCACTTTATGCACACTATGAATGCCAAAGGAAAACCTGACACACTTGACTTGGAAGCCAATTACACCTACGATTTGGTTGCACATACCATTCCACCTGTAAGCGTGGATAGCCTAACGATGATTCCTGGAAAACACAATTTATTGGGTGTAGATGCACCCCAAGGGTTCATTAATATTCAGGCCGTTGGGTTTAACAGCAGAACACCTGTTCAAGTGGTTATTCGCCAGCACGATAAAGCCGAGACGATTCACGTTCAAGAGTTAAATACCACTCAAAAATATCTAGTCGGATTTTACGATTTGGAATTTCTGACTTTACCTCGGGTTATCTTAAAAGATATTGCGGTTAGTCAATCCCATACAACTAAAGTTGATTTACCAAATCCAGGACTTTTATCGGTTACGAAAAAATCAAAAGGCTCTGGGTCGATTTTTATCGATAGGAATGGCAAACAGGAAGAAGTAGTTAAATTGGACTCGAATCAACCAAGAGAAAGCTTTTATCTGCAACCAGGGGATTATATGATTGTTTACCGACCAAATGGTGCCAAAAGCACATCATTCAATACGCAGCAAAAATTCACAATACAAACGGGCAGCTCAGCTTCAATAAATTTATAATAATGGCGAAATACGAAAACACTGGTTCGAAGGACACACGATCGGGATTTGGAGAAGGTTTACATGAGCTTGGAAAAGAAAATGAAAATGTGGTTGCGCTTTGTGCTGACTTAACGGGATCATTGAAAATGAATGCTTTCCAGAACGAATTTCCTGATCGTTTTGTACAAGTTGGAATTGCTGAAGCCAACATGATGGGTATCGCTGCTGGGCTAACTATTGGCGGTAAAATTCCATTTACAGGCACATTTGCTAATTTCTCCACGGGTAGAGTTTACGATCAAATTCGTCAAAGCATTGCTTACAGTTGTAAGAATGTGAAAATCTGCGCTTCTCACGCTGGTTTAACGTTAGGTGAAGATGGTGCGACCCACCAAATATTGGAAGATATTGGTTTAATGAAAATGTTACCGCACATGGTGGTAATTAATCCATGCGATTTTAACCAAACAAAAGCTGCAACAAAAGCGATTGCAGCTTATGAAGGTCCTGTTTATTTGAGATTTGGACGTCCAAAAGTTCCGAATTTTACTGCTGTTGACCAAAAATTTGAAATTGGTAAAGCAGTTCTATTAGAAGAAGGAACAGATGTTACGATAATTGCTACTGGACATTTGGTTTGGAAAGCAATTGAAGCCAGTGAAATATTAGCTGAAAAAGGAATTGATGCCGAAGTCATTAATATGCACACCATCAAGCCTTTGGATGCTCGGGCTATTTTAGAATCAGTAAGGAAAACACGTTGTGTAGTTACTGCAGAAGAGCACCAAATGAATGGTGGGCTCGGCGATTCTGTCGCTCAATTGCTTTCGAGAGAATTACCCACTGCACAAGAATATGTTGGTGTGGATGACTCGTTCGGAGAAAGTGGAAAACCAGAAGAATTACTCACGAAATATGGCTGTGATACTTCTGATATAGCGAGTGCCGCGGAAAGGGTAATAGGAAGAAAATAACCCTCGATAGCTTTCGAGACAACATACCCAACAAAACTATTGGACACAAAAAAAGGCGAGCAATGCTCGCCTTTTTTAATGCTTATTTCTTTTAGTTTACTCTGCTGCTGGAGCTTCTTCCATTTCCGTTTCGGCTTCTTCAACATCTTCTTGGTGAGAAACATAATCGGTTAAAAGCACCCCACTCGCCATAAATAGGTAGCGCGTTTCTGGCTCTGTAATGGCAGCGATTTCTTCTTCTGATTTTCCGTCATCTTCAGCATAATGCTGTAATTCCTCTACACTAATGGTTTCTTTGTATGCGTTCCCTTGCATTACTGCATTGCTTCCGTCAGAATCCAGAGGCACAAAAAATCCGTAATCCTTGAATTTTACAAAAACTTTTTCTTCTTCACTCAATTGAACATTCATCCAACAGCCCTTTTTCTTGCAAACCGATTCAATTTTGCCAGCGATAACGATGTCTCGAAGCGTGTCTTCTTTTTCTAGATTAGCCATTAAATCTGTTGGAGCCGTAACCTCTTCCACTTCAATTTCATCACCGAACATAGACGGTGTTATATCACCAGAAACATCTGCACCAATTGGCTCATTAGTGTTTGCTTCAATTTTAGTTTCGTTTGTTTCCTCTGCTTTCGGTGCAGACTCCGAATTACATGCAACTAATGCAATTGTGCTTAATGCTATAATGGATAAATTCTTTTTCATAATTCTTTTATTAAACGCCAAAGGTAATAATCTACTATTTAGATAAAAGTACAAACTCCGTTCTTCTATTCTGAATTTTACCTGCTTCGGTAGAATTGCTTGCTATTGGTTTTGAACTGCCGAATCCTTTAAATTGAAGTCGGCTAGAACTTACCCCCATTTCTTCGAGATAAGCTTTTACAGAGAATGCTCTATCTGTAGATAACAATAAGTTTTCGCTTTCCAAACCAACATTATCAGTATGTCCATGAATCGCAACTTTGATGCTAGTTTTCTCCATTAAGTACTTTCCAAAATCGTCTAAAATCGCCTTTGATCTATCTGAAATATCTGCGCTATTGGTTTCGTAATGAATATCATCGAGTCGATATGTACCACCAACTTCCTCTGATTTTGCAACCAAATTCATTTCTTGAGCAATAGGTTGTAGCTTATCAGTTTCTTTTTCTTGTGGCAACGAATCAGGAACGTCTATCATACGAGCATTGTAGGCAATATCTTCACCCTCAACTTTCATTACTACCTTATCGCCTGGTTTTACGGTTACCACAGCAGCAAATGCACCATCAGTTTCATCGACTTCAAATTCAGTGACTTTCTTAGAATTTAGGTTTTCAATTGTAATGCGTTTATCTGAATTTGGTGTTTGTGTTTGATCCACCTTTCCTTTTACAAAAACCACATTTTCCGGCCTGGCTTCTTTGTACAATTCAAACGAAAGGATATTGAGCCGGGTTCGTACATTGCCAATTCGAGCGGAGGAATAATACACTTGTTTACCTTCTGTACTTACCACAAAACCATGTTCGTCTTCGTCCGTATTTATGGGATGCCCTAGGTTTACCGGCTCGCCCCAAGTACCGTCATCATTTTGTCGAGCATAAAAAATATCAAATCCACCAAATCCTAGATGACCTTGAGAAGAAAAATAAAGTGTCTTGGAATCTGTATGAACAAATGGAGATTTGTCGTTCTTGTCGGTATTGATTGGTGCTCCAACATTTTGAGCCATTCCCCAACCTTCAGCAGTTTTGTCTGAACGATAAATATCTATTCCTTTGCTTCCTTCTCTTATTGAGGCAAAATAGAGGTGTTTCCCATCGGCGCTTAACGAAGGCTGAGATTCCCACCCTTTTGGTGTGTTAATGTTTGGCCCACAATTTTCTGGTTCTGTCCAATACCATTCATCAATTCCTTTTTCTTTATTAAACCCAAAAATGTAATCCGATTGGTAGATGTCGCAATTGTATAAGTAAGCTTGTTTTTGTTTATCGAAATAGGGTTTGCAAATCGTAACGTACAAGTGACGATTATTCAATGAAACGGTTACTCCACCATAATTTGATTTTTTGTCGGTATTAAAAGGTTCTGGCATTGGGTCACCTTTAGTAAATTTTCCTCCAGTTAGGTCAGATTGACTAAACTTCTCAATATATCTGACATCATCAGGATTGTTGACAATGCTGTTTTTATTTGGGGTTTTGTCTTCCCATCTTCTTGTAAAAAAAAGTCTTTCATTGTCAGGAGTCAATAAGGGTAAATACTCATCACCTTCATTTGTCGAGACATCTTTAACCACAATAGGATTAAAAGGAACTGGGTTAGCATAGGCATTCGCAAAAAACCGTGCATACTCAATGTCATCTTTGGTTTCTACCAAATACTGCTCGTATTTTTTGGAAAACTTGGCGTCGTCATCTGAAGTGTAGTCTAGAAATTTCTGCTCATTTTCAACTGCTTTGGCAAATTCTTTTTGACCTAAATAAATGGCTCCTAAATAATAATAAACATCGGAATGAAAATCAGGACAAGCAGCTTTAACACGCTCTAAATATTTGGTAATGGTCGAATAACCACCTCCTCGAGCTCTAGCAGTTTTTATGGATTCTATGGCAATCATGTAATTAGCCTCAGCATAATCCTCTTCCTCCTCCAAAGCATCACGCAAAAATTCCATTCGCTTCGCCTTGTCGTATTTGCGGCGGTCTTTTGCTTTTTCTACCAGTTTTTTTGCTTTTTCGGAAATATCTTCATCGCATTCCTGCGCCAAAACGGGATTCGCAACCAGACAACTTATTCCGAAAGAAAAAATTAGAAAATAAGATACCGATAAACGCATATCCTGCAACTTTAAAAATCGTACCAAGATTCGATTCGTCCTATCTGCCGATTAACTTTTTCAAACCTTCTTCGCCTTTTTTCTTCAGCTCTTCTTCAGCTTTCTTTTTAGCTTTTTCAGCTTCTGTTTTTGCTTTTGCTTCAGCTTCTTTTTTAATACGATCTGCCTCAGCCTTCGCTTTAGCCTCAGCTTCTTTTTTCAGTTTATTGGCTTCTGCTCTTGCTTTTGCTTCTGCTTCATTTTTCAATTTCTCAGCTTCAGCACGTGCCTTTTCCTCAGCTTCCTTCTTTAACCTATCAATTTCTGCTTTGGCTTGTTTCTTAATTTCATCCTTAGCTTGAGTTTTAACATCGCCCGAACCACTACCAAAGGAAGGCGTGATTTTAGGTTTGTCATTCGTTCCTGTAACTTTAAGGTTTACCTTAATCTCTTCACCTAACGAAGCGTTAGTTCCCGCTTGCTGATTAAATTGGTCTAATAGTCCTTTAGCCATAGAAGCACCAGCGCCCAAAGCATCAGTAGGAATTGCTGTTTTGATAAGATAATCGAGCGTTTGGTCAAATCCGTTTGAACCTGAAACATTAGCATTCAAATCGCCCAATTTCATATCAAAGGGTTTAACATGAACACGTCCTTCAATAAATTCATAGGTAATGTTGACATCGTTTAAAACCAGCGTTCTTAAATCGTCTTTTTTAAGTGCATCCGCAACCTTGTTCAACGTTTCTGAATCGGAAATTTTCACCATGTGCGTTTGCATATCACCACCACCAGTCATAGTTTCATAAATCGGCTCCATATTTCCGTCTAATGCACAAACCAACTTCATAGAAGTGGAAAAAGCGCCACTTGCATTTTCGGCAATCGGTGCCATTTCCTTCACCGAATTAAAAGTCGTGTAAGTCTGTGGAACGTCAAAACGCTTAATTGCCATCGTAAAATCAATAGTTGGTTTTGTCAAATCAGTTGTTTCGTAATATCCGTTCATATTAAGACTACCTCCCAACATGTTCATATCCAAATTATCCATAGATACTTTCTGGTCTTTGACAGTAATCTTTCCAATCATGTCTGTCATTTCCATATTGTCGTACAGTACTTTTTTGAAATTTGAAGTAAGCACGAAATCGATATCCCCTGGCACTTCAATAGCACCTTCACTAGAATCAGGTGCAACAACCTCATCTTCTTCTGATGTTTCTGCTCCTTCGGCAGTCTCAGAAGATTCTGTTTCTGCACCTTCTTCAGAAGCCTCTTCTTCCGGACCAGACAATTCATCTAAATCCATCAAATTAGAGTTAATTGCCATTGCACCTTTCAGTGTTGCATCATCAATAAAGGTGTAAGGAATATAATTTTCGATAGTTCCAGAACCGTTGATATCGCTCTTACCCAACAGGCAGTTCAACTCCGCCATGGTAATGGCTTGAGGAGTAAATTGGAAATCTGCTTTATTCAATTGAATTGGGTATCCCAATGTTGGGTCGTTGTAAACTATGTTTTCAAGAACCATTGAACCATTGGCATCAAAATTCTCATAATCCTCTGCCTCTAAGGTAGATACCTTTCCTTTCAGGTTTACATCAGCTAGTATTTTTCCTTTGTATTCTTCACCATTTTCAGCAGGCAACACATCTGCTAACGAAGCTAAATCCAAATCCATTTTTATATTGCCATCAATATCTGCATCGCTTACCGGCGTCTTCACCAACATACGCATATCAATAGGGTTTTCGGCTAACTCCACATGAAATTTCTTTAAGTTAACCACTGTATTGTCGTCAGAACCACCCGGGTTTTTTACATTCAAATCAATGTTTATGTTATCTGCTGACTTTGGCAAATCGGGATATTGAAATTTCCCATTATCCACTTTCAAGTCAAGATTAAATGCAGGTAACAAATCACCAACCATTTTTCCTTTTGCCATTCCATCCAGCGCAAAATTTCCGCTGGTTTGAATAGACTCAAAATCGGTCATATAAACCGCAGGAACAAGAGAAAGTACACTTTTAAAAGTGCTCTTTTCTGTATTGAAAGTCAAATCCAACTCAGTAGTTTCATCATCTGGCAAGGCAACGTACCCATCAAAATGAAGCATTAAATCGTTGATTCCAAAGTGATTTTCTTTGAAAGAATATTTTGAATTTACCATATCGATTTCTGTATCAAACTTGATATCGAATTTGGCTTTTTTCAAATAACGCATACCTTCCATTTTGAAAGTAAGCTCCTCGATGTTCGTCTGAGTTTCCAGCAAGAAATTATCTAATGTAAAATCTCCACTGCCTTCATGCGTAAAGTTTTTAATTTCAGCGTACATATCACCCACTCTATCGTCATAAATTACATTGATATTCCGCAGGTAATAGTTATTTAATGTCATTGAGAACGGAGCTGACTCTTCTTCAACCTCTTCCTCTACAACTTCCTCTTCTTCAGCTCCACTGGTTTTAACAATATCGTAGTTCGCTAATGTATCCGATTCAACAATATCAACAATCACATGAAAACTTGCATCAGCAATTCCAAATGATTTCACTTTAATTTGGTCGGAATTCATAACAGACATCAAGTCAAGATTGGTTTCAATTACACCAATATCTGCAAGTGCAATTCCTTCGTACTGACCTTTTCCTGTCACTTTTATTCCCTTGAGCTCCAATTTAAAATCTGGAAACGTGCTAATTAAAGACAAATCAATATCAGCCAATTCGACTTTAGCATTGAGTTGTTCGTCCATTTGTTGCTGAATCATTTCAGCAATTTTTCCTTTGAATAGGAATGGCAATGCAATCAGAAGTACAAGTACAACTAAAACAAGAATTCCGAGGGCTTTAAAAATCTTTTTCATCAGTGATTTTTTGTTGTGAATTCACAAATTTCTAAAAAAGTACGGCTAAAAAAAACGTATGGTATTAATAAAGTAAAAACAATCTAAGAATCGAACTCATCTTTTACGTTTAGCTCACCTTCTCCTTTTGCAATAATTGTACTTACAGCAGCATCTCCAGTTACGTTAACCACCGTTCGGCACATGTCTAATATTCTATCTACAGGAAAAATAATAGCTATCCAAGCTGGGTTTAGTCCAACGGAAATAAGCACTATCATGAGCATAACTAAACCAGCACTTGGCACCGCAGCAGAGCCAATCGAAGCCAAAGTAGCAGTGAGTACAATTGTTAGTTGTTGGGCTAAGGTCAAATCCACCATGTGTAATTGAGCCAAAAACAAAACAGCAATGGTCTGGTACATACTAGTGCCATCCATATTCACGGTTGCACCAATTGGTAAAACAAAACTCGATACGTTTTTGGATACTCCAATATTATCTTCCACGCATTCCATAGTTACTGGCAAAGTAGCCGCACTGGAACTGGTAGAAAAGGCTAAAAATTGCGCCGGGCTTATTTTTCTAAAAAAGGATGTGTACCCAATTTTAGCAACGAATTTTACGATTAATGGATAGAAGATGGCCACCATAAATGCTAAGCCAACGAATACGGCAACACTGTAGGTTCCTAAACTTTTAAATATTTCGAAAACTTCGCCCGGTGTGTTTGCCATTTTAGCAATTACTCCAGCCATAAGCGCGAAAACAAAAAATGGAGCGGCTCTCATAATAATATCAACCATTTTCAAGAAAACCTCAGACATACCATCGAAAAATGAAATAATGGGACTCGCTTTTTCCGATGGAATAAGTATAAGCGTAATCCCAAGAAAAATGGCAAAGAATATTACTTGAAGCATTAGTTTATTGTCAGAAATGGAAAGCACAATATTCTCAGGAACCATATCAACTAAAAAATGCAATGGTCCTTTAGTTTGATTTTTCTCTACAACTTTTAATTTTTCCTCAATGGTTTTGCGGTCCTTGGCACTTAATTCCTCACCGTGTTTCTGTTCAACTTCTGCAATTATAGTTGCGTATTTTTCATCTGCTGAATAATATTTACCATCTAAAATTTTTACACCCGATGAGTTCGCCCAATACTCATAGTTAATTCTGTTTTTTATACGTTGTTCTTCATCAATAAAAGTACCTGGCTTTACAACGTTACCAATCAACAACCCAATGCTTACAGCGCAAACAGTAGTAACCAAATACACTAGAAGTGTTTTGCCTCCCATTCTACCCAACTTGCTTACATCATTTAATCCAGCTATACCAGTAACTACAGAAAATAGTACTAGTGGTACCGCAATAAACTTTAATAATCGTATGAATATTTGACCAAATGGGTCAATCCAATCTATCGTGAATTGGTTCCAACCCATAGCACTGGAAATAAAAGACCAAACGGCTCCGCATAGTAAGCCAATCAAAATCTTTACGTATAGAGGCAAACCTTTCATTCTATTCAATTTTATCTGTTCGTTTTAATAATAAGTGGTCGGCTAAAACCATGGCACATATTGCCTTTACTACAGGTACCGCTCTTGGCACTACGCAAGGGTCATGTCTTCCTTCAACTTCAATATCAACTTGCTCATTCGAAGTAGAAACCGTGAATTGCTTTTGACTGATGGTTGCGGGCGGTTTAAAAGAAATGGTTATTAAAATATCTTGCCCATTAGAAATTCCGCCTTGCACTCCGCCAGAATTATTCGAAGAGGTTTTCACCTTACCGTTTTCAATCGTAAATGCATCATTTTGCTCCGAACCTTTTAGTTCAGTTGTTGATTTACCAATTCCAATTTCAACAGATTTCACTGCATTTATTGAGAATAAGGCGTGACTCAAATCGGCGGAAAGCTTGTTAAAAATAGGTCTTCCTAAACCAACCACATCATTTTTAATGACTACCGAAACAGCTCCACCAATGCTATCGCCCTGCTTTTTTGTTTCCTCAATTAAGGCAATCATTTTAGTTGATACAGATTGATTTGGGCATCGAACAATTGAAACATCAACTTCTGCATCCGTAAAAAATGAATCGGATTCCAGCATTTCTATGCTTCCCACTTTTGAGACATAGCAGGAAATGTCTATTTCTACGGTATTGATGATTTTCTGAGCGACCGCTCCACCGACAACCCAATTAGCCGTTTCTCTTGCTGATGACCTGCCTCCTCCTCGATAATCTCGAATTCCATATTTGGATTCGTAAGTAAAATCTGCATGAGAAGGGCGATAAACATCTTTGATTGCTGAATAATCTTTTGAGCGTTGGTCTTTATTTGGAATAATAAATCCTATTGAAGTTCCTGTGGTTTTCCCTTCAAAAGTTCCAGAAAGTAACTGGACTATATCTGACTCTTTTCGTTCTGTGGTTACTGAGGATTGACCTGGTTTTCGACGGTCTAAATCTTGTTGAATATCGACCTCTGTTAATTCAATGCCGGCCGGACATCCGTCAATGATTCCACCGATTGCTTTTCCGTGTGATTCTCCAAACGTGGTTAATCGATAAATTTTACCCAAAGAATTACTCGACATACCGCAAATGTATTCAATATCAATTCTTAAAACACCCCAACGCAGCCTTTAAAACTAGCGTTTAGTTGAGTAATGATGTATCCTAAAATAGATTTGGCTGTACTGGAAAGTGTCCTAAAAACAATATTGTTTTTTGACGCGTTCGGAAAAAGCGTTTCAAAGGCTAATATTGACCAATACTTAATTGAACAACAATCGAATATTGAATCCATCGAAATTAGCCTTGCTGTGCTCGAAGATTTAGAAATCATAAAAAAAGAGGATGACCGATATTCTCTATTTGCGCGCAATAACTCTGAAATAAAAATCCAATCAGAATCCAGACGAATTAGTCTTAGAAATAAATTTTTGTTCAAAGTAATCGGCTCTTTAGAAACAATTAGAGGCGTTTATTCATTCACTAACTTAAATGATATCGAGACTATCGTTCTTGACTTATCAGGTTTAAACAAACCTAATCTTGCGAATAAAATATGTAATTGGACATCTAAAATCACCTCTAAAAAAGTCGTGTATGTTTCTCGATTTTATAAACCAGACAGCACAAACATTTTTCAGTCTTTTGCTCTTGCCAAACTGTCTCCAATAATTAATCCTGTTGCACTAGAAAAACTGATTAATAGAGATAACGAAAACTATAAGATATTCCCTAACCGAGTGGTGAATCACAATGGAGTGCTGAAACCATTGAGACCAAAATCAATGGCTATGGTTCGCAAGCCTGTATTTAATGTGAATCCGGTTTCTGATTGCGAGTTTTTTGAAGTCGTACAGGAAACTATAAATGCCAAGGACTTATTAGCAAATTGGGATAAAAACCAAATCCTATACAAACAGTGGTTTCAACCGCGTTTATCGAAATTGAACAGAAAGTATCAACTCGTTTAAATAATTACCTCATCTGAAAACGAAAACAATAATTTTGACGGTCAAGCGTATTTGTGCCGTGAAACTATTTAGCACCCTTCTTTTTGCATTCCTCTCCACCTTGGCTTTTGGCCAATTAGGCGGACAACGCAGCTTTTCGTTTCTTGAAATTCCAACTTCCGCAAGATCTGCAGCCATGGGAGGCAGTTCTGCAGGAATAAAAGACAATGACATCAATATTATAAACGATAATCCAGCCAATTTAGATACTTCACTAGACAACCATTTGAGTATTAATTACGTGAATTTTGTTAGTGATATCAATGCTGGAAACATTGCCTACGCAAAACAAATTGGTGCTGGAACAATGGGCATTACCGCTCAATTTTTAGGCTACGGAAGCTTTGAAGTCGTTGAGGCTAATGGTGTAAAAACAGGAGAGCAGTTTAATGCAGGTGATTTCGCTCTTAATCTAGCCTACGGTCGAGCTATTGATTCTCAATTTAGTGTAGGAGGAACATTCAAGACGGTTTACTCAAATTATTACTATACTCAATCGGTTGCTTTTGGGGTTGATATCGGTGCTGCCTTCAGCAGTAAGTCTAGAAACTTTACGAGTACATTGGCAGTTAGAAATTTGGGTAGAGCACTTACCAAAAATGATGCTGGAACAAGAAATAAACTTCCAACGAATTTTGAACTTGGAGCAGCTATTAAAGTTCCTAAAGCGCCTTTTCGGTTTTTTGGTCAATACAATAATTTACAGCGATGGGATTTAGGTTCGAATGACCCGAATTATGCTGGCAAGGAAAAAACCGACCCAAAAACAGGGCTAGTTACACAACGAAAATTTAGTTCAGACAATCTATTTCGTCATTTGGTGCTTGGAACTGATATCGTAGCATCGGATAACTTTTGGGTAACAGTTTCTTATAATTTCAGAAGAAGGAAAGAACTTGCTGCGGTTTCGAGAGGTGGGTTAAGCGGAATTTCTTTTGGGGCAATGATTAAGATTAAAAAATTACAATTCAACTATTCTTTGAGTAGTTACCATACTGCTGGTGTTGCGCACCACATTGGCATTACCACTAACTTGAACGAACTTTTCTAACAATGAGCTCAAGAATCAATATTGCTATTGACGGATACTCTTCTTGCGGAAAAAGCACTTTAGCCAGAGAACTTGCAAAGGAATTGGACTACGTTTTTATTGATACTGGTGCAATGTACAGAGCTATTACGCTGTATGCGTTGCAGCATAATTTGACTAAACCAGAATTAAACTCCAAGAAGCTTATTGAATGCCTACCTGAAATCGAAGTTTCGTTTGAATACAACAAAACCAGAGGTGCTTCCGACGTTTTGCTCAATGGTAAAAACGTGGAAAAAGAAATTCGCCAAATGGAAGTTTCGAATAATGTTAGCCCGGTTGCTGCAGTTAAAGAAGTTCGAAAAAAGCTAGTTGAACTGCAGCAAAAAATGGGAGAACAAAAAGGCGTGGTAATGGACGGAAGAGATATTGGCACTGTGGTTTTTCCTGATGCCGAGCTTAAGATATTCATGACTGCAAGCGACGAAATTCGTGCTCAAAGACGATTCAATGAACTAAAAGAAAAAGGCAATAACATTACACTTGTCGAGGTTCAAAAAAACCTAAAAGAACGTGACCATATTGATACCACTAGAGTTGAAGACCCATTGCGGCAAGCTGAAGACGCTCGTGTGATTGATAATTCTGATTTGACCCGAGAAAACCAGTTTGAACTGGCATTATCTTGGGTTGAAGAGGTAAAGGCTTTAGCCTAAATCACCATCAAACAAACTCTCTACGTAAGCCGTTCGATTGAACACCTGCAAATCATCCATCTTCTCGCCTATTCCAATATACTTTACTGGAATTTGAAATTGGTCTGAAATTCCAATAGCTACACCGCCCTTAGCAGTTCCGTCTAATTTGGTAAGTGCAAGTGCATTTACTTCAGTTGCTTTTGTAAATTGTTTGGCTTGCTCGATTGCATTCTGACCTGTAGAACCGTCCAACACCAATAAAATTTCGTGCGGTGCACCAGGTATAATTTTATCCATTACCATTTTAATCTTAGACAATTCGTTCATAAGATTAACCTTATTGTGCAAACGACCGGCGGTATCGATAATTACAACGTCAGTGCCCGTCGATTTTGCGCTTTGAAGTGTATCAAAAGCAACAGAAGCAGGGTCAGCTCCCATACCTTGACTAATTACCGGAACATCTACACGTTCTCCCCAAATTTTTATTTGATCAACAGCTGCCGCTCTAAATGTATCGGAAGCTCCTAAAACTACTTTTTTACCCGCTTTCTTGAACTGGTTGGCTAATTTACCTATGGTGGTTGTTTTACCAACACCATTTACACCAACCACCATTATTACATACGGTTCGTTGGATTCTGGAATCGTAAATTCAGACCCATCTTGGTTGTTACTCTCTTTTAATAACTGGGCAATCTCATATTTAAGAATAGAGTTAAGTTCTTTAGTATCAACGTACTTGTCTTTGGCAACTCTAGCTTCAATTCGGTCAATAATTTTCAGAGTAGTATCAACTCCAACGTCTGAAGTTACTAGTACTTCTTCTAGATTATCCAGCACTTCATCGTCAACCTTTGATTTGCCAACAATTGCTCTAGATAGTTTCGAAAAAACAGATTGTTTGGTTTTCTCTAACCCTTTGTCAAGGTCTTCTTTTTTCTTTTTAGAAAATAATCCGAATAACGCCATTTTATGAGGTTTGCCGCGAAGTTAAAAATCAAATAGTGCAAAAAAAATCCCGTTTCGATTACTACCGAAACGGGATTCATTTATTAACTCAAATTACAACTTCGTATAGTTTACGATTTTAAAAAATCGTTCACTTTATCTTTTTGTAAAACTTCTTCCTTAAAAGAATAAGCACCTGACTTTGGTGACTTTACCATTTTAATAACCTTGGTATAATCTTTAGCACCTTTCTTTTGTAAACCTGCAACTACTTTCTTAGCCATGTCTAATTATTTATCGGGTTCTTACTTGATTTCTTTATGCACCGTGTACTTCTTTAGTACCGGATTAAACTTTCTTATTTCAATACGGTCTGGCGTATTCTTTCTGTTTTTGGTAGTAATGTATCGCGATGTTCCAGGGACACCTGAATCTTTATGCTCTGTACATTCTAAAATTACCTGAACTCTGTTTCCTTTTCTTGCCATTTCTGTATAATTAATCGTCTAAAAAAACGGTCTGCAAAAGTATTAATTTTTTTCTGTTTCCAACTTAATCTTCAAGGATTAGTTTTTCAATTTCCAGCATTTTCTTTTTTGTGTAATTGCCAGAAGTTGAATAAACTATTTTACCAGCCCCATCAAGCAAAAACACATACGCTTTGCTTTTGTCCTTCAACCCTAGTTTTTCTTGATAAACTACTATATCACCTTTGTAAAAAATCACGTAAGGTAAAATGAGTTCATCGCTCTGTGCTTTCATGCGTTTCATTACTCCGTCCATTGCCGATTTTTTGGCACCAGTGAATAAGGCAATGAAGTACGTGTTGATGTCGTACAAATCGTCCATCATTCCCGTTTTCGCAATAAATTTATTGTAAACAGGATTTACCCAGGACTCAAATTCTTCTTGCGATTTTTTGCTGTATGCAATTCCAATGAGAGAATATTTGCCTTTTATTCCGTCCGGTAAGTCAACTACATCTCCATTTACGGTCTGACCAATTAGCATTGGAAATTCATTTCCTTTCTGAGCGTTCGAAGAAAACGCAACCAACAATATCAGCACTGATAAAACTAAACGCATTAAAGTACAGGAATTTTTGCTGATTCTTCCATTGCTTCAGGATATTTTTCGAGGGCTTTCGCTAAGCATTCAGCAGCTTGAACCAATTGTTCTTTTTCCAATACATAAGCCAATCGCACTTGATTCACACCAGCGTCAGGAATTGAATAAAAACCCGCTGCAGGAGCCATCATTACTGTTTTTCCGTTGTAATCAAAATGTTCTAAAATCCATTCGCAAAATTTCTCGGCATCCTCCACTGGTAACTCTGCAATAACGTAAAACGCTCCACTTGGCTTTGGGCATTTTACCCCCGGAATGGCATTCAGCGCAGTTACCAAAACATTGCGTCGCTCCACATATTCCGAAATTACTTCATCAAAATAAGATTGTGGTGTATTCAATGCTTCCTCACTAGCTATCTGACCCAATGTAGGCGGGCTTAAACGTGCTTGTGCAAATTTCAACACCGTTTCCATCACCACTTTGTTTCTGGTAACCAAAGCTCCAATTCTAGCTCCACACATACTGTATCGCTTAGAAACAGAATCAATCATGATGGCGTTTTGACCTAAACCATCCAAGCTCATTATGGAATGGTGTTCTTTTCCGTCATAGCAAAACTCACGATACACCTCATCTGCGAATAGATATAAATCGTATTTCAATACTAAATCACGAAGTTTCTCCAATTCTTCTTTAGAATATAAATATCCAGTTGGGTTACCTGGGTTACAGATTAATATCCCCTTGGTTCTTAATGAAATTCGTTTTTCAAACTCTTCAATTTTTGGTAAAGCAAATCCATTATCGATTTTAGAGGTAACCGGAACAACTTTTACGCCCGCACCGATTGAAAAACTATTGTAGTTCGCATAGAATGGCTCTGGAATAATTACCTCATCACCTTCATCAAAACAGCTCATAAAAGCAAACGTAAGTGCCTCTGAACCACCTGTTGTCACAATTATTTGGTTGTGGTCTACATTTACTCCGACCCCGTTGTAATACTTCGCCAGTCCTTTTCGGTACGATTCAAAACCAGCCGAATGGGAATATTCAATTACTTCCAGACCGTGATTTTCTACTTTTTCTCTAACGTTTTTTGGCGTTTCAATATCTGGTTGCCCGATATTTAAGAAAAACACTTTTTTACCTTGATTAATGGCCGTTTCCGCGTACGGAACCAATTTACGAATTGGTGAAGCTGGCATTTGCAGCGCCTTATTAGATATTCCAGGCATAACTAAATCTTTTAAATTTTACAAGAAAAACAAATGTATTCGTTTTGGTTTTTTAGGCCTCGTTAAACCTCTAAAATTGGCGATTAATAAATAGCGCCAATTATTGTAGCAGAAACCAAAGACGCGAGTGTTCCACCGATTAATGCTTTCACTCCGTATTCGCTCAACATTTTACGCTTTGATGGTGCTAAAGAACCAATTCCACCAATCTGAATACCAATAGAAGCAAAGTTTGCAAAACCACACAACATATACGTTGCCATTACAATTGATTTTTTCTCGGTAAACGCTCCGGCTTCTTTAAGCGAAGCTAAGCTTGTGTAGCCAACAAACTCAGAAGCAATTAATTTTTCACCTAATAACTGACCTACTAGTGCTATGTCTTCCGCGGCAACTCCAATTAACCACATTAACGGTGCAAAGGTGTACCCGAGAATGGCCTCCAGAGATAGACTAGAATAGTTTCCATCAGTAATCTCATTAATCCAAGGATTTAAATTGGTTACATCTCCAATTTTGATAAAAATAAAATTGACCATTGCGATGAAAGCAAAGAACACTAGTAGCATTGCGCCAACGTTTACCGACAGCTTTAATCCTTCAGTAGTTCCATTTGATAATGCATCTAAAAAATTACTTCCTACTTGCTGCCCAGAAACTTCAATATTTGAGTTTATTTCTTCGGTTTGTGGCATCAAAATTTTAGAAACGATAATTGCTCCTGGTGCTGCCATAATTGATGCTGCCAACAAGTGCTTCGCAAATTCCAATCGAGCCACTGGGTCGTCGCCGCCTAAAAAAGAAATGTAAGCAGACAACACACCACCTGCAACGGTTGCCATTCCTCCTATCATTACCAAAAGGATTTCACTTTTGTTCATTTTAGGCAAATACTCTTTAATAAGCAATGGAGCTTCGGTTTGGCCAAGGAACACATTACCGGCAACACTTAATGATTCGGCACCACTGATGTTTAGCAACTTTGTAAACACCCACGCCAATCCATACACTACTTTTTGGATGATTCCAAAATAAAATAACACTGATGTCAGGGCTGAAAAGAAAATAATTGTTGGTAGTACTTGAAAAGCGAAAATAAATCCGAAGGAATCCACCTTTAGCATATCACCAAAAAGGAATACGCTGCCGTCTCTAGTAAAATCAAGAATCTTTACAAAGATTTTACCGCAAAATTCAAAGAAACTTTGAACGAAAGAAACTTTAAGAATGGCCAACGCAAGTAATAATTGCGCTCCTAAACCTATTCCAACAACTTTCCATTGAATAGCTTTTCGATTGCTGCTAAACAGCCATGCTAAGGCAAGAATGGTGAGTAATCCTAGGCATCCTCTTCCAATGGATGCAATGCTAATTGAGAGCAGCGTCATGCGGCCAAAATACTATTTTCTTCGGTCGAGTTCGTCGCGAATTTTTGAGGCGAATTCGTAATCCTCATTTGCAAGCGCTTCGTTTAGTAATTCTTGCAATTGTTCTGGTGTCTTACTCTGAATTGGGTCACTTACTGGTTCTGGTTCACCTAAAGCTTTGGCTATATCTTCCTCTACATTAGAATGTGCAGGTCTTATCTCGGCATCTTCGTCGATAATTACTCCAGCATCTTTCAAAATAGATTCGTGCGTGTAAACCGGACATTTAAATCGAACGGAAAGCGCGATTGCATCAGAAGTTCTAGCGTCAATTTCTGCGATTTCTCCGTGCTTATCGATACACAAAAGCTTTGCAAAAAAGACACCCTCAATAAGGTTGTATATAATGACTTCTTTTATGTCGATTTTAAACTCATCCGCAAAAGTCTTGAAAACGTCATGAGTCAGCGGTCGGCTTGGCTTCATAGATTCTAATTCAATGGCTATTGCTTGTGCTTCGAATGAACCTATAATTATTGGAAGACTCCGATCACCTTCAGTCTCACTCAAAACCAAGGCATAAGCCCCAGTTTGAGCCTGACTGTATGATAGTCCAGATATTTCTAACCTGATTTTGTCTTCCATCTTAAGGATGATTAGTTAAGAGCCTTTGCAGCCTCAACTAATTTAGGTACAACCTCGAATGCATCACCAACAATACCGTAGTCAGCAGCTTTAAAGAAGGGTGCTTCTGGATCTTTGTTTATCACTACAATAACCTTAGAGCCATTAACTCCGGCCAAATGCTGGATTGCTCCCGAAATACCGATGGCAATATATAAGTTGGGGCGAATAGCTACTCCTGTTTGACCAACATGTTCGTGATGAGGTCTCCAACCAATATCTGCAACTGGTCTTGAACAAGCCGTAGCTGCACCAATTGTGTTCGCCAAGTCTTCAACCATTCCCCAGTTTTCTGGACCTTTAAGCCCACGACCTGCACTTACTACCAATTCAGCTTCAGTAAGGTCAATTTTACCTTCCCCGCCTTTTTTCTTGAATTCTTTGAAAGCCAGTTTAGATATACCTAAATCAGAATTATCTGAAATCACTTCTGCTTTTGAATCGGTAGTTGCAACATCCAAAGAGTTTGGAAGTAATGAAAGAACGGCTTTTTCAGAGTTTACTTTATACGTTGCAAACGCTTTACCAGAAAAAACCGATTTTTTTACGGTAAAACCATTTTCAAAATTTGGTAGTTCAACAACACCAGATACGATGGCAGCATTCAATTTAGCCGCAACTCTTGGTGCAATTGCCTTTCCCGAAAAATCGTGACTAAAAACAACTACAGAAGCCGATTGTTCAGCAACTACATTTGAAATCAACTGAGCGATTTGCGCATTGTCCGCATTTTCAGTAGCATTATTTACAATCTTATTTGCGCCATAATTCCCTGCAACTTCTAACGCATCGTTAGCAATACTTCCACAAGAAATTGCAATGCAATCTACTCCTTTAGCTGAAGCAATAGTTGAAGCATAATTCACAGCTTCTAATGAAGACTTTACAAGCGCTCCATTTTTATTATCTACAAAAACTAGTACACTCATCTTATATCGCTTTAGCTTCGTTTCTCAATAGATTAATTAACTCCTCTGCATTATCGGCATCCACATACTTACATTCCGATTTTGCATTTGGTAAGCTGTACCCTACAACTTCGCTCGTATTTTCTGCACCTGAACCTGGAACAACTTCCAATTTCTTGGTTCTAGCCGCCATAATACCTCGCATGTTCGGAATACGCTGTTCCGCCATTCCTTTCGCTGCACTAAGCACTAATGGTAAATTACCTTCAAGCACTTCTGTACCACCTTGAACATCACATTCAATCGTTGCAACAGAACCTTCAACCTCAAGCTTAGTAGCTTGGGATGCAAATGGCATATCCATAAACTCAGCAATTAATGCTGGAACCTGAGCACCATTATAATTGATAGTTTCTTTACCACATAGAATTAAATCGTATCCTTTATCCTTTGCGTAGTTTGAAATTTCTAGTGCAACACCATAAGCATCAGTCGCAGATGCATCAATACGCACTGCATCGTCCGCTCCAATAGCTAACGCTTTTCTTATTACAGGGTCGTTTTCAGCTCCTCCAACAGTTACTGTTGTTACACTACCGCCTAATTTTTCTTTTAACTCTAAGCCTCTTACCAAAGCATACCACTCATCATAAGGATTAACGATGAATTGAACACCAGTTTCATTAAACTTGGTATCACCATCGGTAAAAGATATTTTGGTTGTGGTATCTGGGGCTTTACTTACACATACTAAAATCTTCATATATCAGCTATTTAAGCACCGTTTTTAATAGCTGCAAAAGTAGTGAAAACACCTAGTTTCTGAAATAGAAAAGTGCTATCAAAAGTGAATAGAAAAAGATAGTTTGATCTATTGTGATATTTCTATTTTTGTCCACTGCAAAAATTTAAGCAATTATGAGAGTTATTCAATTCAGAGAGGCACTGGGCGAAGCCATGAGCGAGGAAATGAGAAGAGACGAAAAAGTCTATTTGATGGGTGAAGAAGTCGCTGAATACAATGGTGCATACAAAGTGAGTCAAGGAATGCTTGACGAATTTGGAGCCAAACGAGTGATTGACACTCCGATTGCTGAATTAGGTTTTGCAGGTATTGCGGTAGGTTCTGCCATGAACGGATTACGACCTGTTGTAGAATTTATGACTTGGAACTTTGCGATTCTTGCAGCTGACCAAATCATTAACAGTGCTGCTAAAATGTTGCAGATGTCTGGTGGACAGTATAATGTACCCATCGTTTTTAGAGGAGGCAACGGAACCGCTGGACAATTAGGTGCGACACACTCTCAAAGTTTCGAAGCATTTTATGCCCACGTTCCTGGATTAAAAGTAATTACACCATCAAATCCTTATGATGCAAAAGGCTTGTTGAAAGCTGCGATTCGAGATGAAAACCCAGTTGTTTTCTTAGAATCAGAAAAAATGTACGGCGATAAAGGTGAAGTACCAGAAGGCGAGTATGTTTTGCCAATTGGCAAAGCCAACGTGAAGAAAGAGGGCAAAGACTGCACAATTGTTTCGTTTGGTAAAATCATCAAAATTGTAGATGAAGCGGCTGAAGCATTAGAGAAAGAAGGTATTAATGTAGAGGTTATTGACCTCAGAACTATACGACCATGGGATGAAGAAGCCGTAGTGAACTCGGTTAAGAAAACAAACCGATTGCTCATCGTTGAAGAATCATGGCCAGTAGCTTCAATTGCTTCTGAAATTACTTACAGAATACAGCGCGAAGCATTTGACTACTTGGATGCTCCAATTAGAAGATTGACACAAACGGATACACCATTTGCCTTCTCACCAACCTTAATTGAGGAAGCTTTACCGCACCCTAAAGATGTTGTTGAGGCTGTAAAATCTTTGATGTACAGATAATTTTTGATTGAATTCGAATAATTCGTTTCTTTGAGAAATGCGAAAATCACATCTACCTTTAATTGTTGCAATCATTCTTTCCTTTTCGTCATGTAAAGAAAAAGACACAACCATTAACCCCATTAGCCTACCAGATGCAGAAACTATATTAGAGGGTAGATGGCAGTTGGTTTTTACTCGTGCCGAAGGCAATGCACGAATAGGTACTGGTACCTTTCCGGTTTCAGGCACCAACCTAAATACACCTGAAGGATTCTACGAATTGAATGTGGGTAAAGAAGAAAATACATATTCTTATGATGTAAAAACTTTACTAAATATGGTAATTGGTGAAAATGCAGCCATTACACGAGAGTATGACTACAACGATAAGGATGGTGGAACTTGGGAAATAAAGTCGGACGAAGAAGTTACCTTTTATGCAAATCAAGGTAATATTCAAGATATTTTCTTCACTAAATACGATAGCCTTGAAGTTGAACACCTACAATTTGCTATTCCAGTTGACACCGTTTTAGAAAGTGTTGGCTACAAGGGAAACGTGATTTTAGATATGGTCAAAATCCAATAATACAACCTAAAAAATTCCTCTTGGTTTAATCAACCGAATAACTACTTTTGCAGCCGTTTTTAGCAAGCCTTTGTCTTGCTTTTTTAATTTGAAATAAAATTTATTGAAATGGATGCATTAACACAGAATGTAATTTACATCGCACCTATTTGTGCCCTTATTGGCCTAGCGATGATGATGGTAAAGTCTGCTTGGGTAAGAAAACAATCTGCCGGAAGCGAAAGAATGGTTGAAATATCAAGTGCGATTAAAGATGGCGCATTAGCCTTTTTGAACGCAGAATATAGATTGCTATTAATCTTTGTATTAATTGCATCAGTAGCGCTTTTTGGAATATCTACAATGGTGGATACAACTAGCTGGATGATTATTCCTGCTTTTATTTTAGGTGCAATTTTCTCAGCTCTTGCTGGAAACATTGGAATGCGTATCGCTACGGAAGCGAATGCTAGAACTGCCGAAGCTGCCAAAACCAGTTTACCAAATGCACTTAAAGTTTCTTTTGGTGGTGGTACTGTTATGGGTCTTGGAGTTGCAAGTTTAGCTGTACTTGGACTTAGTTTATTGTTTATGTTCTTCCTAAGTCAATTCATGGGTTCTTCAACAGGATTCTATATGGATATGACTATTGTATTGGAAACATTGGCTGGTTTTTCTTTAGGTGCGGAATCAATTGCATTGTTTGCTCGTGTTGGTGGAGGTATTTACACAAAAGCTGCTGACGTTGGTGCTGATTTAGTTGGTAAAGTTGAAGCAGGAATTCCAGAAGATGACCCAAGAAATCCTGCTACAATTGCAGATAACGTTGGTGACAACGTAGGTGACGTTGCTGGTATGGGAGCCGATTTATTTGGTTCCTACGTTGCTACTGTCCTAGCCGCAATGGTTCTAGGAAACTACTTAATTAAAGATCTTTCTTCGTCTGCGCCATTTGTTGATTCATTCAATAATATGGGACCTATCCTTTTACCAATAGTAATTGCTGGTGTTGGAATTATAGCTTCTATTATCGGAACCCTTTTGGTGAAAATTAATAGTAACGACGCCAAGGAATCTCAAGTTCAACAAGCATTGGACATGGGCAACTGGGTTTCTATAATTATTACACTTATTGCAAGTTATTTCTTAATTGACTGGATGCTTCCTGCTTCAATGAACATGAAGTTCTTTGGAGAAGGCTATAAGCAAATTTCTTCCATGAATGTATTCTTTGCAGCTTGTATTGGTTTAGCTGTCGGAGCTCTTATTTCAATGGTAACTGCATACTACACTTCATTGGGTAAGAAACCAGTTATGGACATTGTTCAAAACAGTTCTACTGGCGCTGCAACTAACATTATTGCTGGTCTTGCAGTGGGAATGAAATCGACTTTTGCTTCGGTTTTATTATTTGCTGCTGCAATATATGGTTCCTATGCACTTGCTGGATTTTACGGAGTTGCCCTTGCTGCTTCTGCTATGATGGCTACAACGGCTATGCAATTAGCGATTGATGCTTTCGGCCCTATTGCGGATAACGCTGGTGGTGTTGCTGAAATGAGCGAATTGGAACCTCACGTTCGTGAAAGAACCGATATTTTAGATTCCGTTGGAAACACAACAGCTGCTGTAGGTAAAGGTTTCGCAATTGCGTCTGCTGCACTTACTGCTTTAGCGTTGTTTGCCGCATACGTAACATTCACTGGTATTGATGGTATCAATATTTTCAAAGCGGATGTTTTAGCTATGTTATTTGTAGGTGGAATGATTCCGGTGATCTTCTCTGCTCTTGCAATGCAATCAGTTGGTAAAGCTGCAATGGAAATGGTACAAGAAGTAAGACGTCAGTTTAGAGAAATTCCTGGAATTATGGAAGGGACCGGTACTCCTGAATATGCTAAATGTGTAGATATTTCTACTAAGGCAGCATTGAAGGAAATGATTCTCCCTGGTCTTATTACTATTATTACTCCAATTATTATCGGTTTACTTTTCGGTGCTGAACCACTTGGTGGCTATATGGCTGGAGTTTGTGTATCTGGTGTAATGTGGGCTATCTTCCAAAATAACGCTGGCGGTGCATGGGATAATGCTAAAAAATCTTTTGAAGCTGGTGTAATGATTGACGGAGAAATGACCTACAAAGGTTCTGAGGCTCACAAAGCAGCAGTAACTGGAGATACAGTTGGTGATCCATTTAAAGATACCTCTGGTCCTTCAATGAACATACTTATTAAACTTACTTGTTTAGTAGGGTTAGTAATTGCGCCAATTCTGGGTCAAATGGCTGGTAACGACCATTCAGCAGAAAATAAGGAAGTAAAGAAAGAAGTTGTAATCGAAAAATTATCTTCAAATGAAGTTAAATAATCAAATATTAGCAGCAACGATAGCTGCATTTGCTCTTGTTTCGTGTAGTGAACAAGCTCCAAAAAAAACAGAAACTTCCGATTCAAAAACGGAAGAAGTAGCTGTTACTGTAGAAGCTAAAGAATATACTATTGATGTTGAGCGTTCGGTAATTAAATGGACAGGTAGCAAACCTACCGAAGACCATTTTGGAACGTTGGAATTAGATGCTTCGTCGGTTACTATCCTTGAAAATGGGGTTATGAACGGCGAAATCGTTGTTAATATGGGTTCTGTTAAAGTAACTGATATTGAGAATGAAGAATATAATGCTAAATTGGTAGGTCACCTTAAAAACGAAGACTTCTTCAATGTTGATTCTTTTCCTACTGCCCAATTCAATATTACTGAAGGTGTTGCTAATGATTCTGTTATGAAAGTGATGGGTGAGTTAACGATTAAAGGCATTTCGAATCCTGCTGAATTGGAATATACTATGATGGCAGACTCGAACGGTTTTGTTGTTAAAGGAACCCATTCATTTGACAGAACGAAGTATGACATCAAGTACAAGTCAAAAACCATTTTTGGCGATTTAGGCGACAAGTTTATTCTTGACGATATAAAACTGGAATACAATCTTTTCTTGAAAGAAGTTCCGGCAAAATAGCCTAGCAAAATAGAAATTATAAATTTGAGCCATGTTGAAATTTTCTTCATGGCTCTTTTTTTTATCTCTTATTGGTTTAAGCCAATCTGCTCTTGGCCAGGATTATGTGGATTTGTTTAGAATTCAATATAGTCGAACTCCAAAAATGGGATTTCAGACGGATACGGGTACATTTCAGGCAAGGTATCCGATATCGGAATTGGGAGTTGACCTGACCATTCCAATAAGACTCAATGAACACGTTGTTATTATATCAGGATATTCATTTGATGAGTTAAATGTAGAACCGTTAGGATTCAATGCAGCAAAGAATACGTATAAGATGCATTCAATTAAAGCAGGTTTATCGTGGCAACATAACGAAACTTGGTCGGGCCAATATTTACTTCTTCCAAAAACTACTGGTAGCCTAGATAACATCAACAATAAAAACTTCCAATTAGCGGGTCTGGCACTTGTAAAGAGAAAGAAGAAAAAGAATCTATTTTACCGTTATGGGTTGTATTACAATTCAGAGATATTCGGTCCATTTTTCGTTCCACTTCTTGGGATTTGGTACCGTAGCCCAAACAAAAAATTTGAGTTGAATTGGACACTACCAGTTTGGGCTGACATGAATTACACTTGGAAACCTTGGTTTACAACAGGCTTAAATTTTCAATCCTTTGTGAGGACCTTCTATCGTCATAATCAGAATATTGAATATTCCGATGGAAGTACCAGTAATTCAGAGCAGTACATGGTAAAAGCTTCCAACGAAATCTACCTATACACACAATTCAACATCAAAAAAAGCTTCTTAATCCAAACTAAAGTTGGCCATTCTATTGGCCGTTCATTCCGCCATTATAACCATGGAGACAATGTGAACTGGGGCTTGAGTGCATTTAAATTCGGTGACAACCGAACACAACTCAACCCAGACTTAAAAGATGGCTTAATCTTCCAAATTAGATTGATATATCGTTACTGGATTAAAGAAGAGGAAGTTGACGAAACAGCCCGACTGTTTTAAAAAAGTCCGTGCAATTCGGCATCAATCATAGAAATGATTTTGCCCAAATCTTCTTTGTCTTCTTTGAAGTTATTATTGTCCACGTTTACAACTACTACTCTACCTTTATTGTATGTAGAAATCCAAGCTTCGTAACGTTCGTTGAGACGTTTAAGATAGTCTAGTCGGATTTGCTCTTCGTATTCTCTACCTCTTGCCTGAATTTGGCTAACTAAAGTAGGAACTGATGCCCTGAGGTATATCAACAAATCTGGAGGAGCGATAAACGACTCCATAAGATTAAACAATGAAAAGTAATTCTCGAAATCACGCGTAGTCATAAGACCCATTGCATGTAAGTTCGGTGCAAAGATGAAAGCATCCTCGTATATGGTACGGTCTTGCATTACGTACTTTCCCGATTCTTTAATCTCTTGAATCTGCGCAAAACGACTGTTCAGGTAATAAATCTGCAAGTTGAACGACCATCGTTGCATATCGCTGTAAAAATCATTCAAATATGGATTATCATCAACATCCTCGAAATGCGCATCCCACTTGTAATGCTTAGATAATAAAGTAGTTAATGTTGTCTTACCCGAACCTATGTTTCCCGCTACCGCAATATGCATTTTTCTCCTATTTAAAGCTCACTAAATTAAAAAAAGTGAATGCGTAGTTCGGGAAAAGTTCTTAACAATTACGGGGTAAACTCAACCAACTTCAATTCACTGTTATCCAGTAGATTAAGCTGATTTTTAGTCAGAAAAACGTTACCAACTGAAGGCTCTAATTTGAATAGAGTGTCGTACGCAAGTTCTTTCATGTCGAAACTCATATAATACTCGTTTTTCTTGTGAAAAACTTGATTGCCCTTTATTTGAAAATAATCGACATTCTTTACAGGAATGGTTTTATAATATGTCCCAAAATTGTCGAAGACTAGTATCCCATTTTCCGGGTCATTCAAGTACACCCAATTGTTCACCTCTCGCATAAAATTTGGTTTAGGAGCAAAACCTAGTAGTTGAAGTAAGTTTCCGCTTTTAGTTGTGAACTTCCCGTTTTGGTCAACTCGAGTAAGCTCAAATCGCGTCTGGTCGAACAACCAAACCCCTAATCCATGACTAGTACAAGCTAAAGTCACTTGGTCAAACCCGATTTCTTCAAGCGATAGTTCTTTTCCTTTCTCCGCTAACTGGTTATCTAGGAATACTACTTGAGACAAATCTTTAAAAAAGAGCAACAACTCCAGTCCGTTACTGGCATCCAAATCACTGATTTCACCGTAAAATTTGTTGCTGTTTCGAACAATAAACTCTCCGCTTGGACTATACAAGTTGATTTCATTTTGTTCTATTAAATACAGTTTTCCAAAATTATCTACTCGAAGTATTTCGGCCTTAGTTGGAATAGCTTTCTTGGGCTGTAACAGTTGACCATTGGCTACAGAAAAAAAAGCCGAGGCTAACAACAACGCTACTAAATTCCGAATAACCCTATACCAAATCATGTATCTCTTCAATTATTTTTCGATGATTGCTCAATCGTGGCACTTTATTCTGCCCACCGAGTTTGTCTTTTGATTTTAGCCAATCATAAAATGTACCGCTTTTTACAGCCGTCAACTTTGGCAAAAGCATATTCAAATCTTTGTATCGTTTGGCTTCATAATCCGAATTCAAGGACTTTAGAGAATTGTCTAACGACTCGGTAAAATATTCAAGATCGTTAGGTTCTTTCTCGAATTCAATAATCCATTCATGACCTCCACCGTTTTCATCCTTCAAAAAATAAGGTCCAGCCGTATATTCTTTAATCAAAGCTCCTGTCTTTTCACAAGCCAGTTGCAATCCTTTTTCCGCATTTTCTGCCATCAATTCCTCACCAAACGCATTGATAAAATATTTAGTGCGACCACTTATTCTCATTCGATAGGGATTAAGCGAGGTAAACCGAATAGTATCGCCTAGCATGTACCTCCACAGTCCCGCATTGGTACTCATTATTAAGGCATATTCTTCAGTCGTTTCAACTTCCTCAAGCAGTTTGGTTTCAGGGTGGTCTTTTCCTAATTCCGACAAGGGCATGAATTCGTAATAAATTCCATAATCAAGCATCAACAATAAATCCGCTTCATCCATACTAAATTCATCTTGCAAACCTATAAACCCTTCCGAGGCATTATAAGTTTCGAGATACACCACTTTATCGCTCGGAAACAATTGCTTGAAACGCTCTCTGTATGGAGTAAAACTAACTCCGCCATGGGCATACATTTCAAAGTTTGGCCAAACCTCAAGCATGTTTTTTTTGCCGGTAATTTCTAATATCCGTTTTAGCAATGCCAAATTCCAAGAAGGCACTCCGCTAATATTGGTAACATCTTCCTTTACACCAGCCTGAGCCATTTTTTCTATTTTCTCTTCCCATTCAGGTAAGAGCGTAATATCAATGCTTGGTGTACGTACAAATTCTGCCCAAATCGGTAGGTTCTTGATAATAATGGATGATAAGTCACCGTAGTATGAGTTCTTCTTGTATTCATTAACCTCGCTACTTCCGCCCAAAACAAGTCCCTTTCCAACAAATAGTTTACTCTCTGGGAACGAATTGAAATAAATAGAAAGCAAGTCCTTACCTCCTTTATAATGACAATCTTCAAGACTTTCTTTTGAAACGGGAATAAATTTGCTTTTATCTGAAGTAGTACCCGAACTTTTTGCAAACCAATTAATCTCTGTTGGCCAAATCACGTTTTGTTCACCTTTCCTGACACGTTCGATGTATGGTTTTATTCCTTCATAATCTACAATAGGAACTCGTTGTTGAAAATCTTCACGTGTTTTTATACTCTTGAAGTCATATTTTTTACCAAACTCCGTATTTTTCGCACTGTTAATTAGTTTGTTAAACCATTCAATTTGAACCTCATGAGGATATTTTCGAAACAACTCAATTTGATGCATTCTTTTCTTAAGCACCCAAGAAGCAATAGAATTTACAAGTTCCATAATTTGAATTCAATCTTAAAACAAAGATGGGAATTGGTTGCATTGGTTGTGTGTTTACTTTCAATTATTCTTGGAAATCAAAAAAGTATGGCTCAGGGGTCGAGAACCATGATTTCGGCAACGATTATTCAAGATAAAGGTGAATTACCTGAGCCTATTACCAATGGTGCGGTTACATCCTATTTCAAAAATGATAAAACCTATGTATACTCTTTTGGAGGAATTGATTCTACACTTAAATCCAGTGGCATTCACTTGCGCTGCTATCGAATAAATGCAAATGATCCTTCGGATTTTATTAGGCTTAATGATATACCTGATACTTTAGGAAAAATTGCTTTATCCGCTACTAGAATTGGCTCCAAAGCATATATTGTTGGAGGATACCATGTATTTCCGAATGGCAAAGAAGCTAGTTCGAAACTGGTGCATGAATTTGATCTTATTGGAGATACATTTACTTCAAAAAAAATCGAACTTCCACTAGCGACCGATGACCATGTTCAAGGTCAGTGGAACGATTCACTTCTATATGTAGTTAATGGTTGGTCGGATTCTACCAATGTTAGATACACCCAGGTTTACAATCCGCAATCCAATACTTGGCTAATTGGGACAGCTCTTCCAAATTCAATGACACCAGCATTCGGGGCTACCGGAAACATTATAGGAAATGAAATATACATTCATGGGGGAGCAAGAGCTGACAGAAATTTTTTCCCTGCAATGAGTAATTATTATCGAGGTAAAATTGACCCACTGAATCCACATAATATTGCATGGACCAAATATTCAGTTGAGGACTCAAATACCTCCTACCGCTCCGCCTTGTATTCATTAAATCCATCAGGTGAGTATTTTGTGATTGGAGGTTCGAATAGAAGTTATAATTATGATGGGATTGATTATCAGCTAAAAACTTTGGTTGCACCGCTTAAGAACAAATTAAGACTTGGTTATAATTCAGGAGATGTAAGAGATTTTGAACTTGTATTTGGCGATAGTGTTGAATTTCCAATGGATATTCGAGATTGGACCAATATAAATTATCAGAATTATATTGAATATATTGTTCCGGGTTCTACAATCGACATCTTTAACATCGACGCTTCTATGTTTTTGATTGGAGGCATCAATGAAGATGGAACTGTTTCAAATAAAATTATAAGTATTTCCAACGCTTGGTTGACCAGCATTAATTCGAAAGAAAAAAAGACGAGAATCGACTTTTTTCCAAATCCAATTACTTCTGATTTGAATGTGTATTATGAGCAATATAATCCAAGTGAGGTTCGAATATTTTCAATTGAAGGAACAGAATTATTAAAACTAACGAAAAACTTAAGTTTAATTTCAATCGACTTATCGCATCTCGGAGCGGGGATTTATTTGTTTGTCGATTCTGAAAATCAAATCATTAAAAAGCTTATAAAAAAATAGCCCCTTCTCAATTAAGAAAAGGAGCTACCAAAATTGTCTTAAAAGATTTCAGGTTTTATCTGATCTCAATATCAAAAGGAATTCTTGCCTGAATTCTATCTGACTTTGTAATACGTTCAACTGTTTGATACGCATTATAAAATTCACCTAGTTTCCATTTCATAAAAATGCTTGACGATTCTCCCGTCAATTCTTTAATGAACTCTTGAATCGGGTCTTTTTTCTCCGGAAAATTCGTGATTCTATAATTAGTTACCCCAGCTTGTTCTGCTGCATAAGCAATTGCATCTTCCAAGCCTCCAAGTTCATCAACCAAGCCTAACTCTAAGGCATCTTCACCAGTCCAAACACGACCTTGTCCAATGGCATCAACTTCGTCTTTAGTCATACTCCTTCCTTCAGATACGTGACCTAGGAACGTATCGTAAACTTTCTCAACAGATTGCTGGATTTTACCATACTGGTATGTTGTAAGTGGCTTGGTTAGCATTCCAACATCAGAATTTGCATTGGTTTGAACCCCATCAAAAGTAAGACCCAGTTTGTTATTCAACATGTTCTTTGCATTTGGAATCATTCCAAAAACACCAATAGAACCAGTAATTGTATTTGCTCCTGCAAAAATTCTGTCCGCATCGCAACTCACATAGTACCCACCAGATGCAGCCAAACCGCCCATACTTACAACAAAAGGTTTGGCCTCTTTTGCCAATTGTGTTTCTCTCCACATAACATCACTGGCTAATGCACTTCCTCCAGGAGAATTCACTCTAAAAACAATCGCTTTTATACTTGAATCTTTACGCGCTTTTCTGATAGCTTTAGCAATAGTTCTAGAACCCATCGTTTCCTGGTCACTGTTACCACTTCTAATTTCTCCAGCACCGTATATAATAGCAATCTTATCTTTTCTTTCCCAAGGCTTAAGTTCGCCCTCTTCATATTTTTCTGGCGCTCTAGTGTATTTAGAAATTGAAATGAAATTCACATCATCATCTTCTTCTACATCCAACTTCGCTTTTAACGTATCCATAACCTGATCGCCAAATAAAAGGCCATCAACTAATTTGTATTCGACCGCATTTGCAGGATTGAAAGCCATTAAGCTGTCAGCATATTCGTTCAAGGAAGCAGCTGAAATCCCTCTAGACTCTGCAATTTTTTCTGTCCAATTATCCCAAACTGTGGTTAACAGTTTTGTTAACTGCTCACGATTTGGGTCACTCATTTTATCATACAAGAACGGCTCAACGGCACTTTTAAATTTGTTGTTCTTTCCTCGAATTACTTGAACTTCTACTTCCAATTTTTCAAGCATTCCTTTAAAGAACATAATCTCCGACATTAAGCCGTTGAATTCGACACCACCCTCTGGGTAAACATAAATCTGATCAGCAACGCTACTTAAGTAATAAGTTCCTTGCCCAATGTCTTGCCCGTAAGCAATTATCCATTTTCCTGAAGACTTAAAGTCTTCTAGGCCCGAGCGAATTTCATCCATATTGGCCAAGTTCATACTCACACCTTTCAGGTCAAGGTAAGCTCCCTTTATATTATCATCCTTCTTAGCCTTTTTCAAGTTGTTCAGCACCTGCATCAAACTCATTTTCTTATTTGATTCAAATGAATTTAAATCAAAGGTCTCGAATGGATTATCTGATGCCTTATCGACCAAACCCTTGCTAAAATCAAGGTATAATACCGAATTTTCTTTTACCTCTAAATCTTTCTCGTCTTTATCTCCTCCAGACATAGCGGCAACTACACCTACTAGAACAAGAATGGTAAAAAACACTGTAGCCCCAAAACCAAGCATCGAAGCAAATACTATTTTAAAAAACTGTTTCATCTATTATTCAATTTAATTTTGTGGCGCAAAAATACTCCATGGTATTGATTAATAAGATGCATTCTACACTAATGGAAAGTGTGGTGTATAAAACGGTTTAGTAACGGATTGATGGAAAAAATAGACTTGAAAACAGTTTACATAGCTTATGGATCAAACCAAGGAGATTGGCCCACTATCAAATCTGAGTGCTTTAAATGGGTTGAAAACAAAGTTGGACCAATTTTAAAAAAGTCAAATACGTACATTACAAAAGCATGGGGAAAAACCGACCAACCTGATTTCAAAAACGGAGCCCTATTGGTAAGCACATCATTAAATGCATCTCAGTGCCTGCAAGAGCTTAAAGAAATAGAGAAATTACTAGGTCGAGAAATAACGGAAAAATGGGGGCCGCGCATTATTGACCTTGATATTATTGACTTCAACAACGAAATACATAATGAACCAAACTTACAAACCCCCCATCCACTTGCCCATGAACGTCAATTTGTACTGCAACCACTTTGCGATATTGATGCCGAATTAATATTACCAACTCATAAAGTCACTGTTAGGCAAGTTTTAAATCAATTAACCGATAAAACTGAATTGGAGGTTATTGACTAAACATGAGCAATCGGTACATCTGCATTGAAGGGAATATTGGAAGTGGAAAAACCTCTCTCACTAAACTGTTAAGCAAAAAACTTGAGGCTAAGTTGATTTTAGAGGAGTTTGAGGAGAACCCTTTTTTACAAAAATTTTATTCGGACCCGTCACGATATGCGTTTCAGCTTGAATTAAGTTTTCTAGCTGAACGGTTCCAGCAAATTCAGACTGAAATTCCAAACCGCGATTTGTTTCAAGAGTTCATGTTCTCGGATTATATGATAGAGAAATGTCTAATTTTTTCTAAAAACAACCTGGATAGTCAATCAATACAACTGTATCGAAAACTTTATGATATCATATTAAAATCGACTCCAAAACCTGATATAATTATTTACTTACACAAAGACACCGATTTATTACTCAGTAATATTGAAAAACGAGCAAGGCCATACGAGCAGAAGATAACAAGCAAGTATCTAGAAGATATTTATTCGAATTACGTTACTTACTTTAAGCAACAAACTCAATACCCTGTATTATTTGTAAACACAAATAATATTGACTTTGTACAAAATGAATCCCAAGTAGAGTTTTTCGAAAAATTAATCTACAAAAAAGTTGATGTAGGATTTCACCGCATCGAGTTTCCTTAATCCAGTTCTATTTTTTGAGTTTATACCTCATGTAGAAACATTTATTATTTTTGCATGTTAATTGAAATTGAACGAAAACTATAACGCTTATTATAAGCTTTACATCATGAAAAAACTAAGTTTTAAAAGTATCGCGATTGTAGCTATTGCTACTACCAGTTTAATGGCTTGTAACCCATTAAAGAAAATGAGTAAATATGCTGAAAACATCAAGTATAATGTCACACCAGACCCACTTGAGGTTCACGCTGACAGCGTTGATGTTTCAATTACTGCGAAATTTCCACCAAACTTCTTTCACAAGTTAGCTACAATGACCGCTAAACCAGTTTTGAAAAATGCTGAAGGTGAAATCGTAAAAGAGTTCAAAGAGATTAAAATGATTGGAATCGAAGCTGATGGTGACGGTCAAAAAGTTGATTTCGAAAAAGGTGGAACTGTTTCTTATTCGGACAAAATTGCTTACGATCCTTCTATGGAAAACGTAACAATGCATATTTCTGCTGTTGCTGGTTATAAAACTAAAACAACAGACTTCGAAACTGTGAAAATTGCTGATGGTACTATTACTACCTCAACAATGGCACAGACCGATGCTCGTCCTATTTTAGGAAAGGACAACTTCAAAAAAGTTATTCCTCGTTCTGTAAAAGCAGATATCAATTACATGATTCAACAGTCGAACGTTCGTTCTTCTGAATTGAAAGAAGAAGATATTAAGGCTTTAGAAGCGTTTGTTAAAAATGCAGTTGAAAACGAATTTGTATTCAAAGGATTAACGGTTGAAGCCTATGCTTCTCCAGATGGTGAGCTGACTATCAATGATAACCTTGCAAACAATCGTGCAAAATCTGCTTCAAGTGCTGTGAACAGAATTCTTAAGAAAAACAAAGTTGAAGCTGCTAAAGCTGAAGGTTTTGCAACTGAAACAGGTAAAGGTGAAGACTGGGAAGGTTTCCAAAAAGCAATGAAAGAATCAAGTGTCGAAGACAAAGAATTGATTCTACGTATTCTTAATATGTACAAAGACAACGAGAAGCGTGAAACAGAAATCAAAAACTTAGCTGCTACTTATGTTGAAGTGGCTGAAAAAATTCTTCCTCAATTAAGACGTTCTAACATCACTATTAATGCTGATGAAATGGCAAGAACTGACGAAGAAATTACTCAATTGACAAAATCTGATTCTGCTGTATTAAGTATTGAAGAAATTCTATACGCTGCTACATTGACTAATGACTTAGACGAAAAACTTCGTATTTACAGATTGGCTAAAGCACAACATGCTTCAGATTGGAGAGGAGCGAATAATGCTGGTTACATTTTAGTTCTTAAAAATGATATTGATGGTGCTAAAGCCGAATTTGAGGCAGCAGCAAGTATCAAGGAAAACGGAACGGTACACAACAACTTAGCTGTAGTTTCCATATTTAATGACGACATGTCTTCTGCAAAGGAGTCTTTAGTAAAAGCTTCAGGCGCTGGAGCCGAGGTTAATTACAACAACGGAATTGTAGCTCTAAATGAAGCTCAATACGGTGATGCAGTTAGTAAATTTGGAAGCGAAAATACTTTCAACGCTGCTCTATCTAAAATGCTAAATGGTGACAATGATGGTGCACTTAAAGCTATCGATGCTTCAGATGCAAAAGAAACTGCTGAAGGTTACTACTTGAAAGCAATTATTGGTGCTCGTTCAGGAAACAAAGAATTAATGGGAAATAACTTAAAATCTGCAATTGCGAAAGATGCTGCAATGAAAACTAAAGCTGCTAATGACGCTGAATTCATTTCGTTCAGAGATGACGCTGCGTTTACTGATGCTGTAAAGTAGGTTAAACAACATATAAAAAATTGAAAGGCGCCTTTTCGGCGCCTTTTTTTGTTAGCGGTTGATATTTCAATACCTATATTACTATATTTGTCCACATAGTATTAGATTATGAGAAAAGTATTATTTGTAGTAGCCGTTGGAAGTTTAGCTTTATTGTCTTCGTGCAAAAAATGTGCAACATGTACATTTGATGATCCTATTAAAGGGGAGCTGGTAAGTGAAGATGTTTGCCAAAAGGGGAAACAATTTAAGCATGTAATGGATGTTTACGAAAGAAACGAATGGGTTTGTACTGAAAAGTAAACCCAAACCACATATTGATATTTCAAAAGGCTTAAGAGATTAAGCCTTTTTTAGTTTACCAATTATATCCCACAAGGCGATTCCTGTGCTAACAGATACATTAAAAGAATGTTTAGTTCCAAATTGAGGTATTTCAATACACATATCGCAAATATCAATTACCGCTTGCTGAACTCCATCAACCTCGTTACCGACTACCAATGCGAGCTTCTCAGCTTTTGGATTAAAATTATTTAGCATTTTACTGTTTTCTACTTGTTCCAAGGCCAATAGTTGGTAGCCTTGGTTCTTTAATTCCTGGACTGCGTTTACGGTATCGGAATAATATTTCCAATTTACAGACTCAGAAGCTCCTAAGGCCGTTTTCATTATTTCTCGATGTGGTGGTTGAGCCGTTATTCCACAAAGAACAACTTCTTCAATGGCGAGGGCATCAGAAGTCCTGAAAACAGAACCTATATTGTAAGCACTTCTAATATTGTCTAATACTACAACTATTGGATTTTTCCTTACCGATTTAAAGGCTTCGACATCCAACCGATTTAATTCTTCGAGCTTAAGTTTCTTGTTCATAATTGGTGAAAACAATGAAAGGTCAAAGATACCTAACCATTAGGAGTGTCTGTAATTTAGACGACCTTAAACACGTAAGAAAAAGTGGCCAAAAGCAATAAACCGAGCGAAACTCCGCTCATGAAACAATATAATCAGATTAAGGCTAAACACCCGTCTGCGTTGCTGTTGTTTCGGGTTGGCGACTTTTACGAAACATTCGGAGCTGACGCTATTAAAGCTTCCAAGATTCTAGGAATCATTCTAACCAAACGAAAAAACGGAAGTGCATCTCACATCGAACTAGCAGGTTTCCCTCATCACTCTTTAGACACCTACTTACCAAAACTGGTAAGAGCTGGTGAACGGGTAGCCATTTGTGATCAACTTGAAGATCCAAAGCAAACCAAAACAATCGTAAAAAGAGGCGTTACAGAACTAGTGACACCAGGCGTGTCTTATAACGATAAAACCTACGACCAGAATTCCAACAACTTTTTAGCAGCAGTTTATTTCGAGAAAAAACAAGTTGGAGTTTCGTTTCTTGACATTTCGACCGGAGAGTTTTTGGTTGCAGAAGGTTCTGCCGCCTATGTTGATAAACTACTCCAAAGTTTCGAACCCAATGAGGTGGTTTTCCAACGCTCTAAAAAAAGCCAGTTCGAAGAGCATTTTGGAATTGATTTTCACAGTTTTCAGCTCGAGGATTGGGCATTTGATTTTGGAAATGCAGAAAGACGACTGCAAGAACATTTTGGTACTAAATCCTTAAAGGGGTTTGGAATTGAAAATTTGAACACAGCAATTGTTGCAGCTGGTGCAGTTTTCTCCTACTTAAATGAAACGGAACATCATCAAATTCAGCATATTTCAAGTATTCAACGCATTGAATCGGACAAATACGTTTGGCTCGACCGTTTTACCATTCGAAATCTTGAAATATTTAATTCATCTTCGGCCGGGGGGCAATCGTTAATTGAAACCATTAACCAATGCGTAACACCCATGGGCGCTAGAATGCTCAAACGCTGGTTAGCACTTCCATTAAAAGACAAAACCCTTATAGAGAAACGATTGGATGTTGTTTCCTTTTTGGTTAAAGATGATGAATTTAGAAACTGGCTAACTCCTCAATTCAAAAGTTTAGGAGATATTGAACGGCTTATTTCTAAAGTTTCTTTCGGAAGAGTTAACCCGAAAGAATTGCTCTTTCTTTTCAAAAGTTTAAAATTCACGCCGGAGCTTAAACTAAAATTATCTGAAACAAATAACAACTCTCTAAAAGAACTAGCCGAACAACTGAATTTATGCGAAGAAATAACTGAGCGCATTGAAAACACTTTGCACCCCGATGCACCTGTTCAGCTATCCAAAGGAAATGTAATTCAAGAAGGCGTTCATGTGGAATTAGACGAATTACGCAGCTTGATGCAATCTGGTAAATCGCACCTCATAAATATCCAAGAACGAGAAATAGAACAAACTGGAATTTCAAGCCTAAAAATAGGCTTCAACAATGTGTTTGGTTACTTCCTTGAAGTTACTCATGCGCATAAAGAAAAGGTTCCGGCAGAATGGGTACGCAAACAAACTCTTACGGGTTCTGAACGCTACATTACCGATGAACTTAAAACCTACGAAACCAAAATTTTAGGAGCGGAAGAAAAAATTGCAGTTCTCGAGCTAGAGCTATACAACGAACTCGTTGCATCAGTATCTGGTTATACGAAAGCCATTCAAAAAAATGCAGAAATAATTGCACAATTGGATGTTCTATTGTCCTTTGCTTCCCATTCAATTAAGGAACATTACACTCAACCCAAAATCAATGACGGTTTTGATTTAGCCATTCAGGACGGGCGACATCCAGTCATTGAACAAATGCTTCCTATTGGCGATGACTACATCACAAACGACGTTTTCCTTGACCGAAAAACACAGCAAATTCTCATGATTACTGGGCCTAATATGGCTGGTAAATCGGCCTATTTGCGGCAGAATGCACTTATTGTTTTATTGGCTCAAATTGGAAGTTTTGTTCCGGCCAAAGCAGCCGAAATTGGCATTGTAGATAAGATTTTTACGCGTGTTGGCGCTAGCGACAACATCTCGCAAGGTGAATCTACCTTTATGGTAGAAATGAATGAGACGGCAAGCATTCTCAATAATATTACCGAACGAAGCATGGTAATATTGGATGAAATTGGAAGAGGAACTAGCACGTATGATGGCATTTCAATTGCTTGGGCGATTGCGGAATTTTTGCACGACCATAAAGCCAACCCAAAAACGCTTTTTGCAACCCACTATCATGAACTCAATGAAATGTGTAAAAGCCATAAGCGTATTAAGAACTACAACGTTTCCATCAAAGAGCACAAAAAGCAAGTAATTTTCCTTAGAAAGATTGTTCCTGGCGGAAGCGAACACAGCTTTGGAATTCACGTGGCTAAAATGGCAGGAATGCCCGTTAAAGTATTGAACAAGGCAAATAAGATACTGGAGGGTCTTGAAAAAAACCACTCCAATGACGACAAAAACATTGCTATTGAACCCGATTTACAAATGAGCTTTTTTCAATTGGATGACCCTACTCTTTCTCAAATTAAAGAAGAAATTTTGAGTACGGATATCGACACTTTGACTCCAGTAGAAGCACTTTTAAAACTCAATGAAATAAAAAGTTTATTGAAAGGATAAAAACCTTTGATAGGTTGATATTTTATATAATTTTGCCGCCCTACTGCGAAAGTAGCTCAGCTGGTAGAGCACGACCTTGCCAAGGTCGGGGTCGCGGGTTCGAATCCCGTCTTTCGCTCAAGAAGAGGCTGCTTAGGCAGCCTCGAATGTTTTGCTAAATAAGCGAAATAGATTTACTCAAGACATCACCACGCCCGGGTGGTGGAATTGGTAGACACGCGGGACTTAAAATCCCGTGGCCATTGCGGCCGTGCCGGTTCGATCCCGGCTCCGGGTACTTAAAACCTCTCATGAAAATGGGAGGTTTTTTTTTGACTCTATGACTCCCAAAAACAAAGCCCAAATCTTATCAACAACCCACTCAACCAAAAATTATTATGTCTAAATTATCATCCAAAATATGATGATAATATCGACATTTAATGAAATCTATTCTACACCTTGATTTAGACAGCTTTTTTGTTTCCTGCGAGCGTATGCTCGATAATAGCTTGTATGACAAACCTGTACTTATTGGCGGCACATCGAACCGCGGAGTAGTTGCTTCTTGTAGTTACGAAGCACGAGCTTTTGGCATTCACTCGGCTATGCCCATGCAAATGGCCAAGCAGCTTTGCCCACATGCAGTCATTATTAGAGGCAACAGCAGCACCTACAGCAAATACTCTGATGTGGTTACCGATATCATTAAAGAAAGTAGCCCGCAATTCGAAAAATCTTCTATCGATGAATTTTACGTAGATACTACTGGAATGGATAAATTCTTTGGTACTTACTTGTGGGCAAAAGAACTTCGACAGCGTATAATGAAAGAAAGTGGCCTACCGATTTCTTTTGGACTTTCTACCGGAAAAACCACGGCTAAAATTGGCACTAACGAAGCCAAGCCCAACAATCATATTCAAGTACCCTACGGAGAAGAAAAAGCTTTTATGGCTCCACTAGCCATTCGAAAAATGCCCATGGTTGGCGAAAAAACCAGTTTAAAGTTGCAGCAAATGGGCATTCAGAAAATAAAAACTGTACAAGACATGCCTTGCGAACTTATGGAACGTGTACTGGGTAAAAATGGAATTTCGCTCTGGAAAAAAGCACAGGGAATTGACAACTCCCCCATTATTACTTACCACGAACGAAAGTCCATTTCTATAGAGCGTACGTTTGAAAAAGACACTACCGATGTCATTAAACTAAAGAGCATTATTACCGCCATGGCTGAAAATCTTGCTTACCAACTTAGGAACGGCAATAAATTAACGGCCTGTGTTACCCTAAAAATTCGCTATTCCGATTTTACTACCGTAACACGTCAGTTGCACATTCCCTACACTTCGGTTGACCATAAATTAATTAAGGTTGTGCAAGGGTTATTTAAAGTTTTGTACTCGCGTCGTATGCTCATCCGACTCATTGGAGTGCGCTACAGTAAGTTGGTTGGTGGCGGTTATCAAATCAACTTATTTGAAGACAGCGAAGAATTAGTGAGGCTATACCAAGCCATGGACAAAATGCGAAATCGTTATGGGCAAGATGCAGTAAAGCGCGCGGTTGCTATGGGTTCAAAAGGCATTGGGAGAAGCAATCCGTTTAATGGGCAACCGAACGTTATTCCAGCGCATAGAAGAGCATAAGCCAACCAAATGCTACTAAATTGTCATAGTTATTATAGCCTGAATTACGGTTGTCTTTCGGTTGAAGAGGTACTGCAAACCGTAAAGGATTTAGGATACTCCGAGTTTACCGTTACCGACATTAATAATACTTCCGAAACGTTTCGTTTTTTGATGCGTGCAGAAGAGTATAACCTAAAGGTAAATATTGGAATTGATTTTAGGAACGGCATTCAGCAACAATACATAGGTATTGCTAAAAACAAGCGCGGATTCTTTGAACTCAACGAACACTTGTCTCATCATCAAGAAAAAAAAGAGTCCATACCCCCTATTGCACCACAGTTTAATCATGCGTACATCATCTACCCATCCGAGCTTGCACCTCATCCTATTTTTTTAAAGCCGAATGAGTTTATTGGTATCAGTCCAGCCGATTTAAAAAACACGACCAAGCAAAAAGAATGGAAACATTACCAAGACAAATTGGTGATCCTGAGCACCTCAACTTTCAGACATAAAAGAGACTACAACACTCATCGATTGCTGCGTGCTATTGGAGAAAACACCTTGCTGAGTAAACTCCCAAAAATCAGGCAAGCCAATTCAGAAAACACCTATCGGAGTCGAGCAGAAATAGAGGAACTCTATAGTCAATATCCCAAAATATTGCACAACACCAAAGAGCTACAAAAAAGCTGTAAGGTCAACTATAATTTTAAACGCCCAAAAAACAAATTGTGCTTCACCAGTAACCAAGAAGAAGACATTAAACTACTCACCAAATTGAGCCATGATGGGTTAAAGTACCGCTACAAACAAGTAAACGAAACCATTTTAGCACGGCTCGACAACGAACTGAAGCTGATTGAACAATGTGGGTTTTGCGCCTATTTTCTCATCAATTGGGATTTGGTACAATACGCACAGAGCAAAGGATATTGCCACGTAGGCAGAGGTAGTGGTGCCAATAGCTTGGTTGCTTACTTACTGCGCATAACCAATGTTGACCCCATAGATTTAGACCTTTACTTTGAACGATTTATAAATCCATATCGGAATTCTCCACCTGATTTTGATGTAGATTTTTCGTGGACCGACCGCGACGACATTACCCATTATCTGTTTGATAAATACGGTTGGGATAAAGTAGTTCTTTTAGGCTCATACGTTACTTTTCAGCGCAAGGCGGTGGTTCGAGAACTGGGTAAAGTGTTTGGTTTACCAGCCGAAGAAATAAAAAGTCTTCAGCGTTCAGGTATCCCAAAAGATGAGTACAGCGCGCTAATTATACGCTATAGTGAATACATTGCTGGTTTTCCGAGTCACCTGAGCATTCACGCCAGTGGTATTCTAATTTCTGAAGAACCTATTCATTATTACTCCTCCACTTTTTTGCCTCCAAAAAACTTTCCGACCACACACTTCGATATGCAAATAGCCGAAGACATTGGATTGCACAAATACGATATTCTGAGTCAGCGAGGATTGGGTAAAATTTCGGATGCTGTTGCTCTGGTGAAAGAAAACAGAAGCGTAAGTATTGACATAAATGCCATTGAAAAAATAAAACAAGACCAACGGGTAAAGAGGTTGCTACGCGAGGGTGACCTTACGGGGTGTTTTTATGTAGAATCACCGGCCATGCGTATGCTTATGACTAAACTAAAAGCCGAAGATTACACACGACTTGTAGCGGCAAGCTCTATCATTCGGCCTGGAGTATCGAAGAGTGGCATGATGCGCGAATACATTCTCCGATTTCAAAGTGTTGAACGTAGAAAACAAGCCCAAAAAGCATTGCCCGAACTCTACAAAATACTCGAAGAAACGTACGGTGTAATGGTTTACCAAGAGGATGTAATAAAGGTAGCACACTTGTTCGCCGAACTTACCTTGGCAGAGGCCGATATACTGCGGAGAGGTATGTCTTGGAAGTTTAGAGAACGAACAGAATTTTCGCAAGTGGAGCAGCGGTTTTTTGATAATTGCTACCAAAAAGGCTACGCCGAAAAAACGGTAAAAGAAATCTGGTATCAGATCGAAAGTTTTGCCAACTATGCTTTCTCCAAAGGGCATTCAGCCAGCTACGCCGTAGAGAGTTTTCAGGCATTATACATACACGCCTACTACCCTATTGAATACCTCACGGCTACGCTAAATAATGGCGGTGGTTTTTACTCGCGTGAGGTATATGTTCACACCGCAAAAATGAAAGGAGCAACCATAGCCCTACCATGTGTGAATACCAGTAAAAGTTTGGCTAAAATAATAGGCGATACCATTCACCTTGGCCTCAGTTTTATTCGAGGTGGGTTTGAGCGCGAAAATGTGTTTGCAATCCTAAAAGAACGCCAACAAAACGGGCCGTACTTATCGTTCCGAAATTTTGTGGAGCGCCTACCTCGAATTTCATTGGAACAAACGATTATCCTAATTAGAACGGGATGTTTTAGGCATTTTGAAAAAAACAAAAAGAAACTGATGTGGGACGCACATTTCTTGCTATCAGAAGAACCATCGACTACTCTAGAAAAAATAAACCTATTTCAGATTGAGCCAAAAACATGGAAACTACCCGAATTGGTACACACCCAACTGGAAGATGCCTACGACGAAATAGAATACCTCGGTTTTCCGGTGAGTATTAGTCCGTTTGAAATGCTAGAAAAACCCAAAAAGCTAACTCCATTTTATGCATCAGATTTACGTAAAAATGTGGGTAAGGTAGTTTCTATTGCAGGGTACAAAGTAAACTCTCGGTCGGTTAGAGCCAGTAATAAACAAGCCATGCAATTCGGCACGTTTGTGGACCAAAAAGGCCACTGGATTGATACAGTAATTTTTCCGAATGTATATAAACGGCACAACTACATTGCCCCGGGCTGCCATATCATTACCGGCAAGGTTGGCGAAGAATTCGGGCATCTTAGTTTAGAGGTACATCAGTTGGAGCGATTGGAGAATATGAATTTGAGGGAGGGATAAACTGAGACAAACATCACCTCTAAAAAGAAAAAAACCACCTCATATTGTAAATATTCAGAATTGGAATAAACTTTTCTAATTTTAGACTCAAATCATACAATACTCCAATGAAAAATTCATTTTTAGCAATTTTATGCGCCTTACTTATTTCGTGCAATGGAGAACCTGAAGTTAATTTTTATACCAGTTCTACTACACCAATTATTAATGACACTATTGTATTTACCAATAAATCATCAGTAAATGGATTGTACAATATGATGTGGGATTTTGGAGATGGAACCCAGTCTAATACTTTTCATGCTATCCATATCTATAAAGAAGTTGGAAATTACAAAGTAACGCTGACAGGTACGAACAAAAGAGAAAATAAAAATTACAAGAAAACAACAGAAATTGAGGTTAAAGCTAGCAAACTTCAAGGAGAATACTATATCGACGGGGGGCATTATAAGGCAATAAATGGCTGCAAGATTGAAGGAGGAGATTCTGCAGAAGTATATTTAATAGAAGGACAAGAATATGAGACAGTACGCATTACCAATAAAAACGAAATCAAATACTTCGCAGAAAATGGCACATTAAAGCATACCTCTTATATTAACAATGTGGAATCAACTGTGAAATTGAACCTAGTTCTGGATGCTGTTAAACGTAACACAGCTATAACCTACAACGGTGAATTCACAATAGAATACACTAAGGAAGGTGTACGATTTAGTCAAAATGAACTTTACGAAGGATTTATTCAAGACACATTAGCTTGCCATAGTAAAAAAGAGAAAATACTGTTACTAAAATCTATCGAGTAAATATTGACAATCTACTTTGATGACTTTTCAGCCAAACTCGCCTGCACCATTCTAATCTGGCCATACGAATACTTGCCTTTGAATGCCGCATAAACTCCAGCCGAACCGCTTTTAGATTTTTCTATGGCCAAAGACAACACTTCAACAGTATCTTTATCCATAAAATCTTCAATCTTTAACTTTTTTGCCTCAATTCCTTTCGCTACATGACCTTCAATTGTTCCTTTTACAAGTTCTCGTTTTTTAGCGACCTCTTCAATGGATAAACCACTATTCAGCAAATCGTAGGTTTCGACATACGTACTTCCCTTTTCAACTTTGGATGGTTTTTCACCATCGACTGGTAAAGGTTTTTTTCTCTTTTTTCCAGTTTTTGTTTTTTGTAGGTCAGGGTTAGTAGCTGCGTTTTGTCTAGCCGCCTCTAATACTGCCTTGCGTTTATCTATGCGCTTTTTGCCGTGCGGTGATTCTTTCGGAATAGTCTGTTTCGTAAAAACACAATGCGCCAGCATTGCAGATTTTTCAATTTCGGTAATGGACTTCATTATCAATTGGTCCAATTCTTCTAAGAAACTTTTGTAGGCTTTTGCCTTGGCTAATTGTTCTACATCAGCCAAATGTTCTAATAGTATTTTCTGTACATCCGTCAAGAAATTCAGAAAGTACGTACTTCCTTTTTCAAGCCGATCCATCAATGTTTTTTGGTCGCTTTCTTTGAGCAATCTTGAAATTTGAGATTTAAATTTCCTTGAAATATCTTGCTGCGCCCGAAAGTGCGAATTAATAGCCGGTAAAGCCAGCCGTAAACTTTCTAGGTCGAATTCTAAGTTCGATTTTTTGCTACGTTGGTGCTGACTTATTGCTTTTTCTATTGGCTCAAAATCAAACGAATGCAAGAGCATACGCTCCAAGTACAGACGCTGTTCTTGCTCTAGCGTATTGGTTAGTTCTTCTGGCTTTTCCTGCCCAGATACATAACCCGCAACTTTTTCGTCGGTAAAAAGTGAGTCGGTATTTATCGGCGAACGAAGTATGAGTCCGTCCAAACTTTTTAGCCGACTCAAAGCCACATACACCTGACCAGAAGCAAAAGCTTGCCCAACGTCAATGATTGCTTTTTCGAACGTTAGTCCTTGGCTTTTATGCACCGTAACTGCCCAAGCCAATTTAACTGGGTACTGTGTAAATGTACCAACAACCTCTTCTTCTAGCTCCTTGTTTTTAGGGTTAACTGTATATTTTTTGTTTTCCCATTCGTGTTTCTCAAGCGTATATTCTTCTTTTTCTCCGTCTAAAATTACTTTGATTTCATCCTTTTTAATGGAAGAAACTTTTGCGATTTTGCCGTTAAAAAATCGTTTATCCGCATTGGTGTCGTTTTTAATAAACATGACTTGCGCACCTTCCTTCAGCACCAATTCTTGATCAACTGGAAAAATGTGTTCAGGAAAATCTCTAGAAACTGCCGCTTTGTAGGTTACAGGTTTTGAAGACAAATCAGTAAGTTGTTGCTGATTAATACTGTTTGCCTTGTTGTTGTGTGTCGTAAGTGTAATTACACCTTCTAGTTTATCGATTTCTTTTTGTGGTTTTACATGGCTATTTAAAGACTCAATATCTTGTTTAGTTGCACAGTTGTTTCTTAGGTTATTGAGCAGACCAATAAAGACTTCATCGTCTTGTCTAAAAATTTTATTTAGCTCAATGTAAGTCGGCGGGTCGTACTTAAGTGCGTGCGCCTCAAAAAAGTGCATGCTCTTGTAATAATTTCTCAAAACGCCCCACTCAGCATCATTTACTATGGGCGGTAGTTGAAACAAATCTCCAATAAAAAGAACTTGAACTCCGCCAAAGCTTCGACCAAAATTTGACTTTACGCTTCGCATTCTGTAATCAATTGCATCAAGCAAATCGGCGCGCAGCATACTTACTTCATCAATAATTAATAAATCTGCAGCCCTAAGTACTTGTTTACGAATTGAATTTAATGGATGCTTTCTCGCCAGCGTATGCTGTGTAAAAAATCGAGCATCGCTCCCAAAACTACCGTCGGGAGACTTGTCGGGAACAAAACTCCCAAATGGAAAAAGAAATTGTGAGTGAATGGTTACCCCTTGAGCGTTCAAAGCTGCGATTCCAGTTGGTGCAACTATTACAAAATTTTTGTGTGTTCGCTCCGCTAAATTTCTCAGAAAAGTTGTTTTTCCTGTACCAGCTTTACCTGTAAGAAAAATGTGCTTTCCTGTACTATTTACAAAACGCTTGGTTAACTCAATTAAGTTTTCGGTATGTTGATTTTCTTCCAACTATGCGTCAATTTGTTTTTTCAAATTTAAATTCAATTTTCTGTTTCACCTAACCAAACGAGCTTGATTAGCAACATCAATTACAAACAAAAAAGGGAGCCAAACGCTCCCTTTTCTATCTCTAGATTCTAATTTCTAGAATGGTAAATCATCCTCTTCTTCCGCTGAAGCGCCTTTTGCATCACTTGCTTTTGGGGCAGGTATATCTGGCATTGCTGCAGGAGCTGGAGCCGATTGTCCGCCACCTTTTGCAATTCTCCAACCGTTGATACTGTTAAAGTATTTTACTTCACCCTGTGGGTTAGTCCATTCTCTTCCTCTAAGGTTGATTTGAACGATAACGTCGTCACCTACTTTATAACTGTCTAATAATGCCGTGTTGTTTTGTGTAAATTCAACCATTATCGACTGGGGATATTGTTCGTTGGTGGTAACAACCAATTCTCTTTTCTTGAATCCGTTGCTTCCGAATTCTTGGGTTTCCCCAATCATCTTTACTTTTCCTGAAACTTCCATTTTGTTTTAGTTTTTTGAGGATGCATCCTCATTCATTTTATCGTTTTATTAATCGTTATTGAAAGAGAGCAAGGTCATCCACGCTTCTTCCACTTTATTTTCTTCTAAATAATTCTTTGCCAATTGGTGCAGTTCTTTTTCAAGTTTTGCTGGCTCATCTTCAAATTCTTGATGCAACTCGCTCAATTCAATTAACTTAAATTCATTAACGGCTGTTTCATTCGGTATGGATTCTACATTACCAAGCTGACCTAAATTATTGCCAGTAAGAATCGAACTATTTCTAATATCATGGGGAATTTGGTCAACTCCAATTCCTAATGTGGTTAACGGTTTTGCAACTTCAAACAACGCATCACCATTTGCCCGAACATACCAATTAGCGCCCATTCTACCTACCAAATCCAATTTTTCGGTATCCAATTTTCCATCAGAATCTAAAAACTGTTCTTGAATGTGAACTTTAACCACTTCACAGATAACCAAGTTTCCAGCACCCCCATTTGCCCCCAATTCTTTTACTTCAAGAACTTTGCACTCTAACTGAACTGGAGATTCTGCCACTCTTGGAGGTTTTACAACTTCCGATTTCAGTTCAGTTAAGCCCGCTTTTTCAAACTCATTTACACCGTCAGCATATTCTGTACTACTCAAGCTCATTTGTTGAACAATGGCATGGTTTACAACATTGATGACTACCTCGGGGTGTTGTTTTACGTTCTCGTAGGTGTGCTTAGTAGTATTGTCCCTTCCTCTTCTGGCAGGTGAAAAAATTGCAATCGGAGGATTCGCGCTAAACACATTAAAGAACGAAAAGGGCGAAAGGTTTACATTTCCATCAGAATCTACCGTGCTTGCAAATGCAATAGGTCTTGGAGCCACAGCACTTAGTAGATATCCGTGCAATTTTGGTACAGGAATTTCTTTAGGGTCAATGGATAACATTTTCTCTCTTTTTTTGGTGGATTCAAATGTAATTTTTTGGGTGAAAGACCACCGAAAATAAGCGAACATCTTATCTACAACTTATAAAGGATTTTCAATTTTTTGCTTAAAAAAATAAAACCTAATAGGAGAGGAAAATTATATATTTGCCGCCCCAATTAAAGCAATTGGTAAGTTCTTAAAAATATGCAGGCGTGGTGGAATTGGTAGACACGCTAGACTTAGGATCTAGTGCCGCGAGGTGTGAGAGTTCGAGTCTCTCCGCCTGTACTAACTAGAAGACTCTTCATTTATTTGAAGGGTCTTTTTTTTGTGTAATATTTTGCTGAAAGTATAGGGAGAAACGAGAAGTTTATTCTAATGTGCAAAATGAATTCAATTTGTAATTATTGGCTGTAAATCTGCCTTGGGCCAAATACCAAATTGAAAACCTATCCCCAAATAGCAAGTCTAATTTAAATCATCTAAGTGAATTCTTGAGATTAAAAGTCCAATGCTTCAACCATACTGTAAATGACTCACTGTGTAATGTGGTGAGAAGAATTCCTAATTCACGATAAGCTTTACTAACTTGGTTGCATTTCTAGTTTGAATTTCAAGGCTATAAATCCCTGATGACAACCCTGATGTGGAAATATTAAACTGGCTATTTGTGTATTCATAATACACCTCAACAACCTGACCCCTTGAATCCCTAATGATTATGGATTTAGAGTTTTCCACCCCTTCAATTTCGACCTTTTCACCTCGCTGCACCGGATTAGGAAATAAATTTATTGATACATTAGAACTAGTCTGTCTCAAGCCAACAGGTTTGGTCAAAGATTTCTTATCCAATAAACTAATTGATTCAGTGTAAGAAACATCTTGAGAACCTAGCCAACCTCTTTTGTGTCTTATTCTTTTATGCTCTAACACCGATGCGCCGATTCCTGAACAGTAAAAGACAAAAACTGTATCCTTCCTGCTATCTGGCATTCCAGATTCATAATACGTTATTTCTTTAACCAACAAACAATTTGTGTAAGTAGAATCAATAGTTTTCAAACTTCCCGAGCCAATCACATCTGATTTAATAGCACTATAAAAAATATCAGTATGAATTCTTCTTAAAGAAGTATCGATGAAGGAAGTAGTTGCAGTTAATGGAAATTCTATCAACTTTAACTTTTTCTGATAATCAGACGGAGAAGGTCGAGAAAAGTATTGTCCCCAGTTATAAATTCCAGAAGAATTAATTTCATAATCGACCACGTACTTTGAATTGCCGGAATATTCTACCAATTGATGGCTTGCCCCAGGCACAAACGGAGCTTGCGCTAACCTATATTCTACAGTATCGCGTCCATTGACTGAAACTCCAGAATAATCCCAGACTTTACCAGAGCCTCCAAGTGGTAATGATTTAAATTGATTTGAATTAGTCGAATCTAAGTTTCGGTAAGAGTAGTTATAATTTCTCCCTGCTTGAAATACATCTGAAAGCTTTAGTGAAATTTGCGCATTGGCAATTACACTTTGAAAGCATGTCAAGACCAATAGTAAAATGATTGATTTTCCCATGCTTTTGTATAGCTTTGTTAAGCCACCTTCAAATTCTGAATCGAAGAGTTTTTCAATTTTTCTTCAGCGTAACTTAATGTCAATTTGAATTCCTTGGTTTCCTTTTCTGAAGGTAATTCGTACATGGCATCAATCATGACCGCTTCAAAAATTGAACGCAAACCACGTGCACCCAAGGCAAATTCCATCGCCTTTTTCACCATAAAATCCAGCACATCTTTATCCACAGAAAGCTTAATATCCTCCATTTCGAACAATTTGATGTATTGCTTAACTAACGCATTCTTAGGTTCGGTAAGAATTCTTCTCAGTGCACTTTCGTCCAATGGGTTTAAGAAAGTAAGCACCGGAAAACGACCAATTAATTCCGGAATTAAACCGAATTTTTTCAGGTCTTGTGGGGTAACGTACTGAAACATATTTTCGCTCGTCACCTTAGTTGTTCGCTTGTGTTTGCTGGCATACCCGACCGAAGTAGTATTGAGTCTCGAGCTGATAATTTTATCGATTCCAACAAATGCACCACCCGTAACAAAGAGAATATTCTTAGTATTGATAGTCACTAACTTTTGTTCTGGGTGTTTTCTTCCTCCTTTTGGTGGAACACCAATTTCAGCGCCTTCCAGTAACTTTAACATGGCTTGTTGTACGCCTTCGCCAGACACGTCTCTTGTAATTGAAGGATTATCACTTTTGCGAGCAATTTTATCGATTTCATCAATAAAAACGATTCCACGCTCAGCTGCTGTAACATCGTAATCTGCTGCTTGTAATAATTTAGCTAAAATGCTTTCTACGTCCTCGCCTACATAACCTGCTTCTGTAATTACAGTTGCATCGGCTACCGCAAAAGGAACGTTTAATATTTTGGCAACCGTTTTTGCCAATAACGTTTTTCCAGTTCCCGTCTCACCTAAAAAGATAACGTTTGATTTTTCAATCTCTACATCATCGTTATCGTTCTTTTGAGTAATTCGTTTATAGTGATTGTAAACCGCTACAGAAAGCACCTTCTTTGCCTGCTCCTGACCAATAACAAACTCATCCAAATGAGATTTGATGTCTTTGGGCTTCAGTAAATTCAACGACTTTGAAATCGAAGATTCAACCCGCTGCGTAACTTCTTCTTCAACAATGTGTTGAGCCTGCGAAATACATCCGTCACAAATGTGACCGGATATACCCGCAATTAGAATATTTACTTCGCTTTTGTTTTTACCACAAAACGAGCAAGGAGGTTCATTTTTAGCCATAGGCTTATATTACTTCGTTAGTACTTCGTCAACCATACCGTAGTCCAAAGACTCAGACGCGGTCATCCAATGATCTCTATCTCCGTCTTCCCAAATTTTATCGTACGTCTGACCCGAGTGCTTAGCGATTATTTCGTACAACTCTTTCTTCAATTTTTGAATTTCTCTAGCCGTGATTTCAATATCACTAGCTTGCCCTTGTGCACCACCCATAGGTTGGTGAATCATTACTCTAGCATGAGGTAAAGCCGAACGCTTTCCTTTTTCGCCAGCGCATAATAAAACTGCTCCCATAGAAGCTGCCATACCAGTACAAATAGTTGCTACATCAGGCTCAACGTACTGCATGGTATCGTAGATACCCAAACCTGCATATACTGACCCACCAGGACTATTCAAATAAATTTGAATGTCTTTGTTGGCATCTGCAGAAGCCAAAAACAACAATTGAGCTTGAACAATATTGGCTACTTGATCATCAATTCCAGTTCCCAAAAAGATGATTCTATCCATCATCAATCTTGAGAAAACATCCATTGCTTGAACATTCATCTGGCGTTCTTCCAAAATATATGGCGTCATGCCACGCATTGGTCTTACACTAGATTCAATATACTGATCAACAGCCATTCCACTCATGCCTTTGTGCATGGTGGCGTATTTTCTAAATTCTTTTCCGTCCATTCTTACATTTTTACCAAGTTCGATAGACTATCCAGAATACCTTTCTTGGCGTTATTACCAGTTGCTAATTTAACGAAATCATCAAAGCTTACTTCCTTGGTTTTTAAGTTCAAGGTTTCTTTATACATCGTTAACAGCTTTTCCTGCATTAGTTGCTCAAAAATCTGACGCGATTCTTCGTTCTTAGCTAAGTAGTTTTGAGCCGCTTTTGTAATGTCCTCATCGGTAACTTCGCTACCATATTGAGCCATTTGCTGAGCAAATAATCCTTTGGTTCTTTCTAAAGCCTCTTCAAATTCTACTTTGATTTCCGTTTCGGTAATAATTTGATTTTCAATTAACTGACGTTTCATATTTGCCAGAAATCCGTCAAAATCTTTTTCAATTTCTTCAGCAGCCACGTCTTTGTTCGAAAGCTTTAACCATCTTTTCAAGAAATCTTGAGGTAGGGTAATTTTATGTTTATCGTTTAGTTTTTCGAATAAGTGCTTTACCAACAACTTATCAGAATCACTTTCTAAGGTTTTTTCTAAATCTTCGGCCAATTTCGTTCTGAATTCAGCTTCAGTTTTCACTGTATCTGGACCAAACAATTTGTCGAAAAACTCTTGGTTGATTTCACAAGGTGTAATCTGGTGAATCTTTTTGATTACCAATTCGAATTTCTTTCCAACATTGTCAACATCTTTTTTATCGATGTGCAACATAGCAGCTAAATCCGCATCACCTTTACTATAATCTCTAGGATTTACCACCATGGTATCTTCAAGACCTTTGCCCAACAAAGCTTTTTTAGCTTTATCGTTCTCCAAGTATTCTAAAGCAATGCTTGCATGGCTATGGATGCCACCCTCGACTTTATTTCCTTTAGCATCCAACTCGTTTAATGAGGCATTAACCATATCGCTATCGCCAACTTTCTTTACTTCCATCATGGAGCCATAACGACGAGTAAGATCGTTCACATATTTGTTTACTAATTCTTCGTCCACCTTGATTTTGTAATAGTCCATTTTGAACTTATTCGACAAACCAATTTCCAATTTCGGAGACAAACCAATGTCGTACTTAAACTCGAAGCTTTCGCCTTCTTTTAGCGACTCTCTCAACTGCTCGTCTTTTCCTGGAATTGGATTTCCGAGCACTTGAAGTTTTTCAGTTTCGATGTATTTGTACAAGTTATCGACCAACATTTTGTTTACCTCTTCGGCCATTACACCATCGATGTACATTTTTTTAACTACTCCAAAAGGAACTTTTCCTTTTCTAAAACCTGGCAAATTTGCCTTCGCTCGGTAGTTCTTAAGAACGGAGTTTACCTTCTCTGTATAATCTTCTGGTGTAACTGTAATGCTTATTACTGCATTTAAGTCGTCAATTTTTTCTTGTTTGATATCCATTACTAGACGTATTTCTTTTGCTAAAAGCCTTAAATTCAATTCAATACCAAATATTTGAAGGTTCTCAAATTTTCGGGCTGCAAAAGTAACTCTTTTGTTGATTGCTAATAAGGTTTACAAGTTGAATTGACTCATTTTTAGATTAGACCATTACCCACAGTTGGGTGGTTGGAAAAAACGATAAATATCGCAACTACCATCTTAGCATTCCGTACTATTGAGATAGTTAATTATAAAACACTAGTGATGAATAAGTTATTACTCCTTTTGATTTCCATCCCATTTTTTACCCAAGCCCAAATTGATACTGTGGAAAGCGGCACTGTCACTTTTATTGACTCGGCTTTGGGTCTTAAATTCGAAATTCCATTCAAAAAACGAATGACCAATGGAGTTACTAAAGGATATTACCTAGAATCGAATAGTCTGGCCGTAGAAGGAAACACCGAGAACAACCAAAAACAAGGTGTATGGAACTACTACCAATACAACAGTGTAGGCGATAAAATAGTTAACCAGTTTTTCAATTACAAAAACGATACGCTTCAAGGGCCGTTCATGAAAAGGGATGATTCTTTAGTCGTGATAGGAACTTATGTGAACGATACGCTTGAAGGTGCATACAAAGAGGCAATTGCCACCTTGGATGATTCTTTGAACCCAATCTACACCCCAATCGATTCTGGTCAGTATGCGATGGGTGTGCAATATGGTCTTTGGACGTACTTGAAGAATGAATCGGTGATTATGGAAGGGGCTTTTGAAAACGGCAAAAAACATTTGCACTGGAAAATGTACGATACAGTTCAATTGAATCCACAAACATTAATGCACGATGTTCAGTTTTTTGAAGGTGTAAAAACTGGAAATGAAATTATCTATTTCCATTATGAAAACGGTAAAAAAATAGTTGAACAAGAAATTATTCCGTGGCAAATGGGTAAGCTTTCGGGTAACTATTCTAAAAAAAATGAAACCGGATTGGTACTTGAAGAAGGGATGTATTCTGATGACATTAAAATTGGAAAATGGAATTACAGAGATGCCGCAGCCAACACAGCCGAAACGGTTACTTATTTGAACAACCAACTAAACGGACCATACAAATTGGAAAAAGAAACTACACCAATAGTTGAAGGAACTTATGCGCAAGACAAGAAAAACAAAACTTGGAGCTACTACAATGAATCGGGCAGTCTAATTCGTGAAGAGCATTATAAAGATGGAGCTAAAACTGAAGAATGGAAATTCTACAATGCTGCTAAAAAATGGACGCATTCATTGGTATTTGAGGATGATATGCTGGTTGAGTTGTACCGTTTTGATAACAATGGCGACGAGAATTTGGCCATGCAACTTCAAAAAGAAGGTGCCTACTTAAAGATTACCGCCGAAGAAACTATGGTTGATAGCAATATTTCAAAAGATGTGGTTTACAAATTACCTGAAGATACCGTTAATGGAATCGACCTCTTGAATAGCTACATCAAATCTGGAAGCGATAGTTCCATATTTATTAAAAATGGAGGATTCTCTGTAACTAAATCGGGATCAACAGAATACCAAGGCGTTTTTAAGGGAAATGTAAAGCATGGCGAATGGTCTTATTATTACAACCCAAGAATAGTTTGGAAAAAGGAATTTGATCAAGGTATTTTAAGTAAAGAAACATTTACAGACAAGACAACAGGAGCCAAAATAGAAAAAGGCGAGTACGTGCTTTGGTATGGTCCAGAAAGGCCAAAGGTTGAGTTCAAAATTCAAGACGGTGTTCGTCATGGTAAAAGTATTTGGTACAAGAAAAACGGTGAAGAGCTTAAGGTGGAGAAGTACAAAGAAGGTATGTTGAATTAAGTTCTCGATTTAATTTTGTTCCGTAAACTGCACAAAATCAATCGAATGGAGAATCTTAATACAACTATGTCCCTTTGAGTGGTTCGTTCGAGGCGCTAACCGAGAAAGAAGTGTATCGAAAAGCCTACTTTAACTATTCATAGAAAACAAAAAGTTTCTAGAAATCCGTATCTACCGTATTTAAAGCTTCAAACTCTTCCATTAACTTATCGTCGTCCTTATCCCATCGGAAATACTTTGCGTAATTATCGAAGGAAAATGTATGCTCATTACCCGTTTTATGCACTTCGGTTCGTTGCAAGTTTGTCGTTGGTTTTAAAGTGTATTTCACGTTGTTTAGACTCAACTCCACTTCCATTCTAAAATCAGGATTGCAGTTTGACCATCGGTGATAAACGTATCCATCAAAAGACACGAAATGCTCTAATGTGGGCACATTGCGTTCAAATAAATATTGATTGAAAAACCAATTGTAATCCTCCTCTGTTTTTTTATTGACCAAATCAATAAAATCATTGGTATTTACTAGGCTTATTTCATTTTCAGTGTAGAATGTTTTAATAATATCGAAGAACAAAGAATCGTTATCAATAACCGACCTCAAACTTTGTAAAACCACAGCTCCTTTGCTGTAGCAATCGGCTTCTTTGAAGTTGAAGTACATTAAATCCTCAGGCCCAACAACTGAGCGTTTGTTGGTGATGAACATACGGTCTAAACTCAGTTTTCGATAATACGCATCTTCACCGCCAACGTATTCGGCGTAAAGCGCTTCCGCGTAGGTCGCAAAACCTTCGTGAATCCAAACGTGTGCAAAATCGGTTGCACTCACCGAATTCCCCCACCACTCGTGCGCTGCTTCGTGCAATACAATGTAATCGGAAAAAATGTAAGAGGTATTCTTATAGCCACTTCCATAGGCAATTGCGGTTTGATGCTCCATTCCCTCATAAGGAGATTCTACCATTTTAAATCCGTCTTTCATCCATGAATAGGGACCAAATGTTCGTTCGTAAAAATGAAAAATATCGTGTACTTGCTCAAAATGCTCAGTAGCTTTCTGCTCATTCGATTTTAACACATAATGGTCCACATTTACAACGCCTCTAATAGCGTTCAGGGTATCTTCAATTTTCACAAAATCACCTACGTAGTACGTAATGTTATAGGTGTTAATTGGGTAATTGTTTTTCCAATTGTATCTTAGTTTCCCATTCTCCAAAGTATCTACCGAATGCAGCACTCCGTTGCTTACTCCAACCAAATTATCGGCACATATAATACCCATAGAAATAGAATCGGCCTCCTCTAAATTATGATCCTTGCACGGCAACCAAATGCTAGCTCCATCTCCTTCGCAAGCTACACCAAGCCACGGATTTTTATTCTTATCTTTTTTCCACACTGTGCCACCTTTCCAAGGTGGTTTTTTGGCAATTATTGGTTTGCCACTGTAAACGACTTTAAACGTGAATTCATCTCCTTCCGACAATTCATAGTCCTCAATCGGAAAAACAATTGCTCGATGCTTTCGCTCAAAAAAGATGGGTTCTGAGTCGTCTTGAATAAAAATGCCTTCTACATCTAAATTTTTATGCAAATCGAATTGAATACTATCTGCAGGTTGCAACAGTTTGCAGGTAAACACAACCGACCCTGCAATAGTTTTATTTTCTGGATTCGGCTCAATTTCTATGGCATAATGCAATACATCATAGCATGAACGAAGCTGATTATAACTCCCTAAAGCCTTCATTTCAGCCGAAACTTTTATGGGTTTGGCGTCTCGTTTTGGTTCACGTACCATCTTGGAATTCAGCACCCAACAGCTGGAGCAGGTAATGGATAAAATTAAAACGATAACGGAAAGCCGTAGTGAAAAATTCATGTTGCAAAAAAGCTACTATTACTTATTAGTAATATAGCTTTCGCTAAATATTTACGAGATTTGGAGTGTGCAAATCAATTTTCTATTCAAAACTCTAGTTGGATGCCTTGCTCTATTGCTAGCACATCAATTTGTTATGAGCCAATCTGCGAATAAAAATTCTACCACGATATATTTAATTCCAGGTCAAGGCAGTGATGCTCGTTTGTTTCAAGACTTGAGTTTTGATACAAACTTCACCATCAAACACATAAAGTATCAAACCCCAAGCAAAAAAATGACTATGAATCAATTAGCGCAAGCATTGAGTAATCAAATAGATACAAATCAGCCTTTTATTCTTATCGGTGTTTCGTTGGGAGGAATGTTAGCAACAGAGATGACTACATTTCTAAACCCCCAAAAAACGATTATCATTTCTAGCGCAAAAAACCGGAAAGAGTTGCCAGCTCAATATCGTTTCCAGAAAACCATACCCATATACAAGTTGGCACCTAAACGGCTGGCCAAATTCGGAGCTAAAGTGCTACAACCGATTGTTGAACCAGACCGCAGACACAATAAAGAAACCTTTAAGGCTATGTTAAACGACAAAGACCCCAAGTTCTTGAAACGCACTATAGAAATTATTATTCGTTGGGAACGACTTGAATCGCCCAAGAACATTGAACACATCCATGGCACAAAAGACCATACTATACCTTACCGAAATGTAGATTGCATCCATACGATTAATAAAGGTTCGCACATGATGGCGTTAACTCGCGCTGAAGAAATTTCTGTGTTGCTGAACCAGCTATTGAGAAAATAGTGCGATTCTGTAATCTTCTAGATAAAATTCCGACACGTCGGAATCACTCGAAGTGACAGACTAGAATGTTTAGTTTACGAAGTTAAACTTGGTAGCTAAATCATGCAGGCAACAGAACACAGAACAGAAAAGCCACCCATTAAATAACTACCCAGTAGAATGCTAAAAAAAGTACTTTAGAACCATGATTCGACATATTTCAATTGGTTTTCTATTCGTTGCTTTTATTGCCTGTAAGAAACAAGAAATAAAACCCAAACCAACAGAATCAGAGCCCGCTGTGTCTAAAATCGACCGCAACGATAGAATAGTTCGTGGTGAAGTGTTTTTCGATAATTTGGGCTTTGGTCGGATTAGAAACCGAATTATTGAATTGCAAACGAATGAAAGCACTGAGGATAACCCGGAGGTTATATTCTCGACAGAAGCTGATGAAAACGGAGCTTTCTATTATCGCTATAATAAAAAATACGATGGTACTAAGGCTAAGTTACTGCTTAAAAACAACGACGGAACACCTGGTTATCACGTGTTTGTTGATGGTTTAGAACTACAAGGTGAAATAGTGGATAGTTTTTATTTGGAACGTTTTGGTAAATTGCAAATTCACCTTTCTGCAGATACGCAAATCGACCCTAGGTCGTATATCTATTTCTCAAAATCTGGAAATGAAGGTTTCTTAGTTCAAAAATATCGTGGGCAATTTTTGAAAGAATATGTTGTACCGTTAGACAGAGCCTATAAACCCTTTTGCAAAGGTGTGGGCGTAACCTACTGGATTGGTAATGAGAGTTCTAGAGAAGAACAAGAGTTGTTAGAAACGTGCATTTTCCCTCTTCCTGCTAAGTCAGAATTTCATCTATAGAATAAACGAACAGAGCTTATGCTCTATAAATCGACCTAGGATAATCCAATACATTGGCCTTAGCACTACTCAATTCCTTAATCGCATCTTTTGCAATCCATTGTGCTGCTGGTGAATCAATTAGTAAAATAGTCTCCGCAGTTTCTATTGCTTTTTTGTTAAGGTCAATATTTCGCTTTCCAATACTACGCAATGCCCAATTGACGGCCTTTTTCACGTACAATCTTTCATCAGTACTTGCCTTAATAATCAACGGTAAAAAAGATTCGTAAACTTCGTTACCAGCTTTTTTATCGGCCATGCAATACGCAGCCATAGTAGCGAATCCAGCACGTTTTTCGAATTCAGATTTCCGATTAATCCAATTCAGTATTTTTTGCTTGGCGAGTGGGCTTTTGGCAATAACTCCCATCGAAAATGAATCACACACTTCCCAATTCTCAAAGGTTTTAACCCAGTGCTCGGCTAATTCATTGGTTAACTTCTTAGGCGGAAATAGTTTAGCGCACAAAATACGGGCTTCATACACGTTGGTTTCAAAAAGCTCAATAGCCAGCGTTTCATTTTTACCAATTTCACGCGCCATGACATTCAAATCTGAATGCATTACTCCTAACGCATTATTAGCTACTATTCCGAATTTCTGCTTTTTGAATAAGACTTTTTCTGGGTTGGCCAGCGATTTTAAACGCGTCAAAACCTGACTTAGACTATAAAACATTTATTTCCTCTACTCTAAGAAATGATGGACATCCACTGGCCACCTTGAAAAAATATCTAAAGTCCATTCCATTTTGAAGTCGAATATCAACTTCAATATTGTACTCCTTTTTTTTTAAAATATCTTCAACATGAAAATATTCAGTTAGTGTTTTACAAAACTCTTGTTCTTGATCCTCAGTAATAACCGCAATATTATATTCATTAATGCTACTGAGAATCTCAGGAAAAGGCAAATCTTTCAATTCAGACAAAAGAAATGGCGATTTATCTTTTATATTTTTTAGTTCCAAAACGGTAGATTTAATAATTATGGCAGTACCTTGAAGAACTACAATCGGATGGATGGCATGAAAGTATGATGCCAAATCATAACTTTTCAACTTTTTCAAAACTAAAACAGGCAAGTACCTATTCAACTCCAATTGTGCACTGTGCTCAAGTCTAGTGGTTAATTTCCTGTTGTGATAACCATTATAAATTCCTTGCAGAACTGCAACAATTGCTGTTAATACTGCTGCAATCGCTGTCCACTTTTCCCAACCTCCAGAATGTCCGTAACCCCTAATTTCCTCAAAAAAATGAAACTCAAACATGCTTATTTTCTAGTATAAATAACCACCTCAGCTGGCAACGGTTCTACGTCTAATAAAAATTTGGTTTGTCGCTCCCATACTTTTTCATCAATTACCGGAAAAAAGGTGTCAGCATCAAACAATGCAGCAACATGGGTTACGTACATTTTATCTACAAGGCCTTTTTCGAGGCACTCCTCGTAAATTTGGCCACCACCGATAACAAAAACTTCTTTTTCGCCTGTGCCTTTTGCAAATGCCAATGCTTCTTCAATGCTGTGAAAAATTTCGGTTTCCTCTTCAGCTGTATATTCCTTGTTTCTTGTAACCACAATGTTGGTTCTGTCTGCCAAGGGTCGAAATTTAGGCGGAATGGATTCGTAATTTTTTCTGCCCGTTATTATGCAATGGTTTGTGGTTGTTTCTCTAAAATAACGCATATCGACAGGAAGGTGCCACAACAGCTGGTTATCTTTTCCAATACCATTATTTTCATCAATGGCCACTATTATGGAGCGAATCATACCGAAACCTCCGCTTTTATATGAGGATGTGGCTCGTAATTCACCAACTCGAAGTCTTCGAATTTAAAATCGAAAATATTTTTCACCTCTGGGTTTATTTTTAATTGCGGTAAAGGCCGTGGTTCTCGCGTCAATTGCAATTTTGCCTGTTCAATGTGATTGTTATATAGATGTACATCTCCGAATGTGTGCACAAAATCTCCTGGCTCTAAGTCACAAACCTGCGCCATCATTACTGTGAGCAGTGCATACGAAGCAATGTTAAAGGGTACACCTAAAAAAGTATCGGCACTTCGTTGGTATAATTGACAAGATAATTTTCCGTCGGCCACATAAAACTGAAACATGGTGTGACACGGCGGTAAGGCCATATCCTCAATAAACTCACAGTTCCAAGCACTGACCATAAGTCGTCTAGAATTTGGGTTGGTTTTAATCATTTCAACCAAGCGTGAAATTTGGTCAACACTTTCACCGGTTGATGTTGGCCAGCTTCTCCATTGATAACCGTACACAGGACCAAGGTCTCCGTTTTCATCTGCCCATTCATCCCAGATTCGAACGCCATTATCTTTAAGGTATTTGATGTTAGTGTCACCGCTCAAAAACCAAAGCAATTCGTGAATAATGGAACGGAGGTGCAATTTCTTAGTTGTACAAACTGGGAATCCTTCACTAAGATCGAATCTCATTTGGTAACCAAAACAGCTCAACGTTCCTGTACCTGTTCTATCACCCTTCTGGGTACCATTCTCTAAAATGTGATCTAAAAGCTTTAAGTATTGCTTCATTTTTACATGCTTTTTGTAATGAACAAATTAACGTTTTACCGCATGAATTCGACTTGATTTTTAAGGGTAATTACCAACAGATAATACACACCATGATTAAAGATTAGTGGAAAGTAGTTAGTTTTTATTCCATAAAAAAAGCCCTTCAACTCATGGGAGAAGAAGGGCTTCTATAAAATATTGTAAGTATCCTAGTTCGCTTTGGGCGCCATTGGAGAGGCATCTTTCGTTGGCGCTGCATTAGCAGGTTTAGGAGCAATGTTTCCTTTGATACGAATAACCTTTGTTGGGTTATCAATTGCGTTAGAGGTAATCGTAACCGACTTGTTAATCGGACCTAAACGGTTTGAATCGTACTTAACCTTTATAGAAGCAGACTTGCCTGGAGCGATTGGCTCTCTAGGCCATGAAGGAACAGTACAACCACAAGAACCTCTAGAGTTAGAGATAATCAATGGTTCGTTGCCTGTGTTTGTGAATTTGAACTCATACACTGCAGGTTCTCCTTGCACTAACTCACCATAATCGTGAACATCTTTTTCAAATTCTACTTTAGCACCGCTTTCAATATCCAATTGTGCATTTGCGCCAAAAACTCCCATTAGTGCAACAAAAGTTGCGATGATTGTAGTTTTCATAATTTCTTGTTTTTAAGTTTACTCAACAAATGTAGATTGATTTCTAAGCACTAAATAGTCTTTAACAAATCATTAACCTGAGCTCTTTGTGCCTCGGGATTTCTAAAAATCTGCAAAACCGGGTTCATACTAGTTCACTACTTTCACTTTTGGTAATCAACTTTATTGCTTAATTACCTATCCAACTGTTCAAAGTATTTTACTTTTATCTGCGTAACCCATAAAACATACAAGATGGATTTTGAAAAGCCAATACAAGAAGGATACGAATTTAACGGTAGTGAAATTGTTTCAGAAGCATGGTCAATGTTCAAGAAGCATGCAGGGTCTTTTTTAGGCGCAACCATTCTGTTTCTCATTATCTATTTGGTTCTTGCTGTAATTCCATTGATAAACGTTTTTTCAGTCTTCGTTCTAGGGGCATTGTACGCGGGATACCTGGTTTATGCAGGAAATATGAAAACCGGCAATCAAAAAATGTCCGATTTTTTTTCAGGGTTTACCCACATTGGGCAAATTGCACTGTACTATCTCGTTTTTTTCCTAATGATACTTCCGCTTTTTGCCATTTTATTCAGCGTTTTGATTCCCTTTGAGTTGCTTGGTGCCTTAATGTCTGGATCTATAACACCCGATGAGTTTGGGGCGGAATTCGCTGCTGGTCTCTTCTCCGCGGGCAATATGGGAAAATTGATTGGAACGTATTTAGTTGTAATGATTATTATGCTCTATCTATCAATTTCGTACGCCATGACTTTGCCATTGATTGTAAACGGTAAGCTCGGTTTTTGGAAAGCTATGGAAACGAGCAGGAAAACGGTAGGTAAAAAGTTTTTTAGCTTTTTCGGATTCTATCTCGTTTATGGCATTTTAGCCATGCTATTTATGATTGTTACTATTGGGTTTGGCTTGTTTATTCTTTATCCAATGATGTTTCTAGTTTCCTACGTCATGTATGACAAAATTTTTGACCCTAGTACTGGAATGGTGGACGAAATAGAAAACTTTGGAGCTGGTTCTGTAGATATTAACAGTGAGTCTCAAGAGTAATCTAAATTAAATAACTCCCTTAGATTTTAGTTCAAGGTATTTGTTAATTGTATTCAACGAAAGCTCTTCCGGTGCAGTTATGATGGAATAAATACCTTCTTTTTTGAGTTCAATTGCCATTCCTTCTTTTTCTAAAACCTGTTTCTCGGCCAAGGCTTGGTCGAAAAATTCTTTATTTCCATTCACCTTTGAATTGGCAAGTTCTACAACCTCCTTATTCTCAAATAGAATTAAAATCAACACGTGATATTTGGCTAAGGCTTTAAGATATGGCATTTGACGTTCGAGCGAAACGCTTGACTCAAAATTCGTAAATAACATAAAAAGACTTCGCCTTTTAATTCTGGTTCTTACGTTTTTGAGCAAGCGTAAATAATCGGTCTCCTTATTTCGGTTTTGCTGTTTGTACAGTTCTTCGGTAATGTTGTTAATCTGGGTTTTTCCGTGATTTGCATCCAAAAAAGTACCGATTAAATTTGAGAAGGTAATTAAGCCTGCCTTGTCACCTTTTCGTAGGGCTATGCCAGCCATAACCAGTGCCGAGTTAATCGCATAATCAAACAGCGCCATTCCATTAAATGGCATTTGCATCATTCTGCCTTTGTCAATTAGGAGATATATGTTCTGTGCTTTTTCATCGTCGTAATGGTTCACCATTAACGACTCTTTTCTTGCAGTTGCTTTCCAGTTTATTCTTCTATAATCGTCTCCTCTTACGTATTCTTTAATTTGTTCAAATTCAGTTACGCCACCTAATTGTCTTATTTTTTTTACTCCAACTTCCTTCAACCGATTGTTAAGCGCCAAAAACACATATTTTTTGTATTGAATAAATGATGGATAGACTTTACAAACGCGTTCGTTATCAAACGTAACTTGTTTGCTCACCAAGTTTAACGGAGTAAAAACCAACACATGCGATTTACCAAACGCATACTCTCCCCTACTCAATGGTTTTATATACTCTTCAATCTGTATTTCAAACTCTAACGAATTCCGGTCACTTTGAATGCGCCTTTCTCTCAATTGCAGCTGCACTGGAAATTCATCAATCAGCACCAATTTTGATTTGAAAGGCAGCAGCCCACTTACTAAATACCGAACTAGATTATTGTCTCCATTCGAAAGTTTATCGTCAACAATACGCTCAAACTTCAAAGTCCAATTAATGCCAAACAACCAATAAACATCTACTACAACCAGTACAATAAACGCTACAAATGCAATTTTGGCAACCGCTAGTACTGTTGGAAATGCAAAACCAAAACTGAATAATGCTACGAGTGCAAATACGTAGTACACAAAATTGATATGAAAATTGAATTGCTTCAAGACTAACGCGGCACTTCTACTGACTCAATAATCGCTTTAATTACGTCCGTTGTCAACTTACCTTCAATCTCTTTTTCGGGTGTTAGTACGATTCTGTGACTAAGTACCGGATAGGTTACTGCTCTAATGTCATCAGGAGTCACAAAATCTCTACCTCGGATAGCTGCCAAGGCTTTTGAGGCTTTTAAAATTCCTATTGAACCTCTTGGCGAAGCTCCCAAATAAAGTTGCTCATCTTGGCGGGTTTTATTCACCAATTCAGCAATATACGCAATCAGTTTCGAGTCAATTTTTATGTTCTGAATGTCTTTTTTAAATTTCAACAATTCCGCTTTACTCAAAACTGGTTTTACATCGCTCAAATCCTTATTGATCGTGTTATTGGATGTCCATTCTAGAATAATTTTTTCTTCTTCTAAAGTTGGATAATTCACATCAATTTTAAAAAGAAAACGGTCTAACTGTGCTTCTGGCAATTGGTAAGTACCTTCATGTTCAACAGGGTTTTGAGTACCCAGCACTATAAATGGTTGCTCGAGAGTATGCGTAACTCCATCCAAACTAACTTGGCCTTCTTCCATACATTCGAACAAAGCAGCTTGTGTTTTTGCAGGTGCTCGGTTAATTTCATCGATTAGAACAACATTGCTAAAAATTGGCCCTTTTTTAAATTCAAAATCGTTCAACTTAGCATTGTAAATGAAGGTACCTGTTACATCAGACGGCATTAAATCTGGCGTAAACTGAATCCTAGAAAAAGCAGCATCTATGATGGAGCTTAACAGCCTGGCGGTGTAGGTTTTTGCAACTCCCGGAACGCCTTCGATTAAAATATGACCATCGCTCAATAAACCAACAAGCATTAACTCTACTAATTGATGCTGACCAACTAGTTTTTTACCGATTTCGGCTTTTATCAATTCAATTTTTTGAAACAGCTCGTTTTCTGTATTTGGAATCGGAAAATCTGGTGGTAACGCTTCTTCTGACATAATATTTATTTAAATAATTGTATAATCTGATTGTATTCTGCAAACATGTTTTTATTAGGCTCACTTTGAGCTAACAATGCATGATAAAGCACAAATAGTTTTTTTATTCTACTCTCAGGAATCGAACTATAACCAGCTAACTGAACAGCCAACTCATTGTCGATTTTGTTGGTGTTGATTCTATGTTTCCTTTTGAAATTGTGTAACAAATAATCCATTTTGTACCTAACCACAATTTTCTGGTCATTATTTTTGTACAATAAGTCACTCAGCAAGTACACGTATTTCAAATTTCTATTCTTTTTAATGGTTTGTAAAGGGGTTGATTTTTCTACTCGGCGAATCTGGAAGACTAAAAACAGAGTCAGACCAATAAGCAGTGTATAAAAAGCCCATGTTAGTGACTCCTTACTGTGAATAAACTTAAGAACGGAAGGGCTTTTTGTATCGTAATGGCTTATGTTCAATTGCGTAAAGTAATACGTATCCTCATCAGGCAAACTCAACATTTCGGCCTTTGCAATTTCCTTGTTTTGATTTAGAATAAAATGATTTCCGAAAATGTAAGGATGCAAGTTAAATATGGCTTTTCCATCCCCTCTTTCAATGGCAATTTTAAACACCCTACCATTCGAATACCTACCTAAAACCTCAGCATCATCGGGGTAAACTTTAAAATAATTGAACACTGTTGCGGAATCTGGACGAGACCTCAACTCTTCTGAAAAAACAGCTTCTATATTTTTCTTCTCCAGCAACTCTTCATCCGAAATACTTTCTGTTTCTACTTCAAACTCCCTCTGAACAACATTACTTAGCCCTGTAGTAGCGATATAAACCGTATTTCCGGAACTCACATGCAATAACAACAGCTCGGTATCGTACTCAGTGGCGTTTAAGAAATTAGTGATTCCAACCAAATTAAAATCAGCATCTTCATCAGTAAAATATGCCAGTTCGGTTGCATTAAGTGCTTCTTCCAATTCTAAGGTGTCAACACTTTCAAGGTAAGCACCGTGTGGGTCAAAATCAGTTTTAAGAAATGGCTTTACTGTACTGTGTGGAAAGAAGTGGCGTAGCTGAGCATGGAATATTTTTGTTCCATAGGGTTCTACCGAAAGCCTCCTAAAATCCGCCCCCCAATGAATCGGTCTAGGCTGAAATAATTGAAATATAACTCCCCCGGCAAAAAACAGGATAACTAAAGCCCCTATTCCCACGACAATATTTCGAATCCATTTATTCATCGTGGGTATTCAGTTTTATTCTCTCGCTGTAAAACAAGTTCCAAACCGATTCGTTTACAGGATAATCACCGTACAACACCCAATCACTTATCGAACTTATGTAGCTAAATTTTGATTTTAGCTCTACTGGTAACTCTACTTGGTATTCTGAATTTGTTTTCTCTTTATGGAGTTCAATAATCTCCTTGTCGTTCAATAAATAAATAGCCGATAAAAATGAATATCGAATGGCCGAGCGATAATCTTCTTTTTCTAATGCCTCCCTAACCATTGCCTCCAATGATTCATAGGTGTGTTCAGCTAAATCTATTTCTTCATTGCCTAAAGAAATAACTGAGCCTGACTTTTGAATGTCAACATCCGTTATACTATTGTTTTTACCGATTTTGATGAGGTAAATAATTATCAAAATCAATAACCCAATTAGTAGTGCGTATCCTACCCAAGATCCAAAAATCTTTGAAAGGAATTTCAATACAGGAATTAGAAATTTAAAGAAGGGATTTTCTTGCTGTTCAATGGTCCGATTGTAATCGTAGTTTTCATTTTGAGCAGCTTTGTCCAGTAGTTCTTGATTATAACCGCGCTCATCGGTTTCATTCGGAATTTCCTCCGTATTGCACGAAACAAGTGAGAAGAGAATACATCCGATAATTAAAAACAATCTGAACGGCATTAGTGCTCTAGTTTTTTTCGTAACACAATTGGCAGAACAACAAAATACCAAAGGATAAAACCAAGTGAACTCAGAATAATAAATAGCTTTACATAGTTCGACGCCTCGGTTAATCGAGTGATATAACTTTCTAAAAACCCAGCAATTACAAACAAAGGAATGGTTCCCATAAATATTTTAAAGGCATCTTTCGCGTGCTTAACCAAAGAGTCTATCCGGCTGTAAGACCCTGGAAAAAGAAGGCTTCTGCCTACTACAACTCCAGCGGTTCCAGCTATCACAATACTGCTAATTTCCAACATACCGTGAATCCAAATACTTAAAAATGATTCTAAAAACAGACCTTCTCTCACAAAAAAATACTGGAATGCTCCAAGCATAATTCCATTAAAAAACAGGTAATACAATGAACCGATTATTAGAATAATTCCACTGGCAAACGTCTTAGTTGCAACGCTAATGTTATTGATGGTTATTGCGAAAAACATTGTTTCTGAGCTTTGACTTTTATATATGGCCATAGGGTCGCCAGACTCAATATTTTCTAGCGTTAAATCTACATAAGCATCACCCAAGATAACACGTGGATAGGTTTCGTCAAAATGCGTCGAAAAAGCACCAATAAATACACTAAAAGCGAAAAACAAAGAGACCAACAAGAAGGTTTTGTGTTGCCTTCCCATAGCCAAGGGTATTTCCTTTGCCCAATAGTTCCAAATACTTCTGAGATTCAACTTTTTGGTATGCGCAATTTTCTGAAAAACACCAATGCTTAGCGAGTTTAAATAACTGGTGACAACACTTTTGGGGTAATGCGTTCTTGCATAAGACAAGTCGTCGGTAAGTTCAATAAGTAATCGACTCGTTTCTTCTGAATCTACCTTGCTCTTTTTATCGAGAACCTTTTCGACCTTTTTCCACTTGTGCTCATTTTGATTAAGAAAAGTTGCCTCTCGCATCTAAATGGATATTATTTTGGCTGCATAATACAACGATTATTTCAGTCTTAAAAGTATATAGTGCCCAAAATGTAGAATTGGATTTTCCAATTGCCAATATTGGACAACGTGTAGGTAGCGCTGTATTAGATATGCTCGCAATGTTTCTGTATGCATTGTTGTTTGTAGCACTATTATACATTACGGAGACCAACAACCAGAACCTTATTATCCTGTTAGCCATAATATTCGGGATTCCCATAACCTTCTACTATCCCATTATGGAGTATTTTTTTAAGGGTCAAACTATAGGAAAAATTTTGCTGAAACTTAGGGTTATTAGTGTTGATGGTGGTTCTGCCAGTTTAAGTGAAATCATGCTCCGTTGGATATTAAGAGTCATCGACACTAACCTCGGAATGATTCTAATCTTGTTTTTAGGCTCGGTAAATACCAATGACGAATTATATGGCTTTCTGATTATGAGTTTAGCTATTCCTATACCTATTGTGGGCATGGTAAGTATAATGCGTACAAAATATGGTCAACGTGTGGGCGATTTAGCCGCAAACACGGTGGTTGTCAACGTAAAAAGAAGCCATTCTTTGTCAGACACTATTCTATCGAAAAGTGAAGAGAGTTATGTGCCTTCGTATCCACAAGTCATTGATTTAAATGACGGAGACATTAGAACCATTAAAAACATTCTGAAATCTGCAAAATCAAAAAAAGGAAAAGAAAATCTGATAAAACTTGCCGATAAAGCGCAACAACGATTGGAAATTAAAACCGATCAAGAACCAGCTGTATTCTTAGACAAGCTTATCAAAGACTACAACCATTTCGCCTTGGAAAAAGACGAAAATCCTTTTGCAGGGTAAATTAAATACAGGCGGTAACTGCGGTTTTTAGCAGACACACTAAGTTTACCCGTCTCTCGGCAGACAGGTTTAAGAATATTCGAACTTACATCCAATTAGATAACTTGACCCGCCATGTAATTATCTAATTTACAGAATAATACCTATCGGATAGATAAAATCGAAATACAAATAATTAAAATTTTAACCAACTTCCTTTATCTGTTGTCGGTTTGATTGATTTTGTGGAGTTCACCGAACAAAATTGTATCGAGAACAGCTACTTTTGCAGGCCAAAATTTAAGTAGTTTTTCATGGAGCTTTCAAGTAAATATTCCCCGAAATCGGTTGAATCGAAATGGTACCAGCATTGGATGGAGCAAAATTTCTTTGCCTCAACTCCAGACGAAAGAGAACCGTATAGTATCGTAATTCCTCCGCCAAACGTCACGGGTGTCTTGCACATGGGACACATGCTTAACAATACCATCCAGGATGTTTTGATACGTCGAGCGAGAATGCAAGGAAAAAATGCTTGCTGGGTGCCAGGAACTGACCACGCCTCTATTGCCACAGAAGCCAAAGTGGTAAAACTCCTTGCTGAGCAAGGCATTAAAAAAGAAGACATTGGTCGGGAGAAATTTTTAGAGCATGCTTTTGAATGGAAAAATAAGTACGGTGGAATTATCCTAGAACAACTCAAAAAACTAGGTGCTTCATGCGATTGGGACAGAACCCATTTTACCATGGACCCAAAGATGAACGATGCCGTTCAGAGCGTTTTTGTTGATTTGTACAACAAAGGATTGGTTTACCGTGGAGTAAGAATGGTAAACTGGGACCCTGTTGGTCTTACTGCTGTTTCTGACGAAGAGGTAATTCATACTGAAGAAAACTCTAAGCTGTATTACTGTAAATACAAAGTGGTTGACTCCGAGGAATTTATAACAATAGCCACTACTCGACCTGAAACCATTTTAGCGGATACTGCTGTTTGTATTCACCCAGAAGATGAGCGGTTCAAACACTTGCATGGCAAGAAAGTTATCATTCCAATGGTAAATCGTGAAGTACCAATTATTTTGGATGATTATGTAGATATTGAATTTGGAACAGGATGCTTAAAAGTAACGCCTGCTCACGATATTAACGATTACAACCTAGGTTTAAAACACGGATTAGAAACCATTGAAATCATTGACGATAAAGGCCAGCTGAATGAAAAAGCGGGTTTTTATATTGGTGAAGACCGCTTTGATGTTCGGAAGAAAATCATTGACGATTTAGATAAATTGGGTCAGGTTGATAAAGTTGAAACGATTCAGAATAAAGTAGGTCGCTCCGAAAGAACGAGTGCGGTTATCGAACCAAAACTATCGACTCAGTGGTTTGTGAAAATGGAATCTATTGCAAAACCAGCTTTAGAAGCGGTAACTGACGGAGACATTAATTTTCACCCAAAGAAATTCGAAAACGTTTATCGTCACTGGTTAGAGAACGTAAAAGATTGGTGTATCTCTCGTCAATTGTGGTGGGGTCAGCAAATTCCTGCTTGGTACGCACCTAACGGAAAATATGCGGTAGCCAATTCGGCTGAAGAAGCACTTTTTATTTTACAGAAAGAACAAGCTGACCTAACATTAGCTGACCTTTCGCAAGACGAAGATGTGGTGGATACTTGGTTCTCTAGTTGGTTGTGGCCAATATCTGTCTTTGACGGATTTAACGAAAATGGCAGCAAAGAATACGATTACTATTACCCTACTTCTACGCTAGTTACTGGACACGATATTATTTTCTTCTGGGTTGCCAGAATGATAATGGCTGGTGTAGAGTTCAAAGGAAAAATACCGTTTAAGGATGTGTATTTCACTGGAATGGTGCGCGACAAGCAACGTCGAAAAATGAGTAAGTCCTTGGGTAATTCACCTGATGCTTTAAAGCTTATTGAAGACTTTGGCGCAGATGGTGTTCGGGTTGGTTTACTTCTTTCCTCACCCGCTGGTGGTGATTTAATGTTTGATGAAACCCTGTGCGAGCAAGGAAAAAACTTTGCTAATAAAATTTGGAATTCTTTACGATTGATAAAAGGCTGGGAAGTTTCCGATTCTATACCTCAACCAACACATTCTAAAATGGCATTTGAATGGTTCGAGAGTCGATTCAATGCTGAACTCTCAGAAATAGAAAAGCAATTTTCCGAATTTAGGATTTCTGAAGCATTAATGTCCATTTATCGTCTGACTAGAGAATATTATTGTGGGTGGTATTTAGAAATTGTAAAACCTGCATACCAACAGCCAATTGACAAAACAACGTACGATGCCAGCATTCGATTACTAGAAAACTTGATGTCGGTATTGCATCCATTTATGCCGTTTCTTACCGAAGAGGTTTGGCATGCCATGAAAGAAAGAACTGAAAAAGAGTGCATAGTCGTTAATGATTATCCAGCGGTAGGTGCAATAAACTCTGAGTTACTTTCTGATTTTGAAACAATGACCGAAGTTGTGGCGGAAATAAGAACCTTCAGAAAAAAGCAAAACCTAGCACAAAAAAATCCAATTGGACTTTCTGTAAAAATAAACGGAGCATTCAATTCTGAGTTGACTGCTATTATAGAAAAACTCGGAAATATTGAGCAAATTGAAACCGTGACCGAAAAAGTAGAGGGTGCTTTTTCCTTTATTGTAAAGAGTAATGAATTTTATATTCCTCTTGCCGGAACTGTAGATGTTGAAGCCCAAAAAGCGAAACTCGAAGAAGAACTGAAATACACAAAAGGGTTTTTGAATTCAGTTTCTAAAAAGCTCAGCAACGAACGATTTGTGAGCAATGCGCCAGAAGCAGTTGTAACAGCAGAAAAGAAAAAACAAGCTGACGCTGAGCAGAAGATTAAAGTTATAGAAGAGCAGTTGGCAGGACTATGACGTACAACGTTTAGAAGTATCACGTATTACGCCCTGTAAAATCCAAGACGGGGTACGTAATACGTTGTACGACAATACGTAATACCTAAAATAAAATGAAGAACAACGAAATAACAGAACGAGCAAAGCAATGGTTACACCCAAGTTTTGACGAGCAAACAAGAACCGAGGTTCAACGATTAATTGACGAAAATGGTCAGGAGCTTTTAGAGGCTTTTCACAAGGATTTAGACTTTGGAACTGGCGGATTGCGTGGAATTATGGGCGTTGGTACCAACCGAGTGAACAACTACACTATTGGAATGGCTACCCAAGGCTTAGCTAATTACTTGAAGAAAGCGTTTAGCGATAGTACAAACCAACCCATAAGAGTGGCGATAGCACACGATAGCAGAAATAACTCAGACGCTTTTGCTCGTAAATGTGCCGAAATTTTAGCTGCAAATGGTTTCGAAGCTTACCTGTTTGAATCACTAAGACCCACGCCAGAATTATCCTATGCAGTTCGAAAACATGATTGTAAAGCTGGAATTGTAATCACTGCTTCACACAACCCAAAAGAATACAATGGATACAAAGTGTATTGGGAAGATGGCGCGCAATTGGTTCCTCCGCATGACAATAACGTAATTACAGAAGTTCGAAAAATTCAAAATCCAACTCAAGTAAAAACAGATTATAGAACTTGGAATATAATTCCACTAGGAATCGAAACCGATAGGAATTATTGGGACAGCATTGCGAGTGTAGCCTCCGAGCAACACGAGTCGGATTTAAAAGTAGTTTTCACACCTATTCACGGGACTGGGGTAAAGTCTATTCCTCAAGTAATAGATTTATTGGGTTACCGAAATGTTGAAGTTTTAGCTGACCAAGCATCGCCAGATGGAAACTTTCCAACAGTAGAATCACCAAACCCTGAAGAAGCTGCGGCCTTAAAATTGGCCATTGACCGAGCACAAAAAACTGGAGCCGATTTAGTTTTAGGAACTGACCCTGATGCAGACCGAGTTGGAATAGCAGTGAAGGATAATTCAGGAAAATTTGTTTTGCTAAACGGTAATCAAACAGCTGCCATTTTGGTGAACTACATGCTTAAGAAATGGAAAAAAGCGGGCGGAATTGACGGCAATCAGTACATCTGTAAAACCATAGTAACAACGGAGTTACTAACTGAAATCGCCAACTATTATGGTGTAACAACCTACAATACCCTTACTGGATTTAAATGGATTGCCGAATTGATTCGAAAGAAAGAAGGTCGTGAAAAGTTTATCGTAGGTGGTGAAGAAAGTTACGGCTATTTGATTGACGATTTTGTTAGAGACAAAGACGCTGTGTTATCTTCCGTGATGATTGCCGAAGCAGCTGCTGAGGCTAAAAAAGCCGGCAGTTCTTTGTTTAATGAATTATTGGGCATTTACCAAGAAATTGCCTTTTACAAAGAGCGATTAATTTCCATCACCAAAAAAGGAATTGAAGGCAATACCGAGATTCAAAAAATGATGTCGGATTTACGTTCTAACCCGCCGAAAACAGTGGCAGGTATTGGTGTTAAATTACTGCGCGACTATCAATCGCAAGAAGAACTTAATTTAAAATCAAACGCAATTAAAGGAATTGAACTACCAAAGTCTAACGTGATTCAATTGGTATTAGAAGATGGCAGTATTATTACTGCAAGACCTTCTGGAACAGAACCTAAGATTAAGTTTTACTTGAGCGTTAAAGGCGAACAGCTTGCTTCTGGTCAAGCATTTGATTCATCAAATGCCGATTTGGAATCCAAGATTGATGCATTTGTCAAAGATTTGAATCTTTAAAACTAAAAAGCCCCGAAATTCGGGGCTTTTTTAAATCAATTATATCGAACGAACTAACCTATTGTTTTACGACTCTGTAACTGGTAGATTCTGATTCATCATTTGTAAATCTGAAGTGGTAAATTCCATTTTCCCAGTCTTGAACAGAAACGGATTGTTCTGAACCAGATATATGAACAAACCCTTCGTTATGTACCAATTTTCCTGCTGCATCAAAAACTTCCAAACTTATTTTATCATCAACACTGATCATAAAATTAACTGAAGAATGAGTTGGGTTTGGATATAAAGACATATCCAGAATAGAGTCGAACTCAGCTATTGAAGTCGTGTCTTCTCCATTATTTCCACCTCCTCCATTGCCAGTTGTGTCCGTAACTGCAACAAATGATTGTTGATAGCCTTGAGTAATCGTCAAAGTACTCACAGTTTGAGTTTGAATAGCAACTTCGCCGACAGTACTGGACAATTCAATTCCTCCGGCTTTTGCTTCATTACCAGCAGAACTTACAGCGCTTCTCTCCAGGGTTTGAGCAGATATACCAAGTGAACCAAAAATTCCTAAAATAAAAAGTAAACCCTTCATACTATTTAGCATTTTCAAGTGCTTCAATTCGTGCTTCAAGTGCTTTGATATAATCTTGTTGCTCTTGGATTGCTTTCGTCAGAACTGGAATCATTCCAATGTAATTGACCGCTTTATATTCGAATGCTTCTGCTTCTTGCTTATTGTCTTCGGCGTTAAAAGCATGTACCTGATTTTCTACTAACTCAGGCAATACTTGCTCCAGTTCCTGCGCAATAAACCCAAACTGAGTCCCTTTTGGCAAATTCATTTTACCATATTTTCCATCTTGTTTGTAGAGGTAAGTTTTCACATTCAGAGATTCAACTTTAGAAATTGCATTTTCAAATTCAGTAACATTTGATTTCAATCTAGCATCTGAGGCATTTGCCAAAGTTCCAGTATAGCTTACATTTCCCGCGAAATAAGCAGCATAATTAGTTGTGCCGCTATCTGCCTGAGCATAAATACCATAGTTTGTTTTAGCCCCTCCGGTTGTTGATTTGTTTGCCAATGCAAAAACTCCCATATTAAAAGTACCATCTCCCCTAGAAGTAGAGTAAACACCATAATTTCTTACGGTACCAGTGTTATTGTTACCAGCTTCGGATCGAACACCAAAATTATTTTGACCCAATGCACAATCAGCAATAAAATAACCGCCATAGGCACCTGTTCCAACATAGGTGGCATTTGAATTTCCAATTGCTCTTCCTCTAATTCCAACATTTAAATATCCACCTTGCCCATCAACCTGAGACCAAAGTGCATTCGAGGTTGATTGATTTCCAGTAGAACCACGAGATTGAATGTAGCTGGAAACATAACTATTTCCATTAGCGGTGGCTGTAATTGTATCCACAACATCGAATCTAGAAAAAGGAGTAGATGTGCCTATTCCAACATCTTTGTTTGTGTGAATAATAGTGGTTCCTGCCGTATCCCAATGGCCTTCCGAAATTGTTTTTGGAGCCCATGCGGTTCCATTCCAACCTAAAATTTGATTTGCAGTTGGAGCAGTATTATTCAAAGTTCTCCCTTGCAATTGAGAAGCGTTCCATAAAGCTACAGTATTGTTTGCTGAAAAACTTGATCCAGATAGAGACAATCCTGAACCTGCTGTGTACGATGTATTGTTATCGGCAGATGGAGCCCAAGCAGACCCATTCCATTTAAGTACTTGGTTACTAGATGGTGAAGAACTTGAAACATTTCTTCCTTGCAATTGTGATGCATTCCACAAAGCTGTTGTTGTATTTGCAGAAAAGCTTGTTCCAGTTAAACTAATTCCCGTTCCAGCAGAATAGGATCCTCCATTATCGGCAGCTGGTGCCCAAGAAGTTCCGTTCCATTTTAATACTTGATTAGCTGCAGGCATTGTACCAGAAACACTTCGCCCTTGTAATTGAGAAGCATTCCATAATGCTGTTGTTGTATTAGCTGAAAAACTCGACCCTGTTAAAGTTAATCCTGTGCCAGCGGTGTATGTGTTTCCAGCCGAAACCGAAGTTGGTGCCCACATGGATCCATTCCAACCTAGCACCTGTCCACTGGAAGGAGCGGTATTCGCAAGCGTTCTACCTTGAATTTGATTGGCATTCCAAGACGCAATTCCAGTATTTGCTGCAATCGTACTTCCTGTTATCGTAATTCCTGTACCACCAGTATAAGTTGTACCGCCAGTAGCGGCGTTAACAGGTTTCCAAGAGGTTCCGTCCCAACCCAGAACTTGACCATTTGAAGCACCAGAAGTGTTAACATCACTTATATCGGTTAAAGCTAAAGTTGGCATATTCTCAACATTTTTAGCACTTAAGGCATACGGTACCGATTGAAAAGCCATGGTTCCCATATTGACAAAACCGCTACCATTATCTAATTCAATTTTTAGATGATGTTTTTTCGTTCCCCATGTAATTGCTCCGAAATTATCGGAAGTACTTCCTTCGCCTACAATTAAAGTGAAATGGCCGTAATCATTTGTAGTAACAGCATGTGTTTCAGTGTATTCGACATTTGAACCCGATGAGCCACTAAGTATAACCGCTTTAACAGAGATTGCTTTATTTTTAATGAGTTCACCTGCTGCATCTCGAGCAGTTGCTTGATAGTTAATTCCACCGGGTGTTTGCGCCAGTACTGACAATGACAATATTGCCAGTGCAATTGAAATAAAAGTTTTCATTTTTTGAGTTTAGATTTTGAAACCCAAAGCTAAGAAACTATCGGCCTTATTTATCGATTAAATGCGCTATTTCTTCGTCCAAAAGCACATTTACTTTCAATCCTGCATAATCCAGCATTTGAGGTAACAAACTTGCCTTTGACATTCCTGGAACCGTGTTTACCTCAATTAAAAATAACTCACCTTCATGTAATATATAATCAGCTCTGAAGAAACCACTACAGCCAAGCTTTTTATAAATATCTACAGACAAATTCATGCATTCATCATAAGTGGTTTGGTCTATTCTGGCTGGAGTTATTTCTTGAGTTGTTGATGAATTGTATTTGGCTTCATAATCAAAAAATTCCGCATCAAATTGAATTTCTGTAACTGCAACTGCAGTTGGTATTCCGCCCTTTTTAACTACCCCGCAAGTAAGCTCCAATCCTTGAACTGAGCTTTCAACAAGAACACGTTGCCCGACAGAAAAAGCCAATTCCACCGCTGGCAAAAGCTCTTCCTTTGACTTCACTTTAGAAACACCTAAACTAGAACCCGCATCATTCGGCTTTACAAAACAAGGTAGGCTCAATTCAGCGATAATTTGGTCAACATTCAAATCATCAACTTCATAAATCAATTTCGAATTCGGAACTAAAATTCCTTGTTTTTCAAGAAAATGGTTACAGAATCCCTTGTTAAACGATAAAGAGCTGGACAGCACATTACTCCCCAAGTATTTAATACCAAGCACATCAAAATACCCTTGAAGTTTACCATCTTCACCCGGTGTTCCGTGAATGGTATTTACAACTGCATCAATTTCTTGGAAGTTGCCATTTAGCTCCAATGTGAAGTTGCTCTCGTTGATTTTTACTTCATCTCCATTAGAATCAAAAGCTTCCCAGCCATTTTGGTCTAGTATCAATTTGAACACATTGTATTTTTCCGCTGAAAGGTTTTCTAAAAAAAGCTCTGCACTTTTAATGGAGATTGCATATTCATCGGTAAAACCGCCACAAACAAGAGCAATGTTAGGCATTGACATAAGAGGATATTTTTACCAAAGTTATTTTTGACTCAAAGGTCAACGAGTATGAAATTCATTACTTATTAAAAGAATTACTAACACTTTTGGGTATTCAATAATTCTATCTTTGCCGCCATGTCGCTTGTTCGAGTTATAAAGTTTGTGTTTTCTAAGGCTTTTTGGGTCAGTATAGGGGTTTACTTAGTGCTTCTCATTGTGGGAATATGGGCGTTATTAACGTATTTGGATGTAATAACCCTCCACGGTGAAACAGTAAAGGTGCCTAACCTACGTACTTATCATGAAACTGAATTAGAGAACCTATTGAAGGTAGAGGGTTTGAAATACCAGATAATGGACTCGGTATTTGTAGAAAACTCACAAGGCGGACTTGTAATTGAACAAACTCCAGATTCAGGAGCCTTGGTAAAAGACGGCCGAAAAATATATGTAACCATTAGTGCGTACGATGCTCCTAAAGTAACCGTACCCAATCTGCAATACGATGATAAACGAAATGTAATAGCCCAATTTCAGTCAATTGGGCTTAAGGTTGGCGTTATCTCCTACATACCTTCTGCATGTGTTGATTGCCTTGAGCGCGTTGAAAAAGATAGCATTGAAGTAATACCCGGAGAAAAACTTGACCAAGGAACAAGCGTTGACTTGGTATTTGGTGGAGGGAAAAGCGATCAATTTATTCCTGTGCCTACCCTCATTGGTTTATCATTTGAAGAAGCAAAAGAACGAGTAATGCAAGCTGGCTTGGTTATAGGTTCAACCATAATTGATGACGAATTTTCTGGTGAGGATAGCGTAGATGCAAAAGTATTTCGCCAAATCCCTGATTTTGCAAATGATGAAATTCTATTTTTAGGTTCTGCGGTTCAATTATTCTTTACCTTGGATAGCAATAAAATTCCAGAAATACCGATAGATAGCCTAGAAATGGATATCCCAGATGAATACTAAACACCTCATAACCTTCTTATTTGTTGTACTTGCTTGCTTTGGAGGTAAATCTCAAGAGCAGCTCGGCGAATTACCCTATAGAGCAGAACAGTATAATACCTCTGAAACGAGGTCTAAAAACATTGCATCAAGGTCGGATGTTCAAGACAGCTCAATTTCATACCTGCTGAACACTTTGGAGCTGCCAATCATTGATGATTTCTCTAGAAATAGAACAAAAGTTTTTCATAAAAATTTAAACCATCCTTCCATTTTTGACTCTACCAGCTATTTATTTCGAGTAAACGGACTTGCCGAAGATTCGGTTAAATTCATGTACGACACGGTCTATAACTATATAGTTGACCCGGTATCAGGCAACATTGATTCCACTACAGCTCAGCCCATTACTATTGAGTTTTACGATACCGCGGATGCCATTTTTATCGTAAAAGAAACGCTAATCGGTTTCCCAACACGAAGTCTATACATTGAAAATGGAATAACTAGAACCATAAATTATAACCCGGACAGTTCAATAAAAAACTTTGCTTGTTCTAATTTTTTTGCCAGAGATGATGATTTCAGTTACTGGATAGCGCCAGGCCCATTCCTCAATAATACCATGGCGATTGAACCTCCTACGATTGGAGTGCTAACGTTCGATGGATTGGACAGCAACGGAATACCTTACGATAATTCCTCTAAATTGACCTACGGAATCTCTGACTTTTTAACTTCAAAACCCATCAATTTATTTGACCGTCCTGTTGGGGTGCAACGGCAGCGCTATAGTATTATTGATTCCGTTTATTTCAGCTTTTTTTATCAAGCTGCCGGTAATGGAGACAAACCCGAAGATGAAGATTCATTGATAGTAGAATTTTACAACCCAATTACCTTCAAGTGGAATGTGGTCTGGAGTGCCGCTGGAGATACAGCAAAAGATTTTGAGCGTGTTTCGATTCATGTAAGCGACTCCAATCTCCTACAAAATGGTTTTCGTTTTCGTTTTAAGAACTACGCAACGCAATCTGGCAATTTCGACCACTGGCACATAGATTATATTAGGCTCATCGAAAAAGGTGGAAAAGCAGATGAAATTAAAGATTTTGCGATTTCAAAGCCCATACGTTCAATGCTGAAAGATTATACCGCAATGCCGTGGGAGCATTACAAAGAAGACCCCAATGCATTTATGATTGACACGGTAAATTTACAGTTGCGTAACCTTAGTTTCACTTCTGATGTTCTCACGTCGCGTTACAAGGTGTACAAGCGAGAAAATGTCAACTACAGCTTCATATCTAATGAAATTATTCAAAGTTCTATCGGTAAGGAAACTAAACTTCCGTTTACGGTTCAATCAAGACCAAACAATTACCGATTTCCAACAGACGAATTGGAACGGCAATACTTCAATTGCGTATTTGAAACGTTCTCATCGCAAGATGTATATCGGTTTAATGACACCTTGAAGCACACTCAAATTTTTGATAGATACTATAGCTATGACGATCGCTCAGCAGAAAAAACATATCACTTAAATTTGGTGGGAACCAACATCGCCGTTCGTTTTAATACGCCTATTGAAGATACCTTAAAAAGTATTCTGATAAATTTTGTACAAACCTTTGAAGCTACCACTGCCAAGCACAGAGTAAAGTTCAAAGTATATGAAGAGTTAACCTCGGAACCACTGTACGAATCAGAACCGTTTGAAATTCAGAGAACTGCCCCTGGAAGTTTTATGCGGTTCCTTTTACCTGAGGAAATAATTGTGGATGGTGATTTTTACATTGGCTGGGAACAGGTAAGCGACGGAAAAACTTTTGTTGGATACGACATTAATTATAACAATCAAGACAATACTTTTATTTCTGAGGTTGAAGGCGTTTGGTTTAATTCTCAATTTACAGGTACCGTTATGTTACGCGCCGATTTTGGTGACGGCAGCGAAAAACCCTTAAGTAAAAAAGAAGTCAATACTGAAATATCCGATTTTTCTGTTTTCCCGAACCCTTCAGAAGGAATTTTCAAAATGAAGGGCGTTATGGAAGCTGCACCGATTCAGTTATTCAATTTGCAAGGTGCTCTCGTTAGGTCTTGGGATTATAATAAAACTAACACGTACGAAATCAACGAATTAGAAAATGGAATTTACATTTTAGCAACGACGGATGAAAATGGTAAGCCTGTAACCTCCAAAATAATATTGGCTAAATAAAATGGAAAATTTAGAATCAGAAGAAGAACAAGACCAACTGTTTATCTACAAAACCATTACCGTTGACCCGGGCCAACAACCCCTTAGAATTGATAAATTTCTCATTGACAGAATACCCCAAATTTCTAGAAACAAGATTCAAATTTCATGTAAAACAAACTGTCTTTTGGTTAATGATTCTCCCGTAAAACCAAATTATAAGGTAAAGCCAGGAGACGAATTAGTACTGTTAATTCCTGAAGAAAAAGAAGAACTGGAAATTTTACCTGAAGACATTCCATTAGACATTGTCTATGAGGATGATGACCTATTAGTCCTTAACAAAAATGCAGGATTAGTGGTGCATCCTGGATACGGAAATAAGCATGGTACCTTGGTAAATGCCTTAGCCTTTCATTTCAAAAATCTACCAACTTCAAATGGCACAGATAGACCAGGCATAGTGCACCGACTCGATAAAGCTACTTCTGGATTAATGGTGATAGCCAAAACGGAATTTGCGCATAGTCATCTTGCCAAACAGTTCTTTGATAGAACTTCAGAGCGGACTTATCATGCTATAGTTTGGGGCGAACCAACAGAACCTGACGGAGTAATTGAGGGTCATATAGGTAGGAGTCTAAAAAACAGAAAAGTAATGTCTGTTTTTGAAGACGGAGAATATGGGAAATCAGCTATTACAACATACAAAACACTGCGCTCATACGGATATGTAACCTTGATTCAATGCAAGTTAAAGACAGGTAGAACTCATCAGATAAGAGCACATTTCAAACATATTGGTCACCCTTTATTCGGAGACCCTGAATACGGTGGAAATAAGATTCTTAAAGGAACAACGTTCACAAAGTATAAGCAGTTTGTAGAAAATAACTTCAAACTATTACCAAGACAAGCCTTACACGCTAAAACTCTAGGCTTTGAACATCCTACCAAAGGTGTATTTATGCAATTTGATTCTGAGATTCCAGATGATATGCAGAGTGTAATAGACCGCTGGGAAAATTACTCCAAGCATTCAGACTTGGATGCTATCTAAGGTTGCCTTTCGATTGATTTTTCCAGATTCTGTGGATACAAAAACCTCGTTGTAGAATATCTCTTTTGGTCGTTCGAATTTATCCAACAACTTGTGTAGGTTGACTAGTTCCAATTTCTTGTCGGATTGAATGACAAGAATAATTTCTTCACCTAGTTTAATTGAAGGCCTAGATGCAATAAAAAACGGTACTGAAATGGTTCCTTTTAATTTTTTCTCGATTTGTTCTGGGAACAGTTTTATTCCACCACTATTAATAACATTGTTAGCTCTGCCTAACCATCGAAACTCAGTTGCAGATTTTAAGTCCACAATATCATTGGTTCTCAATTTACCTTCACTAATAGTTGGAGCAGAAATAACCAAACAATCATTTTCAATAAAAAATTGCACACCAGGTAATGCCTTAAAAAACTCATCAGATTGACTTATGTTTCTAACTGCAATGTGAGTTAGGCTCTCCGTACTACCAAAAGATTCGTAGAACTGGCCAGAAGAATTTATTTCCAATAGCTTTCGTTCCAATTCATCTGAAATTGGTGCACCACCAATAAGAACTTTTTTAATTCGATTGGTTGTAAACTCCCCAAGTTCAACAAGCTTACCAACTTGTAGCGGAACCAAAGGCGCAAAATCAATAACCAAAGGCAGCTTTTCGATTTCAGAGTTAGTTAAAACCGGTACTGTTACTACCAATCTATATCCGCAAAGCAATGCACGATACAGCATCATTTTACCAGCAACATATTCCAGTGGCAATGCATGCCAAACAACAGCGCCAATAAACAGTCCGAATCGTTGGTGGGTTGCATTTACAGAAGAAGTTATTTGCTCAATCGAAAATTCTATTTTTTTCGGTTTGCCTGTGGTTCCTGAAGTTAGGAACGAAAATTTCGTTGTGTTCTGAAACCTCTTCATTTCATTTTGAAACTTCTTGAGTCTAGCATCGGCAATAGTTAATGCAATGAATTCTTCGGCTAAGTAACCGTTTATTTCAAACTTCGAATGAATTTTAGGCATTTTCTAATCTTGTTAAGTCCCAATTCATAGATGGATGATAACTTAATTGCCCTTTCTTTACTTCTAGTGGAGAAGCAATATTATTGGTAAATAAGCCTCCAGTTCCAAGCCCTTGTGGCAGATTCGTTTTCTTTGTAGCAACATATTGTGCTATTGCATTCAGGCCAATATTCGATTCTAAAGCAGAGGTTATCCACCAGCCGATACTATGTTCTTCTGCTAGTTGTATCCATTCATCGCAACTTGTGAAACCACCAATCAATGTGGGTTTGAGAATGATGTAGTTAGGCTTTATAGTTTCAAGCAGCCGTTGTTTTTCATGGAATTCATTTATACCAATCAGCTCTTCATCAAGAGCTATCGGTAAAGAAGAATTTGCGCATAAATGAGCCATATTTTCCAACTGACCTTGTTTTATTGGTTGCTCTATAGAATGAATGCAGTATTTACTCAACTCCTCCATTTTCACCAAGGCATTTTTTGGTAGAAATGAACCATTGGCATCTACTCTAATTTCAATTTCTTTTGGTTCAAAATCTTTTCGAATAGATTCTAGTAAAGCAATTTCTTTCCTAAAATCAATCGCGCCAATTTTCAGTTTTATGCACGTAAATCCTTCAGCAATTTTAGTAGAAATCTGATTCTTCATAAAGCTATAATCCCCCATCCAAATCAATCCATTTATTGGAATAGGAGATATACCTTCGGTGAAAGGTGAAGGAAATAAATCGAACGAACTAACTCCTTTTAGTGATCGTATAGCTTGTTCAAGTCCAAAACGAATAGACGGCCATTCTATCAGTTGTTTCAGTAATTCATTTGAATTTATGGAATTGTTCAAAGAAGAAACTAGGAATTTAAGCTGATCCGTAAAATCTGGCTTATCGTCAGCACTTAAGCCCTTAAACATACCGATTTCTCCCCAGCCTACTCTATTCTGGTCTTCTACCTTTAAAAACCACGTTTCTTTTGTTATAAGCACTCCTCGAGACGTTCCTGCAGGTTGCTTAAACTTTAATATATATGGTATTATCTCTGCCTTCATTTCTAGCTAAGTAAGGTGGCACAGAACAGCAGAATTGAAAAAACAAAAGTTCCTAATGCTAATTGTTTCAATTTAGGAATGAGTTCTTTCGGGTTTGTATGGTTTTTAACTGCTTGCACATTGCTGATAAACAATGGAACAGTTAAAAAGGGAATTAAAAAATATAAATTTAAACTTTGCGAAATAAAAAAAACCAAATAGGACAACCAACCAAAACCAATCAACGCATAATGATAAACAATACCCCAAGGTTTCCCTCTTTTTACGACTAATGTGTTTTTACCAAATTTTGCATCATTTTCTATGTCTCGTAGATTATTTAAATTGAGTACACCAACGGAAAAACAACCTATAGAAATAGAAAGAAATACTGATTCAAGGTTAAATTCGCCAGCGAACAAATAACTTGCACCTAATACTCCAACCAATCCAAAAAAAACAAAAACCGAGATGTCACCTAAACCTGAATATCCATAAGCATTCTTACCGATAGTATATTTAATTGCAGCAGCAATAGCGGCAACTCCAAGCACAAAAAACAGAATAAATTGCAAACTAATTTGATTGAATGCGATTTTAAGTAACGTCAGCCCCGCAATTAAACTCAAGGTACTAAACAAAAAAACCGCCTTCTTCATGGCTCCAACCGAGATCTCACCACTTTGTACTGCCCTTTCAGGGCCAAGCCTATCTGAGTTATCTACACCAGAAATGGCATCTCCATAATCATTAGCCAGATTGCTTAAAATCTGTAAGCATGTTGCTGTCAATAAAGCTAAGAATAATAACGTCCAATTTTGAATACCAGCTAGAACACCAATGCCTGCTCCAGAAATAATACAAGCAAATGCCAATGGCAATGTTTGTAAGCGAAAAGCACTGATCCACCTACGCATGATCTCCATTTTTTATAAATGAAAAATACTCTTTCAATATTCGACTATTGATTTCATTTGGTGTTTGAACTTCTAATACTTTGGCAACATCTGAGGCATCAAAAAAAGTTTGAAGGGCATGATTCAAATCTGATTCGTTTTTAGCCAAACCATAATCAAGACTCATATTTTCTATTATTCCTCTAAAATTCATGGAATGGTTTCCCTCAAAAAAGGTCTCGAAATTTTCAACCGTATCTGGCCCTGGAATAATTCTAAAAATTCCACCACCTGCATTATTGATAATAATTATTCTCAACTTAGCAGAAACTATGTTGTTCCACAAACCATTAGAATCGTACATAAAACTCAGGTCACCGGTGACCAATAACGTTGGTTCATCAACAACATGGCAGAAACCAACTGCAGTGGAGGTACTACCATCTATTCCAGAAGTGCCACGATTTGCATAAAAACTTTTAGAATTCAAATTATCGAACAATTGAAAATACCGTACGACGCTGCTATTTCCCGATTGAATATGATAATTAGACGGAAGCACATTTACAATTTGTTCAAATACGTACAAATCTGAATAAACACAATTTCCGAAATATTGATCATGTCTTCTTTGAGAAAGCAAACGCTTATTCTCCCAATTCGCCTTGTAACCACTATCAATTTTCTGCTTATTGGTATTCAAAGAATTAAGAAAATCACCAGCATTTGCGTTTATGGTTTCAGAAAGTTTTCCGAAAATATCACGACCAATTCCTCCTTCATTCACATGCCAATGCTTCGCGTTGCTGGAACTAACAAAGCTTTTTATTTTTTTAGAAATTATATTTTCTCCAAGAGTAATTACTAAATCTGGTTCATCCGAATCGCCTGATAATTCAAGCACTCTATCTATAGTTTTAATCGTGTGCGAAATGGATAGGTTAGAGGTGTATTCAGAAAACAAAGCGATGTTTGAAAGTCTAGAGATTGAGTCTAATGCCTCATTAAGTTCTGATGAAGGGGCCAAAACGCCACATATAATCAAGACTCTTCGAGTTGAATAGAATTCTGCTAGTAATGTTTCGGACAGTGAATTGAATCCTCTAGCATTTTCATCATTTGAACTTCTATCTTCGAGTGCCAGAAATTTTGCTTCACCATACAGTGGCTCGTCGAATGGAATATTTACATGAATTGGACCTTTAAACCCTTGTTTTCCTTTCTCTAAAAGACAACTAATTTCCTCGAAGAGTAAATTTTCATTAAGTACATCAAGTGGAAGTTGTAAAAATCCTTTTTGGAAATTTTGATAAACGCCCTGTTGCTGAATGGTTTGACCAATACCTTGGTCAATGAACTCTTGAGGTCTATCTGCTGAAAATACTATCAAATTTATGCCTGCATAAAAAGCTTCAGCGACTGCAGGGCTATAATTTAATAGAGCAGAACCCGATGTGCAGCACAATGCTACAGGACCACCGGTACTTTGAGCTATCCCCAAAGCAATGAAGCCTGCAGAACGCTCATCCACAATGGAAAGCAATTGCAAGTCTTCGTTTTGAAAGCTTTTAATTAGGGGCGCATTCCTACTACCGGGAGAAATAACAACATACCTTCCTCCAGCTTCTCTAAAAGCCTTGGCACTAATGACTGCCGATAATTTATTGGTATTCAATTTATATTATGATGCGCTCTAATTGAAGACAACAATGTTTCCGCTTTGTGCTGCGTTTCTTCAAGTTCAGATTCAAATTTAGAACCTTTCACAATCCCACCACCTACGTATAGTGTTGTAATGTTATTCTGATACTTCAAATTCCTCAAATTAACGTAAAGGTTGGTTTCATTTCCATCTGAAACACCCAAATAACCAGTGTACAAATCCCTATCATAACCTTCGTTTGTTTCAATCCACTGAATAGCATCAGGAACTGGTGAGCCTGCAACTGCCGGTGTCGGATGAAGTTCGCTTACCAATTCCAAAAAATCAGATTCCTTATTAAGCTTTCCCGAAATTTGTTGATACAGATGACTTATTCTGCCAGCAACGCGATCTTCTCTTTCAGAAACTTCCACTGATTCACAATACTTATCGTAAACCAATTTTACCGAGTCGGTTACTATGGAATGTTCTATTAGTTCTTTTGCTTGCCAGCCTTGTGTGCCATTTTGTATCGCCTTTGTTTCTTTTGTACCAGCTAATGAATCGGACTGCACCTTTTCACCCTTCTTGGATATTAGAAGCTCCGGCGTAGCACCTATATAAGTGACACCATTTAAATCTAATAAATAAACAAAGGCACTTTTATGTTTATCAACGAGTTGCTTAAATACTGATAGTGTATTCAATACTCCTTCCAGTCTTATTCTTCTAGAGACTACCACTTTAGACAACAAATCATTTTCAACGTCAACAATAGCCTGTTTCAGTGCTCTCGAATATCTTCTAATTTCCCCTTCTTCATTGCTAGATTCAAGTATGCTATTCTCACTACAATCTGATTCATTTAACAATGGTTTCTCCGTAGATTCATAGAATCTAGAAGCCTCATTAGCATTAAATCTACAAATTGCTACTCCACCAATAGACCTAAATTTTTCTCCAGAAATTTCATCACCGAGAAAAAATTGCTTTACAAGACTACTATCTGGAGACGAAAAAAGTATTCGATTCATAACTCAACACAAAAAATGGCAAAAAAAAACCCCGACCGAAGTCGAGGTTTTCAATTTGAAAAATTTGATTATTTAGATAGTTGAATTCTATCCACAGCTTTTTCTTCACCCACTGTGCTTTCGATAAAGTAGATTCCGCTAGAGTAGCCAGTTAAATCAACCGTTAGAGTTTCAGCAGAAACGCTTGACTGCTCAAGAACTTCAACCACCTCACCAACAGCATTCATAACCTTAACCGTTACATCTTCTGAAGAAGTTAAATTAAATTCAATGTTTACTACACCAACAGTTGGGTTAGGATAAACCCTATACTTATTTCCAACTTCTAGGTCAGACAAACCAGTAAACTCACTTCTAACATCAATTCTAGTGGAATATGAACAACCATTAACGTCAATTACTTTAACAGTATTAGTTCCATTAGGAAGTCTTGTTGCAGTAGAATCGGTTTCACCGTTAGACCATAAGAAGTTTACATAAGGTTTTGTACCACCTACAGCATTTGCTGTAGCACTTACGCTATCCTCACCGTTATCGATTACATTACTAATCGATACTAGAAGTGGATCTGGTGCAGTAATTATTACCATGGTATCATGATCACAACCCAATGCATCTTCAATTCGCAAGTTATAAACTCCACTTTTAACACCGTTCAACTCGATAGCTGTACTTCCAGTACTCCAATTGTAGTTGAATGGGCCTGTACCACCATTTACAACAACTTTAGCAGTGGCCGTATCATCATGACAATCAACTGCAAAGTTTGTAGGTACAGAAATTGGAGAATTTGGATCATATACTTGAACTCTACGAGTGTTAACACAACCTAGAGAATCAGTGATAGTAACGTCATAAATACCTTCAGTAAGACCAATAGCTTTTGCTGTATTTTGACCATTACTCCAGCTGTAAGTAAATGGTGTAATACCTCCATTTACATTCATTTTCACAGAACCGTCCGCCATTTTACAAGCACTTGGAGCATCATTTTGTACAACAACACCGATTCTTGGTGGGTTATTTACAACCACAGTCATCACATTTGGACAATTACTTTTATCCGTAACGGTAACTGAATATGACCCACTTGAAAGTCCACTTTCAACAGAACTATTCCCTGTTGAACTACTCCAAGCATAAGAATAGTTTGGTATTCCTTTATCAACATTTACTTCAATTGATCCATCATTATCACCAAAGCAAGTTGGGTAGTATGCAGAAGCAGTAACTTGAGGTGTAGCTCCTAATACTTCTACGTCAATGTCCTCTCTACAGCCAATAGCATCTATTGCTGTAACCTTATAAACATCTCCACTTAAGCCAGTAAGCGTATCACCCATTACTCCTTGTCCCCAATCAAAACTATAAGGGCCATATTGGCCAGTAGCGGATAAGGTAACCATTCCGTCAGCTTGATCACAAGTTGCTCTTGTAGAATTAGCCGTTACCATTATCTGCGAAGCTCTAACAACCAGTGTTGTATCAAAATATTCACAACCAATCGCATCTTCTACACGAATAGAAATTACACCTGGCGCAACAACTTTTATAGAATCAAAGAATTCGCCTGTTGACCATGTGTAAAAACTGTATTCATTTAAAGGTATTACTTGAGCTGAACTTCCGAAACACATGACAGTTGTATCCGCCAATACTGATTTTGCTCCAATTTCACCAAAGTTTGCTCTTAACAATAAGTTTGCTATTTGCAAATTCGGGTCTGCTAACGTAGTAAAATCTATCCAACCAGCACCACTATTATAAAACCTAGTATTTTCTCTACTAACTATATTTCCATAACCAAGAGACATATTCACAGGATTCGCCTGATCAACTGACACAAAATACTTGCCTGGTTGCAACTGGATTCCACCACACCCAAATTCTAGTGTGTACCAGCCTTCACCATTAGCTCCAATCTGCACAGTTCGCGTAGAATCGAGAACCCCCAGAACACCTGCTGTATCAGAGAATTCGTACAATTTGAGCCTTACACTAGCCCCTCTAGTTGTCAAGGAATTCAAGTAAAACGTTCCAGACGTTATTTTATCCGCAGCAAAAACTTCAAATACAGTACCGAATTCACCAACTGCTCCTGTAAACCCTAGACTACCAACACTTGTTGAATCATCGTTACCATATACAGAATCCGATACCATTACCTCATAGTCAAGTGTATCATTTTCAGTAAAGCAATCGTTTCCAGAGATAGTCGTGTAGTATTCTACACTAACATTCCCAGGTGCAGGTAAAGGTGTAAGAACATTAAGAGTTGTATCCTGATTTACCCCTAATGTACCTAACAGAATTGAAGTTGCACTTGAATTAAGAGCAGTTGTCAACGTTGGCTCATACCCAGCATTTTTAACCGTTGTCCTATGATATACTGACTGTCCGGCGGGAATCATATTATAGTCGGTGGTAATTGAACTCACTGCTGCATCAGTTGGGCACGGAGTAAATTCCAAAGCTCCTATATCATGAAATGGTATATTCCGTGAAGCACCAGAAGCATCTACAAGAATACCAACATTTGAAGCTGTACTATCGTACTCTGTCGCATTAACGCGCATATCCAGTGTTGTAGCATCTTTGAACCTAGGATTAGCAACATAAGAGTTAGGCAGAATAGTAAAACCAGTAGCACCGCTGTTCGCTACTCCAGTATCGCCTGCCCAAAAACCATTAAAATCTCTGTATTTATTGCCACCACTAGCATCACTGGTAATTCTAGCAGAGTTTCCACTACCTCCATTCTCAAATATATTATTCACTGTTTCACTACCAAAATTTCTGTTATTGACATCCAGCAAAGCAGTTGAAGTTCCACTAAGCGTATTTACATATACCGAATTATGATAGACCTTGGTGCCAGAGTGATAGTTCATGTTGAGACCATAAGCCCTATTTGTAGATGTTGTATTGACCAAGGATACCAGGTTATTAATAACCCAAATAGAATCAGCAGCAACTTTATTGTAACGGTTACCATTGGTAAGCCTTATCCCCTCTTGAGTACCAGAACCAACGCCTAAAATACTATTGTTTGAAATTTCAAAATTATTTCCGTTATCAACCGATATACCGTATTGTGTTCGAGTGGCATTTCTAGGAGCACTACCCATAGTAATATCGTTGTTGCGTATGTACATATTCAGAATATATTCACTTCTAATCCCATAAAAAATACAGTCGCTGATAGAATTTCCTTCTATCCAAATGTTTACATCTCGTTCATTTCGAGGTCTCCAGTCACCATCAATGAAAATTCCATTGTACCCTCCAATTATTTCATTATTAGTTATTCTAAGGTTAGTGGTATTCATAGTAGGCGTATTTTGATCACGAATAACACTGACGTTAAAACCAGTTGAAGAAGACTCTAGGATACAACTATCAATTGTGATACTATCGTTAACTCCGCTCAAATTAATAGTGTTGGTATTGGATATCATGTGCAAGTGATCCATCTTCACATGAGCTACATCACCTACGGTAAATGAACCAACCACTACAGGACTGGTTGTGTTATTTGGATCAGAAGTAATTCTTATGTTATTTGTAGAAGACAAACCAATCATGCGGGTAAGTGTAACACTTTCTGAAAAAGTATCCGCAGCAGATAAATGCAATTCAACTGGTCCACAAATGCTATTTGTCATCATAGCCAACCAAGCTGAATCTATAGTACTATAATCCAAACCAACACCAACAGTATAAACACCAGACAATGCATTGCTCGCATCAACATTAAGAGTATCATTAGGGCGTTGTTCGTCAACAATACCATTAATACTGTCTGTGTATATCGAGAAAGAATAATTTGCACCAGTAACGAAATTAAAGTTACCTATATTCACGCTAGCTGACTGTCCTTTTGGAATGCTTAAACCAGTTAGATTGGCTGAACTTTGAACAGCTCCATTAACACTCCAATTAATAGTCGCTGTCTTGATAGTGTCATTACCGTAATTTGACAAATCCACCTCAACTGGGGCAAGACCTGCGCAAAACGGGCTCAACCTTGAAACTCCGCCATCATTCGCTTTAATTTGCTCAATTCGAATATCATCTACTGTAAAACCGTCAGATGCAGTTGTTGAAGACGCTGGAAAATTATCGTTCTGCCCGAATCTAATTTGAACAGTAGAAGTTAGTGATTGACCTGCGCCTGTTAAGATTTGATCCAAATCAAGTGCGCCACTAAAGTTCCACTGGCCAGAGGGGCCAAATCTCCCACCAGTCCCACTAGTCGACTGATTATATATTTGAACCCAAGTTGAAGTTGGGCTATCTCTAACCCAGACTCTATCTCCAGTGTGAGCCTCCTCTCCATGATGAGACCACCAGAAAGAGAACTCAAGGTTATTTGCCCCAGTATAGTTTGATAAATCCAAATTCAAAATCAAATAATTTTGAACGAAGCTACCACTTGGATCCCTATCCAAAGTAGCTGCAGCCGAACCCGTATGATAGAAGCCTGCTCCAGCCTGAAATCTCAACCTTCCTCCGGCCGCAGAACGTGTATAATCAAATTCAGTAATCCCGGAGATACCCGTGGTATTGGCAGTAAGCGTACCACTGGCACTTTCAAATCCCTGATTGTATGGGAGTACTATTTGAGCAGACAACCATTGCCCTGCAAAAACTAGAGCAAATAATAAAATTACTTGCTTCATTATTGAGTAAACTTTTTTCATATTCAACTATTTAATAATTAGATGTACATTTTCAAACGCACCAAATTTAACTTAATTTTTATTCTAACAAAATTTTACTTGACCTCTATATTTATTCTTATTACTATCGTATTTCTTTATGGCTAAAAACATATTACTAGTAGAGGACGAACCCGCTTTAGCTGAAGCTATTATGCTCAACCTACGTTTAGAGGGCTACTCGGCAACACTTAAAACAAACGGTACCGACGCTATTGAATACATATTTAACAATCAAAACAAAATAGAACTTATCATACTTGACGTAATGATTCCGGAAAAGGATGGGTTGGAGGTCAGTTATTTAATTCGAAAGCGTGGGTTAAAGACTCCGATACTTTTTCTGTCTGCTCGAAATTCGACGTTCGACAAAATTCAAGGATTAAAGGCTGGTGGAAACGACTATTTGGGTAAGCCTTTTGACCTTGAAGAGTTCCTGTTGCGGGTTCAAATTCTCACTGCGATTCCTGTCGCTACTGAAGAACAACTCGAAGACCTTCAATTTGGACGGAATAAAATAAACTTTAAAAATTTTGTTGGCACCAATTATAACGGCGACGAAATTAGTTTCACCAAAAAGGAAATGACCATTCTTAATATTTTCGCCGCACAACCAAATGTTGTAGTAAAGAGAGAAAATATAGCAGCCTCATTTTCAAGCCAAGAAAATTTTAATGTTCGTTCAATCGACAATGCAATCGTTAAGTTCCGTAAATTCTTTAACGACAAAGGTGAGAAAAAAGAACACTTCCTTTCAATAAGAGGCGTGGGTTATATGTTTAAACCTGAAAGTGCAGATACTTAGAAGGATGTTCTTCTGAATCGTAGTAATGTTGTTCTTCCAACTGATTGGTTAACACCATAACTATTTCTTCGCGAAAGGTATGAAGTAGCTCATGACTTATTTCTTCGTTACCATTTATTACAGGATAAAGCAGTCCTTTCTGAATATTTCGAAATGATACAACACCGGACCTTATTTTTTGATTTGAGTTTCCGGAATACAATAATGAATAAAACAGCATTTGTAGAACTTTAGATTTTTTCGGATTCTCAAAAATTTCTTCAACAGAATCAACCTTTAAGTCAGCCCCAGTAACCAGTCCCGTTTTGTAGTCTAGTAAATTTATTTGTCCGTTCAGCTGTTCTACTCTATCAATAATACCATACAGTTTGACTGAGTTTGCACTTGAGCCGATTTTAAGGAGCATAGAACGTTCTTCTTCCAACTTTCTGATAATAATTATATCACCTGACAGCACCCGTTTCTTATCGTATGCTATCATTTTAGTAATCCATTTCTGAGTCACTTTGGTCACAGTTGACCTTATATATACCGAATTAAATTTTGAAGAATAGTCCTTCAACGTTTCAGCAATAATTTTAGAAGCTTTTTTTTCAAGAGTATTTAATAATTCTACCGAGAGTTGAACATTCAGACTCTCAGTATAAACTCTCTCCAGGGCTTTATGCACAACATCACCTAACACGGATGGATTTAATTCATGAAGTGTCATTGGAGGCTCTTTGACTCCAAGGACATATTTTAAATAGAAATCAAGTTTATTTCTCACCAATAAGTTTAGCATGGAAGCGGAGCAGCCTACTCCTTCCAACTTTTCTCGAATGGAATTCGCAATATCTTCATTAGTAGGAATTTCAATTTTCTCACTGGATTGGTTCCAAGACTTTTGATTAATCTGTGCTAGGTCACACTCTTGAAACGGGGGATGATTGAATTTTAAGAATTTTAGGAATCTAGATTCTTCCGTTTTAACAACCCCACCTCCACCAGCTAGCACAAAAAATTCTAATGAAGTCGCCCGTTGCATAGACTGGTAAAAATAATAACCTATCAAGTTTTCTGAATCATTATTGGTGACTAGATGGTACCTATGCCTTAAATCTTGAGGAATAAAGCTCTGACTTTTATTGACGCCTGGAATAAGTTCATCCTGAGGAGCAACAAGTAAAACATGCTTAAAATCTAAAGTCCGAGATTCCAATAAACCTAAAAATTGAATGCGGCTATTTTTACTACCTACAGTAGATACGGAACTTGTTACCAAATCATTCACCAGACTTTGCTTAACAATACTTTGCGGAATATTAGCGTGTCCGTTTTTTTTGTAGTCTTCTGTAAATCGAACTAGAACAACTTGTATTTCATGAATACTGGCATTCAAAAACGGTAAAGCATCTGAACGACTAGTGGTAGAAATTATTTCTAAAAATTTTAGACACGATTCTACTAATTGTTCAAGTGATCTTATTCCCTTCGAGTCGAACAAGGCTTCAAGCTCCTTTCTATTTTCAGTGGTAAGGATAACACCTGTTTCTTGTAATAAAACTTCATCTATATGCTCTACAAGAATTAGGTGCTTTACCAACTTTCCGATTGCGGTAGAACCCAAAGGCATTCCTATGCCCACGTTTACATCTGGTAAATGACTAGACAGTTTATGAATAGCTATTTGCATGAGGGACTGATCTGCAAAAACAACACCCACCGATTCTTCCAATTTCGACAAAGAATATAATCGTTGAAATAGTCCATTCAGCAAATTCGATTTAAGTGAGAAGTTAAATTGCTGGACTTGCTGTCCACTCGATTCCCAATTCGAATTTAAGTTTCTAGTATTAGGTAAATTCTCATTCTTTTTATTCAGCAAAAATTGGCCTACCGCATTTTCATGTTTGTTTAGGTAGAAATTATCAAAGTCAAAAACAATCTCGGTGACAAAATTTTCTGAAAGAACATTGATGAATTTTTTTTCTGAAGCCGAGAATACACTGAAACCAACAACCCATACTTTATCGAACCCAGACAAGTTTTTGTATGATTCAACTATCTTACTATCAACAGATTTTAGCACATCTGTTTGACCTCTACAACCTGTTTTTTCGAGGTTCGAAAAGTATTCGGCTGCAATTTTTGGTAGTAGTTTCCAAAAACCCAAAACTCGTGTCGAATGATTGCCTAACGAAGTTTCCGAAACATCCCAACGTTCTAATGTTTTTACAGCCGAAAATTCTTTGTATAGCTTAGCCGGGTCATTGGAGGTTTGTTTTATTTCTTCAATGTCACTTATCAACCTTTGGAACAAATGATAATCGTGCTCAATATTGATGTTGTTTATTTTCAGAGTGTGCAATGCAGAAGAAAGGGCATTTAATTTCTGCAATTGTTTTACCGGTTTGTGGGGAAGTATATTTTGCAACAATCCACTCAATGTAAACACAGTTGGCAACCAACCGTTTTGATTTCCTTGCAAATCGGCAAGTAACTTTTCCGCTCCTCGTTTGCTGGGCAATACGACAATGGAATTTTCCATTGGCACTTTATCATTGCATAAAATTGAGGCTAAATCAGTTAAGAAGCTGTTCATTTTAGTTTCAATCCTTTTTTTAGAAAATCGAAATACTGGTTTCTGACTGACTTTTCGGTAAATATTTTTTTGATTAACCAAACAACACCTACCGATTCTTCTTCTTTCTCAACTAAAATTTGAGGCTCTTTCGTGCTCGTTTTGGGTTCTACGCCCAACAATGAATCAGCTTTATCGAAATTTTGTTTCGCGTTTTTCGCATACCCTTTTTGCTCAAGCACCAAACCAAGGTTATTAAACGAAATTGCATCTTCGGGGTCTAAATGAACCGCTTTTTGATAATCTTCAATTGCTCCATCAACATCACCCATTCTATTTTTTACGAAGGCTCTAGAGGAGTATCGGTATGGATTGTTGGGTTGCAGCTGTTGTGCTTTATTAAAATCATCTAAACACCCATCTAGTTGGTTTTGATGATACTGGCACATTGCCCGTTGCTCATAAAAGTCTGGAGTTGGCTCATTCTCGATTAACCTTGAATAATCATCATAAGCCTTCTTATAATTTCTGGATTTGTAAGCTTTCTTTGCGCTTTCTTCCAAAGATTCATTACTCATATAAAAAATCAATTTTGGACACGTTGTTTTGATAATACCTCGCTTATTTCGTCAATGTAAATTTTTGAGATAGCATTAACGTCAAATTCCTTCAAAACCAAATCCCTTCCGTTCAATCCCATTTTAACTCTTTCAGAATAGTTCAAGTTCAACATCGCATCCATTTTAACTACTAAATCTTCAACACTTTGTTTCTCTACTAAAAATCCATTGTAAGAATCCTTTACTATATCCCTACACCCGACATGATCAGTGGTTATAATTGGAATTCCAGCTGAGGCCGCCTCTATTAATGACCTCGGTACTCCTTCTCTATAGTAGCTTGGCAACACGACACAATCTGTATTTTGAAGAGTTGGAAGAACATCATCAACCCGACCTAAAAAATTAATTACTTTTTCTTTTTCCCAACGAGTAACAACCTCTTGAGAAATGGATGAAGGATTATCGAACCCTACTATTCCCAGCACATTAAATTTAACCTTTGGATATTTTTGTGTCAATTGCTTTGCTGCTTTTTCAAATTCCCCAATACCTTTTTGCCATAAAATTCTACCAAAAAACATAAACGAAAATTCTCCTGACTCTATTTTCGTATTAGGTATAAAATACTCGGTATTTACACCTGAACCCTTTATTCGAATTGATTTTCCTTTCAGTGCAATTTTATTAGACTGAAACAATTCCTGGTCTTCCTTATTTTGAAAAAAGGTAACTTTTACCTTAGACTGAGAAATTTTATACAGCCATAAAACCAATCTAGTTTTCCAAGTAAATGCAGAAAATATACTGCCGAGGCCAGCAATATTGTTCACCGTCGGGATTCCCAAACTACTCGCCGCTAAACTCCCATAAATAACCGGCTTTATTGTAAAATGCATCAACAAATCTGGCCTGTGCTTTCTATATACCTTCCGTAAGTTAATAAACAGAGCTACATCATTGAATGGATTCAAGCTACTTCCTTTAATTGGTATGTTGGTAAAATCGCAACCAAGATCTATCAAATGGCTTTTATAACCATCGTCATAAGAAACTACATGCACCTGAAATCCACTTGCAATTAATGACTTAATGAGTTCTTTTCGAAAGTTGTACACCGTCCAACTTGTGTTACTCACAATCATTAATCTATTATTCCCCGAGATTCTTATCATATTTGCATCATCACTTCTAAACTATGAGTCCATTGGTTCTTTAGAAGTAAAACAAAGCTAATTGGATTTACTTGATATTTTTCTTTGCATTATTTATTCGCTTACAACAATTGGCGGTGCTTGGATATATTTAAAACTGCGCACACCCAGTGACGCGCACTCAATTTTGATTCCTGCACTTGTTGTAAAAATAGTTGGTAGCATAGCATTCTATCTTACGTATTTATACTACTTCAAAGTTGGCGACACCTTTGTTTATTTATATGATGCAAGAATATTGGCTGAGGAACTTGTTAATAATCCGATTATAGGATTGAAAATTTTATTTCAATCCGCAGGAACTTTTGACCCAGACACTTTTACGGTTACCAATCAAATGAACTACTTTAAAGGCACAAGCGAGTTAATAATAGTAAAGATAGCCTCTCTTGTTTCCATATTTTCTTTACAACAACCGCTTACTACCACTCTATTATTCAGTAACCTATCATTTATTGGAATTTGGAAGTTTTATCTTTTTTTTTATGATCAATATCCTAAACTAAAAATGCAACTAGCTATAGCCACATTATTTATCCCATCGGTTGTGTTTTGGGGATCTGGTGTCATGAAAGATACAGTGATTCTTGGGTTTATTGGTATTTTACTTTACTATACCAACCAATTTTTTAAGTACGAAAAACGAAGCTTTAAAAATTTATTTCTAATTTTTTCTTCTCTTTATTTAATTTCAATTACAAAAGCATACGTATCAATAGCTCTAGTTCCAGCATTGTTCTACTGGATATTATTTACTTTCAATAAACGAATTGAAAACCCTGTTTTTAAAATTTTCATAATTCCACTATTACTTGGTTGTTTGATTGGCATTTCGATTTTAATATTGAATCAGATTGAAAGTGTTTCAAATAAGTACTCCATCGACAACCTTATGACCACTGCAGAAGTTTACCAAGACTACCATTACGCTTCGGGCGATCTTGAACAAGAAGGAAGAAGATCCAGTTACTCTCTTGGAGATTACGACCCAACCTTGTTTGGCATAATTCAAATGTTCCCAGCCGCAGTTAACGTTACCTTATTTAGGCCTTACATTTGGGAAATAAGAAGTCCTGCAATGATCTTGTCAGCTTTAGAAAGTACTTTCTTTATTTTCTTTACTCTATATATATTCTTTGCTGTGGGTATTGCCAATACATTGAAGTTAATACTTCAAAATAACCTATTGCTGTTTTGTTTGGTTTTCTCAATCTTCTTTGCTTTTGCTGTTGGTTTTTCTAGCTACAATTTCGGGGCATTGGTTCGTTATAAAACTCCTTGTATGGGATTCTATCTTTCCTTTCTATTCATTTTAAATTACGAAACCAAACTTTTAAAAAATAAACGGATTACAATACCCTCCCATAAAATGAAATCGTCTCGTTAGTCATTCTTTCAATGGTCCACTTTTGAGTTAAGCTCTCTGCGGCATTATTTGCTAATATCTGCCTTAGTTCCACATTTTCGATTAACCGCATGGTTTGTTTAATCATTTCATCTTCATCGAACGCGTTAACTTTAATTCCATCCACCCCATTTTCAATAGCTTCTCCTGGTCCTACGGTATCAAATGCAATAACTGGGCTTTCACTTTTAAACGCTTCAAAAATCACAAGTGGAAGTCCTTCTGCATAACTCGGAACTAGCACCACGTCAGAGTCTGCCATAACATGAATTGGCTCTTCACAAAACCCTTCAAAAGACACACTTTCTTCAATCCCTAACTCAATAACCTTTTGTTGAAGTTCAACTCCAAATGGACCGCTTCCTGCAATAACAAGCTTTAATGTTGGAAACCGTTTTAGAATTTCCGGCATTCCGTTTAGAACAAACAAATGACCTTTTCTAGGAATCAATCGACCAACTATACAAAGTTGAATTTCACCTTTCCGATATTTACCCGTGCGATAAGGTATTGATGGATATTCAAATCCGTGCTGAATAACCTCAATTTTATTTTGTTTATCTAAACCAACATTACTGAAGAATTCCTTGAGACCATGCGAGCAAGAATATACACCATCTAACCTTGACAGACAAAACTGCATCAATCGGTAATAAAGTGTCTTGGGCAGCTTGTATGGGCTCAAACAATACTCCACATACAAGTTCTCTTGATAACCATGCAGTGTAGAAATGCTTCTGACATTATTGAATGGAATTAGTTTCAATAATGAATTCCAAAAGTCTGAATATATTAAATGAGAATGAACAATATCGAAACCCCTTTTTCTAACCAAGGCGTGTAGTTTGATTACTGGTTTAATTGTAATAAAGTTGGCCACCTGTAGTTCATGAACAACTACGCCAACTTCACTTAGTTGTTTAGAGTATTCATATGCAATATTCTTATCCTGTTTTAAAAAAACATTGAGGAATTCAACCTGAATTCCGCGTTTTATTAACTCTGGGAAAATTGCAAGAAAGTACTTTTCTGAACCAGCTATCGCCGCAATATTTTGTACAAATAAAACTTTCAATTTAATGAATTTTTATAACGTGTAAAGGATTGAATAACCTGATTGGGCAACGCTTGTTTAAGTACATCAACAAAAAGCTCCGAAATGGCGAAACAGTAAAAATAAATATTATGAAAAATAGAAGGAACGTGTTTTATTGAAATTTTTTTTACCTCCAACGCAATTTTAAAGCGCCCTTGTTCGCTTTTACCTCCAGCCTCAATAATTGCTAATGGCTTATTGATATGTTTGAAATTAGCACCAGAAACAAAATTCTTCAGTCCGAAGTCGAAATCGGCACAAACCTCATAGTTTTTATTAAACCCAATGTTTTTTAGGTATTCTGATCTACAGTATAGAGTTTGATGAGAGAATGGCAGTTTCCTCCAAAACAAATCCAAGGAATTGGCCTTTTTCAAGTTTTCCATTCCATTTGGATAATTCACCAAAACATCTCCGTACAAAAAATCAGTCCCACTCTCCATGTTTCTCGAAACCAGGTCCAATGTACTTTCCGAATAAAATTCATCGCCAGAATTAATAAACACAATCCACTCGCCGCAACTCGCGTTAATCCCTTTGTTCATAGCATCATAAATTCCCTGATCCTTTTCAATAAGACAATGTGAGATTTTTGATCTAAATTTTTCGAGAATTGAAATGGATTCATCGCTAGAAAGCCCATCAACTACGACAAACTCATAATCAACAAAAGTTTGGGACAAAACTGAATTAATAGTCCGCGTTAAACCCACAGCATTATTGTAGTTAATGGTTATTACAGAAACCTGTTTTGAACTAGTCATAATGCGCAAATTTATCTTTCCAAGTTGAGTTAATAAGCTTATTGAATACTTAGTTTTGAAGGATACTATGAAAATAACTATCATCAGCAGATATATTCCAGGTGCATTAGCTCACTTTGAGGAACATTTAAATGATCAGGAAAATGATTATAAATCGTCGTTGAGTACAATTATCAGCCAAGTAGGGGACTATAACTTATTCTTAAAACAAGAACTTGAAAAGAGAGGTCATAACGTACAATTTGTGATTCATAGATGGCACAAAGGAACTGAACTCTTGCGTCGTGAACAAAATGCTAGCACAGAAACTAATGACCAAGAAATCATTAAGAAGCACATCATCGACTTCAACCCTTCGGTAGTTTTTTTAGGCAGCTTTTTCGACCTCTATGATGATTTCTTGAAAGGAATTAAAGAATCGTGTAAATGTCAAATATTATCCTGGATTAGCTGCCCTTATCCAAATGATTTGTCATTGAAATACATTGATAAGGTTTTCACTGCAATTCCAAGTCATGCTGACTTTTTTAAAACATTGAAGTGTGAAACGGAGACAACTGTTTTCGGCTTTCCAGAAGATTTCAAGACATCTAACAACCCTAAATCTATTGATGTTGGGTTTATTGGAGGTGTCAATGGCGTTTTAAGGAAATCAAACCTGCACAATTACAGAACCGACCTAATAAAACACGTCAGTGAACATGTAAATCTTCATAAATGGGGTTATGGATTTACCTCTAATTCCAAATTGAAGTCAGCCTTTAAAATAATGTTTCGTAATAAGCATATCCTAAAAAATTATCACGGTGAAATCTGGGGATACAAAATGTTGGATAAGCTTAGCGAATTTAAAATTGGAATTAATTGTCATGGAGAGGTTGCTTCTCACTTTGCGATTAACCACCGCCTTTTTGAAACAACAGGAGTTGGAACACTTTTACTCACAGATGATAAAAAATATCTTAACAGATATTTTGAACCTGGAAAAGAGGTTGTTAGCTACAAAAACCCTGAAGATTGTGTTAAAAAAATACGGAATCTAATAAACTCTCCCGAAAAAATTGAAGAAATATCAAAAGCAGGCCAAAATAGAACGCACTCTGAGTATAAGTTTTCATTTTTCGTGGATAAGTTCGAAAAATCTTTATAGATGATTCTTTTTCCAAAAAGCTGGAAAATTTTTTTCAAAGCCATCTTAACAAGTTTTTTGGACGTTAGCTCAACAAAAAAAAACTTGAAACCCTCGAAGCGATTGCTCATTGTGAAAGTTGATGGTATTGGAGATTATGTTCTATTCAGAAATTGCTTAAAAGCATTATCGGAGAGTGACCGTTTTAACCAATTCGATATTGACCTTATTACAAATTCGTTAAACAAGGATTTAACAACCCAGTTTGATTCTAAATACTTGAATAATACGTTTTTTGTTCCCAGAGAAAAAATACACCTTAATCAAAAAGTAAGAAATGAGTACCTTAACCTACTTAATGACAGAGACTATGATTTGGTAATAAACTGGACATTCTCCAGAGTCGTCTTTGATGACCTCTTTATTCGTTCAATTAACGCCAAAAATAAAATCAGTTTTGAAGGGGATGATAATAATCAATCCAAATGGATGAAATCTATTACAAACTCATTTTATTGTAGGCTACTACCAACCGACACATTGATAAAATTTGAATTTGAACGGAATTGGCAAATGTTAGAATTTATTGTTGAAGATAAAATTGGCTTAAAAACATTTGGATTCGATAATCTTCCCTTTAAAACAACCGAGACAAATCGAGCACCGTACGTTGTATTCGCACCCGGTGCATCCTCTGAGGATCGAGTTTGGTCCAGTTCCAATTATTCTAAACTCGCAGACTTGATATTAGAAAACAACCTGTGCCAAAATATTATAATCTGTGGTTCAAAGGGAGATGGAAATCTCGCAAAAGCAATCATTAACGGTGCAAAGAACTGTAAAAAGATTATGGATATTACAGGCACTTTAAAACTTTCCAAACTACCTGAACTGTTTAATAAATCTGTGGCAGTAATTAGCTCTGAATCAGGACTCACTCACATCGCTGCAGCTTCACGTTCCTTTTATTATTGCATAAGTAATGGTAATCACCTTGGAAGGTTTCACCCATATCCAGAAGAGTTAATTTGCTTGAAGGGCTCATACTTTTACCCTCCTCAAATTGAAAAGGACATCCAATTTCTAAATTTTAAAGATGTAACGAAACGACACGGAAGAAAATCAACTTTTGACACTTCGGAAATACCAGTAGAAAAGGTATTTCAAAAACTAGAAAAAGATCAGAATCGTTTGGATTAAACCATTGATTAACAATAAATTCAAAAAAAACTCTAACAAAAACAACTATTAAATAGTAGCATTTATTATTCTTCAGGTCCTTTAATGCTTTAGAAATCTTGATTAAAGTTGAAAAATCGTTTTAAATAATAAATAGCTTAACTCAATTGTTTTTATTTGCCTCTATGAAACCATATAAAGATTACCCACATTCTAGCATTTCAATGCAAGATGATAGTGGACTAAAAAACGCGTTAAAAGCACTATCAAAATCAACTATTGAAATTATTATTGAGTCGGGTACATTTAATGGATTAGGCTCAACCACCTTTATAATGGAAGCTTTTGAAGACGCTGCTTCTCTTGAAAAATTTTACACCATTGAGCTGAACTACCGTACGTATAAAATAGCAACTAATAATCTTGCTCAATTCCCAAAAGTGCAGTGCAAATTTGGCTGTTCTACAAAACTTCAAGAGGCCGTTGATTTCATGCAAAATGATGAAGCCATTCTCAATCACCAGAACTACACTGACATTTATATAGATGACATTCACGAGCCTGTAAAATTTTACTCAAAAGAACTGAATGGATTTCTTGGCGTCAGTAGTATTAAATCTATGATTACAAGAATAATCAACCCAAAAGCCCTTAACCCAGAAGAAAACATTATCGAGTCAATTGTTAAAAATAATTCATCAAAAACTTTTTTAATTGTGCTCGATTCGGCAGGTGGAATGGGCTACCTCGAATTCCAAAAAGTTCAATCTTTGCTCAAACACAAACATCACTATCTGATGCTAGACGATACTCATCATTTAAAACATTTTAGAAGCAAGCGCGATGTACTTGCTTCTGAAAAATACACTGTTTTGTATGAAAGTATTAAGCATGGATCACTACTTGCTGAATATCAACCTTAAATAAAGAAACTCAACTTTTTCCAGCCTTCAATATCGTTGTCCGAGTGTAATTTAAATAGTAGCGCATTTCTTTAACCGGAATGATTGCAATAACAATTAACCCTAATCCTATGATAGCCTGAGCTATACGATTTAAGAGGTTGCTTTCCACTTGTAGAAAACTGTTTAAATACCAAACAAATATTATAATGGTTAACCCTACCGTTAATCTCAACCATGACATTTGAATTTGATAATATTTATTGGCAAACCAACTGTATAAAACAAAATACAAGAAAAAGCTAATTAAGGTGGAAATGGCCGCTGCTATTAAGCCGTATATTGGAACTAAATAAATGTTCAAAACACAATTTAGCACACCACAAAACAATCCAATCCAACTAATTGTTGAGGTTTTTTTATGTATCACCAAACCAGGAAAAAACTGACTGAGATTACTAAAAAATACCGAGAGCAACATGAACGGAAGAAGTAGGCTAACTGCAAAATATTTTTCTCCTGCCATAACATCTATTAGGTAGCTATCGAAACAGACTAAAACAAAACAGAAACCAATTGCAAGAACGATATAAAGGCGTAATAGTTGACCCAATTTTTTTGGGGTTTCACTGTCCTTATGGTGTTTATAAATGAGCGGAGTAAGCGCTGAACCTAGTCCAATACTGATTGCTGTTATTATCATGGCTATTTTTCCACCAACCGCAAAAACACCTAAATCATCCAACCCCAAGAATTCTTTTATTACCAATCGATCGCTAAAATGAAAAGAAAAAATACTCAATGCAAAGGGCATTAATGGCAACCCAAAGCCAAGTACTTTTCTGAAAATGGGGACTGAAAATCTAAGAACTAAATCCTTAATCTGAAATGATAAAGCAACGACAACTCCTATTGCTCCTCCGCATATTTGAGCATAAAAAACACCTTTTAAACCTAGCCTTAATACCACCAAGAACAAAATCATGAACAGTATGGTTGTCAAACTATAGGTTAGGCTCGAGATTGCATCGAAGTACGGTAATAACTTCCACCGTAAATGAGAACGGACAATATAAAAAATTCCATTAAGCGCGATTGATAAGGCGATCAAATAGGTAAACTCCTTAGAGACACCAATAAAAACTGACAATTGGTCTGTAAACAAGAACCAAAGAACTACCATACAAGAATAAGATCCTAAAACAGCCCATATAATAGTAGAAGAAAATAGAGCGCGACGTTCAGTACTTTCTTGTTCATGAAAAAACCTTCCAGTTCCCTCATTCAATTGAAGGGTAAAAAAAATAACCCCAAGCGTAGATAAAACCGAGCATAATTCAATAATGCCGTAATCAATTGGTGAAAGAATTGCGGTATAAACGGGTAACAAAAAGAATGAAATTCCTTTAGTTAGAACGTTTGAAAAAGTATAGATGAAACTATTCTTTAAAACATCTTTTATCACGCAATTCTTATTTTAATTTTAAGCCTACGGACAACAATAAAATAAATATATTGGCTTTCCTAAGAATATACGTTTTGCACGCTTATTCATGCATTAAATAAAACATTTTTAATACCCTTTCCGATGAAAGACACTCTCATTTTCTCTTTACTCAAACAAGAAAAAAAACGCCAAAAAAGCGGGTTGGAATTAATTGCTTCAGAAAACTTTGTGTCTAAGCAAGTAATGAAAGCTATGGGCTCTGTAGCAACCAATAAGTATGCAGAAGGTCTTCCCGGAAAAAGATATTATGGTGGCTGCGAAGTAGTGGACCAAATTGAAGATTTAGCTCGAGAACGTCTAAAAACCTTATTCAATGCTGAGTGGTGTAACGTGCAGCCTCATTCTGGAGCACAGGCTAATGCTGCAGTGATGCTAGCGTGCTTAAAACCTGGTGACGCCATTCTTGGATTTGACCTTTCTCACGGAGGACACCTAACTCATGGTTCTCCAGTAAATTTCTCTGGTAAAACTTACACTCCACATTTTTATGGGGTAGAAAAAGAAACCGGAATCATCGACATGGACAAAGTCGAAGCAAAAGCCAAAGAAGTAAAACCAAAAATGATTATTGCAGGTGCGTCAGCATACTCTCGAGATTGGGATTTTAAACGCTTTAGAGAAATTGCCGACAGTGTGGGTGCAATTCTTCTAGCAGATATTTCTCATCCAGCAGGACTGATTGCAAAAGGTCTATTGAATGACCCAATTGAACATTGCCATGTGGTAACCTCTACAACCCACAAAACATTGCGAGGACCAAGAGGCGGAGTGATAATGGTAGGTAAAGATTTCGAAAACCCTTTTGGCAGCAAAACTCCCAAAGGGAAAACTCGCTTATTTTCTTCACTTTTAGATTCCGGTGTATTTCCAGGAACTCAAGGCGGCCCACTAGAACATGTTATTGCTTCTAAGGCTATTGCTTTTGGTGAAGCTCTTACAGACGATTATTTGCAATACACGCTGCAAGTCACTAAAAATGCCAAGGCGATGGCTAGTGAATTGGTAAAAAGAGATTACAACCTAATTTCAGGAGGAACTAGCAATCACTGTATGCTGATTGATGTAAGAAATAAAGACATAACTGGAAAAGATGCGGAAAATGCGTTGGTGAAAGCAGATATTACGGTGAACAAAAACATGGTTCCGTTTGATACGCAAAGCCCCTTTACCACCTCAGGAATTAGAATAGGAACATCTGCAATTACTTCTCGAGGATTAGACGAAAATGACATGGTTAAAGTAGTTGACTACATCGACAAAATCATTAAAAATCCTGAAGATGAAAATGCCCAACATGAAGTTAAAAGTGAAATTAACAATTGGATGAATAGTTACTCCCTTTTCCCTACTGTGGAGTATCCAAACACAGATATAGATTAAGAATCAAACACGAAATAGAAACATGATTGAAGCAAATAACCCTTCGTTGAAAAGCTGGATTGAAGTCGAAGAAAACTCGGACTTTCCCATTCAGAATCTTCCTTTTGGAATCTACTCTACAAACAAAAAATCAAAAAGAATTGGCGTAGCAATCGGGAGTCAAATTTTAGATTTATACGAACTTGCAAATGCGGGCTTTCTTGAAGCTACTGGTGTGTCAGCTAACGTTTTTGAAAGCAACCACCTAAATCCATTTATGGAGCTTGGCAAAGAAAGTACACGCAAAGTCAGAAATCGAGTTTCTCAACTATTACGAGCAAGTAATACAGAAATCACTAGCGATTCAAGGCTTATGAAATCAGTGCTTGACAAACATTCGGAGGCAACAATGCATTTGCCTGTTCAAATCGGAGATTACACCGACTTCTATTCTTCAAAAGAACATGCTACCAACGTTGGTACCATGTTCCGCGACCCTGACAATGCTTTATTGCCTAACTGGTTGCACATACCAGTAGGGTATCATGGAAGAGCTAGTTCAATTATTACAACGGAACAACCTATTCATCGTCCAAAGGGTCAACAAAAACCAAAAGATGACGAACCTCCAACATTTGGAGCGTGCAAATTGCTCGATTTCGAATTAGAAATGGCATTTATAACCTACAACGGAAAAGAACTAGGTGATTCTATTGGAGTAAATGAAGCTGAAGAATATATGTTTGGGATGTGCCTGTTCAACGACTGGAGCGCAAGAGACATTCAAAAGTGGGAATACGTTCCTCTCGGACCGTTTTTAGCTAAGAATTTCGCCTCTAGCATGTCTCCGTGGATTGTAACCATGGATGCATTGGAACCTTTTAGATGTGAAACTCCGAAACAAGACCCAAAACCATTCGAATACCTTCAATTTAGTGGTAAGAAAAGTTTTGACATCAAATTAGAAATGTACATTCAACCAGAAAATGGTGCAGAAAATTGTGTAACCAAAACCAATTACAAACACATGTACTGGAATCAGAGTCAACAACTGGCGCATCATTCGGTAAATGGCTGCAACATCAAATGCGGAGATATGATGGGTTCCGGTACCATTTCTGGACCTACGCCAGATTCTTATGGTTCTATGTTAGAATTATCGTGGAAAGGGACTAAACCTTTAAAACTAAGTGATGGTTCTGAAAGAAAATTCTTATTGGATGGTGATACCGTAATTGAACGCGGGTATTGCCAAAACAATGACCTAAGAATTGGTTTTGGAGAAGTAAGAACAAAAATTCTTCCGGCTAAATAGCATTGGAACGGACAAATGGATTGGTCAGACAACGACTATTTAGATGAATTACAGCGGAAAGAAAAAACCGCTATTCTGCGGGAATATCGCAAACTTCTGAAATCTTTAATGTATGAGATTACCGAGGACGATACCGAGGAAATACGAAAAGGATTTGAGGTAGCCCTTGAGGCCCATCGCGGCGTACGGAGAAAATCTGGAGAGCTATATATTTTCCATCCATTGGCTGTTGCACGAATTGCCAAGGAAGATATTGGCGTTGATGTTATTGGAATAGTTTGCGCTCTATTGCACGACGTGGTGGAAGATTCCAATATGACCATCCAGGATATGGAAGACCTGTTTGGAAAAAAGGTGGCCACCATTATTGATGGCCTTACCAAAATTTCTGAAATCTTTGACCAAAACACCAACCTTCAAGCTGAGAATTTCAAGAAGTTAATTCTCACCCTTTCTCAAGACGTAAGGGTTATTCTGATAAAACTTGCCGACCGATTGCACAACATGCGAACACTTGGTTCAATGCGTGAAGATAAATCCAGGAAAATCGCTTCCGAAACCATGTTTTTGTACGCTCCACTTGCCCACCGACTTGGATTGTACCATATTAAATCCGAAATGGAGGATTTAAGTCTTAAATACCTAGAACCAACGATTTTCAATGAAATTAAAGAGAAATTACAAAAATCAAAAGCAGTAAGAACTCGATTTCTAAATCAATTCTCTTTGCCTATAGAGCGTGGTCTAAAAAAAGCTGGACTGAAGTATGAAATAGTTGGACGAACCAAGTCCATCTACTCCATTTTTCAGAAAATGCGAAAACAAAACATTCCTTTTGAGGAAGTATATGATATTCTTGCTGTTCGCATTGTCATTGACTCTAATCCAGATAATGAAAAGGCTGATATTTGGAAAACCTATTCAATTGTAACCGACTTCTATCGGCCTAACCCAGACCGACTCAGAGATTGGATTTCTACTCCTAAGGCCAACGGTTATGAAAGTTTACATATTACCGTAATGTCGCCAAGTGGAAAATGGGTAGAAGTACAAATTAGAAGCGATAGAATGAACGACATTTCTGAAAACGGCTACGCAGCGCATTGGAAATATAAGGGTCAGGAAGAAGAACATGTTGTTGACCAATGGATTACAAAAATTCGAGAGTCCATTGAAAACCAAGAAACTCATTCTGAAGATTTTTTGAATGATTTCAGACTCAATCTATTTGAAAAAGAAATCATTGTTTTTTCTCCTCGAGGTGATGCTATAACCTTACCGGCAAGTAGCACTCCAATAGACTTTGCGTACGAAATCCACAGTGATGTTGGAAACACATGTATTGGAGCAAAAGTGAACAACAAATTGGTTCCTTTAAGTGAATCGTTAAGTACAGGTGATCAGATTGAAGTTATTACAACCCGAAAAGGACATCCTTCTGAGGATTGGCTCAAATTTGTAAAAACCGCCAAAGCAAAATCTAAGATTAAAGCATTTCTGAAAAGTAAAAAAAAGAAGCTATCAGGGCTTGGACAGACCATTCTAAAAAAAGACCTACGAGAATTAGGAATTAAACCTGTAAAGGAGAATATGTACAAGGTGGCGTACTTCTATAATTTGCCAAACCTCGAAGAACTATTTTACCAGGTAAAAAGCAACCGATTAAACCTCAAAAAACTAGAAAAACTCAAAGTTGAGAAAGGGCTTATCCGCAATAATTTCTCAAAAAAGAAAAACACCATTGTTACAAATATTGGTGGCAAAGCCGAATTCAACAATCCGGGAGAGTCCGAATCGGCGGTTGAATATAAGCTTGCGCATTGCTGCAACCCCATTCCAGGTGAAAAGGTATTTGGTTTTATTGGTGAAACCAACGAAATAGAAATTCACAGAGTAACCTGCCCAAATGCTGTTGAAATACAAAGTCACAAACACTTTAGAGTAATTGAAGCTAAATGGACCAATCAACAGGCACTAGCTTTCATGTCAGGTATTGCAATAACAGGAATAGATTCGAAAGGAATGGTGAACGAAATTACAATGAAAATCAGCCAGAACTTGAACATTAATATGCGAGCCATTCACTTTGAATCATTGGACGGTTATTTTGAAGGGAAAATATCTGCATATGTAACTGATATTGACCATCTTAATGATTTAATTGAAGAAATTAGAAAGGTGAACGGTGTACATAAAGTAATACGTGAAGATGTACTTTCATAACCTGTTCAAAAAACGGTTTTAGCGCACCTCTCCTACCCTTCTTAGGCAGCAAAATATTGTACTTTTACAGCTTAATAAACGGCAATGACACAGGCTGAAATAGCTGAAGAAGTACACAACATTTTCGCTGCATTCTTAAAGCAAAATGGTCATCGGAAAACTCCAGAGCGATTCGCAATCCTTGAAGAGATTTATTCTACCGAAGAGCATTTCGATGTTGAGTCTTTGTACATTTCTATGAAAAACAAAAAGTATCGCGTAAGCCGCGCCACCTTATACAACACCATAGACTTACTGCTTGCATGTAATTTGATAAGAAAACACCAATTTGGTCAAAACATGTCTCAATATGAAAAAGCACATGGATACAAGCAACACGACCATATTGTGTGCACGGTTTGCGGGAAAGTAATTGAATTTTGCGATCCACGAATTCAACAAATAAAATCAACCCTAGAATCCCAGCTAGATGTGAAAATTTTGCATCATTCGCTCAATTTTTATGCGAAATGCAATGATAACTGTAGTAAATAACCCAATAAAGTAGCTTTGAATAAGATGAAAGTAGATGTATTGCTTGGTTTGCAATGGGGTGATGAAGGCAAAGGAAAAATTGTTGACGTTCTTACTCCTAAGTATGACGTAATCGCCCGATTTCAAGGAGGTCCAAACGCTGGACACACTTTAGAATTTGAAGGCATTAAGCACGTTTTACACACTATTCCTTCCGGTATTTTTAGAGATGAAACTCAGAATGTTATTGGCAACGGTGTAGTTATCGATCCGGTAATTCTTAAAAAAGAATTGGATGCCTTAATTCCATTTGGGGTCAAGGTTAATGAGGTTCTTAAGGTATCGAGAAAAGCGCATTTAATTTTACCTACTCACAAGTTGTTGGATGCTGCTTCTGAAAAAGCAAAAGGTAAAAACAAAATTGGCTCTACGCTTAAAGGAATTGGCCCTACTTACATGGACAAAACTGGTCGTAACGGCCTTCGGGTTGGCGATATAGAAGCAGCAAATTTCGAAGAGCGTTACAACAGACTAAAAGAAAAGCATCTACAATTATTAGGAAATCTAAATTTTGAACCTACCGAATTAGAAGGTTTAGAAAAAGAATGGATGAGCGCAATTGAAGAAATGCGAAATCTTGTTCTTATTGATAGTGAGCATTACATAAATGCCTGTGTTAAAAACGGTCAGGCTGTGTTAGCCGAAGGTGCGCAAGGTTCCTTATTGGATATTGATTTTGGCTCGTACCCCTTCGTTACTAGTTCAAACACCATTTGTGCTGGAGCGTGCACCGGACTTGGTATTGCCCCCAATAAAATACAAGACGTTTATGGGATTTTCAAAGCGTATTGTACCCGTGTTGGCTCAGGACCATTCCCTACTGAGTTGCACGATGAAGTTGGCGAAAAAATAAGAGCTGCGGGACACGAATTTGGAGCGACAACTGGAAGACCTAGACGATGTGGTTGGGTAGATTTACCTGCGCTTAAGTATGCCATTATGTTGAATGGAGTTACCAAACTCATAATGACTAAAGCAGATGTTTTAAGTGGCTTCGACTCCATTGAAGTTTGCACACATTACAACTATCGAGGAGAAAAAATTGATTATTTACCGTACGGAGTTGAGGAGGGAGAATTAGAGCCTGTTTACGCTACAATTCCGGGTTGGAGCGAAGATTTAACTGGACTACAATCCACAGACGAACTTCCTAAAACACTCAACAATTATGTAGAATACTTGGAGCGTGAATTAGAAACTCCTATTGCTATTGTATCTGTGGGACCAGACCGTTCTCAAACCTTAATCAGAGAATCTGTTGGGGTGTAATTTTCAAAATATTTATCGCATAAAAGCCTTCAGAAAAAACCTTTGGAGGCTTTTTGCATTATTGATAATTATTGGTGGTGTTACAACCGCATTCGCCCAAAAAGAGAAAAAAGAAAAACGAAAAAAGTCCAAAATTGAAATATTACACGCCAACGATTTGTTCTTTGATGAAGAAAATGGCGTGAAAGCGAAACGACTAATTGGTGACGTAAAAATTAAATACGATAAAACCATCATGACTTGCGATTCGGCATTTGTGTATAATAGCACAAACTCCATGAAAGCCTACGGTCGTGTCCATATTACTGATAAGGAAGGTATGGAACTTTTTGGAGATTCTCTGAAGTACGATGGGGAGCGAAAACTGACCGAAGTAAGAGGAAGAGTGCGGGTATTGACAGACGACATGGAATTACACACTCGCTATTTAGATTACGATAGGCAAAACGATTATGGCTATTACTGGAATGGCGGTATCATTTACCTAAACGAAAAAAAAGATACGCTCACCAGTCAAATCGGCCATTTCTACAATGCCATAAATGAAATCCATTTTAAAGACTCTGTTCGTTTGAGGTCGAAAGAATATCGAATAGAATCGGACACCATGAACCACAATACCAGAACAGAACGTACACTGTTTTTTGGCCCAACAACAATTACAAGCGATGCCAACTTTATATACACCGAAAAAGGCTGGACTAACAATAAAACAGGTGAATCGGAATTTACCACCAACAGCTTTATCTTAACCGATGACCAACAAATATGGGGAGATAGCATTCTGTATAATCAAAAAACAGAACTAGCCGAGATGTTTTGTAATGTAACTATGCTAGACACCGTGAATGAATTTATAGTACAGGGTGATTACGTTCTGCATAACCAAGAAGACAGCACAACCCTAATAGTTGGAATGCCGCTAATGACTCAAATATTTGATGAGGACAGTTTGTTTTTACATGCCGACACCTTGTTTTCTGAATTTGATTCAACTCGACAATTCCGAAGAATTAAAGCATACCGAAAAGCGAAATTTTACAAATCGGACATGCAAGGAAAATGCGATTCTCTTGTGTTTAGAGATGAAGACTCAAGTATTGTACTCTTCTACGACCCAATACTTTGGTCGGATGCTAACCAAATAACAGCAGATTTTATTCAAATTTTTAGAACTAACGGAAGATTAGACCGAATGGTGATGAACGACAACGGCTTCATTAATTCACTGGAAGACAGTACGGTACAAAACATAATGTACAACCAAATAAAAGGCGATAGTATGGTTGGAGTGTTTGATACCAATGCTCTGCGCAAAGTCTTTGTCCGACATTCTGGTATTGCTATATATTGGGCTAAGGAAGATACATCGGGCTATATTGGCATGAATAAAGCAAATGCAGAATTTATGACCATTTTGCTTGATAGTAATGAGGTAGAAGAAATAATACTAAGCCAAAATCCTACGGCTACGCTGTACCCTATCAAAGACATTACGCCTAGAATGATGTATTTAAAAAACTTTGAATGGAGAGGTGACGAACGGCCGGCAAAAAAAGAAGATGTTTACAATTGGAAGGAAAAGGAGGCTATCAAAGAAGGAGATTAACTTGATAACACGCCTCCTTTTCTTATCCTACCAATTTAGCATCAGGGTAACGTTTAATCCAGAGTAAGGCTTTTGCCTTCGACCGAACAATAATAGTTGTGGTCTCATTTAACCATACTCGGAAAATTTTTTTATGTTTTTGATTGTTCATCTGGTGGTATTACAATCTGAAAATCTGAGGGTTGGGAAACAACCTTCTAACCGTATTAACAATTGGTAAAAGGTCGTTTTTGGTTCACGAAAGGATATTGAACATATCTCAATGATAATGGTCATAAATGCAATACGAATTACAGCTATTTTTGCAATTCGAAAAACACAGATAATTTCATGATATATATAGTAACATTTTTCGTTGTTCACTGGTACGGGTCACTACTTTTCCAATCTATGTTCCACCATAGATATGCAGCGCACGCTCAATACGAATTATCTCCATTCATGGAGAAAGTTTTCTTTGTTTTATCCTGGATTTTTATGGGGTCTAATTACTTAAGCCCTTATGGATATGGAGTAATGCATAGAATGCATCACGCTTGGCCTGACACGGAAAAGGACCCACACTCACCGCAGTACGACAAAAACGTATTTGCTATGATGTGGCGCACTAAAAGCATCTATTCTAGCTTATCAAACAAAAAGACAGAGGTAGAAGAACGTTTTACTAAAGGTGTTCCAGAATGGTGGGCCTTTGACAACTTTGGAAGAAGTTGGCCGTCTAGAATATTGTGGGGAGCCATTTACGTGGGTTTTTACTACTATTTTGTACCAAGTGACATGCTGTGGCTGTGGGCTTTACTACCAATTCAATTTTTGATGTCTCCAGTTCATGGAGCTATTATTAATTGGGGAGCTCATGTTTGGGGTTATACTAACTTTAAAGTTAGTGACACCTCTAAAAATTTATTGCCATTTGACTTTTTAATGTGGGGCGAAAGCTATCACAACAATCACCACAAATTAGGCGGAAGTGCAAATTTTGGTGGACAGAGATGGCACGAGATTGACCCAATGTATTTAGTGATGCTGGGATTACACAAAGTTGGTATTATTAAGCTTAAAAAGGTTGACCCAATTTTAAAATACCGGAACAAGCAGGCTGCCTAAACTATTTTACCTTAGGCAGCATTTCTGTGTTAACATTAACCATAATAACTTTGGCTAGTTTCTGATTCACTATTGTCGGAATCTTAATATTATGGTCGAGTAATTTAACTTCAAATGTACTGGTGGCGGTCACTTTATCGCCAACTTTCTTTATTACAGCTTTAATAGTGCGCTCCTTTGTTATTCCATGGAGGGTCAAATTTCCTTTTAATTCTACCTGCTTTTCAAACGAGCCTTTAAAGTCAATTGCATCCTGTATTTTTCCAACAAACTTAATTTTTGGATACTTTGTACTTTCCATATAGTTTTCATTAAAATGCTCGCGTTGCAATTCGGAATTGAATCCTTGAAAAGAAATTACAGCTACTTGAAAGGCATAGGATTTCTTTTCTGTGTCAAGCAATCCTACTAACTTCTTCGAATCCGCTTGAATTAATTCTAAAGGCGCCTCAGATCTAAATTCTACCGATGATTTAAACGTTTTGAAGACTGTCGAAACTGGCGTCGCAGAAAGAAACAATAAACTTAATCCAGTTAAAATGAGTGTTTTCATATTTTAAATTTTGTTTGTTAGAGTAAATCCTCTAATTCGTCGAACTCAGCCTCAATCTCGGCCTCATCATTCACATTTACTTCTTCTATTACAATGTCTGACTCTATATCTTTCGCTACTATTTCTTCTTCTAACGCAATTCGCACTTCTTCAATTTTCAGCAGCGCACCCTGCATATCGTAATAGTACGCTTCTATCAACTTGTTGTAACGCTTCACTCGGTTAAATAGTTCCAATCTCAAGTTATTTTCAGACAAATTGGTGGAATAATTTTGATAATTAAAATGGTCTATCAAAAAACCTGCCCACATTAAGCTATTTGTATAACTCATGAATAAATCACCCTTTTGCTGATTGGTTTGAAATGATTTATCCAATTCAAACAACAATATTTTCAACTCAGAATTTGTAATAAACTTAATATCACCACTACTTTCTAGGGCTTTATAGGTGTTGTTTGAAGGTACATAAGCAAAAAGGTAAGCAAGTCTATCCTCAATTATTTGAATAATTTCTTTCTGATTAATTTCATCGGCATTACTCAAATTCTGCATCAACTCAACTGTAGTCGATAGCTTAATTTCGTAGTCCTTAATTCTTCTAGTTAGTTGGTTTTGATCTTTTATCATATCTGAATGCAGACTTTTAAGGTAAATCTCCTCTTTCTCAATTTTACGCTGGTCTTCATCCCAGTTCTCAATTGCAAATGCTACCAAAATAGAAGCGATAATACCTAATGTCTCCAAGACATAGCCAGATACTTTAGCCCAATTAATCTTTTTAGAATCCTTCATCACTGCCAAAAATACTCGTTCCTGTTGCAGATATTTATATCTGCAAAGTATTATTGCAAATGAATAGTCAGTTGAACAAAACTGGCATTTTGTTGTAATTTTAAAAGAGTGTTCTCAACCTCCATTTTCGCTTCGAAACTTTCGCGAAAAAGTGCAGTGTTATACATAGCAATCCGTCGCTGAAACTGAAGGAAGAGTACATTCTTTTGTAAGTCGTACATCCAACTCAAGAGCGAATTAAGTTTAATTTTTATACAAATTCAATGGCAAGTACCTGAACTAGTAGTGCGAATTGATAAAAGAAGCGTTCTCTTTCTTAGAACATTAATTATCCAACCTCAAAGCTGTTGAACGTTTCGAATCTCCATATCTCAACAATAGAGTTTATTGAAACTTTGTAAGGCTCATAAATTCGATTGGTTGAAACCAACAGAAGGCTTTTTTCCGCAACAATGTTATTGTAAATCAATTTAAATACAACTCCATCATCTTTAGTAACTACAATGCAAGGTGTTCCATTCTTTAGTGTCTTCCAGTTATCTACAAAAGAAGCAGTTACCCAAGCACCATCAGCAACTGGTGGCATAGAGTCTCCTTTTATTTGAAAACACCGATACGATTTCTCTTTTTCTAAAAACGGTAGTTGAAATTTTGGTAACGACTCTATAAACTCTGGATTTTCATAACCTAAAGCATAACCTGCTTGTGCTTGTTGCTTCACTAGCTCTATATTTTCATTACCTTCTTTATCTGCTGTTTTCACGAGCAAACGAAGCTTAGAACCCGTAATATCGACATCAAATCCTTTTTCTATCCTTGATAATTCAAATTCCCCGATGACACTTACATCATAACGTAACAGCGCATCAACACTAATCTTAAAAAAATCTGATAAGGAAAGAATTACCGAAAATGGCGGTTGTACACCTTTTTCGTATCCAATTAAACTGGTTCTTTTTAATTCTAATTCTTGGGCTAATTTAGTTTGGGAAAGACCCTTTCTTTTCCGCAAAAAAACAAGGTTTAATCCAAAACGATCGTTATTGGTATTTACTTTTTTGCTCATTTAATTAAACACCCTCCATCCTACGAAAAACATAAAAAAAGAAAGAACCAAGGAACCGAATGTATATAAGGCAAACTGCAAATAAATCCCTGACTTCAAGAAGGTTAAAGCGTCATACGAAAAGGTAGAAAACGTAGTAAACCCTCCACAAAAACCAACCGTAAGCATTAGTGCAACTATACTTGAAGAATCTTGTTGCCTTGCAAAATAAGCTAGCAATCCTCCCAAGAGAAATGAACCTAAAATATTTACAGTACCAGTTACAAGAGAAGAGGAAAAAGCTAATCTATTGATTAGAACATCTCCAAGTTGGTAACGGATTACGCTACCTATTCCGCCGCCTATGAATATCGCCAAAAACTTCATTTACAAGTATGATTTTAAGTGCTTAACTACCATTTCAGTAGCGCCCTGGTTTTGGTGTATGTAGGATTCACAAATCTGCGACCGTTCTTTTAATTGCATGGGGTTCATTAACAGGGCAGATTGCTCAAAAAACTCTTTGTACGACTTTATTGATACAGCTCCTCCTTGCTCAATAAGGTCTTCAGCTTCACCAAACTTTTTATAATTTGGCCCAAAAAGTATTGGTAAACCAAAAGTTGCAGGCTCTAAAATATTATGAATACCATCAGAGAAGCCTCCTCCAATAAAAGCCCAGCTTCCATATTTGTATATTTCTTTCAAAACACCAATGCAATCTAGAATTAATACTTGGCCTTTTGGCTCTTCTAAACCCAGTTCGACTTGAGAATACCTAACAGATGACACAGAAAGTTTTTCCATAAACTCGGTAATTTTTTGAGGGTTAATTTCATGGGGTGCCATTATTATTTTGCCTGAAAATGCACCTGAATTCAACCATTTCATTACATAATCCTCTTCCGTTTTCCAAGAACTGCCAACAACCACAGCCTTTCGATTATCCAAGAATGATTCAACAATAGCATTATCCTTTCCAGAAGACAACACCTCCAAAACACGATCTATTCTAGTATCTCCTGTAACCATGGTATTGTCAATATCCAACCCTTTAAGCAGTTCATTTGTTTTTTCGTCCTGCACAAAAAACAACGTTGGTAATTTTAGGACTTGTCTGTAACGAGAGCCATACCATTGAAAGAACAAATGGCTTTCTGTAAGCTTTGCTGAAATTAAAAACAATGGAATTTGCCGACCTGAAAGTTCTTTAAAATAGAATAGCCAGAACTCATACTTTACAAAAACAACAATTTTAGGTTTGACAATTTCTATAAACTGCTTGGCGTTTGGTTTATTGTCCAGTGGCAGGTAATGCACTGAATTGGCTTTTGAATAATTGGAATGTTGTAAATAACCACTCGGACTAAAAAAAGTAAGTAAATAGAAATGATCAGGTTGTTCAACTTTCAATCTTTCGAGCACAGTTCTACCCTGCTCAAACTCACCGGTTGATGAAGCATGAAACCAAATAACAGGTTTATCATTACCTATTAAACTAGATTTTAATTTTTGCTGCCAGCCTTTTCGACCATTGACCCAATGGTTGGCTTTTTCTTTCCCAAAGATGGCCGCAATTCTAATAGCAAAGCCATACAGCGAGACGATTATAGTATATAGATACTCGATAACTAATCGAAATAAAAATCCTTAGGAGCTCTCTTATAGATTGGAATCATCCAACCAAACTTAAATCCAATGGACGAGTCAAATCGTTTGTCTGAATCCTTCCTTTTCTCCGTAAAATTATAAGCTCTTCGGTTTTGGGTAAATGATTCATTCAATTCAATACCAGCGTAAATATTTATCAATTTCTTATTACTAAATAGCTGATAACCCACAAACTGAGAAAGCATTAAACCGTTCGTCATCCTATCGTAACCTTTTTGGTAAGGCCAAGCCAATTGTGGCGTATTCACTTGTCGGTCTTCAACCCGCATTTTGTGCTGCATCATACCTACTCCTATTCGAACCAATAAACCCGAATTATCATTAGGTTTCCCCATCGAAAACACCTTTCCAATACTCCCCCTAATCTGCCATCCTCTCAGTGAAACTAATAAATCTGCAGCATTCCCATCTCTGTCAAGAATTGTACTTGTGCTAGTTAGTAAGTTATCAATAATAGTTCTCTCTCTAATTTGGTTTCCGAAAATGAACACTCCTTCCGCGCCATATTCCAAGTTATTTTTTGCCTTATAAAAAAAGCCACCTCCAATTCCATGAAAATAACCAAATCGGCTTGCAAGGTCTCCACCGGGCAATTGAAAAGAATAGGTTATATCGATATGAGAAACACTGATTGCTGAATCTGAAATACTTTTTTGAGCCCATATTTTTGTGGGAAAAAGCAATACTAAAAACACCAGAACAGGTAAATGTAAGATGCTTTTATTATCCTTCGAAACACTCATGTAAGTTAGACTTTTAGGGCTTTTGAGGCTGCAAATTTAACTATATTCGCGTTTTATTTTCAAGCAATTAATTTAAATGAAAAACTTACAACTAGTTGACCTCAAAACTCAATACGAAAGAATTGAAGAAGAGGTAAATACAGCAGTTCTAAACGTTATTAAATCGACCGCATTTATTAATGGACCAGAGGTAAAATCCTTTCAAAAAGAATTTGAAGAGTATTTAAATGTAAAGCACGTAATTCCATGTGCTAACGGCACTGATGCTTTACAAATTTCTCTAATGGCTCTAGGATTACAGCCTGGCGACGAAGTAATATCTCCAAGTTTCACGTATATAGCTACGGCAGAGGTAATTGGGCTTCTTAACCTTACTCCGGTTTTTGTCGATGTTGACAAAGAAACTTTTTGCATGGACCCAGAATCCTTAAAAAATGCGATTTCAACTAAAACCAAAGCAATAGTTCCAGTGCATCTTTATGGTCATTGTGCTCCAATGGACGAAATCATGGAAGTTGCCAATGAACACGGTATTCCTGTTATAGAAGACACTGCACAAGGTATTGGATCAAACTACACAGGTAAGGATGGAACGTCTAAAAAAGCTGGTACGATTGGGACTGTCGGTACTACATCTTTTTTTCCGTCAAAAAATTTAGGTTGCTATGGAGATGGTGGTGCAATTATGACCAATGATGATGATTTGGCTGCTATGATCAGAATGGTATCTAACCACGGTCAAAGTAAAAGGTATTACCATGATGTAATTGGGGTGAATAGTAGGTTAGACTCGATTCAAGCGGCAATTCTTAGAATCAAACTTCGACATTTAGACACCTATTTGGCAGATAGAAACAAAGCTGCCTCTTATTACAATGATGTCTTCTCTGAAAGACCAGAATTGACTGTTCCTAAAATTGCAGGATATTCAGATCATGGCTTCCACCAATACACATTAATACTAAACGGAGTAGATAGAGACGAACTAATGAACCACCTGGACAAGAAAGGCATACCGAGCAATATATACTACCCACTACCGGTGCACGAACAAAAATCTTTCGAAGGTCGATTCATTGAAAGGGTAAACCTTGACAATACTGACTATCTGAAAATGAAAGTAATTTCCCTTCCAATGCATACGGAACTAACAGATGATCAATTGGAATTCATTACATCATCGGTAATTGAATATTTAGATCAATAATTTTAAACACATTATAAATAAATGAAAGTAGCTGTAGTTGGCACAGGGTATGTCGGTTTGGTAACAGGCACATGTCTCGCTGAAACTGGCAACCACGTGATTTGCGTTGATATTGACGCAAAGAAGGTTGAAAAAATGAAAAATGGTCAGGTGCCAATCTATGAACCAGGTCTTGAACTGCTCTTTGAAAGAAACATTGCACAGGGTAGGCTAAGTTTCACAACTGATTTAAAATCCGCAGTAGATGAATGCCAGTACATTTTCTTAGCACTGCCTACCCCTCCTGGAGAGGATGGCTCTGCAGACCTTTCGTACATTCTTGGTGTTGCAAATGAGTTAGGAAAAATAATTTCTGATTACAAAGTAATCATTGACAAAAGTACTGTTCCTGTAGGTACAGCTGAAAAAGTTCAATCGGCAATTGCCGCCAATACTAACTGTGAATTTGATGTAGTTTCAAATCCCGAATTTTTGAGAGAAGGCTTTGCTGTCGATGATTTCATGAAACCTGACAGAGTAGTTGTTGGCCTATCGTCCGACAAGGCAAAACGACACATGGACGAGTTATACAAACCTTTTGTACGACAAGGCAACCCGATAATCTATATGGATGAAAAATCCGCAGAACTTACAAAGTATGCGGCGAATTCATTTTTAGCAACCAAAATCACCTTCATGAACGAAATCGCTAACATTTGCGAAAAGGTAGGCGCGAATGTTGACCAAGTTAGGATGGGAATGGGTTCAGACACTCGAATTGGTAAAAGATTTTTATTTCCGGGTATTGGATACGGAGGTAGTTGTTTCCCTAAAGATGTACAAGCATTAGTTAAATCTTCGAATGAAGTGGATTACAATTTTGAAATTTTAGATGCTGTAATGGAAGTAAATCAAACCCAAAAAACAAAGCTATTCCCGCGACTTAAATCATTCTTTAACGATGATTTAAAAGGAAAGAAAATAGCTATTTGGGGTCTTGCATTCAAACCTAATACTGATGATATTAGAGAGGCTCCAGCGCTTTATAACATTGATTTATTATTAGAAGCAGGTGCTAGGATAACTGCCTTTGATCCGGAAGCGATGGAAAACGTGAAAGAATTGTATCAAGACAAAATAACCTACGCATCGAACCAATACGAAGCTACTGAGGATTGTGATGCACTCTTAATTTGTACGGAATGGCAAGTATTTAGAACACCGGACTTCAATTTGCTAGCTTCAAAAATTAATTCCAAAGCAGTTTTTGATGGGAGAAATTTATACAATAAAGAAGATATGACAGATCGTGGATTCAAGTACTTTAGTATCGGACGCTAATGGAACAAGTATTAATAACAGGTGCGGCAGGTTTCTTGGGTTCTCACTTGTGTGAGCGATTTCTGAACGAAGGGTATAAGGTTATAGGAATGGACAACCTTATTACTGGAAACCTGGCCAATATAGACCATTTAATGAGCAAAGAAAACTTTGTGTTTTCGCATCATGACGTTTCTAATTTTGTTCATGTCTCAGGAAAACTCAAGTACATTTTGCACTTCGCCTCTCCGGCAAGCCCAATAGACTATTTAAAAATTCCAATTCAAACCCTTAAAGTTGGTTCTCTTGGAACTCATAATCTCCTGGGGTTGGCTAAAGCAAAAGGTGCAAGGATTCTTGTTGCAAGTACAAGTGAAGTATATGGAGATCCTACTGTCCATCCACAACCTGAAGAGTATTGGGGTAACGTGAACCCCGTTGGTCCAAGAGGGGTGTATGATGAAGCTAAAAGATTTCAAGAAGCTATTACTATGGCTTATCATAACTTTCACAAGGTGGAGACTAGAATCGTTCGAATTTTCAATACTTATGGCCCTCGAATGAGATTGAACGATGGTAGGGTTCTGCCCGCATTTATCGGTCAAGCATTAAGAGGTGAATCACTTACGGTTTTTGGTGATGGAAGCCAAACTCGTTCCTTTTGTTTTGTAGATGACTTAGTTGAAGGAATTTATAAGTTGTTACTTTCGGATTACTCCATGCCTATGAATATTGGAAATCCTGATGAAATTACCATCGGTGACTTCGCAGAGGAAATCATTAAACTCACCAATACCGACCAGAAGGTTATTTATAAAGATTTACCGGTAAATGACCCTAAACAGCGAAGACCAAATATTGAAAAAGCCACAACGATATTAGGTTGGACACCTAAAGTTGATAGAGCCGAGGGATTAAAAATTACTTACGATTACTTTAAGTCACTAAACTCTGATGAACTTTATAAAACGGAGCACAATGACTTTTCTGATTATATAAAAAAGTAAATGGGTTACTTTACACACGAATCAGTAGTGATTGACAATGGTTGCGAAATTGGTGACGGATCCAAAATCTGGCATTTTTCGCATATTATGAAAGATTGCATCATTGGTAACAATTGTAATATTGGTCAAAACTGTGTAATATCCCCTCAAGTAGTTTTAGGTAGTAATGTTAAAATTCAAAATAACGTTTCAGTTTACACAGGGGTTATTTGCGAGGATGATGTTTTTCTTGGCCCTTCAATGGTATTTACAAACGTAAACAATCCAAGAAGCGGTGTAAATAGGCAAGGACAGTACGAAAAAACAATTGTACGCAAGGGTGCTTCAATTGGAGCAAATGCGACTGTAATATGCGGTAATAACATAGGAAAATATGCTTTTGTAGGTGCCGGTACGGTTGTAACAAAGGAAGTTGATGATTATGCTTTGGTAGTTGGCAATCCATCCAAGCATATAGGATGGATGAGTGAATTCGGGTCAAAGCTTAATTTCAATGATAAAGGAATCGCTGTATGTGCCGAATCAAAGGAAAAGTATAAACTAACTAATGGAAAGGTTAGAAAAATAAACTAATATGATTTTAGAGGATTTAATTAAAAAAGAAGGAAAGTTAGGTGTAATCGGTCTTGGCTATGTTGGGTTGCCAATTGCTCTCGAATTTGCAAGAAAAATTAAGGTCGTAGGTTTTGACATTAACGCTGATAGAGTGGAAATGATGAAAAATCATCAAGACCCAAGTGAAGAGTTAGAAGCTAGTGATTTTGAAGGATGTGATATTGAGTTCACTCATAAATTACAAGATTTAGAAGACGTTTCATTTTTCGTCGTAGCGGTCCCTACTCCCATAGATGAATACAATCAACCAAACTTACGTCCACTACTAGGAGCTTCTGAGACAGTTGGTAAAGTTCTTAAAAAAGGGGATTATGTTGTTTTTGAATCAACTGTTTACCCTGGATGTACCGAAGACGATTGTATTCCAGTACTTGAAGAACATTCAGGTCTAAAATTTGTAACTGATTTCAAAGTTGGATACAGTCCTGAACGGATTAATCCTGGTGATAAAGAACATACTATTACCAAAATATTAAAAGTAGTTTCAGGTTGTGATGATGAATCCTTAGATGTTATTTCTAAAGTTTATGAATTAATTATAGAACCAGGAGTTCATAAAGCCTCTTCAATTAAAGTTGCAGAAGCGGCTAAAATCATTGAAAACACCCAACGTGATTTGAATATTGCTTTGATGAATGAACTTTCAATTATATTCAATAGAATTGGAATAAACACTTTTGAGGTGTTAGAGGCTGCTGGTACTAAATGGAACTTTTTACCCTTTAAACCAGGTCTAGTTGGTGGCCACTGTATTGGTGTCGACCCATATTACCTAACCTTTAAGGCTGAAGGGGTTGGTTATCACGCGAGAGTTATTAACTCAGGACGGTATGTTAATGATAGTATGGGATTCTATGTTGCAAAACAAACTGTGAAAAGAATTTTGGCAAAGGGAGAAAATATAAGTGGTTCAAGAGTATTAATTATGGGCGCTACATTTAAAGAAAATGTAAGCGACATCAGGAACTCTAAAATTTGTGATGTTGTCAAAGAACTTCAATCCTTTAGAGTTGATGTAGATATCGTTGACCCGCATGCTGATTCAGACGAGTTGTTTGAAGAGTATCATTTTGGGCTTGCTGAAAATGGAATTTCCGGAAAATACAGCGCTATAATCTTAGCAGTGAACCACCACGAATACGTTGGATTAAGTGAAGAATATTTCCAAAATATTCTAACTCCAGAAGGGTTATTTGTTGATGTAAAAGGCGTTTATCGGAGCAAGTTTAACACTATTGATTATTGGTCTTTATAATGGGAGTTTCAAAACAAATATTAATTACTGGTGGTGCAGGATTCATAGGTTCTCACGTTATTCGGCAATTTGTCTTTAACTATCCTGAATACCAAATAATAAATTTTGATAAACTTACATACGCTGGTAACCTAGAAAATCTTTTGGATTTAGAAAGTCTCCCGAACTATACATTTTTCAAAGGCGATATTACCAGTACAAAAGATTTAGCGACAGTGTTTTCTAAGTACAACATTGATAATGTTATTCATTTAGCTGCGGAGTCACACGTTGATCGATCTATTGAAAATCCCAATGTATTTGTGGAAACTAACGTGACTGGCACTGTAAACATCCTGAATCAATGTCTAAAATCATGGTCCAATGATATTGCTGAACATGTGTTCTACCACATTTCTACTGATGAAGTTTATGGTAGTCTAGGAAATACTGGCTTATTTAAAGAAACAACTAATTATGACCCAAAGAGTCCTTACAGTGCTTCAAAAGCATCATCGGACCACTTTGTAAGAGCATACGCTAACACCTATAAACTACCTGTCAAAATTTCTAATTGTTCTAATAACTACGGTCCCAATCAATTTCCGGAGAAACTTATACCACTTTGCATAAATAACATCAAGAACAATAAATCTCTCCCTATTTATGGAGCAGGTCTAAACATAAGAGATTGGCTATATGTGGAAGACCATGCAAAGGCCATTGACACCATATTTCATACTGGTAAAATAGGTGAAACTTATAATGTTGGTGGGCTTAATGAATGGACAAATATTGATTTAGTAAAAAAGCTTTGTCAAGTTATGGACAATGCACTCGGTCAACAAAATGGCACCTCCGAAGGACTAATCACCTATGTTGAAGACAGAAAAGGTCATGATCTACGCTATGCAATTGATGCAACTAAACTTTCCAATGAACTGAATTGGAAGCCAGCCGAGACATTTGAAACAGGAATTTTAAAAACTGTGGATTGGTATCTACGTAATGATGCTTGGCTTAATAATGTTGTCTCTGGTGAATACGTAAAGTACTATGCTGAAAAATATTCTTAACCAGACTATAATTCTGCCAACCTAAGAATTATGCAGGCATAAAAAAAGGGAACATCTGTTCCCTTTTTTATTATACAATACTGACATCGTTAGAAATGCCACAAATCATGTTCAAAATTAAATATTTCAGTTTCAATCTTTTCTGCTTCTAATAGGGCATCTAAACCTGTTTTATAATCTCTTATCTGACGGTCATAGACATTAGAAACTTTAATAATCGTAGATTCAAATTGTCTTTTCCAGAAAATATCCTCGTAAGTTCTTCTTTCAGCGTCATTTACTCGATTAAAGACTTCACTTTTCTTAAATACAAAACGCGCCTCAGGGAAGTAAATCCAAAACAAATCCTGTATTGTAGGATTTCCATCTGGACCTTCTATTTCAGCCATTGGTTTAATTCCAATAATACGCACATCCATCACCGAACGTTGTCTTTCGAAAAACCACTCTTCTTTAATTTCGTAAAACTTTATATTGGCAGACCTGAGAGTATCATAAACCGTTTCTGTTCCCGTTACATCACCGAATTCATCAAATATTTCAACTTCAGTTTCGGAAACCATCACCTTCATCACTTCATCAGCTGTGTATGCCCTAGTAAACTCATCGTCTGGATCAGTAGGAGGACCAGGGTCGTAAGCCGTAAGAGTACCGTCCTCTAAGAGCCCCTCTCTGATATAATCAAACAAATTTTTTCGTCCTTGAGCCGGTTCTTCCGGAAAATAAAACACTTGATTTTGCTTTTTACGCAAGTCAATTCTTCTCCAAACCCTTTTTTGCCACATAACGTCTGCTTGCCGTAAGTTAGCATAAGGAATTACCTTTCTAGACGGCGTATTTTCGTTTACAACAATACCATCTAAAACCATGCTTTGTTGAGCACTTCCAGAATGCCAAAATATTCCGAAAACACTTAGTACTATACCTATTTTAAACAGACTCTTCATACTACATTATTTTACGTGCACAATAATATTTCCATCAAGGGGCCTCGTTGGTGCTCCTGGCTTAGCCATTTGAGCAACTAATTTTTGAAAAATTACAGTTTGGCCAGGCTTCATTGTTTTCAGAACATTTTTCATGTTTCCAGTTAATCGATTTCCTTTTGCAGGGTATGATTTCGACTTTCCTCCAACACTTACAAACATTTCGAAACTAGTAATCTTATATTTTAAATCAAACAAGAAATCATCCAATTTCGCCGTAACAAACTGACCTGTCATCAACTTACTTTTCTTCATATCAACTGACCCCGTTTTACCAACGAAATATGGAGTTGGTTTAGGTACAGTTTTGAGTCGGTACTCAATAGCAGGGTATGAAGTTTTATTTCCGTCAACATTCGACGTTACCGTAATCTTCACTGTTTTGTCTTTAGATTTTGGATTAGGAACAACTTCATATTTTCCTTGTTCTTTGCTTTTAGGAACTACTCTACAACCTCCACCCGAGATGGACATAGAAAGATTCTGCGAGGCTACACCAGAAACTGAAATATCAACAGGGTTTTCCAGCCCTTTGTAAAATACATTCATTTTAGTAGGAGATACAACCAAACTAGGCTTAGCTACCATGTACTTGTGATCAAATTTATAATGCGCCCATTTCCCGTTAGGTTTTAAAATTTTAATAATTCCACCCCACTTCTGTTCACCAAGACCGCTTGTCTTAGTTGCATAGGTTGCAATTCCTCTATTTATGTACACATTTGACGTATCACCATCTTTGACATCTGGTTGTTCCCCAGTAGTATCTACTTCACCAATTATCAATTGTGGGTTTTTAGTAGTACTGTACGCCGCAACAATTACATCAGCTTTAAAAGAATCACCCTGAGATATATACGTTCCATTAGTAGGTATTACTTTCACAGCAAGTGTATCGAAACTAAAATCCTCTGCACTAATCTCCCTTAACAATTCCTTTAGAGCATCTGCTTCAGAATTTCTAACAGCAGCCTGAAAACGGGTTAGGTTAGTTATTGTAGCTGCAATTGGCAAATGGTAAAAATTTGCAATTTCCCAAGGTTCTACAACATCATGTACAACTTGGTCTTCAAGAGGGATTTTCATTTCCTCAACCATCTCTTTTTCCTTCACAAATTGCTCCAAATGCAAATTGAATTCTTCAATTTTAACCTTCAAACCAAGTGCACTATATTCTTCCGATGCAGGTTTAGGAGTTGTGGTCTCCGGGCCAATCATCACCATAGCACCAATATCTTGATTATCCTTACTATGACAATGCTCAAGTGTCATAGTATCTGCCACCGCTTGCTCTAATTGATCCGCTTGTTTAAAAATTTCAACTTTTACTGCATCAATATATTCAACAATGTCATCCGCATTTTTCTTTAATTCCTGAGCATGCTCATAAAATTCACCAACCTTAACCGGATCATCGGCATTCATACGAGCAAATTTATCGTACGTTGTGTTAATTTTGCTTTCGAAATTCTCCGTCGTTCTTTCCAATCCTTCATTAATAATCAAGAAAGATTGCAGAATTTCCTTTGATACGTTCATTGCCAATAGGCAAAGCAATACCAAATACATCAAGTTAATCATTTTCTGCCGTGGAGGCAAATCACCTAATGACATATATCAGTCTCCTTTTTTAAATTTTATTTAACAATTAATTTTGATGTTCCTATTAGGAATTTGCATTTGGGTTCATTGCAGTAAGCATATTCCCATAAACAGTATTCAAGGAAGTAATGTTTCTAGACAACTCACCCATCTTTTCTGAATAAACTTTTGCATCATCAACTGAGTTGTTCAAGCTAGCCATTAACTCATCTACACCAGTGAAATAACCTTTGGAATTTTCCAAAGTTTCTTGTGCACTTCTTAATTGTAGTTCGTAAGCCGAATTAAGCTCAGTTAAATTACTTGACATTTTAGATAATTGTTCTCCAAAATTTGCTCCTTCTCTATTTTCTTCTGCCAAACCAGTAAGGGCATTAGCTGCTGTTTGGTATGTTTCAGACAAACTTGAAACAGAATTTGCTGCCCCTCTTACGCTTTGCACATACTCATCAGTTGCAACAGATGCATCTGTTATATTGTTCAATTTACTAGTTTGATCAGAAAGACCCTTAAGACCAGAACCAAGACTTTCAAGTAATTCAGGGCCAATTTTAGCCTCTTCCAACATCTCATCTAGTTTTTGAGTGACAGTTAAATCATCGGCCTCAACGTGACCTTCAGTAAGTTCTTCAGAAGCGAACTCATCATCCTCTTCCTCTTCATGGTGTGCTAATTCAGGATATACTTTAGACCAATCTAACGCCAAATGTTGAGGTTCTATAGCACCTAAGAAGAATAATGCAGATTCCGTACAAAGGCCCACAATAAGCATCAAACTCGCTCCAGGGTAATGCTGAATTTTGAACAATGCACCCAAAATAACTACAGCCGCACCAACTGACATTGAGATATTTACAATCGTTTTACCTTTAACTGTACCATACAGAAAATGAGCTAATCCACCTTTTTTCCCTGACATAATATTCTTTTTTTTAGTTTAATTTAATTATCTTATATATCACTCTTACCCATTCCTAGGTAACTCATTACATTTCTAAAGCCTATGTACGACTTCGCCGTATCTTGATACTCATAGGTTCTTGAGCTTGTTTGAAGGAAATACCCCACATCTTTCCATGAACCTCCTCTAATTACTTTTCTTTTTAAAACTGGAGGATCGTCGTCGTTCGCTTCATACTTGTAATCCATATTTAAATCATGGGCAAAGTCGTAAACAGACTCGTCAAAAGCAGTAGTAGTCCATTCAGCAACGTTGCCAGCCATACAGTACAAACCGAAATCATTTGGCTCATAGGAAACTACAGGAACAGTGTGAATCCCACCATCATCATAATAATTTCCACGCAACGGTTTAAAATTAGCCAAGAAACACCCTCTTGTATTTCTAATGTAAGGCCCGCCCCAAGGGTAAGGTGACAAATCCAATCCACCTCTTGCAGCATACTCCCACTCTGACTCTGTAGGCAATCTGTAGTCCTGAACAAAAGCCTCTCCCAATCCCGAAAGAAAATTATTATGCTGCATGGTTCTCCAAATTGAAAACGCTCTGGCTTGCTTCCAAGTGACACCTACTACTGGATACTCATCATAAGCAGGATGCCAGAAATACATATTTGTCAATGGTTCATTGTACGAATATGTAAAGTCATGTATCCAACAAAGTGTATCTGGATAAACTGAAATCTGATCCTGTCTAATAAAAACTGAACGATCAGTTAATCCTCTATCTCTCATTGGGTCTCCATTAATTGAAGGGCTTTTTCGTGCAGCATCTTTATAGTCAATCCAGTAATATTCATAAACCAACTTACGAGTATCAATTGATTTTCTTCCGTAAAAACGCTCATACTCTGGCAAAAACATTACCGATAACGCTTCCCTATTTTCCGCTTCATCCCAATCCAACTCAGATTCCCAATTAATAATTGGAGGATCGATGTCCTCCTCAAATTCATTGACAGAGATAAGAAACAACTCTTCACTTACCTCTTCACCTAGAATCTTATAAGCCATGGAATCACGAACCCAATAAACAAATTGCCTGTATTCATTATTCGTAATCTCGGTTTCATCCATATAGAATGGAGAAACCGAAACAGTTTTTGATTTAGATGTGTATGAATATGGTGCATCCTGATCATTAGGCCCCATATTGTAACTTCCTGGAGGAATGTATAACATCCCATAAGGGTCTGGTTGATACCAAACCTGTCTACCCAGTACACCTGTAAGCTGACCTCCAGCGTCGTTTATACAACTTGAAAGAATCAGTGCAACAAATCCTACTATGAGTAACTTTTTCATGCTACCTCCCTTTTTAAATATGTAACTATTTTTCGTCAAAACAATATTGCGGCAAAATGCCAAAACTAACGCAAATAAAATAAATTATTGTAAATAAATTGATTTCCTACAACCAACGTGGGTTTTTGTGAATAGTAATTTTTGGTTTAGGAGTAATTGTAAAACAGTAGTTTAGGAATAATTCTACTGTACCACTGTTGTAACTTCTAAGTTTTGAAGTATTCAAATCATAAGAGACTCCAATTTTCATTCTACCAGGGCCTAAATCCCTCATATAGCCAGCCATGGGAGAAATTGCATCTTGAATCCTATAGGACAATCCACCCCAAATCATATCTTGATAAGTTGCCCGAAGGTTAAAATCAAACTGAGTTGTTGACAGTTCAGTTTTCAAGAAAATTGAAGGCTCCAACATCCAGTCTGCATTAAGATCATATCTATACCCTCCCATTATATACAAATGCTGGACTATAGAATATTTATTTGAAGGAACACCACCTGGAAGCTCTCCTAATTCCGCAGGAGCAATATGCTGCATAGCGGCACCCGCCCATATTTTGTTGTTAGCACTTCTAAAGTACACACCCGCATCTAAATCAAAACCATAGTCTTTACCTGTCTGAGCGGCTGCTACCAAATTCGGATCAGCATCTACGGAACCCAATCCATCAGGACCTTCGAACTTACTACCGTCAATTGCCATCCCTACGGCACCTAAACCCAGTCCAACACTAATAGTCCCAATACCGTTCAATGCAAATTTATTAGCCAAGGAAAATTTAAATATATTAGTATTAATTGGCCCGATATTATCATTGGAAACACTTAAACCAACTCCCAAGTTCACATAAGGGACAGGGATAAGAGTGGTTGGTATATTTCCATGAACCGTTAACAATCCAGTTCTAGGAGCACCATCGAAGCCCAACCATTGTTGTCTCCCGAGCAAAGTTCCACATATCGCATCGTTCATTCCAGCGAATGCAGGATTGTTGTACAATTTATTCGCAAAGTTTTGGGTAAACTGAGCGTCTTGCTGAGCCCAACTACTTAACGAACTGAAAGCTAACACAATAAGTATTATTCTCTTCATATAAACTACTATTTTCATAGAAATAAGGCGACTAAAATACTTAAAAAATCAAATTAGCCAAATATTAATTAAATAAAGAACAACTTTTAATCACCCGTACAATCAACTGTAATACAAGCTCTTAAAAGAGCAAACAACCTACCTGAGCCGTTTATAGTTCCTCCACCACTTTTCCGGAATTCCGTCATTGCAAGCCTCTTGATAGTCTGAATAACTACAAGGAACCAACTGATGTCTCCTATATTTTGAGAGCTTAGATTCTGGATAAGGTACATCCATCCACCAGCGATCGGATTTCAAATTTTTATAAAAAGTGATTTCCTCAGCATCGGTGCTAGTAGCAACTATGTACTTCAACACTTCGGCATTATCTTTAGATGCTCCATCTCCCTTCCGATTGCAAAAACCCTCTAATATGTACCAAATCATTTCTGCAATTAAAAATGCAGTTTGACCATCACCATCCTTTAAGGGGTTATACTCATAAATCCCTATGCTTGAAAGCTTATCGCTTAACCCGGCATAACGCGTGATAGCGCAAATATCCTCACCATTAAATCCGTTAGGTGTTGCATTGCTGTTACCAGGCGCATCGGCCGCTCGAACCGAACCAATGTCTATTGTAAGCATATCTGCGTTACGAATTACAGGCTCCACTTCTTTCATATCGGCCTTTACTTGACCCAACCTATGAATGTCGAAATAGAGTTTATCCATTAATGTTCGTTCCTCATCAGTTACAAAGTATGTTTGGTAACCGAGGTTACTGTAACTGAATAGGTAATTCGGTTGGTGAAGTATGATTTTATTTAAATATGCTTTTGAATTAATTTCTTGATCAACTTCCCCAAGATCTATTGAATTATCAATAGACACAATATTTACGACCTGCTCTAAAGCTTCGTAGGCTTGGTAATTTGCAAAAGTTAAATCCTGACTACCCCCAATAAGAATTGGAAGCGTATTGTTTTTTATGCATTCAGAAATTATACTTCGCACTGCAAAGTACGTATCATTAACTTCTTCCCCTGGAAACACGTCACCAAAGTCAGCGAATTTCACGTTCCAATTTGTTTTTAAATTGTAAAGCTTTTTCCTGATTTCATGAATTCCATCTGCACATCCAACATTTCCAATAGACCTTCTATCTTCAATTACGCCAAACAAAGCAATATCAACATCCTTTAGTTCTGGAAATCCATTCTTTTCACTATTAAAAATGACCGAACTGCCAATAGTTGAGCCTAGAAAATCATCGTTTTTTAACTCAAGTTTATTTAAATAGATTTCAATATCCATCCTAGGGTATTTGGGGCTAAATATTTATTTTTTCTTTTTCCGAGCTACACGTTTTTTGGCAGGAGCTTTTTTCTCTAATTCCACGCAATCTTCAAAAGTCAATTCTTTCGGATCCACGTCTTTTGGAATCTTCACGTTCTTTTTACCAAACTTAATATATGGTCCGTATCTTCCGTTAAGCACCTTCACATCGTCCTGTTCATCAAACTCTTTGATTAACATATTGGCAATGGCTTCCAATTTTTCGTCAATTAAAACCTGAGCTGCTGGCATTGTTACCTCTAAAGGATCTAACTTACCCAATGAAACGAAAATCTTCCCATATCTAATGTACGGACCAAACCGACCAACACCAATTACAACTTCTTCTTCCTTGTATTGACCTAATTTCTTAGGTAATTTAAAAAACTCCAATGCTTGCTCCAGCGTAACCTTAGTCATACTGATATTTCCGCGAATCGGTGAAAAGAGAGGCTTTTCTTCATCTTCTCGTTCCCCAATCTGAATCATTGGACCAAAACGACCAATTTTAGAATAAACGTTCTTTCCTGATTTTGGATCGACACCCAAAAGTCTTTCACCATTTGCCCTGCTCTCATCTTCAAGTGCAGAATTGACCGATTTGTGGAATGGTCCGTAGAAACGATCAATCATGTCGTTCCACTTTTTCATTCCTTCAGCTATTTCATCAAATTCTTTTTCAACCTCAGCCGTAAAACCATAATCTAATACTGATGGAAAAGTTTTTACTAAATAATCATTCACTACCCTACCAATATCAGTTGGGAATAATTTTTTTCGTTCAACTCCAGTATTTTCAGTCTTGTCCCCGGCTGTAACTTCACCTTTTCCAAGTAACTCTAGTTGGCGATACTTTCGCTCATAACCATCTCTGTCGTCCTTTTCTACGTATCCTCTTTTCTGCACAGTTGCAATAGTTGGGGCATACGTTGACGGTCTTCCAATTCCTAAGGTTTCTAACTTCTTAACTAAAGAGGCTTCACTATACCTTGGTGGATGATTTGTAAACCGCTCTGTTGCAAGAATAGATTTGGGATTCAAATCTTGACCTTCTTTCAGAGGCGGTAACATACCCGACTCATCAGCTTCTTGCTCATCGTCAACACCCTCCATATATACTTTCAAGAAACCATCAAAGAGCAAAACCTCACCTTTTGCCTTGAAGTGTTCAGAAGCAACTTCACTTATGTCAATACGAACATTGGTTTTTTCAAACTTGGCATTAGCCATTTGAGATGAAACTGTCCTTTTCCAAATTAAATCGTACAATTTTTGTAAACTAGAGTCCCCACTAACCGAGTGCTCTTCAAAATTTGTTGGACGTATGGCCTCATGTGCTTCTTGAGCACCTTTTGATTTGGTCGAATATTGCTTAGGGTTTGAATACTCAGAACCGTAAGATTTTAAAATTTCATCCTTCGCTCCATTGATGGCCGTCTCAGACAAATTCATAGAATCTGTTCTCATGTAAGTAATTTTACCACTTTCATAGAGTTTCTGGGCAACAACCATAGTTTGCTGCACTGAGTAACCCAATTTCCTACTTGCTTCTTGCTGCAAAGTTGAAGTAGTAAAAGGTGCCGAAGGTGAACGAGTTCCCGGCTTTTTCTCGATGGATTTTATTGTAAAATCACTTTTCTGACACTGCTTCAGAAATGCTAATGCATCTTCTTCTTTCTCAAACTTATGCTGAAGTTCAGCTTTCAATACACTTTTGTCATCCACCAAGAATTCCGCATTCACACGAAAAGCAGAAACTGGAACAAATGCTTCAATTTCCTGTTCTCGTTCCGCAATCAATCGAACAGTAACTGACTGCACACGACCTGCTGATAATGATGGCTTTACTTTCCTCCAAAGTACTGGCGATAATTCAAAACCAACTAATCTATCCAAGACTCTTCTAGCCTGTTGAGCATCCACCAAATTCTTATCAATCGTTCTTGGGTTTTCAATTGCTTTAGTTATAGCTGGTTTAGTAATCTCGTGAAAAACAATTCTTTTCGTTTTTTCAGGTGTTAACCCTAAAGTCTCGTATAAGTGCCAGCTAATTGCTTCACCCTCGCGGTCCTCATCCGTCGCTAACCAAACTGTATCACTTTTTTTAGCTAAAGATTTTAATTCTTTTACGACCGCTGTTTTATCTTTCATCACCTCGTAATGAGGTGTAAAACCATTTTCAATATCAATTGCTTTATCCTTTCCAGCTAGATCTCTAACGTGCCCAAAACTGGACTTCACGGTAAATCCTTTTCCAAGGAACCCTTCAATTGTTTTGGCTTTTGCCGGTGACTCAACGATTACTAAATCCATGTAATATCAAATGTTTTTTATCGAAAAATGAATCTGTCAAATTCCGAATTTAGACGGTTGCAAAGTAAGTTAATCTTTAAAACTTCAACAGTCCTGTTGTTATTTTGGTGTTGAAAGAGCGAAAAACGCCCCTTCAATTTACCTGAATTTGTGTTCTTTTAACCACCCAAAATATGCCACTATGGCAGCTACTTAAATATTGGCTAATTTTGCACCACAAATTCAGACACTAAGCGAATTACATGTCAATAGACACAAAAGATATTGTTGAAGAAAAACCAGGGAATTCTACCTTGGTTGACCTGCCTTCAAATCCCAACGGAAAAAAAGTTTATTTAGAGTCTTATGGTTGCGCAATGAATTTCTCGGATAGCGAAATTGTTGCCTCTATTCTTACTAAAGAGGGTTATGCAACCACCTACAAACCACAAGAAGCAGATTTAGTTCTTATAAATACCTGCTCAATACGAGATAAAGCCGAACAAACGGTTCGGAATAAGCTCACCCAGTTTAAAGGAATGAAACGAAAGTTTAACCCTAAAATGAAAGTGGGTATTCTAGGCTGTATGGCGGAGCGACTAAAAACTCAACTACTTGAAGAAGAAAAATTGGTTGATTTGGTTGCAGGACCAGATTCTTATAGAGCACTTCCTGAATTGCTAAAAGAAATAGACAGCGGACAAAAAGCCGTAAATGTTTTACTATCTAGAGATGAAACGTATGCAGACATCTCCCCAGTTAAGCTGGGAGAAAACGGAGTTTCATCATTCATTTCAATTACTAGGGGTTGCGATAATATGTGTTCGTTTTGTGTTGTTCCGTTTACGAGAGGACGTGAGCGCAGCAGAAATCCAGAAACTATTGTGCAAGAAGCGAAAGAACTTTTTGAAATGGGTTTTAGAGAGGTAACATTGCTTGGGCAAAACGTGGATTCATACCGTTGGAACATTACAAAAAAAGGCGAGGTAAAAGACGATTCTTTACCCACGGTCAGTTTTGCGCAATTAATGATGATGGTTGCCGAAGTAAACCCTTTATTAAGAATTCGTTTTTCTACTTCCCACCCAAAGGACCTTAGTGACGAGGTACTTTACGCAATAAAAAAATACGACAACATTTGTAATTACGTTCACCTACCGGTTCAATCTGGTAATAGTGAAATGCTTAAACGGATGAATCGCGGATATTCTCGTGAATGGTATTTGAATAGGATTAATGCTATTAAAACAATAACCCCTGAGTGTACCATTAGTACAGATTTAATAATTGGGTTTTGTGGTGAAACAGAAGAAGAACATCAAGATACAATTTCTTTAGTTAAAGAGGTTGAGTTCAGTTTTGCTTATATGTATAAATACTCGGAACGACCCAAAACATTAGCCGAACGGAAATATGAAGACGACGTACCTGAAAAGGTGAAATCTGACCGATTGAGTGAAATAATTGATATTCAAAGGGAAAATCAACGAAAAACACACGACCGTTTTATAGGGTTAACCAAAGAAGTACTAGTTGAAGGACCATCTAAGAAAAACCCAGACGAATTGTGCGGTAGAATATCTGAAAATACAATGGTGATATTTCCGAATCGAGACTTTAAAGCGGGGCAATACGTGGATGTAAAAATTACTGCTGCAACTTCTGCAACATTAAGAGGAGAAGCTATAGTTTAGTGAAGTAATGACGACTCAACAAATAAAACAACGATTCGAAATTATTGGTACATCCGAAGGACTTGACCATGCTATTTCTACAGCTATGCGTGTAGCTCCAACAGATTTGAGCGTTTTAGTTATGGGTGAAAGTGGAACTGGAAAGGAAAACTTCCCTAAAATTATTCACCAACTCAGCAATCGTAAACACAAAAAATACATTGCAGTAAACTGCGGTGCTATACCAGAAGGCACGATTGACTCTGAATTATTTGGACACGAAAAAGGTGCATTTACAGGTGCACAAAATACACGTCAAGGATATTTTGAAGAAGCCGACGGTGGAACTATTTTCTTAGATGAGGTTGGGGAACTGCCTTTGCAAACCCAAGTTAGGTTACTTCGAGTTCTTGAAACTGGTGAGTTCATTAAAGTTGGCTCCAGTAAAGTCCAGAAAACCGATGTTAGAATCGTTGCCGCCACAAATGTTAATCTGCCAGAAAGCATTCAAAAAAATAAATTTAGAGAAGACTTATTTTACCGATTAAGTACAGTTCCAATAACGCTTCCAGCCCTAAGAAATAGAAAGGGAGATATCTATTTATTATTTAGAAAATTCTCTTCTGACTTCGCAGAAAAATATAACATGCCACCCGTTCGATTGACCGAAGATGCGCAGCACATGCTTATGAATTATACATGGCAAGGAAACATTCGACAATTAAAGAATGTAACCGAACAGATTTCCATTATTGAACCAGAAAGAATAATAAATTCGGAAAACTTGCTGAAATATCTGCCTAACTACTCTAACACTAACCTACCCGCTATCGCATCCAAATCTGGCGGAAGCGAAGACTTTAGTAATGAAAGAGAAATCTTGTACAAAGTGCTTTTTGACTTAAAGAGCGATGTAACCGATTTGAAAAAGTTAGTTTTAGAAATGGCCAGGACCAATAATATTGACACTTCAGATACCGAAAATTCAAGAATTCTAACTCAGATAATTAAGGACGTTAATTCAAACCCTGAACGACAATTACCGGCAGCAGTGAATACCGAATCTACCTATCAGGAAGAAAAAAATGAATTTACTCCATCTTACGCGCCTAATTCAAGTGTTGATGGGTTTCAAGAACATGAAATTGTAGAAGAGTCACTTTCTTTGGAGGAAAAAGAAAAAGAACTAATTACCAAAGCATTGGAAAAATACAACGGTAAAAGAAAAATGGCTGCAGGCGAATTGGGCATTAGCGAAAGAACACTTTACCGAAAAATTAAAGAATACGACTTAAATTGAGAATCCAAGCAATCATATCATTAGGCGCGATTGCTGTTGTTTTTAGCGCATGTTCTGTTAACTATGGTTTTTCTGGCGCATCGGTTGATTATAACGAAGTTAAGACGTACTCCGTGGATTTCTTTCCTAATTACGCACCACTTGCCCAGCCTACATTGGCGCAGGAGTTTACGGAAGAGCTTCGAAATATTTTTTTGAATCAAACTAAACTCGATTTAGTCAAAACTGATGGTGACCTTCAGTTTTCTGGCAAAATAACCGATTACAGAACTGCGCCCGTGAGTATCCAAGCAAATGAGGTAGCTGCTCAGAACAAACTGACTATTACGGTTTCTGTGGTTTTTGTAAATACTAAAGATGACACCAAAAACTTCGAGCAAAGCTTTACGCAGTATGCGCTTTACGATAGCGACAAACCGCTATCCGAAGTAGAAAGTACCCTTATTGAGCAGGTTAATGAATTACTTACCCAAGATATTTTCAATAAAGCAGTAAGCGATTGGTAATGAAATTAGACTGGCTTACTAAAAGTATTTCTAATCCAAACGTTTTGCTTGATTCAAAAGAAAATCTAGCAGAATTAAAAAAACGATTCCCATATTTATCGGCATTGCACACTTTCGATGCAAAATTGGAACAACTGGAAAGCGGTCTCGACTATCAAGATAAAATCAAAAAAGCCGCTGTATATTCTCCAAACCGAACTGTGTTATATGAATATGTAATTCAACCTGGAATTGAAAAAGCGATAGAAAAAACAGAACAAGCTAAATCGGAGGTTCGGGAACAATCTACTGAACAGACTTCCGTCAGTACTAAGCCTATTAATCTTGAATCGGAAGAGCAATTAAGTGCAAAATCTATTCTTGAAAAAGAAATTCTAACTCATGCAATTTCTTCATCCATACTCAAAGAGTCGGATGTAGCGAAATCAACTGAATCAGAAGTTGCTAATACTGGAACACCTACTTCAAAACCAGAAGTTAAAAAAGAAAAGAAAATCGACCATTCTATGAATGTGTTGGCTTGGTTATCGACTGAAAACGAGGGACATGCTCCATCAATCGATTCAAGGCTATCTGTAAAGAAAGAAGATTTAATCAACAACTTTATTCAACAAGGAGAAGAAAAAATCCACTTACCCAAAGAAACAACCAACACGTTTCTAGAAATTAATCGACCGCAAACGGAGTTTTTCTCGCCAGAAAACATGGCTAAAATGAGTTTAGCCGAAAACGAAGACTTTGTTACAGAGACACTTGCAGGCATTTACGCAAAACAGGGCAATTCTAAAAAAGCAATTTCGGCTTACGAAAAATTAAGTTTGAAATTTCCCGAAAAAAGCAATTACTTTGCGCGCCTTATTCAAAAATTGAAAGAAAACTAGAATACAATGTTAACATTCATATTTATCGTAATTTTTATTGTTTGCATCCTCCTTATTGGAGTTGTACTTGTACAAGAATCTAAAGGTGGCGGATTAGCGAGCAGCTTTTCTTCTGCAAACCAAGTTATGGGCGTTAAAAAAACTGCCGATGTTTTAGAAAAAGCAACTTGGGGTTTAGCAATCTTTTTGTTGGTTCTTTGCCTTGGTGCAGCAGCATTGCAAGGTGGTGGAACAGCAGTAGAGTCAGGTCAAGAAGAGTCTCAAATTCAAGATTTTGTGGATAGCGAAACCATTTTGCCACAACAAGGAACTCAGCAGGCACCGGCAGGTCAGCAGCAACAAGCTCAACCGGTTCAAGAAGCTCCAGCAGAGTAGAAAGAATTTAAAATCATGTTTAAAAATGTCAGTATGTCATTCATACTGACATTTTTTTTGCTTAAAACTGAAAAATTGACCCATTGTCAGTCGCTTATCCATTGGCACATGAAATGATTACAGCATGTTTGAAATTGAAAAAGTTTAACTAATAAATATTTTAAAAATGGGATTAAGCATTAAACCTTTAGCAGACAGAGTAGTTGTTGAACCTGCTGCAGCTGAAGAAAAAACTGCAGGAGGAATCATTATTCCTGATACAGCGAAAGAAAAACCACAAAAAGGAAAAGTATTAGCTGTAGGAAGCGGAAAGCCGGATGAGCCAATGACAGTAAAAGTTGGTGATTCTGTATTATACGGAAAGTATTCAGGTACTGAAATCTCAATCGATGGTGGCGATTATCTTATGATGAGAGAGTCGGACATTTTTGCAATTGTTTAATCACGAAAATTTAAATCTTAATAAAGATGGCTAAGAAAATAACATTCGACGTAGAAGGAAGAGATCAACTTAAAAGAGGAGTTGATGCACTTGCAAACGCGGTAAAAGTAACATTAGGACCAAAAGGAAGAAACGTAGTTATTGACAAGAGTTTTGGAGCTCCTTCAATAACAAAAGATGGCGTTTCTGTAGCAAAAGAGATTGAATTATCAGACCCAGTCGAAAACATGGGAGCTCAAATGGTAAAGGAAGTGGCATCTAAAACTGCTGACGTAGCTGGCGACGGTACTACCACTGCAACCGTATTGGCTCAGGCAATTATTACTACTGGGCTTAAAAATGTTGCCGCTGGCGCAAATCCTATGGATTTGAAAAGAGGTATCGACCAAGCGGTAGAGGCTGTTGTGGCAAATTTGAGAGCGCAATCACAAGAAGTTGGCGCTGATAACGAAAAAATCAAACAGGTTGGTTCTATTTCAGCGAACAACGATGAAGTTATCGGATCTTTAATTGCTGAAGCAATGAAGGTTGTAGGTAACTCAGGTGTTATAACTGTTGAAGAAGCAAAAGGAACTCAAACTGAAGTCAAAACAGTTGAAGGAATGGAGTTTGACCGTGGATATTTATCTCCTTACTTTGTGACTAACACTGAGAAAATGATTGCGGAATTAGAAAACCCTTACATTCTAATTCACGATAAAAAAATCGCGAATCTGAATGATTTACTTCCAATTCTTGAGCCTGCGGCGCAATCTGGTAGAGGACTTCTAATCATTGCAGAAGACGTTGAAGGAACTGCATTAACAGCTCTTGTTGTGAACCGTTTGAAAGGCGGCCTTAAGGTTGCTGCTGTTAAAGCTCCTGGGTTTGGTGACAGAAGAAAAGCAATGTTAGAAGATATCGCTATTCTTACTGGAGGAACAGTAATCTCTGAAGAATCTGGATTCAAGCTAGAAAACGCTACTCTTGATATGCTTGGAACTTGCGAAAAAGTAGAAATTGACAAAGACAACACTACTGTTGTAAACGGAGCTGGTTCTAAAGATGCAATTGCTGCAAGAGTTAATCAAATCAAAGCTCAGATTGAAACTACGACATCTGATTACGATAAAGAAAAACTACAAGAGCGACTAGCAAAGTTAGCTGGCGGTGTTGCTGTATTGTACATTGGAGCAGCGACTGAAGTAGAAATGAAAGAAAAGAAAGACCGTGTTGACGATGCATTAGCTGCTACACGTGCTGCGGTTGAAGAAGGAATTGTACCTGGTGGTGGAGTTGCTCTAATCCGTGCAATAGATGCATTAGAAGGATTAGAAGGAGCAAACGATGACGAAACTACAGGTATCAATATCGTGGCAAGAGCTATTGAAGAGCCATTGCGTCAAATTATCAGAAATGCTGGTGGTGAAGGTGCAGTTGTTGTAAATAAAATTAGAGAAGGAAAAGGCGATTTTGGTTACAATGCAAGAACTAACGTTTACGAAAACTTGTTAGGTGCTGGTGTTATTGACCCAACTAAAGTTACTCGTGTAGCTTTAGAAAACGCTTCTTCTATTTCTGGATTGTTCTTAACTACCGAATGTGTTCTTTCTGAAGAGAAAGAAGAAGGTGGTGCAGCAATGCCTCCAATGCCAGGTGGTATGGGTGGCGGAATGCCAGGAATGATGTAGGAATTTAAGATTCCCTGAATAATTAAATCCCCTGTGGTTTTCTTGTAAAAGAAAGTTCAGGGGATTTTTTTTGTGGGTGAAATATGAATGAATAATTTCGTTTTATTCAAAACTATATCTGATGAAAATCATTACCGTAATTGCCGCTTCGTTTCTATTTTGTTTTAATTTCCTCACAGCTCAAGAATATGTAAAACCAAAAAACAGCATCGGTCTCTCAGCCGGTTTGAGCTTTATGAATTTATCGAGTGTTCAGAGCGAAAATAACGGACAGGTCACTGAAGGTACCCGAACCACTAATATTCCAGTTTTTGGTTTTTTTGCTGAAAGGCGAATAACGGCTAAAGTTGGTCTTGGAATGGAGTTTACCTATGCTTTAAATCAATGGTTTCTGGACGAACCCGGGATTGGTGGAATGGAAATTTCGTATTCGAGAATTCGAATTTTACCTATAATAAACATTCATTTCGCTGAGTATCAGAAAGAAAATGTAGTACACGATTTCTACTCCAGTTTTGGACTCGGGGTGAAGCTTGCTTCATTCGACATCAATTACGTGGGACCTAATTTCGGACGTTCACAGATTGAAGACGGCATTCCCATATTTGAATTTCCCCTTGCCATGAAAACAGGCATTGGATACAGCATCTCTTCTCATAATGGATTGATGGGCAAAGTAGAATTGTCGCTAGGAGGTCCTTTCTTTGTGATTGGTGGAGGCTATGAATTCTAAGAGTATCTGAATCATTCTCATACATTTGAACTTTAAGTATGAGACACCCAGTAATTGTAGTTTTTTGTATTGCCTTCGCCATTCGGATAGGCTACGTTTTACTCATTCAACTTCTTCACCCTAACTCCATTTATTTTTTTGATTCATGGGGTTATCTAAACATAGGATACAACCTTTTTCACGACGGCATTTTTACTCAAATGACTGCCGAACCACAAACACCCGACAGCACCAGAACTCCTTTTTACCCAATATTCATAAGTGCTTTGCATGTTCTTCAACTTGGTGGTGAATGGATTGTAATCATTCAATCGTTCATTGGAGCATTCACCGCTTCTATTGCAACCCAATGTGCCTTGCTCTTAAAACGAAATAAAGTGGCGGCATTTGTCGTTGGAATTTTTGTGGCCATTAACACTCCAAGCATCATTTTTTCCAACGCTGTCATGACAGAAACTTGGTTCACTTTTTTTCTTACCATTTCGGTTTACTACTTAATTAAGAGTATAAAATTTGAAGAACCAAACTTGCGGTTGTATGCCGTGCTGTTTATGGTTTGTGCTGCCTACACTCGCCCTTCGGCAGTTTACCTTCTTGTACTGATTCCACTGTTGGCGTTATTATTCAATCAACATGGATTGAAATACGAACTAAAGCAAACGGCCATGATTATTTCCATCGGAGCTTTGTTAGTTGCTCCATGGTATTATCGGAATTACAAAACATTTGGCTCCGCATTTTTTAGTTCCATAGCAGAAGTCAATTATTTATTTCATACCGCATCGAACATAAATGCAAAAGTCAATGGTACCACCCGCCGTGTTGAAGAATACAAGTACAGAAACAACGTGCCACTCTCGGAATATTCATTTACTCATAATTCTCGAGTGATTCCATTGTTTCAAAAATTTGCCAGGCAGGAGTGCATTTCTGTTATTAAAGAACATCCACTTGTTGCACTGAAAATATTCAGTAAAAGCTTTGTAGGTTTTTTCATTAAGCCCATACGTGCCCCGATTGGGAAACAACTCTACGGTCGAAAATGGAACGACACTCCTCCATTAACCATGGTCGAAAGCAACAATTCGTACTGGCAAAGTCTTCTTACGGCGTTTAAAGTAGGAACCAAGTTGGAAGGCTTACTTATCTGCTTTCAGTTATTATTTTTAGTCGTTTTGTATCTCTCCATTCTTGGTTCCATTCCAATATGGTTCAAGTCAGATTTAAATGTTGGCATAGCATTGATGTTGTTGATTTTATTTTTCTCCGTAACATCAAGTATAACTGATTTAGATGCCCGGTTTAGAGTTCCTGTCATTCCGATTTTGGCAATTCTAGCTTTTCCATTTTGGAATAAACTCCTAAAAAAGTACGCACATGAATAAGCTAAAAAGGAAACAAGCCGATAGACTGTATTTGTTATTAGCAGCATTATTTATAGCGGCATTGGTTACCTGTAACCTCATTGCCAACAAGTTCATTTCTATAGACCTAGGTTTCAAAACTTTTATCATTTCCGCTGGAGTCCTCCCCTATCCCATTACATTTTTAATCACCGATATCCTCTCTGAAATTTATGGGAGAAAAAAAACGAGCTTAGTTGTATTATCTGGCTTGGCTGCGTCATTATTCGTGTTATTGATTATTTACCTAGGAGACTCATTTGATGCCATTCCGGACTCCCCAGTAAATAATGAATCGTACTCCATGGTTTTTGGGAATTCTTGGCGAGTGATTTTTGCATCTATGACCGCCTACCTTTTTGCCCAATTGATTGACGTTCGTATTTATCATTTTTGGAAAAAATTCACCAACGGAAAGTATTTGTGGATACGCAATAATGGCTCCACCATCTTCTCTCAATTATTGGATACAACACTGGTAGTTGGCGTGTTGTTTTACGGCGTAAAACCCTCCGACCAACTTCTACAACTCATTATTGATGGATGGATGTTCAAAGCACTGATGGCTTTAGTTGATACGCCAATTTTGTACGTTTCAGTTTTCTCCATTCGAAAATATTTTGGAATAAAAGGTACCGATGAGATTTAACACTATGTACTAAAGCATACAAAAGCGGTGTTAATACTTCTTTATTGGCACGGCTCACGCGCACTCTATTTGCCAAATTATCTACATTTGAGTGCTACAAAAACGTATTTATGTTTAGACTTTTATTCGGAGCATTATTAGCTCTAACTACTTTAGTATCAACCGCACAAATACACAACCCAGTAACTTGGTCTTACGATTCAAAACAAATCTCTGCGGATGAATTTGAATTGCAGTTTAAGGCAGAAATCGAAGAGCACTGGCACATATACTCAAGTACACTTTCTGGCGACGAAGGCCCTCTTCCTACAGAAATTACCTTTGAAAAAAGCAATGACTACACTTTAATCGGAGGGATCAAAGAGCCTAAACCTATTAAGCAATTCGACAAAAACTTCCAAATGGAATTGCTGTTTTTTGATAATTCTGCAACCTTCAGACAAAAAGTAAAAATCAACAAGACATCTACTAAAGTTACGGGTGAACTTACGTTTATGGTTTGTGACGATTCTAAATGTTTACCTCCAGATTACTTAGAATTCAGCTTTGATTTAAAGAAATCAGCTATCAAAACTGAAGTTGTGGAATCGAAACCAAAAGAACAAACCAAACCCACATTAGCAAGTGTAGATAATGCTTCAATGATGGAAGAAGCCGAGCCATTGGTGCAAGAGAACAAAGTATTTGACCCTGTAAAATGGAGCTTTTCAGCTAAAGATTTAAGCGATGGAACTTATGAAGTTATAGCAAGTGCAACAATTGAAGAAGGCTGGCATTTGTACTCTCAAAAATTGGATAACGCTGATGGACCCGTTGCTACGGAGTTTAGGTATTTCAATGAAAAACAAGAATTTGAAATAGTTGGAGAAACGGAAGAAGTTGGTGACCTGTTAAAAGAGTACGACAACAATTTTATGATGGAGCTTAACTATTATGAGAGGGAAGTTTCATTCAAACAAAAAGTAAAAGTTAAAGATGGAATTACTCAAGTAAAAGGCGATGTTTATTATATGGTTTGCGACGAATCTAAATGCCTTCCTCCTGAGGCGTTGGAGTTTATCGTTGACTTGCCAGGAGCAACTTCTAATGAAACTGAAGCTATTGCTGCAGATGAGCCAGCCGAGGAAAGCGATTCTGATTCAAAATCATTTTGGGAAATCTTCATCATTTCGTTTTTAAGCGGTTTTGCAGCTTTGTTAACACCATGCGTGTTTCCAATGATTCCAATGACAGTTAGTTTTTTCACTAAACAATCAAAGACTAAGGCTCAAGGAATTAAAAACGCCATTCTTTATGGGCTGTCCATTATTATTATTTATGTACTTCTAGGAACAGTAGTGACCGCCGTGTTCGGTTCCGAGGCTTTAAATGAATTGGCCACAAATGTTTGGTTCAATCTCATTTTCTTTGTCTTGCTGGTCGTTTTTGCCATCTCGTTTCTGGGGGCTTTCGAAATCGTACTGCCTTCATCATGGGTAAATGCGGCCGACAGAGGGGCAGACAAAGGTGGACTTATCGGAATCTTCTTTATGGCATTTACGCTGGCACTGGTCTCCTTCTCCTGTACAGGACCAATAGTTGGAACCTTAATAGTGGAAGCCGCAGCCAAAGGTGGAATAATGCCCATTGTTGGAATGTTTGGATTCTCTTTAGCGATTGCATTGCCTTTCGGATTATTTGCAGCCTTTCCCGGGTGGTTAAATTCTTTGCCTCAGTCGGGTGGATGGTTGAATTCTGTTAAAGTTGTTCTTGGTTTCTTAGAGTTAGGTTTAGCGATTAAATTCTTATCGAATGCTGATTTAGTAGTTCAAGCTGGATACATAACTCGTGAAATTTTCATCGCTTTCTGGATTGTGATTTCATTGATGCTCGGGTTTTATCTTATGGGTAAAATTCGATTGCCTCACGATTCACCAATTGAAAAACTTTCGGTAGGTAGAGCACTTATGGCAATTGTAGTATTCACATTTGCTGTCTATTTACTCCCTGGAATGTGGGGTGCACCTTTAAAATTAATCGCTGGGTTCCCTCCACCAATGAATTATGCTGAAGCTGCCGGTGGTTCGTTCGTTGGCGGAGCTGCAAATTCTGGAGGACACACCGATTTTGTAGATGGAACTCACCCTGGCCCTCAAAATTTACCAGTATTTCATGACCTTAAAAAGGGAATGGCATATGCCAAAGAAGTTAATAAATCACTCTTCGTTGATTTTACTGGACATGCATGCGCAAACTGCCGAAAGATGGAGCAAAAGGTTTGGGGCGAACCTGGTATTATTGAAATGTTGACCAATGATGTGGTAATTGTATCGCTATATGTTGATGACAGAACCAAGCTACCAGAATCTGAACAACGAGAAGTGAAAATTGGAGATAGAACCAAAAAAATCAGAACTATTGGCGATGAGTGGATGGTGTATCAAGTAGAGAATTATCAAACCAATACCCAACCCTACTACGTTATGTTAGGCCCTAACGGCGAAGACCTAAAAAATGGTTCTGCAGATTTTGAACATCATAGTGACCCGACGGATTTTCGCAATTGGTTAAAAGAAGGTTTGGATCTTTATAAAGCTGCCAACTAATGAAACTCATTCAAGAACAATTTCAAGAAGCAAAGTCAGTTCTAGATAAATTCTCCAACGATGACAATTATCAACTCATTCAAAAAGCTGGAGATATTATCTGTGCATCGCTTTTAGCCGAAAAAAAAATTATCTCTTGCGGAAATGGTGGTTCTATGAGCGACGCCATGCACTTTGCAGAAGAGCTCTCGGGTCGTTACCGAGATGACAGAAAGTCTCTTGCTGCTATGGCTATTTCGGATAGTGGTCACCTCACATGTGTAGGCAATGATTACGGTTACGACAAAGTATTTTCTCGATTTGTAGAAGGCCTTGGAAAAAAGGGAGATGTATTGCTTGCTATTAGCACCAGTGGTAATTCAGAAAATATAATCAATGCTATTTCTGTGGCAAAAAGCCAGGGAATGCTTGTGATTGGATTAACCGGAAAAGACGGTGGTAAAATGGCTTCTTTGTGCGATGTAGAGATACGCGCACCGCATTCAAACTACGCAGATCGTGCCCAGGAAATTCACATTAAAGTGATACATGCTTTGATTGGTTACGTGGAATCACAGATTTGTTGAGGACAACTTAATTAATCGGCTTTCGTTTAGGCCGAACTGAATTTTTACTTTTGCCTCAAATTGTTGAACTATGATTAAAGGAAAGAAGGTTGTTGTTGTAATGCCTGCTTACAATGCTGCAAAAACCGTTGAAAAAACGTACAGCGAAATTGACTTTGACATAGTTGACGAAGTCATCCTGGTTGATGACCATAGCCCCGATGATACTGCCGAAGTTGCCAAAAAAATAGGAATCAAACACGTAATTCGCCACGAACAAAACAAAGGTTATGGTGGAAACCAAAAAACCCTGTATAACAAGGCTTTAGAATTGGGCGCTGATATCGTAATTATGGTTCACCCAGATTATCAATACACTCCGCTGCTTATTCCGTCAATTGCCCACATGATAGCTAATGAACTTTATCCAGCGGTACTTGCTTCAAGAATCCTTGGAAAAGGAGCGCTTAAGGGGGGAATGCCAATGTATAAGTACATCGCAAACCGTTGTTTGACCTTGTATCAAAACATTTTAATGAACCAAAAGCTTTCAGAATATCATTCAGGATACAGAGCGTTCTCAAAGGAAGTATTGGAAGGCATCAACTACAATATCAATTCTGACGATTTTGTATTTGACAATCAAATGCTAGCACAAATTTTTTATGCCGGATTTGAAATAGGAGAAGTTACCTGCCCAACAAAATACTTTGAGGAGGCATCTTCAATCAATTTTAAAAGAAGTTCAATTTATGGCTTTGGAGTGCTGTGGACAAGTTGGTTGTATCTCGTGAATAAGCTTGGGTTGGTAAAATCGAAAATCTTTCATCAGAAATAATCTCATTTGCTTAACCAACTAAAAAAAACGATTGAAAACACCGATTCGCTATCAGGTAAAGTATTTGATATTTCAATTCAAATACTAATTGCGGCCTCAGTTATATCTTTTAGTGTTTCAACTCTTCCCAATCTATCAACCGCAGATAAATCCATTTTAAAGTACTTAGACCATTTATTGGTAACTATATTCATTATTGAATATGTACTTCGACTAATTGTTGCTGATAAAAAAATCGCCTACATCTTTAGTTTTTTCGGTTTGATTGACCTTCTATCAATTCTACCCACAATACTGATGCTCGGACTCGATTTTAGGGCGCTTCGCGCATTACGTTTTTTAAGGCTTGTACGAATTTTAAAGCTTGCTCGCTACTCGAAAGCAATGATGCGTTTAAAATTTGCATTACTCGGTATAAAAGAAGAATTGATTCTCTTTCTTATCCTAACCGTGATACTTATCTACTTTTCAGCAATTGGTATATACTATTTCGAAAACCCGGTTCAACCAGAAATATTTAAATCAGTATTCCACAGTTTATGGTGGGCTGTAGCAACTTTAACGACAGTAGGGTATGGTGACATTTATCCAATCACAGTAGGAGGAAAACTATTTACGTTTTTGATTCTCATGATTGGTCTGGGAATAGTTGCTATTCCCGCTGGATTATTTGCTTCCGCTTTGACAAAGCCAGAGAAATAGTGGCTACTTATACAGCTCAAAGCCTACGGCTTCAACTTTCTGAATCTCGGGAACGGCTTTTTTGATTGCTTCTTCTACACCAGCTTTAAAGGTCATGTTATTCATAGAACAACTCGTACATGCACCTTTTAGTTGTACACGAGCAATGGCATCATCTGTTACTTCAATCAACTCTAAATCTCCACCATCTTCTTTTACAAAAATACGTAGGTCGTTTAAGGCGTTGTCAACTCGCGAAAAAAGTGTTGCATTTACTGTTTCTTCCATAGGCTTAATCGTGCCTCAAAAATAGCCGAAAAACTATCTTATTTATTGTCCATAGTTTTTATCACCTGCTCCACCAAATCTTCAAATGCTTTAGACGAAACCGTGTTATCCTGTAACACAGCTGGACGACCAATATCTCCACTTTCTCGAATGGACTGTACCAATGGAATTTGCCCAAGAAGTGGTGTATTCATTTTCTCACTTAGTTCCTTCGCCCCATCTTTTCCAAATATGTAATACTTATTATCTGGCAATTCTTCGGGAGTAAAATAGCTCATATTTTCAACCAGCCCTAAAACCGGAACATTAATAGAATCCAATTGGAACATATTTATTCCTTTTCTGGCATCTGCCAAAGCTACTTGCTGCGGAGTACTTACTACAATAGCACCACTCAAAGGCACTGCCTGTACTATGGAAAGATGAACATCACCTGTACCCGGAGGTAAATCAATTAGCATATAATCTAACTCACCCCAATACACGTCTTTCACCATTTGGTCCAATGCCTTACTGGCCATAGGTCCTCTCCAAACAATAGCCTGGTCGGTGTCGGCAAAAAATCCAATGGACAACATTTTTACTCCGTAAGATTCTACTGGAGTCATGTAATTTTTGCCATCGATGTCTTTCATGCCTGGCTTGTGCAATTGCACGTCAAACATGATAGGTGCAGACGGACCATATATATCGGCATCGATAAGACCTACTTTAAATCCTTTTTTAGCCAATCCTGCAGCAAGGTTTGAGGTAATAGTAGATTTACCGACTCCTCCCTTCCCAGATGCTACTGCTATAATGTGCTTAACTCCTGGAAGCACTTTTCTTGTTTGCGGACTCACCTGATTTTCTTCATTCATGGCAACTACCTGAACACTTGCCTTGACTTCGTTACCGATTTTCAATTTGAATTGGTGCTCGCAAGCCTCTTCTATTCTTTTGCGATTGTGCATGGCAGGATTACTCGCCTGAACGGTACAAGAAATTGTATTTCCTTCAATTTTGATATCCGATACAAAACCTAGCGTTACAAGGTCTTTTTTTAAATCCGGTTCAATGACAAACGACAAAGCATTGAGTACTTGTTCTTGAGTTATTTCCATGCCACAAAGGTAATTCTAGGGTTTAGATTTGTGAGAAAAATGAAAGTAAATTAAGTTTAAAAAGCACATTCGATTCTCACGAATTTAACTGTACTAAGGACTCACCTATATTGATTTTATAACTTCAATTCTTCTGTTGGGTTCCAGCTCAATTGTTTGAAATTTAGCACTTGGTCATCTTTAACTTCAACCCCCTCTTTTTCCAGCAATTGTTGCATTTCGAAAGGAGTTGAAAAGTGGTGTTTACCCGTCAACAATCCATTACGATTAACTACTCTATGTGCAGGTACGTCAGGTAATTCATGAGCTGCATTCATAGCGTATCCGACCATTCTTGACGACCTTGCCATTCCCAAATATTTAGCAATTGCACCATACGAGGTAACTCGACCTTCCGGTATCTGCCGAACTACATCGTACACATTCTGAAAAAATGTATAAGTTTTTTCCTGCATTAGGGTCTAAACTGTGTGTAGGTAATTACGTGACCACGTGCTGTAAACAGCTCTTCGTAATACGTTTTTATATTCAGTATCTTCTGCATAAAATCATCAAATTCGCCAATAGCCTCTCCATACAAATCAGCAGTACTCAAAAAACTCTTATACCCATGCTCGTTAATTTCTTCCTGAGTAAACTCATACAAAAAGGCACTATCTGTTTTTAAATGAATAATACCGTCCGGTTTCAAAAACCGCTTGTACCTGTCGATAAACATTTTGGCGGTGAGTCTTTTTCGGGCTCGATTTTCTTTTTCTTGGGGGTCAGGAAAAGTAATCCAGATTTCATCGATTTCATTCTTTGTAAAAAACGCGGTTATAAAGTCAATTCGAGTTCTTAAGAAGTGAACATTATCTATTTCGTTGTCCAATGCCTCCTTGGCTCCATACCAAATTCTATTTCCTTTAATATCAACCCCAATAAAGTTTTTATTTGGAAAAGCCTTTGCCATTCCAATAGAGTACTCGCCTTTACCGCAACCCAATTCTAAAACAATTGGGTTTTCATTTTTAAAAATCGAGCTTCTCCAATTTCCTGCCAATGAATGGGCAAAAGGAGTCCCTTCTTCTTTGTTAAAGAACTCCTCCATTGGGGGTTCCGAAACATTCTTAAAAACCTTAGTATCGGCAAATCGAAGTAGTTTTTTCTTTTTACTCATTAGTAATTTGGATTAATTGGTTTGATTTCAATTTCTTCAACCAAACCGTTACTTTTTAACGCCATAATTACACCGTTCGCAACATCCTCTGGCTGAACGAATTCATCAACATGAGCATCGATACCGTCCCAACTTGGTGTGTTGGTTGAGCCTGGTAAAATTGCGGTAACTTTTACGTCAAAGGCTCTCAGTTCTTCTCTTAATAATTTGGTATATCCGTATAGTGCTTGTTTGCTAATAGAATAGGAAATAGCGTGCTTTCTTCCCTTTTTACTTAACACAGAGCAGATATTAATAATGTTTCCGGACTTTCTTCTTTTAAATTCAGGAACGAATGGTTGAGTGAGCCTTAAAGCACTGAAAAAATTAACGTTAAACTGGTTCATAAAACCTTGTTCGGTGAGTTCGTCTAAATTATCTTCTTCGTACACGCCTACATTATTAACTAGAACATCTACGTCACCCCAATAATGCATAAAGGTTTCAGCAAAGTTTCTGGTTTCGTGCTTCTGTGAAAAATCCACTGACTTTGTTATCACTTCAAGTGAAGGATATATGGCTGAAATTTCTTTCCGTAAAAAATCGAGTTCCTCTAGGTTTCTTGCTCCTAAACCTAAATCGTAGCCTTCGGCCGCAAGAGCCATTGTTATTGACCTTCCAATTCCTTTTGTAGCACCTGAAACAATCGCTTTCATTTGTAAATTTTACCGATTCAAAGTAACAAAACAATGAATGATAAAAGGCAGTTAATCCTTAATTAAACATTGTACTTTGGTCAGAGTGGAGCACAAAAAACATACTCAACCTCAACAACGAATTTTATTCGGTGTTCTGAATTGGGGTTTAGGGCACGCAACGCGAAGTTCACCCCTTATTCGTTCATTACTGGAGCTGGGACATTCTGTAGAAATAGCATCGGATGGATTGGCACTTGCTTATTTGCAAAAGGAATTCCCAGAATTAACTACTCACAAATTACGCGGGTACGATATTAAATATGCGAACAACAAAAACCTTTTAACACTAAAACTAATTTGTCAATTACCAAAACTCAAGTCGGCCATTGTAGCTGAACACAAAAGAGTGGAAGAATTGACTCAATCAAACCACTACGACTTAATACTCTCCGATAACCGATACGGATTTTATTCTTCATCCACAAAAAACGTTTTAATCACCCATCAACTTCGGTTGATCACTCCTACAATGTTCCAGTGGATTAATAATTCGTTAGCAAATTTCCAGAATAAGTTTGACGCTCTATTTGTTCCAGATAAACAATCTCCTTCCGATTCTTTAAGCGGAGATTTATCCCATTCGATACAAACTAAAACTCCTGTGCATTTTATTGGCCCTGTGAGCCAGTTTTCCAATGTTGAATTTAGTTACACCAAAAAAGATATCGATTTTTTGATTTTGCTTTCAGGCCCTGAACCTCAACGCACAATTTTAGAAAAAGAATTAATAAATGCAGGGGCCAAAACGGACAAAAAAGTGGTGTTGGTGCGAGGTACACAACAACCCTTTGCAACCACCACCAAATTTGAAACCTATGATGTGGTATTAAAACCCAAACTCATTGAATTATTCGAAAGAAGTAAAGCCGTAGTTTGTCGTTCAGGATATTCTACGCTTATGGATTTGCAATTTGCTGGTTTACCTGCTATTCTAATTCCAACGCCAGGTCAGACGGAACAAGAGTATTTGGCCAAATTGCATTCAAAACAAAGTGACATTTTAGTTGTGAATCAATCCGAAATTACGCCTGATGTATTCAATTGGTCGTCCGAAAATGAAAGAATAAAAAAAGCCTCAACTTTGGATAAATCATCCAACGGAAAGGCTTTTAAAAATGCTTTAAATGCCGTAGGATTTCCTACGCCAACATTGTAACTGGATTCTCTACAAACTGCTTAAAAGTTTGTAAGAATTTTGCACCGTTAGCACCATCAACCGTTCTATGATCACAAGTAAGGGTTACTTTCATAACATTTCCAACTGTGAGTTCTCCGTTCTTCACAACCGGTTCTTGTTTGATTGCTCCAACGGCCAAAATACAAGACTCCGGTGCATTAAGAATTGAGGTAAATTGTTCAATTCCAAACATTCCCAGATTAGAAACCGTGAATGTGTTTCCTTGTAATTCGTCCAATGAAATTTTCTTTTCTTTTGCTTTTCCCGCAAATTCTTTTACTTCAGCAGAAATTTGAGACATCGATTTTTGATCGGTAAATTTCACCACCGGAACCAATAACCCATCTTCAACAGCCATAGCAACACCAACGCTTACATGATGGTTTTGACGAACACTTTTCGTTTCTTCAATCCACGAAGTATTAATGTTTGGATGAACTTTTAATGCCGAGGCAACCGCTTTAATCACGATATCGTTAAATGATATTTTGACATCTGAAACTTCGTTCAAGCTTTTTCGAGCAGCTATGGTGTTGTCCATATCCAACGAAACAGTAAGGTAAAAATGCGGTGCCGAAAACTGATTTTTAGTTAAGCTCTTCGCAATCGACTTTCTCATTTGTGAAGCAGAAGTATCTTCAAAAGATTCAACTGAAGACGTCGTGAAAGTACTAGACGCTGAAGGTACATAGTTATCAATATCCTTTTTCACTATACGTCCACCTTCCCCAGAACCAGAAACTGAACCAAGGTCAATTCCTTTATCTTCTGCGAGTTTTTTCGCTAACGGTGAAGCTTTTATTCTACCGTTTGAATTGGACTGAACAGGTGCAGGTGTCGGTGCACTTTTTTCTTCTGCAGGGGCAGGCTGAGAAGCAGGTGCACTTGCTGTTTCAGGTTCTTCTGCTGGCGATTCTGGTGCACTTCCAGCAGCCTCTTCAGCTTTAAGAATTGCTGCTACATCTTCACCTTTTTCGCCAAGAATTGCCAAAACGCCATCAACTGGAGCCGCCGCGCCCTTTTCTACACCAATGTGCAAGAGCACGCCATCTTGAAAAGACTCAAATTCCATTGTGGCCTTGTCGGTTTCAATTTCCGCCAAAAGCTCTCCTGACTCAACAGTATCTCCAACTTTTTTATGCCATTCAGCAACTACACCTTCTTCCATGGTGTCACTCAATTTGGGCATTCTTACTACTTCAGCCATAGTCTAATCTGTTACAAATGGATAATCTTCTTCAACGTAAACATCTTTATATAATTCAGATGCTTCTGGTAGTGGAGAATCTTCAGCAAATTTCACCGATTCTTCTACCATATCTTTTACTCGTTGCTTTATTTCTTCTAATTGCTTTTCGGTTGCGTATTTCTTGGTAGTAATAATATCCAAAACTTTTTCTATTGGATCTTTCGCTTGCCAATCTTTAACCTCATCTTTTGTTCTGTATTTCTGAGGGTCTGACATCGAATGACCTTTATAACGGTATGTTCTAATGTCTAATAAATATGGTCCATTTCCTTTTCTACAGTGCTCACAAGCACGTTGAATAGCATCATGAACTTCTTCTACTGTCATTCCATCAACAGATTCAGAAGGCATTTCATAGCTATCGCCAATTTTGCTCATGTCGGTTACGTTTGTTGTTCGTTCAACAGAAGTACCCATCGCATAATTGTTATTCTCAATAATGAATACAACAGGAATTTTCCATGTCATAGCCATATTGAAAGTCTCATGCAAAGCACCTTGACGAGCAGCTCCATCGCCAAACGAACAGAAAGTAACGTTATCGTTACCCATATATTTATCAGCAAAGGCAATACCTGCTCCCATTGGAATTTGAGCACCAACAATACCGTGACCACCCATCATGTTCAAGTCTTTATCAAACATATGCATGGAACCGCCTTTTCCCTTTGAACAACCGGTCTGCTTGCCATAAAGTTCGGCCATCACATATTTAGGGTGCATTCCTAAACCCAGTGGATGTGCATGGTCTCGATACGCTGTAATGTGTTTATCTCCTTCTTTACTTCCAGAGACCGTTCCAGCAACTACAGCTTCTTGACCAATATACAAGTGGCAAAAACCACCAAATTTTTGTTGAATATAAAGTTGACCACACTTCTCCTCAAACTTGCGCATGAGTAACATGGATTCGTACCATTTAAGGTACTGGTCTTTTGAGAATTTTGTTCGCTTTGCCATTGTATTATCCTCTTTTGTGGTGAGCAAATTTATACAAATAGCAGTCTGAGCCGTTAAGGAATTTTACGGGTTTGGCTCTATTTAAGAATCTAGTTTTTTAAGCCAGTACTGGAGAATCTAAAAGGCAGTAATTGATTGACGCCGTTGGTTTTTATTATCCCTGCCTCCGAACCCATTATTACAGAAATCGGCTGTTTTGAAATTCCCTCATATTCAGCTATTACCTGACGGCACGCTCCGCAAGGAGAGACCACTTCGTCAACGGCAAAATCCTTAGAAAATGCGAAGATGGCGATAGATTCAATTTTTTCGTTCGGAAAAAGTGTGTGGGCTGAAAATAATGCAACACGCTCGGCACAAAGTCCGGATGGGTAAGCGATATTCTCTTGGTTAGTTCCAACTATAATTTCACCGTTTGCTAGTTTAACTGCCGAACCCACATTGAATGCAGAATAAGGAGCATAAGCATTTGTACTTATTTCTACGGCTTTTGCATACAATTCCTGGTCTTCTGTGCTCAACTCTGCAGCGTTTTCGTAACGCTCAAATTCACATTGAATTACGTGCTTTTTCATTTTTCGATAGTATTTACCAAGGCTACAGCATAAGCCTTTACCCCTTCTTCTCTACCAACAAAACTTAGTTTTTCACTTGTAGTGGCCTTAATAGAGATATCATTTTCAGACACATTGAGCAAGGGCGCCATGGTAGCTTGCATTTTTTCAATATGCGGATTAATTTTTGGCTGTTCCATCACGATGGTAGCATCAACATTTCCTAATTTGTAACCATTCTTGTTAAGAATGGAACCTACTTCTTTCAGCAAGATTTTACTGTCTGCTCCTTTATATTTTGGATCTGTGTCTGGAAAATGAAAACCGATATCCCTCAAATTAGCAGCACCCAAAATAGCATCACAAATGGCGTGTATTAATACATCGGCATCAGAATGCCCTACCGTACCCAGATGGTAATCCAGCTTTACTCCTCCTAACCAAAGATCTTCACCTTCAGCAAGTTGGTGGATATCATACCCGAAACCAATTCTGAAACCCATTATGCACCTCCAGTGCCCCCTGCAGGAACTGCAGAACCCGATTTATTTTCATTGAAATTGAAAATAAGGGTAAATCTAAGCGTGTTTTGCAACGGCGACTGAACACCGCGTTGGCCAAAGTATGCGGGAATTAAATACGAAAAATCTAACCCTAATACTTTGTATCTAAGGCCTGCACCCATTGTGATGTACTTCCTATTTCCTTTTAATTCATGCTCCCAAAAATACCCTGTGCGAATGGCAAATAAATCATCATACCAATACTCGATACCTGTACCAACACTTAATTCACGCATTTCTTCTCTAAAGACACTTCCTTTCTCAATTTCATAAGTTCCATCAGCATTTGTAACTGGATTACCTGCTTCGTCGCGAATAATATTACCTGGTGCATCGGAAAATGAACCAACCATACCTTCAACTACAGGACGGTTTGGGTCTTTACCTGCACCAATTGCAATATTGTCACCGTCTCTAACTACAACCAACTGGCCTTGGTCATTCAGTTCTGTTTGAGGGATAGGTGGTGTCGGCACCAACAGTTTATTTACATCTGTATTAATAGATATTTTATTGTATTTATCAATATGATAGGTAAAACGTGGACCTATTCTTAGGTTAATCGGTAGAAAGTCTTTTTCGGTAGAATTCGAATAAGAGACTTTTCCACCCATATTATTTATTGACATTCCTGCAGCACATTCGGCTTTTCTATCGGCAATTTTAAATTTATTTGATTGGTAATACAATGAGATATCAGATGCAACAGTCTGACCAGGCTGAGTTGATTGACCTGCAACGGTTATTCCTCCAGTAAGATTGGAGTGTATATACTTGAAACTAACTCCACCTGAGAGATTATCAGAAAATTTGGCAGCAACACTTCCATTGATTGCAAACTCGTTTGGTCTAAACTGATTTAAATTTTGACCAGTATTATCTGTAAACTGAATGTCACCCAAGCTGAAATACTTTATACCTCCACCAAATGTTATAATTTTATTAAGGTTGTAGTAAAATGTAAAGTAAGACAGACTAATATCTGGAACGAGGTTTCTCAGCCAAGGCGTATAGCCCATAGCAAAACCATATTTTTCTTCCATAAATGCCAATTTAGATGCGTTCCAATGCATGGCGTTTATATCCGGACTAGTTGCTACACCTGCATCTCCCATAGCGCCATGACGAGAATCAGGAGAAATCAATAAGAAGGGAACGGCTGTCGTTATGGTATTTAACCGGTCATCATCAGCGGTTTGCCCACTCAATTGACCAGTACTAACCGTATTACCACTCACCTGGGCATTTGAATTAAAGCCTAACAATACCACAAGTGCAAAAAGTGCGGATGAAATGAAGTTTGCTTTTAAAGAATCCATCATAATTTTTCGGTTTGCAAATATACGGTTTGTCATTATTAATTAATGTAGTATAACTAGTTTCTCAAATTTGTCGGCAATATCACCGTTCTGAGATTTTACATATACTTTATATACATATACACCTTTTCCAATTTTATCGCCAAAGTCATCCAATCCATTCCAATTTATTGGGCCTAATCTAAATCCCTTTGAATTGTATGTTCCGTCTATAGTCTTTACTACTTTACCACTTATGGTAAATACTTGTATTCGCACAAACAAATCCTGATTGGGATGATTGTGCTCTAAATAGAAGTCGGTATTTGTAGTGAAGGGGTTGGGGTAATTTAACACATGATCAAGCGCCAATTCTTCACTCGAAGTTACCACAAAGGCAATATCCGAAGTTGATGAGTTATTGTAAACGTCCCACGCCTTGAGTTGCAAAGTATGGTTCCCTTCGCTCAACTCTGAAAGCGGATAAGTAACTACTCCTCTTTGGTATGAATTTAATTCAGTTTCATAATACTCATTTAAAACAATTTGATCTGCGGTATTTGCATCAAGCGTGGCTGTAATATCGTGACCTACGCCGCTCCCTGTGGTATTAATCCCATTATTATCAAAGAATTTTGCATAGATATTCGGACTTTCATCAGTCATTCCACCATTAACAAATGTGCTGTCGTTCATGTACAAATCAATCTGAGGGCCCAAATTATCTGAAGCGGCATTGGGGTTTTTACCTCCAACAATAATGTCATTATCGACTCCATTACCATCAATAACTCCGTTTTCTGCGTAATAACTGATTTTGCCAGTACCGTAACTAAAGTCAATATCCTTCGGAACAACAAATGAAAATGTAAATTTACCTGCCTTCACCGTAGCCTTTCCTCTGAATAAAACACTTGTTCGAGCTTTAAATTCCATTGACCCGGACTTGCCATCGTTGTTTAACGTTTTTAAGTTCTTTTCTTTATCGAATACAGTTGGATAAACAACTCCGTTGAAATCCGTAAGTAAATCATTGGTTTTTCTACTTCTAACTTCTCCAGAGATAGTCACCAAATCCAATGCTCTGATCGTATCTGGAACCGATGTTGTCACGACTTTTTCTTTTGGGTAGGCTAATCTAATTGCGGGATCACCTAGCAACGCAAAAACTCTACTATTTAAACTCGTTTGGCCTTCTTTCGTTAGTCGAACTAAATCACCTAGCCTTGGCATTTCACCATTGTACTCTTCGTAAGCCACTTTGTTGAATAAAGTAGCAAGCGCAAAATTTGGAGTTGAAAAAACCAATCGCGTAGTGGTTAAAAGTCCAATTCCTCCGCCATCAGGATTCAGAAAAACAAACTCGCCTGCAGAAGTTCTTTTTGGATCATCAAATCGACTAAACTCACAAGTAGCAGTAATTAACAGTGGCATATTTTTTCGATTATCCCAACTATTTATTTGTGAAACCTCAAGAATTCGCTCATGTGCCCAACCTAATTCTCCACCGTGCCCTAAATAATTCATGGTAAGTGATCCTCTCAAAACAGCGTTGTCAATTGCTGCATTCACATCAGGGTATCTATGTCCTCCAGGAGTTGCCCTTTGCGGATAAGCATCAGACAAAACTTTGTTCACGTTGTAAAACGGGAAATTGGTATCGACTTGTGTTGAAAGATTATCTACTTGCTCCATGTGAATGTTTCCATCTTCATCATCCGCAATGAAAGTAAGTCGATTTCGCCAGGAGCCAAATGCCGCTTCTCCATAATACGCTCTTACTTTGTCAACAGCTTCTGTTGCTTGCCGAACCGTTTTTACGGGAAATCGTCCAACTCCAACTTCCATAATCCCTGCGGTTATTGGCCCAACATAGTCTGGACTTAAATAAGCAATGAAGTCATCCGTGGCAATGGAACTCGTTGGCCTCAGTGAATTCAATGTTTGATAAATAGGGATAAAATTAGTGTTACCTGTAATCCGATTTTTAAAATCGTAAGAAGCATCTCCGAATAGAAGAACATATTTAGGTCCTCCATTAGAAGTTTCTTTCAAAAACCTTATAAAGTTTCTAATTGCCACAAGGTCTTGTCTTCCCGCTCCAAACTCGTTGTATATGTCTTTAACATTTACAATTGACGTTTGCAAACCACCATATTCTTTGTGGATTTCTGCCAATTCTTCAGCTTGAGCTCTAAACATTTCTGGAGAGATAATTAAATAATCAAAATCCACATCGCCTAAACTGTGTAAATTTTGATTTTCAATTTGGTAGGCCTCTGTTGGCACGGCAATGGATTTAGGGTCAAAAGCTACAAATTCAGACTTTTCAGTTGGCCCAACATTAAATCTCGCTTTAGCATTAACAACATTATACCCAATCAACCTAGGTTGCAACGGGTTGGAAATATTCCAAACTTGCATACCGGAAGTGGGGTTTGCAATTTCATACGTAAATGAATTAGCATTTCCGAATGTTGAAACATTTCGGAAAGGCAATTGTGGGCCAACAAAGGTTAAGTTCCGCTTACAATTAATTTCAATTTTATCTAACCATGCTTCAGATTCCCCGCCACCTTTGGTAAAGTTTAAAAACACGGAAACTTTACTTTTAGAAGGCCTTCCTGTAATTTCTGTGCTTGCATATTCTGCAAAGTCAGCGGTGTAATCGCCGCTCACTTTTCCTCCAATTATTGAACTTGAACCAATACTACCAGCACTCGCAGTTAAGGTACTCACAGAGTTCAAAGACCGAAGTGCTGCATAAACCTTAACAGTAGCATTTTGAGTAGACAGAATATTTGGAAAGTCTAGGTCTATGGAATAAGACAATGTTGAACTAAATTTTTCTCCGAACCAAAGCCGTCCACTTGATAATAAATTACTCGATTCAATTTCATGAACTCCAAAATCATCAAATACAGAAATTACGGTCCCACCATTACTTGACGGTTCGTTTCCAAGGGGTTTTGAATCTCCACCGTTGAATGAAATAAAGCAATAACTAGAATCACTATAAATGTTTTTCGTTGATTTAAATACACTACCATCAAATTCAATATTATCGGCACCAGGAACATAAAAAAGTGCATAATCGTCCTTATCTATCTTTTGATCATCAGCTCCTTTGGTAAAAACAGGAATTTGCACCAAGTCATCAACTGGATCTATCGTATTAATTTCGGGTAGCATCCCGCCTTGATTCAAATATACCACCAACCTAGATAAATCGGTGACTTCTGGCGTAAAACCAAGTCTTTTAAAGAAATCGTAATTCAATTTCACAATTCCACCTTTTGCAACGGCCACTTTGTACCAGTTGCCACCAGATAAAATACTGGTGGATTTCCAAGAAGCCCTAGAATTTGTTTTTGAAATCGAGTTGTAATCAACTTTTACATTCGTGATTTTCTTGATTTCTCCGTTTTCTCTTATGAAAGGTACAAAGGACAATCGAACAACCGTTTTACCATCCACTAGCTGAGATGTGAGTTTAAAATCTGGCTTATTGGTAATCGAATTAGATTCTATAGACACAATATTTTTTTCTACAGAACTAAGTGATTCCGTTTCCAAACTGTAATTCTCAATTCCAGTAACGCTTATTAAATTATTGGCCTTAGTAGTCAAGGTAACTTCCGGGAGTACAGATTCCGATAAATTATAATTTGCTCCTTCAACCTTCAAGTAGGTTTTGACCGAATGACTAAAAGTTTCATCCTTTACCACTCCGTCCCAATCAATAGATTCATTGATTTGTGCGTAACCACAACTAATGAAAAGTAGTAGAAGTAAAGTTATTTTTCTTTGTAATCTCAAGGATTGTTTATTAATCAGCTATGCGCTTGTTCGGGTATTTAATGACAATTTTCGGGGCAGAACGTTCTACAAAAAGAATTATTGCATAATTAATACTTAAGCCCTCTATCATCAAGATTTTAAAATTAAGTTTTCAAAAACAAAATAATTCGTATAATTGCCTACACGATAAGCGAAATCTATATGTCGGTAAGACAGATAATTAAAGTCATAGCAGTTTGGTGCGGTTTGATGAGTGCGGTTGAGTATGGCTTTTCGCAAGATCCCATTTACTCACAATTTTACGCAAACCCACTGTATCTAAACCCTGCATTAGCGGGAGTTGAGCGTTGCCCTAGGTTCGTCATGAACTACAGAAACCAGTGGCCGGGCGTAGCTAGTGGAGGAGGTAATTATGTTACTTATTCTGCATCCTACGACCAACATGTCGATGCACTTAGTGGTGGTTTGGGAGTTATGCTAATGCATGACCGTGAAGGTGTTTCTGGTATTTTTAAGACAACTCGTGCAAGTGCAATTTACAGTTACAATGTTGCAGTAAACAGAAAACTTTCATTGCGTTTTGGGGGTGAAGCAACTTTTTTCAATAAATCGATTGACTGGGATCAGTTAACTTTTGGTGACATGATTGATGAACGTTATGGGTTCATTTATCCTACACAAGAAACGCCTGTGCGAAATAGCGTTTCTGGAGTAGATTTCTCAGCAGGTGCTTTGGCTTATACCAAAAACTTTTATGGAGGAGTTGCTGTGCACCACTTAACAGAACCTAAAGAACGATTTTTAAATGCTGCAAATACTCAATTGCCAAGAAAACTAACTGCTCACGCGGGATGGGTAATCCCTATTAACAAAAGGTACCCAGATGAGGGAGCTGTGTCTCCTAATATTTTATTTCAACAGCAAGGTGGTGAATTTTCTCTCAATCCTACTGCTCAGCAACTTTACCTTGGAATGTATGCATATAAAGGACCAATAGTCGGCGGTCTTTGGTATAGAGGAAAAGATGCATTTGTTGCATTGGTTGGTATTCATACCGATTACGTTCGGTTTGGTTATAGTTATGACATCACAACAAGCAATTTGTCACTGCAAAGCGGGGGAACACATGAAGTATCATTAGCGCTGCTATTTGATTGCAAACCACAGCGCAGAAGATTTAGACCAATAGCTTGCCCTAAATTCTAATTCAATTTATACTATTATATTTGAACTATCGTTATCTAAAAAATTTGGATATGAAACTATTGAAATTCAGCTTACTAACCGCATTAATAGGAATATTGTATTCCTGCGGAAATGAGCAATCTTCAGCTACTGGCTGGAACTATAATGACACTCGTAATGGAGGATTCCAGAAAATGCCTTTCGAAGAGCAAGAAACTGGTCCTAACCTTGTATTAATAGAAGGTGGCACTTTTACCATGGGTCGGGTTGAACAAGATGTGATGTTCGATTGGGATAATTATCCAAGACGTGTAACAGTATCCTCGTTTTATATGGATGAAACTGAGGTTACAAACCACTTTTGGTTGGAATATTTGTATTGGTTAAATCGCGTTTTTGCTGCGGATTATCCTGAAGTAGTTGTTAAGGCTCTTCCAGATACATTAGTATGGAGAAGTAAATTGGCTTACAACGAGCCTTATGTTGATTATTACCTAAGGCATCCAGCCTACAGAGACTACCCAGTTGTTGGTGTTACCTGGCAACAAGCAAGTGATTATTGTTTATGGAGAACAGATCGTGTTAACGAATTCATACTAATTCGAGAAGGGATTCTTGAGCATTATGTGAATCAAGCCGCTGAAGACAACTTTAATACTGATGCATACTACGCCGGACAATACGAAAGTGGAAAAGCAACCGAAGGAGTGCCAGATTTCAATCCTAATGGAACGGGTTACAGACGAGTAAATATGGAGGATGGAATTATGCTCCCTAAATATCGCCTACCTACAGAAGCTGAATGGGAATATGCTGCGTATGGCCTTATTGGAAATTCTTTAGGTGAACGAGTTATCGAAAGAAGGCTTTGGCCGTGGAACGGACACGCAGTAAGGAATCCAGAAGAAGAATACATTGGAAGCATGATGGCTAACTTTAAAAGAGGTCGTGGTGATAATATGGGAATTGCTGGCAAGCTAAATGATAATGCTGATATAACTAACCCCGTTTATGCATACTGGCCGAACGATTACGGTCTTTATAATATGGCTGGCAATGTGAGTGAATGGGTAATGGACGTTTACCGCCCATTAAACACAGAAGATAACAGTGATTTTAGACCCTTCAGAGGTAATGTTTACGAGAAGCTATTAGTCGATGAAGAAGGTTACGTCGCTGAAAAAGACAGCCTAGGAAGGCTTCAGAAAGTTAACGTTACTGATGAAGAAAACCTTGACAGAAGAAATTATCAAAGAGCTGACAACATCAATTACTTAGATGGAGACTACGAATCTCACATTGATCGGTTGCACTGGGGTGATGATTTTGAAAACACAGACGAAAAGAAAACAGAGACTACTTTTATGTATGAGTACGGTCAAAAATCCTTAGTAAACGACGATACCAGAGTTTATAAAGGTGGTAGCTGGAGAGATCGTGCATATTACATGAATCCAGGAACTCGACGATTCCTTGAGGAAACGCAAAGAACTGCCTTCTTAGGCTTCAGATGTGCAATGGATAGAGTTGGAAGTCCGGTAGGATTAGGAAATTAATAACAACTCAAACTTATTAAGTTGAAAAGCCGTTCCGATAATTTCGGGACGGCTTTTTTATTTTTAGCCCATGAATAAATTGCTTGAAGCTTACAAACAATGCAATAACAAGGTTTGCACAGATACTCGAAAAATATCCGCAAATTGCTTGTTTATTGCCCTAAAAGGAGACAATTTTAATGGAAACAAATTCGCAAAACTGGCAATTGAAAGTGGTGCTCGAATTGCGGTTATCGACGAGCCTGAATACGAAATAGAAGGAAAGACGATTCTAGTGACCGATGGACTGTTGGCTTTACAAGATTTGGCCAATGTCTTCAGAAAGGAATTCGAGATTCCAGTTCTCGGAATTACAGGTTCAAACGGAAAAACCACTGCGAAAGAATTAATCCATAGCGTTATTTCTAAAAAGTATAAATGCCATTCTACTCCAGGAAATTTCAACAATCATATTGGGCTTCCTCTAACATTACTTTCCATGCCAGCAGATACTGAATTTTGTATATTAGAAATGGGCGACAATCACATGGGAGAAATAGCCCTGTTATCAGAAATTGGCGAACCAACGCATGCTCTCGTTACTAATGTTGGCAAAGACCATATAGAAGGGTTTGGCTCATTTGAAAATAACAAACTCGCCAAAAAAGAGCTTTTTGATTACGTCTCGAACACCAATGGAACGGCATTTATTCCAGAATTTGAAGAAGAGGTTGTTACTCTTGCAAAAGACATTACGAACCAAATTTCTTTTGGTAATTCTACTTCGAAATTCAATATTGAATTTAAAGGTGCTAGTCCTTTCGTTCAGTATTCTACGATTTCAAATGAAAAACACACAACTAACCTCATCGGAGAATACAACATCTATAACATTCAAATGGCTTATGCTATCGGCAAGCAATTTGGAGTTGAAGAAAAAGAAATTCATAACGCAATTTGCGAATACAAACCAAGTAATTTAAGGTCGGTCTATTTAGAGAAAGGAAGTAACGTAATTTTTCTTGATGCTTACAATTCTAATCCTTCAAGCCTGAACGCAGCATTGGAAAGCTTTGAAAAACAACACCTCAAACAAAGCAGAATAGTAATTATTGGCGATATGCTTGAACTAGGTAACGAAAGCCTTAATGAACACCAAACTATCGTGAATCAACTTATAAAGTCAGATCTAAGGGTTTATTTGGTTGGTGCAGAATTTGAAAAAACCAAACACGGACCTTCAATGTACTGGTATCCGAGTAGAACAGAGCTTATCGAGCACCTAGTTGAGCACCCTATTCAGGATAGTCAGATACTCCTAAAAGGATCACGCGGAATACGATTAGAGGAAGTTGTTGAAGCTTTATAAAGCACCTTTAACCAAATCCGCCATACTTGTTTTTTCTGCAAGAATTGACCGCAACTCATCAACTGAAACTCTTGATTGCTGCATGGAATCTCTATCACGAAGTGTAACCGTTTTTTTATCAAGAGAATCGTGGTCCACGGTAATGGCAAATGGAGTTCCAATTGCGTCTTGCCGTCTGTAGCGTTTGCCAATCGCATCCTTTTCGTCATACTGCATATTGAAATCCAATTTTAGGTCGTTGAAAATCTCACGAGCCATTTCTGGTAATCCGTCTTTTTTAAGTAATGGAAGAATAGCACATTTTATTGGAGCCAAAGCCGGCGGAAGTTTTAAAACTACTCGGCTAGACCCATCTTCTAACGTCTCTTCTTGTAGTGAATTAGAAAATACCGCCAAAAACATTCTATCCAAACCAATAGAAGTTTCAATTACGTACGGAACATAATTTTTATTCTCCTCTGGATCAAAATACTGTAGTTTCTTACCTGATTCTTGTTCATGACTTTTCAAGTCGAAATCGGTACGAGAGTGGACACCTTCTAACTCTTTGAATCCCATTGGAAAATCATACTCAATATCGCACGCAGCGTTAGCGTAATGCGCCAGTTTGATGTGGTCGTGAACTCTATATTTATTATCCGAAATTCCAAGATTTTTATGCCATTTCAGCCTTCGTTCTTTCCATTCATTATAGGCCTCTATTTCAGTTCCTGGCTTTACAAAAAATTGCATTTCCATTTGCTCAAACTCACGCATTCTGAAAATAAACTGGCGAGCAATAATTTCATTTCTGAAAGCCTTACCAATCTGGGCAACTCCGAACGGCACTTTCATTCTTCCTGATTTCTGGACGTTCAGAAAGTTCACGAATATTCCTTGGCAGGTTTCTGGTCTCAAATAAATTTTATTGGAATCGTCTGCAGTTGAACCCATTTCGGTACTAAACATCAAATTGAATTGGCGAACATCTGTCCAGTTAGCAGTACCTGAAATTGGGCATACTATTCCCAACTCTTCAATCAATGCTTTTAACCCTTCTAAGTCATTTGCGCTTAAAAGCTGACCCATTTTTGAGGCAATTCCATTGATTTTTTCAGTGTATTGAAGCACCCGAGGGTTGGTTGCCATAAACGTCTCCTTGTCAAAATCATCCCCAAACCGTTTAATCGCCTTTTTGACTTCCTTTTCAATTTTTTGAATTCGGATTTTTTCCATATAATCTTCCAACAAAACATCGGCTCTATAGCGCTTTTTTGAATCTTTGTTGTCAATCAATGGGTCATTAAATGCATCAACGTGTCCTGAGGCTTTCCAAGTAGTTGGGTGCATAAATATGGCGGAATCAAGCCCGACAATATTTTCGTTGCCATGCACCATACTTTTCCACCAGTATTCTTTGATGTTGTTTTTGAGTTCGACACCATAAATCCCGTAATCGTAGGTGGCGCTTAACCCATCATAAATTTCGCTGGAAGGAAATACATAACCGTATTCCTTTGCATGCGATACAATCTTCTTTAATGGGTCTTCGTTTGATGCCATATCTCTAAATTTTGCGCAAGTTTACAATGATTCTTGCTTTTGAAATACCTATTGATTTATTCTTTTCAGCAAAAACTTTAGTTCACTCAAAATCATTGCTGTCGCTCCCCAGATTTTATATCCTTCGAACCTGTAAAGTGGTGCGCTAATCATTAATCCACTTCCTGATACTTTTACTTTATCGTTTGCCACAAGCGCATCATCCAAAAGAACATCCAAAGGCATTGACAACACTTTTTTAACCTCTTTCTCCTCTGGAATTACATTCAATTTTTCGGTGGTTACCGCTAAATACGGTTGCACGTAAAAATTACTTGGTGGTATGTAAAGTTGAGTTAGTTCGGAAATTATAAATTTGGAATCAAGTTGCACGCCCATTTCCTCAGCAAATTCTCGAATTGCCGTTTCTTTCAAAGTTGAATCAATCGTTTCTTTACGCCCGCCAGGAAAGCTAATTTGGCCGCTGTGATGGCCATTGTACGTGTTTCTTTCCATTAACAAGGTGTGCCATTCTCCGTTTTGTTGGAACAATACAACCAAAACAGCGCTCAACTTTGCTGTTTTTTTTATTTCCTCAAAGTCTTGGTTTACGATTCTGCTCATTGGAGCCATTGCTAAGTGAGCCTCAACTCCCGGCAAACCTTGATTGATTGCATGATTAAATTGTTCCGTTAAATTATCCATTAACCAAACAACTCCTGAAACACTTCAGTCACTGAATAAAATGCTTTTATCTCAATTTTATGCGCAGGTACATCGATTCCTTTTAACGCGTGTTTAGATACGATGATGGATTGAAAACCCAACTTTTCTGCCTCTTCTACCCTCCTTGGCATTTGAGTAACAGGTCTCAACTCTCCTGACAAACCTACCTCAGCAGCAAATACAGTTTCTGCATCCAAAGGAATATCTTCCGATGAACTTAAAACGGCGCATACCACAGATAAGTCCATTGCAGGGTCATCCACCTTTAGTCCTCCAGCTATATTTAAAAAGACATCTTTTGCTCCTAACCTGAATCCACATCGCTTTTCCAGAACAGCAAGAAGCATATTTAGTCTTCGCAAATCAAAACCAGTAGAAGAACGTTGCGGAGTTCCATATACAGCCGATGAAACCAATGCTTGTGTCTCTATCAATAACGGTCGGTTACCTTCCAACGAAGCACCAATTGATACGCCGCTTAAGTTGCTTCTTTCCTTATTTATTAAAACTTCGTTTGGGTTTTTGATTTCCTTTAATCCACCAGAAACCATCTCGAAAATTCCAAGTTCTTGAGCCGAACCAAACCTATTTTTTGAAGATCTCAAAATTCGGTACACGTGGTTTCGGTCTCCTTCAAATTGAAGAACAGTATCAACCATGTGTTCCAAAACTTTCGGGCCAGCAATTGAACCTTCTTTATTGATATGCCCAACAAAAATCACAGGAGTTGCTGTGCTTTTTGCGTAATGAATTATTTCTCCAGCACATTCTCTAACCTGAGAAATACTACCAGCGTAGCTTTCTATATGCTCTGAAGAAATTGTCTGAATAGAATCAACAATGACCAATGCGGGGCTTATTTCCTTGCATTTTTCTAGTATGTATTGCAACTTGGTCTCTGAATATATCAGACAGTTGTTTTTTTCTTTCGTTATTCTATCAGCTCGCAGTTTTATCTGAGTTGCACTTTCTTCTCCAGATACATACAACACTTCTTTTTGAAAACGAAGTGATAGTTGGAGCAATAGTGTACTTTTTCCTATTCCTGGCTCACCCCCTACCAGCACCACTGAGCCTGGCACAATTCCACCGCCAATTACTCGGTCAAATTCCTTACTCGCAGTTGCAAGTCTAGGGAAATCTTCAACAACTACATCGTTCAATTTAATGACCGAAGCTTTTTCGAGAAAATCTGTAGGAGATTGATTTTTAGACTTGGTTGTTTTCTCTTCAACGTAACTGTTCCATTCTCCGCATGAATTGCATTTTCCCATCCACTTAGGAGAACTGTTGCCACAATTTTGACAGAAAAAAATGGACTTTACTTTGGCCATAATTTAAAGGTTGGCGTCAATAATTTTTTTCTCCAATGAACTGGTCGAATATCCTGGGACAAAAGGAATTACTTTAACCAAGCCACCTTGCTCACGTACTTCAGTGCTTCCAACAATGTAATCTTTAGCTTCGATATCTTTTTGGCTTGCTGAATAGTCTCCACCTTTGACTAACACATCTGGTAGCAATTCTTGGATTAATTGCAATGGAGTATCTTCATCAAAAATCACGACATAATCTACAAATTGAAGAGCTGACAGAATTACTACTCGTTGATGCTCTTCTTTTATTGGGCGAGCATCACCTTTTTCTAACCGTCGCACAGAATCGTCAGAATTTACTCCAATGACCAAAGCATCTCCACAATCACGAGCTTTAGACAAATAATCAATGTGCCCCACATGAATTAAATCGAAGCAACCATTGGTAAATACTATTTTTTGGTTTTCAGCATTGAATTGTTCTCTAATTCTTTTTAAATCAGAAAAAGAAATCCGTTTACTTTCAAGTAGCTTCAACGACATCTTGAGCTCTTCTTTTATTGTAAATAGGCATTAATGCGAAACTCGCCGCACCGAAAATTAGAAGTAACAGCGTTTGTGCAGCCCAAACAATTGTTCCGAATGCGTAACCTGTAGTTTCATTGACACCATAGAGACCTAAAACTAATCCTACAACTGCAGGATATGCTCCAATGCCACCATTGGTTAAAATAACCGTAAATCCGCCTAAGATAAAACCTGTCAAAATGCCTTCGAAAGGTACCTCTAAAGTCTCTGGTAAACTGAAAAAGCAAACGTAGAACATAAGTACATACATTCCCCAAATGAAAACGGTATGTCCAAGAAACGCCCATTTGTCTTTCATCTTCCAGATAGACTGAATGCCTTCTAATAAACCAACCAAAAAGCCTTTGACCTTCAATAAAATCGGAAATTGTTCCGCTTTTTTAAAAAGTACATAAAGAGTAACTGAGCCAATCAACATTAACCCGAAGCCTATCAACACCAAAGTTTGAAATGAAACTGGAAGATTAAATTCTTGAATTTTACTCGTTACGTAATCATCTATTACATGAAATTGAAAGTAAAGTACTAGGACTGAAAAAATCATCATAATTATCAAGTCAGCAATGCGCTCAGCTATCACCGTTCCTAATAACTTTTCGTAGGGAATATTCTCGTATCGAGCCATAACACCACATCTTGTGAATTCACCTAACCTAGGAATTGCCAAATTCACTAAGTACGCAATCATTACTGCATAAAAATTATTCAAGAATTTTGGATGGTATCCTAGTGGGCGAAGCGTGTATTTCCATCGGTAGGCTCTACTCAAGTGACTTAAAACTGCAAAAACCAGAGAAAATATTATCCAACCGTAATCGGCTTTTAAGAAGGCCTGGTATATTTCGTCGATTTGCTCTTCTGAAAAAGCATTTACGTAGTAGAAAATTAGTCCAATTCCCAGCCCAAGTGGCAGAACAATTTTTAGCAAATTTCCAACTAGCTTTTTCAAATCAAGAATTCAGTTTATTGTTCGTTTCATTCGGAAAAACCACTGAAGGTTTAAAGGATTTAGCTTGTTCAAATTCCATTTGAGCGTAAGCAATAATAATCACAATATCTCCAACAGAAACTTTGCGAGCTGCAGGGCCATTCAAACAAACTTCACCGCTATTTTCCGCACCTGTAATCACGTATGTTTCCAAACGCTCACCATTGTTAATATTCACGATTTGAACCTTTTCTCCTTCAATTAAATTAGCAGCTTCCATTAACACCGGATCAATGGTTACGCTTCCAATATAATTAAGGTCTGCTTGAGTAACTTTTACTCGGTGCAGCTTCGATTTTAAAACTTCAACTAGCATAATTCGGCTGCAAAATTAATACTTATTCAATTATAGCTTCATATTGTCTATCAGTCGAATGCTTTCTACCCAAACAGCTATAAATACTCGGCAGTTTTTGTTGGTTGAATTGGTGCACGCCTCTAGTGTTTTCTCGTCGTTTACACTCAAGTACTCCAACTCAAAATTAGGGTCTGAAACAAATGATTGTTTAACAGAAGATAACTCCATTTCTAGGTCTTTCCCGTTTAACCCTACGAGAGGTTGTAACATCAAGTTAATTTCAGATGCTTTTTTTAATCCCACTTTTGTTAAGCGCTGATTTCTACTACTTAAAGCCAGCCCATTTTCCGAACGCACAATTGTACAGGGAATTATTTCAATATCTGGAAAGGATCTCTTAGCCAACATTTGAATGACCAACAACTGCTGGTAGTCCTTGAGTCCAAAATAGGCTCGATTTGGTTGAATGAGTTCAAAAAGTCTTTTCACTACGGTCAATACTCCTTCAAAATGACCAGGTCGGTTTTTTGCTTCAAGTACCTCGCCGACCTCCCTTAAATTAATTGCTGGTGTTTTTTTAGATTCTGCATTGGGGTACACCTCATTGTCCGTGGGGATATAAACCACAACGTTTTCAACATGAGAGAGAAGCTCAATATCCTGTTCCAACGTGCGGGGATATTTAGTTAAGTCCTCGCGATTATTAAACTGTGTTGGATTAACATAAATAGAGCAAACCACGACGTCATTTCCTTGACTTGCCTGTTCTATCAAACCTAAATGACCGGCATGTAGCGCGCCCATTGTAGGAACAAAGCCAATACTTAAATTACTTTTTCGACGTTTGAGCTGCCAAACTTCTAAATCAGAATTTGAACGAAGGATTATCATTTTTATGAAAGGCTAAGGCTCTGTGTAGCTTTGAGTTTTAGTAGGAAAAATCACTTAATTATTGTACTTTTGCAGCAACTTAAAAACAGATATATGTCGGATACTACAAGAGTATTATTTGTAACGCAAGCCATGCAACCATACTTACCTGAAACAAGAATAACAAAAATTTGTCGGGAATTACCGCAGGCTGTTCAGGAGAAAGGCAGAGAAATTAGAAATTTCATGCCGCGTTATGGTAATATCAACGAAAGAAGACATCAATTACACGAAGTTATTCGTCTATCTGGAATGAACCTAGTTGTAGATGATCACGATCATCCTCTAATAATAAAAGTAGCTTCTATTCAACCAGCTAAAATGCAGGTTTACTTTATTGACAACGAAGAGTATTTCAAAAGAAAATCGGCTTTGGCTGATCTTGACGGAAACGCTCACGAAGATAATGATGAGCGAATGATTTTCTTCTGTAAAGGGGTTATCGAAACGGTTAAAAAATTAGGTTGGGCTCCTGACATTATTCACTGCCATGGTTGGATGAGTTCGTTACTTCCACTTTTCATCAAAAAGGTATATAACAACGAGCCAATGTTTGCGAATTCTAAATTGGTTTTCTCAGTATATAATGATGGCCTGGAGCAACCCTTGAATACCAAGTTATTTGAAAAGCTTCAATACGAGAACATCGACGCTTCTGAATACGATTCATTGAAAGACCCGAGCTACGACAACTTAAACAAATTTGGTGCAAGTTGTGCCGATGCTGTAATAATTGCTGAAGATGGTGCTAGTCAGAATGTAATCGACTACGTTAATGGATTGGATAAACCAGTACTCGATGGAACAATGGAAGATTATGTGGATGCATACGATGCATTCTATGACGAGGTTAATAATCTAGAAAATGCTTTAGCGGATTAGCATACATGACCTTTAAAAACATACTTAACAATTTACGACCCCAACTTGTTGGGGTCGTAATGGTTTTAGTCCTTTTTTCATGTAAGAAAAAAGAAGAAAATCCAGAACCAACCGGAATTGAAGTTCAACCAACCGAAAATTTACTTGGGCTTTTTACCACAACCGACTTTAAACTTGTTTGCACGACACAACGTATAGATTCTGTGCGAACTGATGCTGCAGATTTAAGCACCGTCGGTAGTTACGTTGACCCAATATTTGGAAAAGTTAGTTCATCATTTGTTACTCAATTGCGTTTATCCTCCGAAAACATCGACGTGAATGGATTAAGAAATGTAAAGATTGACTCTGCCGTTCTAAACTTAGTATATTCTGGAAGATATGGAGCCTCAAATAATCAATCGATCGAAGTTTTTGAGGTCACCGAGGCCTTGTCAACATCAGATTTTTATTACAGTAGCTCACCCATTCAAGAATCTGCGGAAAATATTGGGTCATTATCCGACTTCGCACCAGTGCCTTCTGCGCCAATAACAGCCGATGGCAGTCTGGAGTCACCATCTATTCGCATTCCTATTGATACCACATTTGCCCGAAAATTATTTACAACCGATGCATCAAACTATGCTAGCAACGCAGCATTTACAAGTTTTTTGAACGGAATCGTAGTGAAACCCAACAACCCAACTCAGGGTTCCGAAGAGGGTGGTCTGTTGTATTTTTCCTTACCCGATGTTTACAGTAGGCTAATTGTCTATTACACAAATCCAGATAGTACTCGGAGCGAGCTTGCGTACTTAATAAACGACAAGAGTACCACCTTTAACCTTTCAAAAATGGATTATAACGAATCGGATGTAGGTGCAGTATTAGAGCAACCGCAACCCGATGCCGATTTAATTTATGTGCAGAGTTTTGGAGGCACCATGGTTAAAGTTGAAACTCCTGATATTACCAAAATCATTGAAAATGGGCCTGTATTGGTAAATTATGCCAAGCTATCCTTTAGTGCGGATATTTCCTCGAATATTTACCCCGCTATACTCAATTTATTTCTATTTGGATTATCTGAAGATGAAACCTTACTATACGAATTACCCGATAAAGGTGAAGTGCATTATGACGGCGCCATCAATTCAAGTGGAGCTTATAAAATCGGTTTAACTCGATATATTCAAGGTGTATTGGATGGTAAGATTGAAAATAACGGATTACTTTTGAGAGAACTTGGTGGCATTGGTGCACGGTCTATTATTTATGGCCCAGGTAATGCTACTAAGCCATTAACATTAGAAATTTCTTATACACCAATAAGCTCAGAAACGAAGTAATATGTGTGGAATAGTCGGTTACATTGGAACTAAAGAAGCTTACCCCATAATTATAAAAGGTTTGCAAAGACTCGAATATCGTGGTTACGATAGTGCGGGCGTTGCGCTTTTAGAAAGTGGAGAAATTAACTTGTACAAAAAGCAAGGTAAGGTTTCGAAATTGGAAGAATTCTCTGCTGACAAAAATCGGAAAGGAAACTTAGGAATTGGTCATACACGTTGGGCAACCCACGGAGAACCTAATGATGTAAATTCTCACCCTCACTTATCGAACAATGGCAATTTGGTCATGATTCATAATGGAATTATTGAGAACTATGCGGCCATTAAAGCAGAGCTCGTAAAACGAGGTTATACATTTCAAAGTGAAACCGATACTGAAGTTCTATTGAACTTGATTGAGGATATCCAAACCAATGAACAAGTAGCACTGGGAACAGCAATGAGAAAGGCACTCAATCATGTAATTGGAGCCTACGCAATTGCTTTGATTGATAAAAACGATCCAGGAAAACTGTATGCTGCACGTAAGAGTAGCCCACTGGTTATCGGAATTGGTGAAAATGAATATTTCGTTGCATCCGATGCTTCTCCAATCGTTGAATACACCAAGAATGTGCTGTATCTTGATGACGAAGAAATTGCCATTCTAGAACCCGGCAAAGACATCGACCTATTTACGCTCCAGAACAAAGAGAAAACTCCGTACATTCAAGAACTAGAAATTCAATTAGAAGCAATTGAGAAAGGTGGCTATGATCACTTTATGCTCAAAGAAATTTACGAGCAACCCAGTTCTATTAAGGACAGTATGAGAGGGCGACTGGCTCTTAAAAAAGGCATTGTAAACCTTGGCGGAATTCAGGACTACGAACAAACTTTAATGAACGCAAATCGCATCATTATCGTAGCCTGCGGTACAAGCTGGCATGCTGGTTTGGTTGGGGAATATCTATTTGAAGATTTCGCCAGAATCCCGGTAGAAGTAGAATACGCAAGTGAGTTTCGTTATAGAAACCCAGTGTTATATGAGAATGACGTTGTAATTGCAATTTCTCAATCTGGAGAGACTGCAGACACTCTTGCCGCAATCGAATTGGCGAAATCAAAAGGCGCAACCGTTTTTGGTGTTTGTAACGTCGTTGGTTCATCAATATCAAGAGCTACGCATGCCGGGTCGTACACACATGCAGGCCCTGAAATTGGTGTAGCAAGTACAAAAGCGTTTACGGCTCAGATTACAGTATTAACTTTAATGGCGTTAAGTATCGGTCACAAAAAGGGAACTATTCCCGTGTCTAGGTACCGAACGTTATTAAACGAGATTAATTCGATTCCAAAATTGGTGGAGCGTTGCTTGAAAACAGAAGCTGATATTAAGGAAATATCGGCTCGGTTTCAAAATGCATCCAACTTTTTATATTTAGGTAGAGGGTACTCCTTTCCAGTTGCACTTGAAGGCGCACTTAAGTTGAAAGAAATTTCGTATATACACGCTGAAGGGTATCCAGCAGCAGAAATGAAACATGGCCCTATTGCGCTTATTGATGAAGAAATGCCTGTGGTGGTTATTGCCACAAAAGGCCCTTCTTACGAGAAAGTAGTTAGCAATATTCAGGAAGTAAAAGCTAGAAAAGGAGTTGTAATTGCCATTACAACTGAGGGCGATGTGGATGTGAAAGGGATGGCCGATTACACCATTGAAATTCCTGAAATTGAGGAAGCACTAGTGCCGTTCTTATCTGTAGTTCCGCTCCAATTACTTTCTTATCATATTGCAGTAATGCGTGGTTGCAATGTTGACCAGCCGCGTAACCTAGCAAAATCTGTAACAGTAGAATAAATAGCTTATGAAAATTGTGTTGATTGCTTTTTTGGCTCTTGGTTGTTTTGCTTGTTCTGGAACTAATGGAGATGATGTTCCAACTCAAGAAGAATTGCGCAAAGAATTGAAACAGTTAATGAAGCCTGATCCTGTTGAGGAGATAGTTTCGAAACCCGATACAACATTTTCGGATACTGCGTTTGTACTAGATTCAATTCCAGAATAACTCATTCTTTATACCAAGCCGAATACTCTAAGTAGTTATCGGCTATTCGCATTACTTCACCTTCGAAGAGTTCAGGGCTTAAATCCTTCACCTTTTTTGCTGGTATCCCAGCATATAAACTTCCCGATTCAATAACCGTATTTGCCAAAACGACAGAACCAGCTGCTACCAAACAATTTGAATGAATATGGGCATTATCCATCACAATTGCGCCCATACCAATAAGCACATTATTGTGAATGGTACAACCATGCACCAGAGCATTATGACCAATGCTTACATTGTCTCCAATATTCGTAGCTGATTTTTCAAAAGTTCCATGAATTACAGCACCGTCTTGGACGTTTACTTTATTCCCCATTTTGATTGAATTCACATCCCCACGGACTACAGCATTAAACCAAAAGCTACAATCATCACCCGAAATTACTTCTCCAATAATTGTTGAATTCGGAGCAACAAAACAATTTTTGCCCAATTGAGGAGTAAACCCACGTACTGAAATTAAATTACTCATAGGTCTTTGTTTTTAGTCCTTACAGGCACTCTAAGTACCTGCAAATATTTACTTTAGTTTTCGCAAAATGCACCTAGTTTCCAAACATATAAAAAGTCTTTTGTTTTCGAACGATTGCGTAGTTATACCTGACTTTGGTGGATTGGTATCCAACCCACACAGTGCATCATTTAATGAACTCAACAACAGATTTTCGCCTCCTTACAAAGCATTAGGCTTTAATGCGCGATTAAAAAAGAACGATGGGCTGCTTACTCACGAAATTTCAATCCAAGAAAACATTGATTATTCCGAGGCAGTTGAAGTTGTAAAACAGTTTGTCGTCTCTATTTCTGAAACTCTTGAAAGTTCTGGTGCTTTTGAATTGGCCGAAATTGGAACGTTTTATCACGACGTAAACAAAAGTTTACGCTTTAAGCAAAACACCAAGTTACCATTAGACACCAACTTTTTTGGACTCGCATCTTTTCACGCAAAACCCATCGAAGTTGCAAGTACTCAGGCACCAAGCAGTAAGCCTCAGCCAGTTGTGACTCCTGTGCTTCAAGAGAAAAAACCAACTCCAATCGTCAATTTAAGCCAATCACTACATCAAGACAATCCTGCATTTCCTTGGAAAAAATTAGCAATTGCTGCGTGTATTCTACCTTTTCTATTTTACGTTTTCTGGTTAGGAACTTATTCTAATATTCTTGGCGATACAGACCAATTTCAATATTCCGACCTTAACCCATTTGTAGAAAAAGTATGCGTAACATTTGACCCACGAAATGAAGAGGCTTCTTTGTTTACCAAGCCAGTTGAAACTATAAGCACCTTAGAGTTGATAGCCGAAATTGGGAACGATAATTTTGTAAAACACTCGTTTTTGGAGGAAAGTGCTATCGAATTGCATTCAAAAAAAGAACTGGTTGTTCAAGTTAAAGAATTTACCGCTGCTCCATTTTCAACTAACGTCTCCTTCGATAAAAATCTGTTCGCTCCAAGAAATCAGAGTGGCTTCTATGTGATTACAGGTTGCTTTGGATTGTATGAAAATGCTACTAAGTACGTTTCCACTTTGAGGAATAAAGGGCTTAGCGCTACCATTGTTGATCAAAAGAATGGATTGTTTAGAGTAAGCGCGAACACCAGTAAGACAAGAAGTTTGGCCTTGCAAAAATTGCGAAAGCTAAAATCATCTGGCTACCCCGATGCTTGGGTTCTAAGCAAATAAAAAGGCCTTCATTTCTGAAAGCCTTTCTAATTTTAATATTTAAATCAACTACTATAAGTAGTGTTTCAAAAAGTTTGAGTTCGTTTTCTTTCTCAAACCTCTCAATGCTTTTTCCCGGATTTGTCTAATACGTTCACGTGTAAGACCTAAGCTATTAGCAATTTCTTCTAAAGTCATTGGAGTTTTTCCATTTAAACCAAATGAAAGTCGAACCACCTCAGCCTCTCTTGGCTTAAGCGATACTAAAACTCTTTCGATGTCTTTACAGAGAGATTCCCGCATCATTTCGTCCGCAGGATTTTTTGAATTGTTGTTAGAAAGAACATTCAATAAAGAATTTTCTTCTCCATCAATAAGCGGAGCATCAACAGATACTTGCTTTTGAGAATACGTTACCAAATCACCAACGCTGTCAGCGTTAGTTTCTAGCAACACAGAAATTTCTTCGTGTGAAGGAGCTCTTTCAAACTCTTGTTCAAGTTTTGAGAATGCAGAAGCTACCTTTTGTATAGCAGAAACTTTGTTTAGCGGCAAACGAACCACTCTTGAGTTTTCTGCAATAGCTTGCATGATGCTTTGACGTATCCACCAAACCGCATAAGAAATGAATTTAAAACCCTTTGTTTCGTCGAATCTCTTGGCCGCTGTAATCAGACCAATGTTTCCCTCAGCAATTAAATCTTCTAATGTCAAACCATGACCCTGGTATTGCTTGGCAACAGAAATTACGAAACGTAAATTGGCATTAACCAACTTGTTAAGAGCCCTTTCATCCCCTTGCTTTATCTTCTTCGCTAATTCTACTTCTTCCTCTGCCGTGATCATTTCCTCTTTGGAGACATCACTTAAGTATTTGTCGATAGACTTCGAATCGCGATTCGTAAGCTGTTTGGAGATTTTGAGTTGTCTCATAGGCGAATAATAATTATTTAAATGAAGCCTGTTAAATTACAATTATTTCCAGACTTCGCAAATGAGCTGCAAAAGTACTGATTTTCTTTCCATTTTTCACAGGCAATGTCACTACAAACGGGAGTTTTTGATTAATGTTTCGAGTATTGATAAAAACCAACAATAAAGCCGCAATTAATTGACCATTACGCACCGTGAGTTTTATTTTTGTTCGAAACCTAAGATTATGTACACAGGACTCTTGCATTTACACAGAATGATCGCTTACGTAGCAATGATTTTAATTTTCGTTGCCATGTTAAAAGCCATGTTTGGAATGATCAACAACAAAACATTTACTGAAGGCGACCGCAAGCTAGGCTTATTTGCACTTATTTCAGCGCACATTCAGTTACTTCTGGGTCTCGGGCTATTCTTTATCGGCCCCGTTTTTTCGCAACTTGGAAGCATGGGAGCGGTTATGAAAGATGCCGATTTAAGATTTTTAGTTGTTGAACACCCACTCACCATGATTATTGGAGTCGTTCTGATTACTATAGGATATTCAAAATCGAAAAAAGCAACCAATGACAAGTCAAAGTTTAAAACAATGGCTTTCTTTTACTTAATTGCCCTGGCTCTTGTTTTAAGTAGAGTACCTTGGGATAGATTAGCATAACTTGATAAAAACGGAAGGCGTAAACGAACGGGCAATTCTTATTGGATTGATTCTCGAAAATCAATCGGAAGAAGAAACGACCGAATATCTCGACGAATTAGAATTCTTGGCAAAAACTGCAGGAATTGAAACAGTAAAACGTTTTACACAGCGACTAGACCACCCTGACACGCGTTCGTTTGTGGGCAAGGGTAAATTGTTCGAAATCAACACTTACATCAAAGAAAACAATATAAACGTTGTCATTTTTGATGATGACCTCTCCCCTTCTCAATTGAGAAATATTGAAAAAGAAATCAAGAAAAAAATCTACGATCGTAGTTTACTGATTCTTGACATATTTCAATTTAGAGCACAAACTGCCCAATCGAAAACACAAGTCGAGCTAGCCCGCTATCAGTACTTATTGCCTCGTCTTACTAGAATGTGGACTCACCTTGAACGACAGCGAGGCGGAACAGGAACAAGAGGTGGAGCCGGTGAAAAAGAAATTGAAACAGACCGTCGTAGAATTCGGAAGAAAATTACCCTGCTGGAGGAAAAATTACAAGCAATCGACAAACAAAACGCGGTGCAACGCAAAAACCGCCAAAAAATGGTTCGCGTTGCGTTGGTTGGTTATACCAATGTAGGCAAGAGTACTTTAATGACTCTACTAAGTAAATCTGAAGTATTTGCTGAGAATAAATTATTCGCAACACTCGATACCACTGTTAGAAAAGTGGTTATTGAAAACTTACCTTTTTTACTTTCTGACACCGTTGGATTCATTCGAAAACTACCTCATCAATTAGTAGAATCTTTTAAATCCACTTTAGACGAAGCACGCGAATCAGACATATTAATACACGTTGTTGATATTAGTCATCCAAATTTTGAAGACCACATTCATGTAGTAAACAAAACGCTCTCGGATATTGATGCGGCTGATAAGCCTACAATTCTCCTTTTCAATAAGATTGACAATTATCGTAATTTGGAAGAAGGCGAGTTCGATTACACTGCGAATGCCAAACAAAACATTTCATTAATCGACCTTAAAAAGACTTGGATGGCCAATGAGCATACGGAATGCATATTCGTTTCGGCCCATAAGAAAACCAACATGAACGAGCTAAAAGAACAGCTCTACCACATGGTTAGAAGTGTTTACGAAACGAAGTACCCTTATCATCATTACCTCTACTAAATCGTATTCATCAACTTGCGTTTCTAACTGCAATAGATATTTCTAACTTAGTTGCAGAATGAAATTAAATCTTCAGTTTGCATTTTTATCTGTATTCACCTTGTCGCTTTGCTTGGTGGAATCGCAAAATGCAGTTGCCCAGCAGGAGGATTTCCACTTCGAAACCATTCAACATTGTGCAGATACAGCGCCTGAATACGCCCTAAAAATCATTGAATCCAAATTAATAAACCACCCAACAGACAGTCAAAAGGTCTGGTTGAGTAGTTTAAAAGCGCAGGCCTACATTTCGCTTAGTGAAGATGCTAAAGCAGAAACTGAATATAAACACTCCATCGAATTAGCCATATCAATTCAAGACACGATACAAATTCTTCAGAACAGGAATCGACTGGCGCTACTGGAGTTTAAAAAAGGCAATTATTCCAATTGTTTCGAATTGTATTTGACCAATAAAAAAATGGCTCAACATTCATCCAACTGCAAATTCATGTCCAACTCATCTTTAGGTGTTGCCACCATGTATTATTATCTAAAAAATAAGGAGAAATGCCTAGAACAATTCTTGGAATGCAACAAATTAGCGAAGCAGTGTAAAGACACGGTAACTCTTCAAAAAAGTTGTCACAACCTGGCATCATTATACATTGAATTTGGCGAAAAAGAAAAAAGTATGACTTGGATGGAGGAAGGTTTAAGTTATTTAAAACCTGATAATTACTTCGGGCTTGCCCAGAGCTACTCCATCTATGCTGCTTTCCACGATTATCCTCAACAAAAGGAAAAAATGAAGCAACTGCACGATGTGGCAATTGAATTTGCTATTCAATCGAAAGATTCTTCCATGATGGCATTTTGCTACCTTAAAAAATGCAGCTACTACATACTTTCAGAGCAACTTGATTCTGCAACCGTTTTGGCAAAAAAGGCATTATCTCTGTACCGTAAGGTAAAACTCATGGATGGCATTCTGCATGCCAACGGCTATTTATCAAAAATTGGCTTATTGGAAAAAGACCCTCAAAAAGCCATCAAAGCACTTAAAGAATACATAGAAGTTAGCGACACCATATATACCGAATTAGCATTCCTAAAAGCCACTGAGCTAGAAACCAAATACGAAACCGAGAAAAAAGAAGCCGAAAACAAATTATTGAAGCAAACCAATCTGCGCAAGGAAGCCGAATTGGAGAATGAGAAAACCTCAAAACAAAACCAAGCAATACTTCTTGTTTCGTTACTACTTATCACTTTTACTGGTGGAGTTTATATTTTCTATCGAAGAAAACTGAAAACCAATGAAAGAATTGCTACCATCGAAAAACAAAATTTTACCGCGGTGATTAAAGCCGAAGAAAATGAGCGAGGACGAATTGCAAAAGAATTACACGATGGATTAGGGCAATTGCTTTCCTCGGCCAAACTCAATGTTGCGGCCACGGAAGAGTCCGTTTCCGAAGATGATTTGCCACTTATCAAAACCTCCATGCAATTGATTGATGAAGCCGTGAGCGAAGTTCGCTCTGTTTCGCACAACCTAATGCCTATTGCTCTAACTACAAAAGGTCTAATCGCCGCGTTGGAAGATTTGGTTGAAAAAATTAATCAAACCAAAATATTAGAAGTGGCACTCCAGTTAAAGTTTGATGAGAACCTACTTTCTAAATCTACACAAGTAACTCTTTATAGAGTAATCCAGGAAATTCTGAACAATGCCTTAAAACACTCTAAAGCCACTACCATAAACGTTCAAATAGAATCTAGAGGAAAATCATTACAATTGATTATCTCAGATAATGGAATTGGATTCGATTCAAACGAAATAAAAACCAGCAAAGGCATTGGGTGGACGAACATATTTTCTAGAATTTCTTTGTTAAATGGAAAAATAAACATTGACTCAAAACAGAATAAAGGCACTCACCTCTCAATTCAAATACCCTTGGCATAATGGATAAAGTAAACATCTTAATCGCGGACGATCATCAAATGTTTATTGACGGTGTCAAAGCTTTACTACGAACTGAAAAAAATCTAGATTTTATCGGTGAGGTTCACGACGGAGTTGAAGCAATGGAATTTCTGGAGCAAAACAAGAATATTGACTTATTAATTACCGACATAAGCATGCCAAATATGGACGGGGTTGAGCTGACCAAGCAGGTAAAACTAAAGTACCCAGAAATCAAAGTTTTGGTAATCACTATGCACGATGACAGACAGATTGTAAGTGAAATTTTACTTGCTGAAGCAGAGGGATACATCCTAAAGAACACTGGAAAAACGGAACTAAAGCAGGCAATAGAATATCTAATGGAAGGCAGTACACACTATTCCAATCAGATATTAAAATTAATGATGCAACGCATCAAACAACATCAAGCCAACTTAAATACCACCAAGCCTCTTTCAGAACGAGAAGTTGAAGTTATCGACCTTATCGTAAAAGAGCTAACTACAAATGAAATTGCCGACAAACTCTTTATCAGCCCAAGAACAGTAGAAACTCACCGAAAGAATATTATGATTAAAACTCAATCGAAAACCTTGGTAGGGCTAATAAAATTTGCGTTTAGAAATAAATTGACTCTTTAATTAAAAGCACAAAAAAGCCCTCTCAAATTTCGTCAAAAGGGCTGTTATTATTTGCGATAATTATTTCTACCCTTTCAAAACCCCTCTAGAGATCACAATTTTCTGAACCTCTGAAGTTCCTTCGTAAATCTGAGTAATCTTTGCATCACGCATCAATCGTTCAACATGATATTCTTTTACAAAACCATATCCGCCATGCACTTGAACAGCCTCAACTGTTACTTCCATTGCAACTTTACTCGCGTACAATTTCGCCATTGCTGAAGCTTGTCCAAATGGCAAACCTTGGTCTTTTAACCAAGCCGCTTTGTAAACCAACATTCTGGCTGCTTCAATATTTGTAGCCATATCTGCCAACTTAAATTGAATCGCTTGGTGTTTAGAAATTTCTTTTCCGAAAGCTTTTCTTTCCTTAGAATAAGCCAAAGCCAATTCGTAGGCTCCAGTTGCAATTCCTAATGCTTGAGCCGCAATTCCAATTCTACCACCTTCTAATGTTTTCATGGCGAATTTGAAACCAAACCCGTCTTCTCCAATTCGATTGGCTTTAGGAACTTTGACGTCATTAAAAAGCAATGTATGGGTATCGCTTGCGCGAATTCCCATCTTATTTTCTTTGGCTCCAACAATGAAGCCATCCATTCCCTTTTCAACAATCAAAGCATTAATTCCTCGGTGACCCTTTTCCTTGTCAGTTTGAGCAATTACGATGTAAGTCGAAGCAGAATTGCCATTGGTAATCCAGTTTTTTGTTCCATTCAAAAGGTAGTAATCGCCTTTATCTTCTGCTGTAGTTTGCTGAGAAGTAGCATCGGAACCCGCTTCAGGCTCACTCAAACAAAACGCACCTATCGCCTGACCCGTTGCAATTGGAGTTAGATACTTTTCCTTTTGCTCCTCTGTTCCATATTTTTCAAGTCCATAATTCACCAAAGAATTACAAACCGAAACACATACTGAACTGGAAGAATCAACTTTAGAGAATTCTTCCATAGCAATTGCATACGAAAGAGCGTCCATTCCGCCGCCACCATATTTTGGGTCAACCATCATTCCCATAAATCCCAATTCACCCAATTGGGCAATTTGTTCTTTTGGAAATTGCATGTGCTCATCTCTTTCAATAACACCAGGCAACAGAACACTTTGTGTAAAATCTCTTGCCGCTTCACGCACTGCTAAGTGCTCTTCTGTTAATTCAAATTCCATGTGAAATCTCTTTTAATTAAGGGACGCAAAAGTACCTCATTTGGTTTATTTAATTGCTAAACTTGTCGGAATGCATTCCTACAAAAAATACTACCGTGTAATTGGCTTAATGTCAGGCACATCCTTAGATGGGTTGGACCTTGCAAGCTGCCTTTTTACACGAAACTATAGCTCGTGGGACTTCACATTAGAATGCGCCACCACTGTAAAATATTCTGTTGACTGGATTAACCTACTCAAGGAGTCGGAGCTTTCCAGAAACGTTGAAAATATTGACTACAAATTTGGGGTGTTTTTAGCCCAATCGGTTCAAGGTTTTATCAAAAACCACCAACTTTCCAATATTGACCTAATAGCATCTCATGGCCACACCCTATTTCATGAACCAGAAAAAGGAATAACTGTACAAATTGGAAATGGTGCAATAATCGCTAAGGAGTTGAATATCGATACAGTTTCCAACTTCAGACAAGCCGATGTTTTACTTGGCGGTCAAGGCGCTCCTTTAGTACCAATCGGCGATCAATTATTGTTCAAGGATTTTCCATGCTGCATTAACGTAGGAGGATTTGCTAATCTCTCTAAGAAATCAGAATTTGGAATTGCCGCGTGGGACATTTGCCCTGCCAATTATGTCTTAAATTCACTCTGCAATGAAATTAATACAGAGTACGACAACGAGGGAAACATTGCACGGACCCATGCAATCCATTTACCTCTTCTTAATGAACTAAACAGTATTAAATTTTACGAAAAGAATCCGCCCAAGAGTCTTGCTCGAGAATGGGTCAATGAAAATATTTGGCCAATATTGAACCGCTATACAATCTCTATTGAAGAAAAAATTGCAACTTTTACCGAACACGCGGCAATTCAAATTGCGGAAAGTTTACCGACTAATGCTATGTCGCTGTTCACCGGAGGAGGAACCTACAATACATTTTTAATGGAAAGAATACAGCATTACAATCCTGCGGCTCAAATTGTTATTCCGAGCAATGAACTTATTGAATACAAAGAAGCCTTAGTTTTTGCCTTTTTAGGTTTATTGAGATACCACGGAGAAGTGAATATTTTATCTTCTGTAACTGGTGCAACGAAAGATCACTCTAGCGGAGACCTACATGGTAAATAAACGTTTAAAACCAACCTCAAAAAACCATCTTCACTCCCCAAAAAGAAGCCCCAAACAATTACATTTGCGCAAAATATTCTGAGCATGAAAGATTTACTTCACAAGTTTGAAAACAAAACACCAGAAATAGTATTTGAATGGCAAGATGCCGAAACAGAAGCACACGGTTGGGTTGTAATTAACTCGCTTAGAGGTGGCGCTGCTGGTGGTGGAACTCGTATGAGAGTTGGTTTGGATAAGCGTGAAGTGGAATCATTAGCCAAAACCATGGAAGTAAAATTTACGGTTGCTGGCCCTGCTATTGGAGGAGCAAAATCTGGAATTAACTTCGACCCAAATGACCCACGAAAAGAAGGTGTGCTTAGAAGGTGGTACAAGGCTGTTGCACCTTTACTAAAGAACTACTACGGTACTGGTGGAGATTTGAACGTAGATGAAATTCATGAAGTAATTCCAATGACCGAGGATTGTGGTGTTTGGCACCCTCAAGAAGGTGTATTTAACGGACACTTTCAACCCACCGAACCGCAAAAAATTAATAGAATAGGACAACTTAGAAGAGGCGTTCTTAAAGAAATTGAAGACATTAGCTTCTCTCCAGATGTTAGCAGAAAGTATGTTGTGGCTGATATGATTACTGGTTACGGCGTTGCTGAATCAGTAAAACATTATTACGATGTGTACGGCGGGAACTTGGAAGGCAAACGTGTCATTGTTCAAGGTTGGGGAAACGTTGGTTCCGCAGGTGCTTTTTACCTTGCGCAAAGCGGAGCTAAAGTTGTTGGAATTATTGACCGTGTTGGAGGATTGATAAAAGAAGATGGGTTCTCATTCGAAGAAATCACCGAACTATTCAACAAAAAAGAAGGCAACAAATTGGTAGCTGACAACATGTTAACTTTCGACGAAGTGAATTCCAAAATATGGGACTTGAAAGCTGAGGTGTTTATTCCTTGTGCCGCTTCTCGTCTAATTACCCAAGACCAAGTTGACAGAATGAAGGCCAACGGCATGGAAGTTATTGCAGCAGGTGCAAACGTTCCTTTTGCCGATCCAGAAATTTTCTTTGGTTCGATAGCAGATTATGCAGATAATCACATTTCTGTTGTTCCAGATTTTATTTCTAACTGTGGTATGGCAAGAGTGTTTTGTTACCTCATGCAACAAGACCATGTGGATATGAGTGATCAAGCAATTTTCAACGATACTTCTTCAATAATTAAAGGAGCTATAGAAAAATCGCACGCTAAAAACAGCTCAAAAACTGGAATCGCAAAAACTGCATTTGAAATCGCATTGAATCAACTGGTTTAATAAATACTAGATACTTTACATCATGGAAATTGCTATTGTCGTCATTTTTATTCTTGGGTATTTAGGTATCACCTTAGAGCATACTACAAAAATTGATAAGGTTGCTCCAGCATTAATGATGACAGGTTTAGCCTGGGCATGTATTGCATTTGGCCTAGATGGTTTTTCGTCTTGGTTTGACCCTATGACTCATCATTTGATGGATGGTTCTAATGGGACAATCGATTACAATACATTAGGACACCTTGACAGAATGCACTTGATGGAAGAAACACTTTTGCACCATTTTGGCAAAACGTGTGAGATTCTGATTTTCCTCATCGGCGCAATGACAATAGTGGAAATAATTGACCATTTTGATGGTTTTTCTACCATAAAGCGATTTATAAAAACCAACAATAAAAAAACGCTGCTTTGGATAATGGCGATTCTTGCCTTCATCCTTTCCGCAATTATTGACAACCTAACCGCAACAATTGTACTTATCACCATACTTCGAAAGCTTCTTTCGAAAAACAGCGATAGAATTTGGTATGCCGGTCTTATCATTATTGCTGCAAATGCAGGTGGTGCATGGTCGCCTATTGGTGACGTTACGACTACAATGCTTTGGATGGGTAACAAAGTATCCTCAATAAAATTATTTCAATTATTGATAATTCCTTCTTTACTTTGTATGGTCGTACCTACGTTTCTAGCCGGGTTCATGCCTGCATTTAGAGGTAAATTTGAAGTCGATAATACCGAGCAAAAGCAAAACCCTAAGGGTCCAATTATGTTATACACCGGACTTGGAATGATCATTTTTGTTCCCATTTTCAAAACCGTCACACACCTCCCCCCTTACATGGGAATGATGCTATCACTTTCAATTATTGTTTTAATTGCAGAGATAATTAGTAATACCGGATTTAGTATGAACACCATAGGGACTCAAGAAGGCGAGCACGCTGAAAGCCCTACTTTCAAGGCGTTATCCAAAATTGAAATGCCATCCATCTTGTTTTTCTTAGGAATATTGATGACCGTTGCCGCTCTCGAATCTCTTGGAATGGTTTTCATGTTTGGCGAAAGCGTTCAGTCCACCATGAATAACAATGTATTTGTTATGCTTCTTGGTGTAAGTTCTGCCATTATTGATAACGTACCATTGGTTGCGGCAAGTATGGGAATGTTTAACATGACCACTTTTCCGATGGATGACCCTATTTGGCATTTTATCGCCTATGCCGCCGGTACAGGTGGTAGTATGCTCATTATTGGTTCTGCTGCTGGAGTTGTGGCAATGGGTATGGAGCGTATTCCATTTTTCTGGTACCTTAAAAACATTTCTTGGCTGGCACTCGTCGGTTATTTGGCAGGTGCAGGTGCCTATTATTTTATCGGCCTTTAGAGGTTAAAAAGCAGACTCAACAATTAACACTTTAATGTGAGAATAAAATAATTCTCACAGAACTTCTGGATAGTCAATCCTTCATCTTTGCTAGTTAGGCTAAAAACTTAATTACAAAGATTATGATTAAACCGTTTTTCTTACAAGTAACCGTAGCATCAGACACAGCAAGCGCAGCTGCAGGAGCTGAAGGAATGCCAACCGAAGGAACACTATCTGTTCTCGATTTAATAGCAGGCGGTGGTTGGTATATTATGGGTCCTCTGGGCATTTTGTCAATTGTTGCCATTTATATTTTTATCGAGCGGTTTTTAGCTATCCAAAAAGCCCAGTCTTTAGACCCTGCGTTCATGAATAAAATGAAAGACTTTATTCATGATGGTAAAATGCAGGCAGCACAAGATTTATGTAAAAAGACCCCTACTCCATTTGCGAGAATGTTATTGAAAGGGGTGAACAGAATCGGTAAGCCACTCGGTGATATTTCAGCAGCAGTTGAAAATGTTGGTAAACTTGAAATTTACAACCTAGAAAAATCACTTTCTACGTTAGCTACAATTGCTGGAGCCGCACCAATGATTGGTTTCTTAGGAACTGTGATAGGTATGATTAACACATTCCACGAGATGTACTCCGCTGGAAATAGCGTAGAAATTTCGAACCTTTCAGGTGGAATTATGCAAGCAATGGTTACCACCGCTGCAGGTTTGGTCATTGGAATAATCGCTTATGTTGGTTACAACATGTTAGTTGCCAAAGTGGATAAGGTGGTGCATAAAATGGAAGCAACCTCAATTGAATTCATGGACTTACTGCAAGAGCCTGTAAAATAAATTACTGATTAACAAGTTAATACACGCAACATGGCGATAGGATCAAGAAATAAGGTAAGTGTGAGTTTTTCAATGTCTTCAATGACTGACATTGTTTTTCTTTTATTGATTTTCTTCATCATTGTATCTACAATGGTTAGCCCTAATGCTCTAAAGGTGTTATTGCCAAAAAGTGCAGCTAAAACAACCTCACCTCAAACGGTATCTGTTTCAATCAATACCAATCTTGAATATGCCGTTAACGGAAATATTGTTGCTGGTGAGGCGTTAGAAAGCGGCATAATTAATGCTGTTGGGCAAGCTGAAAAACCAGGGATTGTGTTGCATTGTGATCAGTCCGTGGCGTTGGAGCATGCAGTTAAAGTAATGGATATTGCTAATAGAAATAAGTTTGAATTGGTGCTTGCCACTCGTGCAAAATAAATGGGATACTTTGATACAAAAGATAAAAAAAGAGGGTTAGTTGGAACTATAGTCATCCATTTAGTCATTCTTATTCTTTTTGCCATTTATGGTCTTACTTATCCTATTCCACGGCCAGAATCGGGAATGTTACTCAATTTAGGTTCAACAGCTGAAGGAAGCGGCGAAGTGCAACCTGACCAAGTAGGAGAAACTGTAAATGAAGTTACTGAGGAAAGTGCAAATACTCAACCTTCTCCAACAGAATCGGCTGATATTCAAGAAATGACTCAAGACCAAGTAGATGCAATTGAGGTTCCTCCAAAGAAAGACCCAGAAAAAACGCCCGAGAAGACACCTACCGAAAACCCCATTAAACCAGATAAAGAAGCTGAAAAAGAACCCGTAGTAAAAGAGCAAACCGTTGATGAAAGACTGAAGAAAGCACTGGAAGGTGCATTTGAAAAAGGCGGCTCTGAAGGTGACGACAAAGACAAAATAGGAGACAAAGGTAAGGAAGGCGGTTCTAAAGACGGTAATTCATATACTGAAGGCAATGGCGGCTCAGGCGGTGGCAACTATAACTTGGGAGACCGAAATGCTATTGAAAAAATTAAACCCGATTATGTATGTGATGAATACGGTATTGTTGTGATACAAATCTTTGTGAACCAAACCGGTAAAACTATAAACGCAAAACTTCAAGTTAAAGGAAGCACGAATCCAGCGCCTTGCCTTGTGAATAAAGCAAAAGAAGCTGCTTTGAAAACCAAATGGCAACCAGACACAAAAGCTAAGGAGATTCAAGTAGGGAGCATTACTTATCACTTTGAGCTGAACTAGTTTCTACTTCGATGAATTACGAAGAGACGCTAGACTACCTTTTTTCTCAATTACCGATCTACCAACGTGAAGGCAAAGCAGCATACAAAGCAAACCTCGATAACACCTTAAAGCTCGACCAATATTTAAATCACCCTCACCAATCGTTTAAATCGGTGCATATTGGCGGCACAAACGGAAAGGGAAGTTCGTCTCACATGCTGGCCTCCATTCTTCAAGAAGCGGGGTATAAGGTTGGACTATACACTTCGCCACACCTAAAAGATTTTAGAGAACGTATAAAAATTAACGGTGAAAATATTCCACGAGAATATGTGACGCGATTTGTAGCAGAACACAAAGACACTTTTGCCAATTGGCACCTTTCATTCTTTGAATGGACGGTCGGGCTATGTTTCGATTATTTTAGAAGTGAAAAAGTTGATATTGGAATTATTGAAGTAGGACTTGGTGGTCGGTTGGACTCTACCAATATTATTTCACCATTAGCCTGCCTTATTACAAACATTGGTATAGACCACCAACAATTTTTAGGTGACACAAAACCCAAAATTGCTTCGGAAAAAGCGGGAATTATAAAACCAAATACACCAATAGTAATTAGTGAAACTCAATCAGAAACTTCACCAATATTTCTGGCTAAAGCCAAAGAACAAAACACGGAAATTAAATTTGCGGACCAAACTGTTCAAAAAACCTATGCATCCGATTTGCTAGGCTCCTATCAAAAGATCAATCAGTGTGGAGTATTGGCGCTCATTCCTTACTTAAAGGAAAATGGGTTTACAATATCAAAGCTACACATTGAATCTGGGCTAAAAAATGTGGTTAAAACCACCGGACTACTTGGTCGCTGGCAGGTGTTAAGTGAAAGCCCCAAAACCATTTGCGATACCGCGCATAATAAAGAAGGATTAGGTTATGTACTGAAACAACTTGACGAAACTCCAAAAAATAAACTGCATTTGGTTTTAGGGTTTGTGAACGATAAAGATGTGGCTAATATTCTAGCGTTGTTTCCAAAAAATGCGACGTACTATTTATGCGAACCTGCTATTCCAAGAAGACTGAAACTAGAAACACTTACAGACATTGCTAAAACCCAGAATCTAAGGTTTCATTCTTTCGATTCTGTCCAAAAAGCACTTTCAAAAGCAAAAGAAAATGCGGAAAGTGAGGATGTTATTTTTATTGGAGGAAGCACCTTTGTGGTTGCTGAAGTTGTTTAGTTTATCTACCTTTTGTAAGTAGCGCTTTTCGAGCTAAATCAAAAGGAATAATAGAAAACGCAAGCAGAAGAACCCATATCCATTCAACAATAGTCATAGGCACTGTCCTGAACATTTCTCCTCCAACTTCAGTTAAAATAAATTGCACAAGAAAAATGGACGCAATTACTTGCAAAAATCCTTTGTTTTCAGAAACATGATGAAGCAGGTTTAACTCCTCCACTCTCACATTAAACTTATTGAAGTTATTGAGTAAAACGAACAATGAAAAAAATGCTGTCAGAAAAATTATTGTTTCACCGTTTGGGTTGTCCATTCGAGTAAATAAATTTTTGAAGAAAGGCAAAGTCAAAAAAGCCAAGCAAAGTAACCCAATGTACATTCCATTAAACAATATAGAACTCCACATTTCTTTTGTAATGATACCTTCATCTCTTGATTTTGGGCGTTCTTCCATGTGTTTGTTTAATGGAGGTTCACCGCTAAATGCTAGTGCCGCCAATGTGTCCATAATTAAATTTATCCAGAGCAATTGAATCATGGTAAGCGGTAATTCAAAACCGAAAAACGGTCCTATGAAAGCTAAGAAAATGGCACTAACATTTACAGATAATTGGAATGTAATAAACTTCTGAACCGATCTATAAATAGTTCTTCCGTAATGAACTGCATTGGCAATCGATTGAATATTATCGTCCAATACAACAATATCAGATGCTTCTTTGGCGACCTCCGTGCCACTGCCGAGTGCAAAACCCACATCAGATTTACTTAGTGCTGGGCTATCGTTCACTCCATCACCAGTCATTCCAACTACAAGCCCTAAAGACTGACTAACATTCACCAATCTTGTTTTATCGCTCGGCAAGCATCGTGAAATCACTCTCAATTTTGGAATAATTCCTTTTAATTCTTCATCAGACATTTCACCCAATTCGGTGGATGTAATGGCCACATAATCTTCAATATCAATGAGTCCACATTCCTTTGCGATTGCAATGGCAGTTCCATGACGGTCTCCTGTGCACATTACGGTTTGAATTCCCGCAGACTGTAACTCATGAATTGCTGCATTGGCTTCTGGGCGAATCTCATCCCGAATTAAGCTAAAACCTAACAAGGACATTTCTTCGGGAATACTGTCCTCGGTAGCAGGTTTTGTGGTTGTGGCTATTCCTATCAACCGTACACCATCGTCCGCCTTTCGGTCTAGCTGACTGGTTAAACTATCGAGTAACGGTTTTGTGAGTTCCTTCCTAGTTCCATGTAAATCAGTGTAGTATGTACAATTTTCAAGAATTCTCTCAGCAGCACCTTTAATTAAAGTTACCGTTTTTCCTGATTTCAGCACAACCTCTGAGGCACTGTATTTCCTAGCCGATGAAAACAAAATTTGAGCTCTAATTTCAGCAACTGGAGACTTGAACTCTACTTGATCGGCCTTTACGAATTTCAACAAAGCACGTTCTGTAGAATTACCTCCTAGAATTCTCTCGTTTTCGTTTTTGGCTTTTCGATTAACAATGGCCGAAGTATTTTCCCTAATTGCCATGTTGAGGGTTTCTGTAATTTCAACCGGAACCTCATCAATACGAGGAAATTCATGAGTGTTGTTTGCTTCGGTCTCATCAATTCCTAAAAAACCAACAGCTTCTAATTGACCTTTCGTGATAGTTCCAGTTTTGTCACTGAACAATAAGTTTAGTGAACCGGCGGTTTCTATTCCTAATAACTGACGAACCAACACCTTGCTTTTCAACAGTTTTTGCATGTTTTGGGCTAGAACGATAGCAATCATCATGGGCAATCCTTCAGGGACTACCACCACCACAATAATTACCGCAAGAATCAATGCGGTCATAATATCATTGAGGTAAGCGTGCCAATCTTGTGCGAAATACGCGGTAAAATCAAATTGATAATCAATGGCAATAATCTTGAACATAAATGCAAATGCAATTAAGGGAGCACCTATGTACCCAAATTTGGCAATTTGGTCAGCAAGGGTCGAAAGTTTCACACGAAGCGGCCCTATTCTATCCTCGGATTTTAGTGCTTTGGCCAGTTTACCGAAATGAGTTTGATCACCAATAACACCTACTTGCATCACTCCTTCCCCGTCTTCAACTATAGTTCCTCGGTACAAACCGTGGTTATCGTTTAAGTTTTTTAAGTCAGCGCTTCCTTCTATTTTTGAAACAGGCTCAGCCTCACCATTCAGCATAGCTTGGTTAATTTTAAGTTTGCCATGAAAAACACTTCCATCGGCTGGAATTTTATCTCCGGGCTGGAGAAATACGTAATCACTAACTACAATTTCATCAATAGGTATTAATCGCAGTTCACCACTTCTGAATACATTCAAGAATATCTTAGATGCTTCTTCCTGTAATTTTTGAAATGTTTGCTCATTCTTAAACTCCGAAAAAGTGGCGACTAACGTGGCGAGGGCAACTGCCACAGCAATTCCTACACCCTCATACCATTCGGTATAACCCATGAATGACAAGAAAATAACGACCACCAAAGCCACTATTAAAATCAAAATCATTGGGTCTTTAGCGTTTTCAGCAAGTTTATCCCAAAAGGTAACGGAAGCTTGTTCTGTAAGCGAATTTGAGCCATGTTTCTCCCTTGAAGCAATTACTTCATTTTCCGAAAGACCATCTAACTCAATCATATATCGAAATTGTTTACAGTGTTCTAAACTAAAATATTTTCTAATGACAAGCCACTGAATGTTCGCAAGAAAATATTCGATTTATCAATGAGTTGTTAATGAACCCAGAATTACTCTGAACATACGATCATTTGGTCGGTTACAACCGTATTGGATTCATGGAAGCTTTGATCACGAATTTTTATTTCCATTCTAAATGTGTCGTAACCAAAATCTGACGCAATAACATCCAGCTCTATTTCGGCATCGTAAACATCCGAAAGACTATTGTTATCTACATAAGGGACACGGTAGTAGAAATTTAGCGTATCGTAAATAGTGTCTATTGGTATTACTTGTTGGTCTTTATCCAATTTGGTAATTATTGTAGAATCGATATAATTTACGGTATTCTTTGCCCATTCTCCATTCAAAAACGGGCGAATATCTACAAATGCGTTGTATCGGTTATTACCAGCCGTATCTGTTGCTTCCAAACCAAAATCGCCATCACAATCTCGAACTTGAATTTTTACAATGGTATTGGTAGTGGTTCGATCTGCACTCGTTAAAGAAATTGCAGGTACAATTTCATCGCATGATTCTTTTGTACAACCGAGAATTGCAACTAGCCAACAAATTATAAAAGCAACATTTTTCATTTGAACGCTAACAAAGTTAGAAATCCTATCCCATTTCTCATTGTTAATAATAGGTATTAAAAACGCTAATACAAAAGACGTATTGTTTACTTTTGCTTGGTAAGCATATTTTGCTATATCATTATGAAACAAGTACATAGAACTATTTTTATTATAGTTGGGTTTGTGATATTTTCGGGCTGTTCCTTGATGGGTGGATTACCTGAAGGGGAAGAGTTTGCTTACGAAGTTGGTGAAATTGTCTATTTCAAGGCAGACCACATGCCTATGCTTATCGAAAAACAGGTATATAAGAAAAAGGTGAAGCAATATGAGGTCGTTTTTAAAAACAAAGACGGCGAATTGCTTAACAATACCGTTTCGGAGGATGACCTCTTGGCAACTCCCCCAACAAACAGAGCTCGCATATAGCTCCACCAAGTCAACAATTGCTCTGAATAGCAGAATATGACTTTCGACTCGTCTTCAATATTTTCAATACGTACGGAAGATGACTTTGAAAAAATTGCGATAAAACTTTTTAATTATCAATATAAAAACAATGGTTTATATAGAAATTACTGTGACCTTGTTCTAAAGGGAAAAAAACCTACACAAATTGATGAAATTCCTTTTTTACCTATTCAGTTTTTCAAATCTCACACAGTAAAGACCACTGATTTCGAAGCCGAATCCATTTTCTCAAGTTCTGGCACAACCGGAAGTACGCCTAGCCTGCACCACATTCATTCCAAGGATTGGTACTTAACAGTTTGTACAACAGCATTTGAACTTCAGTACGGTTCTTTAAAGGATTTCAGGGTTTTAGCTTTGCTACCGAGTTACCTTGAGCGAGAAGGCTCTTCCTTAATTGATATGGTGGAGCACTTTATCAGTTCATGCGGAAATCACGGCGATTTCTACTTGAATCACAAAGAGAACCTTGTCCAAGAACTAAACAAACCTTTTGATGGAAAAACGCTATTGATTGGAGTCACCTATAGTTTATTGGATTTTGCAGAGCAAACTCCAATACCACTTAATGACACAGTTATCATGGAAACAGGTGGAATGAAAGGCCGTCGTAAAGAAATGATTAGAGAAGAAGTTCACGAAATACTTAAATCCGCTTTTTCGGTTGAACGAATTCATTCGGAATATGGCATGACTGAATTGTTATCCCAAGCCTACTCAAAAGGAAACGGCATTTACACTTCTCCTTCATGGATGAGAGTTTTAACGCGTCAAACTTCAGATCCCTTTACCTATGAAAAAACAGGAAAAACTGGTGGTATAAACATTATCGACCTCTCCAATTGGAAGTCTTGCGCATTTATTCAAACGCAGGATTTAGGCAGAGTTTACAGAGACAATTCGTTCGAGATTTTAGGTCGCTTTGACGATAGCGAAACGCGAGGCTGCAACCTTATGGTGCAGTAATTTTAAGCAAATTTTGCAATAAAATACTTCTTCTTTCCTCGTTGCAACAACAAATATTTTCCGGCCACTAAATGATCTTTAGAAATAGGTATGTCATCTGAAACTTTGTCTTTATTCAAGCTGAAAGAGTTTTCTTTTAATGCTCGTCTGAACTCTCCATTTGAAGGTAAAAAACCTGTTTCTGCAACCGCTATCTCCGACAACAACAGCTCACCACCGTCCAATTTACTGAAAGAGACCTCTGACTGTGGTACTCCATCAAAAACAGCCAGAAAATCTTCTTCGCTCAGCTTAGCCAAAGAAGCTGACGTTGATTTTCCGAATAAAATATTTGAAGCTTCAATTGCTGTTTCCAAATCTTCTTCAGAGTGCACACGAATCGTAATGTCGCGCGCCAATTCTTTTTGGAGTAAACGCAAATGAGGTTCCTCTTGATGCTTTTTTATCAACTCATCAATCTCCTCCTTTGGTTTCAGCGTAAATATTTTAATGTATTTCTCCGCATCTTCATCCGAAGCATTAATCCAGTACTGGTAAAACTTGTATGGTGAAGTTCTTTTTCTATCCAGCCAAACATTACCTCCCTCGGTTTTTCCAAATTTAGAACCATCGGCTTTTGTAATCAATGGAGTTGTTGCTGCGTATGCTTCTGTACCCCCCAATCGTCGAATGAGTTCTGTTCCGGTTACAATGTTCCCCCATTGATCAGAACCACCTAGTTGAATTCTACAATTTTTGTCTCGGTTCAATACAAAAAAATCATAGCCCTGAATAAGTGGGTACGAAAACTCAGTAAAAGAAAGTCCTGTTTCCATTCTACTTTTTACAGCATCCTTGGCCAGCATGTAATTTATTGAAATGTGTTTTCCTACATCTCTAATAAAGTCAATGAAAGAAAATCCATCAAACCAATCGTAATTATTGACCAATTCTGCGTGGTTCTCGGTTGTAGTACTAAAATCAAGGATTTTCTCTAGCTGAACTTGAATTCCAGCCATGTTTTTATCGATTTCAGCTTTGTTAAGCAGATTTCTTTCTTTTGATTTACCAGAAGGGTCGCCCACCATACCGGTAGCTCCACCAATCAATGCAATTGGCTTGTGGCCAGCTCTTTGAAAATGAAGTAGAATCATTATTTGAACCAATGAACCAATGTGCAGACTGTCTGCTGTTGGGTCAAACCCAATATACCCAGCCACTTTTTCTTTGGTCAAAGCTTCTTCAGTTCCTGGCATTATATCGTGGAGCATTCCTCTCCATCTAAGTTCTTCAATAAAATTCATACTACCTTATTTGGGGCGGCAAAGATAGAAATGAAAAGAATTATTGGTAATGACATCGTCACTAATTCCAAACAACTATCCTTAACATGGATTGTCTCTTTATGGATGCTTCATTTCATCGGTTAATCTAAATTTGAAGGGTGAATTTTGTAACAGGAGGTACTGGATTAGTGGGTAGTCATATTCTACTCAATTTGGCGCAATCAAAGCAAGAAATAACTGCTCTGATAAGACCAAATTCAGATGTATCTTCTGTAAAAAAACTGTTTGAAAGAAACGACTCTTCTGCGCTATTTGAAAATATAAAATGGGTTGTGGGAAGCTTGAAAGAAACCAATCAACTCATAAAAATAATGGAAGGTGCGACAATAGTGTATCACTGTGCCGCCTTGGTTTCTTTTGACAGCAACGACCGTCGAGAACTGATTCAAACCAATATTGAAGGAACTGCAAACATGATTGATGCTGCTTTGGATGTAAGACCCAAGAAGTTTGTTTATTTAAGTTCAACCGCTGCGATTGGAAAACAACCCAAGAAGAAGGTTATTGACGAAACCTGCGAATGGGACCCAGATAATAAAAATGGCGTTTATAGCTTCTCGAAACATTATGCTGAGCGTGAAGTGTGGAGAGGAATTGAAGAAGGATTATCTGCTGTCCTTCTAAATCCAGCAGTAATTCTTGGGCCAGGAAAATGGGGAACGAGCAGCACCAGAATGTTCAACACGGTTTATAGCGGTTTACAATTTTATACTACAGGAGGCAACGCGTTTGTAGATGTGCGCGATGTCGCCAATATTGCAATTCATTTAGCAACTAGCGACATAAAGAATGATCGCTTTTTAGTGTTCTCCGAAAACCTATCGTTTAGGTCTGTTTTAGATTCCATTGCTATATACCTGAACAGACGAAAAGCAAAATACTTAGCCACGCCAGTTATGGGTTATTTGGCTGGACTATTTTCGGAAATATGGGCAGTTATTGGAGGTAAAAAACCGTTGATTACTCGAGATTCTTCTCGGTCTGCAAACTCAACTCAAGTGTATTCTAACGAAAAAATAAAACAGGCCTTGGGGTATGAGTTTATGCCAGTTGAGAAAAGTATAAAGGACACCTGCAAGATTTTTCTAGCCGAAAAAAACTAATCGATTTTTTCTTCTAGCTGTGCAATTTTAAGATTGAGTTTGGTAATAACAGACTCGTAAATTTCCTCCATATCGTCGGGCGATTCATGGTAGTAATTGACACTGGCTTCGAAAGTTTCTTGAGTCAAATTCTTTGAAGACAACAATTGAATCATTCTGGCATTTCGTTTTTCAGTTGCTATGGTATCATTATGAGATCGCCCTTTGTAGGCGGCTTGGATGAGCTGAATTTCGTACATCAACTCTACCATGTGCTCTTTTTCAATTAAATCAATTGGCGGTTCACTCTCAATTTTAGGTTCAATAGAGTTACACCCAAAAACAAACAAGGTGCAAATCAACAGACAAAAACTGAATATTCTTGACATTTTATCTTTCAAATGTTAGTCGCTGGCCATTTGCCACTTCGTTAATCGAATCTAACGGATTTGATTTTAAATCGTAAACCAAATTACCATTCACAAATGTTTTCTGAACCTGAGATTTAAAAGTTGTTCCTTCAAAAGGACTCCAGCCGCATTTGTAAAGAATATTTTCTTTTTCGACTTGCCAATCGCTACTCAAATCAACAATAGCCAAATCTGCTTTAAACCCTTCTCTCAAATATCCGCGACCTTCCACAGCAAACATATCTGCAGGTGCATGACACATTTTTTCTACAATTCTCTCCAAACTAATTTTACCATTATGATAATGTTCTAGCATGGAAACTAAAGCATGTTGAACCAGTGGGCCACCCGAAGGTGCTCGCCAATAATCCAAACTTTTTTCTTTTAATGTGTGGGGTGCATGATCTGTGGCAATTACATCAATTTTATTATCCAAAACCGCTTGAAAAATAGCATCTCTATCTTCAGCAGATTTCACCGCTGGATTCCATTTAATTAAAGCGCCTTTTTCATCATACTGACTTTGATCGAACCACAAGTGGTGGACGCATGCCTCTGCTGTTATTCTCTTTTCTTTTAGAGGCAAGGAGTTTTCAAAAAGAGATAATTCTTTGGCCGTGCTAATGTGTAAGATGTGCAATCGCGTGTTGTATTCTTTTGCTAATCCTACAGCAAATGAACTGGACAAATAACAAGCTTTTTCCGAACGAATTTCTGGATGCATGCTAAAAGCAACTTCATTTCCATACTTCTCTTTGAAAGCAGACGAATTTGCACGAATGGTATCTTCATCCTCACAGTGGGTTGCTATGAGCATTTTACACTTCCCGAAAAGAGTTCGCAAAGCCGTTTCGTTATCCACCAACATATTGCCAGTACTCGAGCCCATAAACACCTTTACGCCGCAAACCATTTTGGGATCGGTTTTAAGCACCTCATCCATGTTGTCATTACTAGCTCCCATGTAAAATGAATAGTTAGCAATCGAACGTTCGGCAGCAATATCGTATTTATCCTGTAATAATTCCTGGGTCAACGCATTGGGCACTGTATTCGGCATTTCCATAAAAGAAGTGATTCCTCCCGCTACAGCAGCTCTCGATTCCGTATAAATTTCCGCTTTGTGAGTCAGCCCTGGCTCTCTAAAATGAACTTGATCGTCTATTAAACCCGGCAGTAGGTGTTTACCAGTTAAATCAATTACCTCTTCCCCATTTTCAGGTTGCAAACCTTGTTTTGATATGGTTTTTATGATGTCATTTTCAATTCTGACATCACCAACAAAAATGCTTCCTTCGTTAACAATGGAAGCGTTTTTCAATAAATACGACATGTTAAACGCGTTTTCCTTTCATAATGAGCACACCAAACAGTGCCTCTTTAAAAATACGTGAGCTCATTTTAGACTCACCTATTACTCGATCGATAAAGGTTATTGGTACTTCTTCGATTTTAAATCCATTTCGATGTACCGTATATTTCATTTCAATTTGAAAGGCATATCCAACAAAACGAATCCCTACCAAATCTATTTGCTCCAAAACTTTTCTTCTGTAACAAACAAAACCTGCTGTGGTATCACGAACATTAAACCACAGAATCAAGCGAACATACACCGAGGCAAAGTATGACATTAGTATCCTACCTAAGGGCCAATTCTTGACTTTTCCACCAGAAACGTAGCGAGAACCCACGCTCATGTCTGCACCATTTTTAGCGCAAGCTTCGTATAGCCGCATCAAGTCGTTTGGGTCGTGAGAAAAATCGCAATCCATTTCAAAAATGTACTCGAATCCTTTTTCCAAAGCGATACCAAATCCATGGATGTACGCAGTGCCCAACCCTTGTTTTCCTTCTCTTTCAGTTAGTAACAATTTGGAGCCAAATTCTTGTTGAAGTTCCTTGACTTTTGCTGCGGTCCCATCTGGAGAACCATCGTCAACTATCAAAACATCAAATTCTTGCGGTAACCCAAAAACGGTACGTATCATTTTTTCTACGTTTCCGATTTCATTGTAAGTGGGTATTATGACTACTGAATCTGACACTTTTTTTCTTTAGAATGCACGAATATAAATTATGCTTACAATAGTATTGTTGGGAAGTTCAAGAAAGATTTGTTAAACCGTATTTTCAACTGTTGAACATGATAATATTTAGTTAATAAATAACTTTAGCAAGCATTAAAAAACCCTTTAGATTTGCAGGCGCTTTAAGTAAAAAATTAAGTAGTGAAAAGAATTAAGTTCGCTTTTATTTTATTGTTCTTTTTGAGTGGGTTTTCTACCTTAGCTCAAGTAAAGGATACAGTGAGAATAATGCACTACAACCTGCTGTACTACGGAGAAGCCACGACCAATTGCACTGCCAATAATAATAGTGTAAACAATAAAGATTCCTACTTAAAAACCATTGTAAATCATGTAAGACCTGACATATTTACAATAAATGAAATGGGTTGTAATTCTGTTTACGCAAGGCGAATCAGAGATTTAGTTTTAAACACTGTTGATAGTATTTATGAATTAACCACACTTCAGGTAGGCAGCTCTCAGAATATTTGCAACATGCTGTTTTACAACACGAACAAAGTAAAAGTGGCTTCGCAAGAAAAAATAACAACCGCATCCAATGGCACAAGTATAGTTCGCGCCATTGACTTGTACGAATTACAATTTTTGTCCACCAATCTTTCCGAAAATCACATTCAACTTGACACACCCTCAACTAATTTCTTGACCATGCATTTAAAAGCTAGTAGCGGAACTGCTAACAAAGCACAGAGAGAAGTGGCTGCCGCTGGTGTTATGGAGTATTTAGAGGCAAACAATAATCCAGGTAATTACATTTTGAGTGGCGATTTAAATCTATACACGCACACCGAAAAAGCCTGGGAAAATTTTACCGATTGGACTGCAGCTTCCTATAATTTTTATGACCCAATAAATAGAGTCGGAAGTTGGGGAAACAATAGTTCTTTTGCTGATGTGCACACTCAGAGCACGCATACTAGTCAAGGCTGCCATAGTAGCGGTGGAATGGATGATCGTTTTGATTTTATTCTTGCCTCAAAGTTCATAATGGAAGGTCGAGGAAGCGTTACTTATATTCCTGGAACATATAAGGCATTGGGTCAAGACGGGAACAGGTTCAATGGACGATTAGATACTCCAACAAATAATTCAGCGCCATCTGAAGTTATCAGTGCGATGTATAACATGAGTGACCATTTACCTGTTATTATGGATGTTGAAGTTTTGTTTGGTCAAGCCCCAAACGCACTAGATGAAGTAAACCAAATAGTAAAACCTAATGTTTGGGTTGATTCGGAGCGCAACATCAACATAGCTTCTAGAGCAACAAATGTGGACTACCTAATTGAGGTGATTTCGACTGAAGGTAAGTTAATTTCATCGCCAGTATTAACAGGAAACGCATTCTCTGGAAAAGAACTAAATGCTGGTATTTATATAGTTAAGATTCTGGAAAAGAATTCTGGTATTTATACTAATCATAAAATAATTATCAAATAAGCTTTGAAGGGTCTTAAGTACATATTTGCCTCACTTTTCACCCTTTCTTTCTCGATTGCATCTTTTGCGCAAACCGAACGAACTACCTCAGAAAGTGAAATTGCGCTCACCTTAAATAACGTAGGTCTTTTTGGAAATGCATTTAAGGGGAATTACCCTGATGTGCCATCTTGTAGATACCCTAAAAGTTCAGGTGTGGAGCATTTGTTTGAAGCTGGACTATGGGTAGGAGCAACTTTGAGAGGTTCTGCAAATGTCAGTTCTACGGCTTTTGACAATTCGAGAGGTTATTCCGAAGGCACTGGTGGATACGAATTTACTGCTGAACAAAACGCCCCTATAAAAGAAAGAAGTTCGTTATTTAATAGTAGAGTTTATGACCCTAGTGCTATTTCTCATCAGGATTTCATTTTGGATTATTCTGAGAAAAACATTCTGGTACCTGGCACAGAAATTAGAGTCAACAATCACGAACAGCCACTTGGACTTGATGTTCATTTGGAAACGTATAACTGGAACTATGCCTTTAGTAATTTCTTCGTAATTCTGAACTACACCATTACCAATACAGGAGAAGACGAACTAGACTCTGTATATATTGGCATGTTCGCGAATGCGGTTATTCGAAATGTAAACGTTACACCAGCAGGCCTAGGCGGTACAGCATTTTATAATAAAGGCGGAAACGGCTATATCGACTCGCTGCAACTTTCTTATACGTATGACAACAATGGCGATGCCGGTTTTACAGAAAGTTATTTTGGACATAAATTCCTTGGCGCTGAATACAAAGGCCAATTTTTACACCCTAAGAGTAATCCAGATTTTAAGCATCATTACAATGTTTGGACGTGGGGAAACACAGCATTGCCGTTGCTTTTTTCTCCCGGAGACGATGCCCAGAAGTACAGAAAGATGACCAATGGATTGAATTACCGTGAAGATTGGTCGGTAGAAAATGACTCTAACAATCAACACAATGGCACTTACATCAACAAAATAGTAAACGACCCAGGCAACCGCTCAGACATGGTTAGTGTTGGCCCTTTTGCTGAACTAAATCCGGGCGAATCTATTCAAATTGCATTTGCCATATTATGTGCCAAAAAGAATGAGGATGGAAACCCGAATGGGGATAATAATGCTACCCAACAAAAAAATCTAGTTTCAAATGCCGAATGGGCGCAAACTGCCTATCTTGGTGAAGATATCAACGGTGATGGAATTTTGAGTCCGGATGAAGATAGAAATGAAAATGGAGTATTAGACCGATATATTCTTCCTTCCCCGCCAAATTCGCCACAAACAAAAATTGTTGCAAAAGATGGTTCTGTGGATTTATATTGGACTTCCAATGCAGAAGAAAGTATTGACCCCATTAGCTTGAAGAAAGACTTTGCAGGGTATCGTGTTTACCTCTCAAAACTTGGATTTGATGTAGAACAGAACGTTGAACCAGCGAAAGCCTTAACAGAAGTTGGGATTTTCGATTTAAAAGGCGATAGTTTGTTTTTTGAAACTGGCTTTGATGAAATCAAATTGGCGGAACCAATAACATTCGAAGGTGATGAAAATCTATACTTGTACAAGTACAGTATTAATAATCTGCAAAATGGATGGCAATATATCTGTGCCGTAACCGCATTTGATTCGGGTGATGAAAATGCAAATTTAGAATCTTTAGAATCTTCGCCATTGGCAAGTGGGCAAAGGGTATTCATGGGTACACCACCAAACGAGAACACAAAAGAAGATGGTCCGTTCGCCTATCCAAATCCGTATTATTTAGAGGCCGCTTGGGAAGGGTTTACCACACGACAAACTACTAAGAAATTGATTTTTGCAAACTTGCCAGAAAAGTGTACTGTAAGTATCTTCAATATGGCTGGTGATCTAGTGGACCAATTTGAACATAATCAAAATTATTCAGGAGAAGATATAGAATGGTTTTCTCAATTTTCGGATGAAGAAAATACAGTTTTTTCAGGAGGCGAACATGGATGGGATCTTATTAGCAGCGAAGGACAAGCCGTTGCTAGAGGACTTTATTTATTCTCTGTCAAAGATTTAAATACCAATAAAATTTACAAAGGAAAATTCACGCTTATTAAATAATAAATTCAACACTTATGAAACACTTTTTATTTCTTACAATGAGTCTAATGACATTCGGCTTTTCGAATGCACAACTAGACACGCTTTCTATTGACTCAGCTCAATGGGTTTCTCAGGCAAACCTTGGCAACTGTGACGACATGTCTCGTTACGATGGCAAACGAGTTGTTGTTCACGGTATTTGCGCAGTTGACGGAGACGCTTACGGTTCTCAAAGTCACAACATACATGTTACTATGAGCAATTCCCCAATGCCATTTGGTGGTATCAGATTGCGCCAAGGTGACCCTAATGCCCAGTACAGTGTAAGTATCAGAAACCTAAAACAAGGAGATTCAGTTCGAATAGTAGGTGAACTAAGTCAGTATAGAGGTGAAACTCAATTGGAACCAGATGTATCTAACGATGCCATTACTGTTTTCAAAAGAGGTGTTACGATTGAGGATACTGTTCTTTCAGTTGGTGTGTTTAATGATAATGCTAAAAACAACGTTCTAACTACTGGAGAACAGTGGGAAGGAGCTTTTGTAACCTTTGAAGATGTAGATGTTGTTTCGGTTGATCCATTTAGTGGAAATCGTGTTGCATTTACAGTTCAAGATCAAGCTGGAAATCAAATCAATGTTGGTGATCATTTTACTGCCCAAAGAACTCCTGCATATACTCATCCGGTAACCAATACTCCTGGAACGTTTTCTGCTCCAACATCTGGCGACAATTTTAAATCCATTTCTGGTATGATAATTCACAGCAAAAACAATTGTGCTGGTGAAACAGGTAGAGGTTACGAATTACACCCCTTCGCCCCCTCTCATTATAACTATGGACCGTCAGCCCCAAAAATCACCAATAAAAAAAGAGATAAGTTAGTACCAAAGTCTTCTGAAAGCGTTATCGTTTCTGCAGATATCATAGACTTAGATGGATCTATTGTTTCTGCAACACTTTTCTACAATACTGGTACTAATGTCAACGATATCAACTTTACGTCAGTTACCATGACAAAAGCTACAGGAACAAACAACTACACTGCAACTATTCCTAGTCAAGCGAATGGAACTTTTGTGAGATATTACATTTCAGCTGAAGATGACTCTGCTAACGTTACTACAGTACCTAATGTAAACCCAATTGCCGGATCAGACGCCTACAGAGTGAGAGATAACGGTGCAACTATATATGACCTGCAATTCACTCCTTGGTCTAACGGGAACTCAATTTTCATTGGAAATGAAGTTACAGTATCGGGTGTTGTAACTTCTTCTGGTGCTGAAGGTGATTTAAGTATTATTCATATCCAAGATGAAAGTGCCATAACGGGTTGGTCTGGAATTGAATTGCAAAATGCAGGTACTACTTTCGAAAGAGGTGATAAATTGGATGTTACCGGAATAGTTTCTGAGGACTTTGGAAAAACGGTAATGTCAGTTTCAAATGTGACTAAAAATGGAACAGGAACCATTGAACCCTTGTACATTTTACCGGATAGTGCATCTACTTATTCTTTTGAAGGAAACGAACGTTACGAGTCAGTTCTTATCGGCTATGTGAATCCTGGTGGAAAATTATTTGTGGTTGACACCAACGCAGATGCTCCGGCTAGTTTTGCAGAATGGCTTGTGGGAAGAGATAAAAACGACCCAGCTAGTGGAGCAAGAGTTCTAACTGGAAGAGAATTTGAATCTTCTACTGCCGTTTCTTATGTTAATTCTAGTTTTAGAGTTAAGGAGCCATACCCGATTGAGAAGATTATTGTTTCTGATACAGTTGAAATGGATACTGTAATTGGCGTTATGACATACAGCTTTAGCAATATGAAATTGTTGCCACGAGATAATGACGACTTCATAAACATAAACTTAGAAGTAACATCTGTTGCAACATACAATGACGGGAAAGAAATATCTATTTACCCGAATCCTTCTAGCGATGTAGTATTTGTAAACACAAACGGACTTGACCTTACTGCAGATGTTATTGGATTGAATGGAAAAATTGTTTTGAGCACTGAGCTAAATACAAATAGTGGCAAACTGAACGTAAGCAGCTTGAATGACGGAATTTACATCCTTTCGTTGTCCGATGCTCAAGGCACTGTAGTAGCACGAGAAAAACTAGTTATTAAACACTAAGAAAATAAACCCCTGTTGGTTCACTACCAGCAGGGGTAATTATTTTGAAAAAGACTCATTTCCTTTTCTTTACTGCTTTAGTTTTTGTTGCACTGTCGTGTAAGAAAGGTGAGAAAATTGGCAACGGTGCGCCGGAAACCATTATTACACCAAAGGCAATCAACTTAAGCGGAGAGCAACGACTAAAGTCCACAGTCAGGTTGTCTTGGTTTGGATTGGATTCTGATGGTTATATAGAAGGATACGAGTATAGCAAAGACGAAAAAAACTGGAATTACACCACAAATACAGACAGTACTTTTGTGTTTATTATTGAAGCAGGTCAAGACACTGCTGATATCAATTTTTGGGTCAGAGCTATTGACAACGATGGAAATACAGACCCCACACCAGCCAAATTAACTGTACCAATAAAAAATACACCCCCAAATATCACGCTCAACAAAACTCTATCTACAAGTGATACGGCTTTGTTAGTGGCCACTGTTTTTTGGGAAGCAGATGACCCAGATGGAGCGGATAATTTGAAAGGGTATGAAATAAAAATTAACGATGGTGCTTGGTTCGACCTTCCCAAGAACCTCGATAATATTTCGATAACCCCTTCGAATCCAGAAGCAAATGGCGCAACTGGTGCAAATATTTATTCTACTTCAGACAAAAAGTTAGGAGAAATCGGTGGCCTTATAATGGAAGACACCAACTCCATTTTTATTCGCTCCTATGATTTGTCATTGAGTTACAGCGAGCTTGACACTCTTTCCGGCTTGTACTTTAAGGGCAAGAAGTCGGACCTGTTAGTTATTGGCGGAGACAGAGATAGAAACAACTTCTATAAAGGAAGGCTTGCAAATGTTTACACCCAATTTGATTACATAGATTATACAGCAAATGACGGGGCTAGCCAACCAACATTTTGGAATCCAACCTTCACATTAATGGCCTTACAGTACGATAAATTGTTTATTTATTCTGATAAAACAACATACCTAAACGACAACACAAAAAAAGAAAGTCTAATTCTTGAAGCAGCAGCCGAATCCGTTCAAGAGTTTATTGATCAAGGGAAAAAAGCGTTTATAATTGGGTACTTCGAAAACCCCTTGGATAGTAATTCTAATCTTTTCCCGTTATTGAATATTGCAAGAATTGACAACAGCTCTAAAGCACTATTATTAGAACCATTCCCAAATACGTTGACATCAAAAGAAGCTGGTTATCCCGATTTAGGAACAATTAGTTTCCCCTCAACTGCCTCACCATTCGAAAAAACATCTGATGTAATAGAAATTTATGCAGGTAGATTTGATGGAACCTCTGGTTACAATGGCCCTACCACTGTTGGTATAAAAAAGCAAAACGAAGCAAACGGAAACACCTACCAAGTTTACATCGCTGCTAGTATGGCAGATATGAATGCAGATTATAGCAAAGTAGATTCATTATTTAATCATGTTCTAAACGTTGAATTCGACTGGTAATGAAAACCCTTTTTACATCTATTTTCATTAGTCTCTTTACGCTTATTACGGTAGGTCAAGAAACGGCAACCCTAAAAGGGCAACTAATTGATGAAGAAACGGGTACACCGTTAATCGGTGCCACTGTTGTAATTGTTGGAACTTATAACGGAGTTTCTTGCGATATTGACGGTAATTACATAATCAAAGACATTAAACCAGGAGACTATTCTATTAAGTTTTCCTATATCGGATATACCGATAAAGTATATAATGGAATAACATTGAAAGCCGGTGACACCAAAGTCATTAACTCTAAACTTTCACTTCGATCTACGGTAATGAACGAAGTTGTTATAGTGGGTGACAAAAACCTAATTAACTTAGAAGATGCCGCATCCGAGGTCAATATTTCATCAGAGGATATTGAGCAAATGGCGGTGCGTAACGTTCAAGAAATTGTGAACATGCAAGCCGGAGTTAACCAAACTATGGACGGCATAAATATTCGAGGAGGTAGAAATTACGAGACTCAGTATCTCATTGATGGAATTAGCGCTCAAGACCCTCTTTCAGGAACTGGTTTTGGTGTTGATGTTCAAAGCTCTTCGGTAAGTGATGTTTCTTTAATTACAGGTGGTGCCGGTGCTGAATTTGGTGGAGGTGCAGCAGGTGTTATTTCAACAAAAATTAAGGAAGGAGGCGAAAAATTTGAAATCGCTGGAAGTTGGCAACGAGATAACCTTGGGGATTGGTCAATTGGCAATGCAAATAACCCATTAGTTCAAAGTAGAATAAATGACGGTACAGCGTGGAATACCGACATAGTGGATATTGCCATGGGAGGCTCTGTCCCTTTCACGAAAAAGAAACTTCGTTTTTTCACAAGTGCTAACATGTTTTTGAGTGACGATTATTACCGTGTACAAGCAGATCAATTACACAGTTCTCTTTTCCTTGAAAACGATTCCCTTTTTGCACCAAGGCAAAACAATAAATTCTCAAATACGATTAAATTGAGTTATGAGTTTAAGCCAGGAACTAAAATTACGCTCACCAACCAACACAGTATTGCGGTTAACCAGAATTCGAGAAGTTTGCAAATAGTAGGATTCGATGCAATTGTCGCGCCGGGCCTGCAGTACAAATTTTCGCAAGTACCGGACAATGCAAATACCTACACACACCGCTCTAACTTAACGATTTTAAATTTCCAGCATTACATAAATAACAACTGGAATATTAAAGTTTCTGCGGGTAGATTATTTACAGGGCTAAGAGCAGATGCGAACGGACGCCCGTTTAGAGAGCCAACAGTTGACCAAATTTATGACCCGCAATCTATTGTTACAAACCCGCTTCAAACATTCTTACCCGATTCGCCAGCAGTTTATATTCTTCCAGGCGACGGATTTGTAAATAATGATGGAATTGCGACTCGCTGGCACGATCATTATGCCCAAGAATATACCGGAAGGGTCAGTTTAAGTTATTTTCCAAAAAACAAACATCATGAATTCAAATTTGGCTGGGAACATAAAGAAAAAGAATACCAATGGGCCGATGTGGATAGACCATGGGTAGGTGCTCCTATTCAAATCAACGATACCCTAAGTACTCCTTCTGTTTCTGTGGGAAGCTCTTCAGAAATTTGGCTGGCCAACCCTACCGAAGGCGGTTTCTTTGCGCAAAATAAAATAAGCTACAAAGGAATTTCGGCAACATTAGGTATGCGATTCAACTATTGGGCTTATGGAAAACAACTCGACGCAGCTGTCCTTAACCCAGAAGTACCACTAACTGAATCATCGAGAGAGGAATACGAAGAAGTAAACACACGATTATTCGGAAAACAATTTCAATTCAGACTATTGCCTAAAGTAAATGTGTCGTTTCCTGTAACTGATAATAACGTCTTGTATTTCAATTATGGCCACGCGATGCAAATGCCACATCCTCGATTTATTTATGCAGGACTCGACCCCGATTACCTAGATAGATCACAATTGGCTACGGTAGGAAACCCTGTTATTCGACCGGAAAGCACGGTGAGTTATGAAATTGGTGTAAAATCTCAAATCACTAAAGATTTGGGAGTAACCGTTGCAGCTTACAATAATGACAAGTACGACTACATAGTTTCGGCAAGAGCATCAGTGCCCGACCAGGGTGGTAAACTGGTAGATCGACTTATTTATTTTAATCAAGATTATGCCCGAATAGTAGGTGTTGAACTAAGCGTTACTCAGCGTATCGCTAAGTATTTTAGGATTTTCTTCAATGGTTCGTTCCAGTCTGCTCGAGGAAAATCGAATACGGCCCGCGAAAGCGAGCTACAAATTATTGAGCAAGGTTTTGTAGATAACACGAAGGAACAACCATTGGCATGGGATCGTCCTTGGGATTTTAAATCGGGAGTGATTTTTTATTCAGATACGACTATGAGAATTCCTAAGGCCTTTAATAGAGTTCGTGTTTTTCTTGGAATGAATTACAAATCAGGATTCCGATATACGCCAGTTGAACAAGCTGGGGTTAACGAATTTGGAAGACCACTTTACCAATCTGTAAATAATAGACCAAATTCCGAATTGGCAAAAGCTTGGTTTTGGGCAGATTTAAAAATCACCAAAGACTTTGCTTTAGGTAAAAACAAAGATCAAGCGCTATCCTTAACTTTTGAAGTTAGAAACTTGTTCAATAACTTAAACGCGCAAATCGTTAATCCAGTAACTGGCAATGGATATGTAGACGGAGATGAAGTTCCTGAAACGTGGAGAGACCCTAAATACATAGAGCCGCAAGCGAGTGGAACACCTCCAAATAACCCTGCAAGATGGAGACCTCCTACACAAATCTTATACGGATTAGCATTTAGATTTTAACATGAAAGCTGTTCTACATATCGTGTCTATGTTGCTGATTTCGCAGAGCATTTTTGCGCAAATTCTGCCTAATTTAGGAGGGCAACGTACCGGAAGTTCGGCACTTACGTTCTTAAAAAACGATGGTAGTCCTCGTTCCTTAGGAATGGCGAGTGCGAATCTCACCTTAAAAGGTGACGCAACCACCGCATTTACCAACGTGGCTAATATATCAAGTGTTGAATCTTTTTCGATGGGCATTTCAAATTACTTCATAGGAGCTGGGATTAACCAGTCCTTTTTGTCAGCTGTATTGCCAATAACAGACAAAAACTCAACATTTGCACTTACAGTTAATAGTCTTTCATCAGGTAAACAAGAAGTAAGAACGGAGTTTCAACCCAAAGGAACTGGTGAGTTTTTCTATGCCGCCAATACTGCCGTCGGGTTGGGTTATGCACTAAAACTTTCAGACCAATTCTCATTTGGTTTAAAACTGAAATACATCAATGAACGTTTGGCTCAATATCAAAACCACTCAATGGCAGTTGATTTGGGGTTTATCTACAACACAGACGTTAAGGAATTGAGCTTTGCAGTTGGAGTGACTAATTTCGGAGGTAACTCGTCGTTAAATGGCGATTTCCAAGAAATAAAATTCAACCAAAACCAAACACCAACTCCAGAAGAGTTCTCTATTCCTACTGAATTCAAATTAGGTGTAAGCGTAGTTCCTTACGATAAGGACAATCATAAAATATTAACTGCGGTACAATTAAACCATCCAAATGACAACAGCGAGAACATTAGAATCGGTGCTGAGTATAGTTATCGCGATTTAATTTTCGGGCGAATTGGTGCAATGCTTGGACGAAAAAATCACCGTATTCCAACTTTTGGGGCCGGATTAAAAATGGTGGTCAAAAACCACCCAGTCAAATTTAATTATGCCTTTCTTCCCACATCTTTTATGGGTTTACAGCATTCTATTGGCATAAATTTCCGCTTTTATAAAGTAGAAGAAAGAAAAATTGAAGGTGAATAATACGAAGCGTTTCATAGTAACTATTCTTGGCGCCCTATTTATTGTTGGGTGCAACGGCTTTTTTGGTAAAAAATCAGACCTTAGTTTTATCGATAAACCTGTTTACCAAGATCGCGAAGTAGCGTATGTGCCTATTCAACCTGTACTCGACAATTTTGTAAAGCCAAGCCAAGTTTTGGCAGGTTTTGACGAACTAATTTATGTAGTTGACCAAGGTAGTAGCGAAATAATTTCGTTCGACATTTCGGGACGAGAATTAGGAAGACTGCGCGTACCCGGTTTATACAGCATAGCAATGGATCGAGCTTTTGATATTCTTGCTATAGGAACATTCGATACTACGTTTAATGATTTTCCTTTGACATTGAATTGCATATATAGAATAAACCAAAAGAACGGAACACTATACGGATTACAATATGCGAGCTTAAAACCAGCATTAATTCATCCCTTATACAACAAAACTAAATCTGCAACAAGATCGGATCAAGAAGTACAATTTCTAAATATTGCATGTCTGGGAGACAATACCTACTATGTAACAAGACAAGGACCTAATAAAACGGTTAATGGCTTTGGCTGTAATGCAAACGATCCAAGTCGCGATGTGATTTTACAAATCAGACCAGATTTGGAAACTGGAGAACAAGATAAATTTGTTTCGCCGATAAGTATAACTACAGCCCAAGGTTCAAATCCGTGTTATTGGACTTACCCGCAAAGCATTACTTCTTTAGTACAACCACCACAAGCACCCGACATTAGTTCAAGTAGAGATTTCATTTACACAAGTATCGACCCCGATTTGTCTTTAAAAGTGCAATATATTGAATACGTAGAAGACCAAGATGGTGTTCAGTATCTACAAAAATTATTGCCTACCGACGATACATCGAAAGCGGATGGGTTTTTATATGAAGCGGGAAAATTTAAAAAACCAATGGGAGTAACCATTGCTGGAGACAGAACGAATTACATTTTTGTTGTTGATGCCGAAAGTGATTCTCTGTTTCAGTTCAATGCCGAAGGGTTTGAAGGAGCGAATCCACCTCCATTCTCAACAAGTAAAAAACAAGTAACGGCTTCCTTTGGAGGAAGAGGAATTGGGCTAACTCAGTTTAATAACCCTACAAGTGTAGCCTATTATGACAATATTGTTTACGTGGCCGACCAAGGCAATAGTCGAGTGCTTCGGTTTAAGCTGACAACCGACTTCGACTAATCGAGTAAAAACGCCAACGTTCTCTCTAAAAATTCTTTCGGATTTTCGGCATGCAACCAATGACCAGCCCCTTCAATTGTTTCCAATTCTGCTTGAGGAAAAGCAAGCTTAATATCCTCGTAATCATTGTCGGTAACATAGTTTGAGTTTGAACCTCGAATAAAAATCGTCTCGCCAAAATACTGAGCATCCAAGGTAGCTTCTCCTATTAATTCAATGTTTTTTTCGATTGCATCTAGATTAAATCTAAGCCCAAGCTTACCTTTTTCTTGCCAATACATACTTTTCATCAAAAACTGTCGAACACCTACCTCCTCTATATATTCGGATAAAACTTTATCAGCCTCTCCTCTGCTCTTTAACGACGAAAAATCCAATGCTTTTAGACCTGCAATGATTTGCTGATGATGAACAGGGTATTCTTTTGGAGCAATATCGGCAACAATCAAATTCTTCAATATGTCTGGATAATTCTGAGCGAATTTCATGGCTGTTTTTCCGCCCATTGAATGACCCAAAAGTGACACAACGTCAAATCCCAACTCCTCAATAAGTTGAGCAACATCTTCCATCATCACCTGATAGTTAAACTCTTCAGAATGCTCTGAGTGTCCATGATTTCTTGCATCAACTATAATTGTATCGAAATGTTTTGCGTATTCTTTTGCTGGTCCTTGCCAGTTGTCAAGCATACCCATTAAACCGTGCAAAATAATCAGCGGTTCTCCCTCTCCAAAGCGCTTGTAGTTTAATTTCATAACGATTGTAACTCTCTTTTATATAGGTTCACCACATTTTCTAAACCAAAATACAACGCATCACTTACCAGTGCATGTCCAATAGAAACCTCTAACAAACCGGGAATATTTTCGGCAAAAACCTTCAAATTTTGTAAATCCAAATCATGACCAGCATTAATTCCTAATCCAAGTTCGTTACAAATTTCAGCAACTTCAGCATAAGGCTTTACTGCAGCTTCTTTATCTTTACTAAAACCACTCGCATAAGCTTCTGTATATAGCTCGATACGATCCGTTCCGATTTCTTTAGCAGGTAAAAAGTACTTTTCATCAGGGTCAATGAATATTGAAGTCCGAATTCCTTTTTCCTTCAATCCTCCTACTACGTCAGTAAGTAATTGCTTTTGATTTATGGTATCCCAACCAGCATTTGAAGTAAGTACATCTGGTCCATCGGGAACTAAGGTTACTTGAGTCGGTTTTATGCTGCCCACCAACTCCAAAAAAGCGGTGTTCGGATATCCTTCAATGTTAAATTCTGTAGTATAAATTTTATTTATTTCATAGGCATCGGTATACCTAATATGTCGTTCATCTGGTCTTGGGTGAATGGTAATCCCCTCAGCACCAAACTTTTCTATAGATTTTACTGCATGAACCAAATTTGGAACACCTCCACCACGGGCATTTCTAATGGTTGCAATTTTGTTTACATTCACACTTAGTTTACACATATATCCATAGATTTGGTAATACAATAAAGCACCAAAATTAGACGAACAATTAAGGCAGACGAATGCTAGCAAGTGAAATTGTCATAACAGAAATTCCGTCACTCACCGTGTCTGATAGTATTGCTCAGGCTATTGAATGGATGGACGAATTTAAAGTCACACAACTTGCAGTAGTTGATGATTACAAGTTTCTTGGAATAATTAACGAAAACTATTTATTAAACATCGACGACCCCGTTGACCGAGTAGCTGATCACGTCCAATTTCTTCAAAAAATTCATGCTTACGAAAACGAACATGTTTTTGAAATTGTGAAAAAAGTCCAACAAAACCAATTAAGTTTAGTTCCAATACTTTCCGACCAAGATCTTTTTGTAGGTACAATCACGGTGTTTAATCTTATGGAAGTAATTGCAGAAATGCCAGTTGTAAAAAACCCAGGTGGAATTATTGTTATGGATATGAATTCCATTGATTATAGCCTTTCCGAAATTTCTAGAATTGTTGAAAGTAATGATGCGAAAGTGTTGGGTTGTTTTATTTCAAGAGCACATGAGAATAACACCATTGAACTCACCATAAAAATCAATAAAATGAATGTGCAAGATGTTATACAAACATTCGAGCGTTTCGGTTACGAAATAACTGCCAGTTATGACCATAGTAGCAACAACGAAGACATGGAAGACCGTTATAACAATCTAATGAATTACCTAAACATGTAATCGTGAAAAGAGTAGCAATTTTTGGTCGATTTTTCAAGGAAGAATACACTCCCAAAATTCAAGTTCTTTTCTCCTTACTTGCGGATAAACACTTTGAAATTACTTTGTTTGAGCCGTTTTACGGCTATTTAATAGATAAAATTGACCTACCAGAAAGTTTCGATTCTTTTAATGAAGGGTCTGAATTAACTGGTAAAGTTGATTTACTAATAAGCATAGGTGGGGACGGAACTATTTTAGAATCTGCAACTTTGGTTAGAGGATTAGATATTCCAATTTTGGGAGTAAACACGGGAAGATTAGGGTTTCTTTCAACTGTGGTTCTTGCCGAATTTCCATTGGTTCTTAATCAAATCCTTGAAGGCAAATTTTCCATAGAAAATAGAAGTACACTCGAGCTTACTACTGAAGAAAAATTATTCGAAGACAAAAATTTTGCACTAAATGAACTGGTTGTGCACAAAAAGGATACTTCGAGTATGATAGGGATTCATGTCTATATTGATGATGAGTTGTTAAATACATACTGGGCCGATGGCCTCATTATTAGCACTCCAACAGGTTCAACCGCATATTCCTTAAGTTGCGGAGGTCCTATGCTTTTTCCTAAAGCCGAAAATTTTGTTATCACTCCGGTTGCGCCTCACAACCTAAACTCACGCCCCATAGTCATACCCAACGATAGACAAGTAAAACTGAAAGTCGAAGGACGAAGTAAAAATTTTTTAGTGTCATTAGACTCCAGAATGGAAACAATGAACGCAACAACAGTTTTAAAGTTAAACAAGGGGGAATTCAATATCCCATTGCTTAAAATCTCCGATCAAACTTTTATTAAAACTATTAGACAAAAACTGCATTGGGGCTTAGATCATCGAAATTAATCGCCACTTTTCTACAATTGTAAATTTAATACCGAAACACTACTCGATTTTTTATATTTGCAGCATATAACACGACGCCTTGAAGAAGCTATTTTCAGTCTTTGTACTACTATTAACACTATCCTCCGTTTTTGGGCAACGTTGGAAAGCCTACAGGCAAGAAGTAAGTGGCGCCTTAGGTACCAGTTTTTTCCTGGGCGATGTCGGTGGGTCAGCCGATAAACCAACTAATTCAATCCGTGATATAAATTTTAAAGCAACTCGGTTTACAGGTAGCGGGGCATACAACTATTTTTTGCGACAAGATATGTCTGTAGTTGGTTCTTTTACTTACGCAATGCTTACTGCTAAGGATGAATTTTCAGCTAATGAAGCGAGAAGAAATAGGAATTTCGACATAAGAACCCATCTCTTTGAGGTTGGTGCTCAGTATAGATACTATTTTATCAAAGACAAATTTGGTCATGTCTTTAAACTTCGAGGAGCAAGTTCAATGTTCTTTTCTCATATTTCTGCTTACGCCGGAATAGGAGTAGCTGGTTTCTATTTTAACCCGAAAGGGCGATATTCCGACGGTAAGTTTTATGCGCTACAGCCTTTAGGCACGGAAGGTCAAGGCCTTCCTGGTGGCCCTGACAAATACCGTAGAATCGGTCTAGCAATCCCACTTTCAATTGGTGCTAAATATTCCTTAGGAAAACGGCTAGGTATAGGTGCAGAATTTTGTTTTAGAAAAACATTTACAGATTATCTTGATGATGTAAGTACGGTTTATTATGATAACGCGGAAATAATTAAGGCAAACGGAGATAAGGCAGGATTTCTTGCTGACCCTAACGATGGAACAAATCCGAATTGGACTAACCCGGGTGAAAGGAGAGGTGGTGAAGGTCAAAAAGACTTTTATGGTACTTTTTTAATTTCTGTAAATTATAAGCTTCTTAAAGGAAAGTCGTTTAAGCCTCGATTCTAAAATTCGAGACATGCTCTCAAAGGCTTTATTCATTCTATTGTTCATTTCGTTGTTTGGCAGTTCTACTGTTAAGGGTCAAATGATGACCGAAATTGGTGGTCTAGTTGGACAGTCCTATTATTTGGGTGATCTAAACCAAACAGGTCATTTTCCATCTAGTAACACTCATTTGACTTGGGGAGTTACCATACGGCAACCTTTAAACGCTAGATGGGCAATGAAAGGAACCTACTTTAACGGAAAACTTTCTGGTTCGGATGCTTCAAGTAAAAATTCTGCAAATCGAAATAGAAATCTTTCCTTCGAAACACCGATAAATGAATTTTCATTTGTTTTTGAATTCAACTTTTTACGGTACCACAGTTTTATTATTCGCGATCATTTTTCTCCGTACTTATTTGGTGGGGCTGGCTTAGGATTCATTAATCCAAGGGCCGAACTAAACGGAAATCAATATGATTTAAGAGAGCTGCGCACTGAAGGGCAAAGCAGGCCATACAGTAAAGGACAATTTGTAATTCCTTTTGGGCTTGGGACAAAATTTAAATTTTCTCACCGCGTTATGTTTGCAATCGAGTATGGAATACGAAAAACATTCACTGACTATATAGATGATGTAAGTACCGCGTATCCTGAAGACCCAACTTCAATTTCAACGACTGCTCAAGCGCTATCAAATCGAACCATTGAACCTGATGGTAGAAATATTTGGGGTACACAGCGAGGCAACCCGAACAAAAATGATTTTTACACCAACGCCACTTTTACCATGACGATTAGACTAGGTAAACAGCCCAACCTTTGCAAGTATAACACCCAATAAAAAAGTATATTTGCCGGCTCATTCAAAGGCGCAAATTTCAGTGCCACGATCGTGGAAAATCTGCTACTAAATAAGAATAACATACCTGAGCATATTGCCATAATAATGGACGGTAATGGCAGGTGGGCTAAAGGTAAGGGGATGCCAAGAATTTTTGGCCACAAAAGTGCAATTGCAGCTGTGCGAGAAGCCACTGAGGGATGTGCTGAAATAGGAGTGAAAAATTTAACGCTTTATGCGTTTAGTACTGAAAATTGGAATCGACCTAAACTTGAAGTCAAAGCATTGATGGAACTGTTGGTTTCATCACTTTCTAAAGAATTAGCAACACTGACCAAAAATAATATTCGCTTACTCACGATTGGCAATCAAGACGATTTACCAAAAAGTTGTCAGAAATCACTTGCCAAAACTGTAGAAGCAACCAAAGAAAACACCCACATGAATTTGATACTCGCATTGAGCTATTCTAGTAGATGGGAGATTGTTGAGGCGATTAAAAAAGTTATTGAAGACACGAAGCAAAATAAAATTGATGAAAAGCAGTTTGATGCGGATATGTTTGAAAGCTATTTAACTACATCTGGAATTCCAGACCCTGAATTAATCATAAGAACCAGTGGTGAACAGCGAATTAGCAATTTCTTATTGTGGCAGGCAGCTTACAGTGAATTTTGTTTTCTAGAAAAAAAGTGGCCTGACTTCACTAGAGATGACCTCAAATCAGCAATTTACGAATATCAAAATCGAGAGCGTCGATTTGGAAAAACAAGTGAACAACTGTAAAAAGTAATGTTGAGGATTGCCTTTTTAATTGTGCTCACATCAGTTTTTTCACTGAAAGTTTGCTCCCAGCAAACTATTGGAGGTGGAAAAAAGTTTGACTATACGAGCCCCAAAGAATATAAAATTGGAGGCCTTGAGGTTACGGGCACTAAAAAGCTAGATCCCAATGCGCTAATCCTATTATCAGGACTTAAAGTGGGTAAAAAGATTACAGTGCCAGGTGAAGCCATTTCGAAATCAATAAAAAAGCTCTGGAAACAAGGTTTATTTGAAGATGTAAAAATTAAAGCCACTAAGACCCAAGGAGATTTTATCTTTTTGGAAATAGCGGTTCAGGAACAACCTCGATTGTCACGGTTCAAATTTAAGGGTATCAAAAAATCCGAAGCAAATGATTTGAGAGATGAGATAGACTTATACAAAGAGAAGATTGTCACTCAAGGTTTATTAATGAATACTCAAAATACAATTCGTCGGTATTTTACCGAAAAAGGATTCTTAAATTCAACTGTTGACATTACAGAAGTTGACGATAAAGAATTTCCAGATCATGTATATTTTGATATTAAGATCAACAAATTTGACAAGGTAAAAGTGCAGGAGATAATCATTTCCGACAACAAGGCACTGACTTCTTATCGTATCAAGAAGGCCATGAAAGAAACCCGTGAAAAAAGTATATTCTACCCTTTTTACGAGTTTGACAAAATGATTTTGCAAACAACTAAAGCATCGATGCCATGGGAAGACTCTTTGCATGCCGGTAAAGCATTATGGGAATATACCACAGAAAATATTCACCTCAATATTTTTAAAAGTGCAAAGTTCATTCACCAAAACTACATTGACGATAAAAAATTAATCATTGACAAATACAAAAGCAAAGGGTATAGAGACGCTAAAATTGTGAGCGATACAGTCATAAAGAGTACCGATAAAACGGTAACAATTAAAATTAAAGTTGAAGAAGGTCCGTTATATTATTTCCGTAACATTAAATGGGTCGGAAACACCAAATTCCCAACTGCCATGCTTGACAATATTTTGGCAATCGAACGCGGAGATATTTACAACCCAGAAATTCTAGACCAACGTTTATTCATGGACCCAAACAGTAAAGATGTCTCATCACTGTATATGGACGATGGCTATCTGTTTTTTCAGGTAAACCCAGTTGAAGTTTACGTGGACAATGACTCAGTTGATTTAGAAATTAGAATCTATGAAGGGCAACAAGCAACCATTAACAAGGTTACTGTTGCTGGCAACACAAAAACAAACGACCATGTGATTTACAGAGAACTCAGAACTTACCCTGGCTCCTTGTTTAGTCGTTCGGATATCATTCGTTCACAAAGAGAACTTTCTGTTTTAGGCTACTTCGACCCACAGGCGATGAATGTAACCCCTTTGCCCGATCCAGAAAACGGAACGGTTGACATAGCCTACACGGTTGCCGAAAAACCATCCGACCAAATTGAGCTCTCTGGTGGATTTGGAGCCGGACGTGTGGTTGGTACAGCCGGTATTGTCTTTACGAATTTCTCATTACGAAATCTGTTTAAACTGGAGGAATGGAGACCCTTACCTTCAGGAGACGGACAATCTCTTAGCCTAAGGGCACAAACCAGTGGACGTTGGTTTAGTAGTATTAACATGTCTTTCACCGAACCGTGGTTAGGTGGGCGAAAGCCAATTTCATTTACAGTTTCAGGATATCATAGTGTTCAAACAAATGGAGAAGCGGCCAGAATAGACGTTGACGGAGAAAAAGTAAATAACCCTGCTAGAAGACACATAAAAATTACAGGAGCTTCAATCGGATTAGGCAAGCAACTAAAGTGGCCTGATGATTACTTTATTCTTAGGCATGAACTTGCTTTTCAAGCTTATGAAATGCAAGATTGGCAAGCGTTTATTTTTGACAACGGATTCGCCAATAACTTTTTCTATCGAGTAACATTAAATAGAAATTCATTAGATCAAATCATTTATCCAAAACTAGGTTCAGATATCAAGGTTAGCCTTCAAGTTACTCCTCCATACTCTAAAATGAACGGCAGAGACTACGCTTTACTGGAACCACAAGAAAAATACAAATGGATCGAGTATTACAAATGGAAATTTACCGTTGATTGGTACACACCAATCGTCCAAAATTTGGTATTTAAAGCCAAAGCAGGCTATGGATTTCTAGGCTTTTTTAACGATGAAATTGGTCCAGCGCCATTCGAGCGTTTTTATTTAGGAGGTTCAGGCCTTACAGGGTTCCAATTAGATGGTCGTGAAATTATTGCACTAAGAGGCTATGATGACGGTTCTGTTTCTCCAGTTACAGGAGGTACTTCTATTGCTAAATACACCGCTGAATTACGTTATCCACTTTCTTTAAATCCAAACGCCACAATTTACATGCTCACGTTTGCCGAAGCAGGAAATACTTGGAATGATTTTAGCAATTTCCAGCCGTTTAACGTTAACAAATCGGCAGGTGTTGGAGTACGAATTTTCTTACCCATGTTTGGGTTATTGGGACTTGATTGGGGTTATCGCTTAGATGACATTAAAACAAGACCTGGAATGCAAAGATCTCAAATCCACTTTACCATTGGAGCTAATTTAGGACAACTATAAATTTTTTACGTTATGAAAAAGCTTATCGTTTTACTATCAGTATGTTTATTATCAGCAGGTTATACGTTTGGCCAAAAGTTTGCTTACGTCAACACCGAATTGATACTAGAAAGTATGCCTGAATATACAGAAGCTCAAGAACAGATGGATAAGTTATCTAAAAAGTGGCAAGAGTCTATTGAGCAGAAGTACGCTGAAATCGACAGGTTGTATCAAGAATACAAAGCAGAAAAAATTCTTTTGACTGAAGAGTTGAGACAAAAAAGAGAAAAAGAAATTACGGAAAAAGAAAAAGAACTTCAAAAATTCCAGAAAGAAAAATTCGGTGTTTCAGGCGAGTTATTCAAAACACGACAAAAGCTTATCAAACCATTACAAGACAAAATTTATGAAGCACTTCAAGACCTGGCCACACGGAATAATTACGCCCTAATAATGGACTTGGCTGGAAACTCTAATATTCTTTATTCTCAATCGAGATATGACAAAACAGACTTGGTTATCAAAAAACTAGGCTATTCTAAATGATAAACTTAAATTCGCAATCTTAATTTTTTTACCATGAAAAACACATTCAAGATACTTTTAACAGGCGCAGTACTATTTGCTATGTCTTTTAGTTCTATGGCACAAAAAGCGCCAAAAATGGGACATATAAACTCAAACGATTTACTAACTATTATGCCTGAGCGTGATTCTGCTGAGGCACAACTAAAAATGTTTGCCCAAGAATTAGAACTACAATTAACAAAAATGAGTTCTGAGTACGAGAAGAAATACACCGATTATCAAGCAAACGTTAGCGTAATGAACGAAGTTGTTCGTGCCTCTAAAGAAGAAGAAATTGTTGAACTTCAAAAGAGAATTCAAGATTTTCAACAAAAAGCACAGCAATCGCTTCAACAAAAAGAAGGTGCCTTGATGGAACCTTTAGTAGAAAAGGCAAAAACAGCGATTAAAGACGTTGCTAAAGAAAACGGATACACCTATGTGTTTGACTCTAGCGTTGGGGCTTTAATTCATTATCCAGAAACGGATGATTTACTTCCTCTGGTCAAAAAGAAACTTGGTTTAGGACAATAAACTAATTTTAAGCCTCATTAATTGAGGCTTTTTTTATGTCCAAAAATTCACCAATAGGAATCTTTGACTCCGGAATAGGAGGACTTACGGTTGCTAGAGCCGTAAAGGATTTATTGCCAGAAGAACAAATAATTTATTTTGGAGATACCCTGCATTTACCCTATGGTGAAAAATCTCCCGAGTCAATTAGGAAGTACTCTACTAATATCACTTCATTCTTAAAAGAAAAGAATTGCAAGGCTGTACTTATTGCTTGTAACTCTGCATCGAGTGTTGCATTCGAAACCACAAAAAGCAACCTCTCACAAAATACTATTGTTCTCAACGTTATTGACCCACTTGTGGAGTACGTTAAAACAAAATTTGAGGATAGAACTGTTGGTGTAATAGGAACAAAGGCTACTATCAACAGCAACATTTATCAGGACAAACTTGGCAGCCATTGTACCGTAAAAGCGTTATCGACCCCTTTGCTTGCACCCATGATTGAGGAAGGCTTTATTGATAACAAAATCAGTTCAACTGTAATTGAGGAGTATCTAAAAAACAACGAACTTTCAAATATTGAAGCACTTTTACTAGGCTGTACCCACTACCCTATTATTCATAAAGAAATAGAGGCTATCTATAGCAACTTAGTGGAAGTTTTAGATTCCAACATTTGGATAGCCAAGGCACTTAATGAAGAATTAGAAAAAAATGGGCTGTGCTCCGAAAAACTGGCAGCACCCGACGAGTTTTATGTGTCCGACAAAACTGCTTCATTCGAAAAAAGTACACAATACTTCTTTGGGAAACAAATTTCCCTTACAGAATTGAAGTTGGACTAGTAAACCGCAGAAACTATTTCTTTTACCACCTTAGACTTACCCATGGTGTAATAATGCAAAGAAGGAACTCCGGCAGCTTTCAATTCTTTGGATTGCTCAATGCACCACTCTGTTCCAAGTCTAGTAATATCCTCATTCGTCTTGCATTTCTCTAGTCCATCGGCCAAATCTTCTGGCAAATCGATACTAAATGTTTTAGGAATAAATGAAATATGACGCATTGTAGTAATGGGTTTTAACCCTGGAATGATTGGCACATTGATGCCCATTGCTCGACATTGTTCAACAAAGTCAAAATACTTTTTATTGTCAAAAAACATTTGAGTTACAATGTATTCGGCACCTGCATCAACTTTTGCTTTCAAATGTTTAAGGTCGGTTTTTAAACTCATTGACTCGTAATGCTTTTCAGGATAACCTGCTACTCCAATACAAAAATCAGTTGGCTCAGCATTTACCAGTTCATCACTCATATAGTTTCCACTATTCATAGCTACTATTTGGTCAACGAGCTCTTTTGCATACGCATGTCCTCCATCATCTGGAACAAAATTCGGCTCCGATTTTATGGGGTCTCCCCGAAGCGCAAGTACATTGTTGATTCCCAAGAAATTAAGGTCTATTAGGGCATCTTCAGTTTCTTCTTTGCTAAAACCACCACAGGTTAAGTGTGGCACTGCTTCAATTTTATATTTGTTTTTAATTGCAGCACAAATCCCAACTGTACCTGGTCGTTTTCGGGTAGCCGTGCGACTCAATAAGCCATTACTTTGCTTCTTATAAACGTATTCTTCTCTGTGATAAGTCACATTAATAAAGCTTGGCTTAAACTCCATTAGAGGATCAATACCAGCATATAGTTTTTTGATACTACTTCCTTTTAATGGTGGTAATATTTCAAAACTAAAAAGCGTTTCCCCTTTAGCTTTTTCAATGCTTTCAACTACGTTCATCTTGCAAAATTTAGCCGACAAATATAACTTCGAATTTCCAAGTAGAAATCACATTTCAAGTTATAATTAACTCCAGTTGGTATAATAGTATGCATTAAATTCGCGTCCAGTTTACTAAGCACAATAATTCATGAAAAACATTCGAAATTTCTGCATCATTGCTCATATTGACCACGGTAAAAGCACCCTTGCAGACCGCCTTTTACAGGCCACAAATACTATTTCGGATAGAGACCTTCAAGAGCAAACTCTTGATGACATGGATATTGAGCGCGAGCGAGGAATTACCATTAAGAGTCATGCCATTCAAATGGACTACAAACAAAATGGAGAGCAATATATCCTCAACCTAATTGATACCCCAGGTCATGTTGATTTTTCGTACGAAGTAAGTAGATCAATTGCAGCCTGTGACGGCGCATTGCTTATTGTTGATGCTACACAAGGTATTCAGGCACAAACAATTTCAAATCTGTATTTAGCTATTGAGAGTGACTTGGAAATAATCCCTGTACTTAATAAAATGGATTTACCAAGTGCAAATCCAGAAGAAGTAAAAGACCAAATAGAAGAACTCATTGGTTGTGACCGTGATGACATTCTCGCAGCCTCAGGCAAAACTGGTTTTGGAGTTGATAAAATTTTAGAGGCTGTAGTTGAACGCGTTCCTGCTCCAACAGGTGAACTTGATGCTCCATTACGGGCAATGATTTTCGATTCAGTGTTTAATCCGTTCCGTGGAATTATCGCTTATTTCCGAGTCTTTGACGGTGAAATAAGAAAAGGAGATAAAGTTAAATTTTTGAATACCGGCAAAAATTATGGAGCGGAAGAAATTGGAATTTTAAAACTCAACCAAGAGAAAAGAGACGTAGTCAAAGCTGGTGATGTGGGTTACATCATTTCTGGAATAAAACAAGCCAAAGAAGTGAAAGTCGGTGATACCATAACACAAATGGATAATCCGTGCGAAAATGCAATCCAAGGTTTTGAAGACGTAAAGCCAATGGTTTTTGCTGGTATTTATCCCGTGGATACTGATGATTATGAAGATTTGAGAGATGCAATGGACAAGCTTCAACTAAATGACGCTTCATTGACATTTGAACCTGAATCTTCTGCTGCCCTTGGATTTGGATTTCGATGTGGATTCTTAGGAATGCTGCATATGGAAATTATTCAAGAACGATTAGAACGCGAATTTGATATGACGGTAATCACCACCGTTCCTAACGTAAGCTATATTGCAACGGATAAAAAAGGAGAGGTAATGGATGTTCATAATCCAAGTGAGTTTCCAGATCCATCCAAATTAGAATTTGTTGAGGAACCATACATTAATGCTCAAATCATTACTAAAGCAGATTTTATTGGTCCTGTAATGAGTCTGTGTATTGAAAAAAGGGGAATGCTCAAAAACCAAGTTTACCTTACCACCAATCGGGTTGAAATAAATTTTGAAATGCCTTTGGCAGAAATCGTTTTTGATTTTTACGATCGATTGAAATCAGTTTCTAAAGGTTATGCCTCATTTGACTATTCTCCTATTGGGTTTAGAAAATCTGAATTATCGAAACTTGATATTCTGTTGAACGGAGACCAAGTCGATGCCCTTTCTGCGTTGATTCATAGAAGTAACGCGTATCATTTTGGAAAAAGGATTTGTGAAAAGCTTCGAGAGTTAATTCCAAGACAACAGTTCGATATTGCAATTCAAGCGGCCATAGGTGCTAAAATCATTTCTCGAGAAACGGTAAAGGCTTTAAGAAAAGATGTTACGGCAAAATGTTATGGCGGTGATATTAGCCGTAAGCGTAAATTACTTGAAAAGCAGAAAAAAGGCAAGAAGCGTATGCGCCAGGTAGGTAGCGTAGAGGTTCCTCAAGAGGCATTTTTAGCGGTTTTGAAGCTGAACGATTAGGCATAAACTTTGCTAACAGTAGCGCCATGGCGAAAACACCTTTTGCGCAAAAAATTTGTTTTTTTCTTCTCGTTTTCGGAAGCTTTTCCGCAATTAATGCCCAAATTGTTTCGGTGTTTGATATTGATAGATTGGAACCCATCAACGAGGTTTTTATCATTGACCATAAATACGAAAACTCAGCAATCAGCAATAAAAATGGCCATATCGACATGGCTAATTTCTCCAGTGGTGATACGCTCATCATACAGCATCCATCCTACATTCAGCGAATAATTAGCTACCAAGAGATTATTAATTCCAACAAAACCATTTACTTAACAGAAAGTGCAGTCGATTTGGGTGAAGTACTTGTGATGGCCAATAAACGAGTGCAGCCCAAAAAGGACATACCAAATACCATGATTTCATTCAAGTCTTCTGAAATTCAATTTCAGAGTCCTCAAACAACTGCAGATTTGTTGGGATCTAGCGGCGAAGTATTTATTCAAAAAAGTCAACTTGGCGGCGGAAGCCCTATGATTCGGGGATTTTCAGCCAACCGAATACTTATTGTAGTTGATGGGATAAGGATGAACAATGCAATTTTCAGGTCTGGCAACTTGCAAAATGTAATTTCTATTGACCCAAATATGATAGAACTTTCAGAGGTTATTATGGGTCCGGGTTCGGTGATGTATGGCAGTGACGCACTTGGTGGCGTTATGAATTTTCATACCAGAAAACCGAAACTTTCCTTCCAAAAAGACTCTTTTATTTCTAATTCTACCGTCATGACTCGCTACGCAAGCGCAAACAATGAACGGACAATTCACGCTTACACCAATGTTGGTGGTAACAAACTTGGAGCGTTAATTGGGGTTACAGCATCGAGCTTCGACAACCTTCGTTCGGGCTCAGTACGACAAAACGGATTTGAAAATTTTGGAGAACGAAATTGGTACCAAATTCGAATTGATGGGCAGGATACATTTTTAATAAATGAGAACAAAAATCTTCAGCTCGAATCCGGATATAACCAACTCAACCTTACCGGAAAAATCCGTTACAAACCCACCGAAAACATCGATCTTATTTATTCGGCTCAGTATGCGAACACGTCAAATATTCCAAGATACGACCGACTTATTGAGACACAAAACGGTGCTCCTCGTTCTGCAGATTGGTACTACGGGCCTCAATTATGGTTTAACACCAACCTCACCACCTCTTTCGACATAGCCAACGACGCTTGGGATAAATCCAGAATTATTATCGGATACCAGAAATTTAAAGAATCTAGAAACGATAGAAAGTATCAATCAAATAATCTTCGTTCCCGATTTGAGGAAGTTGACGCGTACAACGTGAATATTGATTTCGATAAAAAAATAAATGATAAACACACATTCTTTTACGGTATTGAAGGAGTTTACAATCAAATTAATTCTACTGGAACCGTTACCAATATTAATTCAAATCAACAGTCTCGCACATCTCCCCGGTATCCGGACGGAGGTAGTTCTTGGTTAAATGCAGCTGCTTACCTCACCTGGAACTACAAGCTATCGAACAAACTAAAATTAAGTTCAGGTGTCCGCTACACGTACATAGAAATGGAGTCGAAGTTTGAGGATACCAGTTTTTATAATTTTCCTTTTGACGAGATTCGTCTATCTACCTCTGCACTTAATGGAAGCTTCATAGGACTCACCTACAGTCCAAACAAAAAATGGCAGTACAAACTGAACACATCAAGTGGATTTAGAGCGCCAAATATTGACGATTTAGCAAAAGTTTTTGATAGCGAACCCGGTGCGGTCGTTGTTCCAAACCCAAATTTAAAACCGGAATTCACCTACGATGTGGATATTAGTATTGCTCGAAATCTAAAAAACAAAGGCAAGATTGAAGTAATCGGTTTTTATACCCATTTAGTTAATGCTATGGTTAGAAGAAACGGAACATTCAACGGAAACGATTCCATCATTTACGACGGTGTTTTGAGTCAAGTTCAAACCATCACCAATGCAAGTTCGGGGATGATTTATGGCACAACATTGAATGTTGCGGCCAATTTATCTAGGCGATTCGGAATCGTACAATCCTTTACCATAATGGATGGCGAAGAGATTGAAACTGGAAATGCGCTACGACATGTTCCACCTGCATTTGGAAAAACCGCGTTGAAATATCGGTACAAGAAAATAAATGCCGAAGTGTTTAGCCTATATAATGCTTGGCGGCATAATGAAGACTTAGCCCCAGAAGAACTTGCAAAAACCCATTTATATACCGCCGAGGGAACACCCGCCTGGGCAACAATCAATATTCGTATAGAATACAAAATCACACGTGTCTTCCGACTAAATTGTAGTGTAGAAAATATCTTGGACAAACACTACAGACCCTATTCAAGCGGTATTTCTGCACCTGGCCGAAACTTCATTGTTGCGCTAAGAGCAATGTTGTAATATCTTTATTTTCTAATTCATTTTTATGAAAAAAATTGCGGTACTTACATCAGGCGGTGATAGCCCTGGAATGAACGCGGCTATTCGTTCCGTTGTCAGAACTTGCGTTTCAAAAAACATTTCAATTCTTGGAATTCTAGAAGGATTTAACGGATTGGTAAAGGGCGAATTCATTGAGCTTGGTCCGCGTGACGTGAGTAATATTCTGCAACGCGGTGGCACCATACTGCGCTCTGCACGAAGTAAGGAATTCAGAACTTCGCAAGGCCGCGAACTGGCGTACAAAAACCTAAAACAGGAGCAAATAGATGGGCTAATTGTTATTGGTGGCGACGGTTCATTTACAGGTGCTTCTGTTTTTCACCAAGAATATCGTGTTCCATTTATTGGTATTCCGGGTACAATAGACAACGATTTGTTTGGTACAGATTTCACCTTAGGTTTTGACACCGCCTGTAATACGATTGTTGAAGCAGTAGATAAAATCAAAGATACGGCGGCATCTCATAATCGTTTGTTCTTTGTGGAGGTGATGGGTCGCGACTCCGGATACATAGGACTTACTACTGGCATTGCAACAGGTGCTGAAGAAATTTTACTCCCAGAAACAGCAACAAACATTGATCAATTGATTGCCAAACTCGAAGACAGTCAAAAAAGTAGAAAAAACTCATCCATTGTCATAGTAGCTGAAGGTGATGATGGAGGTGGTGCATATTCCATTGCTCAAAAAGTAAAGGAAAAATTCACACATTACGATACAAGAGTCACTGTGCTTGGACATTTGCAACGTGGCGGTCGGCCTTCATGTTTGGATCGCGTTTTAGGAAGTCAATTCGGACATAAAGCTGTCGAATCTCTAGTTTCCGGAAAAAGTAATGTTATGGTTGGAATATTAAACGGTGAGATTGCAGAAACGTCAATAGAACTGGCTATCTCAAACACTAAACCACTAAAACAGCACCTCTTTCATATAAAAGATGATTTAACATTGTAAACTCCTTGAGTAGTTAATTGTTTAAGTGTTATGATTAAAAAAGGCGAACCATTTCCTGAGTTTGAGCTCCCTAATGAAATAGGTGAGAAAATAAGTTTGAAGAATCTTGTTGAAAAAGGACCTGCAGTCATATTTTTTTACCCAAAAGACAACACCACTGGCTGTACAAGAGAAGCATGCGAGTTTAGAAACTCCGAAGCAGAATTTAATTCACTAAACTGTTCCGTGGTAGGCGTTAGTAGCGATTCTCAGAAATCGCACAGAAGTTTCAAGCAGAAAAACAATCTGAACTACCCTTTATTGTCGGACACTGGTGGTCGATTGCGCAGGAAAGCTAGAATTCCATCTTCCTTTATGGGACTTCTTCCGGGTCGTGTAACTTTTGTGATTGATAGGGACGGAAAGGTTGCTCATGTGGTAAACAACCAGTTTGATTTTAAAGTACATACCAAGGAAGCTATAAACGTTCTAAAAACGCTTAACTAGCCTTTAAATTCCTCCGGTATTTTACAAACCGGTATTGGGTTCATTTTATGCTGATTGGCGGTGTTTAACTTAGTATAAATCTCAAGCACCTCCTGCTGACGTTTTGTGAATCCTGCTAAATTTTCATTTTTGAGCACATTCATTGCCCATTCCAATTCGGCGTAAGTTGCACCTAATTGATCCTCGTCAGTTCTATCGTCTCCCCACAAACCATCTGTTGGGGGTGCATTTAATATCTCTTGATTAACCCCCACGAATTCCGCAAGTTCAAATACTTCACTTTTTACCAAATCGGCAATTGGGCTTACATCTACCCCACCATCGCCATATTTCGTAAAAAATCCCACACCAAAATCTTCAACTTTATTTCCTGTTCCTAAAACAAGCTTTTGTTCTATTCCAGCAAAATAATAAAGTGTAGTCATACGCAATCTGGCACGTGCGTTGGCCAGACTTAAGTCAAGTTGCTCTCCTTTTTCGGTTGAAGGAATAGTAGCTAAAAAGCCATCATACATAGCGCTTAAGTCCACTTCAACACTAGTTACATTGCCATATTTACTCTTCAAAAATTCTATGTGACGGTTTGCACGTTCCAATTGAGTAGCCTCTTGATGAATAGGCATTGAAACGCATGTTAGTTTTGCTCCAGTTTCAGCCGCCAAAGTACTTGTCAATGCAGAATCTATTCCACCAGAAATCCCTATTACGAAACCTTTGGTTCGTGCTTTCTCGTTGTATTCTGAGAGCCAATTGCTTATTAAATTCTGAATGGCCTTAAGCTGCATCTAGTGGATTTTCTTTATTAAAAATAAACGCCCAAATGTATCACAATTGAACGCTGCAAAGCCTTATAAACCTCACCTGTCTTGGACAAAGCGGTATTAGTTTTGCTCAAATCTACTTTTCCTGTATTTGTATCCACTTCAAATGAATCTCCCTTCAACAAATTGGTCAATCCATTCTCATAAGTTACTCCAATAACAAAAAAAGTTTCACTCGTAATTTTTCGCTCCCACTCTCCTCCTATCTTCAGCGAAAGTTTAGCGGCTTTTGTAAAGTTTGTTGCTTCGTTCAAGGTTTCTGTTTCTGAAATACTAACACCCACTATATCGATAAAATTAGTGGACGTATTTTGAGCAGAATTTATTCGAAATCCCGTTCCAAACCCAAACCAACCGGCAATGTGCGAATATCCAATTTCGTCACTTCGCAGCTTTAGTCCAATTGGAAATTCCAAATAATTCAATGTCAAATTATTTTCTACCTGACTTTCAGTAACCATTCCAGCACTATTAAGAACAGCTCCCGGGTATTTCAACGTGAAATTAAAATTCTGGATTTGAATTCCAGAACTTACAAAATAGTTTTCATTTCCATTCAACCTAAAATCTGCATACAAACCGTAGTTGAAGGAAATACTGGTATTCTCACTTTCTAAACCTTCCGTTTTGGTGGTTAACCAATTGATGGACGGCCCTGCCGCTATTCCAAATTTCAATTTTCGATTTTGCCCTATTCCATTAGAATTTAATCCAATAAACAAGGTAGAAAGAATGCTGAGATGGAGTAGATACTTTTTCATGATGCTTAGCTACTTTTGCGCCAAGTTCAAATGCAATTATAGAAACTGTATGAGCAGATTTTCAGGCCTATTTTTTAAACTTTTCATAAGCACAGTCTTAATAACATCGTGCGGAAAAACCAACGACATCATTGATGTTTCTGATGTCCAACTTTCTGTTCCCGTAATGCGATTAGACCAAGAATTGTTTGACAAGTCTGAACCCATGAAAACCAAATTACCTCAATTAACAAAAGAGTATGGTGAGTTTTTTGCACGCTATACCGAAGACATGTTAAATTTAGGAGCAATAGGAGACCCTACCCTACCTGGAGCATTCAAACAATTTGTTTACGATACGGACATTAGTAAAGTAGCCGCTGATGTCAACTCCAAATATGGTGACTTTTCTGTTGAACAAAAAAAGATTGAAGTCGCCTTTAAGCGATACAAAATATTATTTCCTAAAAAGGAAGTTCCGACTGTGGTCACCATTATATCTGGCTTTACCTACAAAATAGCCGCTACCCAAAAAACCATCGGAGTTGGTTTAGACATGTACTTAGGTACTGATTATCCTTACTACAATGCATTACAATTTCCGGCTTACCGCAAAAACACGTTGGAACGAAAATTTATTCCAAGCGATGTGCTTACTGGTTGGGTGAGTACTGAATTCGTGAAACCAGATAGTGCTAACTCCATGTTGGATGAAATTATTCATGAAGGTAAAATACTTTATTTATTGGACAGAATGTTCCCTCATTTGTCCGACGAAATAAAGATTGGCTATTTACCTGAGCAATTTAAGTGGTGTCAAGAAAACGAAATGGCCATGTGGGGTCATTTTGTAAACGAAAAAATACTGTTCAGTAGAATAAAAGGCGACTTCTTTAAGTTTATCACCGACGGACCATTTACCGCTGGATTCGACAGGGCATCGCCTGCCAGAACTGGAAATTGGATTGGTTGGCAAATCGTGAGAAGTTACATGGAATCTAACCCTGAGATTACGGAATTAGAATTAATGAATAACACAAATGCCCAAGGCATTTTGAACGCATCAAACTACAAACCCAAGAAATAATGACTAAAAAATCTCAAATCATTTTTGATATTGAATTGGATGAAAACAATGTTCCCGAAAAAATGGAATGGAAATCAACTGAAAATAATGAAGGTGGGGAGTGTTCTGCTGCTTTTTTATCCATTTGGGATCCCAAACAAAAAAACACGCTAAAAATTGACTTATGGACCAAAGAGATGACCACCGACGATATGAAAATCTTGTATCACCAAACCTTTCTCACCATGAGCGATGCTTTAGAAAGAAGTACGGGTGAGGGCAAAATGGCACACCAAATGCGAGAATTTGCAAGGTATTTTGGTGAAGAAATGGGCATAATTGAGCGGGGTTAGATACACCATCGTCATGCTGAACTTATTTCAGCATCTCCTTAAACGAAATAGTAGGGTAAGATATTCTTAACCGAACTCAGAATAATCAATCTTTATCAACCCAGTGTTTTATTCACTTCAGTAATGTATTGAAGAATCTCTTCTTTTCCATCACCTTCTTTAGCAGAGGTGTAAAACATAACCGGTAACTCTTCCCAATCTTCTTGCAAACGCTTTCGGTAGTTTTCTATGTTGGTCTTTAATTTTTGAGCCTTATTCTTATCGGTTTTTGTAAAAACAATGCTGAATGGTAAACCATTACCACCTAACCATTGAATAAACTCCAAATCAATTTTTTGTGGTTCCAATCTCGAATCAACTAATACAAAAATGTTGGTCAGCTGCTCTCTATTCAGAAAATACTCTTCTATAAATCCAGCCCACTTTACCCGTTTGGTCTTAGATACAGCGGCATAACCATATCCAGGCAAATCGACCAAGTACCACATTTCTTCTTTCTCAGTTTCAGAAATCACTTCGAAGTGATTTATCAATTGAGTTTTACCCGGCTTCGAACTCACTTTTGCCAAGTTTTTCTTATTGGCCAGGCAATTAATCAATGAAGATTTTCCAACATTTGAGCGACCAATAAAAGCATACTCAGGCAATGAATTACTGGGGCATTGACTAACTTTTTCACTGCTTTTCAGAAAAGTGAATGACTTAAGATTCATAAGAAACGTGCTGTTATTTACCGTATAGGTTATCTAAAAATACGCTCAACTTAGAGTTGAACTCTTGTGGTTGCTCCATCATTGCAGCATGTCCACATTTATCAATCCAATGGAGTTCTGAATTTGGTAATAATGAATGAAACTCTTCTGCAACTTCAGGCGGCGTAATGGTATCGTTTTTCCCCCAAATCAAACAACTAGGAATAGTCATGAATTCAAGCTCCTTCGCCATATTATGTCGAATGGCAGACTTTGCCAAGGCAATAATTCGAAGAGCTCGGGCTTTGTCATTCACAATTTCGTAACATTCATCAATTAATTCTTTGGTAGCTACCGTTGGGTCGTAAAAAGTGTACTCCACTTTTTGTTTGATAAATTCATAGTTCTCTCTTTTCGGAAAAGTTCCCCCAAAAGAGTTTTCATACAAACCTGATGAACCTGTAAGAATCATTGAATTGACACTATCTAAATGCTGGGATGTATAAATCAGGGCAACGTGCCCACCCAATGAATTGCCCAATAAATTTACTTTATCGTAACCTTTGAAATCAATAAAGTCTTTCAGGAATTTTGAGAGGTTCTTTGCGTTCGTATTGATTACTGGCAGCGTATATATCGGCAATAGAGGAATTACTACTTTATAGCCTTTATTCGAGAAATAGGGCACTACATCTGCAAAATTGCTCAATGCACCAAACAAACCATGGAGTATCAGTAGTACAGGACCTTCACCCTCTTCAATGTACTCGAATTTACCTTCTTTCTTAAGCGTCTCTTGCATCAATTGTTGAATCTTCTGATTGAATCAAAATTAATCAATTTGCATTTATACCAACCTCTAACAGGGGCAGATCGACGTCTAAATATCAACACCAAAAAGCTAATAATTAGCACCCGAAACCACCGTTTGCACTCAATCCATTAACAACTGAAAATCAAACACTTAAACGTTGTAACCTTTAAAGTTTTCAACAAAGTGGTAAAAAATGGTACTATGTGGGAAAAAGTGGTAGAAATCTTATAATTTTACGCTCAATTTTTCAGCAATAGTTGTGATGGTCAGTTTGTTAGGTGAGTACGATTGTAAGATGGATGCCAAAGGGCGCATCATGCTACCTAATGGGCTAAAAAAACAGTTAGAAACTATGATTCACGAAGGGTTTGTAGTAAATCGAGACATTCACGAACCGTGTTTGGTCCTTTACCCGCAAGCAGAATGGAATAAAGTTTCCAAGCAACTAGCCAAGCTCAATCGATTCATAAAAAAGAACGCGCTGTTCATTCGTAAATTCAACAATGGCGCTACTCCGGTGACTTTGGATGGCACCGGAAGAATGTTGGTTCCAAAAGCACTTTCTAAAACCGCAGGGTTAGAGAAAGAGATTAAAGTGATTGGAAACGGAGAGCGAATAGAAATTTGGTCAACCAAAAACTACGAGCAAATGCTCGAAAGCGAAGAGTTTGATTTCTCTGAACTCGCAGAGGAAGTAATGGGTGATATAAGTCCTGAATCGGATGACTAAATACCACACCCCAGTACTATTCCAAGAAAGCATAGAGGGACTCGCCCTCCAAGATAACGGCAACTACGTCGACGTAACTTTTGGCGGTGGCGGTCATTCAAGAGGTATTCTAAAGTCTAACGAATCGTGCAAACTTTTTGCCTTTGACCAAGACAGCGATAGCCACGAAAACGAGATTGACGACGAACGATTTACCCTCATCAAACAAAACTTCCGATACCTAAAAAACAATCTACGCATGTTTGATGCGTTGCCGATTGACGGACTACTTGCCGACCTCGGCGTTTCTTCGCATCAATTCGATATTCCCGACCGAGGATTCAGTACTCGATTTGACGGGCCGCTGGATATGCGCATGAATCCCATGCAAAAAGGAACCGCTGCTGATTTATTAAATACCAAAACCCAAGAGGAACTGACCTCTATCTTCAAACTATACGGAGAGATTAAAAACGCTTGGAAATTAGCTGAAGCAATAATCCTAGAACGTGATTTAACACCATTCAAAACCACGGACCAACTTAAAAAAGTCGCCAAAAAATTCACTCCAGAAAAAAAACTCAACCAGTACCTTGCTCAAGTATTTCAAGCATTACGCATTGAGGTAAATAGTGAATTAGATGTTTTAAAAGAATTGCTTTCACAGTCTGTAGAAGTATTAAAACCGCAAGGAAGATTAGTCTTTATTTCCTACCACTCACTAGAAGACAGGTTAGTCAAAAACTTCTTTAAAACCGGGAACTTTGAAGGCAAACCTGAAAAAGATTTCTACGGAAACCTAATTCGGCCATTGGAGCCAGTAAACCGAAAAGTAATTGTACCAACCGAAGAAGAACTGAAAGAAAACCCCCGCTCTCGCAGCGCCAAACTTCGAATTGCTGAAAAACGATAATGGCTGCCGCTGAGAAAAATACCAAAAAGAAAAAACGCAACATCATTGCGGACCTGGTCAATGGAAATATCCTGACCCGAGAAACCGTAATTGACCATTTGCCTTACTTCTTATTTCTAGCATTTATTGCCCTCATTTACATTTCGAATGGTTTTTTGGCAGAAGAAAATGTACGGAATCTAAACTCGGTAAACAGCGAAATAAAAGAACTCCGCAGCGAATACATTACCATTAAATCTGAGCTCATGTACCGTAGCAAGCAGAGTGAAGTGGTAAAGATTATTCGAGATAAAGAATTGGGTTTAGAAGAATCTTTTGAACCACCGAAGAAAATCGTAAAACCGAGTAGCCATGAGTAAGCAACAGAAACTCATACGGCGGGTTTACCCAATTTACGCATTGCTCATTCTTTTTGGATTGGGCATTATCTTCAAAATAGCGCAGGTACAATTTATTGAAGGCGACCACTGGCAACAATTGGCCAAATCGTACTCGACCAAACACCGAAAAATAGACGCTATCCGAGGTAATATTTACGCCTCTGACGGGAGTTTAATTGCTACTTCAGTTCCAAAATACGAAGTGCGATTTGACCTAAACGCAGAAGCAATTACCGACGAATTATTTGTAAAACACATCGATTCCTTGTGTTTAGAACTTTCGAACTTACTTCCTGAAAAATCAAAATCTCAGTGGAAATCCGAACTGACTCAAGCTCGTAAAAACGGTGCGCGATATCACCTCATTCGCCGAAAATTATCTTACACACAAATCAAAAAAATGCGCCTGTTCCCTATTTTCAATAGAGGGAAATACAAGGGCGGTTTTATATCTATTCAGCAAAACAAACGAGAAAAACCATTCCAAGTATTAGCTGCTAGAACAATTGGGTACAGCAGAGATAACTCCAAACCAGTCGGACTTGAAGGAGCCTATAATAAAATTCTGAGCGGCACCCAAGGATTGCAACTGATGCAAAAAATTGCTGGCGGAATCTGGATGCCAATCGAAGACGAAAATGAAATTGAGCCAGAAGACGGTGCTGATGTCATTACCACCATTGACATTAATATTCAGGATGTTGCCGAAAATGCTTTGCTTGAACAGCTAAAAAAGCAAGATGCCGACCATGGTTGCGTGGTGCTTATGGAAGTGGCTACTGGTGAAGTAAAAGCCATTGCCAATCTGAACAGAACTAAAAGTGGCAGATACTGGGAAACCTACAACTACGCTGTTGGAGAAAGCACCGAACCGGGCTCAACCTTCAAATTAGCTTCACTTATTGCGGCTTTGGAAGACGGCTATATTGACATCACCGATAGCGTTGAAACGGGCAAAGGAGTTTTCAAATTCTACGACAACAAAATGTACGATTCTCGAATTGGTGGATATGGAAAAATCACTATAAAACGTGCGTTTGAAGTATCGTCGAACATTGCAGTAGCTCGGACAATCAACGAAAACTACAACAGCAATCCTCAAAAATTTATTGACCGCCTGTATAAAATGAACCTCCACCAAAAATTGGGAATTGAAATTTATGGGGAAGGTGAACCAAGAATAAAATCGGCTAGTGACAAAACTTGGAGTGGTATTTCTCTCCCTTGGATTTCGCACGGATACGAAGTTTCCTTAACCCCGCTTCAAATTCTGACTTTTTACAATGCCGTGGCAAACGACGGAAAAATGGTTAAGCCACGTTTTGTTAGAGAAATCCGAAAAGTCGGAAAGCCAATTAAATCGTTCGGACCAGAAGTAATTAACCCAGCAATTTGCTCAAAATCTACGATTGAAAAAGCCAAGGCAATGCTTGAAGGCGTTGTTCAACAAGGAACGGCTACCAACTTAAAGAACGCCAATTATAAAATTGCGGGCAAGACAGGAACTGCTCAGATTTACAACGCCAAATACGGTTACAAATACGATAAGCAGGTAAGCTACCAAGCTTCTTTCGTGGGCTATTTCCCAGCCAAGAACCCCATGTACAGCTGCATAGTTGTAGTGAACGCTCCTTCAAAAAATGTGTATTACGGAAACTTAGTTGCGGGCCCTATTTTCAAAGAAATCGCTGACAAGGTTTATGCAACTAGTATTCAACTGCACGAAGAAATCAAAAACACCACTCAACTTGCAGAGCGAACTCCAATTCCAGTTTCTAAAAATGGAAATCGATACGATTTAAAAACTGTTTACGACGAACTTGAAGTTCCTGCTATTGAAAAAGGCGAAAATGCTTCGTGGGTCGCCACCTCCACAGGTCGTGAAAATGTGACATTATATAAGCGAGTTTACCAAGCTGGGGTAGTTCCGAATCTAGTGGGAATGGATTTAAAAGACGCCATTTACATTATTGAAAACATGGGCCTAAAAGCCAACTTCAAAGGCAAGGGCGTTATCAAAGAGCAATCACCAAGTGCAGGAACTCGAATTGAAAATTTTGACAGCGTAAAACTCATTCTCACGTAGCATGAAATTACTAAAAGACATATTGTACAGGGTTCCCATGAATCGAGTTGTTGGCTCGACAAATGTGGCCATTCAAAACATTTGTTTCGATTCTCGAGAGGTGGGACAATTTTCTGTATTTGTGGCAATTAGAGGTACGCAAAGCGATGGCCACGATTACATTCAACAAACGATTGATGCAGGAGTTTTAGCTGTTGTTTGCGAAGAAATTCCCGAAGAAACGGTTGAGAATGTAACCTATATTGAAACCAAAGACAGCAACAGTGCTTTGGCTTTAATGGCGTGCAATTTTTACGAAAATCCGTCAAACGAGCTCAACCTAATTGGCATTACCGGAACCAACGGAAAAACTACAACCGTTACCTTATTGCACCAATTGTTTATGAACTTGGGTCACAAATGCGGACTACTTTCTACGGTTGTAAATAAAATTCAACGCGAAGAAATTCCTTCTACGCACACCACTCCAAACCCGCTTGAATTAAATCGTCTACTCCGCCAAATGGTGGACGAAGGTTGTACGCATTGCTTTATGGAGGTAAGTTCTCATGCTTTGGTTCAACGCAGAACAGAAGGTGTGAATTTTAAAATCGGAATCTTCACCAACATTACGCACGACCACTTAGACTATCATGGAACTTTTGACGAGTACATTAAAGCCAAAAAAATGCTCTTCGACGATTTGAGAGCAAACAGTTTTGCGTTGGTAAATCGGGACGATTTTCACAACGAGGTAATGGTTCAAAATACCAAAGCCAAAACTTACAGCTTCGGTCTAAAAACCATGGCTGACTTCAAATGCAAAATCGTAGAAAACGATTTTACAGGTCTTTTATTAAACGTTGACAACCAGGAAGTTTGGACACGTTTGATTGGACGTTTCAACGCATACAATGTACTTACCGCATATTCTACCGCTAAGCTATTGGAAGAAGATTCTATGCAAGTACTCACCGAAATTTCCAAGCTTACACCAGTACGAGGTAGATTCCAGCAAATTAAGGCGAGCAATGGCGTTACAGGAATCGTGGATTACGCCCACACACCCGACGCGTTATTAAAAGTATTACAAACCATAAATGAAATTAAAAACGACGACCAACAGGTATTTACCATAGTCGGTTGCGGCGGAAACAGAGACAAGACCAAACGTCCGGAAATGGCAAAAATCGCAGTAAACAACAGCGAAAAAGTCATTCTAACATCGGACAATCCAAGAAATGAAGACCCTGAGGCAATTATCGCCGACATGGAAAAAGGGGTTGACCGAGCCAATTCGAAAAAGACATTGGCAATCACCAATCGAAAAGAGGCCATTAAAGCTGCTGTGAGCCAAGCGAACCCCAACGACATTATCCTCATTGCCGGAAAAGGTCACGAAACCTATCAAATAATTGGAGACGAAACACTCGACTTCAACGACATGGAAATTCTTACTGAGTACCTAAAACAATTTGCTTCGTAATGTTATACTATCTCTTTCAATACCTGAATTCGATTGATTTCCCTGGAGCTGGGGTGTTTAACTACATCACCTTCCGAGCTGCAGTTGCCGTAATTCTTTCCCTTGTTATTTCCATGCTTTTTGGAAAGAAAATTATTGGTTGGTTGCAGAAAAATCAATTCGGCGAAACCGTTCGTGATTTAGGCCTTGAAGGGCAAATGGCAAAGCAAGGCACTCCAACTATGGGCGGGCTTATTATTCTCGCTTCTATTCTAGTTCCTGCATTACTGGTTGGTAAACTGGACAACGTTTACGTTCAAATCATGATTATTTCAACCATTGGATTCGGAATAATTGGATTTACCGACGATTATCTAAAAATCAAATACAAAAACAAAGACGGGCTTGCTGGCAAGTTTAAAATTGTTGGTCAAGTTGCTATTGGTTTGGTTGCAGGAGCTATGCTCTATTTCTCGGACGGCACGGTCATTCGTCACAAAGAAATGGTTGTGGATACCGGAGTAACCACCGAAATTCAAAGCCAATCTGACGCTAATTCCAACAATGACAAGGATTACACTTGGCAAGAAACCAAAGGTTTAAAAACGACGATACCCTTCGTCAAAAACAACGAATTCGACTACATGTGGATTATTAGTTGGATGGGTGATTGGACCAAAGAATTGGGTTGGATAATCTTCTTTCCAATCGTAATTATCATAACCACGGCGGTTAGTAACGGAGCCAATATGACCGACGGTTTGGACGGTCTTGCTACAGGAACTTCTGCAATAATTGGAACTACGTTAGGAATTTTCGCCTACCTAAGTGGCAACTACATTTTTGCCGATTACCTCAACATAATGTACATACCCGATTCGGGAGAATTGGTGGTATTCATTGCAGCATTTGTGGGTGCGTGTGTCGGATTTTTATGGTACAACTCCTACCCTGCTCAAGTTTTTATGGGCGATACCGGTAGCCTTTCTATCGGTGGAATTATTGCCGTCTTCGCAATTGCCATTCGCAAAGAATTATTGATTCCCATTTTATGCGGAATCTTCCTGGTAGAAAACCTCTCTGTAATCATACAAGTGGCCTACTTCAAATACACCAAAAAGAAATACGGTGAAGGTCGTCGAGTCTTTAAAATGGCTCCACTCCACCACCACTATCAAAAATTAGGAATACCCGAACCCAAGATTGTTTCACGCTTCTGGATTGTGGGCATTATGCTCGCAATCATAAGCATTGTAACGCTAAAACTTAGGTAAGGTGCAGAAGTTGGTTGTGCTCGGAGCAGGCGAAAGCGGCTGTGGTGCTGCCATTTTAGGCAAGAAAAAAGGTTTTGAAGTTTTTGTTTCCGACAAGGGAGCAATTTCAAAAAAATCGAAGGACGTTCTTTTACATAACAACATTCCTTTCGAGGAAAAAACACATTCTGAGCAGCAAATTTTAGCAGCTGACTTGGTGGTTAAAAGCCCAGGAATTCCAGATACAATTCCGTTGATTCAAGCCATTGAAAAAAATGGCATTCCAATAATTGACGAACTGGAATTTGGAAGTAGATATTACGACAAGCCTATTGTCGCTGTAACTGGCTCTAACGGCAAAACCACTACTACGTTGCTTGCAAGTCATGTTTTTAAAAAGGCAGGCAAGCAAGTAATGGTTGCCGGAAATGTGGGCGAGAGTTTAGCAAAGCAAGTTGCAAATGAAGTTGAATCGGATTTGGCGGTAATTGAAATCAGCAGTTTTCAGTTGGACCGAATTCAAGATTTCAGACCGCACATTGCCATTTTGCTCAACATTACCCCTGACCATTTGGACAGGTACAACGACGATTTTGAGTTGTATGCAGCTTCAAAACTCAGAATAACTCGCAATCAGACAGAAGGAGACTATCTGATTTACAACATCGACGACCCAACAATTTGTCGTCACCTCGAAAAGAACAAAACAAAAGCACAGCTCATTCCGATTTCGCTAGAAAAACGAGAAGGAACGGGCGCATGGATAGATAACAAGAATTTAATAATTAATATAAAAACAGGTATAGAAATGTCAATTCAAAAATTAGCATTACAGGGAAAACACAACCTCTACAATTCAATGGCAGCAGGCGTAGCCGGACGAATTCTCGAATTAAGAAAGGAGATTATTCGAGAGAGTTTGAACGACTTTCAAAACATTGAACACCGATTGGAGACGGTGACTCAAGTTTGTGGCGTTCGCTACATTAACGACTCAAAAGCGACTAACGTAAACAGCACGTGGTATGCGCTGGAGCAAATGGAAGAAAAAACCGTTTGGATTGTTGGCGGTGTGGACAAAGGAAACGATTACAATTCGTTAGTTCCATTGGTAAAAGACAAAGTAAAAGCAATCGTATGCTTAGGTTTAGACAACTCGAAATTGCACGCAGCTTTTGACGGTGTTGTTGACCACATTTACGACACTGATAGCATGTACGACGCGGTTGGCGCTGCTTATCGTTTAGCTCAAAAAGGTGACGCAGTTTTATTATCGCCTGCTTGCGCAAGTTTCGATTTATTCGAAAATTACGAAGACAGAGGTCGTCAATTTAAAGAAGCTGCAAGAGGACTTTAATCTCATTTATTCGAGTTGAAAGCGGTTCTAAAATATTTTAAAGGAGACAAAGCCATTTGGCTAATCGCGCTCATGTTGGCGGTGTTTAGCTTGTTGTTGGTGTACAGCTCTATTGTCACGTTGGCGTACAAACACCAAGGTGGTAATACGGCATATTATCTCTTTAGACATGGAATATTTTTAGGCTTGGGGTTCGTTCTTATGTATGTCACCCACAAAATGAAATACACCTATTTCTCTCGAATTGCACAACTGCTTTTGTACGCAGCAGTTCCGCTGTTGCTACTTACCTTATTGATAGGTTCAAACCTCAACAACGCAAGTCGTTGGCTCACTATTCCTGTAATAAATCAGTCGTTCCAAACATCGGATTTAGCTAAACTGGGCCTCATAATGTACACAGCAAGAATGTTGTGGCTAAAGAAAGAAGTATTGCATGATTTTAAACAAGCGTTCATACCTATCATTATACCTGTTGGTGTGGTGTGCGCGCTTATTTTACCTGCAAACTTTTCAACTGCAGCCGTTTTGTTTAGCGCTTGCATGATTCTCATGTTTATTGGCGGAGTGCCTATAAAACACTTCTTATCCTTAGTTCCGGTGGGAGTTGTGGCACTTGCAATGATTTTTTTGATTGCGCAGTTTGCCCCTCAAGTTTTCCCGAGGGCGGAAACTTGGAAGAAACGTGTAGAACGCTACATGGGAGATAAAAAAGCAGAAGACATTGCTGGAAATTATCAAGTTGCTCAGGCCAAAATTGCAATTTCTAATGGTGGAGTTTTAGGAAGAGGACCCGGGAATAGTACTCAACGAGCGTTTTTACCACACCCTTATTCCGATTTCATTTATGCCATTGTTCTGGAAGAATACGGTGCGTTAGGAGGCGTGTTTATTTTGTTGCTCTACATCGTTTTGTTCTTTAGAACGATAAAAATGTCCACCAAAACCGAAAAACCCTTCCCCCAATTACTGGCAATTGGCATCAGCTTTTTAATGGTGTTTCAAGCCTTGATTAATATGGGTGTAGCCGTGAATTTATTACCAGTTACGGGTCAGCCTCTGCCGCTAATGAGCATGGGTGGAACTTCTACATGGTTTACCTGTATTGGGCTTGGAATTATATTGAGTGTAAGCCGAGGTATTGATTTAGAAAATAACAAGAAAACTAAACTTGACGATTATGCCATCGCCTAGAGTCATCATATCTGGAGGAGGAACGGGAGGTCACATTTTCCCTGCAATTGCCATTGCAAATGCGATTAAGGAAAAAGAACCCAACGCAGAAATATTATTCGTTGGCGCACAAGGCAGAATGGAAATGGAAAAAGTTCCTGCGGCAGGTTTTCCAATTGAAGGTTTGTGGATTAGCGGATTCCAGCGTTCGTTGAGTTTAAAGAATCTGATGTTCCCAATCAAAGTGATTCAGAGTTTACAAGCAGCCAAAAAAATTATCAAAAAATTTAACCCCAATTTGGTTATTGGAACTGGCGGTTATGCAAGTGGCCCCGTATTACGTGTAGCAACCAAAATGAAAATTCCAACATTGATTCAAGAACAAAACTCCTACGCTGGTGTCACCAATAAAATTTTGGGAAAATCGGTCAACAAAGTTTGTGTGGCTTTTGAGGGAATGGATAAGTTTTTTCCGAAGGATAAAATTGTTCTGACTGGAAATCCAGTTCGGAAAACCGTTATCGAAATTGAAGGTAAACGTGAAAAGGCACAGCAGTTTTTCGGACTTGACTCAAGTAAGAAAACAGTACTAATTATAGGTGGCAGTTTGGGCGCAAAAGCAATCAACGACGCTATTTTACCTCAGATTAATCGTTTTGTAGAAGAGGATGTTCAACTCGTTTGGCAAACAGGAAAAGTGAGCTACGAAGGCGTTGTTGCTGGCACGAAACAATTGACCAGTAAAGGAATTAAAGTGCACCAATTTATCGCTGAAATGGACTTGGCCTATGCTGCTGCTGATTTGGTAATTTCAAGAGCGGGAGCAATTGCCGTTACAGAAATTGTATTGACAAAAAAGCCTGCAATTTTAGTCCCATTACCAACTGCAGCAGAAGACCACCAAACAAAGAATGCTGTTGCACTTACCCAACACGATGCAGCCATATTGGTGAGTAATGCACAAGCTGCCAACTTGCTTACAGAAACCACCTTGGAGTTGGTTAAAAACGAATCCGAACTACAAAAACTAGCTCAAAATATAGAACCGTTAGGACTGCCAAATGCAGCCGAAGTTATTGCTGAAGAAGCCTTAAAAATCACACAGCAATAATGGACGTACAAAAAGCGAAAAACATATTCTTTTTAGGAATTGGCGGTATCGGAATGTCGGCCATTGCAAGGTACTTTCACCAAAAAGGGATTGCAGTCACCGGCTACGATAAAACCTATTCTCGAATTACGAATGACCTTGAAGAAGAGGGGATTTCAATAATCTACAAGGAAGATATTCCTGCCATTTCCGAAGACATAGACCTCGTGATTTGGACACCTGCCATTAAGGTAACCAATCCGCTGTACATTTATTTAGAAAGCCAAGGCATTCCAATTTTAAAACGTTCAGAAGTGTTGGGTCAACTCACCCACCGATACAAAACCATTGCGGTTGCCGGAACACACGGTAAAACTTCCGTCTCCACTTTAATCACTCATATTTTTAATGAAAGTTCATTGGGATGTTCCGCTTTTTTGGGCGGCATTTCCACCAATTTGGAATCCAACTTTTTGTACAATCCTGATTCCAATTTTTGCGTGGTAGAAGCTGACGAGTTCGACCGTTCGTTCCTAAAACTCAATCCTTATATTAGCGTAATAACTTCTTGCGATGCCGACCATTTAGACATTTACGAAGATGCCGCAGATTTGCGCTCCACTTTTTCTAGCTTCGCTGCCAGAACCAATCCGGACGGCGTTTTATTTGTAAAAAAGGCACTTCCACTCTACTTACCTTCTACACCAAAGAACTACAGCTACAGCATAAACGAAAACGCTGATTTTAACTCCACCAACATTCATTACGAAGGAAACAAAGCGCAATTTAATTTCAATTTTGACAACCAACGGATTGAGGATTTGGTAAGTTATTTCCCTGGCGAACACAACATAGAAAACGCAACCGTTGCCATTGCAGTAGCCGCTTGGGCGGGAATTTCAACAGCAGAAATAAGAGCCGCCTTAGAAAGTTTCAAAGGAGTTAAGCGTCGGTTTGAGTTCATCATTAACGAACCCGATATAGTTTATGTTGACGATTACGCGCATCACCCTCAAGAATTAAGAGCAGCAATTTTGTCGTTGAAATCAATGTATCCTGGCAGGTCAATCACTGGAATTTTTCAGCCACATTTATTTTCTAGAACCCGAGATTTTGCCAATGAATTTGGTGAGAGTCTTTCGCTTTTAGACGATTTAATGTTGCTGGATATTTACCCCGCACGAGAAGAACCAATTGAAGGCGTTGATGCTCAAATGCTACTGAACAAGGTAGTTATTAAAAACAAGACGTTAGTAAAAAAGGACGACCTCATCACGGGTAAAGCGCTTAAAAACAAAAATTTACAGATACTAATTACCTTGGGGGCTGGTGACATCGGAATGTTAGTAGAGCCGCTGAAAGTCAGTGTATTAAAGCATAAGGGTTGAAAAAGATATTAAATATTCTTTCTTGGTTGGCGCTACTTGGTGGCGCTACAGCTCTTGTTGGTTTTACTAAAAAGCAGCAGGCCAAGCAGCCTTTGACCGATATTAAAATTTTTATTGATAAACCAGCTACGTCTCGTTTTGTAACGAATGACGACATAAAAAACTTGTTTAAAAACCAGGGATATAGCACTGAGGAACAGAGCATTGCAGAAATAAACATTAGCGAATTAGAAAGTCTATTAAGCAACAATTCTTCAATTGAAAAAGCCCAAGTTTACGTTTCAATCTCAGGAAAACTAACTATAGAAGTTAAGGAACGCACTCCCATCGTACGCTTGTACAACAAACAAAGTGAAAGTTTTTATTTAGACCAATTTGGCAGCTTAATGCCTTTATCAAACAAATACGCGGCACGCGTTTTACTTGTGAATGGCAACATAGATATACCTTATTCTACTGTCCACCAATTGGAACACTTGGAAGGAAAACTCAACAAACTATTCCAAAAAGAAAACACTTCTGCAGTTGAAAACACAGCCCTGATTAACCGACTAAAAATAGACGAAGAAGACATTACCGGGGCGCATCAGTTAAAAGCATTATTCGAAATTGCTAAGTTTATTTCGACGGATAAATTTTGGAACTCTCAAATTTCACAGTTATTCGTTAACGATAATGCTGAAATTGAAATGATTCCTAGAGTTGGCAACCACACTATTGTTTTAGGTTCGGCCAATAACATAGAAGAGAAATTTGACAAGCTCATGATTTTTTACAAAAAAGGGCTTAACAATACCGGTTGGAACAATTACTCCACCATCAATTTAAAGTACAAAAATCAGGTTGTCTGCACAAAACGATAATATTATGTCTATACCTACTGAATTCGTTGTAGGTCTCGATATCGGGACCACAAAAATTGCCGCTTTAGTTGGCAGAAAAAATGAACACGGAAAGCTCGAAATTTTAGGGATGGGAAAAGCTCCATCTCCTGGAGTTAGTCGTGGTGTTGTTACACACATTACCCCTACGGTTGAATCTATACGAGAGGCTATTCGTTTGGCGGAAGAAAAATCTGGCGTAACCATTCGAGAGGTAAATGTGGGGATTGCAGGCCAACACATTCGCAGTATTCAGCATAGAGGTGTTAAGATAAGGGACAGTTTCGAAGATGAAATTACACGCCACGATGTTGAAGCATTGAGAAAAGACATGTTCAAACTGGTAATGCAACCAGGCGAAAAAATCATTAATGTAATTCCACAAGAATATATCGTTGATAATGAGCAAGGCATTACAGACCCAATTGGAATGTCAGGTGGAAGGCTTGAGGCTAATTTTCATGTGATAATAGCACAGGTAGCAGCCGTAAACAATATTAAAAAGTGTGTTGAAAAAGCTGGTTTGAATGTCCTAGACATAACATTGGAACCTATTGCTTCTGCACAATCCGTATTGCACGAAGAAGAAAAAGAAGCCGGTATTGCATTAGTAGATATAGGCGGTGGAACAACCGATTTGGCCATTTTCCAAGACAACATCATTCGTCATACAGCGGTTATCCCTTTTGGCGGCAATGTAATCTCTGAGGATATAAAAGAAGGCTGTTCAATTATTCGCCGTCAGGCTGAATTGTTGAAATTGAAATTCGGTTCTGCTTTAGCGAGCGAAAACCAAGAAAACGAAATCGTTTCTATTCCAGGGTTACGTGGTCGTCCTGCAAAGGAAATTTCTGTAAAAAATCTTGCTCGAATTATCGAAGCTAGAATGACTGAAATTATCGAACAAGTTTATTACGAAATCAAAAATTCAGGCTTTGAGTCAAGACTTATTGCAGGATTAGTAGTGACTGGAGGTGGTGCTCAAATGAAGCACATAGCTCAGTTGTTTGAATTTACAACTGGAATGGACACCAGAATTGGTTATCCTACCGAACACCTTGCAGCCGGAACAGAAGAAATTACAAGTCCAAGCTATTCAACAGGTGTAGGTCTTGTGTTAGAAGGATATTACATCAATGAATACCAAGCCAAACTAGCCGACAATGCACAAGACAATTACAGTCCTTCTCCACCAATAGCTCCAGTAGCACCAGTTTCTGAGCCTATCGAATCGGTAACGGATGAAATGGATGAAGCTGCATCAGCCGAAGCAGAAACCAACGAGCTAGACGAGGACATGACCAGTTTTGGAACAAAACGAAGCAGTTGGTTCCAAGATTTGTTTGACAAGACAAGAAAGTATTTAGAAGAAGACGAAGACTAATAAAGACACACAAAAACACACGTTATGAAGTTCAATTTGCCCAAAGAACAGCATTCAATAATTAAAGTAATCGGTATTGGAGGAGGCGGAAGCAACGCTGTAAACCACATGTACCGTCAAGGAATAAAAGATGTGGACTTTATGGTTTGCAACACAGACCAACAAGCTTTGGACATTAGTCCTGTACCGTCAAAAATTCAGTTAGGATCGAGTCTAACTTCAGGGTTAGGTGCTGGTTCACGTTCGGAAGTTGGTGAAAACGCAGCTATCGAAAGCATTGATGAAATCAAAGATATTCTTGGTGCAAACACCAAAATGGTTTTCATTACTGCAGGAATGGGTGGAGGAACAGGTACAGGTGCTGCACCAATAATTGCTCAAGCCGCAAAAGAAATGGGCATTCTAACTGTGGGTATAGTTACTATGCCATTCTCATTTGAGGGCAAAAAACGAAGACGAAGAGCAGATGAGGGCATTGCTAATCTTCGCAATTGTGTAGATACCATTCTGATTATCAATAACGATAAGTTGCGAGAGATGTTTGGGAACCTAACATTAGATAATGCTTTTGAACAAGCTGATAATGTATTAACAACTGCGGCTAGAGGAATTGCTGAGGCCATTACCACTACAGGAAAGATAAACGTTGATTTTAATGACGTAAAAACCGTAATGACTGGAAGTGGAGTTGCTATTATGGGAAGCGCTATTGCCAAGGGTGAAAACAGAGCACACACAGCGGTACAAAATGCTGTTGCTTCTCCATTACTGAACGACAACGACATTACGGGTGCTTCAAACATCCTACTAAATATTACATACGGTTCTGGTGAAATCTTATTCGATGAAATTACGGAGATTACCGATTTTATTGAAGAAGAAGCTGGTGAGGAAGCAGAGGTTATTTGGGGCCACGGAATGGATGACCGATTAGAGGCTGATGAAATAAGCATCACTATTATTGCTACTAGTTTTATTGACCGTCCTCATGTATCGCACGAAGTGAAACGTGAACCAAAACCAACCGTAAAAAGCTTAGATGATGATATTCAAACAGAATTAAGAGCGCCAATACCAGGCTCTAATTTTACAAAACCAGTACAACCTAGTTTATTTAATGCTCCAAAAAAACCAGAGCCTATAATAGAAGAACCTACCACTCCAATAGAGGTTAAACGAGAAGAGAAAACGGACGAAATTCAGCCCCTGGCAGTAGCTAAAACGGTCTATGAAATAGAAGAATCCGTTGAGGACATTATTGATTCCGTTGAAGAACCAACGAATGAAGTTGTTGCCGAAGAAACTATTGAAGAAGAATTAGTGGACAACATTAAGTTGGTTTCTGAACTTGAAGACGATGTGACGGTCGAGGCGATTTCAGAAATTAAATTAGAACCTCGTGAAGAAGTAGCTTCTGTTGAGCCAGAAGAGAATTCTGAAATCATTAGACATAGCTTGGAAGATGAGGCATTTACTGCCGAAGAAACCAACACCTTTAACGCTGAAAAAGAAGAGGAAGTTGAAGAAGAATTTGATTTGAACCCAAAACTTAAATCAAGTAATGATACTACACCTGCCGAAACTATTCAGATAGAAGAAAAGCAGGAGGTTCCAAAACCAGAAGTAAACGCCGAAGAGCGTCAAAAATTGGCACAAGAGCGTATGGCGCGTTTACGTAACTTAAGTATGCAATTAAAGACACCTTCTGGAATATCTTCTTTAGAAGGACAGCCTGCATTCAAAAGGCGTTCTATAGAATTAGACGATGTCGCTGCCTCAGACGAATCTCAAGTATCTAGGCTTACCATTTCTGAATCGGAAGATGAGAATGGTGAGAAGAAAACGGAAATAAAACCTAACAACTCATTCTTACATGATAACGTAGATTAATGGCACTAACAGACGAAATAAACAACGACATCAAAGAGGCTATGAAGGCCAAAGCAAAGGACAAATTAGAGGCTTTACGTGCTGTAAAATCTGCATTGCTACTCGCAGCATCTGAAAAAGGCGCAGATGGCAATGTAAGTGAAGATGCAGGAATTGTAGTTCTCCAACGTTTGGTAAAACAACGTAAAGAAGCGGCAGAAGCCTACAATGGCCAAAACCGAGCTGATTTGGCGGACATAGAAATGCAACAAGCAGCAGTAATCGAAAAGTATTTACCTGCTCAACTTTCTAAAGAGGAAGTTGCCTCTATTATTGAAGAAATTATTACCCAAACCGGTGCATCTAGCATGAAAGACATGGGTAAGGTGATGGGAATGGCATCTGCACAGTTAGCTGGGAAAGCAGACAACAAAATGGTTTCGACACTTGTAAAGGCCAAATTGGGTTAATAAAGACAGAACACATGCGCATTGTTACCAGTACCCTTGCACTACTATTAGTTACGAGCCTAGTCTCTTATGCTCAAGAAAAATGGGAGTTAAAGAAGGATAAGAATTCGGTGAAGGTATGGACCAAAGATGCACCTGGTTGGACGCTTAAACAATATAGAGCAGCTTGTCTAATTAACGCTAATGTTGATTCTGTTTACAATTTTATAATCGATTGGGACCAACGAACCAGTTGGTATTCGGACAATACGCTTTGTAAAGTGTTGCATAAAAGTGGGGATAACGAATTTATCGTTTATTATGTATATGCCGCTCCTTGGCCGGTTGATGACAGAGATGTGGTAAGCAAGGTACTATGCAATAAGGAACCCGATGGCAGCTATTTAATACACGTTTCTGCGCTGCCAAACTATATTCCTAGAAAGAAAGACTATGTGCGCATAGAAAAAGCATTGGGGCTTTGGAAAATCCAACAAATAGATGAAAATACTACTCAAGTACTATTAGAAGGAAAATCTAATGCTGGTGGCGAAGTACCCGAATGGCTTGCCAATATGTTTATTGAAGACAACCCTTTTAAGAGTTTGACCAATTTGAAGGAGCACTTTGAAGTGCAGTAAAATTACTTTGTGCGCATTATGTATGCCAGTGCAAAATACGGTGGACGGTTTTCGTGAGAATGTCCAGATCCAGAATATGCAGTAACTCCAGATATACCATGATCATGAGCACCTCCAAAGTTTGTATAAAACGTGTTATCGTGATTGTTTGTATTATCCCCTGACTCGTGTCCATAATAGTCTTTACCATTTAAACCATCGGAAGTCTCAATTGCGTGTGTATGTCCACCACCCCATAAGGTGATATCTGCATCGGTTAATGCGTGCCGATGGGAGGGTATTTGATTTACAGTTAAGGTTACAAGGTTAGCGCCCCCAATAGCATGCGGGTTGTACGCTCCACCAACAACAGAACTATTATTCCCTCCTGCCCCTACCACAAACCGTTCTCGCAAGTCGGGTGTACCATTATTTCCGTCACAAAGTGCCCATCCATCAGGAATGCTAGTGTCAGCCCCTGACCACATAATTACCCCGCCAATTGGGGTAATTCCGTATCCTATAAAACCGGTTGATTTTGTCCATCCGTTGACATCTAATTTCTCTACTGGGCTCGCCACACCTATTCCTACCTTACCGTGTTTTATGCCTGACGCTGTCATGGTGGTCATGTGAGCTGTATCTGCATTGTTATCAGTTCTATATTCCGTTTTCCAAGGGTTCATTGCATACCACTCTGTGTTTCCAGTTGCACCATTACCATAACCTACAAACAGTATATCTAAATTTGTATCGTACACCATCATTCCCTGCGAAAACCCTGCTCCTGAGCTCATAGCTTCACGTTGCACCGTTGTCATTCTAGGAATTAATAACCCTTTACTATTCGCTTTAATATCCAACACGGCATTACTATCTGGTGATGTATTGTTTACACCTATTTGCGCGAGTATCGGATGTATTCCAACTAATAACTGAACTATGAAGCATAATAAGAGTTTTTTCACGATTAACGGAGTTTTAGGGTTTATCCAAATTTTAATAACTTCTGATATTTTCTTGACACCGGGATAATGCGGTCATCTATCAATATTTGACTTTTACACTTTTCTTCTATGTACTCCAGATTTACAATGCAAAACCGATTAATGCGAACAAAATTTTCTGGTAGCTTATTTACAATACCCTTCATAGTACTTCTAACCTTATACAGCCCACCGGTTGTGTTAACTTCTAGATAGTTGCGGTTAGTTCTTATCAGTTTAATTTTAGCCGAGTTAATCTCTTTAACCCCATAATTACCTTCCACTTCTAGTTTATTAAAGGTATTACGAGAAATTAGTTTTAACGGAAGAGTTAAATTAATGGCATTGAAAGGTCGAACTAGAAAAAGCGCAGGATTTTCTTGGTAAATTAGATTACAGATTTCTAGGTTATACACTTCCGATATTATAATAAATGGAGTAGCGTACGCTTTACAGCTTTTAGAAAGTACTCTTGCTGCGGACAAGTTTTCAGGGTCTAATTCATGGACAATCGCATCCATTGTCCATATTTCGGCTTGCCAATCATCATTTTTCGTTACCGAAAAATGATGCACCTTGTACCCCTGTTTTTGAAGGGTTAAATACAGTTTATTTTGGGTGACTTTACCTTCTACGAATAGCCCAATTCTTTGCATTAGCTTGTTCTATAATCTACCTTTTTAACAAAAAAAAGGTAACGCAGAATAAAACCGATGCCCTAGAGGACATTTATAAATTAGTCGTTTTTAGATGTAGTAAGTTTAGTTCCGATGTGTTTTTCAAAACAGGCCGAAAGTTTAGCAGGATTTGAAAACTCAAAAAGCGTCGCTAACTCTTTAACCGTGTAGTTTTGCTTTTGAATTAGTTGCAACACAGCTTGCATTTGGATCCGTCTAAAATAGTTGAATAACGTTTGACCAAAAACTTTTTTAAAATCAGATTTCAATCTTGTTGGAGAAACACCGACAATATGAGCGATTTGCGTTACGCCGGGAAAAGACTTATTTATAGCTTGCTCTAAAATATCTTTAGCCCGAAGAACCGACCCTCTGTTTCTATCAGAGGTTGCAAAAAAATTAATACTGCTTGCTTGTTCGCGAACCTGATTTTGAAAAAGCTGTATTACATGTTCTAATTTGGTTTCGTATTTAGACAACTGTACCAACTTATCTGCTTCCAAAAAATTTGTGCTCGCTATAGAAATGTTTAGTAAATCGTTCAACCTAAGACCATTATCCGGCCAAACAAAAATTTTTGATTTACTATCAATAAACTGCTCAAGAATTGATGATGATGAATTAGAATTTTTATTTAAATATTCTAAAATCCAATCTTCGCTAAAAAAAATTCCCAGCGACCTTTCTATACTTTTTTGGAAATGGGAACGTATTGAGCGCGTTTTTGGTTTGTATAAAACCCAAGAATTTTTAGAATACGGAACACCATCGATAAGCACTACATTTCTGCCGTTGTCACCTTCAACGTCTTCAAAGGCTAGAGTGTAATAATTAGATGGAATATCTGGAATATTTACACTTTTAAAATTGACGCTGGCTTTAAATTGATAGCAACCGAGAAACCCCCATAGTCCAGGCTCTTGTTCTTTATAAAACAGCTCCCCTTTCATAATTTCATTGTCCATTTCTACTAGCTGCCGCTCACCATCATGAAATATACTTGGTACAGCAATAAAACTATCCAAAATTAAACGAGGGCTATTGGTTACGTACTCCGCCTCAAAAAAACCATTTACAAAAGAAAAATCATTTGCTTCAACTAAATCAACTGACATAGCCGAGCAATTTACAATTTTGTGTAATTGTGCTCAAAAAAATAATTCAACTTAATTATTAATCAGTAGTAGTTCTACACTGTAGACTATACCGTCATGATTAATTATAATAATGTGGGCTTCCGAATAATACTGCAGACTATTTTCGTGTTTCTCTCCGCTTCCGTCATTAAATATTTGGTGTTTGTGTTTGCTACTTTTCTTTTTATGAACCTGCAGATGAGTTATCCCGGCAAAGGTTATTTGCCCTAAGATTATATTGCCAGTATTTCCTGTTGCTCCTTTAACGTACCCTACAAAAAAGTATGTCTAAATCCGTATCATAAACCAGTACACCGTGAGAAAACCCAGCACCCGAACTCATTGCCTCTCGCCGAACAGCAGTAATACGTTGTATACGTGTCAGTTTATCATTGGCTTTCATATCCAATACTACGTTGGCATCAGGTGCTGCACTATTCACTCCAAGTTGGGATAAAGACGAAAAGCATGAAAAAATACGGTATTATGAACCATCTGAGTTGCCATTGTTTGCTCTACTGGTTGGGCTCAAGACAAATGGGAGCTAAAGAAAGGACAAGAATTCGGTTAAGGTATGGACAAAAGATGCTCCGGGCTGGACGCTTAAACAATATAAAGCAGCTTGTCTAATTAACGCTAATGTTGATTCTGTTTACAATTTTATAATCGATTGGGACAAACGAACAACGTGGTATTCAGATAATACCGAATGCAACGTATTGCATAAGTCAGGCAATGATGAATTTATTGTTTACTATGTATTTGCTGCGCCATGGCCCGTCGATGACCGAGACATCATTAGTAAGTCAATGTGTAATAAAGAACCGGACGGCAGCTACCTCATTCGAGTTTCTACCATACCTCATTATATTCCTAAGAAAAAGGACTATGTGCGCATTGAAAAGGCTCAAGGTCTTTGGAAAATACGCCAATTGGATGAAAACACTACCGAAGTAATATTAGAAGGAAAATCAAACACTGGTGGCGAAGTTCCCGAATGGTTAGCCAATATGTTTATTGAGGATAATCCTTTTAAAAGTTTGACCAACCTTAAAAGAGCACTTTGAGGTTGAATAATCAATATACTCTCATGATAAATGCTAGTACATAATAGGGTGGTCGGATATCAAATGCATCGCCTGATCCTGTATTATCGGTTGTAAATGAATGCTTGTGCTTGCCTCCAGTACTACTTCCAACAGTTTCTTGCCTGTTACCTGTAGAGTTATGAAAAGCATCTCTAATGGTTCCACTAGTTTCACCATCCTTAATATGATCTGCTCTTTGTTTATGAGTATGTGCACCGTCAGTATTAGTATTACCTGTATGGCTATGCGCTGGCAAATTTGCTATTGAAAGAGTTTTTTCCCAATTTCCTAAACCACTTGTCGATGCAGCCTTTTTATTTCCTGACTTTTCACTTAGATTCCCTGGTTCTTGATAATCAATATGACCATTTAAAGAATCAAACCCGACTATAAATTTACCTCTCAAATCTGGTGTTGTATAGCTATTTTCCGAACCTCCATCACAGAGCAACCAACCTATTGGTGGTGTTTTCCCGCTCCACATTATTATACCACCTACTGGTACAATTCCATCGCCTTTAAAGGCACCTCCTGGTGGCACCACGATGCTTTTTGCAGTAATGGTTCCATTTACATCAAGCTTAGTTTGAGGGGCGCTAGTGCCAATTCCAACATTTCCGTGCTTAATTCCTGGGGCTGTCATGGTGGTCATATCTGCGGTTGTCGTATCATTATATTCTCTGTGTTCGGTTTTCCAAGGGTTCATGGCAAACCATTGTGTATTTCCTGAGGTGCCGTTTCCATAACCTACAAACATTATATTCAAGTCGGTATCGTATACCATCATTCCTTGCGAAAACCCTGAACTACTCATTGCCTCCCTTTGCACCGTGGTCATTCTCGGAATTAGCAACCCCTTGTTATTGGCTTTCATATCTAGAACGGAATTGGTGTCTGGGCTCGTATTATTAACGCCAATCTGGGCACTACAAAAAACGGAGTATGAAAGAGCAATAGAAAGAATAAAAATGTTTTTCATGGAGCTTATTTTTACGCAAAAATGGCCAACTGGCCTTTAAAGTTTCTTGAAATGGGAATTATACGGCTATCCACCAACAACTGTGAGCCACTATATTGTTCAATGTAGTTTGTGTTTACAACAAAAAAGCGATTTACTCTTACGAAAGAGTCCGGTAGTTCTTGCATAATATTCTTGAGCGTATCTCGGCGTGTGTAGTGGCCATCAATCGCAATTATATCCAAATAATTTTTTTGTGTTTGAATCAACTGAATTTCACTCGGGTGAACCGATTTAGCTCCAAACCTACCTTTGACTAGGATACTATTTTGCTTGTTTACATCAACCATAAGTATCGCCATCCGCAAATCCTCATTTTTTACCGGTTTGTAAAAAAAACCATTAGGCTGTACGGTAAGTACTTTCGCCATTTGCTTTTCGTTGAGTTTATCAGCAAGTAAAATGAACGCCTTATTTCGCTGTTTCATAATTCCCACTAATTCAAAAGCAGAAATATCACCGCTAGCAGCGACATCAATTATAGCGAATTGGAAATCCCAATTACCCTCACTCAAAAAATCGTTAATGGAATGGAACAATGCAACATAGCGGAATCCTTGTTTTCTAAAAAAACGCCGCCGTTCAGCAGCAGCAAAACGGTCTGTTTCAATGATTACAATACTCTTATCCTTCCCACTCATTACATTGCCTAAAATTGCTCTGGCACTTACCAAAACATTAGAATCTAAACTCAATCAGATTATCGACAACGTTAAAATATTTGAAGCAGAAAGCCCATAAATCATGGTGATAGGAAACGGGTGGTTTTTATTTTTAATCAGCAAATACACTGAAAAACAATAAGATAAAAAACAAACTGGGTCCGTACGTATGTTCTCGCTTGGCACCTATTATTCAGAGGGTGGACTAAAATTTAAGTATAAATAGCCAGCGTCGCGCTTCGATTTTACATCGAGTTTATTGAAAATATTCCGTACATGGAACTTCACTGTATTTTCAGAAATAAACTGTTCTTCGGCAATTTTCTTGTTTAGTTTACCTGCTGATATTTCACGTAAAATTTCGATTTCTTTATTGGTTAACGCAAACTTCTTTTGGAGTTCTCTTTCTAATTGCACACCAATTTCATTTGACTTTCTATTTAGTTTAATCCTATCTGTATAATCCTTCAATTTTTGACGCATTTGATTGTTCTCATCGGCTAAAGTCTTAGCTTGATACATAATGGCGTATGTAAAAACAACCATTTCTATTACAGAACCAGCTTTATAGGTCCAAAGCGGCAATCCCAAACCGTGAATACCTAAATGAGGGCTTATGTAAAAATCATGTGCAAATAAAAGAGGCACTCCATAAGCTAATGCCAGAATTTTCGCGTAAATCGATTTGTTCCAGAGCAAGATTCCTGCTATCCAAAAAACATCGCAAGAAAGTAACAGCAAGATTGATATGGAAGAAAAGGCATATTTGTTACCCGTAGATATAAAAATTGCAATACAAGCAAAGGCAAGTACAATGAATCCAATTCCAACTTTTCTGAGCTGAGGCAGTTCTTTTTTTAAGTTCAAATAGCTCGTGGTAAAAAGTACCGCAGCTATGGGCAAAATGGAATTAATAAAAGGCTCCACAGATTCAGTTATAATACCGTTTCCAAATATCAACAACACCAAGCCGTCTTTGTATAGTACATTCATTGACAGACCGACAACCATTAAGGTATATTGCAAATAGGTAATATTTCTAAAAGATAAATAGGAGAAAAGATTGATTAAAATAATACAGAGTACAATACCTATATAAATTCCGATTATCATTCGACTTGTCGCCTCTTCTTCAAAGTAGTCATCAGATTTTAATATTTCGATTGGGATTCTGGCTTCAAGCAAGCAATTAACCTTTATAAATAGTGTTCGACTTTCTGTCGAAGGAGGTATTTTATAGGTCTGAAATCGTTTTTTGGGTAAAGGTAAAATCTCTCTAGTATTCTCATAAAGGTTGGTCCGAGACAAATGCGCTTCTGGAAGCGTAATAATTAAACTCGATTGAGTTGCTTCTAACTCAACTTTAAACCAATAAACACCGTTATCAAGGCCGTTATAAATCCTCTCGTTAAAAGGTTCCCAACTTTTATTTTTTTGAACCTCCTTTAGGGTAATGTCTTGATGAGTGTAGGATATTTTCTGCGCAAATACACTATTAACACAAAACATCAAACAGAAACCCAAATACCAGCGCTTTGGTTTGCTCAAATTGCAGAAAACGGAGGGTATTAATAAATTCAATTGAAGTTTTATTTCGAGTCTCAATATTACTTCAAAAATTCATTTTTTGCACATCAAAATCAGTTGGAACTATATCAACTACACACTTGGATTATCTAATAATAAGAAACCTGAAGTTGGAGGAACCTCCATCGAATAAAAGCTAATATACACGCATGATATAGGCGAGTGTGTAGTAAGGCGGACGGTTTTCATGATGCCCACCTCCGCCAGCGAATCCTACACCTATTGTGTGACTATGATCCCCGACTGACGCGGTAGATCGATTCGTCTTCCATTGAGCAATATCCGGACAAGATACCGTATTATCATTATCGTTAATATTATGGATTTGTTTTTTATACCCCCAGAATTTGTGCCTATGATTGCCACTTGAAGAAGACGTTGCCGTATGGGTATGACTTGGTATTTGACTTATTGTTAGTTTAACACTATCCATACCTCCAGATTTACCTACTGTAGTGCCTGCAGTGCTTAAAGACCCCGGATTAATATATTCTGAATCACCCGGATCATACCCAACAACAAATCGACCCCTTAAGTCTGGTGTTTTATAACCGTTGGAAGTAGTGCCATCACATAGGACCCAGCCGATAGGAGCGACCTTACCACTCCACATAACAATTGTTCCAAGCACCGCTACCCCCTTTCCAATGAACTCATCGGCTTTTACTTTACCTACTACTTCCAATTTTTTAGTAGGATTATTGGTTCCAATACCAATTCGACCATGCTTAAGGCTTGGAGCGGTCATAGTTGTCATGTGAGCCGTATCAGTATTAGAATTCGTTCGATATTCTGTCTTCCAAGAATTCATAGCATACCACTTTTTATTCCCGTTCGAGCCATTTCCGTAACCTACAAACAGAATGTCCAAATCAGTATCATACACCATCATTCCTTGAGAGAATCCAGCTCCAGAACTCATAGCTTCTCTTTGAACTGTAGTAAGCCTTGGAATCAATAAACCTTTATTCGTTGCGTTAATGTCTAAAACAGCAGCACTATCTGGGAAGGGGTTATTAATTCCTACTTGCCCGTTAATTGCACTACAACCAAAAACTAATACTAAGAAAAACAAAAACCTAATCATCTCAACATTGTATTTACTTGACCCTCATTATATAAGCCAATGCGTAATATGGGGGTCTATTTTCGTGCTTAACATCTCCCCCAGTGTTGTTTACCGTAATACTATGATTATGGCTTCCCTCGTAGAATGTTTGTTGGGTGATACTCCAGTTCCTTGAATCGGGGCAGGAAACTTCATTATCATCATCACATATATTACTTCCTTGCCTTTGATAACCTTCAAAGAAATGAGAATGTCCACCGGCATTACTGGAACTAGCATTATGAACGTGTGAAGGCATCTCACTTAAGCTGAGCCTAACACTATCTTCTCCGCCCGTGTTCCCAATTGGCGAAAAATTTTTACTACTTAATTCACCAGGTTCTGAGTAACGAGAATCACCCGAATTATATCCAACTACAAACCTCCCACGTAAATCCGGTGTTTTAAAACCGTCTTTTACACTTCCATCGCAAATTGCCCAGCCAGTTGGCGCTATTTTCCCACTCCATAACATTATGGTTCCTAGTGGAAATGCACCTCGACCAATAAATTCGGTAGCTTTTATGGTTCCATTTGCTTCTAATTTTTTAGTAGGCTGAGAAATTCCTATACCAACATTTCCATGATTTACTCCTGAAGAGGTCATGGTTGTTAGGTGAGCTTGGCTGCTATTTCCAGCTGTTCTATATTCAGACTCCCATGGGTTAAGAGCATACCACTTATTGCTATTTTGTCCGTTTCCGTATCCAACGAATAAAATATCCAAATCAGTATCGTACACTATCATTCCTTGAGCAAATCCACTTGCGGCCATTATTTCTCTTTGCGCAGTTGTTAACCTTGGAACCAAAAAACCTTTATCTGAAGATGATATATCCACAATAGCATTGGAATCTGGCATCGTGTTATTTATCCCAATTTGCGATTTAGCTCTCCCAAAAAACATAACGACAAGCAGAATTGGAAAGAATACCCTGCACCTATTTTGTCTTTTTATTTTTAATCGGACCATATAATGTATTATTCAACCCTCATAATAAAAGCCAACGAATAGTACAATGGCCTGTTTTCATGATTACCTCCTCCTCCTTGATTACTTATGGTAATCGTATGAGTATGTGTCCCTGCATATTTCGTGTACCTAGTTTCGCTCCAATCACGGCTATCCGGTGCAGAAATATTATTATTCTCATTGTCGCCTATGTTATTGTACCTTCGATCATAACCTTGAAGAGTGTGTCTATGACCACCTGCAGAGCCACAATTTGCTACGTGATTATGACTTGGCAATCCGTTTATAGTAAGCGTTACCATTTTTGCTCCCCCAATTTTGCCCACCGTTACTCCTTTAGTGCTTAACAAACCTGGTTCAGAATAGTCAGGATTAGATGAATTGTATCCAGCGATAAAGCGACCTTTAAGGTTAGGTGTTTTAAATCCATTATACACTCCTCCATCGCACAATTCCCAACCATTAGGTGGAACTGTTCCGCTCCAAAGAAGGATAGAGCCAATAGGTGCAATGCCATTTCCTTCAAAATCCACCGCTTTGACGGTACCGTTTACCTCCAATTTTTCGGTTGGGTTCGAAACGCCAATCCCTACGTTTCCATGATTAACCAGACCATCGGTCATAGTAGTCATATGTGCAGTGTCAGAATTATTATCGGTCCTATATTGAGTTTTCCAAGGGTTGAGAGCGTACCATTTAGAATTACCGCTCCCATATCCAACAAAAAGAACATCAAGATCAATATCGTAAACCATCATGCCTTGAGAGAATCCATTTCCTGAATTCATAGCTTCTCTTTGCATGGTGGTCATTCTTGGAATAAGCAAACCTTTATTATTGGACTTTAGGTCTAAAATTGCATTTGTATCAGGAGATGGATTGTTTACACCAACTTGTGCAGCAGTTTCTGCAATTGAAAAGAAAAAAAAAGTAATGTAGACAAATATTCGCACGTACTTGAATTTTCATCAAATATGCCCAAACTCATGGTACACTCACAAAAGAGTGGGACGAACTGTTGCTTTTTTTCAATGAAGATGATCAGTATTTATAAACTGGGCAACATTGGCCAAAACCATAATATTATGATTTTGACTTACTCAAGATTTTTTCTGTAATTCCGAGAAATAGAAATAATTTGATCCTTAATTTTCAGTTGGGAGTTTGTTTTCTGGTCAATTAGATCGGTATTTACAACACAAAAACGATTTACTTGAACAAAAGAATCTGGTAATTGCGAAACCATTTCTTTCAATGAACTCCGATGGTGAAATACCTCATTTACGGTGTGTATATCCAAGTAATTTCGGTCTGTTTTGACAAACAAAATTTCATGAGCCGCAAGTTCCTTAACTCCATAATTCCCCTGAACCTTAATTTTTGGAGCTTGATTAGAAAATATTATTTGCAACGCGGCCTTTACATCAAAGTCTTTGAATGGTTTTGCAATATATCCTTGCGGCTTTAATTGCGCGGCCTTTGCAAGCGTTGAACTATCCTGATTCGCGGTTAAAAAAATAAACGGGATATTTCGACTACTCAACTGTGTAGCAACATCAAGCCCTGTAAGAGTTCCGGCAAGAAAAATATCTAACAGGGCGGCATCAAATTTCCAATCGGTATTTTCTAAGAATTCTTCTGCGTTATCAAAAGGCCCTACAGGATTATAACCAAGATTTTTTATTACATCATGAATATGATCACTCACAAAAAACTCATCTTCTAGAATTAATATTGAATTATTTGAATTCATGATTGCGGTAATTATTAATCCTCGTTTATTTCTATTGAGAAAAAGTGAATTGGTATGTACCCGTTTCATTGTCAACAACAACATCTCTAGCGCTTATTTTTCGAATGAGCTTAGCGATAAGACCGGTTCCCATTCCCGAACTTTTTTCTAAATCGAATGTAGAACCGTCTGAATAAAAAAACGTAAATTTTTCTTCGTTTTTCTTTAAAATAATGTCTATTGCAGAATCTGATACATTTCCGTGACTGAGAGTATTACTTAGCAATTCGTTAAGAATAAGTCCAAAATAAATAGTCCGCTCATTATTGAGTTGGATCCGTACCAATTTGTAATTTATTTTCCTGTTGAACAAATCGAAACTCTTGTAATAATTAATAATACCTTCAAAATAATCCTTCAGATCAACTTTTTCTCCATGAGAATTCATGGTGAGCTGCTTATGCAGGGCACTAATCGTATGAACCTTATTAGAAAGCTCGTCAATTAGGTCGTCCGTGCTTTTTAAGTTTTCTTTCTTCGAGAAACGGAGTAAAGAAATAACCATTTGCAAATTATTTTTAATTCGGTGATTACTTTCTAGCATCAACAGCTCATAATTATCCAGCGAAAGTTCTAACTGGTCATTTATCGATGCTATTTTTTTCTTTGATTTGGATTCTCTTTGAAATAAGAAAATTAATACCCCAAGAGATATAAGGGCAGAAATCAGAAAAGCCAAAATCCCATTTTTTAGAGTAGCTTCTTCTTTTAGTTGAATTTCCTTTTCTCTAGCAATAAATTCGAGCTCTTTTGCTTGATTCCTATACTTATCGGTTTCTTGAAGTACCAAGTACGCCGCCATTTGATTGTTATGCGTCTCTCTGTCTTTTTCCCACAAAAATTCTTCTTGTGCAACTCTCCATTTCAAATACGACAAGGAGTCGTTCTGCGACAAGGCTATCTTCTGAAAAACCTTAGTCACTGCACGGTTAATTGCATACCATTTTTTCGTTTTGGTAGTTTCCCAGATAAATTTAGTCAAAGAATCTGCCTTCAAAAATTCATTATTATCCGCATATAGATTTGCAATATGTAGTGCAGTTCCAACATAATTCTCTGTATCCTTCGCTGCTCGAAAAGCTTCCGCAGCTTTATCTAAATACGTATATGCATTGCTTTTTTCTCCATATTGCAGCTCGTAAAAACCAAGTTCTCGTTCCAAGCCAGCTCTGTGTTCTAGTATATTATATTTCTCCGAATAGGATAAGGCAGAATCTATATAACGCTTAGCTGAATCAATCTGTGACACGATATCATCACTATTTGTCTCGTGATATATGGCGGCAATGCGACCAAGTTTACGTACGTGCAATGAAGGGAAATTAGTAGAATTTTCGAGACCAAATAATAGCTCTAAGCCGGCATCATAATTATCGGTTCTGCGCATCAATTCTGCCAGAGAAATCGAAGTATTTATTCTCTCTTTGTCCCAATTTTCTGCGGTGGAAATTGATATTGCCTCCTTTAATTTACTACCAGCTTCTGCATAATTTGAAAGACTAATATATTGTTCGGCTGCGTTTAGTAAGTTGTCGAACTCTACTTTTTTAGTTGTTTCATTGCATTGCCCTGAAAAATTAATCAAGAACAGAAAAACACAAATTATGACAATGAATCGATTTATTTTCACCCTTCTTTTGATATCAAAACTTACTTAATTCTCTAGGATACAAACTAAACCTTATTCCTTCTAAATAGATTAACGATAGTTGCAAAGAATACAAATAAATAAACGATTTCATTCTGCAACCTTTGGGCAAATCGGAATACTCGATTTATAAAACAGAAGTTTTGCCCAAACCTATGATAAAGATTTAACCGACGAATAATGAAAAAACTATTAGAAATTGTAGCTAACTAAAAACTTGAGCAGAGTTCGCTTAAAATCTTAATAAACTCGCATAATATAAGCCAACGTATAAAATTGCGGCCGATTTTCATGACCAGTAACAGATAAAGTTGGTGTTCCCCCTGTTAAGCCAGCTGTGGCTGTATGTGTATGTGACCCAGCACTTGCGCTTACCTTTGAACCATTCCAATCGTTACAATCTGGACTTGATATACTACTTCCGTTGTCCGATTTGTTACTTCCACAAGCAAGAAAATTATAAGCCTCGTAGCCGTGGGTGTGGGCACCGCCTGAGGCTATGGTCACGGGGTGGTTATGTTTTGGCATTTCTGCTAACGAAAGGTAAACCCTTGGAGTCCCGCCGGTCAAACCAGTAGTAGTATCCTTTGTGCTCAAATTTCCAGGTTGGTTATAATCATTATTGAATACTCGAACAGGACTATAACCGGCCACAAAACGTCCGCGTAAATCGGGTGTTTTGTATCCATTCACGGTTGTACCATTGCACAATGCCCAACCCTGTGGCGCAACTGTTCCACTCCACATTATTATTCCACCTAATGGAGTAGAGCCATTCCCCACAAATTTTCCTGTTGTTTTTATGTCCCCGTTAACCTCAAGTTTAGCAGTTGGTGTTGCTGTTCCAATCCCTACCTTTCCGTGTTTAATATTTGCAGCCGTCATGGTAGTCATATGAGCGGTATCCGCATTGTTATCGGTTCTATACTCAGTTTTCCAAGGGTTCATTGCGTACCATTTTGTATTGCCTGTTGCTCCCACACCGTAGCCTACAAAAAGCACATCCAAATCGGTGTCATACACCATCATACCTTGAGAAAAACCTGCGCCAGTACTCATAGCCTCTCTTTGTACAGTTGAAAGTCTAGGTATCAATAAGCCTTTATTAGTGGCATTCATATCCATAACAGCATTGGCATCAGGAGCCGTGGTATTTACGCCTATTTGAGCATTTACATAGAATCCAGAAAGGAAAACAACAACCAGAGCAAAAAACGGTTTCATAAAGGAATAATTTACCTTCAAAACTCGGGGTGTAAGCATTTCTTTCAAAATAATTGGGACGAAATACTCAAATCCTTATCCAAACTGAAACTTAATAACCTGAGTTCGGTAATTATCAACTCATTAGATGCAATAAACCAGTATTATACCACCCCTCGATAATTTCGAGAAATTGGAATAACATACTCTGCTATTTTTATTTGAGAAGCATTGCGTTGTTCGATAAAGTATGAATTGACTATTGTGAAACGATTAACTTGAATAAAAAAATCAGGTAATAACTGAGTAATATCTTTAAGCGTGCTTCTATGGTGAAAGGTACCTTCTTGGGTAACTATGTCTAGGTAGTTTTTATCCGTTTTGATAAATAAAATTTCGGATGGCGCAATTTCTTTTATGCCAAAAGACCCATTAACTCCAATTTTAGGGTGTTGGTTTAAGAATAAAATTTCTAAAGCAGCTTCTACATCCAAATCTTTAAAGGGCTTACCAATGTAGCTCTTTGGTTTCAATGCAGCAGCTTTTTTTAACGTGAACTTGTCTTGGTTTGCCGTTAAAAAAATAAACGGTTTCTTCTTTTCGTTCAGCAATTTCCCTATATCCAAACCAGAAAGTTTTTTCGATAAGAATACATCAACGAGCGCTGCATCAAAACTCCAATCCGTTTCTTGCAAAAACTCTTCACCACTCTTGAACAAACCATGAACATTATACCCTAATGAGTGGACTAAGCCTTTTAGGTGACTTGCCACAAAAAACTCATCTTCAAGTATGACGACAGACAATTTAGTTTTTGATTTCATGTGTTGCATTTGGTCAAATAAACTGCGGCTTAAATTTATAAGTTATGCAGAAAACTTAAAACTATAAGTGCCTGTTTTTTTGTTCATTATTGTTTCTGAAACTTGAATTCTATCTAGTAATTCCTTAATTAATTCGGTGCCAGTTCCTGTCATTTTCGAATTTTCAAAATTCGAACCATCTGAATAAAAAAACAAAAACTTGTTCTCCTTCTTAATTAACTTAATATTTATTTCAGAATTGCTCTTACTATGGGCTATGGTGTTACTTAATAATTCATTTAAAATTAGTCCGAAATACACTATTCTTTCGTTATTAATTTCTACGCTATCAAGAGTTAAATCTACCTTTTTCTCTAAAATTGAAAATCTCTTGTAGTGGTTTACTATGGTTTCAATGTACACTTTCAAATCGACTTCTTCTCCATGAGAACTCATGGTTAATTGTTCGTGTAAAGAGCTAATAACGTGGATTTTGTTTGATAAATCATCAATTATTACATCTCCCTTTTTGCCTTGATTTATCTTTGCATATCGAACCAGAGAGAGTATCATCTGTAAATTATTTTTAATTCTATGGTTACTCTCGAGCATAAGCAAACGATAATTGTCATTTGCTTTTGATAGGCTTTTATTGGTGCGGTAAATTCGTCTTTTCAGTGTTCGTTCTCTAAAAAACAACAAACCAATGGTCAAAGCAATCGTTCCAGACAGAATAAAATAAAATAGAAATCTATTTTTTTTTGCTGCCTCTTCTTTTAAGTACAACGCCTCCTCTTTTTCTTCAAGTTTGGAAATTAAAAAATCGGACTTCGACTTATTCAATAAATGCATTTCATTAAAGGCCTTATAATCCTTGAACGCCATTGTTTCTTGGCTACGAAGAAATAGCTGCTCTTTAGAAATTAACTTCCACTTTAAAAAAGAAATGGAATCCTCATTAACCAAAGCTATTGATTCGAATAATTCGGAAAGCGAGAGTTTTATTGAATACCAATTTCTGGACTTAACTATATTCCACAGATATCGAGATAATGAATCTGATTTTGAATAGATTTTTTCGTTATTAAAACTGCGCGAAACATGAACCAGCGTACCAACATAGTTCTCGGTATCTCCTTGCGCAATAAATACATCCGCGGCATTCATCAATAGACTACGACCAGTATCGTGCATGGAAGATTCAACATAAACCAACCCTTGCTCTCTCAATAATGTTGGTAAATGCTCTCTAACATCGTTTTCTACGCATACTTTTATTGCAGAATCAAGGTAAAACTTTACAGAATCAAGATATCCAAGACCAATTGGCAAATCCGACCTTTCGTGATGTATAGCTGCAATTCGACCAAGTTGTCTGGTTTGCAAATCTGGGTAATGTTCTAACCCTTCTAAAGCATAAAGTATGTCTAATCCTTTCGAGAATGCAGTTACAGAGCGGAAATGCTCTGCAAGCGAAATCTTAGTGTTCAATAGTTCCCAATTCCAATTTTCAGCATTGGCTATGGTTATAGCTTTTCTATAGCTTTCCTCGACTTCTTCATATTTTTTCTCATTCCGAAAGTTTTTAGCATCGGTTACGGCCTCATCAAAGTACACTCGTTGCTGAGTGCTATCTTGTGCTCGAGATAGGTTTGTTATCAGCACATAAACCAAAACAAGAATAAGTCTCATGCCGGAACGTTCGAATCAATCAAAATTTTAAAACCCTTTCAATAAATCTACTTGAGAACCCCTAACTCTTTACCAACCTTAACAAATGCAGCTATAGCCTTATCTAAATGTTCTTGACTATGTGCCGCACTGAGCTGAACCCTAATTCTGGCTTGCCCCTTAGGAACTACAGGATAGAAGAACCCAATTACATATATACCTTCATTCAATAATTTATTAGCAAAGGTTTGGGACAAGGCAGCGTCGCCTAACATTATTGGAACAATGGCACTATCGCCATCTTTGAACTCCAATCCAGAAGCTTTTATTCCCTCCTTAAAATAGTTAACATTCCACTCCAGCTTGTCTCTGAGTTCAGTTGACTCGTTCAATAAATCAAAAACAGCATTACTAGCCCCCACAATATTCGGAGCCAATGAATTGGAGAATAAATAAGGGCGGGAACGCTGACGCAGAATATCAATTATCTCTTTTCTACCTGTGGTGAAACCACCCATAGCACCACCCAAGGCTTTGCCTAATGTTCCGGTTATAATATCTACGCGTCCAATAACATTTTTAAGCTCAATTGTGCCCTTACCAGTTTTTCCAATAAAGCCGGTAGCGTGACATTCGTCCACCATGACCAAGGCATCATATTTATCTGCTAAATCACAAATTTTGTTTAGCTGAGCAACGTACCCATCCATTGAAAAAACCCCATCGGTAACAATAATTTTGAATCGTGCTCCTGATGCAGCCTTAAGTTGTTCTTCCAAATCTGCCATATCGTTATTCGCATAGCGATAACGGGCAGCCTTACACAATCGCACGCCATCAATTATTGAAGCGTGGTTTAGTGCATCAGAGATAATGGCGTCCTCTTTAGACAGTAAAGGTTCGAATACCCCACCATTAGCATCGAAAGCTGCGGCATAAAGAATGGTATCTTCAGTACCTAAAAAGTCGGCAATTTTTTGCTCTAATTCTTTATGAATATCTTGAGTACCACAGATAAAACGAACAGATGACATTCCAAAACCGTGGGAATCCAGTGCTTTATGAGCTGCCTCTACCACTTTGGGGTGTGAAGACAAACCAAGGTAGTTATTTGCACAAAAATTAATCACCTCTTCACCAGTAGAAACCTTAATTACCGCGTCCTGTTCAGTTGTGATAATGCGTTCCTTTTTATAGAGTCCATCAGCTTCAATTTGATTCAATTCAGCCTGTAAATGTTCTTTGAGTTTTCCGTACATGTCTGCGATTTTAGTGTCAACAAATATATTCAGGGAACTCAATAAATCCCGTCAACCAACACAAAATCCAAAATCATCTAGGTATTTGCGACCTTTCGTTTTAAGGATTAAAAAGTTGCATTTCGTCCCTAAAAAAACGACCCAATTTGAGTTTCGCGTTTATTTGTTAATAATGCTAAACTTAAACTTCTTACGCTTTGGAATCTTTGGCTCTCTTCTATTGGGTTTATCTCAGGTTGGAGTGCAGGCACAAGACCTTTCTAACGCAGGAGAAAAGCCAATTTGGAAAGAAACAAAAATCAGTGGTGGAATTGGAGGGAGCTTAGTAGGCTATGACACAAGAGGACAAGTAGCTCAACGACCACCATTTTATTGGATTCTTAATGCCAATTTGAATATTGATGTGTACGGAATGTCAATTCCGTTTAGCGCAACTATTACGTCACAAAATCAAGATTTTGCTCAGCCATTCAATCAATTTGGTTTGAGTCCAAAGTATAAATGGGTTACTGCTCACCTTGGTTTTCGTAGCATGCAATTTAGCCAATACTCATTGGCTGGACTTACGTTCTTGGGTGCTGGGGTAGAACTAGAGATTCCAGAAACTAAGCTAACGGTAAAAGCAATGGGAGGTCGTCTTATTAAGGCGATTCCACTAGCACCAGGCATTGAAGTAGCTTCAGAAGCACCTGCGTTTGAACGTTGGGGGTACGGCGCTAACGTAGGCTACAAATACAAAACTGGTCAAATAGGATTTACGGTTTTCAAAGGAGAAGACATGCATAATTCAATAAACACAGATTCACTATTGCTGCTAAAGCCAGCAGAAAATGTGGTAACGGCCCTAACGTTTCAACAAAAAATAGGAGACCACTGGAGTTTTAATGGTGAGTATGCATTAAGCGCATTTACTAAAGACCGAAGACTTGAAACTGTGGAGAGCAATGAGTTCGGTTATCAAAATAACTTTAATTGGTTTGTTCAATCCAATTCTTCAACCGTTGTAAACTCTGCCTTTACTGGAAACATAGCATACACTATCAAAGCAAACACATTTGGCATTACCTACAGAAGGGTTGGCCCTGAATACCAAAGTATGGGCGCTACTTTCCTTAATAACGATGTTGAAGAAATTACAGGAAATGTGGGAACTTCTATTCTAAAACGAAAAGTGAATTTAGCCGGTAGTCTTGGATTCCAGAGAAACAACCTAGCAGAAAACCTTTATACCGATGACAGAAGAGTTATTGGTTCTGCAAATGTGACTTGGCTTGTGAGTAAAAAAGTAGTGCTTTCTGGTGTGTACTCGAATTATCGCGCTACAAGTGACCCAAGCGCAGTTAATGTGTTAGACACTATTCGATTTGTTCAAGTCACTGCCAACTATGGACTAGTAGCAACCTACTCAACCGCAAACGAAAAAATAGGACACAATGTTGTTCTTTCGAATAACTACCAACAAGCAAACAGTGTTCAAGAAGGTGATTTGCAGACTGTTGAAAACGGAAGTGAATTTTATAATACGAACCTCAGCTACACATTGGGTTTACTCAAAACAGGTATTAACATTACAGGCGCTGCGAACTACAATCAATTTATAAGCCCCGGTGCGGTAAATGAAGCTATTGGACCTACTTTGGCCATAAGCAAACCATTTTTCAATAAGGCATTAAATACAATGGTAGCTTACAGTTTATTCAACAACTACTTGGATAAGGTGTTCCTAGATACAAGCTCAAACATTATGGCTAGCCTTGGTTTAAATGTAAAAAAACACCACCAAGTAAAATTAGACGGTCGATTTATGGCTCGCTCGGGCAGCCAATCCAACCCAATTGAAGAAATTCAGGCGGGTCTATCTTATAACTACACATTCTAGTGAAAAGAATTCTTCACATATCGTTAATTCTGTTTGTTGCATTTATTGTTACTAAGCAATCTAATGCTCAGGTGAGAGCATTGCCAGTTACAGCAAATACCACCCTAACCCCGCCTTACACTGCGTACTTGACAGATTATACCAATATAGCCTCCAATAAACTAATGGTGAATGCTATTTTCAATGACTTTAGCGAGCCTTCGGTAGATGTTTATCTAAGCATTAAAATATCGAGTAATCTGGTGAGCTTGGAAACCAAACCTAATTTCAAACCATTAACCAGAACGACCCTCACGCCTGGCGCAGCCAAACTTTTTAAAGGTTCCGATTTAGCACCTTACTTCAATTATTCCAATCTTAATCTTACCGGAATTACGCTTTCTGAATTAAACAGAACTGGAAGGCTACCTGATGGGAATTATCAGTTCTGTATTACTGTCAAGGAATACAACTCAGGAAGAGCAATTTCTAGAGTTTCTTGCACAATGGCATTCATTTCACAGCAAGACCCTCCCCTACTCACCTTACCTACTCAAGGTGGAACCGTAACACCCCAAACACCTCAAAACTTAATCTTTCAATGGCAGCTAAAAAACCCACCACCGGGCGGGTTTACCAATGTTGAGTATTATCTGAAATTGTACGAAATCACCGATAATTCAATCGACCCATTAACCTCTATATCTGCCAGCAAAGTGCTCAAAATTTTTGAAACCACTTCAACTACTCCTATTCTTACCACCAACTTTAACTACGGTGTAGTACAGCCCGTTCTGGACGAAGGAAAACGCTACGCTTGGACCATTCAAATTAAAGAGAAAAACAATCGTCAAAGTTTTAAAAATAATGGTGTTTCACAGATTGGCTGGTTCCAATACGGGGTTCCAAGTGGTGGCTTAGTAGCCCTTTTGGCTCCAGATGATGGCCATGCTTTTGGCGAACGCGAAAACCGTAACTTTAAATGGAAAGCACCTGATAATGTGCTTCCCGGAAATCAGTTTAAATACGAACTAAAAATTGTGGAAACCAACGGAAAGTCAGCTAAGGACGCCATTGCCCAAAACCCTTCTTGGTATTCTTTCACCAGTCAAGACCAATCTTCGTTACAAGACTTCACGCACACAACAACAAAAGCATTTGCAAAAAAAGATGAATACGCTTGGCAAGTAAAGGCTATTCTCGGAACTCGTGAAGTTGCGGCAAGTCCAATCCGAAAAATTTCTGGCCCGCCGCTTATCAAATCTTTTTACGCTGGTAACGAAATTGTGACCGTAAAATCAACAGCCAATAAGGACTTAAAGAACCTTGAAGGTATTGGAGAAATAAAAGTAAACACTAAGGGCGATACCAAACGCATCACATTTAAGGGGTTGAACATCGGAGTTTCTGGTGGTCAATATGTATTAAAATCTGGTACTATTTTATCGGCTATTGCGCTTGACCCCATAACACTGACTCCATTCAATACTATTAATGACGATGCTACTTTTTACCCAGATAGTGTTAAAATCGACAAGAATGATTTTAAATTACTTGGAACTGTAAAAATGGCATTACCTCATGCCGCTAAAGGCGGGCAGGTAAAATACATTGTATCAGAACCTTCATGGTTAAACTACGAAGGCTTTACCTTACTTGGTAATGCCCTGCTAAACAATCAAAATGTCTATGACCTACTCGACCCAGGGAACTGTAAGTTAACGCTAAGAACCACCTCCGACTTCTTAATCAGTGGTGCTAACAAATACAAAATGCGATTTGATGCCGATATAGAAGTAAACCCAATCGTTCATACAAAAGACAATAGCAGACTATCCTTCTTCCTAAAACAAATTGAACAGCTGTACTATTTCGAAATTGTAAAAGCAGATGAGTTCAACACCCAAAACACCATTCCATTAGTCCAAAAAGCCAATATTTATGCTCGACCTATAAAAGTAGTTGTGGACTTAGACGAAACTCAATCACCTGGTCAGCATTCCTCTGATAAGTTGTGGAAAGGGATTTATTACCAAGAGTTTGAGCTTCAAATGGAGACCTCAATTGACGATTCTAAACAACAAATTTTGGCCAGTGAAATAAAGCAGGTATATAACCTCAACAGCGATAATAACACCAAATTAGACATTGACGCTAAAGGGCTCCAGAGCGTATTAACTAGAGACTTCCAAACTTCCGAAAAGTCAACCTTTAATATGTTCCCAGCAACCCTAACAAATTTCGAATACACAACAATAGACAACTCATTAACTGGAAGCGTAACGGGAAAAGTAATCATTCCATTTATAAGTGAAAGCACTCAGCACCTATACACCATACCAATAAACGACCAAGGGTTTAATCTAGGCTCGTTCGACAATACGCTTAATGGTACCGTTATCAACTTTAACCCGTCTGGTGGCGAGCAAAAAATGGTAGTAACCCTCAAAAGAGCGGTCTTTGCAGACAACGAAAGACTGGATTGTACTGTTGATTTGAACTCGCCAATTCTAAAACACACGTTTAACGCGCTAAACGATTTTAGAATCTATGGAGACCTATTTATCGGTTTTGGAAAACGAAACGGTTCTCATAAATTGTCTAACCAAGTAAAACTGAAGTACGAAGGCTTTAACATCAATGTTTATGAGCTTGGGGCAAGTTTGGTTGACGGGAAGTATGCATTGAGTATCAGAACTACGGCACCAATGGGTAATGATGTTGCTGGAAAACAAGGCCCTCCTATTTTAGACTTTAGTTCGGTTGCTCCTATTGCTAACAAACCTGCAGATGTTAATTTAAGTGACCCAAAATACGCGGCTAACAAACCAGAAGTACCTGTTACGATTGCTACTGACCAAGACGCCAAATCTTTTGCTTTTGAAAAAGTAGAAGTGGACCTTAACTCAACCATTATAGAAATGAAAGGCTCACTTGAACTTAGAAAAGGAGACCCTTATTGGGGCACCGTTTTCAAAGGAGACATTAAAGGCGCACTAAAAGTACCTTCCAGAATAGAATTGGGTGCTAGTATGATTTTGGGTACCAGAGACGCACTTAAATACTGGTATTTCGATGCCTATTTTAATGATACGCAGGGTATGGGAGTTTCGGTAATGGGCTTTTTCAATATTACAGCTCTTGAAGGCCGTGTTTATCGACACATGAACTACGATACCAAAGCAGGAGACTTTATAATAGACCCTACAATAAAATTTGGTGCTGGTTTATACATGCAGCTCATCGACCCCAAGGGTGGAAAAATGTTCAAGTCAGATATCGCGGCAGAAGTTGAAGTTAAATCCTCTGGTTATATTGTAGATGTTGAAGGGGACCTTTCTATGCTAAATGCCACTTCCCGTTCTCCTGGAGCTGGAGGTGTCGCTAAGAAAGCGGTAGCCAAGGAAGTCGCAAAAGAAGTTGCTAAGCAATTAGGACCTATCGACGTTGAAATTCCTATCGGAAGTGATAAAATGAAGCTTTCAGCAAGTACCGAAAAAGCTGGATTAACTTATACAACAGGCTCTACAACTTATGGTTTTAGCGCAGATATCTCTTCAGCAGCTGGAGCCGAACTAACCTATAAAAACGGTAGTGATGAATTGATTCTTGCTGGTTCTAGATTGGGAAGCGCTTCCTTCAAATTGAAAAAAGGCTCAAACGTGGTTGGTCTGGCATATGACGGAGCGAATAAGGGATCAGTAGAGTTTGCAAATGGTGGATTTAATTTAAACTCAAGCTTTAACAAACTGCAGAAAGCTGGCGAATTGAAAGTATCATACAGTGGAACTACGGTTGAAGTTGCTGCGGACGCCACATCCGGAAAAGGAAGTTTACTCGTAGAAATTGATGCTAACAACTCATTTGGAGCATCGTTTGACCGAATTGGTGCTGGCAGCCTAAATGTAAAAACTGCTTCGCTTAGCATGAAGATGGAGGCAAACAAGGTGGCTCAAACTGGTAAATTTGGTTTTACCTACAACAGCACTCAATTTGCTGTAGCCGCGGATAAAAAGAATGGAACTGGGTCTTTAGCAATTGGAACTGGGTCCAAAAAACTTGAAGCAGAAGGCGATAAAGTAGGAATAGGTCGTGTGATGATGACCGATGGGTCGGCCAAATTTGAATTGAAAGCAGATAAACCTGCTGGAACAGGTAGCGTAGAAATAATCCCGGACCCAAGTAAACGTCTATATGTATTTCTTGACAAAAGTGGAGCTGGGACCTTTGAAGCATTGTATAATGGAATGGATTTAAGAGTCAGTGCTGACAAGAACGCTGGGTCAGGGTCTATTTTCGCAAAATACGGCAGTAAAAAACTTACTGCAAGAGGGAGTAAACAAGCACTCACTGGATATTTCTCTTATGCAGATGGTAATGACTCAGTAAGTGCCGATTTATCTTCCACTAAAATGAAAGTCGAAGTGGCCCAACAAGGTACCTACTTCATGGTAGATGCGGATAAAAGTGGAAATGGTAATCTTGAAATCAAGACTGGAGTTTACCGATTCAAAACAGGTTTAAATAATGACGTTTTCACAGTTATGGCAAAGGATGCCACGAAAGCGGTTTATGCATCAGCAGACGAAAAAAATCAGACCGGCTCTTTTGCACTGAAAATTAATTCAGATTCACTATACACCGCAGCTACATCAACTAGTGCAACTTTTTACTCCGATTATTCTGGAACTAAATTTTTTATTACCGGAGATAAAGCAGGAAGCGGTAAACTCGAATTATTGCAAGGAACGAAAGAACTTAAAATTGACGGTGATGTTACCAAAAAGTCAGGTTCATTCTTCATTAAAGATGGTAGTAACGCCATATACCTAGCCGCTAATCAAAGTGCTGCCACAGGAAATCTTGCGATGAAAATTGGTTCGGATAGTATTAAGGCAAATGTGAAAGCCAATGAAGCCGATTTAGCCTTCGCCTACAATGGAGTTGCTATGGCTGTGGATGCGAATAGAGCTGGTAGCGGAAAAATATCCTATTCTCAAAACGGAAAAGAAATTGAAATTGATGCCAATGTCGTCGCTCAAACTGGTACGTTCAAATATTCCGAATCAGCCTTCGATATTCAAATAACGACAGCTAAAGAATTTGACCTAAACATTGGTAGCACCAACTTCCACTTAAATTTTGGCAGCCAATACGAACTAAAAAAATCTGGAACTGCAGTTGCAATGGGACTAGTCAACAACATTGGCACCCATACATTTACCGAAAATGGCTATGCATGTACCATTGTTTCTACTGCTTCTGTTAAATCACTTCAAGTTACAAAAGCTGGAAATACCGTCAAAATAGCGTTAGACAATGCGGATAACGGAACATTAACCTTCACCACTTCAGGAGTAACTTATACTGCACAAAAGCTTGCCACTGGAACTTACAAGCTAAGTTCAGGAACGAAGAGTATCGCATTGCTTTCTGATAAATCGGTAATACTGAAAGACGGAACGTCAAAAGAACTAGAAATCTCTACTAATGGACTTAAAGTAAAATATGACGCATACAACATGGCAATTGATGCGACTAAAAAAGAGTTTTCATATGCGGACGCAACTTACGGCATGAGCTTTAGTCCGACAGAAGTAAAACTAAACGATGCCACCAGAGCAATTAAGTTAAAGGCCGATAAATCTTTTGAATTCAGTGAAGGAAAAACAAAAAAATTATTGTTATCAAAAGATGAAGTCAATGTGACTTACGACAATTACACCGCAGCATTTGGAACGAACAAATCGTTGAGCTTTTCAGACGGTAAAAAATCATTTGTCGCAACTACGAATGGACTTAGTTTATCAGATGGAACAAAAACCATAAAGCTCAATACTGACAAGAGCGCATCTTATGCGGATGGTACTTCTAAGTTCGTAAAGATTGACCCAGAAGGTGTGGACTTAAAATATGATACCTATACTGCCTCTTTCAATAAATCAAAGGACCTCAACTTTAGTGATGGCTCTAACTCTTTTGCGCTGAACCCAAACAAAATGGAGTTAAAAACAGGAACAAACTCTGTTGCTCTAGAGAATAAAAATGGGGTTAAATCAATCTCTGCTTCCGACGGCACCAATTCAGCCTCATTCGCCAGCACCGGAACTGCTACTGTCTTATATGGCTCCAACACAATTCGGGTCAATGGAACTAAAATGCTAGAGTTAGAAGTTAGCAAACACAAAGTCGCAATTGATAAAGGAAGTGCTTCTTATACCGATGGAGATGTTTTACTAGCACTCGGTGAAGGAAATGATTTACTTAAAGCAAGCAAGGGAACGAGAAGTTTAGCAATTACAAAAGATTCCGATCTTGAACTAAAAGACGGAAAATACCTTGCCAGTGTCTCGTACAACAAGAAAAGCCTCAAGCTTTCTGATGGAACTCGAACAGTAACTGCTGGCGGAACAACTAACCTTATTTCGTATCAAGAAGCCGGTTACTTAGTCTCTTTCTATAAAGCTACAAGTGGGCAATATGGATTAAAAGGTGCCTACAGTGGAAGTTCAGTTGCAGTTGAAGCCGGAAGAGGAAAAGACATTAAAGTTATAGCGGCAAATTCTAGTCTTGGAGAAATAGCCGTATCCGGAAATAGCAAAAAAGACATCATTCTTGATTACAAAAAAGGCTCGGATGACCTAAAAATTGTAACCGGCTCTAAATCTTTCGACATAAGCGGGTCATTACTATCCAAGGTAGTTCCGGGCGGAGGTGTTGGAGCAAAAGACCCCAAACTTGCCAAAAAAGGACCTGCACAAAAGGGACCTAAATACCTGAAAAAGAAAATTACCGATGGTAAAGCGGGCGTTAAAGGTAAAGTCAAAATGCATTATGATAGTCACAAAGACTACTTGCTCATATCAGGTGCAGTTGCCAGTGCAAATCCAATCTGTATAAATGGAACCATGGTCATTGAATCTAAAAAAGGCGATTGGAAAGTAGAAATAGGCTCCAAGGCAAAACACATCGAAGTATATCCAACCTGTGCCGGATTTGGTGGTGGTGGATTTTTATTAATGGATAAAAAAACCACGGAAGTTGGTATTTACGGTGGATTTAAAGCTGGTGGTTGTGTTGGCATAGGCATAGCAGATATCTGTGCAAGAGCAAGTCTTACAATTTTTGCCGAGGCTAAATTCACATACAGTCCATCATTTGCAATTAACCACGTAATGGTAGGTGCCGACTTTAGGGCATCTTTAACAGTTGAACCACCTTGGCCACTATCAAATTTCACGATTGGAGGTGTTCGGCTACACGGTCAATTAAAGGCTGACTTTGACAAGAATAATATTTCTGGTAAACTAAATGGAAGTGCAACAATTCTAGGGTGTTCGAAAGGCTTTGATATGAACTTTAATATGGGAATGTAATGAGAATAATATTTGCCATATTGAGTTTTCTTTTCGCCTTCTGTGGACAACAAATTGGGTTTGCGCAAGAAGACCGCAAGCCTAACACCCTCTTGGTGAAAAACATGCAAGATGGAACTGTTTTTCTTAAGTGGGTGTGCGAAAAAGTATATTACGAAGAAGGCTTCAACGTATATCGAAAAACTGATATTGGCGCTTGGGAAAAGTTAAACAAAGACCCACTATTATGGAACGATACTGAAATTGCAAGAATCTCGGGAATCTATCCCGATGTTGCCATGTTCAATGGAATATTTCAAAAAATTACGGTAAAAGAGTTTCAAGAGAATGTCGCGTCTGTATTTGCACTTCAAAAAGCATTTCAGTTTAATGAATTTGCATTGGCTATGGCCATAGGTTACGTAGATAAAACTGCCAGTTCTGGTACTTCCTATTCTTATAAAGTAGTAGCTATTGAAAACGGTCTAGAAACCGAAATGGACCAAAAACAACTAACGGTTGGAATCTACACTCCGGTGCAACCCCCTCAAAATATAGTGGTTGAACGTAAAAAGAGAAAAATAAATTTCGATTTCAAACCAGAACCCATGCGCTACTTTGGAATCAAGGTGTTCAGAACTGGATCCGATTTCTCTACAGATACACTAACCGGAACAGACGTTTATGCTGTTCAGCAAGACATTGATGAAAATGGGAAGCTAGTCCCTTGGCCAAAGCATTTGTTTATTGACAGAACCATAAATAAGGAAGTAGAATACACTTACGAATTTTTTGCTGTTGATTATTTTGCCGAAACAAGCCCTTCTTCCGGCGAAATAAAATCTGAAACCATTGATTTTGACCCCCCGCAAGAAGCATTTGGTCTAGACTTTACCATTGATACTCAAAAAGTGAATCTGACTTGGGTTACCGTAGTTGACCCCGATAGAGCAGGGATAAATGTGTATCGGTACAATGCCGAAGGAAAAGATTCGATTAAACTAAACTCAGAGCCGCTAAGCAGAGATGCACTAGCTATTACCAATCAAGTTGAAGAATTTGCAACTTATTTCTATAAAGTCGGTGTTTTTGATGCTACTGGCAATGAAATTCTCTCAGCTCCTACAATGGTGCAGGTAAGGGATATCATACCTCCGCTTCCACCAACCGGAGTAAAAACAACTACGGATACAGGTAAAGTGAACCTAACCTGGAGGCCGAACAAAGAGCCTGACCTAAAAGGTTACGTGATTTTTAAGGTAATTGATGATGGAAGCAACAACGAGGAAGAGTACACTTTGGTGAACCCAAAACCGATAACAGCTACCAACTATACCGAAACTATGTCGAAAAATGTAAAAAACACCTTTCATTATGTGGTTACCGCGGTTGACACTTCTTGGAACTACAGCAAAAAATCAGAGTATAGCGTAGCAGAGTTGCCTGACCACGTGTCGCCAGTTAAGCCATTTATAAAAATGGTAAAACAGGACGATAAATCCGTTGTGGTTGAATGGATTCCGAACAAAGATGAAGACCTAAAAGGTTACCACATGTACCGAAAAACAGTAGGTGACTCAACTCAACAACCCGAAAAACTGAACGGAAGACTACTCAAGCTAGACAAATCAACTTACGACGACAAACTGTTTGATCCCGGAACAAATTACAGCTACTATATGCAAGCGGTCGACAGTTCTGGAAATACCTCTGAATTCAGCAATGAATTTCAAATAAAGACGGCCGGAAAGTCCAAAAAACAAGCTGTAAACCTGAGTAGTTTTTCGGTAAAAAAGAAACGCAAGGGAAAGATGGTAAGCCTGAAATGGGTTGCCCTTCCAGAAGAAAATATTGAGGGTTATATGCTTTATCGTAAACTATCCTCGGATAAACGTTTTATGCCCCATACTGGACAATTAAGCAATTCTGTTTTCACCGACAAAAAATTTGAAAAAGGAAAAACATACGAATATCAGTTGCGGGTTTACACCAAAGCAGGCGACGTTATTCGCTCGGAAGTAAAAGAAATTGAAATTCCAGCTGATAAATAGATGAAGATGCTAAACATAAAAATATCTACATACTGGATGTTAGCAATGGTCTCACTGTTGTTTTCCAGCACTGTGTTGGGTCAAAACGATTCAGCTTTCATTATAAATAAGGGAACCAACTTTTTTGTGGATAGTGGCACCACTGTTACCATAAAAAATGGAAAGTTTATACAAGACGATACCTTATCTATTGAAAAATTCAACCTTGCCGGCGAACTCCAAGCAGATAGCGGAATTATTTCAAGAAATTACAACAAGAACAGGATGTTCCTTATTCCAGCTGTGGGCAATAACTACGGAAAAGTACTTATCAAAGCAGGTTCAATTAGTGGAACTGGTAACGCTCCAAGATTTGGAAATCTTCACTTAAATTCTACCGATTCGTTAAAATTAAATACCAATGTAGATGTAATCAACCAACTGGTTCTAGAAAACGGCATTCTGAATCTAAACGCCAAACAGCTTAACCTTTTCTACGAAGAAAACTCAGCATCCATATACCAAGCGGAATTGACTGGTGAAGACGAAACAAAATTTATTGGAGATGCAAAAGGCCTTGGCCAAGTTTCTGTGCGTTACCACAATCCTTTTAACCAAAAAGCAAGTACAGGAGGGGTAATTCCTAACACTACTTTTGGTGGAGTTGGAGCAACAGTTGGGGCCTCAAGTTATACCACCGATATCAACGTTTCAAGAGTGTACGATACCTCTCAGGCTCCCAATAACAATTTTGAAAACTACTTTCTAATTAACCCAGGAGCCAATATTAGTGACCCAGAAATAACGATAAACTATTTTAATCGTCAAAAACCTGCTGGTTCTAACCCGACCAAATACAAGGTATTTAGAGCGCCAACCGACGCCAACGCTAATTACCGACCAAGTATTTCTGTAGTGAATCAAGGTGCAAAAACCGTATTCACAGATAAAGCCCTTGTAACCAATGTAGCTCAGCGGTATTTAATCGGCGATTGCCCTGTGGAGCCTATATTAACCCTCCAAAACAACTATTCTATTTGCGAAAATGACACGCCGTTTGTAATAAACGCCTATCACGCTTCTCACACCAGTAGTTACACCTATCAGTGGTACAAAAACGGAACACCTGATGTTACTAATGGTAAAGATTCGACCTACTCCATTAACGTAACTGACAATTACGCGATGTTGGTAACAGATACTTCTACTGGTTGTTTTAACTATTTTCAGTTCGATGTTTACGTTAATCCCAGCCCAAAAAACATAAACTTTACTGCACAAACCATAAAATGTGAAGACCGAGACATTGTGTTCACCAATACTACTGGAGCACTCTCTTCTGGGGCTTACAAAAACTCAAAATGGGACTATAATGTTGCTAATTTAGGAACTAGCACGTCTACAGATTCTGGTAAAGCAAATGGTAAATTTATTTATGCCGATAGTGGTTCTTTTCAGGTTATGCTTATTATGGAAACCGATTCGGGTTGCAAAGACACCTCAGCCCAAACGATTGGCGTGCACAAAAATCCAAGCTCGGTAATTGCAGCTTCCACTTTTGAACGATGCGCTAATGAAACCTTTGTTTTTCAGAACAATTCTACTCTCGGAGGCCCAGACCAAATACTGACTAGTTTCTGGAGTATAAATGGAATAGACGTCCAAACTAAAAACAATCCAAATCAATTGCAAGATGCCCAATACAATCGGATTGCACCACCAGGACCAACCAATAGAAGTGAAACACTTATGCTAATTACGCTATCTAATGCGAACTGTAGAGATACCGCAACTCAAACCATACAAGTAAGACCTGTTCCTAGTGCCGTGCCGGCCATAGTAATTAACCCAACGCGAAACCCCATAAAATTTTGTATCGATACTACCATTTCTTTGCAAGCAAATTCTGTTCAGAACACGGTAAGTTTCAATTGGGACTTTGGAAATTCGGCTACAAATACAGCCAATAACGCTAAAAGAACGCAACAAAACCCAAATTCTATTCTCTTCTCAGAGGCCGGAACATACATACCTAAAGTTCATGTTACTAGTAATTTAGGTTGTAAAGACTCCTTTCCAACAGCTTCAATTGTGGTACACCCGCTTCCTACACCCACGTTCGCAATACAAGAAGATACCGTATGCTATGGCACCGATATTAATCTCACCAATACTAAGCAAGCCAACACAACATACAACTGGACTTTTGGTGATGCAACAACATCAAACTCGCAAAATGCAACCTTGGCAAAAACCTATAACTCAGATGGTGTATTTACCATTAAACTAGATGCCGAGTCGCAGTTCGGTTGTAAAAACGATTCCAGCAAAATTGTTCGAATAAAGCCTATGCCTGCTGTTTCATTTACCACTAGCGATAAGTGTGAAGATAGCACCGTTACTTTTTCAACCACTGTAAATTCAACACCTGCCGGAGCAGCAGCGCTCAATGCTCCAACATACCATTGGGACTTCGACAACACGAATGCAAATGCCTTAAACACGGCACAACGCAGCGTATTAAACCCCAGTATTACCTATCCGCAGCATAGTGGCGCGGGCAACTACTCTCCCAATATTTTTGTTGTAGCCGAAAAATGTACCAGTTCAACTGCAACCAATACCATTACCATTTTCCCTAATCCTAGAGCAGCCTTTACTGGAGGAAATAACTGTAACGGAGGAGACATCGGGTTTACAAATACTTCTACTATTGACAACCCAGGTACCAACTCTTATAACTGGGATATGGGCGACGGAAATACCTCCCTGACCCACGCAGGAAGCTTTAACTACACGTACGCAAATCAAAGCTCGAGCAATTATACGGTTGTACTAAAAGCAACCAGTAATCAAGGCTGTATTCATGACACTTCTGTATTGGTAAGAAACTATGCTTTACCCACTGCGAGCTTTAAAGATAGCTTGGCTAATCAATGTTTAGATTCCACCTCAACGTTTATCAATCTTTCTACCATGACCGATGGCTCCACTATGCTGTACGATTGGAGGTATAATGATGGTGACTCTTCCACCCTAAAAGACCCAACGCATATTTACCAGAACGATGGATTATATAACGTAAAACTTACCGTAAGACCTTCTGATTTGACAAACCCATGCCGAAGCGATACGACGATTGCAATTACAATTTATCCTCTACCACAAACCAACTTTTCATTTACCGATAACTGCGCTGACGATAGCATTCGATTTACCAATAACACCACCATTAGCAGCGGAACAATAACCTACAAATGGAACTTCAACGGGCAAACTCCAGACACAACCATAACTGCTAATTCATTTAAGTATGCCTATACCACAGCTGCAACACGGCAAGTTATTTTGGAAGCAAGCTCAGATAAAGGATGCCCAATAAGCGATACTCAAGATGTTCGGTTTTATGGCTATGTAAAAACACAGTTTGATACCAATAATGCAAGCGTATGTATTTTCGACACTTCCAAGTTCACCAACACCAGTATTGAAAAAGGAAATGACCCATGGTTATATCATTGGACGTTTGGAAATGGTGATACCTCAGCACTTGAAAATCCAAATGAATATTATTCGCCAACAACTCCCGGATTTGGAATTGACCAGCCTTACACGGTCAAACTAGTTGTTAAGTCAAGCGACACTTCAAATGTCTGCACCGACAGCATTCAAAAGGTAATATACATTCACCCACTCCCAGACTCTTCGTTTAACATTACGTTAGATACTTTTTGCCTTGGTATAAAAACCAGTTTCATTAAAAACACCGCGCAAAACTTATACACTTATCATTGGGATTTTGGTGATGCAAACAACGATAGCAGCACTACATTTACACAGCACACGTACACCAATCACGGGTCTTTTACCCCTAAAATGACTGCTATCTCAGAGTACAATTGTGTAAGCGATGACACCCAAAATGTTTTCGTTTTACAAGTACCACAACCAAACTTCACCATTCAAAAAGACACCGTTTGTGCAACGGATACCATTGTACTTATTGACAGCTCAGATAACGTTGCCAATCAATACGTTTGGAATTTTGGAGACGGCACGCCCAACGATTCAAATCGCTCAAGACTAGATACCATTCGTCGAGTTTACCCTGGTGCTAATATTTACCAAGTATCACTTACTGGAATAAAAGGCGAGTGCTTCAAAACCATTCGTAAATCTGTGGTAATTGAACCTGACCCAGTTGTTCAATTTACACTCAACCGAGATGCAAATAACGGGAGTAAAGTAGATATTGCGAATACTTCTTACCTTCCAAACGGTAGCAATGGAACCCTTTCGTTTGACTGGAGTTTCGGAGATGGAAATACTGACACAACTAAACTCAATTTCTTCAGCCATTTATATGCAAACACCGGAAGGTACGGAGTAAAACTTGTCGCAACCTCAAGCTTTGGCTGTGTTGATGAAAAAATAGATTCGATAACAACCGTTGGTTCGCCAACTTCAGATTTTGCTTTGTCTCAAACTACAGTTTGCAAGGGCGATAGCTTCACATTTACCAACAATTCTGCAAATGCTCAAACCTATTTCTGGAACTTTGGTGATGGCTCAACAAGTACGTCGGCAACTCCAAAGCACAACTATACCCAATCTGGTAAATACTTGGTTCAGTTGATAGCTAAAGACACCAATAACTACTCCGATACCAGTTCACAATTGGTTACCATTAACGCCATTCCAATTGTACAATTCACGAACAACTCAAACATTTGTGCGGGTAGCCAAGTAGTATTAAATAACACCTCGTTTGTTCAGTCCAGTGATACACTAGCATACAAGTGGTTTTTTGGCGATAATGATACGAGTGTAAATCAAAATACAATTCATAGGTATGATACTGGGTCAACGTATCAAATTCTGTTGGAAGTTACCTCTAGCGCAGGTTGTGTTGACAGCTTAACTAAATCCGTCAATGTATATTCTGGACCAATAGCTCAGTTTGATTCTGCTGGAGCTCGTGCCTGTGCCGGTTCGTTAAGCGCATTAACCAATCAGACTACCATAAAAACTGGAGAAACTATTTCGGGTTACTTATGGAGGTTACAAGGAGTTCCAAATCAGCCAACGACTCAAAACACAAGTATTACTTACGGAAGTGCAGGCCAGTATGCAGTGGAACTAGTTGCAACCTCAACCAGAGGTTGTAAAGATTCCATTACCCAACTCATTACCATTGATTCAGTGCCTACTTTAAATTTTGGTGGAACTCAAAACACTTGTGGAACTTCGCTAACCTTAGACGCTCAAAATCCAGGTTCTACTTATTCTTGGAACACTTCGGCTTCGACCAAAACAATTACCGTAAACACAAGCGGAACCTATGCTGTAACAGTAACCTCACCCGGGGCACAATCTTGCCAAACCATAGATACGGTAGTCGTTAATTTGAATACTCAAGTTGACCCTAATCTTGGCAACAACTTCTCTGCCTGTGGCGATACAACCTTGGATGCAAATAATCCAGGTTCAACATACAATTGGGCTTGGACAAGTGGCTCAAGTACTTCTCGTACAATCAATGTAACAGCATCAGGAACTTACCGCGTTACCGTTACCGACCAAAATGGCTGTGTTGGTTTAGATACGGTAACTGCCACAATCACTGCTCCACCAGTTGTTAGTTTGGGAGCTAATATCAATGTTTGTGCTGGTACGCCAGTAACTTTGGACGCTGGTAACACAGGATTCAATTTTAATTGGTCAAATAACGCGACGACACAAACGATTAATAACCCTGCTACAGGAGTTTATGTAGTAGCTGTTACCGACCCAAGTACGCTGTGTGTTTCTAACGATACAATCAACGTTCAGTACCAAAACGCACCAACATTCACCCTAGGTTCAGACAGAAGTGTTTGCGGAACGCAAAGCGTTTTACTTAATGCCGGAGCATTTGCCAATGGAACCTATTTATGGTCAGATAACAGCAGTTTGCAGACATTAGCGGTTAACCAAACTGGCACGTATTGGGCAAAAATCACCGACAATTCTAATTCCTGTTCGACCACCGATACCGTGCAAGTTACTGTGAATGCAAACCCAACTCCTTCTTTAGCCAATGTAAGTGGATGTGCGGGAACTAACTTGACCTTATCTCCATTAAGCGGCTCAAATGCAGGCTACACATTCTCTTGGAGTGACAACAGTACTGACTCAACTTTAGTTCCAACCAGCACGGGTCTTTATTCAGTTACGGTTACTAACGCAACTACCGCCTGTTTTGCCTCAGCAAGCAGCAATGTATCTATTAACACGACTCCAACCGTTAACCTCGGAAACGATACGAATCTGTGCGGTGGTTCTTCATTATTGCTTTCGGTTGGAAGTACGAGTTATAGCGCTGCTTGGTCAACTGGAAGTAACAGCCCTGCAATCTCGGTAAGTAACGCCGGATCCTACTACGTTTCAGCAACACAAAACAGCTGTACAGATACCGATACTATTGTAATCACCTCAACGGCTAAACCAATGGTAAATTTAGGTACCCAATCTTCTATTTGCTCCAACGATACGCTTCAGTTGGATGCCGGAAACGCAGGAAGCAACTATTTATGGAGCGACGCTTCTACGAATCAGGTTTTAAATGTTACCTCAAGTGGATTTTACTCCGTTACGGTAACGGATGCCAACGGATGTACAGGCAATGCCAATTTAAACGTCCAATCATTTACAGCGCCAACCGTGGACTTAGGTGGAAACGATACCATTTGTCAAGGTCAATCCGTAATTTTAAATGCTCAAAACCCGGGAGCTACTTATTCTTGGAATACAACGGCTACAACCCAAGCTATTCAAGCAAGCGCTGCGAACTCATTTATTGTAACGGTAACAGACCAAAATAACTGTACCGACTCAGATACTATGGCCATTGTGCACACCACTCCGCCAGTAGTTAACCTTGGCGGAAACAAAGCAATATGCTCAGGTGCGGTCGATACATTGAATGCCGGAAACCCTGGTTTAAGCTATAATTGGAGTACAGGAGATACAACACAAAAAATACTCGTATCGACTGGAGGTACATTCAGAGTTACGGTTACTAATGGCAGCTGCTCGGCTCAAGACCAAATGGTTGTTTCGGTAAATGCAGTGCCAAACGTAAATCTAGGTGTTGATAAAGTGGGTTGCGTTGGCGATTCCATTACGCTAGCTCCACTAAATAATTACGCGGCAGGAACCACCTATAACTGGTCAACCACAGGAAACACAAGAACCATTAAGACTGGAACTGCTGGTAACTTTGCACTATCAGTAACCAACGCTAATAATTGTTCGGGAACGGATACCGTATCGGTTTCTATTCTAGCGGTTCCGGTTGTTAATCTTCCAAGTACTATCACTGCATGTGGCGATACCATTTTGGACGCAGGAAATGCTGGTGCAACATTCTCTTGGAATACCAATGCAACCACACAAACGGTATCAGCAAATCAATCGGGCACTTATATCGTTGATGTTTCTGTAAGTAATTGTAGCTCAAAGGATACTGCTGTAGTGACCATAAATGCATTGCCAGTTGTAAATTTAGGAAGCGATATTTCTGCGTGTGCCAACAATGCACCTACATTCAATGCTGGCCTTATTGGTAAAAAATATTTATGGAAAAGTGGAGATACCACTCAAACTTACACACCAAGTACATCAGATACCCTTTGGGTAATGGTAACCGATAATAAAGGTTGTGCTGGTTCAGATACAGTTATCGCTAATTTCAATGCAGGCCCTGCCCTTTCACTTGGCAACGATTTGGATAGTTGTCACTACCAAGATTTGACTTTAGATGCACAAAACGCTGGAAATCGATTCCTATGGTCCACTGGAAGTAGAACACAAACTATTTCGGTTAACACAACTGGGGCTTATTCTGTTACTGTAACCGACGCTCAAAATTGTTCTTCTGACGATGCCATAAACGTAACGCTAAACTCCATTCCAACGGTAAACCTTGGTCAGGACAGAAGCGTTTGTGATAGCACCACCTTATTGGCCGGAAATACAGGAAGCACCTATTTATGGAATGACAATTCTACCAATGAAAATCTATTGGTACAAAATGCAGGCACCTACTGGGTAGAAGTAACCAATGCAAAATCTTGTGTAAGTAAAGATACCGTGGTTATGACCATACTTCCTACTCCAACACTTGACTTGGGAGCTGATACAAGTCTATGCTCAGGCAATACGCTAACCTTAAATGCTAATAACGGGTCTAACACCGTATTGTGGTCAAACAACGCCTCTACCCAAACAATTACTATCGGAAACTTAGGTACCTACTGGGCCAAGGTGACGAACTCATTGGGTTGTTCTAAAACAGATACCGTTAATGTAAGTATTGGCGCCTCTCCAATCGTAGAATTAGGAAACGATACCGGCTTCTGTATTAATCAGGAGTTACCATTAGATGCCCAAAATGCGGGGTCAACTTATATTTGGGGAGGCGATAATAATTTCTCAGATACCAGCAAAATTGCGACGGTTTCTGCAGCTGGAAAATATTATGTACAAGTAACTACTGCTGGAGGCTGTATAGGTTCTGACACCATAAACTTCACACCAAAAACCGATACTGTTTATGCCTACTTTTTATCTACTAGTAAAGTTGAAATTGGCGATACGGTTCAATTTGTTGATTTATCTTATCCAAATATAACAAGCTGGAATTATGACTTTGGAGATTTGAATACTTCAACCCTTCAAGACCCAGAGCACCGCTATTTAGTTGACGGGAAATACAACGTATCCTTAACGGTAAGCAATGGTTCATGTCAAGACACAAGAACTAAAGAAATTGAAGTTTCTAAGCGGCTTAAGTTTATTTCAACAGACGACCCTAATCGTCATGTCGATTACCTTGAACCTACTCAATTCATTAAATCAAATCTATATCCGAATCCAAGTAAAGGGTCATTCCGATTGTTGCTTGAATTGAATCAGGTGGACAACATTGGCATTTACTTCTTCGACATGAGAGGAACGGTGCTTCACCAAGAAATTATTGAAGGCGTAGATGCATACGTAAATGATTTTCATTTCGATAATCTAGCACCAGGCATGTATTTCATGCAAACGAACCTTGGTAGAGAACGCAAAATTTTTAGAGTAGTAATTACACGATAATAGTATAGAATGAGAGCACATTTTTTATATCTGATAGTGATTTTTTCATTGGCTGTTCCATTGAAATCAATGGCAAATTCACCTACACCCATATCTGTTGGTGGCACACTCCAAACAGCTACTGCCAATGCGCTAGATTCTGCTTGCTCTGGCAGTAATTCTGGCACATTGACCTTAAGCGGTCAGTTTGGAACTATTGTTAGATGGGAAACCTCAACATCGGGCGGAAACCCATGGAGTTCTATTGCCCATACAGGAACATCATACACGTACTCAAACCTTACTCAAACAACTTATTTCAGAGTAATTGTAAAAAATGGTGGCGACCCAGAAGCAGCTTCTACAAGTGTTCAAATTCGAGTTGACCAGGCGACTGTAGTTGGAACTGTAACTGGAGACAACTTTGTTTGCACGAATTCCAATTCAGGAGTAATTAATGTCACTGCAGGTACTGGAGGAATTGTAAGTTGGCAAACGTCGTTCAACAATGGAACTGCTTGGAATGAAAATGCAACTAACGTGAATGCTCAATCCTACACCAACTTAACTGCCACAACTTGGTATCGTGCAGTGGCACAAAATGGTGCTTGTGCCAAAGACACTTCAAACATTGCCAAAGTCATTGTAAATACGCAAACTGCAGGTGGTACCGTATTAGCGAAAAACGGTTTAGCTACCATTACGGCTTGTATTGGAAATCAACAAGACACGTTAACATTATCGGGAAAATCTGGAAATGTAATTGGTTGGGAAACCGCTAATTCTAATTCAGGTCCATGGTCTTATATTTTTAATTCGGGCACAAAAGAGGTCTATCAAAACCTGAATTCTACTACCTATTATAGAGCTATAGTGCATAATCCTGGTTGCGATACCGTTTTCTCCGCAATAGGTAAAATTGAAATTGATTCTGCAAGTACTGCTGGCAATATTAGTGGTACCGAAGATTTATGCGCTGGAACGAACAGCGGCTCACTGACCTTATCCGGAAATACAGGTTCGGTTCAAAACTGGCTGACTTCAACCGACGGAACAAATTATTCGTTACTGCCAAACCCAACAAGTTCGTACTCCATAAGTAATCAGGTGCAAACCACCTACTATAAAGCTTTTGTGAAAAATGGAGTTTGCCCTAATGACACCAGTAATGCGCACCTCGTAGAAGTAAATGCAGCTACAGTTGGCGGCTCCGTAAATGGCACTTCAAATGTTTGTTTCGGAATTAATGGAGGTAATCTTAATCTTACCGGTAACACTGGAGAGGTTTTGCGCTGGCAAAGTAGTCCGACTGGAAATAACCCTTGGACCGATATCGTAAAACTAGATAGCACGTTGAATTACAGCAATATCGAAAACACAACTTCATTCCGTGCTGTTGTGCAAAATTCGGGTTGTTTAGTGGCTTTTTCGAATGCGGCAAAACTTACGATTGACGCAACTACCCAAAGCGGAACACTGACCGGTACAGGTGCAATTTGCGCCAGTGGAAATTCAGGAGGTGTATATTCGGTAAACAAAACAGGTTCAACTGTTGATTGGCTAACCTCCACTAATAATGGCGCAACATGGAGCTTGGTTTCTACAACAAATGACACCATTTCTTTTAACAATCTCGCTACCGAAACTTGGTATCGAAGCATTGTAAAATCGGGTGTTTGTATCGCCGATACAACTACCATTGGTAAGTTGACCATTTCACCGGCAACGGTAGGCGGAAAAGTAAACGACTCAGCAGTGGTCTGCGCTTCCTCCAATGGAGCCACACTTAAACTATCTGGTCATACAGGAGATATTATTCGTTGGGAAAGCGCCTCAAATAGCGGCGGTCCGTGGGGTTCTGTAACAAACACTACGGATAGTTTGGTGTACAGTAACTTGCTGAACAGCGCCTACTTCCGCGCAATAGTGCAATCACCAGACTGTAACTCATTACCGTCGGAAGCAGCTTACATAGACGTTATTCCTGTTTTGAGAGGTGGAAATTTATCAGGAAGTACTTCAGTTTGTGACAACAGCAACTCTGGAGTTATTTCCTTAAACAACCAAAGCGGCAATATTTCTAAATGGCAAGTATCTACCGATACCATGCAAACTTGGACGGACATTTCCAACACAACCACCAAGAATAATTATTCCAACTTAACCATATCCAGTCACTATCGTGTGGAAATTACGGGGCCTTCTTGTGGAAGTTTATTTAGCGATACAGCAGTTGTTTGGGTGAACTCTACTCCTATTTCGAATTATGCGGTAACTAGGGTTTGTCAATCGTCGATTTCTGCATTTACCAATCAAACCATTAATGGAAATGCGAACACCTACTTCTGGGATTTAGGTGACGGAAATTCAGCACTTACAGAAAACCCAAATCACATTTATGCCAATCCTGGAAGCTATTCAGTACAACTCACGGTAACGTCAGCCAATAATTGTATTTCAAGCATAACTAAAACGGCAATCGTGGATACTCTTCCGGTAGTGAATTATACCCATACTACCGAATGTGTTGGAAATGCAACGATGTTCACCAACAGCTCAACACCCGCTGCTGGAAATTCTAACTGGTCGTTCGGCAACGGACAAACTTCGACCAATTATTCGCCTTCTAATGGCTACGCCGCCAATGGTAATTACAAGGTAAAATTGACTTTTACAGCGCCAAATAATTGCGTGGATTCAGCAGTTAAAAGTGTCACGGTAAACGCAACTCCAAATTCGAGTTGGTCTGTACCAAAAACAGCTGAGAACAAATCAGTAACATTTGCAAACAACTCAAACATTGCTACAGGTAACCTTTCTTATTTGTGGAAATTCGGAGACGGGAATACATCAAACGCACAAAATCCGACTCACACTTTTGCGGATACTGGAAATTATTCTACAGAGCTAATTGCTTTCACACAATTTTGTAGCGATACGCTAACCAAAACGGTAGTTGTGAACCCCGTTCCTACTGCCGACTTCAATGTAAACAGCGCTTGTGTTACCGATACAGTGCAGTTCACCAACAACAGCTTTGTAAAGAAAGGCGGCATGACTTATTCTTGGAATTTTGGAGACGGGAATACTTCAAATGATACCAATCCAAGATACAGATACACCACTCCAGGAGCTTATAATGTGACGGTAGTCTCAACTTCAGATTCAGGTTACTCAGACACTAAAATTTTACCAATTGTAATCAACGAAGCCCCAACTGCTAACTTCAATTTTGTCGCTGTTTGTGCTGGCGACTCAACTCCGTTTACAGACAATTCCTTCATTAAAGGAGGAAGCCTAACCCACTTATGGGATTTTGGAGTAACCGGAGGAGCTTCGATTTCCGCCAATCCTAAATTCGCTTATTCGTCAGCAGGTAATTACACCGCAAAACTTACTGTTACCTCAATAAATGGGTGTATCGATTCGGTTTCGCGAACTGTATTGGTAAATGCGCTTCCTAATGTAAAATTTGGTAATGATACCGTTTGTGACGGTGCTTCCACCACTTTTATTGACTCTACAACCATTGCAAATGCGAGTGCTAGCAGCTTTAGTTGGGATTTTGGAAACAATGTAGGTTCCAATGTTAAAAACCCCTTGTATCAATATGCTGGTTATGGAACCTATTCGGTAAAACTTAAAGTCACCTCAAACTTGGGCTGCGTCGATTCTTTGACGAAGAATGTGGTTGTAAACCCAAATCCGACTCCAGTTTACACTTCAACTAATGCATGTATTAATGACTCAAGTGTATTTACGAATAGCTCAACGTATCCGCTTGCTGGAGGCAATCTAACTTACAGTTGGGACTTTGGGAACGGTACAGGAACCAGTACGCTGCAAAACCCAAAATATGCCTATTCAACAGACGGCTCCTATAACGTTAAGCTCGTTGTAACCGAAACCAACACCAATTGCAAGGATTCGGTAACCACGGTAGTATTAGCGCACCCAAGAAGCAATCCGGGGTTCAGTTCAAGTTCGGTTTGTTTAGGTCAGAATTTGACTTTCCAAAATAACTCGACCGTTAAGCTAGGCAATCTCACCTCCAATTGGAATTTTGGTGACTTAGGAACGTCCACTGCAACGAACCCAACACACTCTTATGCCAACTCAGGCAAATACACTACTCGGCTTATTACCACTACTATCAACAATTGTAGCGATACAATTAGTCGAGATGTTTGGGTACACCCGCAGCCCAATACAGATTTCACATTGACTAATAGTTGCTTTGAAGACTCTGCATATATATTCGACAACAGTCAATTTAGCAACGGAGCCAACATTCCAGATACGGTTGTAAACTTTGCATGGGATTTTGGTGATGGCAATACCGATACGGTCAAAAACCCCGTCCATTACTACACTGGACCAGGTAATTATAAAATCACGTTAACTCAAACTACAGACTCGGGTTGCACCGATTTAGAAACTAAAAACATTACCATTTACGCAAATCCAGTTTCCGATTTTGTTTTTACCAATGTCTGCTTAAACGATACCACACCATTTACCAATCGCTCCTTTAGTGTTCAAGGCACGCTGACTTATAAGTGGGATTTCGGCGGTGGAGTTACAGATACCATTGAGAATGTGAACCTAGTGTTTACCACTCAAGGTAAACATGAAGTACAATTGGTGGCTACTTCTCAATTTGGGTGCACCGATACCAACAAAAAGGAAGTGATTTCTTATGAATTACCAGCTATTGCTTTCGACTTTAACAATACCTGTGATGGTTTCAAAATGCCTTTTTCAGACAGTTCGAAAATAGCTAGAGGAACCATAAACTCATACAATTGGGATTTTGGAGACGGAACAGGTTCTGGTGTCAAGTCGCCTTCACACCTCTATTTAAACAGTGGAAAATATGATGTCACTCTAAAAGCCTTTTCGGATAAAGGTTGTTTGGCTTCTGCCGCAAAAACTGTTGAAGTCTATGAAGTACCCGTTGCAAACTTCACAGTAAATAATGCATGCCTAAATACCGAAATTGATCCAGAAAACAATTCTACAATTACAGCTGGCTCATTAACCTATGAATGGACGTTAGAGCAATTAAGTTCTGTAGTTCCACAGCCTGTTTTTATGCCCGAAGAATCTCGGAGTTACGAGCTAAAAATGGTTACAGCCTCAGAAAATCAGTGTAAAGATTCATTGGTAAGAGGGTTTGAAGTTTATCCACTTCCAGAAATTACCACAGGTGCCGATACTACTGTTTCATTGGGTTTTGATGTTATGCTAGCCGCAAGTGGTGGTGTTTCTTACGACTGGATTCCACAGACTGGATTGGATAATTCTAAGGCAGAAAATCCAAAATATACCGCTCTGGAAGATGCCATATTTACAGTAACCGGAACAGATGACAATGGCTGTGTAAACACTGCAATACAAACGATTACAGTAACTAACGACTATAGTGTAATTCCAACCAACGTAATCACACCGGACGGAAACGGACAAAATGATTTTTGGATAATAGAAAATATCGAGAACTACAAGAATTGTGAAGTGCGCATTTTTGACCGTTGGGGTGGCGAAGTGCTCAATGTAACTGAATACAATAACGATTGGGACGGACGAAACGAAAACGGAGATATTCTGCCCGACGGTTCGTACTTCTACACGATATCCTTCCCCAATAGCGACCGAACCTACAAAGGAGCATTAACAATATTGAGAAACAACAAGTAGTAAAACGCCATGAAAAATTTAAAAATAACACTTGTTTTAGTCTTTGGAATTCTTGCTGCAGAAGCGCAACAACTTCCAGTGTATAGTCAAAATTTTCTCAATCTATACTTGAATAACCCCGCGGTAGTGGCAGCAAAAAATGAAACCCGATTCATGTTGCACCACCGGCAGCAATGGGTAGGAATTCAAGATGCCCCAAGAACTTCAGCCATTACGTTAGAGACCCCTTTGGGTGGCGAAAAATATGCAATGGGATTAAAACTAAATACTGACCAAGTTCATATTTTTAAAACCACAACCGGAGAAATTGATTTCAGGTATCGACTGCCTATTACTAAAGACCACTTACTATCTTTTGGCTTGGGCGGTTCATTTATCCAGCGTAATATCGATTTTAATAAAGTAAGAGTAAGCGACCGAACAGAATCAAATCTTCTGAGCTTTAATTCGAGTCAAATGACCTTTGACGCAGACTTTGGGTTACTATATCAGTGGAATAACCTCACTACTGGTTTGGCCATAAACCAGTTGATGAACAGTAGTTTTAATTACGAAGACGATATTTCGCAACAGGCCACAACCTACAATAACTTACGGCACTTCAACTTCTTCGGAACTTACGATTTTGAACTGTCTAAAAAACCAATTACCATAACCCCTACTCTTTTTGTTCGGCATATTCAAGGAGCCAATCTTCCAATAGAACTGAACACAGTAGTTACTTGGGATAAAAAATTATGGGGCGGTTTAGGATACCGTCAAAACTTTGGTGTTGTGATTATGGCTGGAGCTCAACTTTTTGAGCAACTCATAATCGGGTATTCCTATGACGTAACCACCGGAAACTTGCAAGCCTATAATAAGGGTTCTCATGAAATTTCAATTGGCTATCGAATTCCAAGAAGATCACAGCAGCCACAAAAATCCTCTCAAGTTTCAAGAACTTTGAGGAATCAACAAGAAGATATTGACTTTTTGGTAGAGGAAAATGAGAAAATGGCTGAAAAAATCAAAGAACAAGAAAAGGCTCTAAATGAACAAAAAGAAGAAGTTGAAAAACTAAAAAAAACCTATGAAGACGAAAAACCTGCAATGGAAAAAATCATTGAGGAAAATAAAGTAGAGGAAAAACCAGTTGCAACAGAACAAGTCGAAAATGATATCAATTCTACGGAAGAGACCCCTACCAGACTATCTGAAGAAGACCGAGCTAAAATAGAAGCGCTCGAAAAAGAAGTTGAAGCCTTAAAACAACAAATCCAGGCAAATAATAACCAAGGTTCTGGAATGGATTCTGCCGCCCTTATGGATGCAATCAATACAAAACTTTCCGCTATAAAAACTAATTCTTCTAACAATAGCGAAAACGCTGAAAATGAGGATGAATCGTATAGCAAGTACTTTACGGTAGTTGGTTCTTATTTTAATATGGAAGATGCTAAGGCATACCAGCGCATGTTGAAGCGCGAAGCCGGAGTGGATACAAAAGTTGTATCGCGAGACGATAGAAAATTCTTTTTCGTTTACACCAGCGAATTCGACAACATTGATGCTGCACTTAGGGAGATGAATCGGTTAAAGAAAACGAGCCTCAAAAAGCACATTAACGGCAACTTCTGGGTACACGGAAGGTAGAATTAGTTGCAGTTAATTAGGTTCATTGCAGAATCCAAGGCAAATTCAGTTTGTTTTGGTGGCAATTTTATATCGGGAATAGTACCTCTTGAATTCAAACTGTCAGAGATAGCTGTTGAATATTTAGCAGTACTGGTATAAACTGTTATTCCTGAATGTGGCAGACGAAAAGACATCACCATTGCATTTGAGCCACAAAAAGTTGCTCCATTCTCTTCACCAATAATTGTTGCCAGATTATGCTCCTTCATTTTGGCAGAAAAAACTGAAGAACACGACCTAGTGAGATGGTCTATTAAAACATAGACCTTACCTGCAAATCTGTTCTTACTGACTGGAATAGCCACTAGCGATGGATAATTCTTCCATTGGTAAAGGTCTCCATTTAATTTTAATACAGCCGTATCTGGATAACCAGGATAGTTAACAACAAAAGGTTCAAATTCTTCGTAGTGAGTTTTTTTCGTTTCTACCTTATTCATGTATTGCAATGTGTCTTCAATAAAATACGAAAACAGGGCTCGGCCATTGGCTGTCCAACCTCCTACATTTCCCCTAAGGTCAATTACGAGTTGTGTAATTTCTCTTTCGTTCAGAATATTAAAAACGGAGTCAGTAAAATCAATAAAGTTTTGCCCAAACGCTTGCAAGTGATTGTTATTGAACGACCGAATGGTGAATACTGCAGCCTTTGAAGAGTCAATCACATCAATCTCCAAAAGTTTGTTAGGTCGGGGAATTTTGCCGTAACGTTTGGTTCTTAATGAATCAATCACTTGTTTTTTTAGTCCTTCAATTACAACCGTTTCGCCTGACTTTAATTCAATTACAAAAGAATCTGGATTTGACATGAAATTAGAATAGGCATTAGAAAAAGAAGACTCCACATCTTTGTAGGAGTCCGGAGCACTATTACCGTCTTTCACCATGTACAATTTCAGCTTATTAATGACTTGCATTATCGGCTGACCATTTAACTTGAGAGGTTGGTCTCCAGTCTGAATACCAGCGTTTTTGCTATTATTTCTGAAAACATATACCCTTCCATTTTCTATTTCTATTTCGAATGGAAACAGTAAAATAGAATCGTTTCGAAAGGCATAGTAGTCTTTGTGATGAGACCAGCCACTGTGCCCGCAGGCAATTTCATTTTGCACTCGTGCCAAGGACTGCAAAAGCTTATAATAAGTTGAAGCACCATTGAGCCTTTGGAACTCAGATTCAAAAATACTATCAACGATAGATTTAGAAGAATAGCGATAAATACTGGTCTGCGCATTTTCTAGAATGTACCTAAAAACCAGAAAATCTTCTTGTAAAACTTTAGCTTCAAGAGTTAGTTTCAATTCTCTTGTAGCAAAATTTGAATCTAGAGTGGATTTGTATTGCTCAAACTCTTCGGAAGACCACTTTGTCCCCCCCTCTTTTTCATTATTACAAGCAATTAATGCAACAGAAATACCAACGATTAAAATCAACTTGAACATCTTCCAAAAATAAAAAACCCCGTTCGGGGAATCCGAACGGGGTTTTAATTATTATGCTATTAGGATGGTAATCCGATCCTAATTGTCTTGAGCAACTAGTGTTGTTTAATAATTCGCATTATTGTGTTATTGGATTCAGATGCTATATTGAGCATGTAAACTCCTGCAGGCGCATCTAATTCAATACCTATCGTTTTTGAATTCTCATAAACTTCTGATGAAATTACTTTTCCATTTAAATCCGTAATTACAACAGTTACGTTATCAAACTCAGAGCCCAAATCAACAGTAAATTTACCATGCGTCGGGTTTGGATATACATTAAATGCGCTACCAAATGTATTCTCGATAACTTCCACTGTAGTTAATTCGACACATTCAGAAGTATCGACACATCCAGCTTCTGTAACCTCAACGGCATAATTTCCATTTTCGGTTGCCACAAAACTCTGGGCTGTTTCCCCATTCAAGGCAGCATTACTATTTTTACAATCAATCCAATTATAAGTAGCATTCGAATTGTTAGCAGTAATGGTATCTCCAGAAACCGTAGTTGTAATATCAGAAACACTATTTATAGTCAATACAAGAGTGACAACAGAGTCACATCCAGCCGCATTTGTAATTGTAATTACGGTATCCGCAGATTGTGTAAACGTAATTCCATTAACCCATGTAACCGAGTCGCAAGCAACTATGGTGTCTTTACTTGACGTTGAATTAGTAATCGTCAAATTCAACGTTACTACTGAATCACAACCCACTGCATTAGTTAATGTATCTAAAGCCGTATTGTTAGAAGACGTGTAAGTCATTCCATTCCAAGTATAGCTATCACATGCGGTTACTGTCTCTGTTCCACTTGTTGAATTAGTAATCGTCAAATTCAACGTTACTATTGAGTCACAGCCCACTGCATTAGTTAATGTATCTAAAGCCGTATTGTTAGAAGACGTATAAGTCATTCCGTTCCATGTATAGCTATCACATGCTGTTACTGTCTCGGTTCCACTTGTTGAATTAGTAATCGTCAAATTCAACGTTACTATTGAGTCACAGCCCACTGCATTAGTTAATGTATCTAAAGCCGTATTGTTAGAAGACGTATAAGTCATTCCGTTCCA
>CAKZKD010000006.1 GCA_937121175.1 uncultured Flavobacteriales bacterium
CTTGTCACTTGTCACTTGTCACTTGTCACTTGTCACTTGTCACTTGTCACTTGTCACTTGTCACTTGTCACTTGTCACTTGTCAATGCAAACTTTACTTCTTTTTGCTCGACTTTGCCAGCGGATTAAAAGCTAAACACAAATCCAACCAATACGCCAAATCATCTTCTAGGTCAATTCCTTCTTCTTCTATGAAAATGTAGCCTCGCATGGGTCTGCCGGTAAAGTCCATGGGTAGGGAGTATTCTTTTTTTATGGCTTCTGGATACACTTCCTCACCAATTCGAGCCATTAACAGACCTGAGTTCGTTTTCTTAGAAATATGGGTTCCACAAAGCATTTTGTCTTCAACCATAAAACACATTCCACCCATCATTTTGCGTGCTTCAAAATTTACTTTTTTAGATTCAAGATAATTTGAAATCCGTTCTGCGGTATATTCATCGTATGCCATGCGATTATTTTATTGACAAGCTTTGCATTCCTTCATAGAGTCAAATGGGACTGTGCCTCCGCATCCGCCCCAAATAAATTCTTCGCAACGTTTGGTGTTTTGATTGTAAAAGTACTTAGGAATATACGATTCACAATTGCCTGGGTCTGGAATTAGTGAGCAGCCAGGAACATTTTCATTATTCTTATTACAACTCATAAAAAAAGTTGATATAAAAAGTACGGTCGAAGCTTTCGAAATTGAATTCATAATTTGTATTTGCTAAGTTTTAACGTTTAATTATCTGTTTGAAACTCGTCAAGTCAATTTTATCTTGAAGGTGAATTAACAAACTTCTTGAAAATTTATTGCTCCATTGGGTTCTGTTCAATTGCAAAATTTTTAACGGTTGAATTTTCATCTTTAACGTTATTCTTTGGTAATGTTTTTAATGATGTGTCTCTAAAGTTTAAATTTAGGTTTCTGTTTAAATTCTTATTGCAACATGCGGGCATTTTTCCTTTTAGGACTTTCGTTATTCGTTTATTTCCAAACTGTAGCTCAATCCGAGTTGCGGTACACTTGGGAGGATGAATTTACCGAGGTTGAAAAGCAAAAAGTTCGAGCTTGGCTTTCTACAACATACAAAGCGGTTCAGTCAAAGATAGGTGAGTACCCATTTGATGTTTATGTACATATTCACCGCCGTGAGGGAAAAGAGGAACCTTGTCCTTGGGCAAATACATGGCGATATCCAAAGCAGCAAATTTTCTTTCACATTGACCCGAATTATTCGCTTGAGGAATTTCTTGCAGACTGGACGGCTCCCCACGAAATGAGCCATTTGGCAATTCCTTATATCGGTGAAAAAGAGGCTTGGTTCTCAGAAGGGTTTGCTTCTTTTTTACAATACCAAGTGATGCTTGAAATGGGCGAGATGACCAAAATGAGCATTGACAGTGCATACAATTCTAAATTTTCAGGAGTTCTGGAATATTACCGAAGTACTGAATCTGTAGGTGATATCGCAATTCAAAAAAGAAAGGAATCGAATTACAAAGCGATGTATTGGGGTGGAGCGAATTTGTTCTACCAATGGAATCAACAATTGATTGAGAAGGAGAATCGAGAGTTCAGCTCATTGTTTCAAGAATATCTAAAATGTTGTAGAAAAACTTCTAGAGGTGTTGATGGTGTTGTGAAGGCCATAGATGAAGTTTACGGTGGGACTATTGGTCAAGATCTATTGTTTAAGTTTAGGAATGGGGAGAGTGGGGCGAATTTTAAATTTTGAATGCTTAATTTTTCAACTTTCAACTTTCAACTTTCAACTTTCAACTTTCAACTTTCAACTTTCAAATTGTATTTTTGAAACTGGATGAATGAGAATTACCGAAAGTCTCTTGAGAAGGCAAAATCAAATAAGAAGCTTGTAAAACAGAAATTACAGCAGTTAGACACTTCAAATTCTGGGGTATTGGACTTCACATTTCATAAACTTCATGAAGAGGTGTTTGCAAAAACCGATTGCTTAGACTGTGCGAATTGTTGCAAGACCACTAGTCCTATTTTTGAGCAACAAGACATTGATCGCGTTGCAAAGCGGAAAAAAATAACTACAGGAGAATTTATTACAAAGTACTTGTATATGGATGAAGAAGGGGATTTTGTTCTTCAAAATGCTCCATGTTCTTTTTTAAATACAGATAACACGTGTGGTATTTATGACGTGCGGCCAAAAGCGTGCAGTGAATACCCTCACACCAATCGAAAAAAAATGCACGAAATTTTAGATTTGACCTACGAGAACGCCTTTGTTTGTCCTGCGGTTAGCGAAATTATTCGAATGCTTTAACCTAACTATTTCAACTAATCCATTTCGTTTAAAAACCTCAGTTTTTCCATGGATAAGGGTTTGGTAATAAAACCTTGAACTAGACCGTGAGTCTGGGAACGCTTAATATCATCAGGACTAACGGAGGAGGTTAGCATGAAAATTTTAAGGCTATTATCGTTATTTTTTGCCGAAAGTGACTCTAGGAATTCCCACCCATCCATAATAGGCATATTAATATCTAAAAAAATGATTTGGAGGGGAAGAGCATCTTGATGTATTTTCTCTAATGCTTCCTGTCCATTTCCAGCAATGATAAGCTCGGTGTTAGAACTCATTTTCTTAATCATTTTAGAGTTGATTAAGTTTTGAATTGGGTCATCATCGATTAGTAAAATACGTTCTATCATTCAGTCCATTTAGTTGCTGCAATTTCGGCCTTTAGAACGGGGAAAAAAAATAAAAGTTCCATTAATAACAATTATTTATTACTTCAATAGAGTAATTTTGCAAAGTTGTTGGTTCTCAGACTGCAATTCAGCAGAATGAGTGAAAAGGGAATTCGGTGAAACCCCGAAACTGTTCCCGCAGCTGTAAGGTTTAGAAAAGGCTTTTGTCTGCAATCACTTCCGAGGAAAGGAGGGAAGATGCAAAAGTGAACCGAGTCAGAAGACCTGCCAATGGCTATTTTGTAAGGGCGTTCCGGGATAGGACAACCTTCTAACTATTTTTTATTTAACTCAGTAATGAAAAAAAGAATTATTGGAGCATTCCTTTCTATGGGATTGGTATGTTCAATGCATGGTCAAACGGTTTCTAACTTTGAAAACGTATTACAAGGTGGCGACACCACATGGAACGGCTCGGACGTAAGTGGCGGTTTTGTAAATGGAGCAGCGTTTTTTTTAAACGATTACAATATCCAATGGGGAAGTTGGAGTGGTTTTTCTGTTTCTAAAACTACAGATACCGTTACAGGAACTTGGTCCAATCAATATTCAAGTATTTCTGGAAATGGAGCAAATAGAAGCCCAAGTTATGGTGTAGTGTACAGTGATGCAACCGCTATGTTTACGCATTCACTCTCAGGAGATTCTATCTATGGTTTGTCGGTCAATAATTCCACTTATGCGTATAAGACGATTCTAAATGGCGATAATTTCACGGAGAAATTTGGGGGTGCAACTGGAAATGACCCTGATTTTTTTAGCATTACATTTTACGGTTACAACGCAGATTTTGAACTTACAGATTCTGTAGAGTTTTTTCTTGCGGATTACCGTGATGCTAATAACTCCAACGATTACATCGTAAAAAATTGGACTTGGGTAAATTTGAAAAGTTTGGGTAATATTCGTTATTTAGGCATTGAATTTAGTTCATCTGATGTTGGTCAATTTGGAATTAATACACCAACCTATGCTTGTGTTGATAGCTTAGTGTATAAAAACTCAAGTTCAGATTTTATGCCGATTGCCGCGTATATGGTTGAATCCTTGCCGTTTAATTCGAGTCCTAAAAATTACAACGTGGTGGAGTTTGCAATTAACCCTGGTAATACGGTTGACTCTTTGTCTGCAACCATGATTACGCAACCTACTAATGGAACCATGTCAGTTTTGAGCGATTCAATAGTTTCTTATGAGCCCAACATAGGGTTTAACGGAGTAGATACGGTCTGGGTTTTATTAACTAATCAAGCTGGTTTGACAGATACAGGTCTAATTCAAATAACCGTAAATGACGCTCCTGTGGCAATGGTAGATACCATAACTCATGGAAGCGATGGTGTAGTTACCATTGATATTCTTGATAATGATTTGGATGAAGTTAAGTCGGATTTGAGAGTTAGTTTATTGGATACTGCCAAAAACGGAAACGCATCTATTGTTAGTAAGCAACTGGAGTATATCTCTAACACCGGATTTGAAGGAGCAGATACGGTTTCGTATCTTATTTGCGATTTGTATGGAGCATGCGATACCGGTTGGGTTTATATTACCATAAAAAATGCGACTGGAATTGAAGCGTATGTTAATTCAAAAGCTTCAGTATATCCCAATCCAACAAAAAATCAAGTTCAAGTTAAGGGTTTGACCAAAACCATAATTTCGGTTGATTTAATCTCAATAACTGGGGAGCAAATACCAGTGGAAATAGTAGAAAACAAAATAGATTTATCAGAATTTGACTCCGGCATATATTTCCTTTCCATTTCAATGGAAACTGAAACGCAGATGGTTAAGGTAATTAAGCAATGAAATTCACACTAGTATTTGTTATAGGAGTGTTGGCCATGGACTTTGTCCACGGCCAAGGCTCTTATGCTCCAAATGCAGAAATGGCTGGAACTGATGCTATCTATTTCGAAAGTGAGAAGTTCAAATCATGGGCTTCAGAAATCACCCTTGAACGTGGTTTTAAGGACATTGCCAACAAGTCGATAGGTTCTGTGAATTTTGGGACACCGAACGAAGCTTTGGGTATTAGTGACAAGTCGGCAGTAAGTTTTGGGGATAGTGGAGTAGCAGTACTTTCCTTTAATGGTTGGATTACCAATGGGTCTGGACCCGATTTTGCTGTTTTTGAAAATAGCTTTAATAATGAGTTCCTCGAACTTGCCTTTGTTGAAGTAAGTAAAGACGGTACAAATTTCTTTCGATTTCCGGCTTACAGTGAAACACCTGTAAATGCTCAAATAAGTTCTTTCGATTTGTTAGATGCATCTAATATCAAAAACTTAGCAGGGAAGTATAAGGTGCAATATGGTACGCCGTTCGATTTGGATGATGTGGCCATCGATTCCGTTCGTTACGTAAGAATTGTTGATGTCGTTGGAAGTATTGATACCAATATAGCTTCTAAAGATGCTCAAGGGAGAATCATTAATGACCCGTACCCGACTGATTTTCAGAACAATGGATTTTATACTGGTGGTTTCGATTTGGATGCAATTGGGCTGATAAACTATGACGGGGAGATTTTTCTGAATAATGCAGAAGTAAACTCGCTGTCGTTGGAAATTTCCCTTTTTCCTAATCCGACAAAAACAAGTTTTTCAGTTTCAGGAATAGGTTCAGGAATAGGTTCAGGAACGGTTGAGATGTATTCTTTGAATGGAGAAAAAATACTTTCGCAAACTATTGATGAATCAAGCAAATCAGTAGTTGACGTTTCTGATTTACAACGTGGTATGTACTTAGTTTCTATTTCGTCCGAGGACTCACTAACAATCACTAAAGTTGTTTTGCAGTAGATTTTTTTGGGCTATGGTGTTTGTGCTGGTTTCAATGAACCTGAAAGCCCAACAAACCCTAGATTCGACTCAATCGCTAAAGGAGGTTGCGGTCGAAGCTGTCATTAAACCAGCCCCAGTATTTCGGATAGAAAAACTGGATAAAGCCCTATTGGAATCTCAACCCCAATTGTCGATTGACAATGCGCTTAAATTTCAAACCAATCTTATGGTGCGGGATTATGGCTCTGGAGCGCTCAGTTCAATCTCTTTTAGAGGTTATGGTTCTAGACATACAGCAGTATTCTGGGAAGATATGCCTGTAGTAAGTTCGATGAACAAAACATTTGATGGTTCCTTATTTCCAACCTTTATGGCTAATGAGGTTTCGGTACAATACGGAGCCTCGGGAATGATAAACGGCACAGGCGGGCTAGGAGGAACCTTGGTGTTTCAATCGACACCATCATTTGAGGACACGTTGAAATTTGCACTTGAACAAACTATTTCCTCTATAAACAATGGAGCCACTGGAATCAAAATCCAAAAAAGCAGTAAGCGATGGTTTAGTACTACACATTTCTTTTCTCGGTATGAGTCTAATGAGTTTAGGTACATGAATCCGATTGGAGATTCTATAGTTGAACAACGAATGAAAGGAGCAGGAAATCAAATCTTATCCGGGCAACAGAAGTTGGCATATAAACTCAATGAAAAGAGTGTGTTAACATGGAATTTATTTTTACAGAGTGCCAGCAGGCGATTGCCACATTTAACATCACAGACGGGCGTATCAGAGTCGCAAAAAGACAATTCTCTGTTTACTAACTTGGTTTACACCACTTATTTGAAAAATGCTAAATTGAAGGTAGTTGGCGGGATGCGGACCAGCGGATTACAGTATATCAATTCTGCTATAAACGTAAATGACGTAGGGCAAGAACGAACTGCTTTTGTACAAACCAGAATAAGTTACGTAATTGGAAAATTCGATTTGGAAAATGCACTGTTATATAACGAAGCGTTTGCAGTTCATCCAGAATATAATGGATGGAGACGGCAATGTGATGTTCAACACATCATGAGAGCAAGGTACAGCTGGAAACAATTTCTGTTTCACGGATTGATAAAGTCTCAAATCATAGATACGGTTATCCTTCCCTTATTGCCATCTGTAGGTGTTGCATGGAAGTCTCAAACAGACTGGTTGCAGGTAAAGACAAATGCGGCATATCATGCAATGGCGCCTTCTCTAAACGATTTGTATTGGTCTGTTGGAGGAAACCCGAATTTGGTTCCAGAAAAAGGCTGGACAACTGAACTCAGTTTTGCTTCGGAACGAGATACGGGCCTAAACTATGAATTGACCGGTTTTTGGAGTAGAATAGAGGATAGAATTTTATGGCAACCCGAAGCCTTTGGTGTTTGGCAAGCGAGTAACATTAGCACAGTTACTAATTATGGGTTTGAGGCTACTGGTAGATATACCAACTATTTCAGCGCTAATGTCAAACTAAATTCTGTAGTCAATTATTCTTATAACGAGGCTTTTGATGCTAAGAATCAGCAATTGGCTTATTTGCCTAAACATCGCGTTTCGGTATTCAATGTGGTGGATATTAAAAAAATTCAGATTTCTTACGGCCATAGGTTCACCGGCTTACGCTATTTGAACAGTGGCAACACATCTTATTTACCTTCTTATTTCAATGCCACAGCAAGTGTTAATTATAAGCTAGAATTTGATTCAAAAAACAAGGTTACTCTTGGCGTTACCATTGAAAACTTATACAACGAGCCTTACCAAGAAGTTGCGAACCGGCCAATGCCAAATCGATATTTTTTATTTAATATAAAATACTTTAAATGAAAAGATTAGGTGTTTTATCGATAGTAATACTTTTGGTATTCGGGTGCAAAAAAGACAAACCCTTTTGGCCTCAATTTCCAGCACAAGAAGATGTAGTTTTAGATAGCTCCGCGACACACATTTTTATTCTTAACGAAGGCAATTTCACGTTCGAAAATGCTAGTATAACCGCACATGAAATTGAAACTGGAAATACGCGTCAGCAAGTGTTCGAGAAAGAAAACGGAAAATCCCTTGGTGACGTAGCGCAATCCATGCTTGTGTCGGGTGATATTGGTTTCTTGGCTATCAATAATTCCAATCAAATAAAGAAAGTGAAACTTCCCTCGTTAAAAGAAATTACAACGAAAGCCGTTGAAACTCCTCGTTATTGTTTGCTTTCTAGCAAAGGTGAATTATGGGTTTCTTCGTTAAATGGTAAAGAGATAGTTGTGCTCGATACTGCTGATTTGTTGGTAGTTAGAACCGTAAAAACAACCAATTGGATAGAAGAAATGGAGGAGTCGGACAATCATATTTTTGCTTGTAATGTAAAAGGCAATTCGGTTGATGTTTTTTCAGTTGTGGGAGCGTTTGTTCAAAGTATAGCTGTAGGCAAACAGCCGCAGAGTATTGTTGAAGATGAAAATGGCTTTTTATGGGTGCTTTGCGACGGAGGATTTAATCCGAGAGATAGAGAAAACGCGACGTTGCATAAAATAGACCCTATTAAAAGAGCAGTTCTGTACACCTACATTTTTGATGATATTGAGGCCTCACCAAGTCGATTGAATTATAACGCAAGTACAGGAAAACTCTACTTCATCAATCGTTCTGTTTTTGAGTTTAATGTGCAAGGTGAAAAGGCCGAACCAACTGAATTATTCAAAATTGACGGCGCTAATTTTTATGGATTAGGGATAAATCAGTTAAACGACCAATTGATAGTTTGCGATGTCCGCGATTACGTGAAAAACGGAGTCGTTTATGTCCTTGACGAAACTGGAAAACAGTTAATCGAGTTTGAGGCGGGCGTTATTCCTCAAGAAGTCGTGGTTTACAAGTGAATTAGTTTAACCTTTTGAAACGACAATTTCAACTGGTTAAACAATTCTAAACCTTTACACGCACTAAGTCTTAACGAAACAGAATCCTTACTTTTGCAGGCTCAAAATCTAATAATATGAAAGAAGTATATATCGTATCAGCCGTACGAACGCCAATAGGAAGTTTTTTAGGAAGTTTAGCTTCTGTACCGGCACCAAAATTAGGTGCCGCTGCCATTAAAGGCGCTCTAGAAAAGGGTAAAGTTGACCCAAAAATTATCGATGAAGTATTTATGGGTAATGTAATGTCTGCGAACTTAGGTCAAGCACCTGCCAGGCAAGCTGCAATCTTCGCTGGATTAAGTAACGAGGTTCCTTGTACTACGGTAAACAAAGTATGTGCTTCAGGAATGAAGTCAATTGCCTTGGCTGCTCAGACCATTAAAGCTGGTGACAATGAAGTTGTTGTTGCAGGTGGAATGGAAAACATGAGTTCGGTTCCTCACTATATGCAGGCCAGAAGTGCTGTAAAATTGGGTAATGTAAACATGATTGACGGTATGGTTAAAGATGGCCTTACTGACGTATATAACGATACGCATATGGGCGTTTGTGCCGATATGTGTGCTAAGGAATATGGATTTTCAAGAGAAGACCAAGATAACTTCGCAATTGAATCGTACAATCGTTCAGCTGCTGCTTGGGAAGCTGGAAAGTTCAGCGATGAAATTGTACCGGTAGAAATTCCACAAAGAAGGGGAGAGCCTATCGTATTTGCACAAGATGAAGAATATAAAAATGTAAGAATGGACAAAATTCCAGCATTGCGTCCTGCATTTCAGAAAGAGGGTACAGTAACAGCTGCAAATGCTTCTACATTAAATGACGGTGCATCTGCTTTGATTTTGGCCAGCGGCGAAGCGGTTGAAAAATACGGGTTGACTCCATTGGCAAAAATTACTTCTTATGCTGATGCTGCTCATGCACCAGAATGGTTTACAACTGCACCTTCAAAGGCAGTTCCAGTTGCACTAGGAAAAGCGGGTTTAAAAGCTGCCGATGTTGATTACTGGGAGCTTAACGAAGCTTTCTCAGTTGTGGGAATGGCAAATACCAAAGAATTGGGACTTGACCCTTCTAAAGTTGACGTAAACGGTGGAGCGGTTTCTTTAGGTCATCCACTCGGCAATTCTGGTTCTAGAATCATTGTAACCCTGATCAATGTACTGAAACAAAATAACGGTAAGTATGGCGGGGCCGGTATTTGCAACGGTGGAGGTGGAGCCTCTGCTATGATTATAGAGAACGTATAGTTTCAAGAGAAATATTTATACTTAAAGCCCTTTCCTGAGATTCAGATAAGGGCTTTTGGTTTTTAATTTTTAGTGTATAAAAAACACATCTGTGCATTGAAACTTTCTATTTCTTTGAAAAAAATCACTCATGTACACTCAAAGAAGATTTCCTTTTAAAAATTTGATACTCTGGACCAGACGAGAGCTCATTTTCTTTTTTATAATCTCAATTGTTTTTACCCTATTGTACGAGGTTGTTGATGTTAAATGGTTACAGGTGCCATTAACTCCTGTAGGCCTTGTAGGTACAGCAGTTGCTTTCATGATTGGTTTTCAGAACAATGCGGCCTATGACCGAATTTGGGAAGCCCGAAAAATTTGGGGCGGTATAGTTAACGCTTCGCGAACCTTGGTTATTAATGTTCGAGATAGCTTTTACTTGCATGATTCTAAAAACGGTAAGGACGAATCGGAAATAACTCAAATCATAGCGCACAGACATGTGGCATGGTTAACCGCACTCAGATATGCGATGCGTACTAAGAAACCTTGGGAAGCTTCTTACCAGAAAATTCACAAGCAAAAGCATTTTGAATACCATATTCCAGAGTTTGAGGTTGAATTGGAGGATGAATTAAAACAACATTTATCGGTAGAAGAATTGAATCACGTAATGACTCAAGACCATAAACCCAATGCTATTATTTCATTACAATCTAAGCACCTTAGAAAACTGACCGATGAGGGCAAAATTTGGGATTTTAGCTATTTGAACATGCAGCAGATTCTGCAAGAGTTAACAACGCTACAGGGTAAGTCGGAGAGAATAAAAAACTTTCCGTACCCTAAGCAATACGGTAGCATTGGTTATCATTTTGTGCATTTGTTTATGTGGTTGTTACCGATGGCCATCATTCCTTCGTTTGCAAGTATGGGTATAACTGTAGCAGAAACAAATCCATTGGTCGGAAAGTTTTTTGTGTGGTTCAATATTCCTTTTACTGCATTGGTAATTTGGGTTTTTAATACCATGCTCCGTGTTGGATTGGCGGGTGAAAACCCATTTGAAGGTTCTCCGAACGATGTTCCTATATCAAATATTTCGAGGGGAATTACACGCGATATTTTGCAATTAGCAGAGGAGGAGCCTGGTAAAATTCCACCTGCGTTCGAAAACAAAAGTGACGTTCAGATGTAGGTTGGATTGTTAAATTAAAAATTTGCTCTTACGTTGGAAATGAGTTTTATAAGAGTCTGAAATTTTAAAAGACAACCCGTTTATCCAAACAAAGTTATTCTGAGCAATTTTATCGACTTTTTTTAGGTTTATCATGTGAGACTTGTGAATTCTAATTAAATCCGAAGTACCGAGCATGATCTCAATCTCCCCAAAAGTAAGTAGGGTCATCACTTTTTTATCTTCAGCGTGAATTCTTCGATAATCGCCCATGCCTTCAATGAACAAGATTTCATGAACAGGAAGAACTATTTTATTTCTGCCTTCAGGGACAGTTATTGTTTTAGGAGTTTTTTTCGATACTGCCGACTGTATTTTAGTGATACTTTCACGAAACCGCTCAAAAGAGTAGGGTTTCAACAAATAATCCACCACATTTAGGTCAAAACCTTTAACGGCATACTCACTAAATGCGGTGGAAATCACAAACTGAGTTTTATAGTGTGTTGCTTGAATTATTTCGATACCTGACATCTCATTCATTTCTATGTCGATAAAGCAAACGTTAACTTCATTTACTTTAAGATAGCTCAACCCCTTATCAGCGTTGATAAAACAAGCAAGTAGTTCCAATTCAGGGCACTTAAGCGCAAATTGTTCAATTCGTTCTAGTGCCAGTGGCTCGTCTTCTATGATGATACATTTAATCATTTATAATTCAATTTTTAAGGTCACAGAATATTGGCGTTTTGAATTGTCAATAACTAAAGAATGTCGATTCGGGTACAATGAATTCAATCTGTTTTTGATAAGTTCATTTCCAATTTTGAAATTGCCAAAAGTGTCGTTGTTCTGTTCATCATTTACAGCGTTTTTACAGATGAATAATAGTTCGTTTGAATTTGATTCTAGATTTATCTCAATTGCATTTTGTTTATGAAAGTTTTGCACATGTTTAACGGCATTTTCCACAAAGGGAATGAGCAAGTTTTTAGCAATTAGAACTCGTACATCTTCAACATGAAAGTTAGTCTTAATCGCACTAGCGGTAGTAGTTCTGATTAATTGTAAATCAATATATTTTATAAGGTAGTTGACTTCTTCTTTTAATTCTATTTGGTCATTTTCGTCTAGTAAAAATCGTAATATTCCCGATAGTTTTAATAAGTATTCACTGGCTTTTGACGGAGCTTTTTCGATTAGTATTTCTATGTTATTTATTGAATTGAATAAGAAGTGTGGGTTTGTTTTTGCGTTCAGTAATTGTTGTTCAAGAGCAATATTTTGATGTTGAATCTTGAGTTTTTCATTCAATTGCTTTCGCCAGTATAAAAAACCTGCTAGTACCCAGCCTAACATGAGTTGAAAACAACATAAAAAAGCTACGAAAATTAGCTTAAGCACTAAGTCGAGTGTAGAAGGGCCAAAGGAAAATTCGAAAGAAGTAAAAACAGCATGAAGCAATAATCCAAGTACGGGTGTAATAATAACCACAACAATAGAAAAGAGGAAGGCTGATTTGTTTTTTCCACGTAATATGAATTTAGGAAAAACCCATTGGTTCATAGTGTAAAAGGAAAGTACTGCCGGAAAAAGTAAAACGCTGCAGAGTGCAGGAATTAATACGGCTAAATTTGGGATGCCTTTCGCATTTGCTAACGTGAGGAACAGGACACATATTACTGCCATTGAACCAATCCAATAGGTACAGTGTATTAGGACTTGAAATGTATTTTTCATAATTCGATTTTTAAAAGTTGATTCAAATGTGAATTAGACTTTCGTCTTTTTCAAAAAACAATCTGCAAAATCGAACTTTAATTCTGTGAATCGTATGGCGATTAAAAAATTGGTAAGAAGTTAGGTAGGATGTACCAATTATGACAGTGGAATCTTCAATTCGAAACTGCTGCCAATTCCTATTTCCGATTCTACCGAAATGTCAATGTTTAAGTGCCTGGCCATTTTTTTAGACATGTACATACCTAGTCCGGTGCCAAGCTCATTGTGAGTTCCATCCTTTGAGTCGTTGACTTTTGCGAACAATTTTTGACACTCTTCTGGTGACATTCCTTTTCCTTGGTCTCTGATAAACAAACGCAGCGTGTTGGAGTCAACCTTTTCTGAGATTGATATTTCGCCACCGCTTTGCGAATACTTAATACTATTTGCAAGTATGTTTCTAATAATAATACTGAGCATATTTCTGTCAGTTATTATTGTTCGTTCAGTATCAACATTCATTTCTATTGAAATAGACTTGTCTTTAGTATGCGACCTAATGCCACTATTCACAATTTCTAAAACATCACTTAAAGCTGTTTCTGCAAAATTTGGTTTAAATCCATCCATTTGAGATTTCGCCCAATTTGTAAGGCTATAAAGCAAATGCGTAATTGAGCTTATTTTAAGATTAGTTTCTTTGAAAATGTACTTTAAATCCTTGTCGGATAGCAGTTCACTGTCCTTTAACTCGATGGAGGAGTTCAGATTGGTCAATGGTCCAGTTATATCATGTGAAATAACCGATAAAAGCTCTAATTTGGCTTTATCGGCTGCTTCCAATTCCTTGTTTAATTCTCGAACTTTTTGTAAGCGATAAAACCCAATTCTCAGTTCACGTTCGTCAAGAAATGCAATTCCGGTTGCAATACCAAAATTCAATAAAATATTCACTAGATTAATTTGGTAACCAGCTTCATTATAGACAAATGCACCACCGAACATAAAGAGTATCATTCCTGCATTGGTTAATAGAGATTTGTTGAACGAAAGACCAAGCCCAATGGCAACAGCAAAAATGAGCAAAGGAACAGTGTTGCCAAGTGCGTAAGGTGGTACAATTTTTACATGGTGCATGTACGCCTGTAAGAACAGAATACAAAAAGAACCTCCCATAGCCAAATAAGTACTTTTGCTTCTGATTTTCTTCATGAACGTTAGCCCTGAGAGAGAAACAAGAATTAATCCTTGCAAAGCCCGGAAGAATATTGATCGCTCATCGTGTGTCAATTCATAATCTCTAAACAAAAGAGCGAAACAGTAGAAAGAACTAATAAATCCCGTAAAACGTAACGATTTTACACCGCGTTTCTCAACATAACTAGAAAATTGATTTTCGAGTACATTATCAAAGCGCTTTAATTTAATTCCCTTCAAGAATACTGGATTTTCGTAAAAATCAAAAGTAATGGATTTTGTCCCTGAAAATAGTCGTTCAGCGATAAGGCCAGTTTTCAAAGGTCGGTTACACTGGCAATTGTAGCCTTAAATTTTTCTCTCTATCGAATTCGATAATTTGTGTCAATTTTTTATTTCGTAAGAAATTACCAATAATTCCTCTAGAATCCTTATCGTCTTGCATGGTTTCGATACTATCCAATAACTCAATTAAAGAAGGGGTTTCGTCGCTAGAAAACTCTCCTATCCCTAGGTATTGGCCGTTCTCAATAGCGATTGCATATTTTAATTGCGGTGTTCTGCCTTGCTCAATAATTAATAAATTTCTATTAAGAAATCGAAGCCTTTCAATGGCATTTCCAACTTTTAAATTGTAAGCATCTGCTTCTTCTGCGCAAATTGCTGCACCCTCACATTGTTGCGTGCCATAAAACACGCAACCTCGATTGCACTTTTGAATACCAACCATTCCACGACACAATCCATAATCAAGAGCTATTTTATCCAAGAAGTTTTTTGTTTCTGCCAGTGAAGAAAAAGTGGATATTGGAGAGTGATGTGTTTCCAGTTTTACTGGTTTGAGCAGGTGATAACCAAACAAATCAAATTCTTCAATAATTCCGAAGGGGAAGGAGTTGCGCTTGAGCGCAACATTGTATTTAGGTTTTAGGTTTTTAATTTCTTGTGATTCCTTTAATAGAGCAACTATTTCTGAATTGGTAATTTCGTAAGAAATATCAGCCACCTCGGCATGCATTTTTATCGCTTTTTGGGTTTTGGGTTGGCGTAGATGATTGAAAAGTCGAGTGCGCAAATTGGTGCTTTTACCAACGTAAATCACATCTTTATCTGAATTGTAGAGGTAATAAATTCCAATTTTTTTTGGTAACTCGAGTACTTTTTCCGTGTCCAATTCTGGGTGCAAATATTTGGATAACTGAACCTCAGGTTTAAGTTTAAGTCCAAATTCAGGGTCCTTAGAATACAATAACTCAAACAACTTAACGGTAGCTTTTGCATCGCCGGCTGCCCGGTGACGACCATCCAAAATAATTCCTAATTCTTTACATAATTTGCCAAGTGAGTAGGAGCGATGTCCGGGCAGTAATACTCGACTTTGCTTCACTGTACACATTTTTTTTCGTTGAAATTTGTACCCCAGCCGCTCAAATTCTACTTGAATAAAACCAAAATCAAAATTGACATTATGCGCTACAAAAACGCAGTCCTCTGTTATTCGAATTACCTCCTTAGCAATCTCAAAGAATCGAGGTGCTCCAGCTACCATTTGATTAGTAATACCTGTTAAACGACTTATTTCGGCGGGAATAGTTGTTTCTGGATTTACAAGGCTTACAAACTCATCAATTACCGATTTTCCATTGTGTTTGTAAATAGCAATTTCAGTGATTTTGCCACGATATTTACTGACCCCAGTTGTTTCAATGTCAATTATACACCACACGATTCAAAGTTAACCTTGATTCAATTGGTTCGTACTCATTAATGAGTATTTATTCTATTCGTATTTTTTGTTGTAATAAGTGTCTGAAAAATCGTTAATTTCCATGCTTACTATCACGGTTACTTTATGAGGTATAGGATACTGATTACCAGCGGCTTGCGACTATTTATTTTGTCGTTAATTTTAGCTTCTTTTACTGCCAATGCACAGGAAGCTCGTTTAGAGGTGCTTTCGGCTGCTGGAGAAAGTGTTGAAAAAGCGGGCTACTCTTTGTCTTACACACTCGGTGAAACAGTAACTCCAACTCAAGGAAACCGGTTTTATTTCGCAACTCAAGGATTTCACCAAATCAGCTTTCAGGCCGTGGTAATATGGGAGTATGATGAAGGCCAAATTGACATTTCAGTATATCCAAACCCATACGTAAGAGGCCTTACCGTTGCTCTTCCTTCAAATGAAACTTTTGGGGACTACAGCTTTTCAGTTTATGATTTAACCTTTAAATCAGTAGCGAATGGAGAGTTACTTTCAAATAAAAATCAATTGGAATTAGATCAATTACCAGCCGGAACTTATCTACTCAATATTGCCAAAGAAAACAGACTTATAAAAACTTTTAGAATCGTCAAATCACACTAACATTATGAATAAATTCTTTAATCGAATAGCAAAAGCTGCACTAGGTGCTGCTTTTATTTTAGTAGCAGGAGTAACTTTTGCCCAATCTGCGTATGAGGGTATTCGATACCAAGCTGTTCTTAGAAATTCTAGCGGGGTTGTGGTAGCTTCGCAGCCAGTAAATCTGAGGTTTACCATTTATCAAAAAGGCGATTTAGGCAGTGGTTACATAGAATCTCATTCAACTAATACCAACGTTATGGGGTTAGTAAATTTAACTATTGGAGATGGTACTGCCGAGCAAAACACGTTTTCTTCCATAGATTGGGGAAAAGATCCAGGTAACCCTTACTTCTTAAAAGTGGAGTTCAGCGATAATGGGGGTTCTACTTACTTAACATTTGGCGAGTCGCAACTGCGTTCTGTACCTTATGCCATGTACGCCAAGAATGTGGAGAATGCTGATGATGCCGATGCAGATCCAGAGAATGAAATTCAGGATCTGCTACTCACTGGAAATATTCTCGAAATTACCAATAACGGAAGCCCTTCTCTCATTGACTTAACAAAATATTTAGACAATACAGATGCTCAGTTATTGTCGATTGATAACGATACACTAAAACTTACCAATGGTGGTCAGGTTTATGTAGGATACTTTGACCAAAGTGGAGAATTAACTTCATTAGAAGCTAAAGTTCGTGCGGATAGCATTTTTTTAAGTAATAGAATTGATGGGATTGCCAATGGCCTTTCTACTCGGATTGAAAACGATAGTATTTTGCTTAACACACTTTCAAGTAATGTAGCCGCTGGAGCTTTTAAAGATTCCAGTTCAACAAATGAGCTAAATACGAGTGTATTACTTTCTGGAACAGATTTGAATGTAACTGATGCGGGAGGAACCGAGACAGCAGACTTGAGTAGCTTAGAAGAAAGCCAGGCGATAATAGATACAGCTACAAACTTACGTTCTGACCTAGCTACAAAACAAGCTCTTGGTGATACCGCTCAAGTGTTAAGAGATTTAATCAATAATAAACCTGCGAAGGGAATAGATTCTGTACTGGCCAACGGGAATGATGCTGCCGATCAAAGTATTGTAAATCTAAAAGAACTACGGATTGGTACCTCTGGTCAAAGCGGAAATACAGTTTCTATAGTCGATTCGACCCGAGTGGTTGTTGGTAGGCAAACCGCAGTTAATGTTCGTTCGCTAGGTACAACTACTAGTACTGCAGGCCAAATAGGTATTCGAAGTGAAATTTCCGGTACAAATGGGGAAAATGTGAGTATTGAAGGGGTCTCCAATGGAACTTCTTCAGGAAGCAACGCAGGAGTAGGTGGTTATGCAAGCAATGCCGACACTAACCAAGCAGTGAAAGCAGATGCTACTGGAGGTGTCAAAGCAATTGGTGTTGATGCAAAAGCAACAGGAGGAACAGCACAAAACGTAGGACTTAAAGGAACAGCTTTGAATGGTGGAGGTGCTTTAAATCATGGTGTTCAAGGCGTAGCACAAGGAGGTGCAGTTCAAAATATTGGTGTGGAAGGTAGAGTGATAGATAATAATACATCGGTGGGAAACCGTGGTGTTTTTGGCTGGATTACAACCACGGGAAGTTGGAATGAAGGTGTGGCTGGATTCGCTGATGGAGCTAGCACCAATTCCAACACTGGCGTTTACGGTCAAGGAACGAATAGTACAGGAGTTAATAGGGGAACTCACGGAACCGCAACTGTACCAACCTCCGGAATTAATATTGGTGCAGGTGGTAATGCAAGTTTTGGGACAAGTCAAACCATTGGATTGCGTGGAACTGCAAGTGGAAATGCAGGCTCAAATATAGTTTATGGTGTTTATGGGCAAGTAGATTCTTCGGGAAATATAAAGCGGGGTGTTGTCGGAAATCTCATAGGCCCAGTTGATAATAGCGATGCAGCGATTTATGGAATTGCTCAAGGTCAAGGTACAAATACTGCTATTTATGGTAGAGCCAATAACACGAACAATACTTCTGATACAAACATTGCAATAGTTGGACAAGCAGTAAACGCAATGGTTAACATTTCCGGTTGGTTCAAAGAAGGTAATGTGTTTATTGACGATACATTATTCCTAAAAGAAGGAGCTCAACAAAACTATGTACTTACGGCAGTAGGCTCAGATGGTAGAGCAGAGTGGATGCCTGCCCAATCGGACGATGATGCAGATTCTACAAACGAATTAATTACTTCTTTTACCTTATCGAACGACACTCTTAGAATTACAGAAGCTGGAGTTACAAGTGAGGTTGTATTTAGTCGGTTTGTAGATACGACCACGTTCAACAATTACAAAACTCAATTGGCTCAACAAATGCAAGGGTTGGACAGTAGAATAGTGGCGGACAGCAATCGCTTAGTGACTCTCACAGATGATGTAAACACTGGAGCCTATAAAGATTCTAGTTCAACAAACGAATTGAATACTGGAGTGAACCTAACTGGAACAGACCTGAATATCATTGACGCAGGAGGAACTCAAACAGTAGATCTATCATCATTGGACCAGTCTTCTTCAATTACAGGATTAGACACTCGAATTGAAAACGACAGTATTCGATTGAATGGTTATGATGCTAGAATACTAGCAGATAGCAATCGCCTAGTGACTCTCACAGATGATGTAAACACTGGAGCTTATAAAGATTCTAGCTCAACAAACGAATTGAATACTGGAGCTAACCTAACTGGAACAGACCTGAATATCATTGACGCAGGAGGCACGCAAACAGTAGATTTGTCACCACTGGACCAGTCTTCTTCCATTACAGGATTAGGCACTCGAATTATAAACGACAGCAATCGATTGAATGGAATAGATGCTCGAATAGTAGCCGATAGTAACCGTGTAAATGGATTTGACTCACGGATTGTAACGGATAGCAATCGATTGAATGGAATAGACACTCGAATTGTAGCCGACAGCAATCGCTTAGTTACCTTGACAGATGATATAAACACAGGAGCTTACAAAGACTCTAGTTCCACAAACGAATTGAATACCGGAATGAACCTAACTGGAACAAACCTTAATATCATTGACGCAGGAGGAACACAAACAGCAGATTTATCCTCATTAGACCAGTCTTCTTCTGTTACAGGATTAGACAATCGAATTATAAACGACAGTCTTCGATTGAATGGGATTGAAGCTCGAATCGTAGCCGATAGCAATCGTGTTAATGGGTTTGATTCACGCATTGTAGCAGATAGCAATCGCTTGGACGACACAGCAGCGGCTATTCGTGCTGCAATTCCAGAAGCACTTTGGTCAGAAAACGGGGATACCATTTACGTAGATAACGGCGAAAAGGTTGGAATCGGAACTGATGCTCCTGATCACAACTTAACAATTAATGTCACGGACTCTGTTGGAGTTGGAGTCTTCGTTAATGCAGACACAAAATCATCGGGCGTCGCAACAGGTGTGTTCTCAGAAATAGATGGAGGAGCATCAGGCACGTTAGAGAAGAGGGCAGGTGAGTTTTCTGCCGTTGGAACTGCAGCGAACAACATAGGTATATTCGGATCTGCATCTGGAGCCGATACTAATTATGCCGGTTATTTTGAAGATGGAAATGTGGCTATAGAAAACCGTTTAATTGTTGGCGGTGATAATGTAGGGCTAGATTCTTCTCTTAATGTCGAAGGTGGAATAAATACGGATTATTTAAGAATTACTGAAGGAAATCCGCAATCTGGAAAAGTTTTAACCGCTGTTGATACAGATGGTAAAGCTACTTGGCAAGCACCAGCTGCCGGGTACACCACAAAAGGAATTGATTCTGTTTTGGTTGCAGGAAGTGACGCAGCAGGAGACTCCATCGTAAATTTGGGTGCATTAGGTATAGGAACCACAACACCCGCATCTGCTCTTGAAATTGAATCTTCTTCGTTAGAAAATACCACATTTACAGGATCTGCTTCGAAAGGAACTTTCCTGAATATCCGTAACACAGCCGGAGGAACGGCATATAAAATTATTTCTACAGGTTCAGGGAATTTCGAAGGAGCCAAAAAACTAATATTTGGAGTGGGATCTTCTTTAAATAGTAATAATGTTCATTCATTGGTAATCGATAGCAATAAAATTGGTATTGGTACTTTTAACCCTTCTGAGTTACTTGATGTTAATGGAAAAGCCCACATTGACACCCTAAATATAAATGGTAAGTACGATTTACCATATGATGTTGGTAATGTTGGGGAAGTACTTACACTTCAATCAGGAGGTGTCTCTACTTGGAAACCTATCTCGGTTAGTCAAGACGATTCAACTCGTATTGCATTTGGAACGAGTAAAATCTCCCTTTCTTCTTCACCAGGCAGAATTGACTTTTTTCACGACGATACTTCGTATTTCTACATGGATAAAGGAAGATTGCATACTGCAAACAACGGCAGAAGTGTATTTATTGGTTTCAATGCTGGAATAAATGACGATTATAGTGCCAATCAAAACGTGTTTATTGGATATGATGCAGGTGGTGAAAATACTGTCGGAAGCAATAATGCCGCAGTTGGTGCTTTTTCTTTTAACTCTAATGTAGGAGGTGGTAATAATGCCGCATTCGGATTTAATTCGTTAAGTGAAAACACTAACGGAGATTTTAATAGTGCTTTTGGCTCCAGAGCACTACAGGAAAACATTGGTGGTGGATCAAATTCTGCATTTGGTATGAACGCGTTACGCTTTAATACAACTGGAAACGACAATTCAGCATTTGGATTTGGATCCTTACTACAAAATACATCAGGTTCTGACAATGTAGCTATTGGTAAATATAGTATGCGTTTAGATTCCACAGGAAGTAACAATATAGCAATTGGTTCAGAGGCTATGTACGAACACAAAACTGGAAATAACAACATTGCGATCGGTACAAATTCACTGTATAACAATGAAACTGGATCTGACAATATTGTGATAGGTAATAATGCGGCATCCAACGAATTGGGTTCCGATAAACTTTACATCGAAAATTCAAATTCACCAACTCCATTAATCTACGGTGATTTTGCAAGCGATTCGTTACGCTTTAATGGTGCTGTTTCAATAAAAGATGGATTCTTTGTAGATGATGCGAACAAAGGTGATGGTAAAGTTTTAACTTCTGACGCTAACGGAAAAGCAACATGGCAGGCCGTATCTTCTGATACCGCCTTAGTGTTGGCAGATTCTTCAAGGTCTTCATATTCATTATTCGACAACGATACATTCCGTTTGTTTTCAAACAACTCAGAGTGGTTTACAATTAAAAATGGTAGGGTAGGTATTAACATGAATAATCCGGTTGCTAGATTATGTTTATGGGATACTGTATCAAGTGCCGGAGGTAAAGTCGGTATCAATGCTCAAGTCCATTCGATAAATGCGCAAGATACTGCAGTAGGTATTCAGTCCTATGTTACAGGAGATGCAACCAACAAATACGGAATTTACTCTAAAGTGTACGGAGGACCAACCTCTTCTAGGTACTACGGCTTCTTTGGAGACGTAGTTTCTAATGGTTCAAATTCAATAAGTTACGGGTCGTTTAATCGTTCTAAAGGTGCTGGGTCATTCAGTGTATTTTATGGAAGTTATAATGAAGCAAATGGAACAAATGTAACCACTGCTATAAACTATGGTATTTATGCAACGGCTTTTGGAGGATTAAACAATTACGCAGGTTACTTTGACAAGGGTAACGTTCGTATTGGAGATAGTTTGGCAATCGGAAAGGTAGATCCAGCAAGAAGACTTGATGTGGTTGGTGATGCATATGTCGATTCATTATGGACAGATTCTATTGTTATCGGTTCAGGTTCCAATCAGTTTGGTATTGGATCTACTTCCGGTTCGAACGGAGATGTTCTTACTTATAATGGAGGTGTAGCGAATTGGTCAACACCATCCTCAATATGGGATACCAATTCCACCACTGCATTTCAGTCTATAAACAAAAACCTGCAGGTTGGTGTTGGAGATTCAGCGCTTAGTTCTTTGCAAATCGATAGTAATTTTCACTTCGGAAGCTTTAACATAGGCGGAAATCCGTTTTCATACATAACTCAGAATATATATTTCGACCCCGGTACTGGCTATAAATTATCAAACGATGGAATGGGTTATCTTATGCAGTTTGCTCCTGATGGGATAGAATTTGGAATTGTTGATAGTGCTGCCGCTGGTTCTAGTATTAGCGATGTCGATTATGGGTTCTCGTTTAGCGATGAAGGGTTAGAAATCGATGGGCCGCTGATTTTAAATGACACAACAGGAACTCAGTTGAAAATTTCTACGCCTGACTCAATAAAAGGATCGGGCTATACAATTTCTTTTCCAGATACAATAGGAACTTCAGGTCAAGTACTAGGAACTTCAGGAAGTGGCCAATTGGTATGGATGAACGATACTTTAGTTTGCCCAACTAGTATGGAAAAAGTAAACGACAACTACTGTATAGATAAAGTGGAACGTACTGCAGCCATTTGGTTTGTTGCCGATAGTATTTGTGTTGATGCTGGTTACGAATTAGCTTCTTATTCCGATTGGTATGGTGCTGCAACTCAAGCTGCTGCAGGTAATATTACCCTTACGAATATGGAAAATAATTTCGAGTGGACTTCTAATATTTCCCAGAACAACGTAATGGTGGTTGGTGATCCCTCGGGTGGTGGTTTAGGAAGACGTCAACGAGCGTTTAGAGATCCAGAGGTTGGAATTGCTACTTATCGTTGTGTTTATAGAAAATAAAAAAGGAGGAATTTTGAATTGTTTAAAGCACATTTTTTTAACTGTCATTGTCTTGGTTGCCTATTGCAGTAAAGGCTACGCGCAAGATGTACTCATTAATCAAAATGGAGGAATACCGGATGGGTCAGCGGCTCTTGAGGTACAATCAAACTCCAAAGGGTTTTTACCTCCTCGGCTCACGACAGTGCAAGCTAATGCGATTTCCAGCCCAGCAGATGGTCTTCTAATTTTTAATTTGGATAGTGCTTGTTATTGCTATTTCAACGGTTCTAGCTGGGTAACGCTAGTAAATTCTGGAGATACGCTTTCTACAATTTCTGACAACGATGGAGACACTCGAATTGAAACCGAACCGGGTGTTGATGGCGATTCTATTGCGCTTTATACCCAAGGAAATCAAGTAATGCACCTTAGCGATATTGGAACAGTAGGTTTTGGAAGATCTGCTCCTACAAATGCAGATAATCGTTTAGAAATTTATCGTCCTACATCTAACACTGAGTTGCAATTAACAACAGGGGGAAATAATGACGTCCGAGTCAATTTCACAAGTTTATTCCAAGAATACTCTATTGGTCAATTTGATAACCCTAAAACGTTCAGAATTTTTGACGGAACCAAAAATGCATCTCGATTTACAATTGATACATCGGGTAATGTTGGTATTGGAACAACCTCGCCCGAAGAGTTTGTGCATATCAAGAAAGACTATTCCAACCTTCTCTTTGAGGGCTTATCGCCACATGCTGTAATGTCTCACGGTTCATTGATATTAGATATTGACGAAAATTCCAATTCAACAACGGATAAATTAATAGTGAGAACAGATAGTACTACGGAGTTGATGGTCGTTCAAGAAGATGGAAATGTTGGTATAGGCACAACTTCTCCTCTCAGTAAACTGCACCTACAAGGACAGGATAACGCTAGTAATACAACTGCTATAACGATAAGATCAACTGCAACAACCAAAGCATCAAGTATTCGATTTGATAAGGCAAGTAATGGAGAAACTGTGATTGGTCCAAATCATAACCTGGGAACCGTAGGGGCAAGCGGATATGATGGAAGTGCTTATCAATCTTCCTCTAGTATTATTTTTTCTGCCGATGGTACCATAGGAACTAATGACGTACCCGGTAGAATTGAATTTGCAACCAGACCTTCGGGTGGTACAGCTACAGTTGAACGCATGCGCATTGATAATGCCGGTAATGTAGGTATTGGAACAACGGCTCCCGCTACGGATCTGCATGTTGCACCTGGGGCATCGGGACAAACGTTTTCAAATATTTCTGGATTGGCCATTGAAAATGATGGTACAAGTAATTCCTTTTATGTGTTTCAAACTGCCACCTCAGGAGGTGGAAAGTCCTTTTCTATTACTAATGCGGGAAATGTAGGTATTGGAACTGATGCTCCTGCTGCACCCGTACACATAGTTGGTGCTTATCCTGCAAACGCTAATACAGGTCAACTGCACATTGCTGGGCCAACCGCTGCCGATAATATGCTTATTGGTAGAACTGCCACTTATGGGTTCGTTCAGACTCAATCTGCAGAACCATTAGTTTTAAATCCAATTTCGAATAGTGTAGGTATTGGAACTACTTCACCTACTGCTAAATTGCAAATTGATGGAACCGATGATTTGTCTCTTACCAACGATGGACTTGTTCTAATTGGGCGAAAAAATGCAAGTAATATTGTTATTGACGGCAATGAGATCATGGCCCGAAATAATGGTACTAAGTCTAGATTGTTCCTTCAAAATAGTGGGGGGGATTTTAGTGTTGGAAATACCAAATTCTATTTAACTGATGCGGGTAGTTTAGGTTTGGGTAGTTCTGCTCCAACCAATGAGTTACACATTGTTGGATCTGATACCAGAACTGATGGGCGATTTGGGGTTTTTATTGACATCCAAAATAAAGCTGGATTTGTATCTTCTACTGGAAACATCACATCCGGAATTCGGTTTAAAAACGTTACTGGGAACTTTGAAAACGCATATACTCATGCAGGAATACTGTTTCAAACAACGGCAGCCGACGGATATGGAAATTTGGTTTTGGCCAATAAAAACACTGGAACAGGTTTCCCTGTTGATGTTGCGGACGGAGATTTAGTAATAACACCAGCAGGGGATATAGGTATTGGAACTGCTGCTCCGGGATACAAACTTCACGTTTCTGAGAATAATTCTGCTGGACATGTTGCAACTATTGAAAATACTAATACGGGTACAAATGCAGATGGATTAAGAATTGTTTTGGGGCAGGCGAGCCCTGGAACATCAAATAATTACTTAACATTTTACCGTTCTGGAGGAACTATTGCTGGTCAAATAGAAGGCAACGGAAATGCCGTATCTTACAATACCACTTCTGATAGACGTTTAAAAACTAACATCAAAAATTTCAATTCTGGTTTAAATCTTTTATCTGACATTCAGCCGAGATCTTATGAACGAAAAACAACATTAGGAAAAGTTGAAATTGGTTTTATTGCGCAGGAATTAAAGCAGGTATTTCCACAAATGGTTAGTGGTGATTCAACTTTAGATGTTCAAACTGCCCCAATGATGGTAAGTTATTCGGATCTGACACCTGTCCTTGCTGCTGCAATTAAAGAGCTGCATGAATTGGTTAAGAATCAACAATTTAAAATTGAAAGATTAGAATCGGAGAATTCTGTTTTAAAGTCAGAATTGATTGAGATAGAAGATTTAAAAACGAATCAGAAAGAGCTTCAAGAACAACTGAAGTTGATTCATCAAAGAATAAATACTGGTGTTACTAAACAGTAATTGATTATGAAAATATTAAAAGTTACCCTCTTATTCCTTTTGGCACTTGGAACTTATATTCCAGCTGACGCTCAGTGGATGCTAATAAACCAAGATGGCGGCACGCCTGACCCTACTGCAGCTTTAGAACTCCGTGATACCACTAAAGGTTTCCTGCCTCCAAGGCTCACCACCACACAAATGAACGCCATAAGTGGCCCTGCTGCAGGATTGCTCATTTACAATACCGATAGTTCTTGCTATTGCTCTTACGATGGAACAAAATGGGATAATGTTGCGAATTCTGCAACCGACACCACGGCCAATATACCCGTAGGAACCATAATTGCATTTGGTGGCGATACCAACAATATTCCAGCTGGGTTTTTATTGTGCGACGGTGCTTCGTTGGCACAATCGGCTTATTCAGAATTGTTCGCCGCTATTGGCGCAGCATGGGGTGGTGATGCCGCTAATTTTAATTTACCCGATTTACGTGGGCGTTTTTTAAGGGGTGTAGCCAACGGCTCAACCAACGACCCAGATAGAGCAAGCAGAATCGCTAGTTCAACTGGTGGAAATACTGGGGATAAGGTAGGGGCTGTTCAAGGAGATGCATTTCAAAGTCACGGGCATTTAAGCACTTTGAGTAATAGTTCCGGTGATGCAGCTGGTGGTACAGCAAGGAATACAATTGCAACAACTGGAGGTGGAATAGTTAACGATAGGGTTTTAAATCCAACCACGTTGGGATCGTTTGGTACTCCGAGAGTCTCTACAGAAACCCGCCCAATAAACGCCAATGTAAACTACATTATTTGCTACAGCAGTAGCATTCCAACAACGAGCTCGGGCAGTACTGCTTTTCAAGGAACAGTAAGTGCCAGTAATTTACCGGCAAGTGCTTTTGAAGACAGCACTCGAATTACTGATGCAGCAGGCAATACTAAAATTGAAATCAACGGTTCAAACAACACCATTTTTTCCAATGGCGGAAGTGAAAGTGCACGTTTTACTTCTAGTGGGTTTTTGGGTCTGAACAACAACAACCCTCAAGCAGTATTAGATGTTGGTGGCACAGCCATTATTGATTCTTTGCGGATTTATAATGCGTATTCTTTTCCTGGATATGATGGTACAAATGGGCAAGTATTACAAACCGACGGAAGTGGAGAAGTGACATGGCAGCCAGCGCCTTCTTCACCATGGACGGTGTCAGGAAGCAATGTTTATCGTTCGTCTGGAAGGGTTGGTATTGGGACTTCTAATCCAAGGACCACATTACATCTTCATACAGCTGCTTCTGTAGGACATTACGTAGAAATAACGAACGGCACTTCATTGTCTAGAGGTCTTCAACTTGGAATCAATAATGCTGGCATTGCATACATACTTCAAAAGGAGAATTTTGACCTTAAGATAAGAACTAATGATATAGATAGAATAACTGTACAGGCTGGTGGAAACGTAGGTATTGGAACAGTCACTCCAACGGTGGAATTAGATGTGAATGGAGATGCTAAAATCTCAGGAAAAACTACTACTGGAACTTTCCAGTTAACTTCAGGAAGTAGTTTAAATGGAAAAGTACTCACTTCAGATGGTTCAGGTAATGGCACTTGGCAACCAGCGCCTTCTGGAGCAGATGGAGATGGGATTTACGATGGTTCTGGAAACCTGACATCTAATACTACAGTGACAATGGCTGCCCATCAAATGGTTTACAATCTTACTGGTGCTGGTGATTTCTTTATCCGAGATAATGGCACTAACGTTTTTCGGGTAAACGATAATGGAGATGTTGAAATAGACCAAGGAAGCTTGTTTGTTGATGCCGATGTAAATAACGTTGGAATTGGTACTTCCAGCCCTCAAGTTCCATTGCACCTAACCGGTGGCAACGATGCTTCATTGAATGCCACCAACGGCTATATGGTAATTGGCAATACTAATAGCAATAATTTGGTATTTGACAACAATGAAATATTAGCCAGAGACAATGGTGCAACCTCGTTTTTAGCTTTAAATGCAAATGGTGGGGCAATCAGTATGCATGCCGGAATAAATGATGTAAACCGTTGGGGAGTATTCTTGGATGATGGCAACTTTATATTAGGTGACACACTAACCGCAAACCGTACAAAACTTCGTGTTGCGGGAAAAGTATTGGCAGATACGTTGGCTGTGCTAAATGGAGTTCAGTTTCCTTTAGATAAGGGTACAAATGGACAAGTACTAACCTCAAATGGTTCCGGGTTAGCGACTTGGCAACCAGTTCCAAGTAGCGCGGATAATTTAGGAAATCACACAGCTACGCAACGCATTCAACTGAATGGGAATAAAATATCGAATGACGGAGGAAACGAGGGACTATCTATAGCCGACAATGGTGAGGTTACTGCAACGCCTGCAACACAAGGCGCTGGTAATAAGGCGATGTCAACCAATGGTGATTTTTTTACCAACGGGCAAGGAACGGGTATTTATTTTTCTACCTACGACATTGGCATTGATGGAAACGATGGTAACTCAGGAGCATTGAGGCTCAAAACAGGTTCTGGTACTCCTCGTTTAACCATAAGTAATACGGGTGCAGCAAGCTTTTCTAGTACGTTAGCGGTAAGCGGAACAACAACCCTAAATAATGATGTATATGTTACTGGCTCAGATGATTATGTAGGTATTGGTACGAGTTCTCCAACCAGTCAACTTACCATTTTTGGAGATTCTTCAAGTGCATTTACCTTAAAATCTACGGACAACACTAAAAACCACGGAATCGCATTTCAAAACTCTGGAAACGCGTACAGTTGGGTAATTAGACGAGAAAACAGCTCTACAGCAAATAACCCCGATTTTGTAATTGCTGGAGGCGATGTAAATTCTGATATTACAAGTTTGGATGAACGGTTTAGAATTACTAATGATGGAAATGTTGGTATCGGAACAGCAAATCCAACTGCAGACCTTACCATAGCGAGCACTAGTACTGCAGCTGTAAGATTAAATACTTATGGCTCAACTTTAAACGAAGCCTCCATTTTATATCTAACAAAAGCTCGGGGAACAGAAAGCTCTCCGACCGCAGTTGTTAATGGAGATAATATAGCAAGAATTAATGCTGTAGGCTATGACGGCTCCACGTATCAATCGGCTGCAAGAATTCGCATGTCAGTGGATGGTACTCCGGGAACTAATGATATGCCAGGTAGAATTCAGTTTTTTACTACCGCGGATGGAAGTGCTACCAATACAGAACGCATGAGAATTACTAACAGCGGAAATATTGGAATAGGAACTACTGCACCAGCCACTAACCTTCACGTAACAGGAACTGCTCCTGCAAATGCCGCCACTGGCCAATTGCAAATTGATGAATCAGGTGGAAATTCACTTATGCTTGGCCGAACTGCTACCTATGGCTATGCTCAAACTCAAAATTCGGAACCTTTTGTTATTAATCCACTTTCGAATAATGTGGGTATTGGTACAACGGCTCCAACTTCTGTTTTGCATGTTGACGGAAAAACAACTATTGATCAATCGGCGACTTCAGGTATTGGTATTCAAGTTCGAAGAAGTGATGATTTATCCAATGTTTTTAGAGTATTTACTGGTACAGGAAATAATGGTAATATCGCGATTCACAATGCCTCTAATACAACTACAGTAAAGATAGCAAGTGGTACCGATGATTCCTATTTTAATACCACGGGTAATTTTGGTTTAGGAACAAACAGCCCTTCTTCAAGACTTCATGTTTCCTCAACGTCATCAGGTTTGGCTACTTTTGAAAATACCGGCGGACATTCTTACACCAACCAAGTAGCCTCCACCAATAATAAGGCGTATACCTTGTATAAAGAAGGTACAAACACATGGGGTTCTGTTGGTATGGAAGGGTCGGACAATTCGTTTAGAATTTACCACGGCACCACTTCGGGTAACCCGGTTTTTATGGCTAAAACGGACTTGTTAGTTGGTGTTGGTACAACAAATCCGCAAGCCCAATTTCATGTTTCCGGTGGAGATATTTTGGTGGACAATACCAAGGCTTTAGACGGTGAGCTAACTTCTGGAGCTGCCGTTAACTTAATACGAGTTTCTTCTGCGAATCATGTCCAAATCGGGGATAATGCCGTTAATGATGTTCGTATAAACGTTGGGTCTACATTGAATGCTTTAGTTGTAGAAGATGGAGGACAAGTTGGAATTGGAACAGTGAACCCTTCTTATGATTTGGATGTCGTTGGGAATATTAATGCCTCACTAACTGTCCGAGCAGCTGGCGTTGCACTTGTTTCGGATAGGAGATATAAAACCAACATTCTTCCATTAGAGGGCGCATTAGCTTCTCTTAAACTGCTTTCGGGGGTTTATCATAATTGGGATACGATTAATTTCCCTAAAGAACAATTTCCTAAGGGCAAGGCAATTGGTGTAATTGCTCAGGATATGCAAAAAATTTATCCCGAACTGGTTTATGAAAACAATGATGGATATTTGGCCGTAGATTATGCAAAATTCTCTACAGTTTTGCTCGAAGCAATCAAAGAACAACAAAAACAAATAGAATTGTTGCAAGTCTCTAACGCTGCTAAACAAGACGAAAATGGCGAATTAAAATCTGAGCTTAACGGATATGAAAAACGTCTGAAACGATTGGAGTTTCTAATTGAACAAAATCAGTCCAATGCTACGGAAGTGGGCAGAAATTAATACATGAAAAACATACCAGAACAAGGCGCAAGAAAACGAATTGTAATTGTAGGAGCAGGTTTTGCTGGCGTTAAACTGGCTTTATCTCTTTCTGCAAAGCAATTTCAGGTGGTTTTGTTAGACAAAAACAACTATCACCAGTTTCAACCTTTGTTTTATCAAGTAGCAACTTCGGGTTTGGAGCCTAGCTCCATTTCTTTTCCAATTCGGAAGATTTTACAAAACAAAAAGAACGTTCATTTTAGAGTAGCTGAATTGCGTGAAGTAAAATCAGAAGAAAAAGCCATTGAAACCAATATTGGTTCACTTCACTACGATGAATTGGTGTTGGCGTTAGGGGCAACTACTAACTTTTTTGGAAACCCAAATTTGGAGAGATACGCTGTGCCAATGAAGTCGGTTTCTGAGGCATTGTACCTCCGAAATTGTATTCTAGATAATTACGAAAATGCGCTGAATACGGCGGATAGCAGTGAGCAAGAAGCATTAATGAATATTGTAATTACGGGTGGTGGACCAACAGGGGTAGAGCTAGCTGGCGCATTGGCCGAAATGCGCAAATTCGTTTTGCCAAAAGATTATCCCGAATTGGATTTCACTAAAATGACCATCTCATTGTTAGAGGGTTCGCCAAGGCTGTTGAATGGAATGTCTGAGTTTGCAGGTAAGCAAAGTCTCAAATACCTTCAAAAATTAGGAGTAGAAGTTCGATTGAATTGTTTGGTTGAAGATTATGATAGTCAAACCGTTTCCTTAAAAGGAGGGGAGACGCTCAATTCTAAAACCTTGCTCTGGGCTGCAGGAATTAAAGCCAATTCGGTTATAGGGTTTCCAGACATCTCCATTGGGCCTGCAGGGCGAATTTTAGTTAACGAATTCTCCCAAACGAACTTCAACGAGAACATTTATATAGTTGGTGACCAAGCCTTAATGATAACCGAACAAAATCCAAAAGGAGACCCACAAGTTGCACAAGTGGCTATTCAGCAGGCACAAAATGTAGCCAAGAACTTGAACAACAAACGTTTACAAAAACCACTAAAATCTTTCAAGTATTTTGATAAAGGTTCGATGGCTACCGTTGGTAGGAATTTAGCGGTATGTGATTTATCGGTTGGAAGTCTAAAAGGAATTATAGCCTGGTTGATGTGGTTGTTTGTGCATCTAATGGCCATATTAGGTACTAAGAATAAGGTATTTGTTTTTCTGAACTGGACTTGGAGTTATCTTACATACGATCAGTCGCTTAGATTGATGATAAAACCAAGAGAGAAGTAGGGTTACCTATAGCCAGATCGGTCATGCTGAATTTATTTCAGCATCTCCAATTTTACAAGTTATGAAATTCTGAAACAAGTTCAGAATGACAGAAGGATATAATAATTACTAATTACTTTCGAAACATGATAATCCAATTTTCCGAAAACAGATTTCAACGACTGGTTGGAATTATTAGATACAACTACAAGGCAATTTTAATTTTTTTGGTAGTGGATTTTTTGGTGTACTACCTTCACAAGCACATGTTGTTCAATATTCATTTGCCTGCTGTGCCAGTAAGTATTTTAGGTGGTGCTTTGGCCATCTTTCTTGGTTTTAGAAATAATTCGGCTTACGATAGATGGTGGGAGGCTCGCAAAATATGGGGCGGTATAGTAAATGTTAGTCGTTCTTTTTCTTTTGAAATATTGGCAATGCTGGGCAAGAGTGAAATCTCTAAAAGGTTGGTTTATCGTCATTTGGCTTGGATAAATTCGGTCAGAATTCAACTAAGGAAAGAAACAAACACAATTGAGTTGGAACAATTTCTAGATGAAAGTGAATTCTCCAAACTTGAAAGCTGGGCAAATCCAGCAACCCAATTATTGACCATTCAAGCATCGGGAATTGCTAATCTAAAGAAGGCCAAGGAACTGTCGGATATTGAGCAAAAGCAAATTATGGAGTCCATTAAAACCATGATGGACTTACAGGGTATGGCCGAACGAATTAAAGGAACAGTTTTTCCGTATTACTACGTGTATTTTACGCAAGTTTTTTTGTGGGTTTTCATTTTGATATTGCCCATGATATTGGTTGAAGAAATGGGAATTGCATCTGTTCCAATGGCCATGGCAATTTCATTTGTGTTTTACATTCTTGATAAATCCGGACACATTACGGAAGACCCTTTCGAAAATCGAGCAGCCGATACTCCTATGAGCGCTATATGTAGGGTAATTGAAATTGATTTGAGGCAAATGCTAGGTGAAGAAAATTTGCCGCAAAGATTACCAAGTGAATTTACCAGTTTTCATGTCGAATACCTTAAATAAAAGGTGGGGCAAAACTGCTGCACAAATGGGTGAACGCAGATACAAGTTACCGTAGCTTTGTCGCAACTTATTAAAAACAAGAAACATGCAAATCAAATCGATATTATTTGTAGTTATTACAGTGACTCTATTTTCTAGTTGTAGAAAAGAAGGATGCATGAATCCTACGGCAATCAATTTTGATGAAAAAGCTAAAGTTTCTGACGGTTCTTGTGAGTTTGATACCGAACCCGAAAATAATAAGGCAGTTGTAAGTCTCGTAAAACCTGTAATTGACCACAATAGAGTGGATGATATAGAAATAGAGGAACTACTAAATGTGGAGATTGCTGTAGAGGATGAATCGAACGAGGTGGGTATAGAATTTACTATGTCTTCGGAAGAACATGGAGAATATTACAGTTCTGTTCGGGGGTCAAACGAAGTGTATTCGCCACGAATGTCCTGGTGGGTAAATTTGCCCGATTTATATTTATTTGACCAAATAAATTACCTCTCGTTTAAGGTGACTGACTATAATGGATTGGTTACTTATTACACACGAGAGTTTGAATTTAAGGATACCAAAGTCCCAGAAATACAACCAAGTGATTTTTCTGGCGACATCAATCGATTCGAGACTTCAAGTATTAAATATGCCTTGAAGGATTTTGGGGGAATAAAGGAAATAAGCGTTAAATGGTACCAATATAACAATTCAATAAACGATTTTGAAGAGGCGGGAATGGGAGAAAGTTACACCTTTAGTAAAAACGAATACCAAACTGAATTTAATCTAGAATCGTTTCAGGCTTTTAACCAATATATCGACTATAAAGTAGTTTGTAAGGTAACTGATTTTAATGACAATGTGAATACTATCCAAAATTCTGGAAAAGTAAAGTAGCTCCCAACTGAAACCGGAGTATTTATTCTAAAACTCCATCTTTAGCATAAGTGGAGAGGAGCGTTTGTTCCCTTTATACAGTTTTTCAACTCCCAGCATCATATAGTCGGGTGTCCATAACCAACCTCCATCATGAGCATTTCTGCAGTGTTTAGGGAATCGTTCGTATTTAATAATGTTTCCGTTTTCGGGATTAATTCGTCGGTAAACTAAATTGTTTGATTTTTCAGTAAAGTCACTGCTCACCATTTCTATACTTTTTGATTTAGGATTATAGTAAGTTCTGAAAGCTGATAAGGAACCGTAATTAAACCTCAATAGAATGGTTGTCCATGATTGTGTGCCGTCAGCTTCAAACTTTGTAATCAAACCATCTTCTAAATGTGATTCTGTATTTCCTTCAGCATCTGTATCTGTTTTTAATTTACCAGCTGAAATATAAACACTTCCGTTCTCATCTACCGAAACATCCTCTATTCTAAATTTCTTGAACTTACCTGGTCCTTTTCTTGGCGCTTCAGCCCAATGGACTGATTTTTCGGGAACCTCACTAAACCATTTTTGAATTCTAGTTTTATCAATTAAATTTCCTGCTGCGCTGTATGTTTTTTTGTCAATTATATTAAACCTATACACGTCGAACCCTTGACATTCGCCTTCTTTAGCACCTATCATACAGGCTATGTATAAGTTATCATTCTTCAATCTTAACTGAAAATCAACATAACTTCTATTGAGCATTTCTTTAGCACCATCAATTGTGTAAATCAACAAATCTTCTTCATATACATTAATTTTTAAGTTTTTTTCGGAAGGACTATGCAAGACAACAATTAAATTCCCATTGTCACTTATGGTAGTATGGAGTGGATAATACTTTTTAGGCAACATAACACTAGTGTTGGTTAAAACATTTAATTCACTGTCAATAACCATTCGAGCATTTCCATCCTTATTCTTATCCGGTTTGGTATTTCGGTTGATCACCACGTATTTCTGATTATTACTTTTTTGTACGTAATAATTAGATTCTTTATCCTGAAACAGTACTTTTTTAGAAAGCTCCTTTCCGGTTGTTCTATCCACGACAATACCAATTAGTGAGGCGGATTTTTTTCCGAACCACCAAGAAGAGATAAAAAAAGTTACCGTGTTTTTTTCTCTATCGTTTAATACTTCTTGTAATTCTACAACCTGCTTTTCACCGTATGTATGCAAGTATTCCCATTTTATTTTCAAATCCTTGGTAATACATCGCACTTTTAGTTTTGAATTCGGAGGGTTTTTAATTTCTGAAAGCGTATATAGTTCTTCATCGAGCCCAAAAAAGTAATAATCACCTTTCGATATTTTGGTGCCATCTTCATTATAGGGTTCAGACCAGAGTGAGGTTCCATAACTAAAGGTTTGAGCATTGGTAAAAGATAGCGTGAATATTGCTAAAATACTAAGGACGTAATTCGTTTTGCTGAGCTTAAACATTAATAAGAAATTTAGTTTTATAAAATTATGAATTCGAATAAGTTGGTAGTCCAAGAAACAAAATCATTTCCGCTTGTTAAACGCCTTTTCAATACTTTCTGGAAGTCGTTCAGCATCTTTTGCACCTTTTCTATGACCCATTCCTTGAACTTCTACATCAAACTGGGTTTCATAGTCGTATTCTGGCATTAGGCGTTGTCCAATAGGCTCAATCAAGCCCCTATGGTTTTCTTTTCCCGATTTCATTTCAGCAGAAACAGGATAAGCGTTCATCAGTTCGTTGATATTATTTTGAAGAATTTCACTTGCATTTGCAATAGGTTGATTAGTGTTCAGCCAGTTTGAATGTTCGTTTGGGTGTAAAACTATAGGGGAGCGGTGATGCCCTATTCGATGCATTACTTTACCGGGAGATGTAGTTAAAATAGCAAACGTTCTTCGAATTTCGCCTTGTATTTCTTGGTCTCGGTAAATACCAGCAAAACCAAACGGACGAATTTTATTCTTTAAGTACACCAAATAGGGTTTGCTCAATTTCTCTTTGGTTGGGCCTTCGTAGAAACAATCAGCAGGAACAATACACCGGTTATTGGAGAATGCTTTTCGCCATTCTGAATTGGTAAGCAGTTTTTCGCTGCGCGCATTAATTAGCAACTGTTTGATGTTGTATGACGGTACATAACCGAACCGCCCTTCAACTAACGCTTTGGTATCATCTGAGCAAATAATAGGTGACTTATGCGCCGCACCAATATTGTATGAAGGTGCGACATCATCCAAGGTTGACGTTACGTTAAAAACCTTTTCGATTTTAGCGACTTTGCTTACCAAAACATATCTTCCGCACATTGGACTAAGGTATTACAATCAGCTTATTCAAGTGAAGTACACTATCAATTTTTTTTAATGTGAACAATACCTAAAAGGACATTTGGAAAAGATAATTCCAATTTCTTTGCAACGAAAATTAAAAAATGTCATTCGCCCGAATTCATTCAAATTAAGACTATGAAAATTATCGCATTTGCAGGAAGCACAAGTTCCACATCCATAAATAGACAATTAGTGAGTTATGCGGCTTCGTTATTCAATGAATCAGAATCCGAAGTTTTAGACTTGAATGATTACGAAGTGGCTATCTACAGTCAAGACAAAGAGCAGCAAGAGGGAATTCCAAATTCGATAGTAAGTCTTGCTGCTAAAACTGATGCGGCAGATTTGATTCTGATTTCTTTGGCAGAACACAATGGAAGTTATTCAGCGGCTTTTAAAAATACATACGATTGGTTGAGCCGAATTCCGAACCGAAAAGTTTTTGGTGAAACTCCTGTTTTCCTAATGGCTACATCGCCAGGCGGCAGAGGTGGTGCTGGTGTGCTTGAGGCTGCTCAAGGAAGGATTCCAAGAGATGGTAGCGAATTGGTTGGTGTGTTTTCGTTACCTTCATTTGGTGCTAACTTTTTGGAAGGAAAAATCGCGAACGAAGAGAAAGATACGGAACTAAAGCAACTCGTTCAAAAAATAAAGGGGTAAGCGTTTACCATTATTATTTCTGAACTACTATTTTTTGGATAGTGGAATACCCAATAGGGCTTGTTATTTCTACGAAGTAGATTCCAGATTCTTCTACAATTATATCTGTTTGATAACCGGTCACCTTCTCCGTTAAAACTATTGAACCTGTTACATCTAGTAACCTGAGTGTTGAATTAATCGCTGAGTTACTTTTTGATACTTCAATTCTGATGTGGCCTTTAGAAGGGTTTGGATAAACCAAGTAGTTTATCTCACCTGCGGTTTCTAAACCAACCCCAACCGGTTGAGAAGTATCCTGAGGTGCTTCATACAAAAGCATCTGGTAAGCGTTTACTCTTCCATACCCATTTTCATTGTTCGGAGTGGGTGTTCCAGTCAAACTGTCGTTATCTGCTGTTGAGTGCAAAGCATCCAATACCTCGGCGTAGTTAGCTTGTGGATTTTTCTCTAAATACAAGGCAATAATTCCTGCGACGGCAGGCGAGGAGAAGCTAGTGCCGTCTGTAACACTATGTTGTCCGCCGAGATATAAGGAGTTTCTTCCGGACACTGCTTTTTCTGCCAAAACCTGAGACGGTTGAGCGGTGATAATTCGTTGACCAGGGCCAGTAATGTCGGGCTTTATTACTCCAACACGATTAGGGCCAATACTGCTGAAACTAGCTCGTTCTAGAGGTGTATAACCAAAAAACTGGCGGTTTGAATCCACGTCACGCATTTCTGTGCGTACAGAATAAGCTCCAACTGTCACTACTTTTTCAGAACTGGCATAGGCGGTACCAATATTTTGCAGTTGGTCTGGTTCTGCGTAGCGACCTAATTTTCGAGTTTGTTCTGGAGTTCCTAGAACAGGTTTAGGAAGGAAATCAGAGTTGCACGATCTTCTACTTAATGGACCCGACCAACCGTCTAATGTGCCAGTTCCTTTAAATTGCATGCGCCAAAATCGACTCATTTCTTGACTTTTTATTTCTACAAAGACTCCATAAGAGTTTCCAATTTTCTCCGCATACAACGTAGAAATACTAATGGAACTGCTACTGGTTTTAAAGGTGTCAATTTTAGGTGAGCCAATAAGTGAGAACAAATTCACAAAACCCGTCTCGTCATCAGCGGTACAACATGGCGTTCGATTTTCGGCGGCTACGTTTATACTCAAGTTTCTAAAATCGTCTTCATCGCCATAGAAGCTCATATATGCGCCGCTATCACGTTTACATAAACTCGTATTTGAAAACAAACTGCGGTACCAAGTAAACATGGTGTCGTTGTTCATAGTATATCGAACGTGATGATATACTTGACCAGCGTTTCCTGCACTAGTCACCAATACGCGCCCAGCCTTTTCATCTAGCATTTTTTCAATCATTTGAGAAGGTAAATCTTCGCCATCGTGGCTACCTTCAATACCTCCCAGACTTATATTTATTACCGCTGGTTTACCTGCAGCTTCTGCAACTTTAAAAATGTAATTAATGCCATCTACAATTTGTAACGTATGCGGCACCCTGTCGGTGTAATCGAGTGTGGAAGGGCGAATACCAACAACAACTATGTCTGCTTCTGGCGCCATTCCTTTAACATCTAATCTAACTTTTCCGCCACCCGCAGCAACTCCGGTAACAGCAGTTCCATGGCCATCGTAGGTTGTGTCTAAATAGTTTGACATCGCGCCAGCATCTATATCTGTTTTGGTGTATGCTGTACCGTAACCATAAGGGGCGAACGTGCCTGAAAAATCGTTCTGGTCCCAAAAACCAAGAATTCGAGTGGTGCCATCGTCGTTTTTAAAATCGGGGTGGGTTGGGTCAATTCCGCTGTCAATAATTCCAACAACAACACCGCTACCGTTGTAGGCCCGTTGAAGAGTACCGCCACCGGCATGCACCTCATCCACATTCGTCTGCTCAATTGCTGTGGCATCCTGAACGGAGATAGGGGATTGGTGAATTTCAATTTTTTCAACACCAGTTACTTTGGCAAAACTTCCTAAATCAGCTAATGGTAGTCGGACTGAAAAAATATCATCGATATGGTATTTTACAGCTCCAGAATTATGCAGAAAGTAGTTTTCGATGGCTTGATGACTTCCTTTAACTATTACATGAACTAGTTGTGTTGAACTTATTGATTGTAAGTTGTTTTTATTTGATTCAATAAGTTTGTGAGCTTCAAAGGAAAGTGTTGATTGTTGTGCAAAAGAGCTAAACGGAAGTACTAAAAAAAGAAGAAAATAATATTTCATTTCGTATTAATTGAGGCATAAAAATAACGGTATTTTGCGCTCGGAATGAGAACGGTACATCCATTTATACAAATTCGGTTCGGTGCAAAGACATCAGTTAAATGTAAGAACTGGTGGTTGTACTTAATACTCAGCGTTTGTTCAATTATTCCAAACGATTTCAGTACGATTCGAGCGCAATCGCTTGCGCACTGGAATATAACCAACGAAGAAGGCTTGCCCAGTATGACTGTGTACTCTATCATTCAAGATTCGACTGGATATATTTGGTTTGGAACTGCCAATGGAATAGCAAGATACGACGGAAGCACGTTTAAATCCTACAAAATTCCAGGTGCTTATAATTCGGATATTTCCTACTTGAATCAAGATGCATTGGGTAGAATATGGGGTATTAATTTTTCGGGTGGATTGTTTTTTATAGAGCATGATAGCATGCGATTATTCAACAATTCTGCAGAGCAGCGCATCATTGATTATTACCTTACAGCTGATTCTATTTATTATTTCTCCAATAAGTTAATCCAGGCAAATTCTTTGAAACAACTCAATGATTCAGCTAAAATATACGGTCACATTCGTCTTGATAACACCAATAATAGCATAGCTGGTAAAATTGATAATAAATTACTAATCAGTACAGGAAAAAACCTTTTTGCGGCTTCTCTTAGCTCAAAGTCAATTGACACTATGAGCTTCAAATACTTTCGAAGTACAAAATCTATAGAAGGTCAACTTTATTTCTGGAATTTGTTTCCATCAAACACAATTGGGATTTGGAGCGCTAAAAACGGAACTAAAGAATTTAGGATTACTGGAGCTGAAAAGCGTTTAGAAATCACCAAGGTTATTGAATATGAAGGTTTTATATATATCACAGCGAAATCAGGCTTGTTCAAAGCAATTGTGATTGATAATGAAATTAGGATTCAAAAACACTATTTCAAAGGCCAATTTCTGACTAACATACTTTTTGATACAGAAAATAGTCTTTGGATAACAACTTTGAGAAATGGGGTGAAATTGATTCCTGATATTAACACAGAACGCTCTAATGAAAACTCTGTTTTCGGTTTTGAGCGCGTTACTCAGATTTTACCGGCTGATTCATTTTTGTTTTTAGGTGGAGAGCGGGGTAGTGTTCGTCGGTTGAATATAATTACTAAGGAACTTATATCCTATAACCCTGTTGGTCTAGAGGATATAAGAGATTTAGAATACGCTGCTAAATCTCAGACCTTGTTTGCAATTGACAACAATATCGGAGTGTTTAAAGGTTCATCTACGAATCTAGTAGCTCAACAAAAAAATTACCCCTGTAAAGACCTAGATTTCTTGTCAGACAGTGCATTGATAGTCGGTGCATCAGTAGCTTCGTTTGCAGTCCGTAAGAATGCCTTGTCTCAGAATTGGAAATTACCCAGTCAACCAACTGAACTAGATGTTGTGATGCCTGATAAAATTGATTCCGTCAAAGTTTTGCGAAAAAGGAGGGTGCTTAAAGTGCTGCACGAAAACAAAAAGACCCTAGTTGGATATGACGATAAATTGGTATTGTACACGCAGAGCGGGAATCAGTCAATCCAATTTCAAAGCGAAGAAATCATTGTGCGACAAATGGAGTTCAACCCTTATCGCAATTGTTATGCTGTGCTTTCATTCAATCTTGGATTGTTAGAAATACGTATCGAGAATGGCATTCCCACAACTACACGAGTACTTGAAACTTCAACAATATTTTCGGTCTTTGAATTTGACGAACAAGGGTATTTTTTAGGTTCTGGAAATAAGCTGTTCAGTGCAAATTATAAATCAACAACATTGAATGAACTTCGATTTTGGGGTGGCTTAGAACCGGGTGAAATTTATGCTCTTGGACGACAAGGGAAGCATCTTTGGATAGGTACAAGCAAAGGACTATTGAAGCGAAATGATATTTACAGCATAAAAAAAAATGAAACACCACCTAAAGTACTTATCCAAGAGGTGCGAGTGAATGGAAAGACTGTGGGTTTATCGAATGCACCCTATAAATACGATGAAAATAAATGGGAGTTTAGAATTGCTGGAATCGCATATAAAAGCAAAGGACAATATCGTATTAAGTACCGTTTAAAAGGTCTTTCAGAGGTTTGGAGTTATAGTCCAACAGGTTCGAGAGAACTTGAATTTAGCTCTTTACCGGCAGGAAATTTTACGTTGGAAGTAGTTGCAATTAACGAGTCTGATGTTGGGTCCAAAGTTCCAGCCACCTATTCATTCGAAATCGCTTCTCCATATTGGTTGCGCTGGTGGTTCATTGCATTAATCGCAATTGCCATAGTTGTAATTACAACTTTCATTGTAGCTCGATTCTCTTCTATAAAAATTAGGCACCAAAACGAACAACTAGTTAGATCACAAACCGAAAGACAACTGCGCCAGTCGCAATTAGCAGCGGTTAAATCTCAGATGAATCCACATTTTATTTTTAACGCCTTGAATTCTATTCAGGATTACATTCTTAAAAATGAAAAGCGATTGGCGAATAATTATTTGGGAATGTTTGCAGATTTGATGCGTAAAACACTGGAGTTGAGTAATGAGGAAATGGTAAGCTTAAAAGAAGAACTGGACTTGTTACGCATTTACATAGAATTGGAGGCGTTGCGTTTTGAGGAGAATGATTTTAAACATTCCATAAACATCGCTTCGAATGTCGATGTAAATAAAACTAAGGTACCACCATTATTGCTACAACCGTATGTGGAAAATGCCATCAAACATGGACTATTTCATAAAAGCAATGAAAAGCGATTGACTATTAACGTTGAAAATAGCGATACGCATCTAAGAGTTATTATTGAAGATAATGGAGTAGGCAGAGCTTATTCTCAGGAGCTAAACAATAAGCGAACGGTTACGCACAAGTCGTTTTCTACTCAAGCTAATGAGCAACGGTTAGATTTAATAAATTTTGGGCGCGTGAATAAAGTGGAACTCAAATTTGAAGATTTACATTTGGGTGAGCTCGGTACACGAGTCATTTTGTTAATACCAAAGGAATTAAATAATTGAAAATAAAGACCTTAGTAGTAGATGATGAGCCCAAAGCACGGCGAATAATTACCTCCCTGTTAGAGGAATATTGCCAACCTATTGAGGTAGTTGCTCAGGTTGAAAGTGTGCGTGATGCAGTTGTTGCAATAAATACACATCAACCCGATTTGGTGTTTTTGGACATTGAAATGCCCGAAAAGAGTGGATTTGCCTTGTTTGATAGTTTTCCGAACCCAAAGTTTAAAACGGTATTTGTAACTGCGTATGATCAATATGCTATTCAGGCTTTTAAGGTGGCGGCGTTTGGCTACATTTTAAAGCCTGTAAAAATTGACGACTTAGAACAAACTGTGCAACGTGTTCGGCAAGAACTGAATGATGGAATTTCCGACTCTATTGCTGACCTTCTGAAAACCTTATCGCCGAATGCAACGGAACAAACAACCGTGCGCAGTCGATTGGCACTGCCTTCGCGCACAGGAATTGAGTTTGTTGAGCAAAAAGACATTGAGCACCTCAAAGCAGATGGTTCTTACACCGAAGTGTATTGCACTGATGGGAGTAAAAAACTAGTTTCTAAAAAAATGGGGGAGTTAGAGCCGCTTCTTAAACCCGAACTGTTTTTTAGAACTCACCGTTCCATTATTGTCAACCTAGATTGCATAGACCGCTATGTTTATGAAGGAGGCGGATACCTCGTTACCACTAACGAGCATACGCTTGCCGTAAGCCGAGATAAAAAAGAAGAACTGCTCAGCTTACTGAAAGGTTAAAAGAAATTACACTTCATGGGCTCACAATTGCAGTTCATGGGAAAGCAAAATCTCAAGGCTAATAACCAACTCACATTTGTTGCATAAAAATTTTGCGACATGAAAAAAACAGTATTACTTATGGGGGCTTTGGCAGCCTTGAGTTTCAGCTCTAAAAGTCAAAATGTAGTATACAAACAAGCAATGTATGGCGACTGCCAAATAAACAGAATCGGCTTGTGTATTGATAATAATGACAATGCTTATCTGATGGGGTCATTTAATAGAGCCTCTTACAACAGAGTTTTAGTTGGAAATCGATCAATTGCTATTGGTAATGAACGCCATCGTTTTGTGATGGCAAAATATAATAGCTCCGGTAGTTATGTTCGAAACCATTCGGAAGCCTCTATCAACTTTGGTCAATTGCTGGATATTGGTTACAATGCCAGAGCTAACCGATTGTTCGCAGTAGGGGGTAACCAAGAGTTTTCCGCACGGCAGAAAGGAGTTTACGTGAATTTTAATATGAGTTTGGGAGATAGAAAATACCAAGCCTTCACTAAAAGTAGTGATTATGTTTTCTACAATTCAATAGTGAATTCTAGTGGAACTGTTTACGCATTTGGAAGCATTTTTGGAAATAGGACAACTTCAGCGCTAAGAATTATAGCTGGTAAAAGCACGGAGGTTTTATTTAACTCTACCAAGAATATCACTTTGCATCAAGCTGGATTTGATGCTAATGAAGATATTTGGGTTGGTGGCCATTTTAATGGTGCCTTTGGTAATTACTCGGATAGCACTGATAATTACAAAGGGCTTATCATGAAATTGAATTCAAATGGCTCTCAGGATACAAGTTTCCTAGTGATGGGAAATGATATTCGTATAACTGGCTTGGATGTGTACAACGATAAAATAATTTGCGTCGGTTGGTTCAAAGGAAGCGTGAGCATTGATGGTAAATCACTTGCGGGCTCACAAACTCAGTTTAACGGCTTTGTAATGAGTATGAATAGCGATGGAAGTGTAAACTGGTTAAATAAAATAGCATCACCGTATTCTGTTAATACACAAAGGGTTGCTGTAAATAACTGTGGTAAAATTGCTGTTACCGGCTACTACACAAACGAAATGAGTTATGATGGACAATCGGTAGTAAACACCACCAATACTAACGAAACTGCGTTTGTAATGCTGCTTAATGAAAACGGTAAAGTGGATTGGCTAAAAACAGCAGAAGCTAGTGGAGGTTCATCTAGCAGAGGCGTGCGAGTGGCGTTCAAAAACAATGGCCCATTGGTGGTCGCAGGAAATTTTAAGCAACGTATGATTTTTGATACCGATAGCTTAAACGGAAGAACCGGAAACCCAGCAGCAAATACTGCAAATGTTTTTATGTACGAATTTGGAGTGAATCAAGGACCTACAAGTCTTGCTGTTTCTAATAATAGTGTAGAAGAGGAACTGACTGCAAAAACTTTTGTAGGCACGTTATCTTCTGCCGATTGTGCAGGAAGCACCATTTTCAATTATGCTTTAGTTGCAGGCTCGGGCGACACCGATAATGGAATGTTCGAAGTATCAAACGATTCGTTGTATGCCACCTCAAAATTCGATTTTGAAACCAGTACTCAAGCAAATATTCGTGTTCGAGTTGTAAGTGTTGGCGATGCATACGAAAAAGCAGTAGTGATAAATATTGGTGATATTGAGGATACCGATGAACCAAGCTCAACTATGGATGAAAATGAATTAACTCAGGTGCGTATTTATCCCAATCCAACAAATGCAAGTATTAATATTAAAGGTTCAGAAATAAGCTCAATCGAGGTGTACTCAATTAGCGGAGAGTTGATGTTACAGTCAAACCAACATAATGAAAACGCAGTAGCGATTGATTTAACTGAAATGGAAAGTGGCATATACTTCCTAAACGTTTTAAGTTCAGGGCAACGCGGTATATATAGGGTTGTAAAACTCTAAGCATTGTCGCAAATTATATTCTGCGTTCCTATAAAAAAAGCGGCTCCGAAAGGGGTCGCTTTTTTTTTGCTTTTAAGTAGCTTGCTAATCGATAGAGTTAATCTTCCACCTTTTGGTCAAAACGATTCTTTAAATCAAGGGCAAACTCATAAATTGAATCTGGTCTGTAATGGCTGGCACCATTCATTAGTTTTTGGTCATAACGCACTTTGTAAGTGGCGGTATCTTTGTTTCTCAATCTGTTTGCCCTTAGGCCTCTCAGTCTATCCCAACCATTAGGTGATTTACTAATATCTGGAATGCTATCCACAACCCGGCCGCCATCGATGTACGTGTACCAATACCATTTACCAGAAGGCTCGCCGTTTTTGTTTTGACCCGTTGAGAAAACAAAGCCATTGTAGTGGTATTCCATTGTTGGCCCTTCACCATAGCTTTCACGCTTCGGCATTCCCTTTTCATCAAATGAAATAGAATAGTTGGTTTTCACATAGTCTTGTCCTATCTTCAAACGTCGATTCCAATGAATCATTTCGACATTTCCATTTTCATAGTACGATACACGTGGAAAATCTTCTGGGAAATCTTTATTCTCATAGTATTTCAACTTTCCGTTTTTATGATACTCTAAGCGTTCTCCAATTTCATCATAACCTTTATGAGTATTTTTTGATTTTACTATTGTTTTTGCCTCATCATAATACATGTAATCGGTTGCTTTGAAATCGTGCTTACTTTTTATTCCAATTGAAAGTCCAATAGGCTTTACAAATAGCCCAACTAGTATAATGCTATAAAGTACCCCCGAAACAATGGTCTGAAGCCCATGAGCTTTATGTTTTTGCAGTAAAAAAAGAACTACTCCAAACGCATTGAACAACAGGAAAGTATTGTAAAATTGACGCTCGTGAGAACTCATTTCTCCAATGGTCAACCAAAAAATTAAACTTGAAAAAAAGAGTCCAAAAATTGATATAAATACATGGTTTTTTGGAATTAGTTTAATTGTAGCTACGGACCAGACAAACAAATTAAAACCTACTGGAAAATAAACGAGTGTATTCGATATTTCTGAGAATCGCCCATAGCCACCTACCTTAGGTTCGCCATATATAATCAAAGAAAAAATGGCCACCATACAAAACAGAATTTGAATGGACTTTTCGCCAAATGAACCCAGGGTTTGATACGTACTTTTTAATTTTTTCAATCCGTACAATTATTTATTCCGCAAAATCAGGTGGAACCTTTGTGTTAAATGTACTTATTCATTCAACTGTTGATCGAAACGTTCCTTTAATTCCAATGCAAATTCATAGAGCGAATCTGGCTTGTAGTGACGAACACCTTCCATAAGTTTTTGGTCGTAACGCGTAGAGTAGGTGGTGCTATCTTTTTCTCGATACCGATTAGTTTTAAGGTCGTTTCTCTGATACCAATCGTGTTTTTGCTTTTTAGTATGGTCAACACTGTCTACCACACTACCGTCCTGGTACGAATAGAAATACCATTTACCTATTGGTTTTCCAGCCCAGCTATAACCCGAATAGAATACATATCCATTGTAGTGGTATTGTAGCACCTGTCCGTGACTAAACGCTTCTCGCATTATAAGTCCTTTATCGTCAAAGTGAACACCGTATAGCTCCTTGACTTGTTCATCATCTTTATAGTTCATAAAGTAACCAGTAATAGAATATACTTTTCCGTCTTTATGGTATTCAATCCAAGGTTTGCCGACTGGAGTTTCATAGTCTTCGTAGAATTTAAGTTTTCCATTTTCATGGAATTCCAAGCGCTCTCCTAATTTTTTATAGCCCTTTTTAGTCTCTTTAGATGCGATGATGGTATGTGCTTCGTCATGATACATGATATGTTCTTCAACATAATCATGCTCAGTTCTAAATCCCGTAGTTAAGGCCAAATTTTTGCTCATGAAACTCACTAAAATCAGTAGAACTAACGTTGAGAATACACCTAGCTCCAATTTTTTTTGATTCAATCTTTTGGAAATTACGAGCAGTATTCCAAAGACATTAAAAATCAGGAAAGCATTAAAAAACTGATGCCAATGAGTCGGTTTAATTAGGGTGCTTCGTCCAAACCAACAAAGCATACCAGCTATGGTAAGCATAATAATGACGGTATAGTACTTCTGTTTGGGAACCCACCTAAAGGCAGATAGCCCAACGATTAAAAGCGTAAATCCTTTAATGATATCATGTATGCCATTTTCAATTCCTGAAGCCCTTCCGTGGGATACTGGACCCTCTGAGTACACCATTAACCAAAGCAACACCACGAATGAAAAGAGGATGTACATCGACCATTTATTGACGAATATTGCGATTTTAGTGGTGTTCATTAGTGGTGTTTTATCCTGTGCTAAAATAGTTCTTTATCAAAGTGGATAAGCGATGGTATATTCGTCCAAACAAAAACGCTTATGGCACTTGTAGAATCAAACATGATGGAATTAGGCACCTCTGCACCGTCATTTAACTTATTGGACACCGTTTCGGGAGAAATGAGATGCCTTGAAGACCTCACATCAGATAAGGCTACTGTCATACTATTTATCTGTAACCATTGCCCGTTTGTAATTCACATCAATGACAAGTTGGTTGACGTAGCCAATGCCTAACAAGCAAAAGGCATTCAATTTATCGCAATAAGTAGTAACGATGTACATACCCATCCGCAAGATGGCCCTGACGAAATGAAGGAACACGCGAAGTATGAAGGCTATCCATTTCCGTATTTGTACGATGAAAATCAAACGGTAGCAAAAGCCTACGGTGCAGAATGTACTCCAGATATTTTTGTATTTGGTTCAGATTTAAAATGCGTTTACCGAGGAAGGTTTGACGCTACTCGACCAGGCGGTGAATCGCCTACTGGTAAAGACCTATCAGAAGCATTGGATGCGTTGCTAAGTGGAGAATTGGTTGACTCTAATCAGTTTCCAAGCATTGGATGTAATATCAAATGGAAATAGCTACTTGTGTATTGAATCGATACCAAAATAGGGTTCCTAATTCGGTTCAATCACGCTAAAATGACGCTTTAATCTTGGAATGAAGACTGATTCTTCAAACCATTCATGTAATTCAATATCTTCTTTAAAAGAAATCAACTGATCCTTTATTATGTTTAGGTACATACTGATGTCTGGAGAAGTAGTGGTTAACTCTAGGCATTTGGAAATGAGTTCGTAATACTGATTGCTGTTTATGGAATCGTGCTGTACCGAATGTTGTTCAACAAACTCAAAACGATTCAGAATTTCGTTTTTCGTTTCAAAGGTTTTTGGTTTTTCTGCAATTGAGGCCAAAGGGAATAAGTGCAATTCTTCTTCTTCAAAATGCTCGACGAGGTGCTGAGTATATTCGTCGAAATAATGCAAGGCAGCGATCAAGTTTTTTTGATGACTTAAAGTCGCATTAATCAGGTTACAAATTCGTTGATTGAGTTCTGGAATTTTCTTAGACCGGTAATAATTATGAGAGCGTCCAAGAAAATCAACCAATTCCAACAGGCTAAACTGACGAAAATCTTCGGCACTGCATTTTTCAATCTCTGTCAACTGTTCGCAAAGACGAACTAATAGATCAGCGCAATCCAAATGTTCATTAATTGGATGATTCGAGGTAGAATCAATTTGGTATCTAACGAAAAGAGTTTCTAAAGCTGGATTTATTTGAATAATTTGACTTGGACTTTGAAGTATTGAAAACATATCTGAATATTTTATGTGCTCTTCAAAGTAACCTTCTTTCTTCCTGGAAATCAATACCTAATGCTAGGTATTTACGGTGTTTTGACCGATTAGTTATTAACCGAAATAAACTTAAAACCTAATCTACGGGCATTAATTTAGGCTGCTTTTCAACTCAAATGCGCATATTTTGTCTTTTAATAGATGGGTTTGCCCATGTATGTTCGAATAAATTTAGCTTGGTGAAAATCATTGATGACTATTTTATTTAAAAAATTCAATACAACGAAATTATGAGTCCATTAGTCGTGGTAAAAATTCTGGATCAATGTTGCACAATAACTTTACCAGTTCTTAAATAAAAATGAACGTTTACTTTAAAACTATTCTAGCACAACTGTTGTTGTGTTTTCTTGCAGATTGCAGCCTACTGGCCCAAAGCCCGGGAAATGTTTCTGGAAGCCTCGAAACTTGGTACAAAACCAACACTGGTACAAGCTCATCATCCAATGGAGTAAATTTAACCTTTTGGAATGATGCTACATCAAACAATCACGACCTGAATAGTGTTACTTCTGATCCACAATTTCAAACCAACCGTATCAACTTTAATCCAGTGGTTGACTTTGATGGAAATGATGCCTTTACAGACGATGATGGTGAAAATTACATCAATGGAATATCAGCAATCACCGTTTTTTCAGTAACACAATCTGATGGCAATAATGAAGACAGAGCCTGGTTTGATACAGAAAACTCGGACGGGTCAGATGATGTTTTTTCATTACGATATGATAATTCAGGTATAAATGGTGGTTGAACGAGATGTCTTAAAACTGGTGTTAGTACAAGTGGAGGTAGTGCAAATTGGGAAAGTCAAAGTAATATTCAAACAACAAATCCGCAATTATTAACATCTCAGTGGGTTAGTGGTAGTAATATGAGTTGGCGTGTCGATGGTGCTAGTACAACAAATACCGCTAATTCTGGAACGGTAGCAGGTACATTGAATAATGCAAATCGTGTTCTTGTAGGCGACGGTACTAAAAATAACTGGAATGGAAAGATTGCGGAAATTGTAGTTTACAGTGGAAATATTATTGGCACGGATAGGCAAAAGATTGAAACTTATTTAGCCCTCAAGTACGGAATTACTCAAGACAATACAAACGGTGGAATAGAGGCAGATTATTTGAGCTCGGCTGGAACAACACTTTGGGATGCATCTGCAAATAGTAATTACCACAACGATGTTGCTGGAATTGGAAGAGACGATTCGACCTACTTGGATCAGCGCCAATCGATGAGTGAAAATGCTGATGCAATATTAACCATCGGTAATTCAACCATTGCGGCAAGTAATGGGGCTAATGCAAGTAGCTTTTCTGCGAATAATTCTTTTTTGATTTGGGGTAACGATGACGAACCGATACATTCATTTAAAATTACAGATTTACCTGCAACTATTGAAGCTAGGGTAGCACGTGTTTGGAAGGCTGAAGAAACGGGGACTATTGGCACGGTAAAGCTTCGGTTTGATTTAAGTGGAATTACAGGGCCAGATAATGACTTAAATTTTGTTCGACTGCTGGTTGATGCAGACGGGGTTTTCGGTTCAGGAGCAACTATCGTAAACTCAAGTGCACTCAACAACACGACCAAGGTTATTGAGTTTGACCATAATTTTACTGTTGGCACTGGTTTTTTCTTTTCCATTGGGTCAACGGATATAGATCAAGCACCATTGCCAATCGAATTGGTGAACTTTACAGCAAAGGAATCGAACGGAAAAGTTCGTGTTGCTTGGAGAACAAATTCAGAGATTAATAACGATTACTTTATAGTTGAGCAAAGCAACGACGGAATTGAATGAAGAGAAGTTTTAGTTCAGAGTGGAGCTGGAACTATTAATATTCGGCAGGACTATTCTGGCTGGGATGTAGAACCATCGGAAGGCTTAAATTACTACCGTTTAAAACAAGTTGATTTTGATGGGAAAACGACCATACATCCAACGCTTCAGGTTCATTTGAGGCAAGAGCAATTCATAGCTAACCGGCATTTATTTCCAAGCCTCGCGAAGCCAGGCGCAACATTGACCTTTGTTGTGGAAGAGGAAATTACGAGGAATCCTAAAATTCAAATAACGGACATGAAAGGAGTTGTTGTCTTTGATAGCATTTCAATTGTAAACTTAACAACTCAAGAAACTAAATTTGAACTTCCTTCAACAATTCATCCGGGTACATATATTATTCGAATTCAACATGAAACAATTGTGTACCAGCAAAAAATTGTTGTAGAGTAGGTGACTATAAGAGTTTTTTTTTCATTTCATTAACCGAAACAAACCATAGATTTCATGACCTACATTCTTATCAGGGTTAAGCTTAATAAGATTTGTATGCTGATACCAAACCACCAATCGTGTAATGAATTTTAAGTTGGTTTTTAAATACCACTTATTGAGAATGTCAACTTTTGGTGCAGACTCAGTTTCCGGCAAAGTTTTGTTGATGAACTCGTCACTACTTTTCTTTGTTGAAATGGCGGCCATTAATTTATTGGCGACTTTCCATCCTTTTCCTCTGCGGTAGTGCTTTAGTTTGTAAGTGTAGTATTCGATTTCATTGAACGAATTCCTGTTCAATAAGGACCGTAAGCCATGCCCATCAAAGTAATTTACATGATTAATCAACAGCTCTGATGGTTCGTTTTTCAAGATAAAGGCCAGATGGTGCTTCCAAACATCTTCATGCCCATTAGGCGTAATAAAATGTAGATAACCACCGGAATTAAGATAGGTTCTAAAGTTTTTTAGCACAGCAGAAATATCAATTACATGTTCCAATATATCTCTGGCGATAATGAGGTCAAATTTATTTTCAAAATCAGCAAGCGTGGTTTCAAGTTCCGATAGAATGGTGTGGTAACCGTGCTCGTGTTTGTTAAATTCTAAAACTTTAGGATTTACGTCCATTACCGTTACTTCAACAGATGTGAAAACGGCCTTTATTCCTTGACAGAAATACCCAGAACCAGGGCCAGTTTCTAATATATGTTTGGGTTGGATGCCTCTGGAATTCAGGGACTGAGCAAATAAGTAGCCCCTTCGGTAATTACGAACATGGTTTTTCTGCTCTTCGCGTTTGGATGTGCGCCCAGACTCTTCAATGTAATAGGCCAAACAGCCCTTGGCAGTTTCTTCGCTAGTTAGCATGGGGTCGAGTTGGGTCAATTTACAAGCTGTGCATTGTACTACATTACTTTGTTTTATGTCCCAATAATCTACTTTACCAATTTGAATAGCTTCATTTTTACCACATGAAGTACACGCTTGGGTGCGTTCTATCAATTCTCCTGTAAAAGGTTTTGCCTTGCCGAACATCTTGTTTTTCTTAATCTTCAAATTTATTATTTGTTTGTTACGGCTAGTGTCAAATCAATTGGAATTACCAGTAATTTCGCGGCATGTTAAAATCCTTTGCAGTACTCGCATTCTTTTCACTGAATACTATTTTTACACACGCGCAAAACCTGAGTAGCCTCTCATTCGGAACAGACTCTACCTTCGAAATAGCAACTTGGAACATTGAGTGGTTTCCAAAAAATGGTCAGACTTCTGTGTCGGCTGTTGGTGAAATCATTGGCGCATTGGATGTAGATATTTGGGCCTTGCAAGAAATCAAAGATTCTAGTGATCTAAAGTCTGCTATTGGCAATCTAAATACCTATAAAGTTGACTTCGGAACTGTGCAGTTTAGAGGTTTAGCTTATGTCTATAATACCGAAACCATTAAGAATGTAAAAACCTATCACTTATTTTCTGAAAGCCAATATAGAAGCCCCTTGCCAAGAGCTCCATTTGTAATTGAGTTTGAATACAAGGACACCTTAATGCGAATTGTCGATAACCACTACAAATGCTGCGGAAATGGACGTTGGGATAAAACGGATGCAGGAGATGAGGAAAATAGACGATATACTGGCCATCGATTAATAATTGACTACATGGATTCAGTTTGGGCCAACGAACGGGTTTTTGTTGTTGGGGACCTAAACGATATATTGACGGATAGTAGAGAAAACAACATCTTCCAAAATGAACTGACCGATTCGCAGAATTACAAGTTTGTGGATCTGTACGTCGAGCAATCGCAAAGTAACAATTGGTCTTACCCAAGTTGGCCTTCACACTTGGATCATATTCTAATAAACAAACCCTTGCTAGCCGATTATTCACGGGCAACAACCATTACAAAATGCATTAAAGTAGAAGAGAAGTTACAAGGTGGCTGGAGTGAGTACGATAGAGATATTTCTGACCACAGACCAGTGGTGTATCAATTCAGTTTTGATAACCCAGACTTAGAAGACGAAAAAGATACCACAACCAGTATTGCCAATGAAAAACCAATGGAAAGTGTCGTTATTTACCCCAATCCAAGCGACTCGAATATTCGACTTACAGGTTTGGATAAAACCGAAATAAAGGCAGTGACCATTCTTGATGTTCAGGGCAGAAAAGTGAAAGACATAAGTGGAGATGTTGACGAGATTAATGTCAGTGATTTAGATGCTGGAAACTACATTCTACGAATCGAAACTTCAGCCGAAATCATAAAGCAACAATTTCAAGTTAAGTAGCTCTGTTGTTTGCTGCAGTGCTGGTTGAATGTTGTGTAATACGTCATTCCTGCGCAGGCAGGAATCTATTACGAAGCCGCTAGAATGAAGGTTTACTTAACTAGAAGTAAGAACCCGTAATATTCCAAACATTCCGATTTTCTAGTAACTTATTCTAGAAATTAATTTCCCATTTTTAATAATTAAGCTGGGAGATTCTAAAGTGGTCAGGTCTTCAATAGGATTTCTATCGAGTAGAATTAGATTGGCCTTATGACCAACTTTAACCGAACCAAAATCTGGAGATTTCAAAAATAAATTAGCATTCGTGGTCGTTGCCGCCTTCAGGATTTCGAAATTAGAAAGTCCGTATTCTTTGAGTAATTCTAATTCTTGTAAATATGTACTTCCAGCATAAGTGCCGGGCAAATTACTATCCGTACCAACGGCAATTACAGCGCCCGCTTCTAGTAACAATCTGAAATTTTGTTTCCAGTACTTTTTGTTTTCCGCCGCCGATTCAAAAAAGGCATTCATCACCTCTTGGTTGTGCACATGTTTGCCATTTTCACCTAGAACCGGACTTAATATTTCGTGTGGTACAACAATCGAGTCGAGGCGAGTAGGAGTGTAGTCTCCGTGGTGAATGTGTGTAATGTTCTCAAACCCTGAAAGAGTATAAATAAGCGGAACTTTCGACCGAGCAATGAATTCAGCTTGTTCTTTGGTGAGTTGGCCTCTCCAAACCCCATGAGCTAACACATCCGCACCTGCTTTAATGGCGTTCACAGCATTCTCAGGGCTACCAATATGAACGAATACCTTTTTCTTGTTTTTGTGGGCAGCAGAAATCAAAGCTTTCATTTGTTCATACGTCATCTGTGGAGAACCGGGTGGAATTTGGTCACAAATCAATTTTACAAAATCCACTTCGTTTTCCAAATAATCGGCTATTAAATCATCGGCTTCATCCACAGCTTCTATTGTCGGACTTATGGTATTCACCATTGTCTTTAATGGCCACGGCAACATAATTTCGGTTAATGGAATAGGGTGACTGTTTTTAACAGTTATAGGAATATGGGTATGAAAAATATCGGGTCCAACGAGTGTTTGCTCTTTAACTTTCTCCGTAAGTTCTTCAAGCCCTTTCGATAAGCCTCCCAAATCGTAAACGGTGGTTATTCCCGTGTGTAAATATGCCTGAAGGTTATAACTTTCGTTTGCTCGATAATTATCCCACGGAACGGCACCGCTACCCGATAAATGGACATGTGCATCAATTAAGCCCGGTATTATGGTTTTACCAAAACCATTAATGGTGTGCGCGCTCAATCCAACCGTATCGGGTAGGTTGGTGGTTATGCTTTTTATGATTCCACCTTCTAGCAACAGGTATTGATTCGCAGTAAGCACAGAGTCTTCGCCGTCGAATACATCTACATTGGTAATTAGAATATTTTCTGCAGTGGGGGTTGATTCTATTAATTGGCGTTCTTCAATAGAATTACAGCCAAAGAGCATCAAAGGCATTAGTAAATAGTAAATTTTCATTTTTAGTTCATTTGAGCTATTATTGTGCTGCGAAATTAACTGATTTTAGGTCATTTGAACTAATGAATACAAAAGAAAAAATTTTAAAAGAGGCCTTAAAGCAATTCAATGCTAGCGGAGTAGAGCAGGTAACTACACGACATATTGCCAAAGGTCTGAGTATGAGCCAAGGCAATTTACATTACCATTTTCCTAATAAAGATGAATTGATAGAGGCTTTGTATCAAAATTTCACGGACCAAATCGTTAGCGTTAGTCGCCAATCTACTGCTGTGGTATTCGAAAAGGAAGAAGTATTACTTTCTATGCAAGACAGTTTTCGGGTGATGTATGCGTATCGTTTTTTGTTCCGCGACAATGAAGCCGTTTGGAGGCGACTTCCAAATTTAAAGCGCGCTACTTTGGCTTTGTTGAATCGTAAAAAAGAGGAGATTCGGGCACTTATTGAAACCTATAAAAAACGCAAGATTTTTAGAGCAGACATAAGCGATGCTCAACTAGACTATTTGGCCAACCAATTCTTGTTTACCATAGCCACTTGGCTCAATGCCTCTGAGTATTTGGACATACCTGCCAAAAGAGTAGACTATTTTTCTAGATTTATTTTTAGACAATGGTTGCCGTACCTTATCCCTAAAGAAATGGCGAGTTGGGAACAATTGCTTAAGTAGGCAGCTTCATAGCCCTCCTTGTGCCATTAATTGCCAATTCACAACCACTTACCCCGTATTACCACGGAAATTTCTACGTAGTACTACGTAAAACTATCAAATGCAATGGGTTTTGGGTTTAATTAGCCACCTAAAACCTAGAATGATAGACTCAAACAAAACTCCTAAACAACTCGAAATTCCTAAACTGGTTAGGATTGGCCTCTTGGTTTTGTTGCTGGCTATTGTTGGTGTGAGGATTGGAATGGGGTGGTGAGGGTTTATGTTAAGTACTTCCATAGGATGATCTTTTGATTTAAAAGAAGTCAGTGGAAATAGCCAATCTACATAATTCGTTTAAAAGTAGATAAGAGAAATTTAGTTGAAAATATTCAGATTAAGAATATAAATACAGGCAGGTTGATGACACGAGTTGAGTGCAGTGTAAAAATAGAGTTATGCCCATAGAAGATTATAATGGAAACACCTTTGTAGCCTTTACTGATATTTCAGGATTCAAAGAATTGATGAAGAATGATAGTCTGGCCTTGGAAGCTATTAGTCATTTCTATCAAACAGGATTTAATGTTTTAAGAGAATCCGAAAATGTGGAAGGTTTTTTTGTTTCAGACTGCGGAATTCTATTCGCCAGAAATGGTAGTAATGAATCTAAACTACAAGACTTGCTTCGTATTATTAAAAAAATCAATGAAAGAATGTTATCCGAGAATTATATGCTAACTACATCAATAGCATATGGGCGTTTTGATTATCAAGGAAAAATTGAATTCCAAGGTATTGAAAAAAATGCCATTTACGGAGGGGCATATGTTAAGGCTTTTATGGATAATGAAACAGGCAAGCCAATTATACAACCCGGCCAATGCAGAATTGTAAAAGATAATTTACCCCAATTAGAACGTACTCATTTCCCTCTTGTGCTAGATAGAGTAAGAGACAAAGGGCACTTCTATTATTATTGGAATTTAAGAGACCCAGAAAATGCACAAACCTTTGAGAATAAATATAAAGACAGTTATTCACTGAAATATGCAGGTATGATAAACGCATTAAAAAATAGTTAACTATGGCTTACGAACGAACACTAATAGATATAACTGACTTAAATATTAATATTGAAAATCCAAGGTTTGAGATGGTCGGAAATCAAAGGGCGGCAATCAAGACTATGATTGAGGATCAAGGGGATAAATTATTCAAATTGGCTGATGATATTACCAATGAAGGACTTAACCCAGGCGACCCCATATTTATAACAAAACACGAAAAACAGACAAGCCATTTTAATGTTTTAGAAGGCAATCGAAGAGTCACAGCACTCAAGTTGCTTGAAAATCCTGACCTAATACCAGAAACAAATAAATCCCTTCTGAATAAGTTCAAGAAACTAACTGAACAATACTCAAAAAAACCATTAGAAAAGGTACCTTGTATCCTTTTTGACGAAGAAAAAGAAGCCGAACATTGGATTGAATTAAAACATACTGGACAAAATGATGGGGTTGGAACGGTCGTTTGGGATGCCCAACAAAAGGCACGTTATGATGAACGTGTTAAAGGAACTTCAAGCTATGCCCTTCAAATTATTGATTTTTTGCAAAAGGAAGATTCAGTGAACTCAGAGTTAAAACAGAAGCTAAATAAATTAAAGTCTTCTTCATTACAACGATTAGCAACGGACCCCGATTTTAGACGTGTTTCAGGAATTGATATTAAGGATGGGAAAGTAATTACAAGGTTCGAACCAGCTGAAGTAGCTAAACCTTTAAGTAAAGCTGCCAGTGATTTATTAAGAAAAGAATTTACAGTAAAAAACATATACTACAAGGATGATCGACTTACTTATCTTGAAACTTTTAAAAAATCTGACTTACCTGATAAAACACAAGAACTCACTGCAAATTGGGAACTAATTAGCACAACAAGACCCGAAAAAGCCGACCCGAAAAAGTCTATACCTAAAGGTAAAAAAAGTAAAACCATAATTTCTAAACGGCACACAATAATTCCTAAGAGCACAATAATTCCAATAAGTCAGCCAAGAGTTAATAAGATATATCACGAACTAAAAGATCTTGATTTAAGAGATTTCGAGAACTCGGGAGCCATTGCGTTCAGAGTGTTTATTGAGTTGTCAATGGATAGTTTCATAGAAAAAAACCCTATGGCAGGAGTTAACAATAACAGCAAGTTAAGCCACAAACTTAAATCAGTTGCTTCCAACTTAGAGGGTAATGGAATCCTTGACAAAAACAAGCTGAAAGGAGCTTACACTGCCTCAACTATGAAGGATAGTATTTTTTCAATAGATACATTCAACGCATTTGTTCATAACAAAGATTTTTACCCTGAAGCTGAACAGCTGAAGAAAAATTGGGATAATTTAGAAATATTTTTCGTAAAACTATGGGAATTAATTTAAGAACAAACTTCTATTCCCCACTCCGGTACCCGGGTGGTAAAGGAAAGTTATCGCATTATGTTCAATTACTTATTGACTATAATTTAATAACCGATGGTCATTACGTTGAGCCATATGCAGGTGGAGCTTCAGTCGCCCTTACCTTATTATTCAATGAGTACGTTAGTAGAATCCATATTAACGATTATGACCTAAGAATTTATGCGTTTTGGGATTGCGTATTAAACAAGACTGACGAACTGTGCGAGATAATATTGCAGACTGAAGTTACTGTCAAAAATTGGGAGAAGCAGAAAGAAGTTCAGAAAAACCCAAACGACTATAGCAATCTTGAAATCGGTTTTTCTACCTTTTTCCTTAATAGAACCAATAGGTCAGGAATATTAAAAGCAGGGGTAATTGGAGGTAAAAATCAAGGTGGTAATTGGAAAATGGACGCTCGCTTTAATAAAGAAGATTTAATAAAGCGAATTAGAAAAATTAGTCGGTACAAAAACCGGATTTCTTTGTACAATTTAGATGCAGTTGAATTAACACAAAAATTAGATAAGGAACTACCTCAAAAAACACTATTTTATTTCGACCCACCTTATTATAATAAAGGCAAAGATCTTTACATAAATTTCTACGAACACGCAGACCACCAGCAGATTTCACAGTTGATTGCCCAATTGAAAAACAGATATTGGCTGGTATCTTATGATAATGATTTAAATATCAGAAACCTATATCAACCATTTCTACAAAGGACTTACGAATTGAATTATCACGCAGCTAGTGCTTCAAAAGGAACAGAAATAATGATTTATTCGCATAATCTAATTGTTCCCGAAATTCACAATCCCACAAGTAAAATTGAGATTAAAAAAATTGACACACTTGGTTTAAAGGCCAATTGGATAGTAAAAAGAGGCAACATTGTGCCCTGCAAGGTGTACAAGTAAAAAACCTTCAGAATGCAATGCCAGTTTAAATTTACCATTCGACACAATATTGAAAATTTAGAATGATTGATTTAAAAAGAATCTTGTTTTTGATAATTACGATTGCTGTGGTACTAATCTCCATTCTAACAATGGTAAACAAGGTATATCTATGTCCTATCGTATATAAGAATCCATCTGGAAATAAGCTATACACATTAGGGAAAACTACCGTAATGTATGAAAAAGGAGATTTGTTTTCATTTAAAAAGGGACTAAAAAATAGTGAAGCGCGGGGTATAGCTATTTCAGTAAAATGTGATTTAAGACATCCACATCACGATAACCCAGGAAGTCAATCATTAGATTTTCAACTTAGAAAGAAGCTTAAGAATGACTCAATCAAACTTTACGATGCACTTGAAAAACTAAAACACAAACACAGTTGTAATGGGTTATTTGATAATTGGGTTGATGAAATAGAAAATATTCAATTAAACTCAAACAGAATATTCGTGTTGGCTGGAATAGATGCTATACCTGATAATGAGGAAGAAATAGAATTATTAAGAAGTAGAAAGGATGAAATAATATTTAAAGGAATTTCTGAGCTATGCAAAATTAGTGATGATAAAAAAATCAAGCATTTAGCAATACCAATAATCGGGACTGGCGCAGGAGGAGTTAATGAGAACGAAGCAATGCACTCGATTCTTAGGGGAATAAATCGCTCAGCATATAAAAAACACGCACCTGAAACAATATCTCTCTTTTTCTGGCCAAAAGGAAATGATGAAAAAGAGAAGAATGCTTGGTATTCGAAAAGAGTTAGAATGATGAATTCCTTTGTGAATAATGAAATCCAAAATGGTAAAAATGGTAAAGACTATAATATTTGGGATTATGAATATCCAATAAAATCTACAATACAAATTTTAGTTTTACTTATGGCTGTATGTATCAGTGGACTTATATACACTTACAAAGAAGGAGGAAATAACACGTTAACAATGACAGTGATACTTGGGAATACTTTGAAATGGATAATCTTGACCACGGGTATATTTACGTTTAGTACAGGTTCTTTTTCACTTCCAAAACCTCTTGATTTTAGTGCATTATTCATTCTCTTCGTAGTAATAATTTTTATGTCACTTTGGGAATGGTATAAGCTTGGGGATATTCCAAAAAATAATGCGAACTAAAAATGTCATTGAATTCTACACAAGAGACCAAGGCACGTGAGATGTAATATTTTTGTAGCCCAATCCCCCTCCGTAGTACTACGGAAATTTCTACGTAGTAACGCCTAGATAATCAAATCCTTAAGGTATATCAATTTACATTCGGTGTTGAACAAAAAATTCAATACAAATGCCCGTACTACAACTCACAGAAGAACAATGGAGTCAAATAAAACGAGATGCCGAAGGCTCTCGGTTATTGAATGATTCAGAAATAGAACGCATTGCCAAAAAACTGCAAGTTGAGCGAAACTTGCCTTTTTTGAACGAAGACAAAGAGCTTATCGTTTTCGTGAAAATAGTTCGAAAATTAGATGAACTTCTTTACAGCAATTTGCCCAACGAAATTTACCTATCGGTTCGCGACTTAGAAGGAGGATTGGATAATTCCGAAAAGAATCGACTTATTGGTTCGCTGACTAAGTTTTTGAACAAAAAAATAGACATTCCTTATTTACCTGAAATCGCGGAGCGATTCGTCATCAAGGGTTTTTACACATTGTGGTTGGTGCAATGCTGAAAGGGAAAAACGTAGAAACGGCATTGGAAGATGCAATTCCAGGATAATCAAAAAATCAAAATTATGTCTTCAGAAAACAATAATAAAGTTAGAATACTTTCTATCGACGGCGGTGGAATACGAGGAGTTATTCCCGGTCAGGTGCTAGTTTATGTGGAACAAAAAATCCAAGAACTGACTGGTAATCAAGAAGCTAGGATTGCCGATTATTTCGACTTTATCGCCGGAACAAGCACTGGCGGGATATTGTCCTGTGCGTATTTAGCACCAGATAGTAGTAAACGGCCAAAATTTACTGCGCAAGAAGTGGTCAATTTATACATGGAAAGGGGAGATGATATTTTTGATATCCCGCTTTTTCATAAGCTAAGAACTGCCGGAGGATTAACTGATGAAAAGTATCCCTCTGCTGGAATAGAAGAGGCGTTGGAGGATTATTTTGGTGACGTTAAATTGAGTGAATTGTTAAAGCCATGCCTTGTGACCGCTTACGATATAAAACGAAGAGAGGCAAAGTTTTTTAGACAACACGACACAAGAGGTAAGTCCCGCGACTTTTATGTTAGAGATGTTGCTCGTGCTACAGGAGCTGCCCCAACGTATTTTGAATGCGCTAGAATCAAATCAATGACCAACGTAGTTTATCCATTGATTGACGGAGGTTTGTTTGCCAACAATCCTGCTTTGTGCGCGTACTCAGATGTTCGCAAATTTGATAAAAAGCCTACAGCAAAAAGCATGGCTATTCTTTCGTTAGGCACTGGCTATGCAAAGAAGTCTTATTCTTACTCAGAGGCAAAGGACTTTGGTATGATAGATTGGATAGTTCCAAGTCTTGATATTATGATGTCGGGAGTTTCAGAAACTGTTCATTACCAATTAAAGCAGATTTATGAAACGACACAAAACCCGAATCAATACCTGCGAATTAATACTGCGCTACCACAAGATGTAAATGCTCAAATGGACGATGCTTCACCTGAGAATCTTCAAGCTCTTAAAGAGTTAGGGACCGAGCTCTCAGAGGTAAAACGTACTGATTTAGATGCTTTTATAAAAAATTATTTGATTCGATAAAATCAAGGGAATGAAAGAATCCGCGGAAAAGGGGATATCAGCGCAAGGATTGGAATTCATTATTTACCTAATTCTAGGGATTTCATCCTTTGGATTAGTCAATTACATTATTCTTGAATCTCTCCTTGAATTTGATTTTGAAAATATAGGAATAACGTTTTCCATTTTTAAATTTCTCTATTTCTGTTTACCTGTTTTGCTGTGCTTTCTATGGTTCTTTTACCCAAAGAATAGAGCGGTACTTTCATTAAAAATATTAGCTGGAGAGTCTACAAAATGGAAAAGAGTGATACTTTTTTTAGGCTCAGGAACAGGTGCTTTTTATTTAATTGCATTCTACCTTTTATTTTTTGAATACAGTGAAAGTTCAAATGTTCTTTTGTTGTGGAGTGCCGTTTTAATTGGTTGCAGCGTCTTAGTTGGATTTTTTTTAGTCCTCAGGTTATCTACAACTAAGTTGGTAAAGAAACGATTGAACTACAAGAAAAGTACGTATAGCTTTATTCTAAATTATTCCTGCTGGGAATTTATAACAGTTTTTTGGTTCGTTTTAATATTAGTGGTTTTTGCACTACTAAAAATGCACAATGAATGTGTTGCGGTTGACCAATCCGGATTGAAATTTTTGAAGGTCAGACTTGAACTTCAAAAAGAAATTGAACGAAATAAAGGTACTATCAGTTGGCTGAAAACCGCAGCTAGAGCTACTAAATCTTCATCTGATTCTATTACGAAAAACTCAGATTACCAGATTTTACAGGACTTAATGTACAACTATCAGTTGAGCAAAAACACAGATGATATTTCCTTTCAAAAAATATCCAACTACTTTAAGGACTTAATGGCACAAAAAGACGCACTCAAATCAGACAGCTTGAGTCGAGTTACATGGTTGACAGAATTAGACTCGCGCAACAAAAGGGAATTAAATCTACTTAAAGCCTATGAAGATAACTTTGGAGAAGCATGGCGCAAATTAATGATGAAAACTAATTTTTCGGGGCTAATTATTTTAGCTTTTACCTTGTTATTATTTATGTGTATTTGGTATTACATCCATTTGCAAAAATTACTTCCCAAAGGGCAATTTATTGCATCAAATCATAGACAACAACTTGCCAAAGAGCATTCGATTTTTTTAAATAAAACCACAATATTTTACCCATTAACTCTACAAAAGGAAGTACGAGCGTTATTATATTTTATTTCCATTATTATTTTGCCAACGCTTATGCCGGCGGAGTTTTTATCCTTTGATATAAATCATCCATTTACCCCAAATCCATTTTCTGATTCAGAACCTAGCAAAATCAGCAACACTAATTTACATTTCGAATCGACCAACATTATTTTAGAAGAACAAAATAATTTACTGGATTCTATTAAGTTCATGCTTTATGGTAGAGACACCATAGTAGTAAAAAGCTTTGTTCAAGTTTCTTCAGATAGCGATTCACTTACACATATTATTTCCAAGCTCAAAGAAAATCAGGTAACCATAAACAAGAACATCAATTCTCTTGGTAATTCTGTTGTTCTAGAATCACGTAGGACATTAGATTCTGCATCTATTAAGAAGCTGATAGACTTGTATTATGTAAAACCAATTCATAATCCCTTACCAGAATGAAGGTTAAATTTTATTTTTCGATAGGTCTCATTTTTCTGATCATCCTGAAAGTAAATGCACAAGATAGTTGTAGTACTGAATTGCTTTCTACAACAATTTTCTCCACTGAAAAATTAACATCCAAATTATCCTCCGCAGATACGGCAGGAAGATATATGGAGATTGAATACCTGAAGGAGTTATTAAACACAGTTGAAAACTGTAATTGTTTGACATTCGGTGACTCAATTCTGGTGGAAAAGAAACATTTATTCTCAGAATTTGATATGGTTAAAAAAGGAAATCACTCAGCTTCTGCCATGACCGTTGAACTGAACAGATTAGCAGGGATATTATGGAACAGACGCGCATCTATGCTAAGAGAACAAAGCTCTCTTGAACGCAAAGTGAATCAAGATTCCTTATTAGGCTATTTAAACATTCTTGAAAGAAATATTGAAGCATCTAATTCTAAGATTGATTCGGTAATAACAGTACTGAATCGAAAAGAGCCTAAATTGAAGAAAACTCTTCCTTTATACCTTCTAGGAGGGTATTATTCGAGTAATAGTATGGCAATTGGCTTCTCCATGAATCCTTTTAATAAATATCGCTGGGTCTTCGTTCATGGTTCGCTTACAAATAGAGAGCTTACCAAGTTTGGTGGTATTGTCGGGGGTGGCTTCACAATTAAATCAAAGTACACTGCGGCTATTGTATATTCAATTGTCGAGAATCCAATTATAAATTTAAAATCTCCTAATGGAGTAGGCCTTTTGTTTTCATACCGCTTAAATAAATTTAGTATTCAAACAGGCTACGAAACAAACTTAGGGCTGGGGCTTGCGCTAGGCTTTAAAATCGAATAATCCAATCCTCTCTCTCCGTACTACCACGGAAATTTCTACGTAGTACTACGTAGAAACATTAAACCACGCTAATCTAGCTCTACATTCGAAGTATCGATAATAAGCTGGTTCTGATAATGTATTCTGATTTGCGTTTTTAAACAACACAACAGCCTTAAACTCAGAGCATCATTTACCAATTTTAACCAACCAAAACAAAGAACAGCGAAATGGGCCCAGCTGTACCCTTTGAAGTCCTTGCGAAAGCAAGGACTTTTTTGTTAATAGTGGCAACGTAAACCGCTTAATGATCAACTAAATGTGTAAGGGTTTATAAACGGACATAACTGCAGGTTATCGAGTAGTTATGAAAAGAACATAAAATCTCTACGTAGTACTACGGAGAGATTAAAAATTGAAAGAACGTTTTAGTTATACTTGATAAACTTTAAAAAAATATAGAAATTATGAGTGCACAACATTTAACTGTTACCGAAGCGCAAGATTTATGTGATGAATGGAGAAACAAAACCTCAGCGGAAAAAGGAACTGCAATAGACCTGTATAAAGGTTTTTTAATTCCTACAGATGCCGTGGCAGAGTTGAAGGCTAATGATCTTGTTGAGGGTATTCGAGTGTACCTTGCTCATAACTCGGAAGAATCAGAAGTTAAGCTAGTTGTAGTTGGTACCAAGGATGACGGTTCAGGAAACCAAATCGATATTATCGGAACAGGCACCAATACAATGATTTACGATTTTACCGTGCCATGTCCTTCGAATTGCGACACAAGTAGCCCTTTAGTATAATCAAGGTTCTAAAGACTCCTAGATGGCACTTTTGCTTTTAAAACTACTTGGAATTCTCATTACAATTTTGTTGGTTATCATTTGTACAATTTGTGTGCTGAACTTTCAACTTTTAAAATCAAAGGTGCCATTTATAATTCTCTTTTGCTTTATAGCATTGATATGCCAGCTTGTTTCAACCTTTTTAGCAATCGGAGGGATAAATAACTTATGGATTCTTCGTGTATATACATTTGGTGAATTCACTCTACTATCCTTGTTCTATTATCATGTATTAAAATTAAACCCTACCCGTCAACGTGTGGATTGGGCTTTGGCTTTTATTATTCTGCTACTTGCTCTAATGGTTTACAGTTCAATCTATATAGAACCTTTAAGCGGTTATAACTCAATTACCAAATCCATGGAGTGTTTGTACATGTCTGGATTGTCCATTTACTATTATATACGAGAGATAAGAGCGTTGAAAGATGTAACCAAAAAAGAAACTCAAAAGGAGAGTCTTCTTCTGATAAATACTGGGATTCTTTTATTATTCAGTGGTCAGTTTTTTATTTATCTAATGAGTAATTATATGATGGTTCATATTCCAAATGTCCGAGGAAACATTCTTTGGTTATTCAATGGATTATTAAATTTTCTTTTTTATAGTATTTTGTTAGTTGGTATATGGAAGTTAGTTTCACCAAGGAAGAAATTTTCTGGCTCATATTAGCCGGAAGTTTTTTCACGTTGTTTATGTCTGCAGGGGTTGCTTTATTGTACTTTTTCTATCGTAAGCGTTTGTCTGACCAGCTGCTCAAAACTAGTAAGCTGGAATTGAAACGAAAAACAGAATTGCTGGAATCGTTGGTTAGAGGCCAAGACCAAGAACGCGAAAAAATTGCAAGAGCAATTCACGACGAATTGAGTAGCAAATTGGCTGTGCTCCAAATTTCTATTGAACACCTAAAGCGTGTAAATAAGAATGAAAATCAGGAAGAAACGGCTCTAATTTCCGAAACCATAGAAAAACTCATCAAATCCACAGAAAATATTTCACACGGTTTGGTTCCACCGGATTTAGAACATGCAGGCCTAATTCAGGCGGTAAATGGAATAGTGGAGGTGATTAATAAAACAGACGAACTAGCTATTGAATACACCTGGCTGAATAGCAACTCCGGTCCAAGAAATATGGAAAACGAATTGGGTGTTTATCGCATTATTCACGAATTGATTCACAATACGTTGAAGTATGCCAAAGCAAGTGATGTCAAGCTACATGTAGAAATGGGGCCTAAGAGTATTTCAATCCTGTATAGTGATAATGGAGCGGGTTTCAATGTAGAACATGCTATGAACAACGGGCTGGGTATTCGAAGTATCATGAGCAGAGTAGATTATCTAAATGCTACATACGAATTGATTTCTAGCCCAAAGAAGGGAATGACATTTAAACTAAACGATTAACTATGACTCAAAAAACTGTTCGTATAGCGTTAGTTGATGACCAGGAATTGGTTCGCAAGGGATTTCGGATGATTATCTCTTCGTTTGAAGGAATGGCGGTTGATTTTGAGGCGGAGAGTGGAAGAGACCTATTGGATATACTTAAAGAAAAAACGACCCACCAGTTACCCCAAATTGTACTCTTGGATATGAACATGGAGGAAATGGATGGTGTAGAAACGTCGAAAAGGCTAGTTCGGAATTATCCAACGATTCATGTTGCTATTTTGTCTATGCATTATACTCCAGCTCTGGTCAATCTAATGATTTCACTCAATGCGAGTGCCTATTTCAAAAAGAATACAAAACCAGCCGAATTGGAACACGGTCTCCGGAAAATTGCAGAAACGGGTAAGTATTTTACAGAGAAAATCTATGAAATGATTCGACTAAGTTCAATTTCTAATAACAACCAGAAGTCTATTTCTGTTTCTGAGGAATTACTAACCGATAGAGAAAAAGAGGTTTTGAAATTGATTTGCGAGGAATACGAATCGAAAGAAATTGCTGATAAACTCAATTTAGGCATCCGAACTATAGAGTCACACAGGAGAAATTTGCTAGCCAAAACGAATTCAAAAAATATGGCGGGCCTGGTTATCTATGCGCTGACTAATCAAATTTTTCGTCCTCAACAACAGTTTTCAAGTAAATAGCACTCCAAAACGTCTCAATTAACCAATTTCTTCTACGTAGTACTACGTAAAATTCTAGGCGTTTACACGGGCAAGAGTGCAATCCAAACTTTTACCACTTTACTTTTCTTCTGTTTTTAAAGCCTGGAGTTATGAAATTCGAAAACATTAAGTTGAACAATGAGAACATTACAATAGCTATTTTGGAAGTGAACTTCGCATTGTTTCAATCGATTGAAGCCTGCGACAATTACCGAAAAATGTTTACCTCAATTTACCGAAATTTCCCTTTAATTCTCCGCTCGAATGACTCTAGTGGCTTAACAGTTTATGATGGAAGAGAGGACATTATAGCTGTTCTGCAAAATTAGTGTACAATAATTTGCTTGCTGGAAAAGTAGGAAGAAGCGCTAGCTGCTTTTAGTATATAGACACCAGTGGATATATTACTTATAACCAAGTCTTTCGAATTATTATTTTTCGTTTCATAAACGATTTCACCTGTTACTGAATACAGTTGGTAGGTTATCGGCTCATTGTTCTCCTGCTCAATGTGTACTGAAAACACTCCTCGATTTGGGTTGGGGTAAAATGTTATTGTTTTGTTGTTTTTAGTTTTATGGAAGTCGTTCACATTCGTTGGGCTGTTGACTCCTTTTATCCCAAATACGTAATTATCGTTGTTATAATCAAAAGTTCCTAAGTACAAGTGGTTATTGAATGTACCAGCCGTACTAACTACCGCTTCTGTTTTTGGGAATTTTGGGTCATCCCAGATGGTGTCGTTCCAGGTGGCGACTTTATTCACGTTTATGCCCTCTATTTGTGTGAAATCACCCATCGCCCAAAGTTTTTCGTCAAAGCTTATGACATCATAAACTCCGTTCAAAATAGAATCCGGGTTAATTCCCCCACCAACTTCAGCCCAACTGGTTCCATCCCAAACCGCCAGCCCCTCAACTTTTTTTGTTCCAGAATTATGGAAGAGTCCTCCTGCGTACAGTTTATCGTTATATACTTCTAGACACAATATATTTTCATCAAGTCCATCACCTAACGCAGACCAGTTTTGTCCATCCCAACTTGCAATATTATTTGCTGTAACCCCTCCAATAGAAGTAAAACCACCCGCAAAAATCAGCTTGTTTTTGTATCTAATCATTTCTGCTATAACACCATTTCCGTTCATGTCCAAAAAAGTTGTGAAAGAAGTGCTAGCTGTTCTGGATCGAATATGGCCATTGTCAGTAACTACGTATAAAGTACCCTTGTCGTTATAGATTGCACCGTGGCTGTAACTAGTTCCTCCGCCGTTTATCCATTTCGAACCGTCCCACACGGCCACCCCTATGGTTCCGCTAATTTGCATGGACCCAACAGTGTATATTTTATTATCGAAAACTTCAAAATTATCAGGACCTGAACCAGCTATTTTAGTGGTGTGGTATAAGGTTTTTGTGCCATCGTATTGAAACGTCCACAAATTTTCAACCCCATTAACCTCGGTGAAGTTCCCGCCAACAAACAGGGTGCTGTCAAATTCTTTTAAACACCATATTGGATTATCGACAGTTACCACTGTGTCCCATTGTGCTATCGTTTGAATAGAAATTAATAGAAGTAAAAGGGAAGAGGAAATAGTTTTCATAGTTGTCAATTTTTGGTGGAACAAATGTAGCTGAGTACTCCGAATGATTTGAAAAAAGGTTCAATAGAAGTTATTGACATTGATTTTGTAGGTCATTACATATTCGAGACTCTATGGGTAGGTGATTTTCCGGCAATTGGACTTAATTATACATCAGGGACGGAGCATAATAGTATTCACGAAGCCATTGGGGTGGTTTTCGGAGGAGGAATCCATAGGAATTTTGGAAAAGTGAGTGTCTTTGCGGAGTATGTTCATGTAGAAAATTAATTGCGAGACGATTTCATTGCCGTAGGATTGTTTTATACTATTAAAAAATAGTAATGTACCCGGCTTCTTTGTAATTGTAAAAGCTCAAATAAACTGTCGTTCGAACAAAGGTTAAATAGATATCTGTTCGTGATGGAATCACAAACCGTTAAGCTCATTCTGAATAGCGGCTTTTTACAGGTTAGTAGGTCACTATTTAATAGTTCGTTTTTATTTGATTCATCAATTGAAAAGTCGTTATTAAAAAACTCATGGAAATATCAAAACCTGTCGTCTATAGTTAGATTTTTGAGCCTTAGAAAAAAAACCATCAAAAAGAAACAAAACATACGCGTTGTAGAGCTGTTTGCCGGTGTTGGAGGCTTCCGATTAGGTTTGGAAGGTTTTAATGGTAAAAGCGCCTCTAGCGGCTATAAAAAGGACTTAGATTCACCGTTTGAGGTAGTTTGGAGTAACCAATGGGAGCCTAGTTCCAAAAAAGAAGGGCTTAAGCAGGAGGCGAATTCGGTCTATCAAAATCGTTGGCCAGCAGCCAATCATTACCCAAATGATATTGCAACAGTTGCCTCACCTAATTTAACAGACAAACAAGTAGATGCCAACATACCAAACCATGACTTGTTGGTTGGAGGTTTCCCGTGCCAAGATTATTCAGTAGCAGGAGTCAATACCAACGGTATTCAAGGTAAGAAAGGCGTTCTGTGGTGGAACATTCATAAAATAGTACAGGCAAAACGTCCAAAAATGATTTTTTTGGAGAATGTGGACCGACTCATAAAGTCACCTACTGATCAGCGGGGTCGCGATTTTGCAATTATGCTGCGTTCACTTTCTGATTTGGGATATTCTGTGGAGTGGCGGGTTATTAATGCCGCCGAATATGGGATGCCCCAGCGTAGAAAACGAGTTTACATTTTAGCCTACCATAGCAGTAGTTCAATTAGAATAGAAAATCCAGAAAAATGGTTGGAATATTCTGGTGTTTTCAGTGAATGTTTTCCATTAAATAAAGCTTCTGAATTAACTCATATTCAGTTGATTGATAATTTGGGAAGTTTGTCAAAAAACTTTGAACACGGCAAGTTTTTAGATGCCGGTGTGTGCATTGGTTCAGACGTTTTTATGCATTCGGTAGAGCCAAGAACGGAAGGAATTCATCCTTCTGATTTTGCTCCACATCACCTACTAAAGCATGTGCTCATTCCAGAAGAGGAAGTCGCGGATAGTTTTTATGTCACGCCAAAGCAACAGCTGAAAAAACCATTGCAAAAGTTGGTCATGCCGGGTTTTGAAACATCAAAAGAAATAAAGCGGGAAGGAGACGTTCTTATTCTTGAAACTGAACTGGATAAATGGCGCTACCTAAAAGGTAGAAAAGCGGAAGAGCGAATCTCTAGTAAAGGAACGTTCTACTACAAAGAAGGTCCAATGCAGTTATTAGACGATATTGAGAAACCGTCTAGAACCATTATTACCAGCGAGGGTGGGCCAGGGGCTTCGCGTTTTAAGCATTTGATTGACAACGGAAATGGATACAGAAGGCTTGTTCCTGAGGAATTGGAATTACTCAATATGTTTCCGAAGGGCCACACAGAAACAGGAGAGGTTGACGGAAATTTAATTTCAATGGCGGCAACTAAACGTGCGTTTTTTATGGGGAATGCCTTGGTTGTAGGAGTAGTGGAACGAGTTGGAAAAGTGTTGGCCGACCGATTATCTAAATTCGGTTGATACCCCAGTCATTAAGTTGACGTTCACTACAATTTATACTCAAAAGTTTCCTCAATACATTTCTTGCTAAACCTATGTGAATTTAAATTAGGCATTAAACATTTTCTTAGTTAGCATTTAGATTATTGATAATCAACGATATACTAAATAGAACGTGCTATGCCTTGTAGTTGGACTATAATTGTGACTGAGACAGCTTTAGATAGCCACATAAATCGACAATCCAACTAGTACAGCTAGCCTTATTAAGAACTTTCGCATTACAGGTAAAAATTCATTTTGAATGGGTGTGTAAAATAATGCCAAGCTGCAAATAAGCATTCCGATTATCCCAATATTGGCCATAACCGAAGCTCCAGGCCATTGCATAACCTTAAATAAAATACCCATTACACAAATAGCCGAAAAGTTCCCGAATATACTTGGAAACATGCGAACCAACACCGTGTGCTCAGCTAAAACCATTGTACCTAATCTTCCTTGAAGGAGATATCCAAATGACAATGCACTACCCGCGGCTATAACTACTGGTCCAATCGGTGCAACATCTAGAGAAAAGACAAACATCAGAGCTAGCCATATCAACATAATGATAAACTCGAATTTGTTGAATTGATTTAGTAGAATTCCCATGTTGTTATTGTTTTATCCATTTTATTGTTTTGCGCACTTCGGCATTCGAAAGTTCGATGAAATACAAGCCGTTTTCTAAACTCGAAACATTGATGTTGGTTTTGCTAGTTCCTACAGAACCCGCACCAATTACAGATCCTTCAAGATTAATGATGGAATAGTCTGTTTCAATTGAAATACCGCGAATTTCAATGGCACTGCTTCCAGGGTTTGGAAATAATTGAATTTGAGAACCAGTCTTCAAATTAATAGGCAATACATTGGGTTTTTCCTTGATAGTGTCGTTTGTATCAGAGGTATCAATAATGGTTGAAGGAGGTATGTAAATGCTTTGTGTAAAGGTGTCCGTTGCGTTGCAAGCAAAGGCCAACAATTGAATGGTAAAGCGCCCCGTGTCTCCATAAATGTGCTTTGGGTTCTTGTCTGTAGAATTGTTGCCATCACCAAAGTTCCACGAATAAGAATTTGCTTTTTGAGAATTGTTAGAAAACTGGACGGTATCGTTAGAGAGGCTAGAGGAGAAATTGGCAGTTGGTTTTAAGGGCCATTTACCTACGTTCCATTTAGCTAACGAATCATACACCACCAATTTAGCTGCATTACGAATAGTCAGGGCATCAGCGGCTTTTAAGCTAGCATCGAAGGTGATGTTTGTTGGGTCTTTTTTGAAAATCATGGTGTAAAACGAGCACATGGCGGCATAAGTACCATTTGCCGATGGGTGAGATTCATCTGCAGAGTACAACTCAATTGTTGGATGATTTCTTCTCAAATAACGCCAAACACGTCCTACCGGAGAAACTAATGCTTTATTCTGATTTGCCATATACTGGTATCGAGAAGCCAATGAATCGTCCATTCCTTCATAGGTACAAACCCATGGAATTGCCTGACAGTTTCTAGAATCTCCATTTTTTCTACCCCAAGTCATGTAGAACAAGGGTTTTACGCACTTATTCGCCGCATAAATGCTATCGCACAAACGTTTTGCGTGTGGAAAAACATCTTGATGAATTGTCAGTGAATCGAACGACGGCTCTTGGCTTTGCGCCTGTAAGGTTACATAATCCCAGTTTTGAGATTTAATAGCAGTAAAAACTACTGGGTTAGCAGTGTGGCTTAAGAACCTTGCACCTCCTGGGGTTTGACTTGAGTGAACCAATGTGTCACCGGTCGTTAGTGCGGCATCGGCTATCATTTTTGGCAAGTTGTTTACGTAGGTGTAGCTGTTGCCAATGAAAAGAACTTTTTTGGTGGTTTGGGCAGAAGAAGCAAAGGTAAAAGCTGAAATTATTGCTGAAAGAGCTATTGAAATAAAGTAATTCATACTATGCAAATCTTTGTTGTAAATGTAAAGCAAACAAGGTTTGGTGATGAAATTAAATGCAGGCTATTGGTTAGTTAGAGCAAAGAAAAAATTGTACGGCCATAAGGTCGTTAAATGATTGGAATTTACATTTTGCGACATAGGTTTTTAATTCACTTCACATTTGAGTTTATATTTGAAATTCTAAATAAAGCTTAAAAAAATGGCCAATCTAAAAACATATTTTCTTTTCGTGTTGCTCTTATTCTGCTTTGGAAAATTCTTAAAAAGTCAAGCTAAAGAAGAGTTTTGGGGTTTAACTACAACCGGAGGTATTTCAGATAAAGGATTGATATACAAGACTGATAGCAACGGACTTAATCAAGAGGTCCTCTATAAGTTTGAAGAAACAACTGGTTGGAATCCTTATTATGTAGAGCTTTTAAAGGCTCCAAACGGTAAATATTATGGGACCGCAAGCGCTGGAGGAGCGAACCAGCAAAGCGTATTGTTTAGTTGGGACCCCATTACGAATAAATACGAAAAGGAGGCTGAATTCTTTGGAAATTCCCCATTTGTGGGTTGGAATGCCAGAGGCTCGCTGAAAATGGATTACTACGGCTCTATGTATGGCTTTACCAATGGATACCTTTTTCGATTCCACCCGGGACTAAAAACACTTTCCCTTCGTCACAGATTTAATTCGTCCACCGAAGGTTCTCCATATCAAAACACCCCGCTTATAATGCCTGATGGCTCCATTTATAGTATGTGTTGGCAGGGTGGAGCAAATGGGCATGGTACTTTTTTTCACATGGGTTGGAGTCAAATCAGACCAACTGTTATAAAGCACTTAGATGGTATCAATTATGGTTCTAGGCCAATTGGTGGGTTATTACGAACCAGGTCTGGAAAGATATACGGATTAACATCTAAAGGTGGATTGAATGGTGATGGAATAATATTGGAATACGACCCAGCACAAGACTCCCTGAGGAAGGTTTTTGATTTTAACAGTCCAAGCACTGGAGGAGTTCCTTATGGGACTCTACTAGAGGCGAATAATGGCTTATTGTACGGTTTAGCGAGTGAAGGTGGGTTACATGGAAAGGGTGTCTTTTTTGAATTTAATCCGATTTCAAGAGTATATAGTGTTTTAAAAAGCTTCAATGGTTCCACAGAAGGTTCAGCTCCAAGAGGAAATTTAATGCAAGCGAGTAACGGTAAGCTGTATGGTTGTGCAACTAGTCAGACATTTCCAGCGAAGGATGTGATCTTTGAATATGACATTCAAACATCAAGTTTTTCAATCGTGTACACTTGGAACAATACCAAACGAGGGAAATATGCATACGGAACACTTGTAGAACGAGTTCCTGGAATACTTATAGGGACCACTTATGGGGGAGGTGCGGCTTTAAAAGGATCTTTGTTTGAATTTAATATCCAAACTAAAGAATTACATCAAAAAGTAAATTTTGGGGGCAGTCCAAACGGGGCACAACCTAGGGCTTCTATGCTAAAAATGCCGGATGAGACTTTTATTGGTCAAACATACACTGGTGGACTATATGACGGGGGTACAGTGTTTAAATTCGACCCTGCCAGAAAAAAAACTGAAACACTTTTACATTTCTCATGCGATACTAATGGCTGTGCACAGGGTTCTAGACCAATTTTATCAGCTAATGGAAAGGCTTTATTGGTTACTAGAAAAGTTGATACAGCGAAATTTTTAGAGATAAATCATAAAACTGGAGCTTATTCTATTGTGGCAACCTTGAATCCTTCAATTCATGGAATTCATCCTAGGCTGTTCTCTAGGTTTTCTAATGGTAAAATATACGGTCTAACCTATGAACGAGGAGTACACGGTGAAGGTGCGCTATACGAATTGAACGATACAAACGGTGTGGTTCGATTACTCAAAAGCTTTAAAGATTCTGCTACTGGAATGAAGCCAATTAGTGCCGTTTATGAATACAAGCCTGGGGTATTAATGGGTATGACATCCAAAGGAGGGGCATTCGACAAGGGTTTAATTTTTACTTACAACATTTCGACCAGCGTATTTGATACCGTAGTTTCCTTTAATAACACAACGGGTTTTAATTGTGTAGGTGGAATAATTCAACACACTAATGGTCGGTATTACGGTATAAATCAATTGGGAGGAACTGGTAATGGCGGAGTTCTTTTCGAATATATAGACAGCTCCAGTGCAATTGTTCCGTTGGCCAGTACTTCTGGTATTATTGGTGAAAGAAGTAATAGTATTCTTTTGGAAGGAAGTAATGGAAAGCTATACGGAACTACAACTTATAGAGGGGCTCTGTGGGGTTCACTTTTTGAATTTGACCCAACGACGAATACAATATCCAAAAAGTTTGATTTTCTTGGAAATAACGGTAAGGCCGCTTTTATCGACTTAAAAAAGTATAAGATATGCTCGCCAGGCATAAAAACCTTCCGGATATCAGGTTGTGATAGCATCTTGCACAAGGGGCAATGGTATTATCAGAATACGGAGTTGAGTGACACGTTAATAAACATGGCAGCGAATGGATGTGACAGTATAGTTTTTACACAGCTCCAAATCAATTTAACAACGCTGAATAAAGAGCCACAAATAGTTGCTTGTGATTCCATTCGCTGGATAGACTATAAAATTTACAGAAATACAGGAATTTATTACGATACTGTAGTGAATCATTTTTTGTGTAGGACTATCCGTGAATTGGACTTAAGGATATTAGGGAAAGATCGATTTTATGATACAGTTCAAGTATGTGGTCAATATATGTGGCCGCAAACTCAAAAGAACTATACCGCCTCAGGGGTCTATCATGATACTTTGCAAAACCAATATGGATGTGACTCTATTAGATCTTTGGATTTGACAATTGTACCTAATTCCTCTAGTCGATTGCGAATTACCTCTTGTGATTCTTTTCGATCTCCAAGTAAATCTCACCTTTGGACTCAAACCGGTGTATATTACGACACATTAAATAATTACCTTGGCTGTGATAGTTCAATTCAACTAATTCTAACAGTCAATCAATCCTCTACTTCTTCTGACACCATTACTACTTGTGGAAGTTACATCTGGCCTGTAAATAATAAAATGTACACTAATTCAGGAACGCATATGGATACAATAATGAATTCTCTTGGCTGCGATTCTGTGGCTAAAGTTCAATTGACTGTAAACAAATCATCCAACTCTAAAGACAGTACATTCTCTTGTTACAGCTTCACTTGGCCTTTAAACAATAAAACGTACACCCAGAGTGGCATTTATTTAGATTCCATAGCAAACTCAGTCGGATGTGATTCTGTTCTGACACTTAATTTAGAAATAGGTAAAACTTCTGTTTATTCATACTTCGATACCGCTTGTTTTTCATATCAATCTCCTACAACTCAAGCAATTTGGAAAAGGTCTGGTAGATACCAAGACACTATTCGCAATCAAAAAGGTTGTGATAGTATTGTTATCTCCAACATAACAATAAAAACAGTTGATACACTAGTAAATCAGGTCTTGAATGGGCTACAGGCTTCATCTTCAACGGGGTCTTATCAATGGTTAGAATGTACAAATAGTTTGTACACTATTCTTCCCAATGAATTAAACCGACGATTTAATGCTACAAAGAATGGTTCCTATGCTGTTGAAATCAACGACAATAATTGCATTGACACTTCTAGTTGTAATGCTATTTCTGGCTTACCAAATTTCATCGGCGAAAACCACTTTTTTCAAAACTTATTTCCAAATCCAACTACCGGAAAAGTACATATAGATTTCAAAACAGAAAGTTCTTGTAATATTTTGATTATAAATCCTTTAGGCCAGTTGGTTGCAACCGAAGATATTAGGAATAAATCGTTTCATGACTTCGAATTACCAGGCCCAATTGGAGTGTATGTAATTCAAATTCAAAAAGGTAATATCATCGAAAATTACAGGGCGGTAAAAGTTTCTTCGAAATAAGCCATTCCGATTCACATAGTAGTTCTTAGAACACACTCTTCATCTTCGTTTCTTGTGTATGCTAAGATAGTCATGCAATAATCCTCTGATTATCAGGTTGTTTTTATAGGGTAAATTAAAAAGGAGAGCTATGAGAGAGAGAAAGGAGAGTAGATTAGGAAAAATTACAATCGTTATTTTATTGGTAAATGTATTGTTGAGTTGCCAACGAGAAACGAAAACAGCAGAAACGTATTTACCAAATGATACTAAAGAAGAAACGGCAATCTGTGAGGCGTCAAAACGGACTAGGCCGTTTCCGAACATACCGACCGATTACGAAACCTTTACCGTTAATCCCCAAAAAGGAATAGAGTGGATTTCTGAAAAGGGAACCATAATTCGAGTTCCAAAGAATGCGCTTGTTGATGAAAACGGAAACCCTATTGAAGGCGAGGTAGTTTTTAAGCTGAACGAAATGCGCGATATGGTCGATGTGTTTTTGTCGGGTGTACCTATGACCTACGATAGCAATGGGGTAGTGCAACACTTTGAATCTGCCGGTATGTTTGAGTTGCGAGCCGAGTTGGACGGAAAACCGGTATTTGTGAATCCCAAAAACCCGATTACCGTTGATTTTGCCTCAGAAAACGATGTCGATAAATTCAATATTTACCAATACGATAAAAAGCAAGGTAGATGGGATTTCAAAGAGAAAGACGGAGTTGTAAATCCAAAAGGAATTGAGCCATTGGTTCGCAAGGCAGGAATTCAGCTGAATGTAATTGAAAGTGAACTGGACGAAGAAATGAAAAAAATTGGTGTACAACCGGAGCTGGCTCAGGAAGGAGAATTAAACTTTAGAGTGATTTATGATGAGGAAGTCTATCCCGAATTAGCGGTCTATGATGGATTGATGTTTCAAATATTGAATAAAGACAAATTCAAACCAGAATACTCGGCTTATGAATGGTCGAAAGTGGATATTACAAGAGGCGATAACGGAAATTATGCTGTGCATTTCAACAAGCCAGATATGAAGGTGGAGTATGTCTGCAAACCTGTATTTGAAGGAGATAATTACGATTTGGCCCTTGCCGAATTTGAAAAACGTTACCAGAAATCTAAAAAGTTAATTGAGGGAATGGAAAAGCGCGCGGCCGTTCGGCGAGCAAAATTTGCAAAGCTTGAAAAACTGTGGAATGCACGAAGGGTTCAAGATAGTCTTCGGCGTTCTTTGGCTGGCCAATCGTATGCAAGTAAAGGGAAAGTAATGCGCCAATTTCAGGTGCTTAGTTTTGGGTTTTATAATAGCGATTGTCCTAGAAACCTGCCACAAGGCAAGCGATTGCTAGCAGAATTACAAGATGAAACCCAGAATCATCCGGATTCGTTGTTGAATTACCAAAACATTTATTTGGTGGATAAAGACACGAACGCGTTGTACACTATTTTCAATCCAAATCAATTGTCATTTAACCCAGAAAGCGAGAATTTACTATGGACGGTAACGTACCAAAATAAATTGGCGATATACTACCCCAGCGGATTTGAATCGTTGGCTAAGGTTGAAGATGGCAGCCCGGTAGTGTTGAAAATGAAAGTAGTTGATGCTGATTTTGAGAGTGAAGCTCAACTGCGTGAATTCCTGAACATATAGCTATGGCAAGGCTAAAAATTTTATGGGTTTTACTGGTGTGTGTGTTTCTTGTTTTGCACGCGAAAGGGCAGGATAGGAGTGCGCCACCTTCTGTTATTGAATACCACGTAGCAGGCGGACTGGATAGCATGCGAGTATTGTTTAGAGACTCTTTTTTTTCGCCACACATCCCTAATATTGCTATTCTAACCCCCGAATCGGGGACTCGAATTGGTAAAATTTTGGTTCAAGGTGCTAGACTATACAGAGAGGGCAATCGAATTGAAATTACCCCTTACAATGTTGGAGTGGTTAAGCTTAGCATTTATGCTTGGAATGGAGAAAAGCAGCGGATGGCTTTCAATAAACTGTATTACACCGTTGAACGGCCCAAACCAATACTCTTTGTGGGCAATGTGAAGCAGGATTCGATTATTAAAGAAGTTGACTTACTACGAGATGTTCAATTGTTTGTTTGTCAGAACGATTTTAGGAAAACCTGGTGGTTTCCAGTAAGGGGATTTTCGTTGGAGTGCACAAGGGGAGGTAAATCGGTCACGTTGATATCAAACTCTAGAGTATTAACCCCTCAAATGAAACGCTACATTGCGCGGCAACCTGCAGGTACACCATTGCGCATTAGAAATATTCGGTACAGCAATAATTTCAATAAATACGTTTCTATTGAATCTGCCACGTTGTTTATTGACAAGCAACCGGATTTAGATGCAATAGTAAGAAGGTAAGGTGTTTTCTAGAAATGGAACGATAGATTGTTCCATTTCTGCCTTGTAGTTTAAGAGCTAACTCGTAAAGTTACGTTAGCACTTCTGATACTTCCCCTTCATAATCTTTTGAAGGGGAATTGTGGCATTACCTGACCAAAAAATAAATGCGTTTGAAAATAATTTGAGCGAATTGTCTCATTTCTCTACCTTCGGTCGTCTTAACTTTGAAACACTTAAAATTTATATTATGAAAAACTTTTTAGTAACGTATCACTCAACGCCAGAATCAATGGAAGCAATGGCGAGCGCAACACCTGAGCAAATGGCAGAAGGTATGAAACCTTGGATGGAATGGCAAGAACGAGTAGGTAGCTCCTTAGTTGAAATGGGGTCTCCTCTTTGTGCAAGTCAAAAACTCACAGCTTCGAGCACTGATGGAGCCTGTTCTAACAGTGTTACCGGATACAGTATTATTCAGGCGGATGATATGGCCGGTGCAAAAAAGGTACTTGAAAATCACCCGCATTTAGGTTGGGATAATGGAGCCTGGGTAGAAGTTCACGAGTCAATGGCTATGTAAGCGGATTATATTCACTCAATTAATAAAAAAGCCTCGTTTAACGGGGCTTTTTTCTTTGTGATTCTCCTTGTAAGTACAGTGACATTGCAATGTCAAGCGAAGCTACAAAGCCTATATTAAGTTACCTTAGACCCATGCAAAACCTAGAAGAAGTAGCAAAAACCATTCATAAATATTTAGACCAACCCAATCTTGCAAACGCTGATAGAGGATTTGCTGATTAAAATTAGCGAGGAGTTTTCAACTATTGCTTCAAGCAGTAATCAGGATTTTATGGAACCGATTTACGCGCTTCTAGAAGAGCAGGCTAAAACATTGCCTGTTCATGTTGAAAAAGGATTTTCAACCTTTAACTTCGGAAAAGTGCGGTTTTATCGAACCAGATTTACCGAAGCAATCGTGGATATTCTCCATCTCTCCGGCAAAAGTGCTGATTGCATTGCTGCTGAAAACTATGGAATCGGTTTATGAACGAATTCTGTACAAAAAGGCACTAAGTGCAACATCAAAATAAATCCATTGGTATAAAAGGAAGGGTTTAAAGTACACATTATCAAGTCTTTACTTGTTTTTGGATACGTAATAAATAGTCCTTTTATTTATTCCAAGTAATTGCTCAGAATGCAAAAGTCCGTTTGTATAATTGCAATTAATTCCTCGGTCATAATTGACTTTGTACATTCATTTATTGTCATCCTTTTGAGCACTTTTTTGAAGCCATGAAATGTATTCTGTTACTGAATAGATTGTCCGTTCTTGTGTTGGGTTCTTAATGGATTACCCTTCTTGGAAAGAGTTTATAGTTGCATGCTGAATTTGAAATAATGAACACTAGATTATTTAAGTCAATTTCTATTTTTTTTCTGATTGTTTTTTCTATGGAATTAACTGCGCAACTGTCGCAAAAATTAGATTCCATTGTTGCTGCTCACAACACTATTGAAGATGCCAACATGCGCGTAATTGCTATGTGTAAAAAGGCTCAACGAATAATTGGAAAAGACATGCAGCTCAGTATAGCATTAGTTGATAAGGCAACGCAGATTGCAAAAAATGAAGATGCGCTAGAAGGACTGCAGATGTGCTATATGACCCAAGGAGGTATATCCTATTTTAAGGCAGATTATGACGAAGCGATTGCCAATTTTTATAAAGCCATTGAAATTTCGGACAAAAATGGTGAGTTGTCCATAAAAGATGCAGGCATACTTGGCAACATTGGAGTTATTTACAAAAAACAAGGTAATTTACAGAAAGCGTTAAATGTGCAGTTGGAAGCTTTGGCCGTTTTTAAAAACAATAATGATTCGATGGGTATTTCAGTTACGCTGACTAATATGGGGGAGGTTTTTCGAATTCAAAAACAATTCGACAAGGCATTAGCTTCTTACGAGCAGTCAGCTGAAATAAAATTAACTATTGGACACCAATCGGGTTTGGGTATTGTGTACAATAACATGGGCTTGTGTTATAGTGAGAAAGGCGATTTCAAAAAAGCGGAACAATTCCTAAATAAGGCCTATGGCATAGAGAAGGAAATAGGGAATAAGGTTCGTATTTCTGAAACGGAGCTGGATTTAGCGAATCATTATTATTTGTCTAAGGAATACGCGAAATCCATAAAGTATGCAGAGCAAGCAGTTACTTCTTCTCAAGAATTAGGCTTAAAAGGTAATGTTGCTGATTTGTATTTGATTCTCTCTCAAAACTATGAGGCGCTAAACAACTATAGTAAGGCGCACCGATATTATAAGCTGTTTTTTGAAGAGCGTGAGCAATTGTTGAATGAAGATATTAACGAAAAAATAGCCGAAATGGACGTGAAATACGAAACGGCGCAACGAGAGAAAGAATTGGAAAAAAAGAATTTCGAAATATCTGCTCAAGAGGCTGAAATTGAGCGTAATAAATTGCAACGAAACGCCATTGCAGTTGTGCTTTTACTTTCGTTTATTATCGTTTACTTTTTGTATCGCGCGAATACTCAAAACAAGCAAATTGCTAACTTAATGAAGGGGCAGAATTTGTTAATTGAGAAGAAGAACCAAGACCTCGAAAACATAAATACCAACGTGGAAAAGGAACTTGAAAAACTGCAAATTGCCTTAGGCGATAAAGAGGAAATATTGAATAATATATTTGCCTCGAAACAACAACTTGAATTGCCACCAGAATTATTAAGTCTTTCGAAAAGGGAGATGGAAGTAATGTCCTATTTAACGCTAGGGTGGAGTGACCAGGAAATAGCAGATAAATTGTTTGTGTCTAAATCAACCACAAAAACACACCTCAGAAGAATTTACAGCAAGCTGATGGTTAACAGTAGAACGGAGGCGGTGAATATTGCCTTGAAATACAATTTGATTGGGAGCGTATAGACATTCGTGCTGTTGCCATTTTTATAGAATACGAAATAGGTGTTGGGTACTAAATGATAATTGATGTTTAATCGTTGCAAAATACCCAACGAATAAATCGTACATTCGTTGCATAAATTAAGGCGAATAAAATGTGGATTTGGCAACATAAGCAGTGGCAACAGTTCTTTTGGGACGAAAAAATCGTACGAATAAAACTAGGTTTGTTGCGACGAAAACAAGGCGTGTTGTTCGGTAAACTTACCGCAATTGGCTGGGAAATGCAGGAAGAATCTTTACTGGCATCGTTGACCGCCGAAGCTCAAATGACCGCCGAAATAGAAGGGGAGAAGCTACCCAAAAATGAGGTTCGCTCTAGTGTTGCACGTAAACTGGGTAAAGAGATTCCAGGAATGATTCTGTCAAACGCTACTATCGATGGTTTGGTAGAAATGATGTTGGACGCAAGTCAGAATTACCAGCAACCTTTATCAGAAAGGCGAATTTGTAAATGGCAGGCGGGTTTGTTTCCAACTGGAATGAGTGGTGGTTATAAAATAACAACTGGTAAATACCGAACTGGCGACAAAGGCGATATGCAAGTTGTTTCGGGGACTATTGGTAAGGAGAAAGTCCATTTTGTTGCGCCAAATGCTAAGACCGTTTCTAAAGAAATGAAATCATTTGTAGAGTGGTTTAATAGCGTATCCATTGATCCCATTCTTAAATCGGCCATAGCGCATTTGTGGTTGGTAACGATTCATCCGTTTGAAGACGGAAACGGTCGTATTGCACGTGCCGTAGGTGAAATATGTCTCACAGAGTCAGACCAAAGCCCAATGCGATTTTACAGTATGTCGGCAGCCATTGAACGCCAACGCAAAGCATATTATGAAATCCTGGAAAATACCCAAACCCTAAAATGGACTCCAATAGATGCTGATAAAGGAATCGACGTTACGCGATGGATTGATTGGTTCTTGGACTGCTTTGATTCTGCGTTGGACCATTCGGAAGAACTTCTGGAGAAAGTAATGGGTAAATCCAAATTTTGGAATAAACACGCTAAAACTATTTTGAACGAACGCCAGCAAAAAGTAATTGGTAAAATGCTTGAAGGTTTTGATGGTGGAATTTCTTCCAGCAAATATGGAAAGGTTTGTAAATGTTCTAAGGATACTGCTGTAAGAGATATTAGTGATTTACTCAAGAAGAAAGTCTTTTCTAAAATGCCTGGAGGAGGCAGAAGTACAGCGTATAAATTGATAACACCACGTGTATAGGGTATATCGTTAAAAACCCTAGTTAACATAATGTTAATTATAGGACAAAAGGGCTGGTTTTAAGATATACGTTCTTATCCGGGATTTGCGTCCACGTGTGGTTAATATAAAATCAGTTCTAGGACTTTAGTTCTAGAACGGTCGATTTTATGTTAAAGCAAATCCCTTAGCAGATTCTTAAAGTTTAAATCCTTCCCACAAAATTGTTTGTCAACTATAATATACATTATGTCTGCGTTCGTTCCTCACTTGCTTGGCTCTCGGCAGCCAAGTAAATAGCTCGCACATTTCCCACGCGCATCCGTCAGATTTTAATATTCTGTACAATTATCCAAGTTCACGTTAAATATTGAATTCTCGTTATCTTAGATTTCGTCTTCGATTTAGGATTGTCCTATAATTAGACATTATATTAAGTAGCCGCTCGGCTACTCAATTGCTTTATCAATTCTTTAGCTCAAAAGCTACTAAAGAATTTCTACGCACAATTTCATACGCTTGCCAACGCGCTTCAAGGTTTTGTTTTCAATTGAAGTTTATTACTAGGTTTTAATTCCGTAAAATTCTCTCTCTTTTTCCAGCCGCACGCATAAGTATTAGCAAATTCGTCATTCTTCCTCAGTTCTTCATACACATGCTTTGCCCGTGCGCTTTTTGATTACGTTGCTTAATATTATGTTATGTAGACTTTTTAAGATTTCGTTATTGTATTCTTTCATTTTGTCTTGAAACAAAACGAAACAAAAGTTCAAGAAGAAAATATGCTCCACGCGCTCTTTCCAATTTCACGCCTTTCGCATTACAGCTGCTCAGGCTAAATTGGAAATTCACCCCAACCCTCGCCCGCATTTTCTTCTGGCCTGCGCTCGGTTTACGTTAATGAACTAAATGTTCAATCCTTAGTAATATTTCCTTCAGACGGCAAAGCTCCTGTGGAGGTTTGAGCGGGAAAGTGCGACTGCGTTACGCTTCCCTCCCACTATCTGGCTCACTTAGGCACAGCCTAAATGCCCTGCAGCACAAGCAAACTCCTTGCTCCTCCGTCGCGCGTCAGACATGCTTGCTTACACCGGCCACCGCTTAAAAGCTTTCGCTGCTTTTTAACCTTCATGAAATGAGGCCAAGCCCCTGCCCTATTGAAATTGCCTGCGTTGAATTAGGATTATTCATCAAGCTACCGTGCTAATTTTAGTATTCTAATGGCTCCTTGAATAACAATAACAAAAACTATTGTTCCAATTAGTAGGTCTGGATATTGGCTGTTGGTCAAATAAACAAGTACTCCTGCGAGTATTACCCCTAAGTTTATGATTATGTCATTAGAAGTGAAGATTGCCGAGGCTTGCATATGCGCTTCTTTACTCTTTGCTTTTTGGATTAAATACAAAGACAAAGCATTCGCCACTAAGGCCAAAAATGAAACTGCAATCATGCTCTGAAATACAGGCATTTGTTCAGAACTGATAAATCGCCTAATTACTTCACTTAAACCAATAAGAGCCAATAGAATTTGAAAATAACCACTCCATTTAGCAACGGTCTTTTTACGAATAGTAGATTGGCCAACAGCTATTAAACTAAGTGCGTATACAATGGAATCAGCTAACATATCTAAAGAATCAGCTACCAAACCCATTGACTTAGAAACCAACCCAAAGAGTATTTCAATTAAAAAAAAAGAGAAGTTTATAAAAAGAACTGCCCAAAGAATTTTTTGTTCATTGCTGGACTCATTTAATTTGCTTGAAGACTCATTCGTTTCTGATTCTGCAATCAACTCGGTATCTAACTTCAATTCTTCAAGTAAATTCAATATATCAGTCGAAATGCCATTGTGAATAACGGATAGTTTTCTGTTTGCAATATTAAAATCAAGGTGTTCTATGGAATCATATTCGGATAGCTTCATCCGAATCAACTGCTCTTCTGAAGGGCAATCCATTTTGGAAATATGGTATATTGTTTTAAACCTCAAAGCCATCTTCTTACGCTCTTTAGATATTCTTTGTATTCAGCGCCATGAGAGTCCGTTAAATACTCTTCTTCTAATCGGACTTGAACTTGGACTGTTACAAGCATTACGCAAACCAAAGTAAAACTCAACGAATTTGGAAGTATCAAAAAAACTCCAATGTAAAACACGACAACTCCTAAGAACACCGGATTTCTAGAAACGCTAAATAATCCTTTATTTACAAGCTCAGTTTTCTCATCATAATCAATTCCAATTCGCCAAGAATTTGACATTTGAATTTGTGCTACTAAAGTCCAAATGAAAGCGAATATTAATAGTATTACGCCTGTTATTTTAACGTTTTCCTCATCTAAATATGAAATTGGATTCAGAAAACTATATAGTGTTGAGGAAAAAGAATATACCCCAATAGTAAAGGCCATAAATGCAACGGTTAATTTGTAGATAAAACCTAAATAATCGTGCGCTTTTTCTGTTGAACTAAATACGAAAGGATTAACTCCTGATTGGCGCCAAATGATAATTGAACGCAATACAAAAACTATAATTAAGTAGCCTATTGTAATTAACGGTGTAACAATTTGATAAAAATTCATTTCAAGTACATTTTAGTGACTATGCTCTGCTTCTCCTTTTTTCATTTCCGCCAACAAATAGTAGGCATTATTCCAAGCTACTATTGTTCCTGTAGGAAGCGGATTCAACAGTTTGACTTCAATCCAACCGTTATCATTGGTACCAGCAATTACTTCAACGGGTTTAAATGTCCATTCTGTGACACCATCATCCATTTCTTTTTTAGCTGTAAATAAGAAACGCTTATCCCCTTCCCTAACCAGTCCAGCTTCTGGGAGTGCATAACTTTGGTTATCTTCAACCGAAATTCTTCCGCGAACATACATCCCAGGAATAAGCAAACCTTCTTTATTATCGATATCTGCATGTATGTGAATTGCTTTTGGATTTTCCTCAAAAGATTTTCCTACAGAATAAATTGTAGCCTCAAGCTCTTTTCTTTTCATTGATTCAACAGAAAACTTCACCTTTTGCCCTTCCTTAACTCGGTGCATATCTTTTTCAAATACCATAAAATCGGCATGAATATGATCAATATTTACAATCTCAAACATTTCAGTTTGCGGTTGAACATATTGACCTGTTTTCACTTCAACTAGTCGTATATGCCCTTGAAGAGGGCTAGATACAGGAACCAACTCATAAATTTCACCTTTTTTTATTTTATCGACATTAAGACCCATTAATTTAAGTTGCGCTTTGTACCCGTTTACCGTCCCGACCATTGACTGGTAATTAGCTTTGATTTTTTGAAACTCTTTCCCAGAACCTACTTTTTCTTCGTAGAGTTTTTTTTGTCTCTGATACTCTAGTTCCAAGTATTGTAATTGGCTCCAACTATTAATATAAGCTGTTTGAAGATTAATAAGGTCTGGATGGCTTATGTATGCTAACACTTGACCTTTTGAAACCTTATCCCCTTCTATTACTTCAATGCTGGAAACATTTGCTCCGATTATAGCTGTTACTGTAGCTTCGTTCTGAGGAGGCACTTCTAAACGACCACTTGCATCAACATATGAGCTGACATTCCGCATGGGAAGTGTATCTGTTATCATATCTAAGATATGGAATTGTTTTTCCGAAAAATGAACTTCCTCTTCATGCCCTTCACCGTGTTCTTGATGTTCAGGTTCTGCTCCTTGGTCATGACTCTGCTCGTCCTTATGTTCATGAGTTGCGGACTCGCCTTCTTGATGATGCTCGTGATTATGACCTTCTTCATGTTCATGATTGTGCTCTCCTTCATGATTATGGTTGTGATTTGTATCATTGTTGCATGCAGCTAGAATTAAACCAATTGTTATGCATACTGCGTATAATCTTATATAATTTTTCATTTTAATTCGCTTTAATATTATTGACCAATAAGATGTTCTAGGTTTATAATCGCCTGATTATAACCGTTTAATGTGTTTAAGTAGTTGAACTTTAATTGAATGCTCTGATTTAAATTTTGGAAGTACTCTATATAATTTATAGCGCCATTTTCAAAACTCTTTTGGGCGTTCGCAATAACAAGATCAGCCTGTGGTACTGCTTTTTCTTTGTAATAATTCAGACTACTCTTGAACTTAAGCACTTCCTGCATTTTTTGTTCGTACTTTCCTTGAAGTATAATTGAGTAATAATTGGCATTTGTCTCAGCAATCTGCCTTTTTAATTTGGCCGATTTAATATCTGCCTTATAGGAACCATAAAACAATGGAATACTAATCCCAGCCTGAATTCCTGAAAAACGATCGGAGCCGGTGGCAATACTTCCGCCTTCAGTAGGACTTCCTATCAATGATTGATTGAAATAACCAACAGAAATATTAGGAAGCATTTTAGCCGATTGCACCGATTTTTCGGCATTTGCAATATCAATTTGCTTTTTAGTATAAGCCAATAATGGATTGTTAACGAGCTTGGTTGAATCATAAACATTATTCATGTCTCTTTCAGCTAACCTTTCTGGTAAAAACTCAACAGCAACTGTATCGTTTAATAAAACCCTGAGCTTGTTTTCTTGAATTGTAATGTCAGAAGCAATTAGATTTAACTGATTTTTAATTTCCATTACTCGGGTTTCTGCAGCTGCCTTCTCTAAGTAGCTAGTAGCTTCTGTCTCGTAACGAATAGAAGCCGCATGTAGAAACCTTTCATAAATTTTGTCTTGATACAACAACAACTTTTCTTTTTCCTTCAAATAGGCCAATTGAAACCAGCTTTCACGGATATCTCGTTTTAATCTGTTTTCCGTAGCAGTAAGTTGAATTTTGCTTCCTTCAGATTTTTCTTTTGCCAGATTTTTCTGATTGGAATACACAGTCGGGAAGCTTATTTGCTGATTGATACTAAGAGCAAAGTCTCGTTCATAGCTATTATACTGCCCATATTGTACAGCGAAATCCGTTTTCCCCAAATCGAACGCTGCCTTTTTACCTTGTTCTTGCAACTCAATATTTGTTTTCGCGATTTGTACAAAGCCGTTATTCGATAAACCATAAGTTACAGCATCCTCGATTGAGGAAATTGCCTTCTTTTTACTATCCTGTGCATTCAAACTATCGGTAGAAAAAATTGTTAGGCCGCCTATAAGTATCATTACAGTAAATACATTTGGAACTGGAGTTATGGAACTTCTGTTTTCTACCCAGTGATACAAAATAGGTAGGACAAAAAGTGTAAGCAATGTAGCTGTTATCATCCCACCGATTACCACGGTAGCAAGAGGTTGTTGTACCTCGGCTCCTGCTGAAGAAGAAACTGCCATCGGTAAAAAGCCCAAAACATCAGTTAAGGCTGTGAGCAATATCGGTCTAATACGACGTTTAGCGCCTAATCGTATTCGTTCGTTTATATTGATAACACCTTCTTCTTTTAGTTCATTCCAAGCGCTTATGAGTACCAAGCCGTTTAGTACTGCAACTCCAAATAGGACGATGAACCCTACTCCTGCTGAAATACTAAATGGCATATCTCTTAGCCATAAAGAAAAAATTCCTCCAATGGTAGCCAGCGGAATTGCTATGTATATCATAAGGGATTGTTTGACCGACTTTAGAGCAAAGAATATGAGCAGGAATATTAGCCCTAAAGCTATAGGTACTACTAATTGTAAGCGATTAGTTGCACGTTCAAGGTTTTCAAAGGCTCCTCCATAGCGGATATAATACCCAGGAGGAAGGTCTAGCTTTGCATCTAACTTTTGTTGAATTTCTTCAACTAATGTTTTAATATCTCGGCCACGCACATTTATTCCCACATAGGTTCTACGATTGGTATTGTCTCTGCTTATTTGCATTGAACCAAGTTGATAATTTATGTCGGCAATCTCCTTTATCGGAACCTGTAATCCATTGTCCAAGCTGAAGTATAAATTTTTAAGGTCATCCATGCTTTTTCTATGCTCTTCATCCAAGCGAACAACTAAATCAAAGCGTTTTTCGCCTTCAAAAATCACTCCTGCTTTGCCACCAGCAAAAGCCGATTGTACAAGCATGTTCATGTCAGTTACATGAAGTCCGTATTGAGCGAGTTTATTTCGATTGTATTTTACTGTCATTTGAGGTAGCCCAGTAGTTGCCTCAACCTTCATGTCTCCGATACCAGCAGTTCCTGCAATGATTTTAGAAATTTCTTCGGCTTTTGTCGCTAAAACATTGATATCTTCACCATAAAGCTTTATAGCTACATCCTCTCTCACACCTTCTAATAATTCATTAAAACGCATCTCAATAGGCTGCGTAAATTCATAATTTACTCCAGGTATCTTTTCAAGCTCTTCTTTCATCAACCCAACTAGCTTATCTTTAGAGTCAGTGGTCACCCACTCCTCCTTTGGAGCCAAAATGACGAAGATGTCGGCCAAGTCCATGGGCATGGGATCGGTAGGAACTTCTGCCACTCCTATTCTACTTACAATTTTTTGAACTTCTGGAAATTTTTCTTTTACCGTTTTTTCAATTAGGGTTGTGGTAGCAATTGTCTCCGAAAGAGAGCTCCCTGGTTTCAATATTCCATGAAAAGCAATGTCGCCTTCATCTAATTGCGGGATAAATTCACCTCCCATACGAGAAAAAGTAAAAACTGCAAAACCCAGTAACAGAACAGCCGACCCAACAACCCATTTACCTTGTTTCAAAGCTTTACCCAATATAGGTTCATAAATATTCTCCAACCATATTACAAATCGGTCTCCCCAAGAGGTTTTATTGATGTTTCCAACTCTTATAAACCATGCAGACATCATAGGCACGTATGTAAGACAAAGTATCATAACCCCTATCATGGCAAACATGAAGGTTAGTGCCATAGGCTTGAACATTTTACCCTCTACCCCTTGTAATGCGAGAATTGGTATAAAAACAATAAGAATAATGAGTTGCCCAAAAAATGCAGAGTTCATCATTTTGCTTGAAGCGGTAAATGCAACTTCGTTTCGAACTTCTTTAGTAACTGTTTGCTTTTTCAATAATTTGTCGTGAAGCAAAAAGACGGTTCCTTCAACTATTATAACCGCCCCGTCCACAATAATGCCGAAGTCAATAGCACCTAGGCTCATCAGGTTAGCCCAAACGTCAAACACATTCATCATTATAAATGCAAATAGCAAGGAAAGCGGAATCGTAGATGCCACAATGACTCCTCCTCTCCAATTTCCAAGTAGAAAAACCAAAACAAAAATCACTATTAAAGCACCTTCCATTAAGTTGTTACTAACCGTACCAGTGGTTTTTGCAATCAGTTTACTTCGGTCTAACAAGGGCTCAATAATCACCCCATCAGGTAAGGATTTTTGAATCTCTTTCATGCGCTCTTTTACGCTTTCAATCACCTCATTTGAGTTTGCCCCTTTTAGCATCATTACCAAGCCTCCAACTACTTCGCCTTCTCCATCTTGGGTCAAAGCACCATATCGAATAGCCTTTCCATACTGCACTTTTGCTACATCTTTGACTCGAATAGGTAAGCCATTAACGTTTTTAACCAACATGTTTTCAATTTCCTTTAAGTTTCGTGCTAGGCCTTCACCCCTAATGAAATTCGCTAAGTGATCCTTTTCAATATAAGCTCCTCCTGTGTTTTGGTTATTCTTTTCAAGAGCTTTGTAAATATCAGTAATTGTTAATCCAATTGCTTTAAGCTCGTCTGGGTTAACCGCCACTTCATATTGTTTAATATGACCACCAATGGCGTTTATTTCTACAACACCTGGCACCATGGCCATTTGTCTTCGCACAATCCAATCTTGCATGGTTCGTAACTCAGATGGTGAATATTGTCCTTTATGATTAGAATCAACTTTCAAGGTATATTGGTAAATTTCACCTAATCCAGTTGAGATTGGTCCCATAGAAGGTTCACCAAATCCCGCTGGAATTTCTCCTTTTACTTCATTAAGTTTTTCGGCAACCAGTTGTCTGGGCAAATAAGTTCCCATATCGTCTTCAAAAACGATGGTGACTACTGATAATCCAAAACGCGAAATAGACCTTATTTCGGTTACATCGGGCAAGTTGGCCATGGCCAATTCTACAGGATAGGTAACGAATTGCTCTATATCTTCAGTTCCTAAATTTGGAGCCTGTGTAATGACCTGCACCTGATTGTTAGTAATGTCTGGTACAGCATCGAGCGGAACTTTAGTAATACTCCAAATACCGCCAATTATAAGTGCTATAGTAAGCAACCCTATAATTAGTTTGTTCTTTATCGAGAACGATATTATTTGATTAATCATACTTGTATTTTGTTTAATAAGCTCGTCCTTTATTTCAAGAACAAGATTTGCGGCTTTTGCCAATAATTATACTCAAGAGTGTGCCTTCAGATTGAAGGCATGAGGGATTTAAACTTTGTATTATAGAATAACATTCTCTATCAACCAGAGGTCAATAAATTCCATACAAAGCTTAAAACTGACTAAGCCAATTGCGGGGGGCGCCAAATGGCATTCAGGATACCTGAAGGAAAAAAATTTTCGTATTTCGCTGGTGTTTTTTGGTTTGCAATTAAAATCGACGATGCGATGGTTGTGTATTCATTAATTACAACAGGTACGTTGCAACAAAGGCACACGCAAAAGGGCGAGCAATGATCAGCACTTTGTGAATCATCCTCATGTTCGTGACCATCCGTAGAGTGCTCACATACATTTTCTGTGGCAATAGCTGAATGCTCAGCATCATCGCAAGGAACTCCACCTGACAAACTCAGAATTAGCGCTGATAATATGTAGCAAATGAACTTCACCAGGCGCAAAAGTAACAATTCATTAGACACTCCACACACAACTCCTTTCGCTACTCTTCAGTCGTTACGTGTTTCGCTCAGATGAGTAAAAGAGAGAGAATTTTAAATCAACATCCTGCTAAACCGAAAAAAAACCTTTCACTAGCCTTCTCTTGCTGAAGCAAGATTGGCAGAGCCAAAGTCTACGTTAACATAATGCGAGTCCATTATAGGACAAAAGGGCTAGATTTGTTATTCCCGGTAGTATTCAAGAATTCCGCTCAGCTTTGCTGATTAATATAAAATCAGTTCTAGGACTTTAGTTCTAGAACGGCAATGATTTTATGTTAAAGGAATTCGCTCCATTGGTATTATTTAAAATCTCTAGCGCACAGATTTCTTTTGTCAACTATAATATACATTATGTCTGCGTTCGTTCCTCACTTGCTTGGCTCTCGGCAGCCAAGTAAATAGCTCGCAGCGCCTCCGCGATTAGCTTCAGCGCTCGCGGACATTTCCCACGCGCATCCGACAGGTTTTAATATTTCGTACAATTATTCAGGTTCACGTTAAATAATCGATTCTAATTATTTCCCCATCGCACAAGCTGGCCTAAATTGCCACAGGCAATTTATCCTGTAGAATGATGTCCTATAATTTGACATTATATTAAGTAGCCCCGCGGCCAACGCATATTTGACTTTATAATCTTTTTGTTTTTAAATAACAAAAAATTCTATGCGCAAATTCAACCCGCAACCAACGCGCTTCAAGGTTTTGGTTTTCAATTGAAGTTTATTACAAGCTTTTAGGTTTCGTAAAATTCTCTCTCTTTTGGCCAACGCTCGCATAAGTATTGTCAAATTCGTCATTCTTCCTCAGTTTGCCATACACATGCTTTTCCTGTGCGCTTTTTAGATTGTACTAATTATTATGTTAAGTAGAAATGTTTAAGATTTTGTTATTTCATTCTTTCATTTTGTCTTGAAACAAAACGAAACAAAAATTCAAGAAGAAAATATGCTCAACGCGCTCTTGTCTTTTCTAAACGTCTTCGCATTGCATCTGCTCAGTCTAAAAAGCCAATTCACGCCTGCCCTCGCCCGCATTTTCTTCTGGCCCACGCTCAGATTTCGTTAATTAATTGCATCGACGTATTCTAGTAATATTTCCTTTAGACGGCAAAGCTCCAGCGGAGGTTTGAGCGGGATTGTGCGACGGCGCTACGTATCTGGCTCACTGAGCCACAGACTCATTGTCCTGCTGCTTTTTAATCTTCATGAAGTAAGGGCAAGAAAATTCCACACCAAGGGAAAATATATGGCATCAAATAAATTATGACACGTCAATTAAATCAAAAAAAGCCGAAGGTTCGCTTCATTAACCTCCGGCTTTTAACTGAATTATAAAAATTAAATTATTCTTTTACAATTCGCTCTACATGTACAGATGTGTCATTTGGATTTGAAAGTTTTAGAATATATATTCCTTTTTCAAGTGAAGTAATATCAATTTCAGTTGCTGATGGCTGCACCATTTGAGATAATACTTGTTTACCAGAAAAATCATAAATCACTACATTTCTTATCCCCTCCACTCCACTGATGTTTAGTAGATTAGAAACTGGATTTGGATAAACATTTATACTGGCCTTGCTTATTTCAACTGTGCCAACGAAAGCACCATCGTCTTCTCGTTTATTTACATTCTCATTATCTATCCTTACCACAACCCTAGCAGTTTTATCGACAAACCAGATTTTGCCTTCTTCATCAAGTTTCACACCCATCACGTTGTTATAACCTGTGAGTTTTATTCTACCAAGTTCTGGGAATCCGCTGGATTGACTTAGGTCATAGACAATCAATTCGTTAGTACCATTATCGGTAATAATTAATCTGTCATCTGTTACATCTAATCCGCATGGTTTATCTAAGCCTGTATTAGCAACAACCTCCCAAGTAACGTTTTCCATATCAACATTTTCGGCCAATCGCTCACTGGCTTGTACACTTGAAGCTCCTTTAACGCTGCCACTTGTAATATCTACACGAATAATTCTTTTATTCCCCACATCGTTTATGTAAAGCCATTTACGTTGCGGGTCAACTTCCATATGACCTGGAATTAAACCTAATCGTTTTAAAGTTATTTCAGGGTACCTTCTCAACCTTCCATCATCGTGGTTTGAGTTTCCTGGGCCGTGGTCTGCCGCAAAATCATACATTGCAAGGTGCCTGTTGTATCCATCAAAAATATAGTAAGCGTTGTCTTTATACCAGGCGATGCCCATAGAGTACGGACTACCATGTAGCATATCCAAATGACTTCCGTTAGTGCCTGGCCCTGCATATTTAGCATAAATAGAAAAGTCAGAAGACCATAATGAAGGGCCTGTATATGGTGCACGCTGACCATTTGAAAAGTTTGCGTCTAATACTCCAGGTGATGTAGCCCAATCGCCGTTAGCACCAAAAGCTAGTGCAGTTGGAAGTGACATAAAATGGCGCGAATTACCATCTGTTTTATGAAAAGACTTTTGGTCTGCACCGCCCACGTCTCGATAGGTTACTGTACTTCCACCTATTTGGTCATTCCGCATATTAACTACCCACAATTCGGAGGAGTCTAATGAATTAAAGTCCAAGTCTACAGGGTTGAACAATCCATCTTGTGATGTCCCAATTTCAGTATAGATGTTCGTTTCTTTTTCAGTTATGAAGTCTTCTTGCCAATATTTTTGGGCAATAGAATTCTGGGTAAGCAACACCGTACCCATCAAAATTGTTGAGATTATTTTTGTTTTCATTATTTTAATTTTAGAGTTCAATTTGTTTTAAGTCCATTTTACAAACAGGGCATTTACCCGGCTTGGTATAAGTTGTATCAACTCCTTCGCATTTCATAGGGCATTGATATTTAGTTTGATCATTTGTTGATTGCGAACAACCAATAAATAGTCCCGAAACGAGTACAATTCCAGACATTATTTTAATCGTGTTTTTTTGCATTTCCTATTTTGAATTTAGAGTTTCTAAGATATTTTCTATTTCACCTTCATCTCCTGGGTTAAATGAATTGAAGGACCAAACCACCTTTCTGTCTTTGTTTAGAATAAAAAGGTGTGGAGGTTGATTTATTCCCATAGCGCGCTTGAAGTCTGCGTTGGGGTCAAGATAATGTTCGAATAAATCCCAGCCATTTCCATATATTGCCGGACTCACCTTTGGTATGTTCCTAGCATCATCAACTGAAATACCTACAACTTTAAGGTTATAAGAGTTCTCCCATTCATCAAAATATTCTTCTGAAATTAAACTCATGCCGTCTGTTGAGTGATGGCACCAAGTCGCCCAAACAATGATTAAAATGGGATTTTTATTGTTTTTAATATCATCTGTTGAAATCGATTCTCCATTGAGTTTCTTTAGCTGTACGGAAGGAAAAGCCCGATTAATTTGCGAATAACTCAAAGTCGAAAACAACAACAAACACCCTATAAGGGAAATTATAGTTTTCATAATTAACTTGTATTAAGTAAAAAAAAAGGTTGGTGTTTAGAAGATGGTTTTTTGATGTCTATATCAAATAAACTTGATATAAAGACAAGCGGTAATTAGGCTGGTTTGAAAAAGGAGGTGAAGTAGAATATGGTCTTGTTTCTGAACAGTTTGAGGTTAGTTTAACCGTGTTTTCTTTTGAAGCAAAAACCTTATCTAATAGCTTTAAGGATTTAAATGAACTGAATTTCCGAACTTGATTTTCTGATTCAAATACTAAATCTTGATTTGAACAACATGTTTTGCTAATTCCATCACCATTTGAAGTTGTCTCGCAAACTAGATCAAACTCCTCCATTCCACACCCTTCCGCTTCACCAACAAATGAGTAATTGATTATCTCAGTTCCGCAATAGTGCACATTAACCGACCAATTAAAGGACACTACTAGGGTCAGAGCCGCTAGAGCCAAAGACAATGAATTTAAAAGATGATTTTTAATTTGTTTCACGAGCCATAAAATTAGTAATTATTTGTTTAAAACTTAAAACGGGTTGAACTTCCACATTTCAACATTTTTTGTCCGAAATAAGGATTCTCTATTTGTTCATTAAAACTCAACCAATATGCTCCACTATCCAACGCCATTGGGCAGTGCTGAATAAATATTGCTTGTTCAGTCTTAAATTTGGGGTTAAACTCCTTTAAAACATCAATTAACTGATTTGATAGTTTCGAGAAGCTGATTCTTGCGTTCTCCATACTAGAAGTTTTAATTATTTCATTTGAAATCTCTTTGAATTTACTCTGATGCTTCATCCAGTTTTTATGGGTGTTTTTATCTAGTTGTGTCATGTCTATTTCGGCTAAAAAAGATTCAAAATGGTTACTTGCCGTTTTTGTTAACTCCACGTCTCCATCTATCAATGCGTTTTTAATATTCATATAATTAGAAACCAAAGTGCCAAGCTGTTCTGCAAACTCCTTTGTACTATTTGACCTAAAGCTTTTTCCAGAATTCATTTTGTGTTGATGATTAACCTCCTTAGAATCCATTTTTTGCTGGCCATGGTTATGTCCTGTCATTGCTGGCCCACCTTCTGGGTTCATCATGCTTGACTTACCTTCTAGCTGTGCGGCGGCATCAATGTTAAACGCACCGCTAACTGCAATGATATCACCTTCTGAAATGCCTTTTTCTATTATATAAAAATCACCAAGTGAAGGCCCAAGCGTAACTTCTCGCATTTTAAAATGACCTTTCTGTTTATCGGATATTTGAACATAAACTACAGAGCGTTTACCCGTCCACATTACCGCCGACTTAGGCACTACAAGGTTATTGGTTTTGTCATTGCTGATTTTAGTTTCCAAAATTCCCGCAACGAATTGTTTTGGCTTCAAAACTCCACTGGGGTTTTTGAATTCTACTCGCGCTTTGGCGGCTCTTGTATTTGGGTCAAAAACAGGGTCGATGTAACTTATTTTACCTCCGAATTGTTTGTCAGGTATGGATGAAACTGTAAACGATATTTTATCTTCTTGGTGAACCCATTCAAGATCTTTCTCAAATACATCAAACATTACCCAAACCGTTGACAAATCTGCAACAAGAAACATACTACTACCCTTTTGAACATAATCGCCTAATTGGATGTTCTTTTCTAACACATAGCCGCCTACGTCGGCATATATAGGAAAGGTCTCTTTTATATTCTTACTTTGTTCTAATTTTTGAATTTCTTGCACCGATAATTTCCAGTTGAGAAGTTTCTTTTTTGCCGCCTCATATATTTCTGGGTTTTCTTCTTTTATTTGAATTGCTTCCATAAATTCTTCTTGTGCAGTAACCAATTCAGGAGAATAAACATTGGCAAGTAATTGCCCTTTAAAAATTTCTTCACCCGTAAAGTTTACAAACAACTCCTCTATTCTCCCCGGAAAGTGAATGGATTGTGTTCTTACCTTCCTTTCATCTACCTCAATCTTTCCGGTAAGTTGCAAGTTTTTCTCCGGTGCACCTGCACTTACTTTTTGTGTTTTAACGTTTGCCAATTCCATTGCAGTTTCAGACATATATACGGCCATTGGAGAACCATTTTCTTCATTTGATGTACCCACTGGTATGAGCTCCATACCACACAACGGACAATTACCCGGTTCATTTGAACGTATTTGAGGGTGCATTGAGCAGGTATAAACCTGATCTTTGACATCCTCCTGAGAATGAGTCGATGCTACGTCGTTATGGTTACTGCCAAAAAAAAGCCAGCCTAAACCAATACCACCAAATAATATTGCTATATAAATCCAGATTTGTTTTTTCAATAAACTTTTCATTACTTCTTATTTAGATATTATGTAATTCAATTTTGTCTTAGCTATAAAATACTCGCGTATTTGTGTTGCCCTCAACATTTTATATTTCAATAACTTTTGCTGCAAACGGAGCAACTCTTCGTAATCCTTGCCAGAAGTGGCATATTCTTGCAGGGTAATTCTAATTGCTTGTTGAAGCGTTGAAATTTGACGATCATACAATTCGTGCTTTTCTATAGCACTGGTAACATCGTACTCTGCTAGACCGTATTTACTAGATAAAACATTCTTTCTGTTTTCAATCTCATACGATACCGCCTTTTGATAATGCTGTGCCTCAGCAATAGCAGCTTTATATTTTCTTCGATAAAGAGGTATGCTTATGCTTACCATTGGCATTAGAGCATCTCTTCCGTTATCTGGAGAATTAATGGAGTTAGATTTATCAATAAAGAAATAATCAACTCCAACCCCAATTTTAGGTGCTCCTTGTTTTTTTGCAGCAACCTCTTGGTATTCTGCGGATTCAAGTTTATTCAAAAGTGAAACTACACTGGGGTGTTTGCTGAATGAAGTATCGGTTACTACATTTAATTTAGCCATAGAAATTTTAAATGGTTGATTCAGCGAATAATTTGAATCGGGTGGCCAATTCAGTAAATTGTTGAGTTGAATTCGCAAAGGCTTTAACAATTCATTTAGTAATAACAAATTGGTTTGCGAATTTTCAATTTCAATATCTATTCTTAATATGTCAACCATGGAAGACTTTCCGTTTGAAAACGAAGTTTTGGCTAGTGATTTGAATGATTTGAGAATTTTCAAGTTTTCATTTTCTAGTCTTATTTGTTCTTCAATTTCTAACATTGGATAATAACTTTCGGCTAGTTTTACATAAAGAAAATCCTGTTTATCCAAGAAAATGTGGTACTTAGCTTGAGCCATGCTTGCAGCTGAATTTTCTTGCGACGCTAGGGTGCCAAACCAAGGAAACATTTGAGAGAGACCAATTTTTGATCGTTGTGGCCCCACACGAGTTTCTATTGGGTTTATAAAATATCCAAACGAAAAAACAGGATCCGGCATTCCTCCCAATCGAGTTGCTCTCTGCATACTAGCATTAAACTCCTCGTATGCCGCTCGAACTTCTCTGTTGCTATCTGCTGCAATTTTATAGAGTGAATCTATAGATTGGCTATACCCAATATTGACCCAACTCAGAGCAAGTACTACAAAGGCTATTTTTATAAAATTCATATTTTCTCCTCCTTATTTAGTTTTAACTCCTCTCGCATGGAATACAATACAGGAACAATAAAATAGGTTATAGCGGCTACCAGCATTCCACCAAAAGCAGGTATAGCCATGGGAATCATTATGTCTGAGCCACGACCAGTTGATGTAAGTATTGGCAACAAAGCAATTATTGTGGTTGCTGACGTCATTACAGCAGGTTTAATTCTTCGCTTGCCAGCTTCAATAATTGTTTCGCGCAAAGATTTTAGATTTTTGGGCGATCGTTTTTTCATGTTCTGGTCTAAATAGGTTCCCATTAAAACTCCGTCATCGGTAGCGATTCCAAACAATGCAATAAAACCAACCCACACAGCTACACTTAAATTGATGGGTTTGATTTGAAAGAGTTCTTGAAATTGGATATTGAACAGTTCAAAATTTAGAAACCAATCTTGACCAAATAACCATAACACCACAAAACCCCCACTAAAAGCCATTGCAATGCCAGTGAAAATCATTAATGAAGTTGCTATTGAAGAAAACTGGAAATAAAGAATTAGAAATATGACAACCAGCACCAAGGGGACAATTATGGCTAATCTTTTTTCTGCTCTAATCTGATTTTCGTAGCTACCAGAAAATTTATAGTTTACACCTTTAGGAACAATAAGCTCTCCTGAACTAATTTTACTTTCAATGAACTCTTGAGCATCTTCAACCACATCTACTTCTGCAAAACCAGTTTTTTTATCCAGTAATACATACCCCACTAAAAAAGTATTCTCACTTTTTATTACTTGGGGGCCTCGTATGTATTCAATATTTACCAGTTCGCTAAGTGGTATTTGTTGCCCTTGACTTGAAGTAACCAATATATTTTCAATAGCATCAGGACTGTCTCGCAATTCCCTTGGATACCTTACCCGAATCGGAAATCGTTCTCGGCCTTCAACCGTTGTGGAGATCGTCATTCCACCTATAGCCGTTTCAATGGTTTGTTGAACATTCTCCACGCTTAATCCGTACCGAGCAATTGCTTGTCGTTTTATATTTAAATGAATGTAAGGTTTCCCAACAATTCTATCTGCAAACACAGCTTCAGACTTTATTGAAGGCACTTCCTTTAAAATGGATTCCAACTGCATACCGAATTTTTCAATCGTTTTTAAATCTGGGCCAAATACTTTGATGCCCATTGGAGCACGCATTCCAGTTTGCAGCATAACCAGTCTGGTTTCTATTGGTTGAAGTTTCGGGGCACTCGTTACCCCGGGGATTTTGGTTTTAGCTACAATTTCAGACCAGATATCATCTTGAGATCGAATGTGTTTTCTCCAATTTCGGAAATAATTTCCATGGTTATCTGGTAGGAGCAATTTGGTGCTTATATTGAGCGCTAACATAGAATCGTGGCTCAACGTCCTCCCGTCTTTTAAAACGAAATGGTTGTTGTCATCAATTGTAAATCGTTGCCTATGTCCTTTTTGATTTACTTCATACTCTGGCTTATAATTGATGATATTTTCATACATAGATATTGGTGCTGGATCTAGGGCTGACTCAACCCTGCCTAGTTTTCCAACTGCGAGTTCTACTTCTGGAATACTCTTTAATAACATGTCAAGTTGTTGAACAACTTGCTTGTTTTGCTGAACACCTGCATGAGGCATGGATGTTGGCATTAACAAAAAGCTACCTTCATCTAAAGATGGCATAAACTCTTTACCTATTCCAGGAAAAGTTGATTCCGCGCTTTTCCAAAATTCAGTTTTTTGAATGTTCCAACCCACTACGTTTCCTGCCTTTGGCATCCATGCAAAAACGCTATTTACTCCTAACCAAATTGTAGAAGCAAAAAGTATAATTAGAGCAGGTAGGCTTAAAAAGAGTACTTTGTGATTGAGACACCAGTCAAGTATTTTTTCATAATAAGCTTCAAGCAAATAAAACCCGCCAAGAACTACAATTAACAAGCTAGCAATGAAAATAAAGTTCATTAGTATAGAAACCTCCACACCCAATGGCATCCAATACTTTGCAAGTAAATATGTTACATAAACTAAAGCAACAATTAAATTTAAATTTTGGGTCAACCATACCTTTAATGGCAAGTACTCTCGAATAAACCAACTAATAGAAAGTAACACGATAGCCAGCCCAGAAACCAAATCAATGGAAAACAAGACATACCATCCAGCAACAAAAAGAACGGAATGCCAAATTATAGTTTGATTATTTTTCTTGGTTTTGAACCCAAATATCCAATTGGCTATAGTTGGTAGAATAAACAGGGTTACAATTAATGCCGCAATTAGGGCAAATGTTTTGGTAAAAGCTAAGGGTCTAAAGAGCTTGCCTTCTGCGGCCTGCATGGTAAAAACAGGTATAAAGCTAATTATGGTAGTTGAAACCGCAGTAATTATTGCAGAACTTACCTCCGAAGCGGCATTAAACACGGTGGTTTTTATCGGTTGCTTGGGGGGGGACTCATTTATGTGTTTTATTACGTTTTCAGAAAGCACTATCCCTAAATCAACCATTGTTCCTATTGCAATGGCAATTCCAGATAAAGCAACAATATTGGCATCGACATGAAAATAGCGCATGGCGATAAAAACCAAAAGGACCGAAATAGGCAATAGCCCAGAAATAATGAGTGAGGCTCTAATATTTAGAACCATGATAATAATTACAATTATTGTAATTAAAATCTCTAACGAAAGCGCTTCTTCAAGAGTCCCTAACGTTTCGTAGATAAGTTCAGTTCTATCGTAAAAAGGAACAATGGTTAGCTGGCTTACTCTACCATCATTAAGGGTACGTTTAGGTAGTCCGCTGGAGACTTCTTTAATTTTTTCCTTTACATTATTAATTACTTGTAAGGGGTTAGCACCATATCGTGCAACCACTACACCTCCAACAACCTCAGCCCCTTCTTTATCAAGTAACCCTCGTCGGGTCGCTGGCCCCAATGAAACTTTGGCTACATCCTTTATCTTTAACGGTACATTATCTTGTACTCGTACCACAGCTTCTTCAAGGTCGTTTACAGATTGAATATATCCCAATCCTCGAACTAAGTATTCTGCTCTATTAATTTCGATTGTTTTTGCACCTACATCTCGATTTGCATTTTTAACCGCTTTCATTACTGCATGAAGGGATACATTGTGAGCTTTTAATGCTGCGGGATCTACATCAACTTGATATTCTTTTACAAAACCTCCAATTGAAGCAACTTCTGAAACACCATCTGTTGCATTGAGTCCATATTTTACATAAAAGTCTTGTACGGTTCGTATTTCATGTAAATCCCAACCTCCTGTAGGGTTTCCTAACGAATCTCTACCTTCAATGGTGTACCAAAATACTTGCCCAAGTGCTGTAGCATCTGGTCCCAATGTTGGTTGAACATCATTGGGCAAAAGTCCAGAAGGAAGTGAATTTAATTTTTCGAGAATCCTTGACCTTGACCAATAGAAATCTACATCTTCATTGAATATGATGTAAATACTGGAAAAGCCAAAAACCGAGGAGCTACGTATAGATTTAACTCCGGGTATTCCAAGCAGTGTGGTGGTTAGCGGGTAAGAAATTTGGTCTTCGATATCCTGTGGAGACCGCCCCTTCCATTCCGTAAAAACTATTTGTTGATTTTCTCCAATATCTGGTATCGCATCAACTGAAACTGGATCATTCGGAAGACCTCCGATTTGCCATCCGAAAGGTGCGGTCATAACGCCCCATCCAACAATTAAGGTGAGTAGAATGACGGTAACTAATTTATTATCTAAAAAATATTTTATTAAATGATTTATCATAGCAATTGATAATTTGGTGAAAGAATCAATGAAAATGGGTCAATCGACCCTGAGGCACTGACTGCCTCGGCTATGATATTTTTATATTAGGAAGGTCTGAAGAGCTACTTGAAAATCTGTTGTAACTAGTGGCGGGGATAAGCCATTTACACCAAGTTTATTTTCGAGTATTCTAATCCTTACCTCCATTCTTGGTTGAATGGGTACTAAGACATCAAATGTATGGCTATTGATATTCTGTACTGGTTGAAAATTATCGGTATCTATTGTAATTTGAAGGTTATCGCAGCACTTTTTTGAAATTGAATTTGGTTGAGTAGGGTTGTCAGACTCGCAACCTTTTTGTTCAGCCATTCCACAATCTAACGATTGCTTACCAATTCCTAGTTCTCCTTCAACAACCTGCCCATCACAAAGGTGCACGGCATAGGATATTTGAGTACTGCTTAACAGTAATACAAGAGAAAGAAATATAGCAGTTGCTTTTTTCACTATTAACAAAGGTATCAATTTAAAACAATGGCAATTATTGCCATGGTAATCATTGTAAGGTTCTCGACAATGGTTACCGTGGTCATAGGTAAATTAAAAACACTTCCAAGGCATGCGCATTTTATTTTTCTTTTATCCAAGACACTTCGTATAACTCCTACAGAGCTTATTCCAAGTACTAAAATGGCAGTCCAATTTGTTATGAGAGCTAAACTATTTGTTAAGTAAAGAATACCTAATATCAGTTCAATAAATGGATAGATGAAAGACCAACTTTTAGATTTTTTTGCAATAGGGTCATACATTCTAAAAGAGGCTGAAAAACCTTTTAAATTCAAGAATTTAAAGAACGAAAAAGCTATGAAAAACCCAGCCATAAAGTGCCGCATTAGTAACATAAAATCTACTTGTTCAAAAGGAAATTGAGCAAAAAGTGAAACGCCAAAAACGAAGCTAATAATGAGTATAAGAGGCTTATAGGTTTCTGTATTTATAGGTGGATAGGTTTCGTTTTCGGAATTGGCAATTACTTCAATTTTCTGTGCTCTATAGTTTCCAATGCTTTTGAGCTTTTGGTTAAGCATTTTCGTGCTTTCTGCTTTCTCAGAAATATTCAATGTCGGATTTTTTAAGGTCAATTCGTTCGATGAAATCCCCTCTTTATTTAAAACCTCTTTGACTTTAGCTAAGCAACTTCCACAAGTCATTCCAGTAATCTCATATTGTTCTGTTTTCATAAAACAAAACTCAAACTTCCTCTACAGTTAAAGATTACATAATTCCGTATAAGTGTTGCAAAATTTTACCCGATAGAATCCAGACTTCTTTTCTTATAGTTGGTCATTTTTCTAAACGCTGAAGGTGACATTCCAGTTTCTTTTTTAAACTGATTTGATAGATGGGCCACACTATTAAAACTAAGCTCGTAGGCAATTTCTTTTACCGTTTGATCGCTGTAACACAACAATTCTTTTACACTTTCAACTTTCTGTAAAATAACATAACGCTCAATTGTAATTCCAGTTTGAGCAGAAAAGCTTTTGGAGATGGTAGAATAGCTCAGGTTGAATTTATCTTCCAAATGATTCGAAAGCGTTGATTTTGGTGGTTTAGTGCTTCCGTAAATTATTTCAATTATCAACGATTTTACGTCAACTACCAATTTACTTTGACTATCATCAACTAAATCGAAGCCAAGGAGTATCAAATTATCTTGAAGATTTTTTAATTCTCCATTACTTAGGCTCTTCTTAGTTTTTACTGTGCCTAATTCTATTTTATCGATGAGGAGATTTAAATCATTAAATACATTTTCCACAGCAGTTATGCAACGTGGACAAACCATGTTTTTAATTTTTAATTCCATTTTTCAAATATACTCCACACACAACTCCTTTCGTTACTCTACAGTTGTTACGTGTTCCGCTCAGATGAGTAAAAGAGAGAGAATTTTGAATCAACATCCTACTAAATGGAAAGAAAACCATTCACTAGCCTTCTCAGCTTTTGGCTGATTCGGCAGAGCCAAAGTCTACATTAACATAATGCTAGTCCATTATAGGACAAAAGGGCTGGTTTTAAGCTATACGTAGTTATCTAGGATTTGCGTCCACGTGTGGTTAATATAAAATCAGTTCTAGGACTTTAGTTCTATAACGGTCGATTTTATGTTAAAGCAAATCCCTTAGCAGATTCTTAAAGTTTAAATCCTGCACACAAGTTTGTTTGTCAACTATAATATACATTATGTCTGCACTCATTCTTCGTTTGCTTGGCTCTCGGCAGCCAAGTAAATAGTTCGCACTTTACCACCGCACGTTACTAGGTTTTAAAATTTAGTCCTGTAGTTCAGTTTTGTTTTAAATAATCGATTCTCGTAAGCTTAGATTTCGTCTTCGTAGAATGATGTCCTATAATTTGACATTATATTAAGTAGCCCCGCGGCCATCGCATATTTGACTTTATAATCTTTTTGTTTTTGAATAACAAAAAATTCTATGCGCAAATTCAACCCGCAGCCAACGCGCTTCAAGGTTTTGTTTTCAATTGAAGTTTATTACAAGCTTTTAGATTCCGTAAAATTCTCTCTCTTTTTCCAGCCGCACGCATAAGTATTAAAGAATTCGCTGCGCTCAGTTCTTCATACACATGCTTTGCCCGTGCGCTTTTTAGATTGTGCTAATTATTATGTTAAGTAGAATTGTTTTGAAATCCGTTGACTTAGAGTATTTGCCTACGGCGCTGATTTCTTTTCGTTTCTTTTGTCTTGAAACAAAAGAAAGAAACAAAGAAAAGTTCAAGGCTGAATTTCTTTCAGGAAAAAGCTAAGCTCGGCTTTTGCCCCGCAAGCAAACTCCTTGCTCCTGCGTCGCTCGTCAAACATGCTTGCTTACACTAGCCACCGCTTAAAAGCTTTCACTGCTTTTTGACCTTCATGAAATAAGGCCGAGTCACTGCCCTTATAACATCGTTACTAAATTGAAATACAGAGGAATTCAAGAAGAACAAGCGCAGCGACTCACGAACCGTTAGCTCGGCGAAGCCTGTACCTTTAAAAATGAACATGACATGAGTAAAAAAGCTCCACGCTCATGCCCAGTTTGCCCGCATTTTCTTCTGGCTCACGCTCGGGTTTCAAATTGGAATTGTACCAAAATTTCAAATTTCTTAAATCAATTAAAAATAAAAAAATCGAATTATTAAAATTTATGAGGAATTTGAATTTCTGAATTCTAAGATTTAAAAAAGTAATTATTTATGGGGAAAATGTGGGGAATTTATTTTTTCGATAAAAAACAGACAGCCAGACAGTTACAGTATTCTGTTTTACCTTAAATATTTTGAATTTTAAATTTACAGGGAATTCCTAATTCTGAATTCTAAAAATTGAGAATTCAATTAAATATGGGGAAAATATGGGGAATTACTTTTTTCTAATTCCCTTGAATTCAGAATTTTAAAAAATTCGAATTTCCTGAATTCTAAGAATTTTGAATTTTATGGGGAATTTATTCATTTGGAAGTTCGCCTCTTTTTTGCATTTCTTCAACACCTAATTGAATAACACGTTCAAAAAGCTTTATGCTTTCATTCATTTGACCTCCTTGTACATAATAAGTCCCTTTACCCGTCCCTTTTTGCTCCAGTGCACCAGAGTCTACAAGTTTTTTTACCAAGTATTTCACTTGATCTCTTGATTGATATGATTTGAGTAATTCTTCCAATTCACCAACTTTTGCTCTCCCAAATTCTTGAATATGATTTATGACAATTAAATTAAGTTGGAATTCGCTGAAATTTTTCTTTTGACTATACTCACTTTCTTTACCAGTAAATTGAAAATATTCTTTTGAAAGTATATATCGCTGAGATCTTGTTTTTCCTACCCTTTCAATAAGCCCTTCATTTTCTAATTTTTGGAAGACAGGCATATTCATGTCTACTTTAAATCCTTTTCTTACCTCATTTAGTCCAATAACTTCCTGAACTCCTAAACGGTCTTCTTCGCCTCTAGAACTCTGTATGCTCCGAATGAACAATGCGAAACCCTTATCTTCTACCGATGCCGATAAACGTAATTCAACTTGGAAATTATCTGAATGAGAGTAATCAGGTGCCGGTTTAGCCTCTGAAAGAGTTTGATAATAAATTTTATCTACCCCTTGGCCACTGCGCTCAACAATTCCCGTTTTAGCGAGTACATCAGATAACAATCTATTTCTAGGAGTACTACTTACCGTGAGTAAATTCTCGACGGTAACACCTAATGGAAATCCCCCAGGGCTTATGATATGCAGTTCATTATCAAACTGCTTAATATTTACCTCACTTGATTTTGTGTAATCCCGATGAGCTATTGCATTGTTTAATGCCTCACGAATAACTTCTCTATTAAAATATGGAATATCGAAAATGAAAGCTCCTTGTTGAACAGGTATACTTCCATTTCTAACGTCGATAGCTTCCCAAAGCATATCAATTGATTTAAAGAAAGGCTCATCAATTTCAATTCGTTGGTCAAAATTTATTTGAGTGCTTGACTTACGATATTCTAGATTGAATTTAGTCTGAGGTAAATATTTTTGAATTGATTCTTTTGAACCCACTAATATAAGTGAGGCATAGTTTAGTTTTTCATTTACCAGCAACCCAAGGTCGCTTAAAGATTGCTCATTGGAAAGAGTAAGAAACTGGGGGTTACGCTGTTTTCTAGAATAGGCCTCTTTAAGGTTTTGAATGGCCTCTACATCTAAGTCTTCGGTTTTAAGGTTTGGACAAATTTTAGATGAAAAGTCAGGCTCAGTTTCAGATAAGATTTTGAATGTCTCATCATCGGACATGTTACGAAGACTGTCTCCTGTTCTCATTAAAGCCACTCCTTCAAATTTCAGGATTCTTCCTACCGACCTAGAAGGAATAGAAACAACCACTACCCTTTTACCATTAGAATCAAACAATTCTTCAATATGAACACGAATGGACAATTTTTCATAAATGGCATCCTCCATTTCTCCCATCTCATTTTTCAGAAACTGAGAGCCAACTACTTTATGGGGATGTTTGTCTGCCATTCCAAAGACCACGCGACCACCACCTTCGTTAGCAAGAGCTACAACATAACCCAGTAGACATTTTCTCCTTTCCTTAGGATCAGAATGACTACCTCCATTCCAAGGGAAGTTCTTAGAGGCTTCTTTGAATTCTACTTTATCCTCAGACTCTCGTAGTTGCTGAAGTTCTTTTAAGGTCATATCTATTTGATTTTATAGGCTTTAAACTTATATCTAGAACTTCCAAGATTGAAAAAGCTGATTTTTCCATCATCGGATTTGGGCCAATACAAATTCAAACGTTCATCAATTTTTATCTCGTTGATACCGTCTGCAATTTTGGATGCTCTGTAAACACATTCACCTATAGCTTTGGGGTGTAAGTTTTTACCTCTTCCAATTAATGTAACTATTGCCTTGCTATATGCCATCCCTATTCCCATTTCTATTGACGGAAGTACATATCTACTTGAGAGAATATTATTGATAATAGATAGACCATTATACATGTAATAATTCGCCGAATTGTATGCATTGTAAACGTCTTGACCTGGCTCATTTTCTTCCTGTTTGAACAACGCCAAATAACCATCTCCCAAATATTCAGTTATTCCTCCATTATAATGTTCAATAATAACAGCTCCAGCAGTATTAATCGCAGTAGTCTCAAACAATACTCTTTGTAATTGACTAGCCTTGGCCGGGGGACCTATTCTTTGGATTAGATGTTTAGTCGAACCACGAATATCTAATACTTGAGCAACAAACTGTGCAACTTGTGGCTTTCCTTCTTCAATAAAAGCGAAGCCCGGTATTTTTGTTTCCACAGGCTTAGAACCACTAAATGCGACTACTTCATCTAGTCCTTCTAAGCTTTTTTCGAAATGGTGACCTACTTCATCCCAAATGGCTTCTGCTTTATCCAGCGCGTTGTTTACTTCCTTTCTGACTTTTTCGTCTAAGCTCATTATAAGTTGATTTTTATTACATAGTACGCCCATGAACCAATTCCCGTTACCATTGAAAATAACATTAGATTTAACGCATATCGTTGACGTTTAATTTTCAAATCTCTTATGAATACCAATTTAGCTTGTTCATAAGCCAATTCTTGTATTATAAGGGACTCATCCATTCCATTAACTCGTGTGAACTCCATCTCCTTAATTGTCTTGGGTTCTATACCTTTCGTAAATAACAACTGAAACCACGAAATCTTGAAATATTCGGCTCCATAAAAATTTCCTGAAATTTTTACGTTTTCGCTTTTTACAAAACTCGAAGGGTTTTCTATACTTCGTATACCGGTAACTGTAAAGACAAAACTTACTAGCCAACTAAGTGCAAAAACGCACAGAATAGCAAAACCAAAAAAGGAAGAAGCTTCATGTATTTTTTTAAAAACTGTAACCAGCATTGGAAGCTGAGTAATTGGAAGAATCAATAGCGCGATAGTAGCAAAGAATTTGGCATCAATTGCTCTGATAGTTCCTTGTATGTCTAGAATAGAATTGTATAAATATTCAATTCCATTTCCCTCTATCATTTTTTTTTCTTTATCGCACATAACTTAATTAATTTAACTCCCCTCCCACTATCTTAATTTCCTCCTCATTCAAACCATAAAGCTCATAAACCATTTGGTCTATTTCTCTTTCTGTTTTATTAATTTCAACCTTTAAGGTTTGGACTTCCGCTTTTTTGGTTTCAAAAACTTCCATCCATTCTATTTCATCTGATTTGGTTAGCTTCTCTCCCCCACTCTTTTTTATAGCTTTATTGAGTTCTTTGATAAAATCCCCGAACTCTAATTCGTCCCAATTTTGAAGTTTCCTAGGAAGTTTTTCTATTGAATATTGAGACTGGAGGTAATTCGTAAATTTTGAAATAACCATTTGGGCTTTCGATGTATTTCCAATTATTCCATCAGCCAATTCTTCGAACAATAGTTCATTCGTTAATTTTGGAATCGGGATTTGCTCAATATATTGAGGCTTCATCTCGATATAACCTCCACTTCTAACCACACAGATAGATTTAAGGAAGAACCATGAGATTTTAGAGTTTAAAATACAGAGAATGGTTTTGTTTTTCGAAGGAAGAACTACTGAAGGTGCATTTATATAATGACCTTCAATATCGATACTAAATTTATTGGTTGATTGTAGATTTGGCCAAGTGATTTTTGTACTTTCAAATATTCTATAGTAATCTACAGAATCTTGAATTTCAAACCATTTATACGGTCCTGGTTTCCTTCCAATTTTAATTTCTGTGGAATTTCGTGGAGTCAACCTTTCTTTATTAATCTCAAGATATTCTTTAATTGCCGGGTAGTTGTCAATTTTTGTACCTCGACGAGTAAAAATTATGTATTTGTTTATTTTAGATGAATACCACTTGCTTTGATCAACACCTTCAAAAAAAGGCTTGATTAAATCTTTGGAAGAAGAATGTTTCTCTTCCAACATTTGTTTAGTTGATCGATCAATAATAAAGGCATCGTTAAATCCTGTAACAATTCCACGGAATGACTTTCCAAATTGTTCGCGAAGGGATTTATTTGCTCGAATTTTTCCAAGAAGTTTGTTTTCCTGTACGGAATGAAAATTCCAACTATCGGAATTCAAAGAAGCTTGTTCGACTCTAACTGAATTTATTTGCTCAATATCTATGACCTTATTATGAAGTCTCTTTGGCACTTTTACATATTGAAATGTACTTGCTTTAGCTACTTCATTATTGACTATCAAAATAACAGGATAGGTAGTTGCTCCTTCAAAAACCTGTACTTCGGTAAAATCAATGTACGTGTTAAATGAAATCTTATTGGACAGATATTCACGCAATTTTTTACCAGCTTTAGTCTTATCGAAAGTATTAGATATAAAGCCAAATACACCTTTTGGTTTTATTAGTCGAAAAGATTTTTCATAGAAATAGGCAAACAAATCGCTTGTCCCTTCATAAACAGAGTAATTTCTTTCAAGATAAGGCTTGATATCACTTAACAACTCTTGCCTTACATAAGGTGGATTCCCAATCACAACATCAAATCCACCTTTGTCAATTACTTTTGGGAATTCATGTTCCCATTTAAAAGCCTTGTCGCCTGCAACAGCCCTACTGTCAATTAGTGAATTACCACATTTAATGTTGTTGTTAAGGTCGTTGAGTTTTCGGCGCGGCTGTGCTGTTCGCAGCCAAAGTGAGAGTTTTGCAATCTCCACAGATTCTTCATTGATATCCACCCCATAAATGTTGTTTTCGAGAATGGTATTCTCGATGTCCTGAAAAATCATGGGTGTTCCTGATAAACGAGCATTTAATTCATCGAGGTCCTCATGTTCTTTTATCAGAAAGTCTAATGCTTGGTTTAAGAAAGCACCAGAACCACAAGCAGGGTCACAAATTGAAATTTGAAGAAGCCAATTACGATAAGAATCAAGTATATCTTGCAATTCCCGTAATTTGTTTATGCTTCTTCCTTTTCGCTTTTTTAAATACTCGTCTTCAACTAAGCCAAATTCCTTTTTCTTTTCTTCACAGAGCTTCCCGACAGTGTTATCAACTATGTATTTGGTTATGTATTTTGGGGTGTAGAATACGCCGTCTTTTTTTCGTTTGGTTGTTTGCTTTTCAAAGTCCGTTCCTTCTATTTCTGCATTTACACTTTCAATTTCGTTTAATGAGTTTTCGAAAATGTGTCCGAGAATGTTTACCCCTACCTCGCTTACAAAGTCATAATTCGATAATGTCTTGGTGTGATTGAAAAGTAGTTCATCGTCAATAACTAAACTATCTAGGACTCCATCGGGTTTAAATAGCCCTCCATTATACGCGAAAATTTCAGCTGATTTATCTGTGCCTTTTCTACCAGTATCTAAGTAATTGAAGTATTTGACATAGCGTTTATAAAGTGGCACATACTCATCTAATTCTTTGAGTTTATTCCATTGTTCTAGAATTTTTACCGTTGAATTAGGAGGCAGCAATCCCCTATTCTCAGCAAAGAATATGAAGAGGAATCGATCGATTAGTTTTTGAGACTTTTTAAAAAGGGTGAGTTTTATGTTTTTGATAGCCCTTGTTTCGTCTTCCTTTTGCAATTCGCTTCGAAACACGTCTCTATTAACATTGTTCTTTACCAAGTCACGGTATAATTCTCTTTTAAACTGAGAATAGTCCTTATAAAACTCTTTGGTTATTGATTCTTCTTTTACAACTGAAGCTTTTTTTAATTGAAGGGGTAAATCATTTAGTATGTTTTGGCGGTAAATGCACAAATACAAGAGCTTGAATTGCTCCGCTGTAAGGTGGAACAAATCGAATTCTTCAAAATCAACTGCATTTTCGATATAGAATCGAAGCTTTTCGAAATTGGAAGTAATCACATAAACACACTTAGGTTGATTGGCTTTATAATCGAAGGCTTGCTTTCTGACCTTTTCTAAATCCTTTGTTTTGGTTCCTTTAAGTTCAATTACTCCAATTGCGTTTCCACTCTTTAAAATGGCTCCATCGGCTTTATTGGCTCCTGTTTGATTTTTGAATTCAGTTGTTAGGTTGAAGTTTGGGTTTGGATTTAAGGTATAACCAAATACCGCAACGAATAATTCTCTAAGAAAGCCTTCTTGGAATTGTTCTTCCTTACTTTCCCGAATGTTCTTTTGAATCGTTGGGTTGTGAAAGTATTTCGTGAATTTCTTATAGGCTTTTTCAACTGCTTCGTTGTCTTGTTGAGCTAGGTAATTGTTAAGTACGGATTTTTGAAATAATGACATTATTCTACTCCTTCAAAAAATTGTACTGCAAAATCACAAAAGTCAATTATCACTTTCTTATCTAATTCAAATTCTTTTCTTGAACCCAAATAATTCCTTGAAGTTGGTGTTATTTCTTTTCCTTCCTCCAATTCTTTTACTGAAATACATTTTATGTGTTTCTTGCTCACAAGAATAATATAGGCGTTTCCATATGGGTAATCTTTAGGTAAATGTTTAGGCAAGAATTCTCCACTTTTTCTAAATTTCACTTCTATAAAAAACACTTCGTTGGTTTTAGGATTTTGGATTACGAAGTCAGGCATTCTGCGGATTTCAGTAGCTACTTCGCTTTTCACACCCTTAAGCAGCTCCATAATACCTGGAATAGTATTTTCCATTCCATATCTAAAAACATTATATCCTAAAGAAAGGAATAGCTCTTGAATTAAAGTCTCAGCTATTCTACCCTTAATCATGTTGTATCGGTAGTTGCGTTCTTTATCTGTTAACCCGTCATCGTCTCGTTTCGAGGTTATTTTTACCTCATTACTTACAACTTCTTTTTTGTTGTCTTTTTTCTTGTAACATTTTAAGCAAAGTCCTCCATTGAACTTCGTAAAATCTCCACAATTAATACATTCTGCCATCCTAGTTTTTATGTTCTTTTCCAGCCCTAAAGCTGAATTGATTTAGAGTTGGATTGAGAAAACCAAATTAGACCATAATCACCTTTTAAAAAAACGACTAAAACATTTGTAGTGAGTCTAAATAAAACCACTTCACACACAATGCCTCCACCTTGTTTCGGACATTAAGTGTTACGTTTGATTAGGGTTTTCGTAAGAGATTTTTTTTCCAAGAATGGAGATTAAGATAGAAGGAAAGAAAACCTTTCACTAGCCTCCTTTCCCCTTGGCAGTTTCGGGAAGACCCGAAGCTTACTTTAACATAATGCGAGTCCATTATAGGATATTTTAATATGCTGGGAGCATATTAAAAGAGTTCATGTAACTAGTTATTGGGTATTGTCTATTCTTTTACGATTCGAAATACGGCGCTTAAGTCGCTGGACTTAACTCGCAACAGATAGACTCCTGCTTCACCCTTTATCGTTAGGCTCCTATTTTGGCAATCTTTGAAGGTATGCGATTGAATGACTTCACCATTGATATTGATAACTTCGATATTGACTGAAGAACACGGTTCTTTCAATCCAATAGAAACATTGCCCTTGGTGGGGTTTGGAAAAGCCCACGCCAAGTTATTCGGGCTGTTTTGTGCAATTCCAACGGTTTTAACATCGTGACATTTGGATGTATCTGTACAGCCATTTTCAACCAAAACAACTGCAAAACGGCCATTGACTGTTGGGCTAAAAGTTGATTTTGTTGCTCCAAATAAAGCCTTATTTTCATTCAGACAGTCTATCCATTGATAAGAAACTCCAGCAGCAATATTTTGAGCCATTAGCACCTCTCTATCCTGATATATTGTTGTATTCGGCAATGGCTTAACACTAACCAATACGTGACTCGTATTGCTACAACCATTTGAGTCTGTTCCCAAAACCTGATATGTACTCGTTGTGTCCGGTGCAACTTTCAACTGTGCTCCTGTACCGATATTTGCGGCCCATAAATAGGAAGAACCTCCTGTAACAGTGAGTACGGTGCTATCGCCAGAACATATCGTTGCCCCACCTGAAGCCAGAATGGTGGGCAACGGATTTACACGAATTGAAATTAGGCTGGTATCGGTGCATGAATTCAAATCAAAACCAACTACGCTATATGTGGAGTTAATACTTGGGGAAACGCTGAGGGATTTTCCTGTTTCAACCCCTCCATTCCACCGATATGTTATTGCCCCATTTACGTTTAATACGGCTGTATCACCTACGCAAATAATAGTATCTCCTGAAACCTGAATGGTTGGTAAAGCATTAATGGTTATCCTTTTCTGAACACTATTACTGCAACCATTTGTATCAGTTCCAGTAATCTCATAAACGGTCGGTGTTTTGGGATTAATGTAAACTGTATCTGACACTCCTATTGCCTTATTCCACATATAAGAAGTGCCTCCTGTGGCAAAAAGTAGCGTTGAATCTCCAAAACAAATTGAATCTTTTCCTATAATTTGAATGCTCGGTAATGCGTTTACAATTAGGTTGATGTAAGCAGAGTTTGTACAAGAGTTTGTGTCGCTTCCAGTCACCTTAAATAAACTGGTGATTGCGGGTGCTACCTGCACCGTATCACTTATCCCTAATCCGTTTCCCCAAACATAAGAGGCCGCGCCTTTGGCCACTAAAACTGTGGTGTCTCCAATACACAGTGAAGCATTGCCATTAAGGGATACCTTAGGAAGTAAATCAGATTGACTTAAAAGTGGACTTTGTGTGCTTAACGAAGACGTATCTGAAGCCGTAGCAGTGCTTAATCTAGAAAGAACCACGGAGAATCCCTTAATAAGGGTTGGACTTAAAACACTGGTCTGTGTGGCTTTTTCATTGCAATTGGATGCGTGCCCGTTGCTATCTACTTGAATGATAAATGCATCCTCGCCTCCTTTGCCGAAACTAGTCGTATAGGTGGCAATTGCAAACCCTCCTTCTTTCAATTCACTCACCGATATCCATAGATCTGTTGAGCCCCCTGCCCCTCCATCATTAGTTGATCCGCCATAGGCTTTGGTCCAAATAGTATCTCCTTTAGCATCCGTTCTAACGGCATAAATATCTTGAAGGCCATTTCCAAAACTTGCGGTTGTTCCAACGGCAATATATCCGCCATTCGCGGTTTGTTTTACGCTCATTAAACTTTCTTTATTACTTCCGCCGTATGTCTTTGACCATAGTACCTGTCCACTATTACTAATTTTAGTCATCAAACCGTCTCCTCCTCCAGCGGCTCCATAATATCCAACTGTGATAAAGGAACCGTCTTTTGCGGTAATCACATCATTTAAATTTTCGCTCGAATTGGAGCCCAGAAGAAAAGCCCATTCTAGATTTTTGGAAGATGAATATTTTACTACCAAACCGTTGTTTCCTGCTAGACTATACCTTGAATGTCTGCCGTATCCTACAGAGATAAATCCATCGTTTTTATCTATAGACAGCGCTGTAGCGTAGTCATTCCCCCTACCATAAGTTTCATGCCAAATGCCCCTTCCCAGAGAGTCTGTCATGACAATATAGCCCCTTGTATTACCTATACGTGTGCTCGTTTTGCCTCCTATTATTATTTCCCCTCTAGAATTTTCAATGAGGTCGTATCCGTAGTCATTGACTCCATAGGCTTTGATTTTTTTTTGCCAAACGAGAAAACCATTGGTATCGGTTTTTAATAAGAGTATACGATTGTCAATTTGGCCCGTAATTACATATTGACCACTTGCCAATTCAATGCATTTAGTCCCAATTGCTGAGGCAGTAGAATTGGTTCCATAGGCCCTAGTCCAGACGGTATCTCCAAATGCATCGATTTTAATGAGTAAGACTTCTTTTGTGGACAACGTTCCTTTGGTGGTATATCCGGTCATTAGAGCACCTCCTGTTGATAAGGGAATTACAGATCCCAAACGTTGATTCAATTGGTCGCCAAGAGATTGTTGTTTAGTATATTGAGCGTATCCATTACCTGAAAATACTAAGAAGAGGACACCATAAATTATTCTCATACTCGCGAATTTTAGCATCATTTATTTAAGTAAGCACCGTTGAATTTATTGTTAAAATGATTTATTGTTTAACCAGCCTAACAACCGAAACTATCTCACTTTCATTTATTATTTTTAAGAAATATACCCCTTGTGACTCTTTGATTTCAAGGGCAATTTTGGTTGCCTGCAAATGGGTCGAAGAATTCAGTAGCTCTCCCTTTAAGCTAAACAGGAGAACCTTTACCTCTTGTTGCACAGCGTTAAATTCTACCTGAACACTTCCAGTACTGGGATTAGGGTAAACTTTAAAATCTTGATTAAAGCGCGGCTCAAGAATACTTACAGTATTAATTTCCAGGCAGTTACTGGTGTCTCTGCAATTTCCTTGTAATACAATTACCGCATAAAATCCATTTTTCTTCGCTGCATAATTGTGGCCCGTTTCGTTTTCTATTGGTTGAAAGTTGTTTTCGCAGTCTATCCATTGGTAGTTTCCTTCTATTTCTGATGCGGTGGCTATGGCCCCTTCAACAGAAACACTAAAAGCATCTACTTTATTTATCGTCAGATTCAGGGTTACAATAGAGTCACAACCTACAGCATTTACGAGTGTGTCCTTTGCTGTGGAATTACTGCTGGTGTACGTTTTACTATTGATCCAAGTATAGCTATCGCAGGCATTTACAACATCGGTGGCATAAGTAGTCTTGTTTATGGTCAAATTCAGTGTAACTATAGAATCACAACCCG
>CAKZKD010000007.1 GCA_937121175.1 uncultured Flavobacteriales bacterium
AGTGGCATGAATCAACTGAAGCCCAGTCCTTGAAGTCAAACTTTTTATTCCGCACGTGGCATGGCCGCGGGGCGTTAGCATTCATTTTAGACGAGTAGTGAAACATACAGTAAAAACCAAAGGAAGAATCCCATTCGTATTAATCTACATTGGAGTGATTGCATTTTTTCTTTGTGTATTCGTAATGAGAACCACTAATCGCCACGGTGGTGAGTTTATTGATAATCTTGTTGCAAGCTCAATTCTATTTCCCCTCATTCTCCCCGTTCTTTTGCTGCCCTCATGGTGGATTTTAAGGAAAAAAGTCCCTATATCGGTAACGGTTGAGGTGGATAGCTTGAAACTCAACTATACCAAATCCAACATAAAGAAACTTCATAAATCAAAAACTGCTTATTCCATACACCACCATAAATTTCATTCTGTGATTGTTTTCTATTCCAAAATAAAAGCAACAAGAGGACACCTTTTGTACAAGAATCTTACTGATGTAGTAGCCACTGAAATACCAGGGTCATGGAATCCTAAAAACTTGAAGGGCATAGAGTCTGACTTGATTGAAAACGGTTTCGAAAAAAGAGAAATTGAAGACCACAAGATATTTGTGCTAAGAATAATTGGATAAAAACGAAATGCTAACAGCGGCCAAATAAGAAATAGGCAGTTCTATTGTAAATTTGAAACAAATGAAATTTAATAACCCAATCCAGAGTTCCGAAGTATCTGCCTCCAAAAGCCTACTTCTCATGGCCGCGGGGCGTTACTAGCTATCCCCCAAGTCAATCTTGTGAAAGATAACTCGGATGTGAAAATCTGGTTATTTACTCAGTTGTGAAAAGCTAACTCTCAATCTCTCTAAAGAACTAAGTTCGAAACGTTTGTGCAGTCGCCATTTTTTGGTTGGTAGGAAAAGTGGCTCTGAACCATTCTGCAAGTCCGACATTTTTACACTCGGTCGTGAAAAGCTGGGTATTTACTCTGTTGATATACTCGGATGCTTGGGGGCAGCGAGTAACAGCGGCCAAAAGGCAAATAGTTATTGAGTTGTTTGCCTTACTTTAGTGCCATGAACAACCCCAAATGTCTCACTTGTAAGTTTGTGAAAGGGTCAGCCGCTCTGTCATTTTTTGAGAAAATGACTGCCGCTTCCTCCCAACCACAACTTGCCTTGGCCGCGGGGCGTTAGTTGCAATTTACTGTGAGAATATTTTACTACTTGATTTTTGGATTCATTTTAACAGGATGCAACCTAATGAAAAATAAATATGACAATCCTTGTTATTTGTACGAAAACACCACACGGGTGTATTCAACCGAGATAGTCAACGTAGAAAATGGAATAGATGCAATTTGTCAAGTTAATTTGATTTCATATGCCGACAGTCTTCCCATTAATGGAGCAATAATTAATCTAACCTATAGTAATAATGAAAAAGACACATTGCTTTCAGATATTAACGGGAGTATTACCTTCAAACTTCCCGAAAATAAGTTTACAATATTCGTACAGAAACCGAATTTTCAACTCCTTGAAATCAACGTTGCACCGAAATCAAATCAAGAAGACCACTTTTTTAAAGCAATACTAGCACCTGAATGTTCAGATTACAAAAAGCCATTGTTTAGACGATTAAATAAAACTGCAACTAACAGCCGCTAAAAGGCAAATGCTAGCAGTTGTTTAAATTTGAAACGAAATGCCCCGAATAAACCTATTTGTTAAACCCAAGTCCTCGGCTCGCATGCTTTTGGTGGTTGGTTCCAGCCGCACTCAATCTGAGTGCAATAGGAATGAATATTTTGCCCACGCGCCCAAAAGCATGTACCCCGCACTTACCTTAGCGGCGGGGCGTTAGCCACAATAGCGTGAAGCACACTTACACCGGAAATATTGAGAGTTTAAAAGCTAAAGTTGAATATATCAACAGCCTAAGAGGAATTCCTTTCTTTTCATACAGAATATTCAAAGGGAAACTCACAGAGAATAAGCTATTCCTTGAAGGAACTTTTGCGAAAGCTATTGCAACCTTCACTGAAATGGGAAATGAAACTGAATTGAATTTGAAAGTGAAGGCGAAATGGCAGTTATGGCTTCCCTTTTTCCTCCTCATGATATTGGCATTAGGGTTTCTTTTTCATGACAAGGTCACAATTCAAGGAGACTCAGACCCTACAATATTGAAACGAATAATTGCAGCTTCATTTCCTTTAATTCTTGCCCTAGCTAATCTTTTATTTATTAGGAGAGTAGAAAAGTATTTCAAAAATAAATTCCTTGATACATTTGAGTAATTCTACTGTGGCTAACAGCAGCCGAATGGCACATGCTGCGTTGCTTGTTTTCCTTAATTTAGTGGCATGAATCAACTGAATCCAAGTCCTCGAAGTCAAACTTTTTATTCCGCACGTGGCATGGCTGCGGGGCGTTACCCACTATCTCCGCTCACTCGGGCGTAAATCACTCGGCTGTGAATTTCAGGGTATTTACTCCGTCG
>CAKZKD010000008.1 GCA_937121175.1 uncultured Flavobacteriales bacterium
AGTTTGACTACTTGTTTTGGCGATTCCGTTTTGCTCAACGCTACGAACGGGGTTTCTTATACTTGGATTAATCCTCAGATTCCGAACAACTCGTTTTTTGTGACTTCTACGCTAGGTGCTAACATTTTTAAGGTCTCGGGGATTGGTGCAAATGGTTGTACCAATACTTCCCAAGTAATTGTGGTGGTCAAAAAGATTCCGGCTACTCCTACTCTATCTACCGATAGTATATCAACTTGTGTGGAAGTGGATTTTGCGGATAAAATTGACGCGAGTGTGGATACGGGAAAAGTAGTTTGGTACACGGATAACTTGTTGACCAACAAACACCAAGAAGCTGGACCATTGCGTGTGCAAAAATCGCCCGTGGGTAAACAAACGTATTATGCGGTTACGCACCACCGTGGTTGTTTTAGTGGTTCGGTAAAGGCGATTGCGCAAGTATTACCTCGTCCTATTATTGATGCGGGTAGTGATTTGACTTTGGTTGCTGGAGAACGAGTTGGTTTAACCCCTACTGCTCCGAGTGGTAGCTCTTATTCTTGGTCACCTACTACTAATTTGATGGATGCTAATGATGCGAATACTGAAGTATTGGCTGCTAATTCTATGTCCTACAAGTTGTTGGTCGTGGACGAATTGGGTTGTGAAAGCAAAGACGAGGTTTCGATTACGGTGGAAAACACATTGGTTATTGCGAACCTTATGACGCCAAATGGCGACGGTAGTAATGATGTGTGGAAGGTGTATCCTGAAGCAACCTTAGGATTATGTGAAGTGCGTTTGTTTGACGGCTTTGGAAGAACGCTACTTGAAACGGATAATTACCTGAACGATTGGGCAGGTGAGTTTGGCGGTGAAACACTTCCAGCTGGAAATTACTATTACCAAATCACTGGGCCTGATATCGACGAAACGGGCACCATTACTTTAATGCGATAATCATTTATTCATTGGTTTATAACTCTATAGTCATGAAATATTTACAACATAATTTCTCAATTCATTCAGCTTTACTCCTATTCGTTTTGGGCTTGGGGTTGGTTTTCAGTTCTTCTGCCTTGGCGCAACAACGTATTCAGGGTAGTTTATATAACATAAACGGATACAGCTTGAACACGGCGTATGCGGGTTTAAATAAATGTACCGAGGGTTTCCTTGGGCATAAAAGTCAGTGGTTAGGGGTTGACGGCGCGCCAACCAATACGTACTTGCAGGTGCATTCTGGATTGGGCGAAAATTTTGGTATTGGTGGCGGTGTGTTTCGTTGGAACAACGGCTTGCTGACCAACTACGATTTTTCGGTGGCTTTGGCGCATCATTTAAACTTAAACGAGAACTTAAAGTTTAGTTATTCTGCCAATTTGGGGTATTACTTATCGCAGTTCGAGAGTGCAGACGTAATTGCTTTTGACCAAGATATTCATACGAATCAGGAGCGTTTGAATGATGGCGGATTGTATGCCGATTTTGGCATGTTATTGAGTCACGAAAAGTTTGAGTTTGGGATTGCTTTGCCGAGAATAATCAATTCCAATTTAGAATTTGCAGGCAACAACGCTACTTCTGCTTTTGAGAATGAGCGTTACCTCAATATTCACGGTAATTACAAGTACGACTTAAACGAAGACATCACTTTGGTTCCTGCGGTTGCTTATCGTACTATTCCGACCCACAATGGGGTTTTTGATTTGTTAGCGGGTGCGGTTTACAAGGATATGTTTGGGGTAAATGTTGGGTTTAGAACGCGTAATGGGCTTATTGCTTCGGCGCATTACATTCATAATGATTTGATAACTATTGGTTATGCCTACGATGCTGGAATGGCGAACTTAAACGGCATTAGCAAGGGTTCGCACGAGGTGGTCTTGAGCATTAAGATTTGTAAGCAGAAAAAAGAAAAGGCCGAGAAGGAACCTGAACCAACCCCAGAACCAACCCCTGTAAAAGAATACTTCTTGACGGGTGTGGTTTCTAATGCTAAAACGGGTAATTCTATGCCTTTTCAGTCGTTTGATTTGGTGAATGATTCTACGGGTGAAAAAACTACGGTTACGGCAGATTCTGCTGGTGCATTTAAAGCGCCTATTCAGCCGGATGCGGAATACACGGTTCAGAAAGACGCTCCGAACTA
>CAKZKD010000009.1 GCA_937121175.1 uncultured Flavobacteriales bacterium
AGTTGGTGTAGAATTAGATTTACAGTAGCTCGCTATGAAGCTTGATTTTTACACGGCAATTGGCACTAACGCCCCGCCACTAAGGAAAGTGCGGAGTTAAAGGGTTGAACTTCGGGTTTCAATATTTGCTTCGTTCGAGGCATTCTGTTTCAAATTTAAACAATGCTAGCATTTACCTTTTAGTGGCTGTTAGGCATTGTAAATACTTCATTTAATTATCGACTTTGACACTGTGCAATTATAATTTTGTTTCAAAATTCGATAGACCTTGCTGACGTCGTTCTGATAATCAACATAAAAAACGGCTGTTTCATTGGTAGAGATTTTTATCATACTATCTGTAAACTCCATATAAGTATTAAATGGAGGTCTTTTTATGGATTCATGATAACCTTCGTTTTTTATGAGTGTTAATTCACTTATTTCGGATATAGGAATTGAAATACTTTCATCTTTAGTAATGATTTTTACTCCTTCAACATATAGGTTTATCTTACCAATTTTCTTTCTACACTTAATAAACAGTCGACTCGAACTGAGTAAAATGAATGAAAAGGCTAGCGGCATATACCCGTAAGATAAAACATCTTGAATAATGGCACTTTTTAGAACGGATTCATTTTTTATGAATGCTGGTAAGGCGCAAATCATAGTTGCAAAAAAGAACCATTTCTCCGCTTTTCGTATTCTTTTATAGAGTTTACTTTTTTTCTCTGAATAAACAGAAAGTGACTGAATAAGCTTAGCCATGAATCGAGACGTGTGAGCTTTCAAATTTTAAATTCTCATCTTGCATATAGGGTAGTTTCTATCATCTTGTTATAGTGCCTAACGCCCCGCGGCCAAGAAAAGTGCGTGGCTATTGAGCTGTCTTTTGGAGTTTTTAAAAAAGTTGTTTCGAGGCATAATGCTTTCAAATTTAAACAAAAACAGCATTTTTCTTTTGGCCGCTGTTACCCACTGGCGGTTACTTTCACTTCTACTTTTGCATATAAGGAAAGCTCTTTTGAATTTGTGAGGTACGAGCAAATTTAAATGTGCTTGACTGGCTAGATGATAACAATATAATTAATTGTCTAATCCTTGGTGCACGGCAACATGAGCTGATAATCGAATTTGCTCTTGAGAAATTGCACCAGCAGAAGCATATTGTTTTAAATATTTCAAAAAACTCTTAATCGTATTATGATATTGCTCATCGTAAAACGGATTAACCGGATCGCCTTGTTGCGGATTCCCATCTTTATTGTCTGCACGACTTCTCCACATAGCCTCACTTTTGTATGAGTCATCAGCCCGTTCTAAACATTGTTGCATATAATGCATAACACCGCTTAAATCCCAACCGTTTATGTCTACCCCAGACATACTTCCAATTATAACGCTCCCCAATCCAGATTTATCAACCCAATCACCCGATTGAAGGTTATATGCCGCTGGCCAATCTTGCCATAAAGCATTAATTTGACCAATCAAAGGATAAGCTGTTCCATTTTTTTGCTCTAGCGGGTCAATCTCAGTATTTATTTCAGCCCATGTTTTATCAATTAATGTTCCAGCTGGATTTATATATTTTGAAATGGTATCGACATGTGTACTAGTGAGATTTCCATCGTCGTAATTCTTGGTAGTCCGCTGCTTGAATATAGCGGAACCATCTTTAAATTTGTCTCGCCCGTTGAGCAAAGTAATATCCTTCCAGGTTTCTATGGCACCATCTTTCCCTTCGTTTTGAGCGGCATATTCATAGGATTTCGAAATTCCATCATTCGAAACATCGAATTTCAGATTCATGTTTTTGTCAGGGTCAGCATATGTTTTTCCGTCTAATGCTTTGACAGTTTTGAGAACCCCACCGTCGTTTTCGATCACGCCTGCTACCCACTCAGAAAGAGTCGCTCCAGACAAAAGATTTCCTTCACTATCTTTTACTTCTCCAACAACGGTTCCCTTGGGAGCGAGTTCACTAAACACGCTATAACTAATGTTTACTTTTTGGTTGTTATTAAACGTATTGTCTTCAATAGTGATTTTAAAGTTATATGTATTTGGATTCGAGCTTTTGTATTTCTTGTCAGGGTTATCGGTTAAGGTCGCCTTTGCATTTAGAATTTTTCCAATATCACTTTCAGTGAATTTTCGAGTTGTGCTAAGCACAAGTTCACTTCCTTCTTGAACCAAAGAAAGTCCGCTTTCTGCGCTCAGTTCTGCTTCAATAGAATGTCCCTCGTTGTCCTTCATTTCAAAACGTTCAATTTCAAAAGCTTTTCGACCTTCCTGAATTGTCTTAGAATATGAGTTTGAAGTCTGTTCAAGAAACGGGTCGGAATTATCCTTTTTACAACCAAAGGTCAATATTACCAATGCCAAAACCCAATGAGTTCCTGAAAGCAGTTTTTTTATACGTGTTTTCATCCGATATAAATTGGAGTGTTTCAAAATTAGTCCTTAAAGTTCAATTCAACAGAGTGGGGTGAGGGGAGAATTAAGCTCTTTTGATTTGCAGCGTTTGCGCAAAAATTAAATGTGCCTAATGTGCGGTGGATTTTCATTGAGCTTGTGGGTAACGCCCCGCGGCCAAGGTAAGTGCGGGGAAGAAATTTTGGGCGCGCAGGCAAAAATATTCATTTCTATTGCGTTGTGATTGAGCGCGTTGGCAACCAACCACCAAAATTGCAGAATGGTGGAACTTAGGGTTAATTCTATCGTTTGTTCGTGGCATTTCGTTTCAAATTTACACTATCGCTAGCATTTGCCTTTTGGCCGCTGTTATAGCATGTATCAATCAAATTATCTGGATTCCGAATGACAAAACAATTATCAATATCCCTATACAAATTGGTTTCCAAATAGGCACAATGTCTTCTAATTCAAAGATTTCAATTGCGATTGAAGTCCGCGAATTTATAAAGCCATAAATAGTCAAAACGCTTAAAATCGAATCTATTTCATTGATGCCTCCACTGATTAGTCTTATGGTTCCCAAACTGAGTTGAATCGTGCCGAAAATGAGAAATAAGAAATAGGAGAGATTATGATGTTTATATAATGTCAGGCCAGCCGAAATAAGAGTCGAGTAAAGAATCCAAGTAGGCAAATAAATATGCCAACGAGTCGGTAAAATCATGTACAAAAGAGACTCATCGTAATGAGCTCCTCCATAAAAGTAATTGTAAATACTAAACCCTAAAAGAATAGTTCCAATTAGGATTGTAATTTGCGCTAGAGTTGACGTCCTGATTTTCACGGGTATATGCTATAACGCCCCGCAGCCAAGGCAAGTAGGGCTTCAGGGAAAGCAAGTGGCGCGCTGGCCAAATATCCATTCCTATTG
>CAKZKD010000010.1 GCA_937121175.1 uncultured Flavobacteriales bacterium
AATCGCAAGCTATTATTGATTCGGCCGCGGCTATTCGCGCTGATTTCCCGACCGTTCCTGCCAACAACGACAACGATGCAACAAACGAATTGAACACTACAGTTGCTTTAATTGGAACTGATTTGAACGTTACGGACCCTGGAGCAACCTTAACCGCTGACTTAAGTAGTTTGGAAGAATCGCAGGCTATCATCGACTCAGCTGCTGCTATTCGCGCTGATTTCCCGAGCGTTGCCCCAAACAATGACAACGACGCTACAAATGAATTAAACACAACCGTCGCTTTAATCGGTACGGACTTGAATGTTACTGACCCTGGTGCTACGTTAACTGCTGACTTAAGTAGTTTGGAAGAATCGCAAGCTATTATTGATTCGGCCGCGGCTATTCGCGCTGATTTCCCGACCGTTCCTGCCAACAACGACAACGATTCTACTAATGAACTAAACACTGCGGTTGCTTTAGTTGGAACGGATTTAAACGTAACTGATGCAGATGGAACTTTAACCGCAGATTTGAGTAGCCTCGAAGAATCTCAAGCAATTATTGATTCAGCTGCTGCTATTAGAAGTGATATTTTTTGGAAAGAAAATGGAAGTGATATTAATTATTCTGGAACTGGTAGAGTAAGTATTGGAACTTCGACTCCAGTCGCTAAACTCGATATTACATCTGGAGCCTTCAATACTGGCATTAGCAGTGTTGCTAACAGTACAGGAGAAAATATTGGAGTTACTGCGTTTACAGAAGCACCAGCAACCAACAATAATACTCAATATGGCATAAGAGCGCGAGCTGGAATTGAAATTGGTGCTACTGGCACAGGAAGACATTATGGCATTTTAGCTGAAGCGTATGGTTCTGGCGTAGGACTTGCTGAAAGTGTTGGAGTTAGAGGTTTCTCAGCGAATAAATCTACAGGAGCTAGTCGTGGTGTATCAGGAACATCGAATTCATCAACTGCCTCTAACAACCAAGGGGTATATGCTCAAGCAAGAGGAGCAATTAGTGGAGGCGGTCACAACGCTGGACTTGTTACAGATTCTAGAGATCATAGCGTTACAAATTATGGAGTACTGAATCTTACGGAAGCTAGGGGAACTAACAATTATGGAACTGCAAATTTTGCTTATTGGTTTTCAGGTGGAGCTGGTGGCACAAAAAACTATGGTTCCTATAATTGGGTAGCGTCTGCGGATACTAACATTGGTGTTTTTGTTGACGCTTCCATCAGTGCTTCAAGCCAAAATTATGGTGTATGGTCTAAAGCTTCAGGCACTAACAGTCTTGCTGGGTTCTTTGAAGGTGATGTAACCATATCCGGGAACTTAAATATCACCGGTTCTATCTCAAAAGGTTCAGGAACATTTAAGATTGACCACCCACTAGATCCTGAAAACAAATATTTGGTGCATAGTTTTGTAGAAAGCCCTGACATGATGAATGTCTATAACGGTAACGCAACAACTGATGCAAATGGTCTTGCTATTATTGAACTTCCAGAGTATGTTGAAGTATCGAATAAAGACTTCAGATATCAACTTACTCCAATTGGACAATTTGCTCAGTGTATTGTAAAAGAAGAGGTAAATGGAGATAAGTTCGTTATTCAAACGGATAAGCCAAATGTAAAAGTGAGCTGGCAAGTAACGGGTATTAGAAATGACCCTTATGCAAAAGAGAATAGAGTAATTGTGGAAGAAGAAAAATCCACAAACGAAAAGGGACATTACTTGCACCCAGAGGTTTACGGTAAAGACAAATCAAAAAGTGTTCACCCAACAATGAACAGTAAGACCAAGGAAGAGGTTCTTGAAATGACAAAAAGTGCTAAAGCCGGAAGTCAAGAAAGAATTGAGGAATAATTCATTAAGAGACATTATCCTAAAAAAAGGCTCCAAATAGGAGCCTTTTTTATTTACAGAAATCGCAATCGATGCTGAAACTTACCAACCTATTAAGCGACAATTGCCTCTTCCTACATTACGCCACTTGACCCTAGTTACTAAAGTTAGTTTCAGATTTAAATTTGGAAAGACTTCGTGGGAAAGGATTCAATATTTCTATTGAATTTGTTGGCGCAGTTTCGAAAGTAGCCTGACAAGGCTAATATCTATATATAATACTACTTGGGGCATCCTATTTTCAAAACCAACTTCTGATATAACCTATACTACCTAACCTTCTTCGCGGAACACCCAAATTAGATGCGGTACATCAAACCATCTTAATAGGTCGATTATTGTATGTGGTTTTAAAGTTTAATCATGTAAAGGTATGCAAGACTATTGTTTGTTGGCTTCATCTTTTTATTAGAAAAGGATTGCGATTGAAAATATTTCTCCATCATTGACCTGCGAGAAAATATAACCACCACTCCAGTCATTGAGATTCCTCATCCATGCATGTAATTAATGAGTGCATTTCTCGAATTCAAATTAATTCAAAATGAAAGCGTTAAATATGAAAACTTTTAATACTCAAACTTTAGTCCTGCACCTATAATGAAAAACAAAAAAGGGCAGCCAACTGGCTGCCCTTTAATTTTATTATTAATCTAACTATCTTTTAATGCTGAATAACGATTCTATTCATCTGTCTGCTACTAGAACCTTCAATAAGTAGGAAGTAAACTCCGCTCTCCAGACTGGATAGATTGAGTGTATTTCCTTCTATTCTACCTGAATTACTAACGTTTGAATTGTTTAACAATTGTCCAGAAGAGGTAAGCAACTTGTAGCTCAAACCATCTAAAGTAATTGTAGATTCAATGTGAATGATACCAGAAGTTGGATTTGGATAAACAGTAATCGATTCATGCACAGTTGGATTAGTAATTCCAGCACAAATACTATCGTAAACAACTTGAACCGTATCATACGAATAACAGCCATAAACTGTGCTTGAATCCGTGAATTTAACCCAAACATCTCCTGATGATTTAACATTAGTAGTATCCGTAGTATCTCCTGTACTCCACTCGTGAAGAACAAAGTCCGAAGCATTTGTTTGCAGCAATAATCCACTCGCTCCACAACCTTCAAAAGGACCTTCAATCTCATAATCAGGTGTCTCCACTACTTCAATATTAGCACTAGAGGAATCTGTGCAATTATCTGCGTTCGTGTAGGTATATGTTATAGCATTAACACCAATAGTTGCAACCGATGCATCAAAATTAATCCCACTCACATTCGGTCCAGAGTAAGTTCCACCAACTGGCAATCCGCCAGTTAATTCTACCGAATCTTCCGAATTACAAACACCGCTTATCAAAGAAAGACTTGTTGCATCTACTCTATTTATTTCAATTGTTCCAGAAGCTTTATTCGAGCAACCGTTTCCATCGGTGTAAGAATACTCAACAGTGTCAACTCCTATAAATCCAGTTGGAACAGTGTAATTTCCTCCTTGAACATTGGTGCCAGAATATGTTCCTCCTGCCGGAGTTCCTCCAGATAAAGCAAAAGTTGGAGTATTCTCACACACATCTCCCAGATTAGACAAGGTAACAGCAGGCGAAGTATTTACCGTCAAGATAATGGTAATTACACTATCGCAATTGTTCGCATTTGGAATCGTATCCATGTACGTGTTACTCATTGTCCATACTTTGCCGCTTGGTGAAGTATAACTACCACAAACTGCTGGTGAAATACTTGAACTTGTTGCAGTGTTCACCGTTAGGTTAATCGTAATCACACTATCGCAATTGTTTGCATTTGGAATGGTATCCATGTACGTATTGCTCATCGTCCATACTTTCCCGCTTGGTGAAGTATAACTACCACAAACTGCTGGTGATATGCTTGAACTTGTTGGTGTATTTATCGTCAAGTTAATCGTTATCACGCTATCGCAATTGTTCGCATTTGGAATGGTATCCATGTACGTGTTACTCATTGTCCATACTTTCCCGCTTGGTGAAGTATAACTACCACAAACTGCTGGCGATATGCTTGAACTTGTTGGTGTATTTACCGTCAAGTTAATGGTGATTACACTATCGCAATTGTTCGCATTTGGAATGGTATCCATGTACGTATTGCTCATTGTCCAAACTTTCCCACTTGGAGAAGTATAACTTCCACAAACTGCGGGTGAAATACTTGAACCTGTTGGTGTATTTACCGTCAGGTTAATCGTGATTACACTATCGCAATTGTTCGCATTTGGAATGGTATCCATGTACGTGTTACTCATTGTCCATACTTTCCCACTTGGAGAAGTATAACTTCCACAAACTGCTGGTGAAATACTTGAACTTGTTGGTGTATTTACCGTCAGGTTAATCGTGATTACACTATCGCAATTGTTCGCATTAGAAATGGTATCCATGTAGGTGTTGCTCATCGTCCATACTTTGCCGCTTGGTGAAGTATAACTACCACAAACTACTGGTGATATGCTTGAACTTGTTGGTGTATTTACCGTCAAGTTAATCGTTATCACACTATCACAATTATTCGCATTCGGAATGGTATCCATATACGTGTTGCTCATTGTCCATACTTTCCCACTTGGTGAAGTATAACTACCACAAACTGCTGGAGATATACTTGAACTTGTAGGTGTATTTATCGTCAAGTTAATGGTAATCACGCTATCGCAATTGTTCGCATTTGGGATAGTATCCATGTACGTGTTGCTCATTGTCCATACTTTCCCACTTGGAGAAGTATAACTATCACAAACTGCTGGCGATATGTTGGAACTTGTTGGTGTATTTACTGTTAGATTAATCGTGATTACACTATCCCTGCAATACTGGTAATTCAGAATAGTGTCCATATAGGTATTGCTTGTTGTCCATGTTTTTCCACTTGGTGATGTATAACTTCCACAAACTACTGGACTTATGGTTGATGTGATAGGTGCAGGAGAACTACAAGTATTTTGAAGAGCATAACCCGCAACTATATTTGAACCGGCGCCAGTTCTAGGCATATTTGTAAAACTCGCATGACTATTTCCGATAGAATCTGTGGCTTGTGTGATTGCTGCATTATTTCCACCGGCACTACCTTGATTAAATTTCCAATTGGCAACTAAACCTCTCTCCGTTGACAACAAATTGCAGCTTTTTGCGCCATCAATCTGATCTGAACATCGAGCATAATTCCAAACACGTACCTCATCGATTTGACCGTTGAAATAAGCCCCACTTCCACCGATGTAAGCTCCAATGGTACCATTGCCATTATAGACTCCCATTGTACCCGTGAAAGTGGTTGTACCTTGTTGCACTCCATCGATGTATAGAATGATTTTATCCGTTTTTGTGTCAAATGTGAAAGCGAGATGATGCCAGCCTGTCAAATTATAAGGAACATCCAAGAAACCACCTGAAGATCCTGAATGAACCTGCAGGCGCACATTACCTTGGTAAAAACTCATTGCATAGCCTGGCAATCCCCAACCCCCTCCATTAAAGAGGATTGAGCCATTCAAGGCTGTTCCGGACAAATCAGGATTTACCCATGCTTCAACAGTAACCGCTTCTGTAAGGTTTAACGAAGGATGATTTCCAAAATTTAAATAATCATTTGACCCATCAAAATCTACTGCATTTTCGATAGAAGCCTCACCATAAACCGCTAGAAAACCATCAAAATTACCTAATGAAGTATAAGTTGTTGTTCCTGTACCTGGATCAACATCCCATGTACCATTGAAATAACCCACAACTGCCAAGTCTCCAGCACTATTGAGATGAATATTTCTGACTACATCATTGGATGTACCTCCTATTCCAAAAGCCTCCTTAACAGTTCCGTCAGCGTTAAAGTGGTGTATAATTGCATCATTACCACCCGCAGATGTATAGTTTTTCGTAGCGGTCCCAGGGTCCAAATCTAAACTCCCATTTGTATTTCCAACTGTTGCTATTTCACCATTATTGGTAACTGACAGACCTAAAAGACCTTCATTTCCCGCTCCACCAATAGAGGTAACCCAATTGATTGAAAGTAAGCTATCGTATTTCGCAATGAATATATCATTACCACCTGCGGCCGTCTTGTTGGTAGTGCCGGCCAAAAAGTCAAAATCGGTTGTACCTGAATAAACACCAGCAAAGACCAGACTATCAGCAGCATCAACTTCAACTTTGGAAATATTAGAAACCGTAGTTCCACCCATTGCTATAAGGACTGCAAGAGAACCTGAACTTGTTAGTTTCGTCATAAAGCCTTTGTTGACAAATGTATTTGGTAAGGTGACATTTGCAGTTCTGGAATCAGATGTAACAGCCCCACGATAATAACCAACGCCAATTACATCTCCAGAGGATGTCAATTCTATATCATTAAATAAAGCCCCAGGACTCGACAAATAGCTTCTGGTCCATTGATGAACACCAGTACTATTGTATTTTATGATATATCCTGCAAAATCAGCCCCATTAGCCCGCAAACCTCCTGGGCTGAGTTGTTCTGTGTGATACCCACCAGAGTACACATTTCCAGAGGTATCTATTGCCAAGCCTGCACCAGTATTACTCCCACCGCCTGTGGTTGATTGCGCAGCCCATTGGTATGCCATTGCGGAATTATACTTTGCTACAAAACCCACATCATTATTGAATGTAAGGTTAGCAGTACTCGCGCTAGGGTCAAAATCCACAGTACCTTGTTTGGAACCACATATATAAATGTTGCCTGACACGTCCACTTTAATATCGGTTGCACTCAAACTACCTGTAGTGGTGAGGTAGAAATGGTCTAACAATACTCCCGAAGAACTTTTTTTGGTTACATATATTCCCCACTTACCACCACTCGAAATAGTTGTTGTTGCTGTTCCAGGGTCAATATCAAATGTTCCGTTGAATTGTCCGATGGTATATATATTCCCAGAGGCATCCCGATCAATTGCAACCTCCCTAATGTCCGATGTAGAACCGATTTGTTGAGCTAGTTTTAAATCCTGCGAAAAAGATGCAAATGCAAAGCACTGCATGCATAAAATCGTCAAGACAACTCGATAATTAAGTCTAGATTTAAGTTTCATTACTGTAGTTTTAAGTTTAAAATTTGAGCGTGTAAAGAGACAGCAGAATAATCAAAGAGAAAATTTTTACCGGGTACATAAGAATGTACCTAACTCCACAGAGAAAAAACTACGACCTAAAAGAAAAGACTAAACCCGATTGCGATGATACTTGGCCAACAATTCTCCTTTGCTGTTGATTTCAAGTTTTGAATATACCCGGCGAATGTATTTGCGCACGGTATCAATTGAAATATCTAATCGGTCGGCGATAAGTTTATACGAAAGACCATCAACTAAACCACGAACGATATCTTTTTCTCTTGCAGTAAGGTCTTCCTCTACATGGTTTTTGGGTTGAAAATATTCGAATACTTTTCGGGCTATAGAAGCGGTAATTGGAGAACCTCCGTTTTTAAGGTCAATTATTGATTCTTTGATTTTTTTTAGCGGAACTTCTTTATCCAAATATCCAGACGCTCCAGCGCAAATGGCGTTGAAAATATTTTGAGAATCACTCAATACCGAAATCATAATTATCTCTGTATTCTTCCAGCTTTCTTTGATAATAGGAATGGCTTCAATTCCAGATTTTCCTGGTAAATTGATATCCATTAAAAAAAAGTGATTATCGGCATTGATTCCCGCAGCAACAAAGTCTTCAAAAGAAGCGAAAGCCTGAATGGAGTTAAATTCTTCTTTATCCCGAACTAGATACTTTTGAAGGGCATCTCTTATCCCTGAATTGTCTTCAATAATAATTATATCAATCGCACTCATTCCAACATCACTCTGAATTTTCAGAGGTCAACTTTTACTTATTACTATTTCAAAACCGTTTGTCCGTTTCACCTCTAACATTGCACCAACTCTATTTGCCCGTAGCTGCATATTTCCTAAACCACTACCCGCCGAAATGGCATCACTGTTATTGATATTAACTCCGTTGTCAAAAATAGATATTGAAAAACTGCCTTTTGAACCACGTACATGAACATGTACCTCATCACCGTTTGAATGCTTTAAAATATTGTTGGTGGCTTCTTTAAAAATCATAAGGAGTTCCTTTTTTTCCTGGAGGCTCAAATTCATATCTTCAATATTCCCTTCTTTTTTAATCGAGTAGGAAAAACTTGAGTTACCGAATAACAACTGAAGGTGGTCGTTGAATTTATCGAATAAATTACCAATTGATACATTGCGAGAATCTATGCTCCAAACAGCATCGCGCATTGTGGACATGGCATGCCTGCAGCTTCTCGCAATATCCAGCATTGAACCCTTTAGCGAATCGTCAACATCTTCCTCCAAAATTTCGGCTTCCATAGCCACTTTGGTCAGCACTGAGCCAACTTCATCGTGCAAATCGCTACTAATTGAAACCCGCATTTGAGCAATTTCTTTAATCTTCTTTATACGTTGCTGCACAATTATGTAGGCTATACTGCCAAGGAAAAGCAAGAGAAACGAAATAAACCACCAAGTTTTATAAAACACTTGCTCTACATTAATTGGGATTTCTAATAGACTTACCGTCCATGCTCCATTATAAGGCGCTCCGCGAATCTTTAAGGTATAATCACCATGCGGTAATGCTGCAAAACGAATAGTGTTTTCAGTTCCAATTTGCCGCCAATCTTTGTCCAGCCCTTCTAATTTATAGGAGTAATGGTTTTCTCGAGATATTCCTATATCAGAGAAGCCAAAAGAGACACTCAAAAACCGATTGCTATAAGGCAAATTTATTTGCGCAGGCTCACCTAAATATTTAGTCACCTTACCAGTCCTGTTTGCAAATTCAATGGAGGAAAGAAAAACGTGTTGATTGTTATCGGCAACTTTTTGAAGGCCTTTTTTTATTTCAACATATCCATTTACTCCACCAAAAATAAGGTTGCCATTTTTGAGTTTACAAAACGAACCGTGATTGAATTCGTTATCTGAAATACCATCTTCTACATAAAAATTCTCGAATGTTTCTTCTTTAACATTGAACCGAGACAGTCCTTTGTTGGTCGCTATCCACAACACATTTTTCGATTCAAATAACAATGAAGCCACTCGGTCATCAGAGAGGCCATGAGAAGAAGTATAATGCGTTATTTGATTTTCAGAAATGTCAATTTTAGAAATGCCATTGGATTTATAACCCACCCAAATATTACCAGCACTGTCTTCCACTAGAGCATTTACAAAGTTTTGCAGCAATTGAATTGGACCTGCTGTATTGATATGCTTCAATAAATTCAAATCGGAATCAACCACCAAGATTCCACTAGTGCTTGCTATCCAAATTTCATTGGAACTAGTGCGTATAAATGACCTCGCAACAATTATTTCTTGATTCGCTCCTTTTATTACAACTGGTTGGTAGTTTCTACTTTTTGTATTGAACTTCAATAACCCATCGTAGCTTGCTAACAGAATCACAGTATCGTTCAACAAAATTGAGGCAGTTAAATAATTCATGCCATTTCTAGAATTCACTGTATCTGCCTTAATAAATTCTAAATCGAAATTTTCAGAATTCAAAATCATAATTCCAGCCCCTTCAGTTACGACCCATAAATCAGAACCTTTTTGCTGAATAGAATAAGGGCAATAGGTATTATTTGGCTCGGTTATCTTAATAACAGTATCCCTTCTTTTGACATATAGTCCTCCATAACTACAGATAAATAAATTGTCGTTTTGGCCTTCGTAAAACCCTCGGTAACTAGGAATGAAGTTTTTATAAACTCCGTCATCAGCAGTGCCGAAAGTTTGAAACAATTGTTCTTGATTACTCAAAACGTACACACCATCATTAGTACACAACCACAGGTTGTTGGCTAGGTCCTCAAATATTTGTGCAATGTGCACATTGTATCTTCCTTCTGAAAAAGAAACCGGTTGAAGCTTACCATTTTGTTTGTTAATTAGCTTTTTTCGTTCTCTTGTCACAAACCATTCGTCACCTTTATAATCTTGAAAGTAAATATGTACCTCTTCCAAGTTATCGTTTGAAATTTTAAAAATGGTATCATTCAATTGGGCTGTCAACAAGTTTTTTCCTGAGGCCAGATAGACTGTTGAGTCTTTTGTAAAAAGTTGGTCGTATTTTAACCCCGCGCGATAACTTATTTGATTGACAACTTCTCCTTTTCCATTCAAAATAAAAACACCTTCTTCTTGTGTTGAAACGACTAGAAGGTCATTCAGTTCAGCAATATCAAATGGGTCGGGGAAAGACAAATTTTGTCCTTCTGAGAAAAAATTAAGTAATGAATCTTGTTCAATTTTAAACAGATTGCCAGCGCTTGTAAGCACCAACGCGGTGTTGAGGTAAGTGGTTAGCCCCACGCAATATCCACTTTGGGCGGGAATTTCAAAGGATTTAATGGTGTAATCGGCCAGTTTTAAATAATCGACATAATGTTCGCTGGCCGCAACAATATGCGATTCGATGGCAGTGATTGCCACCAACGAATTAGAGCTAAGTGCGGGTTCGGTTGTTACATTAAAATTCTCAAATTGATAACCATCAAACCGACTTAGACCACCTTTAGTTGCAAACCAAATTAACCCGGAGGCATCGCAGGTTCCGCCAATAACGATACGGTCTGGAAGTCCGTCACTTTCAAGAAAAGCCTTGGCCGTTTGACCAAAACTAATTCCTTGATAAAAAACAAGTATGATAGCACAAAGCCACCATTTTTGGGTGTTCAATTTATTCAGCTTTACCAGCCAAATCTAAAATAAACGCATATTCCTGTGCAACTTCTTTAAGTGATTCAAAGCGACCACTGGCGCCTGAATGACCAAATTCCATTTCGGTTTGGAGCAATAAAATGTTGTCGTCTGTTTTTAGCTCTCTCAATTTAGCGACCCATTTTGCTGGTTCCCAATATTGCACTTGAGAATCATGCAACCCAGTAGTAACCAACATGTTTGGATAGTCTTTCGCTTCCACATTATCGTACGGTGAATAAGACAACATGTAATCGTAATACTCTTTTTCTTTTGGATTGCCCCATTCATCAAACTCACCCGTAGTAAGTGGTATGGATTCGTCAAGCATAGTGGTAACCACATCGACAAATGGCACTTGTGCAACTACACCCTTCCACATGTTGGGTTCCATATTGGCAATTGCGCCCATAAGCAACCCGCCTGCGCTGCCACCCATTGCAAATAGATTATTAGAGTCTGCATATTGGTTAGAGACCAACCACTTTCCGCAATCTATGAAATCGTTGAACGTGTTTTTCTTTTTCAATAATTTACCGTCTTCGTACCAAGGTCTGCCCAAGGTTTCAGAACCACGAACGTGAGCAATAACATATACAAATCCTCTGTCCAATAAGCTCAAACGAACCGTTGAGAAATAAGGGTCAATACTATGACCGTAACTTCCGTAAGCGTACAGCAGCAAAGGTGCTTTTCCGTCTTTTTTGGTGTCTTTGTGATACACAATGGACATAGGAACTTTTATTCCGTCTCGTGCAGGCACCATAATGCGTTCGGAAACGTAGTTTTTCTTATCAAAATCGCCAATTACTTCTTGCTCTTTTAGTAAGGTAAACTCTTTGGTATCCATGTCGTAATCGAATACCGTTGAAGGTGTTGTAAGTGAGGCATAACCCAACCTTAGCACCTTGGTATCAAACTCATAATTACTTGTTGCATATGCAGCACAAGCATCTTCATCAAACTTTATGTAATGCTCGGATTTATCGTTTTGATTAATCACTCGAAGATTAACGATTCCTGCAATACGCTCTTCCAATACCAAGTAATCGTTGAACATTTCAATGTCTTCAAGCAATATTCCGGGTCTTGCCGGAATAACTTCTTTCCAATTCTCTTTTCCTGGATTGTCCACTTTGGTTTCCATCAACCTAAAGTTCTTTGCGTTCCAGTTGGTATGCACATAAAACTTATCTCCTATATGTCCAACCCCATATTCCAAATCGGCTTCGCGTTCTTGGATTACCTTAAACTCACCGTTTGGATTATCGGCACTTACAAAGCGGTATTCCGAAGAAAGTGTGCTTGAAGAGCCAATAAAAATGTACTTGTCTGATTTTGATTTGTAAACAAAGCAATTAAAGGTTTCATCCGATTCTTCGTACACCAATTCAGCTGAGTTTACATCGGTTCCCAATTCGTATTTCCAAATTTGAAAAGCCCTAAGTGTTTCGTCTTTTTTGGTAAAAAACAAGGTTTTGTTATCTGCCGCCCATACTGAGCCACCAGTCGTATTTTCAATCGAAAAAGGCAACGATTCACCCGTTTCCATATCCTTGAATTTTATGGTATAAATTCTTCGACTCACAGTATCTTCTCCATAGGCCAATACCTTTTTGTTTGGTGAAAGACTCAGACCTGAAACTTGATAATATTCATGTGGCTCGGCCATAGGATTTACATCCATAATAACATCCTCGTCAGCCTCTAAATTTCCTTCTTTTCTGCAATAAATCGGGTATTCCTTCCCTTCTTCGTAACGCACGTAATAAAACCAGCCGCCTTTTTTGTAAGGCACACTCATGTCGGTTTCTTTTATGCGGCCTTTCATCTCTTCGAACAAGGATTCACGAAAACCTTTTAGGGGTTTCATCACCTCATCGGTATACGCATTTTCAGCCGTTAGGTAGTCAATCACCTCTTTATCTTCTCGTTGGTTTAGCCAGAAATAATTATCAATTCTGGTGTCTCCATGAATGGTTAATTCTTTCGCAACTTTTTTTGCTACGGGCGCCTGAGCATCCTTGTTCATTTTCATATTGTTTGTCGTTTGTATTGTTGTTTCTTTATTGCCACAGGCAGCAGCAAAGACGGCGAAACTAATTGCGCCAACAGATTTGGCAATAGGGTTTTTCATAATTTAAAGTTTGAAATCAGAACCATTTTTTTTGGCGGAAGTACAGCACCATTGCAATAACAACAAGTGCCATAACACCCAAAAGCGCAAAGTAACTGTATCGCCAGCTTAATTCGGGTATATACTCGAAATTCATTCCGTAAATACCAGCTAAAAAAGTAAGCGGAATAAATAAACTGGAGATTACGGTAAGCACTTTCATTACTTCATTCATTCGGTTGTTTAGGTTGGTTAAATGAATATTGGTAAGCCCTTCAAGAATTTGCCGTTGCGATTCTACTTCTTCCAAAATGGAAATAATTTGGTCTTTAATTCCACCAATAAACCGAACGGTATCGGCAAGCAAAATTTCTGAATCGCCATTGTGTAAGGAGGTTACTACATCCCTAAGTGGAGATAGGTTTCGCTTTACGGTTATCAATTCCGCTTTTAGCTCTTCTATTTCTAGCAGAGCATCTTCGTGTTTGTCTCTTATTACGGCATTGCTTACCAACTCAATTTGGTCGTCTAAAAAACTGGTAGCTTGAATGTAATTATCTACAATGGCATCGAGCAATAAATACAAAAGGTAGCCTGCTCTTTTCGTTCTAACAATGCCTTTATTACTTCGCAAACGCTCACGAACCTCGTCAAACAAATCGGCATCCTTTTCCTGAAAAGTGAGTAAAAATCCACGTCCTAAAGCAAAACTGATTTGCTCGGTTTCAATGTCATTTTCATGGTTTACCCATAGTGTTTTTAAAGACAAATACATGTAGGACTCAAACTCCTCCATTTTTGGCCTTTGGTTTAGGTCAATAATTTTATCTAACGTTATGGTTTCTAGGTTGAAATGCCGTCCGGTTTTTTCTATTAACCCTAAATCTTTTAAGCTGTGCAGGTTTATCCAATGTACGGCCTTGGTTAGGTCAAATGGTCTGAGTTTACTGGCGGTATATTGTTCATCTTCTATAAACTCGTTTCCATTGTATATGATGAGCTGCGCCTCTGTACCGCCTTTAAGTTCAACGTTTTTTTCGGAGGATAAAAATGGCGAAACCTTAATCTTTTTCCGCTTCTTGTTTCGGGCCATTTATGTCGTTTTTGTAAACAATTGTTCGGTACGGAAAAGGAATTTCAATACCCTCAGCATCAAATCGTTTTTTAACTGATTCAAGCAAATCCCAATGGGCGTTCATTGCCTTAACAGGACCACCGCACCAGAAATAAGTCCGCAGTGTAACTGAAGAATCGCCATGCGCTGTCATTGCAATTCGTGGTGTTTCAACTCCCTTGCTTATCTCATCCAAGGTTCTACCATCAATGTATTCCGGATGCTTCAGCGCCTCTTCTCGAATTAGTTTTTTAGCCAAATTGACATCACTATCATATGAGATTCCAAACTCAATGAAACGACACATTTTCTCTTCTCTAATTGTGCTATTGACAATGGTTTCATTGCTCATAACCGCATTTGGAATAATAACCCGTCGGTTTTCAAAGCTCTTTATTACCGTGTGTCTAAGTGTAATGTCTTCCACCTCTCCGCTATTGCCATTCACATGAATAATATCGCCAACTCTGAATGGACGAAATATTACAAGAAAAACTCCACCAACTATATTGGATAAGGCTTGCTGAGAGGCAAATGCAATTGCGGCCGCGGCTATTCCAGCCCCAGCAAATAACGTTGTTCCAAGAGAACGTAATGAAGGAATAGCATAAAATGTAAATGCCAGAGCCGCACCCATAATAATGGCCGTACTGGCATTTTTCATGAAATTGTAGCGAGTAGGGTCTAAATTAAGTCTGTCGCTATTCTTACTTATGAAACGGTTGAGAAACTTCCGAATGAAATAGGAAACAACCAATGCCGAAACAATTGCAATAGCAACTGCCAGCAAGTGATTTTCTTCAGCTATTTTTAAAAATTCTTGTTTCGTCATATTAAATCTTTCCGTCTTTTACCATTTGTGCGTACGCTTTTGCAAAGTAGGTAATTATTACATCAGCACCTGCCCTTCTGATTGACATTAGCATTTCGGGCATTGCTTTTTCAAAATCTAACCAACCATTCTGACAAGCCGCAGTTAGCATACTGCACTCGCCGCTTACATTGTATGCAGCAATCGGAATGTCATAGTTTTCTTTCAAAACATGAATAATATCCAGATATGGCAATGCTGGTTTTACCATCATCATATCGGCGCCTTCTGCAAAATCTAAATCTGCTTCAAGCAATGCTTCGCGTTTGTTAGAGGGGTCCATTTGGTAGGTTTTTTTATCGCCTTTTTTTGGAGCAGAATCCAATGCATCTCTAAATGGCCCATAAAATGCCGAGGCATATTTTGCGGTATAACTTAAAATTCCAACATCGGTGTATCCATTTTCATCGAGTGTATCTCGGATATAACCAACCCTGCCATCCATCATGTCGCTTGGGCCAATAATGTCTGCTCCTGCTTTCGCTTGAGCTAAAGCCATTTCTGCTAAAATTGGCAAAGTTTCATCGTTCAAAATGGTATCACCTTCTACCAAACCGTCGTGTCCGTCAGAAGAATAAGGGTCCATAGCCACATCGGTAATCAATTGAACCAAATCGCCAAAATGCGCCTTGATTTCGGTAAATGCCTTCAAATAAAAATTATCAGGGGACTTGCTGTAAGTAGCGTGTTTGTCTTTCAGTTCCTCTACCACCGCAGGGAATAAAATGAAAGAACCAATTCCTAAACCCACACACGATTGCATTTCTTTTATGGCCTCCTCAGTTGACATTCTAAAATTTCCAGGCATACTTTTCACTTCATCGCGAATTCCTTTTCCGTCTACCAAAAAAATAGGCTGTACCAAATTTGAGACACTTAAATGGGTCTCTTTCAAAAATCCTCTGGAGAATGCTGTAGCTCTATTTCTGCGCGGTCTTCTTTCCATTTTATGCTGTATTTCCTACAAATTTAGAAAAGGTTTGGAGCCAATGAAAACACAAATCATAAATCATGTTTGTATCAATACAAAAAGCCAAATAACCACAGAGGAATCTTATTTCCAACAGCGTATTCAATATCATCAATTGCCAAGAACGAGTTAGGAATATCTGCTATTTGGTCAAAGGATTTTCGCTTGCCTCCTACCTCAAAAAGAAATTTTCCGTTCACTAAAAAATCACCTTGTTTGGGATAAATTACTGTATTGGCTTCTTTAGCTTGGTTCAGAAAAAAGGTTTCTCGAATGTTCCCGATTTCGGGCGAACCATGTGCAATGGCGTATATGTAATTCGTGTTTTCCAAGAATATTTTATCGGGCTTTTGAAGTAAACTATTTCCTCGAGCATCTTTGTAAATGGCACTAATCACCTTGGCTTCGTCCAAATAGTGTAAATATTCAAGTAAAGTTTTTCGAGCTATTTCAGTCTTCTTTGAAAGTGCAGACGCATTGGGTGTAAAAGGTGCCGATTCGCTAATATTAAACAACAGTTTACGCATTTTACCAATAATGGAAATTCCTGTATTTCTGAGTAAGGGCAGTTCCATTTCAATTATCATATTGAGTATTTCCTTGATTCGTTGGTAATAAATAAGTTCGTTTTTGCCTGTAAAAGGAAAATAGCCCATTCTTAAATATTCGTCGAAGTACTCCAGAGGTTTTAGCTTTGAGACTACTTCGGAAGAAATATCGGCTGAGTTTTTTACCAACTCTTCCAGTTCAACGCTTTCAAAATCCAAATCAAGTTTCCAATTCAAGTATTCCCGGTAAGACAACCCTTGCAGCTCATAAGCCAATGCCCTTCTGCTTAAATCGCTTCTAGAATTTAAAATTTCAAGTAGCGAAGAACCCGTAAATACGATATTGAGCTCAGGATAAAAATCATACAAGTTTTTTATTTCAATCGACCAGTTTGCATACTTGTGTACTTCGTCTATAAATAAGTGCGTTCCTCCTTTGTTTACAAAGTCATCGGCTAAATCTGATAATGTGTTTCTGGTAAACCACAAATCGTCTAAGGTCACAAACAGCGCTTTGTTAGATTTGCCAAACTCTTTTTTTATACGCTGCAAAAGCATGGTAGTTTTGCCTGTACCTCTAGGACCTTTTATGGCAATCAGACGCTCATTCCAGGGCAGTTTATCATACAAATAGCGCACAAACTTTAAGCTCGTTGATTCGAGTAATCGATTGTGTTTTTGTATTAAACTAGTAGTATCTAACTTTTTCATTTTGTTTATTTCGGTAAACAAATATAAACTATTATGTTTATTGTAATAAACGTTTTTTATTTAAAAATGTAATTTAGGATAAACAAATAAAATCAATATAGCAATTAGCGATTAAACAATAATCGACACATTTTCATACCTTCGACCACTATGTATAAATTCTCAAAAATCTGCGTGTTTTGTGCCTCCTCAGCGGGCAAAAAGCCGATTTATGTAGAGTCGGCAAAGCAGCTAGGTGCAACTTTAGCAAAACAAAACATATCGCTAATTTACGGAGGCGGAAAAGTTGGATTAATGGGCGCTGTAGCTGATTCCGCTCTTAAAAATAGTGGTGAAGTAATTGGAATTATTCCTGATTTTATGACCGAAAAAGAAATTGGTCATACGGGAGTCACTGAACTTATCGTCGTAAAATCCATGCACGAACGGAAACTCGAAATGCACGAACGTTCTGACGCGGTGATTACTTTGCCCGGAGGGTTCGGAACATTTGAAGAGTTGTTCGAAATTCTAACATGGATTCAGCTGGGATTATACCAAAAACCGGTTGGAATACTGAATGTGAACGGGTATTACGATTTACTGGAAATGCAACTAAACAAGATGGTGGTGGAAGGTTTACTAAAACCAGAACATAGAAAAGGCTTGATTTTCTCCACCGAACTAGACGAACTATTTGATAAAATGGAAAAGTACCAACCCATTAAACCATTGTTCCAACTCAAAAAAGACGAAACTTAATTAACGTATTACATCATATTCAGCGCTTCTAAGTTTCAGACTTAGAACGCAAAAACTACTTTTGCTAAAAGCATTTCAATGTCCATTCTTTCTTATATCATTTGGGATATAAATCCCGAGATAATTAGCTCTCCAATATCTATTCGATATTACGGAATGTTATTCGCCTGTGCATTCATTGTAGGATATTACCTCCTTCAAAAAATGTTCGAGCGCGATAACGTACCAAATGAATGGCTTGACAGCGTGCTTATGCACACCATAATTGGAACCGTTGCTGGCGCTAGAATCGGGCACTGTTTGTTTTACGATTGGGCGTATTTTAAAGACCACATTTTAGAAATATTCCTCCCGGTTGCCTTTGAACCTGAATTTCATTTTACTGGATTTCAAGGACTCGCAAGTCATGGAGCAGCAATTGGAATCATTTTCGCACTATTTCTTTGGTCTAGAAAAGTGAGTAAAAAAAGTATTCTTTGGATATTAGACCGAGTGGTGGTTACGGTTGCTTCGGGTGCGTTTTTTATTCGAATGGGAAACTTAATGAACTCCGAAATTATTGGAGAACCTACCTCTGTTCCTTGGGCATTTGTGTTCAAATATGTTGACGAAATACCAAGGCACCCAACGCAAGTTTATGAGGGTCTGGCGTACTTATGCATATTCCTAATTCTAGCATTTTTATTTTGGAAAAAAGACTGGAGTAAACGCCAAGGTGGTGTTTTTGGATTGTTCCTTATTCTCCTATTTGGATTTAGATTCTGTATTGAATTCATGAAAGAGAACCAAGTAAGTTTTGAGGATTCCATGGCTTTAAATATGGGACAATGGTTAAGTATTCCATTTGTGTTGATTGGAGCTTATTTTCTAATGAAAAGTAAAAAGACAAGTAATGGCTAAATACGAACTAAAAACAAAGATTACAGACGCAAGCGTTACCGAATTCTTAGATAAAGTTGAACCAGAACAAAAGCGATTGGATGCCTATGAAATTCTGGATATCATGAAAGAGGTAACTGGCGAAGAGCCCAAAATGTGGGGCCCCAGTATTATCGGATTCGGACAGTATCATTATGTGTACGAAAGTGGCCAAGAGGGTGACATGTGCGCTACCGGATTTTCTCCCAGAAAAGCAAAACATTCGCTTTACATTATGGGCGGTACCACCAAATTTCCAGATTTAATGGACAAGCTTGGAAAGTACAAACTCGGAAAATCTTGTTTGTACGTCAATAAATTGGCGGATGTGGATAAAGAAATTCTAAGAGAACTTATTAAATCGGGATACGAGTACATTACGAACAAAACATGGCCGTAATCGGTCAAATTAGATTTTAAATAACGCAAATGAAATTTCTTTCAATTCTATTCCTCGGAACTCTATTTAGCCTTCAATCAGTAGTCGTTCCAAAAGGTGGAGACCACCCGGCTCCGGCTTCTGCTTCTGAAATTCTGGACGACATAAAAAAGCTCAACACCTTGGGTTCTGTACTTTATTTGGCCGCACACCCAGACGATGAGAATACACGTCTTATTTCTTGGTTAGCGAATAATCAGCGCGTGCGAACGGGCTATTTATCTCTGACACGAGGTGATGGCGGTCAAAACTTAATTGGAACCGAAAAAGGTGAATTGTGTGGAGTTTTGAGAACTCAAGAACTACTAGAAGCCAGAAAAATTGATGGTGGAATGCAGTTTTTTACCAGAGCGGTTGACTTTGGCTATTCTAAAACTACCGAAGAAACTCTCGAAAAATGGAACGAACGCGAAGTTCTTTGGGATATGGTGTGGGTAATCCGAAAATTCAGACCTGATGTAATCATAACTCGATTTCCACCGCACAAAGGTGCTGGCCACGGACATCATTCTGCGTCTGCGGTTTTAGCAGAAAAAGCGTTTGAAATGGCTGCTGACCCTGCTGTTTTTCCAGACCAATTGAAACACGTAACAGCTTGGCGCACTAAAAGATTGTACCTGAATACAGGCCGTTGGTGGAACAAAAATATAGAAGAGAAATACAAAACTGCTCCTGACTCGGTGATTCGAGTTGATGTAGGGACTTTTAATCCCATTACAGGTAAGTGGGACAATCAAATTGCTATGGAAAGTCGCAGCCAGCATAAAAGCCAAGGTTTTGGAGCCAGTATTTTAAGGGGGGAACAGTACGAATATTTGGAATATGTCAAAGGAGAAACTGCTAAAGGTTCCATTTTCGAAGGAATTGATTTGACGTGGAATCGTGTTCCAAAATCAGCAATGATTCAAACCAAACTGAATACTATTATCGAAAATTACAGAGCCGATAATCCTGCTGCGTCTGTAATCGATTTGGTGGACTTGTATCGTACGCTCAACGAATTTCAAAAGCCAAACAAATGGGTAGATTGGAAAAAAGAAGAACTTAAAAATATAATTGTTGACGCTACTGGATTGTGGTTTGAAGCAGTTACTGAAAATGAATACGGTGTAAAAGGCGAAGAAATCAAAGTAGAAATTAGCGGTATCAATACCGGGCAAGTTGATGCCATTGAGATTGAAAAGGCTTCTTTAAATGGTCAAGACACCTCCATTTTCACGATTATGTCTCCAAACAAATGGGAGAAAATGGGGCTTCCGTTGGCAATAGCCGAAAACAAAACTATTACCCACCCATATTGGCTTATGGAAGATTACAAAAACATGTTCAAGGTGGATAATATTCTGCTGAGAGGTACACCCGAGAATTTACCACCTTATGAAGTTACCTTTAAAATAACGGTGCACGGAACAAGTTTCGATTACAGTATTCCGGTACAATACAAATGGCGTGATAGAGTAAGTGGAGAGAATATCCAAGATTTTTCTATCCGACCAGATATGACTATGAATTTGGACAACACGGTTTATGTAGTTCCAAAAGGAAAAAAGAAAACGGTGACCGTAACGGTAATGGAAGATAAAGCTGGCCTTACCGGTCGTCTTTCTTTGAACTTACCCGAAGGCTGGAAATGTAGT
>CAKZKD010000011.1 GCA_937121175.1 uncultured Flavobacteriales bacterium
CCGAACTTCCCAGTTAAATTATGACCTCTTTGAATATCTTTTAGAACTATTCCCGTAAAACGGGGCGGCAAAAGTAATAATACTTTTCATTAGACAATGAAATAAAAAATATTTTTTTTCGCCACTTAAATATTCAGAACTTCTCCGTTTCAAAAACGGTTGGCAAATGTATGAGTTTTCTTAAACGTGCATCAACTTTATCTAATATTTTTTAGAAAAATATTAGAGCCGCATTACACACTAAAAACCAATTGATTATATATATAATTAGGGGATTAAAATATTCTTTTTTGGTTTTCCAGCATTAAACTCTTTGAGGTAGAAGGGCTCGAAGTATGCCACATCTTCATATTGACCCAAATTAAATTTTGAGTGGACCAATTTCCCCAAAGCCAAAACCGAAGGAAAAACACCAGGAAGACATACCAAGGTTTCGCCTATTTGAGTCAATCTCTTAATTTTTTCGGCTCCTGAACCAAATACTATAACTTGGTTGTATTTTGAATATTCAGTAAAACTTTGAGAATCAATCACCTTAGGGCAAGTATTACTCAAGGGTTTGCCTGTGACATCATAAACCCGACAATAAACTTCATCTCTTCTAGCATCTACAGCACTAATAAGAATAGAGTCGTTCATTACATTGATCAAATTATTATTAATAATCTGAAGCATCATACTATCTAAGCTGTTAAAGGAAATTAAATGCGTATTACTTTGGTAGCACAGTCCTTTTGCAAAGGCAACTCCAATTCTTAAACCAGTATAAGAACCCGGTCCCTCTCCGACCGCAAGGGCAGAAATATCATGCATCGACAATGCGTTTGATTGCAATATATCATTCACCATTGTAGCTAACGACTCACTATGGCTATAGCCTTCGTTAAAATCTTTATTTGCAATTAAATCATCCTCGGAGAAGAGACCAACTGAGCAATTTGTGGAGGAAGACTCAATAGCTAGAAAATAATCTGCCATTTACTTCTCTTCTTTTACCTCATCCAACACTTCAACACCTTCACCATCGCGAAGTTTTCTACTAACAGTAGCATAGGGTCCATCTACTACTTCGCCTGACAGTTCTATTGGTGATAAGACTTGAATGAAATCATCGTCTTGAATCCCCGTTTTCACAAATACTTTTTTCGCCTTACCTTCTTCTACCAAGAAAACACATTCTTTTAATTTTTCTTGATCTACAGAAGACAATATCTCCCCTGGCTTTAGAGTATCTGGTCTAAGAACAACAGCTTGAATAGGAACGCTTAGCACTCCTGACTTCCTATTAGTGATAATGTCAACAGTAGCGGACATACCAGGGCGCATTGGGAATTTTTTACCGTTAAGTGAATCAATTAAATCTGCGTACGAACTGTTGAGGATATGGATTTTCACTTCGAAAGTCGTTACTTGATCCGCTCCTCCCATGTTGTCTTTTGCCGAACTGGCTATTTCGGAAACCTTACCTTTAAAAACTCTATCTAAATACGCATCGAGTTCTATTTCAACCTCATCGCGGAGGGAGACTTTCACAATATCGCTCTCATTTACCTCCACAGCTACCTCCATATTGTACATATCTGCAATTCGAAGTAATTCTGTTCCTTCCATTTGGGCTGTTCCTACTACACGCTCGCCTTGTTCTACTGCCAACTTTGAAACCGTGCCCGTGGTTGGTGCATAAATAGAAGTCCTACTTAGATTATCATTGGCTTCTTTAACCGTTGCCTCAGCAGTCTTGACATTAAATTCTGCCGCACTCACATTTTCTTTGGCAGCTTGCACATCAGCTTCAGCAACTTCAAAGTTTGCAGTGATTTGATCCATTTCAGCTTGCGCAATTGCTCCATCTTTCAATAATTTATCGCTTCTATCAAATTCCTTCTTCGATTGAACCAAACGAGATTTAGCTTGCGTTAGTCGAGCTTTTGAGTTTAATAAATTAGCCTTGCTGCTGTTTAAATTGGCTTGAGCTCTTTGAACCACGGAAGTGAGCAAATCTGGATTTATTCGAAGCAACAGGTCTCCTTCATTAACCTTTTGGCCTTCTACGATGTTTACTTCAATGACTTCCCCGCTGACTTCTGAACTTATTTTTACTTCTGTTTCTGGCTGAACTTTCCCGTTGGCTGCCACCTTTTCTACGATTGTCCTATTCTCTAAGGTAGAAGCTTCAATTTCGATAGTATCCCCAGTACGTCCCTTCATTACCGCTAAAGCAATTAAGACCGCCACAAGCACAATGCTTCCGATAATCACTTTTTTATTCATATCACTTTAAAGTTAAAGGTTTTCCTTGGTAAAACTCTAATATTTTGAATTTGAACAAGTAATCGTATTTGGCCTGAACTAAATCAGCTTCGGCTCTTGCTAAATTGGTTTTTGACTGGTTATATTCTACTCCATTAATATTTCCAACTTCGTACCTTTTGGTAGCATACTTGAACGATTCCTTAATTGCTTGCACCGCTTTAACATTCGCTTCGTATTTCTTTTTTGACGCATTAGCATCAAAATACGCCTGTTTTACGGTTTCGTTTACTTGGTTTTTTGCTTGTTGTAACTCTACAGCTCTTATTTCTTGAGTGACTTTTGCACGACTTACTGCAGTATGCGTGGAAAGTGAGTTTAGAATCGGCATGGTTAAACTTACGCCAATAGATTGATTGAAATTGTCGGTTACTTGTGTACCAAAATCTTTAGTCTGACCTGTGGTAAAGTCAATATTCTTTCCTGAATATCCTGACCCAACACTTCCCCGCAGCGAAATTGTTGGACTTATTCTTCCACGCTCCGCATTCAGCCCTTTTTCACTTGCTTCATATTTTATTTCTGCGCTTTTTATTTCTGGTAAACTCTCTAGAGCTTTGTAGTATATAAATGATGAAGTTGCTTCATTTTTTTGTAAATCTTCAACGTTTAAAATTGGTTTTTGAACCGAAAAGTCTTCAATAGAATCTACCCTCATGATTAGGAGTAATCTTAATTTAGAAATATCCAAATTATTAGAAGCGTTAACTACGTTCAACTCTTCTCGCGCCAATTGCGCCTCTAGATCCAACAAATCGCCTTTTGATATTCTACCAGCCGCAACAAATTGTTTTGACCGTTTGACTTGACCTTGACTCAGGTTTACTTGTTGTTCCGCAATTGAAAGTAGTTCTTGATTAAAAAGTATTTGAAGGTAAGCCGAGGTAATGTTAAGCGAAACATCATTTCTTGCCTTATCGGAATCGTATCTAGATGCTGCAACACCCATATTCGCCTGCTTGTATCTATTGTAGCGTGATGCGCCTGAAAAAATATCCCAACGTCCTTGAATTCCGTATGCATCAGAACGTACCTCGTCAGTCGCAAATGTATTGGTGAAGGGGTCAATAGTTCTTCCAAAGTTAAAATCGCTTTGCAGGAACAAATTAACGGAAGGTAAATGCTGACCTTTTGCAGAAACCAAATCTTGCTTTGCTAATTCTGCGTTTAACCTTGCCCGCTGTACGTTTAAGTTATTCCTTAGACCTAATTCGATGCAATCTTGCAAACTGAACACATCTTGGGTAAAAGCTTTGATAGATACAAAAGCAAAAAAAAGTACGGCTACAAGTTTCAATTTCATTCAAGTACAAAACTAAGTATTGAATCGAGCAATAACTCGTATTTTCAACGAGAGGGTGATTGCGAAATTTATTGGAACAAGGAGCGGATGATTGGTTCTCTATTTAGTATTCTTCAATCATTTTAGTGAACAATTGATTAAAGTGTTTTTGGCTAACCTCCGAAATGCCATGCATATTATTAGCATCGAAGGCTTGATTTCTACAATATTCCAAAAACTCAGTCTCCATTTCTGCTGCTTTTAACGCTTTGGCGTATTTAATAGAATAAATAATGTTATTGGGGAATTCTTTGAGTAAAATCTTACAATATTTCATAGACTCCGAGGGGTCTTCTTCAGATTCTAGATAGATTTTTGCTAAAAAATAAGTCGATTCTGCTGAAACAGCCCAATTACTTTGTTGCGCCAATTCCTTTAAACTGTCTAACCCCTTTGTCATATTTCCATCTGGGTATCCCATTAAAATTGGTCGGAGCAAATAATAATTCTGGTAGGCAAAGTCGTGATAATAGTTATACAAAGCGTTTACTAATTTCAGTTCATCTGCCTTGTACTGTCGTTCGTTTAATTCTTCTAGCAAGAGAATACATTTTCTCAAGTCTTTCAGTCCCGAGAAATAATTATCGTCTAACAATTGCACCCTAGACCTAAAAGTATATCCATTTAAGAGCCTCAGCAGAATTTCGTTACTTACCGAATCTGTTCGATAGGACTCGAGCTGATTAATATAGGTCTCGATAAGTTCATTTGAGGTTTCCAAGAAATCTTTTTGCTCACTATAACCCGAAATTAGTTTCCACCAATTTAGGTGAATCTGGCAAAGCTGTAAATCCTCTTTGGAAAAGGAACTCGCCTCTTGTTTAAGCACGTTTTCGCTTGAAATCAAATCGAATGCATAAAGTGGTTGAAAAAAACGTTTTGTCACCAAGTTTTGCGATTGCAAATCGGTCAGTATAAATGTGATTATAATTGCTAGCAAAGCCCTCATTGTTGATTCTTTACGAAAAAAAAGAAGCTGCAAATAAACTACATTTGACGACCCATGAAAAATTTAAATTTCACCCTAATTGGGCTAATCACTGGCCTAACAGTAATTCTTGCCAATTCTGCATTTTATGTTCCGTTAAGAATCGATCAGATTCAACTGGATATGCTAATTCAAACTGTAAGTAAAGGAAAAAAAATAACTACACGTGGCAAGCTTTATTACGAAACTGCTAATTCAAAGCTGGTAACAAGATTTACATACCCACATGAGATAATTTCTATTACCAATGGGTTAGGTGAAATGAAAACTTATGACGCAAAACAAAATAGTTTATTTCAAAAAAATGGAAGCCAGCATAGCTCCAAGCAATCATTTCTGTATCATTTTACAAGTGGCAGATATGGTGATATGGGTTTGCAAGAAAATGGATTTGCCATGATAAAGAGTAGGATTGAAGATGGAATGGTAATTTCAAACTGGCAGGCTAAAAAGGATGCTGATAAACAAAGTAAAAATCTAAACATTGAACTCGTGGTGGAAAACCGTTTACCCATTTTCATGAGTTATAGTAACAACGGTTCTATTGAATCGAAAACTTACTTTACGAATTACCAAAATATTGGAGATAATTTGGTTCCGTTTAACATAACCGAGATACAATATTCTAATCAAGGTATGGATTCCGTTATCATACGAAAAAAGTATTCGAATTTATTGGTTAACAGTCAGGTTGATTTAAAATACTTAAACTTCAAGATACCTTCAACTGCCAAACTAATTGAGATTGATAAATGATTAGACTAATTTTCATCTTAGCTGTTTTCCTCTGTTCATTTTCAAATCGTGGCATTAGTCAAGTTGAAAAAACGAATCTTGAAATTATACAAACAAAAAAACTTGCCAATGAACATAAGTACCAATCAAGAAAGGTTTCGTATCTCTTTAAAGAAAAATCATTTTTAGTAAAGTATAATCCGGTCTCTTTGGCCTTTGGTGGATTATTGGCGTTCTATCAGAAGGTGATATCACAGCAACTTGCCTCTCATTGTCCTTACGAAATAAGTTGTTCCGAATTTAGCAAATTGTGTATTTCGGAGTATGGATTAATAAAAGGTACAGCACTCACTGCTGATAGACTCACCCGATGTACTGAATTCACTCAAGTTGACATGCACCCGCTCTGGATGAACGAACACAACCAAATTATTGACCCTATCCACAAGTACCAGCATCATAAAAAACACAAGCATTGAAATCATTATCCACAGTGTTTGTTGTTTTTACTTTATTACTGCATTGCTCAATATCCTTGCGCTCACAAAATGACGCCAACATTTCTACAAATGATTCGACGGCTGATTGTGACGTAACTAAAGAATTTCTTAGTGGAGAGTTAAACTTTATAAAACACCTAATTACCAATGAGGAATTTGAGAATACCATTGAAACTCGGTTAAATTTAAAACTCAATTGTCCAACGTTTATTGACATAAAAGACAGTATTCATTATTTCTCCGGCTGGTCGGGATATCGACTGAAGAAATTAGATTTTGCGATATCGGAATTACTTCAAGTTTCTGAAACTTCTCCTTTCTATGTTAAATCTCAATTTTACTCCTCATTTTGCTACGCGTTTGACGGGGACAACAAAAACGCCATACAGACACTCGCTGAAATTCCAATTGAAATAAACAATTTGGAATTAATGAATATCAAGAATCTTCAACTTGCTGGCACTTATTTATTGGAACGGGACTATCAGAACTATTCGAAAAGTTTAAATCAATTGGATACGAACAATTACCTTATCAAAAACGAGACAGAAAGATTAAAGTATCATAGGTCAAGCTTGCAGAAAATCAAAAATAAATCTCAGTTTTTAGCTGGTCTTTTTTCTGCGGTAATTCCTGGTAGTGGAAAATTTTATGCGGGATATAAAGGTCAGGCAATTGCTGCAGCCATACCGACAATACTATTTGGAGCGGTTGCCACAGAACAATATTTTAAATCCGGACCAAAGAGCTTTCAGTTTATTTCTTTTGCGTCATTGTTTTCGATTTTTTATGTAGGAAATATTTGGGGAAGTGTAATTAGTGTAAGAACCTATAGAGATGACATTAATAATAAAATTGACAACGGTATTTTGGTTGACATGCATATTCCATTGCGTCGGTTTTTCGACTAGCAATGTTTCGGATTATGAGCATGAAGCTAGAATAGCCGCGCAGGCAAATAAGTACAAAGACGCTGCATTATTGTATGAGCGTTGCGTATTTCTATCGACTGAAACGGAAAAGCAAGCAGAATTTCTGATTGAAAAAGCGAAATGCTATTGGGCAATAAATGATTTTGAACGTTCTTTATCAGCATTAAAAAGAATAACGACCTACAATCTTTCAGATTCCACACGGTTTGAGACCGAGTATTGTCTGGCAAGCAACCATTACATGCAGGGAAATTACCAAAATGCGCTGGCAGAACTTCAGCAAATACAAGCATTTACCTCAGACATTAACCTCGTAGAGAAAACACACTTTCTTGCCGGACTCACTTTTATTCAACTAAAGGAATGGCAAAAGGCTAAGCTTCAATTTGTGAGTTGGGCAAACACCTTAGATGAAACCGACTCAATTAAAAGTGTGATTACGACCGAAATTACTTCTTTGTTAATGGAAGAAAATCTACCTAAATACAAAAACCCAGAAACAGCTAAAATTTTAAGTATGTACCTGCCGGGTGCAGGCCAACTGTACTCTGGCTTTTTTTGGGAAGGAGCCGCTAGTCTTACTTTTCAACTTGCAGGTTTAGCTATATTAGGTTACGGAATTTATAGCCAGTACTATGTTACCGGCGGTGTTGTTGGGTTTGGAATCTTTCAACGGTTTTATTCTGGAGGTGTAAAAAGAGCTCAATTTCTGGCTGAAAAAAGAAACTTTAGAAACATCAAAACCCTTATTGAAAAAGCTGAAGAGGTTAAGCGTAAACATTGAAATTTTAGTAATCGTATTGATTACATCATCCAAGAAGTGGGAAATCCAGTACTTTAACTTATCCATTCAAAGCTTCAGCTCCACCAACAATTTCTAAGATTTCGGTAGTAATTGCTGTTTGACGTGCTTTGTTATATGTCAATTTTAAATCCCCTAATAAATCAGAAGCGTTATCTGTTGCTTTATGCATTGCGGTCATACGTGCGCCGTGCTCTGAAGCTAAAGAGTCTTTAAGTCCTTTGTAAAAAGCAGTTCTTAAAGCGTTTGGAATCAAAACTTCCAACAACTCTTCTTTTCCAGGTTGGAAAATGTAGTCGTTGTTTTCAGATTCTGTTTCAGTCGCTTCTTCCGCCTTAATAGGAAGAAGGGTTTCAGTAGTTACAATTTGTGTAGCAGCGTTCTTAAACTGGTTGTAAATGATTCTTACCTCATCAAACTCCCCGTTTGCAAACGCATCCATTGCAGGTTGAAAAATATCCGCAGCTTTTTGATAATTCATATCATCAAAAATGGCATACGCCTCTTCAAGATTCATGAATGCATCACTAGAACACAATCTACTATCTTTCTTATATGAATCTGAAGCTTTTTTACCTATTGGATAAATTGTGACCTCTTTTCCTGCTAATTCTCCAGCAGATAAACGCGCTACTTCTTTAATGATGTTGGCGTTAAAACCTCCACAAAGTCCTCTGTTCGAGTTAATTGGAATAACCAACACTTTGTTCGCTGGACGTTCTGTTGCGTATGGATTCTCCATTTCCAACATAGTCTCAGTAAGGTTGCCCATCATTTGCTTCACCTTTGCCGCATAAGGTCTCATTTGAGTAATACTATCCTGCGCTCTTTTCAGTTTTGCAGCAGAAACCATTTTCATGGCAGAGGTAATTTGCATGGTAGAATTTACCGATGTAATCCTCGTTCGTATTTCTTTCAAATTTGCCATATCGCCTAAATTAAAAGGTTACTATTTTGTTTTGTATTTCAAAGAAAGGTCGTGACTCACGTCTTCAAGAACATCAGTAATTCCTTCGTGGATTTTACCCGACTTTAATTCCAATAAAACACTATGATGCTTTTCTTCCATAAAGTTTAAGAACTCTTCTTCAAATTCTTTGATTCGGTTCACCGGAATATTTCCTAACAATCCTTTACTTCCTAAGTAAATGATAGCCGTTTGCTTCTCAACAGACATTGGAGACCCTTCTCTTTGCTTAAGGATTTCAACGTTACGCTTTCCTTTTTCAAGAACACGAGTAGTAGCAGCATCAAGGTCAGAACCAAATTTAGAGAATGCCTCTAATTCACGATACTGTGCTTGGTCTAACTTCAGTGTACCTGCAACTTTTTTCATTGCCTTTATTTGAGCGTTACCACCTACACGAGATACAGAAATACCTACGTTAATTGCTGGACGTACACCTGAAAGGAATAAATCTGATTCTAAGAAAATTTGACCGTCAGTAATCGAAATTACGTTGGTAGGAATATATGCAGAAACGTCACCTGCTTGTGTTTCAATAATTGGCAATGCCGTTAAAGAACCACCACCTTTTACCTTGTCTTTCAAAGAAGCTGGTAAATCGTTCATTTGAGCAGCAATCGTATCATCATTAATAACTTTTGCAGCACGCTCTAATAATCTAGAGTGAAGGTAGAATACATCACCTGGGTAAGCCTCACGTCCTGGAGGTCTTCTAAGAAGAAGAGAAACCTCACGGTAAGCTACCGCTTGTTTTGATAAATCATCATATACAATCAAAGCTGGACGACCAGTATCTCTGAAATACTCACCTACAGCTGCTCCGGTAAATGGAGAGTAAAACTGCATTGGAGCAGGGTCAGAAGCATTAGCAGCAACTACAGTGGTATAAGCCATTGCGCCTGCGTCTTCTAATTTCTTTACGATTAATGCAACCGTAGAAGCTTTTTGGCCAGAAGCAACGTAAATACAGTAAACTGGCTCACCAGCATCGTAAAATTCTTTTTGGTTAATGATAGCGTCAATCGCAACGGTAGTTTTACCTGTTTGACGGTCACCAATTATTAATTCACGTTGTCCTCTACCTACAGGAATCATAGCATCAACTGCTTTTATTCCCGTTTGCATTGGCTCTGTTACTGGCTCGCGATAGATAACTCCTGGTGCCTTTCTTTCAATTGGCATTTCAAAAGTTTCGCCTTGAATTGGTCCTTTGCCGTCGATTGGGTTACCCAATGCGTCAATAACACGACCAACAATTCCTTCACCAACATTGATAGAAGCAATTAATCCAGTTCTTTTTACAGTAGCACCTTCTCTAATTCCAGTAGATTGTCCTAAAAGTACAGCTCCTACGTTATCCTCTTCAAGGTTAAGTACGATTCCTTTTAGTCCAGTTTGGAACTCGATAAGCTCACCAGCCTGTACATTAGACAAACCATAAATACGAGCAATACCATCTCCAACTTGGAGTACAGTACCCACTTCTTCTAATTCAGCCTCTGTTCTAAATCCAGCTAACTCTTCTCGTAGTATTGCTGAAACTTCTGCAGGTTTTAAATCCGCCATGATGTATCAATTAACTTGGGACTAGCCCAACTTGTTTTTATAATTCGTTTCTTGTAATTCTATCTTCAATTCTTGCAATTGTCTTGCAACGGAAGCATCGATTTGAGAGTCACCGACTCTTAAAACAATACCACCGATTAATTCTGCATCAACTTCTTCTACCAACTCAATTGAGTTGTGGTCCATTGTTGCAATAATGCTTTTGATTTTTGCTCTTAGGCTATCGTCTAAAGCAGTTGCAGATTTCACATTCGCTACAATTACCTTGTTGTGCATGTTATAAAGGTCAGTAAGACCAACCGCAATTTCTTCTAGAATATCCGCTCTGCTGTTTTCTGTAATGATTTTAACAAAACCTTTAACAAGGCCCGAAATGTCTTTACCAAAAATCAACTCAATTACGTTCAGCTTTTTGTAGGTTTTGATTACCGGACTTTTAAGCATTGCTCTTAAATCGCGATTATCGCCAACTACTTTCTGAATCAATTGCATATCAGCCAATGCTCTGTCTAGCTCGTTTCTTTCTTGAGCTAAAAGCATTAGTGACTTTGCGTATCTTCTGGCAACCTTGCTAGCAACCATAATTAGTTCAATTTAATATCAGCAACTAATTCGTTTGCCAAAGACTTCTGTTTATCGTCACTTGACAATTCTTTACGAATAATTTTTTCAGCGATTGAAATTGAAAGGCTTGCCATTTCAGTTTTCATTTCTGCAATTGCGCTTGCTTTTTCAGCTTCGATAGCAGCGTGAGCAGCTTGAACAATCTTGTCCGCTTCTTCTTTCGCTTCACCTTTTGCTTCGCCAACAATCTTGTCTTTCAATTCTCTTGCTTCTTTCAGTAAAGCGTCTCTTTCGATTTTCGCTTCAGCAATTAAATTTTCGTTTTTAGACTGTAACTCAGCTAATTCTTTTTTTGCATTTTCAGCAGAATCTAATGATTCACGAATGGTGTTTTCTCTTTCTGAAACTGAATCCAAAATTGGCTTCCAAGCATACTTTTTAAGTATGAATAAAAGGATTAAGAATAAAATAGTTTGCCAAAAGAAAAGGCCTACTGAAAACTGTTCGATTAATTTTTCCAAAACAAATTGTTTTTTAAAATGAATTTAAAAACAACACCTCCAGCCAACCGCTGGAAGTGTTGAATACTAAATTAAACTGCAAATAATGCAGCGAATCCGATACCTTCGATAAGTGCCGCAGCAATCAACATCGCAGTTTGGATTTTGTTAGTAGCTTCTGGTTGACGAGCGATAGCTTCCATCGCTGACCCACCAATTCTACCAATACCAATACCTGCTCCGATAACAACTAATCCTGCACCTACAATAGCTGGAATTTCCATAACAATTCTAATTTAAATTAACAATAATCTTTATTAATGATGTTCATGCTCTGCGACTGCACTACCGAAGTAAAGTGCGGTTAACATAGTAAATATATATGCCTGCAAAGCAGCAACAAGTAATTCTAACAATGACAATGAAACAGCTAGCGCAAATGAAAGCGAACTTCCTATCCAGCTGTGGAAAATGAACATTAAACCAATTAAACTCATAAGTACTACGTGACCCGCAGTAATGTTTGCGTACAAACGAATAAGCAATGCAAACGGCTTAATGAATATTCCTAATAATTCGATTGGGGCTAATAATATTTTCATTGGTACTGGCACGCCTGGCATCCAGAAAATGTGCTTCCAATATTCCGCTTTACCCGATACTTGAGTAATTATGAATGTCATAATTGCTAAAGCAAATGTTACCGAAATACTGTTGGTTACATTAATTCCGAGCGGTGTAAGGCCGAACAAGTTTACGAACCATATAAAGAAGAATACAGTAAGTAAGTAACTCATGAATTTTTTGTAGTGCTTTTCGCCAATATTTGGGATCGCAATTTCATCTCTTACAAAAATCACTAGCGGCTCTAAGAACCTTGCTGTTCCAGTAGGAACCAAACTCTTCTTGTAAGATTTGGCCGCCCCCATAAACAAAAGCACTAACAAAAATGAAAGCACCATAATACTGAACACGTTCTTTGTGATAGAAAAGTCTAAAGGCTTTTCATTGTGAACGTGACCGTCGTGCATTGGCATAAAACCCGACTCGTCAGTTTTGTAAATTTTACCGTGATATAATGTGTAATAATTACCATTACTTTCTGCTACCGATTCACCGTGGTGAAATTTAGAGGAGGAAAAAATTTGAAGACCGTTATCGATGAGAATAACTGGCAATGGAAAACCGTAATGCGTATTAGTTTCAGTATCTGTAAACAAATGAAATCCATACGAATCTTGCAAGTGATGCGAGATATGCGCTTTGATTTCCTCTTTCATAGTCATCGCTTCATGACCTTCAGAATGAGAATGCTCAATTGGTGTGTTTTGGATTGAATCGGCGGCATGTTCTGCATGCCCTGAAGCGTTTAGGAGTACTGGTTGGCTTAAAACTAAAACAGCTAGAAAAAATAAGGCTCTTGTGAACTGCATAATTACCTGTCTGATGACGTTTCTAAATTTTGTGCAAAAGTAGTTGATTTTTTTAGTCAACAATGCACTTCTGCATTGCATTTTTTTTTGCTCTTAATTTTTTTTGAAAATTTATTCCGAAAGATTGTTAATCAGGCACTTAGCCTCCATGGTGAGCGCAACCGCATAGGGGGTGAAAAATGCGAAAAACTCTGGTCGCTCGATAGTACCATTTGCCTTGAAATTAGAGTAAAACACTAAAAAGAAAAAACCGAACTTCAAAAAGCTACCTAAAAGGAATAAAAACCCCAAACTGTTTTGGTATTTGGGTGGCGCCTTAAGCAAGGCAATTACTATAACTATTGCGAGAATAATATTTCCAACATAGGCAACAATAATTTGATTGTCGAATAAGGGTAGATTTAGGAATTGTAGGACTGTTACATGAACAATGAATCCCAGAGCACATACTAGGATAATCTGGGAATTGAATTTAATGAGTTGACCCATTCTAATTGTTCCATTTATTGAGCGCGCGAATTGTATAGGCCATAGACAAACCAACCGAAAGCAAAATTAAACCGAGTGTAAACCAGTTTTTGTCCAATTGGTATTTGTCGTCTAGTAAACTGCCGAGGTAGGCTCCTAACCCGATAATAACCACCGTTTGTAGCCCCAGCCCAGAATAGTTGATAAACGAGGGCTTGTTTTTTTCGTTGTCTTTATTGTCTTCTTTATTATCCATAGGTTAGCCGCAAAACTAGGTATATTTACTACCTTTGACGCTTCATTATTCACAGTATAAAACGTCTAATATGGCAATTGGTCCTTGGCAAATCGTACTCATAGTAGTTGTAGTTCTTCTTTTATTTGGAGGGAAAAAGATTCCTGAATTAATGAAGGGGCTAGGTAGCGGAATGAAAGAATTTAAAAATGCGTCTAAGGAAGACGATAGCGATAAAAAAGAAACGGATAAGTAAATTACTTATCAAATTCAGATAACTGAGGGCAGTTCGATAATCTCGAAATGCCCTTTTATATTTGGTACAAATGGAATTCCCTAAATCACTTTCAGCAGTTCAATCTAGTATAAAAAATGGTGAATACACTCTTCTCCAATTGGTAGAAGCGTATTTGACTGAAGCCGAAAAAACTGCTGACCTCAACATATTTCTTGAAGTTTGGAAAGAAGAAGCATTGGAAAAGGCTGCTGTAATTCAACAAAAAATAGATAGTGGTTCTGCTGGTAAATTAGCAGGAATGGTAATCGGATTGAAGGATAACATTTGCTACAAAGGGCATAAAGTTTCTGCTTCGAGTAAAATTTTAGAAGGTTTTGAATCGGTTTATTCGTCAACAGTAGTTAAGCGGTTGCTGGCTGATGACGCCATTTTTATCGGCCGATTAAACTGCGACGAATTTGCCATGGGTTCTTCAAACGAGAACTCAGCTTATGGTCCGGTAAAAAACCCACTTGACCCCAATCGAGTTCCAGGTGGAAGTTCTGGTGGTTCTGCAGCTTCGGTTGCAGCAAATACTTGTTTAGTTGCTCTGGGTTCTGATACCGGAGGAAGTATTCGTCAACCAGCCTCTTTTTGTGGGGTTTTCGGCATCAAGCCCACTTATGGAACCATTTCCAGACACGGATTAATTGCCTACGCTTCGTCATTAGACCAAATTGGTCCTTTTGCACATTCGGTGGAAGACTTGTCGGCAGTAATTGAGGTTATGGCTGGCCCAGACGAATTTGATAGTACACTGAGTACAAATCAACTAAACCTAAAAGCCGATACTAAAAAACATAGAATTGCTTATTTGCAAGAATGTTTTGACGCTGAAGGGCTCGACCCAGAGGTAAAAAAAGCACACTTGGATAAAATTGAAGAATTAAAGGCAGCTGGCCATACAGTAGAAGCTGTTTCGTTTCCTTATTTAGACCAATTGGTACCTTGCTATAATGTACTTACCAATGCTGAGGCTTCGAGTAACTTAGCTCGTTTTGACGGAATGCGTTATGGTTACCGTTCAGAAAATGCGGTGGATTTAGAAACTACTTACACCAAGTCGCGCTCGGAAGGTTTTGGCCCAGAGGTGAAGCGTAGAATTATGCTAGGAACTTTTGTTTTGAGTGCCGGATATTATGATGCGTACTACTCAAAAGCTCAAAAAGTTCGTCGATTGATTCAAGACAAAACTTTTGAAATTTTTCAGGATTACGATTTTATTCTCACTCCCACTACACCGCATACAGCTTTCGAACTAGGAGCGCATGGGGACGATATGGTGGCGATGTATTTAGAAGATATTTTTACGGTTCAAGCGCCGTTAGCAGGTGTTCCCGCAATGTCGATTCCACTTTTTACGCATAGCAACGGCATGCCTTTCGGCTTGCAATTAATTGCGAATAAGTTTGAAGAAGGGAAGATGTTGCAGTTTGCTGAGGAGTTGGCTGGTTAGCCTAATTTCTAAACGACGTCATTCCTGCGAAGGCGGGAATCTGTAGTAAGCTGTTTTAATAGATTCCGCACAGAAGTTTCGCAATACTTTTCTTTCAGAAAACCAACTCAACTAATCTTACGGAATGACGAACTTGGATTGGAAAATTGACTAATCGCTTAATTATCAAATTAATATCTATCTTCCACCGTCCTCACCACCAAAGCCTCCTCGCTGAGGTCGCTTCTTTTGGTTTAATCGATAAGAGAAGGTAAGTATTCCATACCTAGACATCCACTGAAATTCAGTTTCATCATAAAAATCTGGTCCATTGGTAATGTTGATTCTTTTTCGTGTGTTCAATAAATCTCGAACCGAAAGCGTAATGGTTCCATTTCCTTTAAGTACATCTACCGAACCAGCTAAGTCAATATTATATCGCGGTAACTGTTCTCCTTGAGTTGTTTTTTCTTTCGACCGGTAATTAATAGAGGATTGAAAAGAGACCTTATCCCAAATCTTCCACTTACTGACTACTCGAGTCGACCAGGCGTATGTGTCTGCAGAAAACTGCTGTCCTTGATATTCCCCATCGGTAATAGCTCTAAAGAAATTGAAACTTCCATTTACGTTCCACCATTTTTTAATCTCTTTGCTTCCCGAAATTTCAAGTCCGAAGGAATTTCTGATACCTAAGTTTATAGGAAATCGGTAATTGATTCCAGCCGAGTCGGCTTGTAAAATTCGTTCTATAGTACCTGTGGAATATCGGTAGTAAGGACTAACCAAAAGATTAGCTTTTTCCCAGCGTTTCATGTAACCCACCTCAAATGCATCGGTGAAAACAGGATTCAAATTGGGGTTACCTGTTGAAATATTTCGGTTATCACTCAGGTTATAAAACGGGTATAAAAACCAGTGCATCGGTCTAGAGATTCTTTTTGAATAACTGGATTGTACAAATTGATTTTTCTTGAATTCATAGGATAGATTGACACTCGGAAAAAGGTTGAGGTAGTCCCTTTGATTGCGTTCATTGGTGCGCTTAAATTCGGTGACAATATCGGTGTATTCCACTCTCAACCCCAATTGATAGGAGAAGTTTTTGGTTTTATTTCCGGCCATTGCGTAGGCTGCGTACACATCTTCGGTGTAGGACATTTCATTATTAAAAATTGGGTCAGGCACAAAGACAGCTCCGTCAAATTCAGATATATCGAAGTTGTTGTCAATTGCGCGCAGGTTTCCTTTCACGCCAAACTCACCCTTACCATCCTCTAAAAATGGAAATACAAAATCGGACTGCATTGTTAGGTTACTTCCTTGCTCTTCGGTAATTGCTTTTTGAATTACATCTGTTGTAGTGGGATTGGTACTTACTTCGGTAAGGTCTGCGTCTTCGTAGCTGTAATTAGCGAACCCCGAAACATCCACCGTCCACTTCATTTCTTTTTTCTTGAAGGTTCGTGTATAGTTGAATTGGCCACGACTCCGGTTGTTTTTCTGTTCCTCAATTTCATCGCGATTTACAATTTGGCTAATCTCATTATTGATTCCAAAGTCTTCATAAACTAGCTGAGCATCGTTGGTTCCTGCTCCGTTGCTGTAATTTCCAGAAATGGTAATGGAGTTGTATTTGTTGAATTGATAGCCGAAACCAAGTCTAATGTTCTGGTTAAATCCATTTCGGCTATGGTTTCTTTCAGAACGATAACCAAAGGTGGTATCGGGTCTATAAAATTCATGGTACGTTGTTCCTTGTCCCGGTCGTTCGCGATAATTAAGGCCATAGCCAGTAAAGAAATTCAATTTCTTTTTTCGATAGTTCAAGGTGTAACTTATTCCTCCATTAAGCGGGTAGCCGGCTCTTGCTTCGAATACTCCATTGAGCCCTTTTTTCTTTTCTTTTTTGAGCACAATATTTATAATGCCTACTTCGCCCTCAGCATCGTATCGAGCGGATGGATTGGTGATAATTTCAACTTTCTCCACATTATCTCCTTGAATAAGTCGTAATGCTTCGCCATTACTCATTCCCATGAGTGCCGCAGGTTTCCCGTCGATTAGAATGCGAACATTTTGGCTGTTTCTAAGGCTTACATTCCCCTCTACATCAACGTCAACAGAAGGAATGTTCTCCAAAATGTTAGATACCGTTTGGCCGCGGTTTGAAAGGTCTTTATCTACATTAAATACTCGTTTGTCCAATTTGAGTTCCATTTGTGGACGTTCTGCCTCAATTGTGACAGCCTCTAACGAGGTACTAGAGGGGTTGAGTGTTATTTTTTTTAGGTTGATATCGGCATTTGTCACATTTAGGTCGGGTATCAATTTAGTCTCGAAAGAAATGAAACTAATTTGTACGTAATATGCACCAGACTTAACCTTCACTTCAAAGAACCCATCTACATCAGAAGCAAGTCCAGACGACAGCGTAGAATCTTTGGCATTGTAAACAGCGATTGAAGCATAGGGAATGGGGTTTTTGTCTTCATCGATGAGTTTACCTAGAATGGAGAATGTTAGAGCACCTTTTTTGCCTTGCGGTCGGCCGCCTTGAGCAAAGATGTTTGCCGTAAACAGGATAAAGACTAGATATAAAAAATAATGTCGCAAACCTTTTGGTCCTTTCAAAGCGCGAAAGTCGGGGTATTTTTTCGATTAAGGATTAAAGATGGGTTGGATTAACGTATTTTGAGGATGGATGGTGAAAAGCACTGTGGACTTCTTCAGAAAGTGCCGGTTTCCAGTACATTTACGTCGAAATAAAACATCTTATGACCGATGGTGGAAAATGAAAAACCTCGACTTTCAAGATTAACCGCAATTATTACTCAGTTGCAGTCTAAAAGACTGATTACTGCTAAGTATCTGGCCGAAAAACATAGTGTTAGCATTCGCACTATCTATAGAGATATTCGAACCCTAGAAAGGTCTGGTATTCCAATATTAACTGAGGAAGGGAAAGGTTACTCGTTAATGGAAGGTTATCGATTGCCTCCTGTTTTTTTTACTGAAGAGGAAGCAAATGCATTGATAACGGCAGAGCAAATTATTCTGAAAAATAAAGACTTATCGTTTAGCGAAACCTACACCAATGTTGTAACTAAAATCAAATCGGTGCTAAAACAAACTCAAAAAGGAAAAACAGATTTACTAGCCGGCCGAATTCACTTTAGGGAAAATGACACCTTCAATCAGTCGAGTAATTATTTAATGGAAATTCAATTGGCTATTACGAACTTTCAATTACTCAACATGGAATACAAATCGCTAGAACATAATACCACAATAAGAGATATTGAACCTTTCGCTGTATACAACACTAACGGAAACTGGCTATTAATCGCTTTTTGTCTTCTAAGACAAGAATTTCGCGCATTTCGAATTGATTTAATTCAAAAATTAACTCCCCTAGACAGAGTGTTCGACCCACATAATATGACGTTGGAACAGTATTTTGAAATCTGCAAAGAAAAAACACAACACCCCTGACATACCTCTGTCACTACACCGCTTTACTATTGCCTCAAATTAATAATTGAAAAAGCAATAAAATGGAAATTTTAAAGAAAGATAGCTTCAAAGTAATTGGCATTAAAGTAAGAACTACAAATGAAAACGGTCAGGCCGCAAAGGATATAGGCGAATTGTGGAATCGATTTATGTCTGAAAATGTTGGTGCAAATATTCCAAATAAGGTGAACGAGTCCATCTTGTCAATTTACACGAATTACGAATCCGACCATACTAAACCATACGATACCATTCTGGGTTGTATTGTCAGCAGTTTGGATGAAATTCCAGAAGGAATGGTTGGCCACGAGTTTAATCAGAGCAATTATGTTCCATTTAAAGCGCAAGGCAACTTATCAGAGGGTGTTGTTTATTCTAAATGGACCGAAATATGGAATCAAGATTTAGACAGAACTTATTCTGGTGATTTTGAGGTTTACGGGGAAAAGGCTCAAGACCCTACAAATGCAGAAGTAGAAATTTTTATCGCCGTTAAATAATTCAACATGAATCCAATAGACAGCTTTTATCTTGACCAAAAAGAACCGGTAAAAAGCTGTCTATTGGCTTTAAAAACCGTCATTACAAACTATAATTCGGAGCTTGTGCCCAGGTGGTATTATCGACTGCCGTGTTTTATGCTTAACAAGCATATTTTTTGTTATTTATGGATTGATAAAAAAACTCAATTCCCATACATCGCAATTGGTAATGGGGTAAAAATTGAACATCCTGACCTAATTCAAGGGAAAAGAACTTTTACCAAACTCCTAATGATTGACCCGAATGAAGATATTCCGAAAGAAAAGATTCATGAAATCTTTGATTTAGTTTCAGCAACATACTGAGTCGGTTGTTTTACTATTCGTCAAAGAATTTTGCTGCATTAAGTATTACAATTAAAATTTATAAAAACACTTCACCAGTTTAAGCTCACAGGTACAACTTTGTATCAAAAACCAATTTCGTACTGGTAAGCCTCAAAGACTTGAAGGTTACCTCGCCTAAATTCCGCAAAACATTTAATCTCGTAAGCTTAAATCTATACCCTTTGTCCTGCAGAGGAATATAAAGCAGTTTTTCCAAATGGCTCATTTGAAGGGAATTAGCAAAGCACAAGCTTACTGTTAGTTTTTAGAGCGTCTGCTACCAAAGTTGCAGTGAAGTTTATAAAAAAGAATGTGCAAATGGAATCGATTGGATTTTGAGTAGCTACCAAACGAAAAAAAGAGGCTTAGTATGAAAAAAAGAATCTAAAATAAAAGCATAAAAAAAGCCGGGCGAACCCAGCTTTCAATTTCATTGAGCGTAAATTACTACCACACTACAAATTCATCAGCGCTGTAATCACCAACTTCAGTTCCACCAAATAATACAGAAGCGAAATCTACTTGCGCCACTATACCACCTGTACAGAAATAAAACCCACAATACTTAAGTCCGTCAACTCCAGCATAGTATCTGTGAATACCAAATTGTCCGCAAAAGAAAGCCGCAATTAAGAAAACTGCTTTTGAGTCACCACCAGCTTTCACACTTGTTGCATTAAGACTACTAAGTCCCATTTCGTCTAAAGACTCAAAAGATGAAATTGTTACATCTTCTGCATTTTCAATTGTAGTTTCGATTGCCTTTTCATCAATCTTGTAATTTCCAGCCGATACATTCATCGCAAACGCTCCGAATACCAGCATGGCCAAGCACACTTTTAACTTCTTCATAAATTGGATTTTAATAAATTAAACAATACCCAAATTTAGTAATTCAGAATTGGTGACAACCATTTCTCCGCAACTTCTTTTGACCAATTTTTTCTTAATGCATAATCTTCTACTTGGTCTCGAGCGATTTTTCCAACATTAAAATAGGCAGATCCAGGATGCGTAAAATAAAAACCACTTACCGCAGCACCCGGCTGCATGGCCATGCTTTCGGTTAATTCAATTCCAACAGAATTAGCATCTAACAATTCAAATAAGGTTTCTTTTTCAGTATGTTCAGGGCAAGCTGGATAACCCGGTGCTGGGCGAATTCCTTGATATTTTTCTTTTATCAATTCTTCATTTGACAACATTTCTTCAGTTTGATATCCCCAGATTTCTTTTCGAACTTTTTCGTGCATAAATTCAGCAAAGGCTTCGGCTAATCTATCGGCTAGTGCTTTTAGCATTATCGAAGAATAGTCATCATGGTCTTCCTCAAATTTGGCCAAATGTTTTTCAATTCCAATTCCTGTCGTGACAGCAAAACCTCCCAAAAAATCATTCTCTGGAGCAATAAAATCACTCAAGCATTTATTGGGTTTACCCTTTGTAAATTCGTTTTGCTGGCGAAGAAAATGAAATTGCTTATTTTCATTTTCTACAGAAACTTCAACTGAATCGCCAATTCGCTTGGCATTCCAAATACCAATAACTCCGTTAGCTTTTAGCCATTTTTCTTCAACAATTTTCGAAAGCATGGCTTTAGCATCAGCGAATAACTGGGTCGCTTGTTCTCCTACAACCTCATCTGATAATATTTTCGGATACCGACCTGCGAGTTCCCAAGTCTGAAAAAAGGGAGTCCAATCAATATAATCGGTCAATTCATTTAAATCTACATCGACAAATTGCTTGGTTCCTTTAAAATTTGGTTCCTTAATATCAAAAAAGTCAACTGTTGGAGAATTGGCTCTTGCTTTATCTAACGTCAAGTACTTTTTTGCTGACTGACGCTCTAAAAATTGCTCACGAACACGATCATATTCGGTATTAATTTCTGAAACGTATCCGTCTTTTTTTTCTCCCAATAGCTTTTCAACTACGGTTACAGAACGAGACGCATCCAAAACATGAATTGAAGGCGAAGAATAGTGTTGGTCAATCTTTACTGCGGTATGTGCTTTCGACGTTGTTGCACCACCAATGAGTAATGGAACATCAATTTCTGAACGTTCCAATTCTTTAGCCACATGAACCATCTCATCTAAAGACGGGGTAATAAGTCCACTTAATCCTATTACATCAACCTGATGTTCAATGGCAGCCTCTAGAATTTTATTCGCAGGAACCATGACGCCCAAATCAATTACTTCGTAATTATTGCACCCTAGCACTACTCCAACAATGTTTTTTCCAATGTCATGAACATCACCTTTAACGGTAGCCATTAGTACTTTTCCGGCTGTGGATTTATCGCCTTCTCGCTTGTCCGCCTCAATGTAGGGCAGCAAATAAGCGACAGCTTTTTTCATTACTCGTGCACTCTTTACAACTTGTGGTAAAAACATCTTTCCGGAACCAAACAAATCACCAACTACATTCATTCCGTCCATCAACGGACCTTCAATTACTTGCAAAGGTCTTTCTACTGTGTGTCTCGCTTCTTCAGTATCTGCCTCAATAAAATCGGTTATTCCCTTTACTAATGAATGCGTAATTCTTTCCTGGACAGGATTTTCTCTCCAAGTTAAATCTGCACCTTTTTCTTTTGAAGTCCCCGAAACAGTTTCCGCAAAATCCAATAAGGCTTGGGTTGCGTCCTCTTTTCGATTCAAAAGAACATCTTCAACTTTTTCTAATAAGTCTTTTGGAATATCATCATATACTTCAAGAATTGCTGGGTTCACAATTCCCATATCCATTCCATTTTGAATGGCGTGGTATAAAAATGCCGAGTGCATTGCTTCTCGCACGGTTTGATTTCCTCTGAACGAAAAGGAAACGTTACTCACGCCACCACTAACTTTAGCACCGGGTAGGTTTTCTTTTATCCATTTGGTTGCTTTAAAAAAGTCAACTGCATAATTATTATGCTCTTCAATACCCGTAGCTATTGGAAAAATGTTCGGGTCGAAAATGATGTCTTGCCTTGGAAAATGAACTTCATCAACCAAAATATCATAGGATTTTTTGCAAATTTCTATTCTTCTTTCATAGGTATCCGCTTGCCCATCTTCATCAAAAGCCATAACAATGACGGCCGCTCCATACATTTTAAGCTTCTTAGCCTGCTGAACAAAAGAATCTTTTCCTTCTTTTAAGCTGATTGAGTTTACAACACATTTTCCTTGAACACATTTAAGTGCTTCCTCAATAATTTCCCATTTACTGGAATCAATCATTACGGGAATCCGAGAAATATCTGGCTCACTCGCAATTAAATTTAGGAAAGTGCGCATGGCATCCACACCATCCAACATTCCTTCATCCATATTAATATCAAGAATTTGAGCCCCACCTTCTACTTGGTGACGAGCAACAGAAATAGCCTCTTCGTAATTCCCTTCTTTAATTAGACGCAAAAATTTTCTTGAGCCTGTAACATTGGTTCGTTCACCAACATTTACAAAATTTGAGAGCTCGTTTATTACAAGTGGTTCGAGTCCACTTAGGACTAAAGGTTCAATTTTATGACTCATTATGCTACAGTATCAGTCTTAGTGTTTACTACTCTTGGTTGGTATTTTTCGGCCGTTTTAGAAATGGCTCTAATGTGATCCGGCGAAGTTCCGCAACATCCTCCAACAATATTCAAAAGTCCTTCTTTTAAAAATACTTCAATCTGACCTGCCATATCCTGAGGGGTTTGGTCATACTCACCAAATTCGTTTGGCAAACCAGCATTTGGATGTGCCGAAACCATAAAAGGTGCTTTTTGATTTAAAGTCTGAAGATATGGTCGAAGCTGTTCTGCACCTAAAGCACAATTTAATCCAATACTCAATAGATTTACATGCGACATTGAAATTAAAAAAGCCTCTGTGGTTTGACCCGAAAGCGTTCTGCCACTGGCATCGGTTATTGTACCTGAAACCATTACTGGCAAATCCATGTTATTATCGATAAAGAACTGTTGTATTGCATAAAGAGCGGCCTTGGCGTTTAATGTGTCAAATACCGTTTCTACCAACAATAAATCGACTCCACCATCAACCAAACCTTGAACCTGCTGAGTGTATGCCGTTACTAATTCGTCGAATGTAACGTTACGAAATCCAGGATCGTTTACGTCCGGTGAAAGTCCTGCAGAACGATTAGTAGGCCCAATAGAACCCGCTACATAGCGTGGTTTATTCGGCTCATTTTTCGAGAATTTGTCTGCTACTTCTTTCGCAATTTTCGCCGATTCAAAGTTTAATTCATAAACAATATCCTCTAAACTGTAATCTGCTTGAGCGATTGTAGTTCCACTAAACGTATTTGTTTCAGCTATATCAGCTCCAGCTTCAAAGTACGCAGCATGAATTTCCTTAATTACATCGGGTCGAGTAATAGAAAGCAAATCATTATTCCCCTTTAAGCTCCCTGGGCGGTCTTTCAGTTTATCTCCTCGAAAATCTTCTTCTTCCAATTTGTAACGCTGAATCATTGTACCCATTGCACCATCAAGTACCAGGATTTTTTCTTTGAGTCGTGACTTTATATTCGGCTTCTCCATAATTTATGTTTCTGGCTTAGAAGAAGAATGAGGTATGGATTGATAAGTACGGTTTCGGAAGAAACGCGGTACTTATCATAGCCAATCGGCAGGTATTGGCACCTTGATAAATTCAGGTTGCCAAGGTTTCAAAGGGCCATTCCCTCCACCTTTCTTAATAAGCATTGCAAAGGTAATTCGAAAGTTTTGACTTTTCTATAAATTGTAATTATTTCATGATATTCTTTCTAAAAAGAATGATTCCGCCACCAAGTAATAGGATATAAGGTATTCCCATTATATACATTATACCCCCGTTCAGTCCCCTGCCTATTTCTGAACCACTTTTGTAACTGTTTTCAGCCATTAGTCTGCACATACTGCATTGAGCCTCTAACAATTCTGGCAAAAGAATGAACGTCAAACAAAAAATAGGTACTAGAAATCTATGCATAATATGGAGCTAGAAACCAATAAACAATTACTCCTGTAAACGTTACGTACAACCATACCGGATATACAAATCGAACCATTTTTTTATGCTTCGGAACATTACCAATAAAACCGTGATAATACGCAAGTAGGATAAACGGGAGGGACAAGCCGGCTAATAATATATGAGTCAGTAAAATGAAATAGTATATTGATTTGTATTCGCCCAAATAAGCTGTATCTCCAGCAAAAAAATGATAAACAACGTAGCTTAACAGGAAGACAAGTGACAGCAACATTGCTCCTGTGTTTAACTTTTTATGCAATTGTACATTCTTGTTTTTAATAGCGATTAGAGCTCCAATTAAAAACAAAAAACACGTTCCGTTGATAATAGCATGTGTCAATGGTTGAAACTGTACAAAAGAAGGTATTTCACTAGCCCCGGGTAGTTCGTGCAGCACTATAACCAAGGCATAAACTGCAGCAGAAAAAGCGTAAATCCCACGAATTATGTTCTTATTCGGATTCATTTTTTTTCTTTTTTTTAGGAATGAACTCCTCTGCTTTTAAAATTTTTAAATCATCTATCAAAGCCCGTTCTTCAACGTATTGGATGGCATCTCTGTATGTTCGGATTCTTCCCTTTTTGTCTAATAACACAAATAAATTAGTCCATTTGTTTTGTGTAATGTCTTCAGGTAAATCAAATATCAATTGATTTTTTAAACCTTCATATTCCCCTTTGAAATTATAGGCTTGCCAAGAGTCTGAAATTAAACTATACTCTTCGTTAAACTTGCAAGTCCCGTTCAAATCATTCAATAAAAAAGTAACTATCTTAATGTCGCTTTTTTCTTTAAATCTATCGTTCAGTGCTATAAGTTGACTGGCTTTTCTTTTTTCTTCCAGCTCGTCATCGTTGGTTACAAAATGACACAGCACCAAATTTCCGCGAAACTGAGTAAAGTCAATCTTTTGTCCATCGCAATTTTCAAGAACTATGTCTTGAACAGAATAAAATAAAGTATCTCCAGAATTTTCGGCAACGGTTTTTGGGCCGAAGAATGGTCGCTTGATGAAGTTGTGTGACCCAGTAGAAAGAATCACATATAACAATGAGGGGAATAAAAGAATGGTAAGCAGCATCAGCGACTTACCATTCAGAAACTTTTTCATACGTTAGGCTTCTATGATAGAAGTGTAGGAACCAATGCGTTTGCTTCGAAAAACAATAAAAACAGTAGGTATAAAATAAATGCAGCGTATGGAAGTAGAATAAAGTACTTCATCATCTTACGCTCATCGCCTAGATGCATAAACACCATTACAATGTAGCCGGCTTTAACAACCGTCATGACAATGAAAGCGAACTTAACAACCGTCCAAGCCAATCCCATGCTACCCCAAAAAACTCCAAGTAGCACTTCAACTGCAGTTACAACTGAAAGCACAGCTGTTACAAACCAAATCTTTTTTCTTATCTGAGTTCCTTCTTCTTCGCTGTGTCCAGCACCTAAAGAATATTCAATTATATCGTCTCTTTTCATAATTAACTTGGCTTAAGACTATTATACTAAGTAGTAGAATGTGAATACAAATACCCATACAAGGTCAACAAAGTGCCAGTACAGTCCTACTTTTTCAACCATTTCGTAATGACCGACTCCCTCGTACTTTCCTTTAAGTACGTTAAGTAAAATGATGAAATTTAAAATTACACCACTCAAAACGTGAGTTCCGTGAAAGCCCGTTACAAAAAAGAAAAATTGAGAGTATTGAACAGGACCTGCAATAGGATTATCTGCTGTAAATCCTCTTCCATAAAAATGTTGAGTTAAGGTCGCATTATCAGCCCATGTGGTAATATCCCCATCAGGACCAGCAATAAACGTTGACCATTCCCATGCTTGAGATCCTAAGAAAATTGCTCCGCCAATTACAGTCCAAAACAACCACTTTGTTACACCTTTTCTGTCCATTCTATGACCAGCCTCAACCGCAAGCACCATAGTTACCGAACTTACAATGAGAATAAAGGTCATGAATGCTACGTACATCAGAGGTAAATGAGCATGTGTCAATGGAAAGTGAGTAAAGATTGCTTCACTAATTGGCCAAGTATCAATGTACTTATGACGCATAAAACCAAGTGAACCTAATAGGCTACCAAAAGTTAATGCATCCGAGATGAGGAAAAACCACATCATCATTTTACCATAACTAACACTAAATGGTGAGCGTCCGCCTTCCCACAGTGTTTCTTGATCAATTACTTTAGATACTTCTCCAGACATTCTACTTATTTATATTACCTGATATACATCAAAAACAAGAACAAATAAACCCACAACAGACCTAAAAAATGCCAATAGAGTGAGCACAATTCTAGCCCCAATTTTCCAGTAGAGTTATACTTCCCCTGCACTGAACGAGCAAATGTATAAATCAAACTGAGAAAACCAGCAAAAAGGTGTGCCAAATGCACGCCTGTAATTACATACATAAACGACCCGGCTGCATTGCTTTCTTTTCCGGCAAAAAACACTCCTTGATCCATTAGTTGGCCCCAACCTTGAAATTGAAAAATGGTAAACAACAATCCCAAAACAAATGTGCTCAGTAAACCAATTTTAACTCCTGAATTGTTGTCAATTTTAGCGCTTCTATTCGCCCAAATAAGCCCACAGCTACTCAGTAAAATAAAAATAGTACTATAATAAAATGCATTTGGAACATCAAAAACCAACCATTGACCTTCAGCTTGCCTTACAATATAAGCACTCGTAAGCCCGGCAAAAAGCATGATTATACTGAGTATTCCAACCCAAAGTACATTCTTAGCCGTTTTTTTGCGAATTTCTTGCTCTTCTATTTCTTTACGTTCATCTGAACTAAGCCCTGATTCATTTAACTCTATTGTCTCCATTCTAAAAACTCATTAGGTAAGCCAGCTGTACAACTGGCAAATAGATAAATGTGCTAAACATTAAAACTGTAGCACTTTTCATGTCTCTTCTTAGAAACAAACGAGCAGCCAAAAAAGCTGAAACAATTCCAGAAATTGCTACAATGGAAATCGCAATCCACCCACCTACTCCAAACCAGAAAGGCGCTAACGAAATGGGGATAAGAAAAAGTGAATAAACAACAATTTGACTAGCACTAATTTTATCGCGTTTTCTTGTAGGAAGTAGCTGGTATCCAGCCAATGCATAATCGTCGTGAAGTTTCCACGCTATACTCCAAAAGTGAGGGAATTGCCAAATAAACTGCGTAGCAAACAACAGCCCAGGAATTAAACCAAACGTTCCTGTTTCTGCCACATAGCCCAGCATTGGAGGAATTGCCCCAGGAAAAGCTCCAACAAATACTGCAATTGGCCCAACTTTCTTTAAAGGAGTATATAAAAACACATAAATAAAAAGGCTAAGTGCAGCTAAAATTCCACTTAGAGGATTTAATCCAAACCATAACAATGCTATTCCTAAAACGCCCCAAATTGAAGCAACAATTGTGGCTTCGGTAATCCCCATTCTACCCGCAGGTATAGGGCGGTCACTGGTTCGCTTCATCTTTTTGTCGGCCTCTCGTTCAATAACTTGATTAAAAGCATTCGAAGCACCAGTAACCAAAAAGCCACCAATAATGAGGTAGGTTAATGACCAATAATTGACTTGTGAAGCAGCCATAAAATAGCCCAATACTGCGCTAAACACAACCAAAGATGCTAGTCTTAACTTAGCTAACGCCAAATAATCCTTCACTTTAGATGGTGACTTTACTTCTTCCAATATTGCAGTTCTATCTGTACTCAAACCTTGCTAACCGAGCGGCAAAAATAGCAATGTTTAAGGCTCATAATAAGTTGCCTTACCAAGAATATTTCTAAATATCGGTGTATCTGTTGGTAATATTGGAACGAATTCCCACCGAAAGGAAAATATCCGTTCTAGTAACCTTTGATTTTTGATTGCGAATGGTAAAATCACCAAATAAACGTAAGTTGGTTTCGGGGACTAATATGTAGTTATAAGTTAAACCTATTGCAGTAATTGTTCTGTTTACTCCTTGTCCAAGATAGTTCCCATATTCGCTTCTTCTGGACTGGTATGGCTTAAAAATATCCTCGCCAAAATTCGTCGAATCCGTACTTAAGCCTTGCTGATAATATTGAAATTTCAATTCAGCCAAGGAATTATTATTGCTGTAGCTCAAAAATGAAATGGATTCCACAAAATTTGCTTCTAATGGATGTGCCAAGGCCCTGTTTAAATGTCCATAATTTTGCTTAGAATTTCCATGAGAATAAGTAAAAGGACGAGCTAAGTTCATTTCCGTTTGAAACCCAATTCCTTTCAGACCAAACAAATCAAATGTTTTTAACCCCAACTGGATAGCATACTTATTTGCCCACCAACCACTTTGCCGAGCCACATCTGGTTTCACCAAATCCTTGGCATCAGCAACCAATTCGTCCAATAAAAATTCATCTAGAACAAACTGACTGTAAAACACCCGGTTGTCTTTTGGTTTATAGTTAAATGACATACCAAGCAGCGAGTTGTCTGATGAACCAGTAGAATACTCAACTGGGCGCATAAAAATGACTGGATTTAAGTAGTTAACATCCATTCCTCGGTCAATGAGCGTATCTCTGCCTGGCCAAACAACCGATTCGAAAAAACCGAGATTAAATTTCTTAGTAATGTTCCAGCTCAAATAATGAATGGTTGCGAACTTACTTTCAAGGTTCATATAATTTCTGCTCGCGCTATTACCCATATCTTTTAAATGAGCATACAACACCATGTATTTCATACGCCAGACATCAGCGGTTATTCTGCCGTAACTATAGTTTCCAGCATTATCGGAGAGCATCATTGATCGATAACCTTCACCAATAAAATTCCTTCCATGTCCCGCTCGAAATGAAAAAACCTCACCAGGTTTGTAATCCAAAAAGCCATTCAAATTGGTTGAGTGGTAGCCTTTATTGTATTGATGGTAGAGCTGACCATCAGCACCAATTGCGCTCCTTCTTACTTCTGATTCTACATATAGCGGATACTGAAACCTAGAAGCCGAAAACTCGATTCTACCGTTGAAAGATTCGCCAACCCTAAGAACGCCAGCTGCGCCAATTCCTAAATCAAAAACTGTAGTATCGATAACATCTGAAATGACTTTTGCTGCAATTTCGGCTATCGGATAAAAACCCAACTGTACTTTATGGTTTTGACCAGAAGCCTCATTTAGCTTTTTAAAAGGGCTTCCAAATTCGTACTCAATAGAAGTGTCTTTAATATCGTTTGTAGTAAGCGGCTTAATAGAAGAATGATTGTATAAACTCTGCTTACTCAAATGTGACTGAAACTTGTAGTCGTAATTTCTAGAAATGAAAATTTCGTGGGATTGACCACTAAGCAGACCGCTTAATAGGATACCAATCGAGGAACAAAAAAACAACCTAAGACTTGGCTGCAACATTTTTGTTCTTGAGATAAACAAGGAAAGATGGCAACTGAGCGAGTAAAAACACCATTAGGGTTAAAATTGCAAACTTTAAATTCGCTTCCATTACCAATAATACTGCTTGGCTTATTACCAATAAAGTATATGTAAATATGATAGCAACAGACGCCCTGTGCGAGAGACCTAAGTCGATTAATTTATGATGAATATGATTTCTATCGGCAGAAAAAGGACTTCTTCCTCGGAAAATACGATAAATAAATATACGCATTGTATCCATCAACGGATATACAATAGCAGCCATTACAAAAATTGGTTTTGAAATAAAAAGCAATTCCGTTGGAAGCTTATTGGTATCATACTCTATGAGTTTAATTGCTAAAACAGAAACAACTAAACCAATGATAAGGGACCCTGAATCACCCATAAATATTTTTGCCGGTTCAAAATTGAACACTAAAAACCCCATAAGTGCCCCTGCCAATGCAAACCCAAGGATTGCATTTTCTATTGACCCCGCCAAATAAAACCAACCGCCATAAGCAATACAGGCAATACTAGCAACACCTGCAGCAAGTCCATCAATTCCATCAATAAGATTGAAGGCATTTACAACTACGGTATAGGTGAAAACCGATAGCAGAATACTTGCCCAATCCGGTAGTTCATATACCCCAAAAAGTCCATACATGTCGGTAATTCTAATGTCAGCCATTATTACCAGAATAAAGGCTACAACCAAGTGACCCGCTAACTTTTTGACAGGTGCTGTACCAACTAAATCATCCTTTATTCCAATAAAAAAAAGGATAAGCATAGAAGCTGCTATGTACTTAAAATCAGCATTTTCAACTACTGGATACCACAGTAAATAGGAAAAGAGTGTTCCTGCAAAAATTAATATGCCTCCAATAGTTGGAATATGTCGAGTATGAACTTTTCTTTCATCTCCGGGTGCATCGACGAGTTTCTTAAGATAGGCGACCCTAATAAGGGCTGGTGTTGCTAATAAAACAACGACGAAAGACGTGGCAATTGCTAGTAAAATCTTAATCAAATCCGTGTGTTTTAATAGTACTCAAATGTATCAAAAATCGTAGTAAAGGTTTTGCAATTCTGTTCTAAAAGAAACATACACCCATTGAGAGTTAGTGGCTGATAACACACTTTCTTCGGCTCTATTTTGAACGCCAAATAAAACCATCATATTGTTTCTCTTATTAAATAAATAACCCAATTCAGCACTGGTAATATCAATTGCTTTTAAGGTATTGGTCACCACCGAAACTGAATTTGCGATAGTAGTGATTGACTGATTTCGATTTTGATGATTGTATTTAAATCGGACAAAGACATCACGAAAAGAATAATTAACTCGCGCAATTACTTCATTTGAAGCTCCTAAATCGAAATTGGCAATCCCTTCGTTGTAATGGTTGTAGTTTAATGCAGGGTCTAGAGAATGGCTGTAAACACCATTATCAATAGTGTTGTACTCACCATGAATAAATAGATTTTCTACTTTAAAAGCATCGAAATACTTTACTCCTATTTGGCTTGCAAACCGAGAAGTTCCTTGATTTGACATTCCTATTTGTCCATATAAGGCTAGTGTTTTTAAAGGGCTTACTCTTCCATTTAACCCAACAATCCCTTTATAATTCGCGGACTCTAAACCATTTATTCCAGAATTCAAGAATGCAATTGGCACATAAAAGTTGGCGGGAAGCTGCACTGTGCCATTCGAATCCCAGTTTTGCCAAACACCACCTTCAAACAAACCAATTTCAACTCTTGAGTGTGGCTGAAAATTAAGCACATGAAACGTACCAGCCTTTCGAACAAATTGAGCTTCTGAAGACGTGGTTGCGGGTAATCTTTGAAGGTGTTGAAGTGACGCAATTGAAGGCTGATACAACAATTTTCCATCAAAAAGTGAAAGTCCTACTTTCAGGTACGGGTAGTTAAATGCGTAGTCCGATTGTAATAAACTGCGATAACCGTTTCCATAGAAGTTTTTACCGTGGCCTCCTTGCACAAACAACCATTTTGTTGGTGCGTAATGTAGCACAGCACTTGAACGAGCGTAATCGAAGCCAATTTTCTTAAACGGCTTCACCCTTCCTTGCCCAGGTACAATTCCATTCGATGCGATATAATTAGTTATATAAGCCGGAAAAAAGGATTGATTTTCCCAAAAGGAAGTATAGAATCCAAATTTTTTCCCAACTGTGGCTTCTATCAAGATACCCCTCGAGTTAGTGCTTAATCTTTGACCAGTTGTATCCTCGTTATCCACTCCAAATTGGAAATTAACTAAGGGGTTTATCTTGAGCGAAAAATTTGTGGTGTCAACCTTCAGTAGATCTTCATTGAACAACTTTCGGCCAAACCATTTTTCGTATTTCTTCTTTTGCCAATGGTTTCCAATGTTTTCAAGAGAATCATCACCAATGTTAATCACCCATTGTTGGACACTTGGGTGCCGTACAACATCGAATTGGTAAATCTTTCTTTCTAAATCGAGGTTGGCGTTTTTCTGAAACTGCGTAATACTAATTTGAGCCTGCCCAAAAAGACTAGTCCCAACCAATACTGCAAGAAAAAAAGCACGAAACACGGGGCAAATTAAGCGAATTCTGATTGTAAAAAATCAGCATACACTTTTTCTATTCCTTCTTTGAGGTTAATTCTATGTTTCCAGCCCAATTTATGAAGCCTTGAAACATCCATTAATTTTCGCGGGGTGCCATCTGGTTTTGAGCTATCGAAAGTAAGCTCACCCTCAAATCCAACAATTGATTTTATGAGCAGTGCCAAATCTTTTATTGAAATATCTTCTCCCGTACCAATATTTAACCAATCGGTACCACTGTAATCGTTCATGAGAAAAACACAAGCTTGTGCTAAATCATCTACGTGCAAAAATTCTCGTTTTGGTGAACCACTTCCCCAAACCTCAACACTTGTAGCATTACTCTTTTTTGCTTCGTGAAACTTGCGCAATAACGCTGGTAATACATGCGAATTTTGCAGGTCATAATTATCGTTTGGCCCATACAAATTAGTTGGCATTGCTGAAATAAAATTAGCGTCATACTGATCTCTGTAAGACTCACACAATTTAATCCCGGCAATTTTGGCAATGGCGTATGGTTCATTGGTTGGCTCCAATTCTCCCGTCAATAAATAATCTTCGTTTAGTGGCTGAGGCGCTAGTTTGGGGTAAATACACGAAGAACCAAGAAACAACAGCTTCTCCACCTTGTGTGTATAAGCTGCATTGATAATATTAGCCTCAATCATGAGGTTATCGTACAAAAATTCGGCTCTGTAAATGTTATTGGCTTGAATCCCTCCAACTTTCGCCGCTGCTAAAAAAACGTAATCTGGTTTTTCAGTTTCAAAGAAGGTGTTTACGGCGTTTTGGTTTCTTAAATCTAACTCTTTTGAAGATCGAACAACCAAGTTATTGTGACCTAATTCTTTTAGCCTACGCACTATTGCCGACCCAACCATTCCGTTGTGTCCTGCTACATATATTTTGTTTTCAGCTTTCACTTATTCTTGGCTTAAATTCACTTGGTGACCACCATCCATTAAATATTTCTTTTGGCCAAAATGATCTAAATCAGCTGCAACCATCTCTTTTACGAGCGCATCGATATCGTAACTTGGCTCCCAACCTAATTCTTCTTTAGCTTTTGCAGCGTCTCCAATAAGTAATTCAACCTCAGCAGGTCTATAATATCTTGGGTCAACCTCCACTAAAACTTTCCCAGTTTCTGAACAAGTACCCTTTTCGTTTTCATTCTTACCTGTCCATTCCAAAGTAATTCCTACTTCATTAAATGAGCGGTTTACAAAATCTCGAACGGTGTACATTTTACCAGTAGCCAACACGTAATCATCAGGAGTGTCTTGCTGCAGCATTCTCCACATTCCTTCAACGTAATCTTTAGCGTGACCCCAATCTCGCTGAGCATCCATATTACCCAAATAAAGTTTTTCGCTAAGTCCTAACTTTATTTGAGCCGCAGCTCGAGTAATTTTTCGGGTCACAAAAGTTTCCCCTCTAAGTGGACTTTCATGATTGAATAAAATTCCGTTGCAAGCAAACAAATTGTACGATTCTCGATAATTTTTAATGATCCAAAAGCCATACAATTTTGCTACTCCATAAGGCGACCGCGGGTAAAACGGTGTTTTTTCAGTTTGTGGAATTTCTTGCACTTTACCGTACAATTCGGAAGTAGAAGCTTGGTACAATTTAGTTTTTTTCTCCAATCCTAAAATACGAATGGCTTCCAGCATTCTTAATGTTCCAAGACCATCCGCATTAGCTGTATATTCTGGCATATCAAAACTCACCTTCACGTGACTCATTGCCGCCAGATTATAAATTTCGTCGGGTTGTGTTTCTTGAATGATTCGAATCAGGTTGGTTGAATCCGTTAAATCTCCATAGTGTAAAAAGAACTTTACGCCTTTTTTATGAAAATCTTGATACAAATGGTCAATTCTGTCGGTATTGAAAAGCGAACTTCTTCTTTTAATTCCGTGAACGGTGTATCCTTTTTCCAATAATAATTCGGCAAGATAGGCTCCGTCTTGACCTGTTACACCTGTAATTAATGCGACTTTACTCATAGCGCGCAAATCTAGGAAATTTGGTTGTTAGTTAGCCACTAATAACTTGATCCAGCAGCACCAATTTTTTCAACAGGATGCCAAGTAGTTTTCACCTCGTTAAGGTCAGAAATCAAATATGGACTCTCCCCTTTTTCTCCTAAAATTCTTTCTTCGGCATAAGCGCGTATTCGTTTCAAATTATCAGCCGATGTTTCTTTCAACTTCAAAATCTTTTTACTGTCATTTCCGCAATAAACTAGTGCATTTACATCCATATGACTCGAAAAATGGGATAAAAGCTCATCAGCTTTTCCGGTAAGAAAATTTACCACGCCTCCAGGAACATCCGAATCGTTTAGCACTTCCGCCAAGGTAATCGAACATAACGGCTTTGACTCAGAAGCTAATGCAACCACCGAGTTTCCACCAGCAATTGCTGTGGCAATAAGGGTAGAAAGCCCTAACAATGAACTAGATTCTGAAGCGATTGCAGCAACAACTCCCATAGGCTCTAATTGTGAAAAATTGAAATGGCTACTTGCCACTGGATTCACGGAACTAAACAACTGTTGGTATTTATCGCACCAACCAGCGTAATACACCCATCTATCAATTGTAGCGTTCACTTCATCTTCCGCAGACTTTTTAGTGCTTCCCTGCTGGAGTAGTTCTTCAATAAACTGAGCACGACGACCTTCCATTATTTCCGCAATTCGATATAGGATTTGAGAACGATTATATGCCGAACGTCCAGCCCAAGAACTTTGCGCAGCTCTTGCAGCGACAACCGCGTTTCTGAAGTCTTTTCTAGAACTCAAACACACATTCACATCAATTCCTTTTGGGTTATAAAACCGTCCCGATTCAGTTCTTGGGAACTTTCCACCAATGTAAATCTTGTATGTTTTCTTAATTTCCAAACGTGCCATATTAGTCGTTAAATTTTAGATAAGCCTCTAACCCATGAATTCCACCTTCCCTGCCAAAGCCACTTTCTTTATAGCCACCAAATGGACTTGTGGGGTCAAATTTATTGAACGTATTTGCCCAAATCACTCCGGCTCTTAGTTGACTAGTCAAGTTAAATATCTTAGATCCTTTATCCGTCCAGACTCCTGCAGACAAACCATAAGGGGTGTTGTTTGCCTTTTGTACCACTTCACTAATGGTTCTAAAAGTTTGAACCGCCAAAACGGGTCCAAAAATCTCCTCCTGAACAATTCTGTTACTTTGAGCAGCACCAGTAAAAATAGTCGGCTTGCACCAAAAACCTTTTTTTGGAACAGCGCAACTCGATTGGAACATTTCTAATCCTTCGTCTTTTCCAATTTCCAGATATTTGTTTATAGTTTCTAATTGTCCTTTTGAATTAATCGCACCAATGTCCGTGTTCTTGTCCAATGGATCACCAACAACAAGGTTCTCAATTCTCGCCTTCAGTTTTGTGGTTACCTCGTCAAAAACAGACTCTTGCACAAATAGTCTTGAGCCAGCACAACAAACGTGACCTTGATTGAAATAGATGCCGTTAATTACACCTTCCACTGCTTGATTGATAGCCGCATCTTCAAATATTATATTAGCGGCTTTTCCGCCCAATTCCAATGTCAATTTTTTATCTGATGCCGCTGTAGCTCTTTGAATAAGCTTACCAACTTCCGTTGAACCAGTAAATGCAATTTTATTCACGTCTGGGTGATTTACGATGGCAGCTCCCGTTTTACCTGCTCCAGTCACAATATTTACCACACCTTCAGGAAAGCCCGCTTCTTCAATTATTTCAGCCAACTTTAATGCAGTAAGTGGCGTTGTTTCAGCAGGTTTTAGCACCACAGTATTTCCACATGCAAGTGCTGGGGCCAATTTCCAAGCGGCCATTAATAAAGGAAAATTCCAAGGAATAATTTGACCTGCAACTCCTAAAGGCTCAACCGAACGATTTGGAAAAGCATAGTCCAATTTATCTGCCCAACCGGCGTGATAAAAGAAATGCGCCGCAGCTAAAGGAATATCAATATCTCTGGATTCTCGAATTGGCTTTCCTCCATCTAACGACTCTATTACCGCCAATTCCCGTGCTTTTTCTTGAATTAGTCGAGCTAAACGGAACAGGTACTTCCCTCGTTCACGTGCAGGTAATTGTGACCAACCCTTAAATGCCTTTCGAGCGGCTTTAACAGCTAAGTCCACATCTTTTTCGCTGGCATCAGCTACTGTAGCAATCTGTTTTTCGGTTGCTGGGTTTATGGTTTTAAAGTACTTACCGCTTTTCGGCTTTATCCATTTCCCACCAATAAATAAATCGTACTGGTCTCTTAATTGGATGTGCCCAGTGCTTTCTGGTGCAGGAGCAAATTCAAATGTATTTTTATTCTTTGTTGCCATGTTCTTAGTCTATAGAAAAATAATCTGGAGATTGATAACCACCTACTTGCGCCTTTCGGTATTGAAGCAAAACGTCGTTGGCTAAACTTGAAGCACCAAATCGGAACCACTCATTGGTAAGCCATTTATCGCCTAAAACCTCCTTAACCAACATTAAATAATGCAAGGCTAGTTTAGATTTGGATATTCCTCCAGCGGGTTTCATTGCAATCATTTTTCCGGTAGTGAGATAATAATCTCTTATAGCCTCTAACATAACACAAGTAACGTGCAGAGTAGCTGCCTTGGGTATTTTACCCGTTGAAGTTTTAATGAAATCTGCTCCATTATAAATGGCAATGTCACTGGCCTTTCTTACTTGGTCTAAACTCCCCAATTCTCCTGTTTCCAAAATTACTTTGAGTCTGGCTTTTCCACAGGCTTCTTTAATTGTTGCAATTTCATCGGCTACAAAATTGCATTCGCCTTGCAAGAATTTTCCTCTTGAGATAACCATGTCAATTTCATCGGCACCATTATCAAGCGCCAATTTAGTATCAGTCAATTTTACTTCCAACGAAGATTGACCAGAAGGAAAAGCAGTTGCAACGGCTGCTACTTTAACTCCAGATTCACCCAGTGCTTGTTTGGCCACATTAACCATTGATGGATATACACAAATGGCAGCCACGTTTGGCAATTCTGGAAATTCGTCGCACAAATGTTGAGCTTTGGTACAAAGTTGAGTTACTTTACCCACTGTATCCGCACCCTCAAGAGTGGTAAGGTCAATCATGCTCAAAGCCATTTTTAGACCTTCAACTTTCATGGAAGACTTTATGCTGCGTGCAGTAATTCTCGCAATCCTATCCTCAATTCCAACTTGATCTACTGGTGGTGAACTATATTTTGATGTTTGCATTTAATTCAATTGTCGAGTAAAAGTATAAAAAGGAACATGTTGGCCATAAAAAAGCAGGAGTTACCAATGAAAGTTCAATGCTCGAATTTGTTTTCGATACTAATTTCTTCGAAATTCACTCAAACTGAAAGGCCATATTTTAATTACATAGAGGCATAAAAAAAGCCTTTCTGGAAATCCAGAAAGGCCTTCAATATTTTAATTCCTAAAAATTACTTAAGTACAAATCGCACGGGAAGATTGTACTGAACTCTTACAGACTTTCCTCTTTGCTTTCCAGGACTCCAATTTGGCATTTTTTCTACCACAGCAATTGCTGCTTCATCACATCCTCCGCCAATTCCACGAAGAACACGAACGCCATCTATTTTACCATCTTCTTTTACTACAAAAGTTACGAAAACGATACCTTGAATATTGGCATCCTTAGCCATTGCAGGGTACTTTAGGTTTTTACCTAAGTACTTATACAATTCGCCTTCTCCACCAGGAAACTCTGGCATATCTTCAACAATCGTGAAAATCTCAGGTTCTACATATTCCTCTTCTTCTTCAATATCTTGAATTTCGATTTCAGTGTCTTCGTCCATCTCGGTGTCTTCCAACTCAAGTTCATCTTCGATTTCCTCATCATCTTCAACGATGTCAATAATGGTAGTTTGAGGTGGAGGAGGCGGAGGTGGCGGTGGAGGCGGTGCTTGTTGTGTTAGCGGAATCATTTCTTCTTCCTCAATATCAAGGTTCAATGAACCTAAATCAGAGTTGGTTTTATCAAATATTGCCCATTCAAAGCTAACTAGCACAAGCGCAAGAGCAAACACCAACCCAACCTGAAATAACAGACCTTTTCTGTTTTCCAAGTCAACTCCGGGGTTCTTTTTGTTTTCCATTTTATTTAAAAATTTGAATAAAGGTAATGAGAAAAAATGCTCAACACATTTCTTGCCAAATCTTTACGTTTTATTAACCTACCAAACTGGTGTAATCATCTGCTGAAAGTAAACCTTCTAACTGACTTTCATCACTTGGTTTAATTTTCACCATCCAACCATCTTCGTACGGATTAGCGTTTACTGTTTCTGGTGCAGCTTCTAATTCACTATTAAAAGAAAGAATTTCACCTGAAATTGGCATAAACAAATCAGATACTGTTTTTACTGCTTCGATGGTTCCAAAAACTTCTTCTTGGTCTAAAGATTCTCCCTCAGTTTCAATTTCTACATATACGATATCACCTAATTCGCCTTGAGCAAAATCGGTAATACCAACAGTTAGAGAACCGTCACTTTCTAATCGAATCCACTCGTGGTCTTTGGTATATTTTAAATCTGCAGGAATGTTCATTTCTTTCTATTAAATAATAAGGTTGACAAATATAATTTTTCTGCTAGAACACTAGGTCTGCGGTTGATAAATTGTTTACGAAATAGTAAATCGGAAACTAACCCCAAAGTTGGTATTTGAAGTCTTGAAACTATTAGAGATTACGGGGATGTTTAGCACATAATCGTAAAACAATCGAAGGTTTAAGTTGGTAGAAAGGGCGTAATCACCGGTAATTTTTAATGAAAATACATTTTGCCCAGATGTCGGGGTATGTTCATTGTTCTGTATGGTTCTTACCATTGCTCGGTTTTCTCGATAGCTACCATCAGCCCGGAGTTTTAAATCTGAATTAAGTTTTTTGCCATTTATTTGCCAAGGCAGAGCCAACGGAAAGCTATAACCTGCTCCAACGGTATAAGTTCTATTCTTTTGTTCCAGAATTTGACCTGTTCCTACATTCAATGCAACCGTTCTACCTGTTTTGTATTCCGCCCGAGCCGAAACTCCATTTTTAAACTGAAAATCAAAATTTACTAGCGGTGAAAACTGTTCGGAAAGTGTGACACTATTAAATTGATGCCTGCCAATAAAGTTACTATCTAAATCTCGCTCTACAATATCCTGTAATATACTTTCCTTTAGGTCGTCGCTCAAATTATCTAAGTCTGCGAATTGCTGATCTGTTGGATACCGCTGATTGTTAATGTATCCTCCAACGGTTAAATTTGAGGTGTAACCTGAACTTGTCGTTACTGTTTTAAAGTACTTTTTCAAGGCGGGTATTTTACTTAATCCATTATAGGTTATTCTCCAGTTGATTTTTGGTAAGACATCCAATACGTTTAAACGTTGAGTATTGGGGCTGCCGCCTGAATATGCCGCTAAAAAAGCAGGAATTAACACATCGGCAGACGTTGGCCCAAAACCATCAGGATAATCTTCATATTGCTCACTTTCTCCTTGTGACGCAAGTCCAATTTCAGAACTTTCAACTACCCTCTTGGCCATTTGTTCACGGTATTCGAGCATCTTATCAAAAATAGCATTTCCATTGTCCTCATCTCTATCACGCACCAAACTGGTTCTTATCATGTTGTACGATACGGTATAGTTTCCAGCCAAAACTGAACTCTGTTCTTGCCAACCCCAGTCTCCGAATGATGAGTCTGGCTGCAATTCTCTTTGGTAACGGTAAAAGAATGTCTCGTTTTGGGTTTTATTGTAACTCGCAGTAAAGTTGATTCTTACATCTCTAATTGGTTCAGCAGTTGCCCTTAGGGTAACCCTATTACTGTTCATTAAACTAATCTGATTATTCAAGTTTGGATTACGCACAAGCCAATCTTCACGTGAGGCGTGTTCCCAAAATTGAAGTGTGTCTCCTGGGCCAAACCCGCTTTGTTTTCCAAATAAAAACCCAAGGCCAGGGGCTCCATTAAATTCATTCCCCCAATCGCCGCCTATATACTGACTTTGAGGCCTAAAACCCGGAACCAACATTCCTTTGCCTTTTTGGTAGGCAACATTAGCATTGGTAAAACTCATCAGTAGTTTGGCGGCTCTGTCCGTTACGGTGTATTTGTTCACATTCTTTTTCTTCTTTGGTTTCTCTTCGGCTTCTTCACCATCTGCATTTTCGGTAAGTTCTTTTTGAGCTTCCTTATCTCTTTCTTTTTGAGCACGTTCTCTAGCTTTTTGCTGTTGATGCCGTCTTTGCCTAGTCTGAACACCCTTTAAGTAGTCAGATTTCGTATAAAGTTTTCTCAAGTTCAAGCTGTTTGAAAGGCTAATAGAATTGTTGTTTTGAATGGTATTTCCCAACTGACTAGTTGTAGTATCTCCAAATTTATAATCAGCGGTATCTCTGCCAAGTGGTGCCCTTGTCCATGTATATCCTGCTGAGTAGTCTAGTGTTGAGTTTATCCAATCGGTTGCCGGTATTTTATCTAATGGTATTTTGTAATTGAAGGCAGAATTATGGTTGTAGTTCATGTTGGTTCCAAGCCTCGATATATTATTCCAGACAGAGTCTTTCCAATGATCCCAATAGCCTGCTTGCTGTCCTTCCTCTATTAGCTCTGTCGGTCTCGAATCGTTTCTAGCTCTTTCCGCCGGTCCTTCAGGCTCAATAATCAAAGCATTATTATTCGCAGTAAACGTATATCCAAGGTTTTTTGTAATGTCGTATTTAAAGTTATAGTTCCGTGACCAAGTAAAGTTTTTATTGTAAAACTCAGGTAGCCTGGCCGTTAGTCCTGGATTATTATTTCTTATTTTATAAGCATTGTACAGTCTATTCATGCTGGATGTCATCGAAAAGGACTTTGGCAGTAAATAAAAATTCATCTCGCGAGCCAACTTCAAGTAATCCGACTCTTTAAGAAACTTAACCTTGGATAATGGTTTTATAGCCTTTGGTGATAATCCGTATTGATAAGTTAGTGCCAATTTTTGATTTCGTGTTAAATCTCGTTCTGTCTCAAAGTTTGTTCGCAGTTCTTCAGACCAAGCATACGTAGCTGAGAAGTTCGAGATATCATAGGGCATAGGTTTTTTACCTTCTTTAGTCGATTTTTCTTTTCTGACATTCGTAAAATTGACCGAACGTCGCACTAAACGATCTTGGGTAATTAGTTTTACAGAATCTCGTTGCTGCGGCGTTTCCCATGCTTCTACATAATCTTGAAATTCAATATCTGGCGCCAATGGAGAATACCTAGGCTCCTCAATCTCAACTCCATAACTGGCGTACATAGGTACTTTTACACCCCAATCTTTTGGTAAAAACTTATCCAGATTCATTGCGGCAGTAGTACTGAACTGCTTTTTGGTTTCCTGTTGCCTTTCGGCTACAATTTGGTCGATAGAACCCCAACCTGGAGTACTCATTCCGGCAGTTACATTGAAGTTAACCAAATCCGCCATTTTAAGATTTGCGTTACCTATTGTAGCCCAGCCTTTGGTTTGATCAAAATTCGACATCCTAAGCTCGTTTACCCAAACCTCAGCACATTTTGGCAATCCATCGTCGTTTTCTGATGTTGGCGTTTTTCTAGGATTTCGAATACCAATCATTACAGTTTGAACCTCACCTAAATTAGGGTTTCCAACCACGTATATTGTGCCCGTTTTATAGGTTCCGAAAAAACGTCGTCTTCGGTTGGTTTCTGAGCCACCATCAAGGATGACCTTATCTCTTTCCAGCTTTAAATCGGTAAGTACGTTTAAGTCAATCTCGATATCATTTGCTAAGGGCCATACTTCGCGTTGGCTAGACTGTACTTCTGTATTATACACGCCTTCGGGAGTTATCTGAACTGGAATTTCATACTCATAATAGTGATTGGTAAAATCTGTTCCCAAGCGAATAAATACATTAACATCTCCGCTTTCAATAGGATCACTTTCGGCCAAAGAACTTGCATGCACAAACATTTTTAGAGTTCCATATTGCCTTAAGTCCAGTTGAACATTTCTGAAACTAGACACGCCTTGTCCGTCATCCAGCCCACAAACTGTCATTTGCAAGGCCTGCTCATTAACTTGTTGCAAATTAGTGGTGTTGATGTTTTGCTCTCGTTGAATATCTGGAGGAAGAACATAGTTGACAGGTTTTTTACTGGCGTTTTCTTCAATGTTTACTGCCCCAACCTGAAAATCTATTTCAGAATCTGTGGTGATGCCTTCAGGATTATTATCAATCTCACCAAGGTACTTTCTCCATTCTCCACGAACCAATTCCAGTCTTGCAAAACGCAGGTGCATCGGATTTGAGAAACCCTTCATAAACATTCTCATAAATCGAATTGAGCGGAAATCACTTATTTCCCCATGTCTTGTTTTCTTGGGTGTTCTTACGGGAATTCTAAATTGATACCAAGTAATTTCTCGTTTTCTGCCATCTGCTGTTGTTACAGTAGTAGTAAGTGCATCAGAAATAAAATTAGCCCCAATATTATCTGGACTAATGGCGTTTTCAGAAATATCTACGGCGTACTGATAATAGGCCTCTACCGGATTAACAATGTTATCGGCGTTTATGTCCTCCTTATCAGGTCGTATTGATGAAGCGGTTGAATAACCTGCTGCATTTTGTTCTCTATAAATTTCTTCAGTCGGAGAATTCCCTTCAGTACCGTTAAAATTCTTGTACCGATCTAAGATATTGAGCTCAGCATCGTCGTAGTCATCGTCTCTAAAAAAACGGTAATCATCGGAAGAAGGGTCGGCTTGGAGTCTTTCTAATTCTGCTTGAGCTTCTGGGCTAGGGTCAGTAATCACATTAGATATTTCTGTAATAAAATCCTCGTAAAAATCTAACTCCGGAGTACTACCATCATCAGTTATTCCGGGAAGTCCATCCAAACCAGCATCTTGAAATTGCCTTGTTCCAGCCAAATTATCAAACCCATCTGCAAACGGAGTCCCTTGTGTTGTTCTTCCCCAGACCGAATTTGAATCGTTTTCGATAGTTGTTGCCTCTTCTGCATTGTCCGGCAACAATTGCTCATACAAATTGAGCCCATCAGTCATTACATCCTCAGATACATTACCTAAGTTAAAGTACAGTTTTCCGCTTTGTGGCGCACCTTCGTAATCTTCGTTATAAGGATCCATCATCCAAAACTGAATGTACTCCACATTCGCTGCTTCAAAATCGTTTTGGTCGATTCTTCTCATGATACCTCCCCATCTGGTATCTGGTTGCAAAAGACTACCATCCGCACCTGTACCAGCTGAAAATCTTCGACCATCTTCCGTTCCATCTACATCAAAGTTGTACATCCCTCTTTCTGATGGATAAAGAGACAAGTCCAAAACAGTTGTATTGGTTGGCGTACCAGCGGCAATTTCTTTATTTGGAAAAATTTCTGTTTCTAATACCTGACGCATAAAATGATTCGATAATGTAATCTCATCATTAGTTCCAGGTGGAGCATCGTTTGTATAAAACAATGGATCTACAATTCTCCAAGACATTTTGGCTCTATTAAAGCCTGAGGCCTTTTTATTAAACAACTCCCCCTCCGGAAATTCATCCCCTTGAAATTTTGGCGTACTTGCCAAAAACCAATTCGTGAAAGAGCGCAAATCAATGGTGTTTTGACTCCCCTCAAAATCGTCGATGTACGCGTTTCCTTCATCCCCAATTGCCTTTGAATGCCCAGGAAGTATTTGAGCAAATTCACCGCTTACCGACAGTGATGAAGTTTCTTTTGTATCGATAAGTGGAATCGCATCAATTACTCTGGTAAGCCATGGTAATTCAGTATCATAGGTTGCATCAATACCATACACCCAGTTTGAAATTGGTTCGTATCCAATGTCAACTTTTTGGGAAAGTGGTCGTTCCCATAAATGCAAAAGACTACCTCCAACAACAAAATTGTCTGCGACTTGAAAATCCATTCGATGACCAAAAAAGCTTTTTTGCTGTTGCGCAAAAAGCTGGTTACTTTCCAAGGCAACTTTTACCGGAACACCAGATTCGATAATGGATTGATTAATGATTTTTACTCTACCCAACGTGTAATCTACGGTGTAATCTTGGTTTTCAGTCAATTGCCGCCCACCAGCTGTTACGGTTACAGAGCCTTCCGGTACGTTCAATGCGTTCAAAGAAATTTCGTTACTCGATTCCGACTGGTATTGTCCCTTCAGACTGAATCGGTTTCGTTCAGGAAATCGCACTTTGGCATCAGCTTGGGTGTTATCGTACAAACTATCGAAACCATAAATTTCCATGAGTTCATCGGTTCGAGTTTCATTATTGGTTTTGGCCTGAATGGCATCTCTCATACCGTCACCAAATGGTTCTAGCTTCGGAATAATGACCCGCCCAGTATTCGTATTGATAGTAATGTTCGGTACAAAATCAAACAATCCATCTTGAGACGGTTGCCCATTAAAATTTACTACATCCATACCCAGTAACTGAACTAGGCTATTGTCGTTTAATTCTGGTTGTGGAATGAAATTAATATCAACTCCTTTATCTTGGTCCAGATACCAAACATTGAACTTGAACCCATCCTTTTTTACTCGATAAGCTCCAATTGAGTAAATATTTTTCATCATCAAATCCCACATTGGAATCTTAGTGTTTAATTCAGTACTCTTCAACATTTTCACCAAAAGTGGTTTTGGTTGTGCAACTTCGTTCGAGAATTCACCAACACGAAATATTTCTCCATTCAATGTGTATTCATAGGCTACTGATAGTACTTGATTGGAATTAATTTGCTGCTTAAGTGAGATATAACCCAACTGAGCATTCAATTCGTAATCATTAGGCCCAAGTAATCTGGCCAATTCTACTTTCTGAAAATCTAATCGAGGATCTAAACCCATCTCGGCTTGTAAAACTGGGATGGTTCTTTCTATAGTCCTACCGTCAATTCCACCCATATTATTGAATACATCAGCGTAAAGGTTATTGGATTGATTGTCAACTATTCCCGCACCTCTTGGGTTAGGCCGAACTACATATCCGGAGGTCGGAGAAGGGTTATTACCACCTCTGTAAACAAAATCTGGATTGGCTGTCGCTAAATCCTGAAATGCAATAATATCACGCGCCGTTGGATCGGTACGGGTATTTGTTACCCAAACTTCTATTCGAGTCACCACATAGGCGGATTGCAAAAACAAAGGATCAGCGATTGCAGCTTCATAATTGTTTCGAAACAATTCATTAAGGAAAAAGTGTTTGTTTGCTTCATAGTTATCTCCCCTAACCTCAAACTCGCTAATTTGTGCGCCTCCTTTAGATTCTACTTCACTCTTTTGGCCTCTGTCTTGCGACAATACGGTTGTCATAGTCAATCTCCCAAATTTGGTTTTGGCCTTAACTCCAAACAAACTTTGGCTACCGGTAATAAGTTGACTATTTAGAGGCATGGAAACGTTTCCGAGTTCTACTTTTTGAAGAATTTCGTCTTCGTAACCTGTATATTCTATTTTAAATTGATTTTGAAAATCGAAAGTTGCTTGCGTATTGTAGTTGGCACTTACCTTTAATTTATCCCCAATGTTTCCGATTAGGTTTAGCTGCATATTTTGGTCAAACTGGAAAGTAGTTATTCTTCGGCTTCGAATTGGTATTACCGGATTGTCTGTCTTAGAAATTCTTCCTCCAAATGAAACTTCTGCTGAACCTGAAGGACGAATGTCGATATTATTACCTCCAAAAATTCTATCGAATGTTCTGGATTTAATCTTCAACTGCGGTGCAAATGGAGTATTTCCACCCTCCTCTTCAAATTCTTTTTCCGCTGATTTTTTATCCTTCCAATAATCCGACATGCTTTTCTTTTTCTGCATTTCGAGGTATTCATCAAAATCCATGTAAGAGGGTGGCTTATAATCTATTCGATCCCCCATCTTTTGCTGAACTTCATACTTACCAGTCTCTGGATTGTACTTTACTGATGACTTTATATTTGAAGGGTCCTTCAAATCCATTTTTGAAGGTTCTGCACCCGTTTCTGGAGAATTAGAAATGGGATATTTTAGGTCAATTTTATCAGAATCACCTGAGTCTATGGGCAGTATTTGGTAGTCAAAATTTAGGCTGTATTTATCTGGCTTTACCTCAGAATGAATCCGGCCAAATAAAAATATGGGCAAAAAGCCCAAAAATATGAGTGCGTTGCTACGCCAGTTTAACCACACAACGAGCGAATCGTAGTATTTATAATTGCTTTAAAGCTTCTTTAATTACCTGTTCTACAGTGAGTTCCGAAGATTGTCCTCTGTAGATTTTCTGCAATACCTTGGCGCTTCGGTTTCTATCGAACCCAAGAACTGCGAGGGCGGATAACGCCTCTTCCTTAGTTGTATTGTCCTCAAGTGAAGAAATTTCTAACTGTGGTATGTCTTTAGCAACTTTATCTTTTAAATCAATAACGATTCGTTGGGCTGTCTTTGCTCCAATTCCTTTAATACTCTTTAGCAAATCGACATTTTCATTGGCAATTGCAGCAATAACATCTTCTGATTTATAAGAGGATAAAATTATTCTGGCAGTGTTTGGCCCAATTCCCGAAACAGAAATCAAATGGCGAAACAACTGTCGCTCTTGTGGCCCGGCAAATCCGTATAGTGAATGAGCGTCTTCACGAACTACCATGTGGGTGAATAATTTGCACGATTCAGAGTTACCCATTCCTTCGAAAGTCTGCAACGAAATATTCACATAATAACCCACTCCGTTGCATTCCACCACTGCGTAAGCCGGATTTTTTTCAATTAACCTACCATTCAGAAATTCGATCATAGAACTGTTCTCTTTGCTTTTTTATACTCTTGAATTTTGTGACTTCTTTGCTGAGCATCAACCGCTGCAATGGTTACCATATTTACAATTTCCCGAACCGAACTGCCTAGTTGTAGCACGTGAACTGGTTTTTTCATACCCAACAAAACAGGACCCATGGTTTCTACATCACTAACTTCCTGCATCAATTTGTACGCAATATTTCCTGAAGCAAGGTTTGGAAATATCAACGTATTTACTCGGTGCTTAGACAATAATGAGAACGGAAAAAGTTCACCAGTAAGATCTCTATTCAAGGCGAAATTTGCTTGAATTTCTCCATCTACAATAATGTCAGGATGGTTTTTATGTAAAATTCGAACTGCCTCTTGAACTTTTTTAGAATCCTCCCCATCCGAAGATCCAAAATTTGAATAGCTCAGTAACGCGATTCTGGGTTTCAGTTTATACCCTCGAATTGCTTCTGCCGTAAGTACGGTTATGTTAACCAATTCTTGAGCAGTTGGATTAAAATTAATGGTTGTATCCGCTAAAAACAATGGCCCTTTTTTGGTGTTTAGAATATACATTCCTGTAATGTTCTTGTGCTTTGCTTGAGAGCCAATTATTTGCAAAGCTGGGCGTAACGTATCTGGGTAGTTTCTTGTAATTCCAGAAATAAACGCATCTGCCTCACCCCATCTCACCAATGCCGTTCCGAAATAATTTCGTTCGCGCATTATTTTTTTGGCTTCGTGAAGGGTATATCCTTTTCGCTGGCGTAATTCATAGAAGTTTTGACCAAATTTGTTTCTAAGCTCTTCCTGCTTTCTACTTCGTGGGTCTAATATTGGAACGTCATCCAAATCCAATTCATAGGTTTCAATCAATTCTTTGATTTTAACCACCTTACCCAACAAAATTGGTTCGGCAATGCCTTCGTCACGAACGATTTGAGCGGCTTTTAGAATCTTGTAATTATCGGCTTCTGCAAAAACCACTTTTTGCGGGTCTTTTCTTGCACGATCAACCAGGCTAGTAACGATTTTATTATCAAGACCCAAACGTTGCTCCAGTTCTTCTATGTACTTGTCCCAATCTTTTATAGGCTTTTTGGCAACTCCTGAATCCATTGCGGCTTTAGCAACAGCAGGAGAAACCCTAGTGATTAGTCTGTGGTCCATTGGTTTTGGAATTATGTATTCAGTACCAAAAGATAGAATTTTTTCCTTGTAAACAATGTTTACCTCTTCCGGAACCATCTCCTTGGCCAACTCAGCAATAGCTTTTACTGCGGCCAGTTTCATTTCTTCATTTATAGCCGTGGCTTGAACATCGAGCGCTCCTCTAAATATAAAAGGAAACCCAAGTACATTGTTCACTTGATTAGGATGATCTGACCGACCAGTAGCGACAATAATGTCTTCTCTAACCGAAATAGCATCAGCATAAGGGATCTCTGGGTTTGGATTTGCCAAAGCGAACACTATACAGTCTTTTGCCATGCTCTTCACCATCTTTTTAGACACCAAATCGGCACGTGACAAGCCAAGAAAAACATCTGCATTTACCAAAGCGTCTTCCAAAGTATTGGCCTCAACTTCATTAGCAAAGCGTGCTTTACTTTCAGCTAAATCTCCGCGTGAGGTTTTAATTACTCCTTTGCTATCGCACATGATTAAATTTTTGTGCTGAGCGCCCAAAGCAATGTATAAAGTTGCACAGGATATTGCACTGGCTCCAGCACCACTAACAACAATTTTTACATCCTCAATTTTTTTGTTGCTAAGTTCTAGTGCATTCAAAAGCGCTGCCGCAGAAATAATTGCCGTTCCATGCTGGTCATCATGCATAACAGGAATATCGAGTTCTTCTTTTAATCTTCTTTCAATCTCAAAAGCTTCTGGTGCTTTTATATCCTCAAGGTTTATCCCTCCAAAGGTCGGTGCAATATTTTTAACCGTATTCACGAATTCATCAACGTCAGTCGCATCCACTTCAATATCAAACACGTCAATATCAGCAAAGATTTTGAACAACAGTCCTTTCCCTTCCATTACAGGCTTGGAAGCAGCTGGACCAATGTCTCCAAGACCCAAGACCGCTGTTCCATTAGAAATTACGGCAACTAAATTTCCTTTTGCGGTATAATCAAAAACAGTTTCAGGTTTATCAGCGATTTCTAAACAAGGTTCTGCAACACCTGGCGAATAAGCTAAACTTAAATCTCGCTGCGAAGAATATGGTTTTGAAGGCTTTACTTCAATCTTCCCTTTTCTTCCTTGTGAATGATAATCTAGAGCTTCTTGCTTCCTTGTTTTACGCATAAAAGTAAAGTCAAATTAAGCCCGTAAAAGTAATACTTTGGTTTCCTTTGAGGAGTTGAAAAGCTGACTGTGTTGGGAGTAATCTAAAAATTAAAGAAATGAAAATAGTGGTATTCAGCGGCGCAGGAATTTCTGCAGAAAGTGGCATTTCTACCTTTAGAGACAACGGGGGATTATGGGACAAATTCAAGATTGAAGATGTGGCAACTCCGGATGCATTTAGCAAAAACCCGGAGTTGGTACTGGAATTCTACAATGAACGTAGAAAAAATATTTCGGAGGTAAATCCAAATGCGGCGCATATTACCATTACAAAACTTGAGCAAAAATTTGATGTTACCATTATCACTCAAAATATAGACGACCTGCACGAAAGGGCGGGTTCAAAAAATGTACTTCACTTGCACGGTTGTATTACAGTTGCAAAAAGCTCTAAAATTGATGGGCATTATAAATATATCGCATACGACGATATTAAAATTGGAGATTTAGCAGAAGACTACTCCCAACTTCGTCCACACGTAGTTTGGTTTGGAGAGGAGGTTCCTGAATTAGAAAATGCTGCAGCGATAATTCAACAAGCTGACATTATGATTACGGTTGGAAGTTCGCTTAACGTATATCCGGCTGCGGGTTTAATACATGCATCTAAGACAGATTGCCAACATTTTGTAATAGACCCAAACGTGGAAGAATTAAAGCTACCTGAAAATTTTACTCTGATTAAAAAAAATGCAGGTGAAGGGATGTCAGATTTGGTACAGCGTTTGACATTAGGCTGAAAAACTTTTTATAATCTGAGATTGCGAATAATGTTGAAGTGAAATCCTTAAATTCGTTGCCTCACAATTTTTAACACATGAAGAAATTAATTTTAATCGCGTTTGCAGCAGTCACAGCACTAACAACTGTTGGACAAACTAGAACTATACCTTCTATAGAATTACAAGATATCGATGGTAATTCATTTAATACCTCAGAAATTTTGAATGAAGGGAAACCAATTCTAATAAATTTTTGGGCAACTTGGTGCAGCCCATGTAAGAGAGAACTAAATAACATTGCTGAAGTTTATGATGATTGGGTTGAAGAAACCGGTGTTGTGGTTTATGCTATTTCTATTGATGATGCACGTAACGCTCCAAAAGTAAAGCCGTATGTTGATGGTGTTGCATGGGATTATACGGTTCTGTTGGATGTTAACTCCGACTTTAGAAGACAAATGGGTGTTGTTAATGTACCACATTCCTTTTTGGTCGACAAAAATGGAAAAATCGTTCACCAGCACACTTCGTATCAGGAAGGTGATGAAATTGAGCTTTACGAAAAAATAAAAAAACTTTCAAAAGGAGAAACACTAGACTAGTGTTTCTTTTTTTTATCTCTATACTCCCCGAATGCTAAAACTCCGTTACTTCATTGTATTTGTATCAACCTTACTTACCTATTCCAGTAATTTATTTGGCCAAAATGTTCTTCAAGAAGCGGCAAAAGATCCTCTTGAAGTTCATGGCAATTTTAACCTTACAGGTCAGTATTATTTGACGGATAGTGCAATTGCGGCTCCGCCTGTAACAGAAAAGTTTCTATATAATGGCTATGCCAACGTAATTGCAACCAAAGGAGCATTTACAGCAGGGCTTAGATATGAAAGTTATGAAAATGTCCTCCTTGGATTCGACCCACGTTTTCAGGGAAGTGGAATTCCTTATCGATATTTTGGATTTGACAACAAAGGATTGAGTATTACCGTTGGTAATTTCTACGAACAATTTGGCACTGGTATGCTTTTACGAGCCTATGAAGAACGAGATTTAGGTTTGGATAATGCCATCGACGGTATTCGTATAAAGTATGACCTAGGAAATGGAATAAGAGTGAAAGGAATTGCCGGACGTCAGCGATTTTTCTTTGATAAGGGTCCTGGTATTCTGAGAGGGATTGATGGAGAAATTTACTTAAATGAGTTCTTATCTTCTTGGAAGGAGAATAAATTTAAACTTACCCTAGGCGCTAACTTTTTGAGTAAGTACCAAGAAGACAATAACCCCGACTTGGTTCTTCCCGAAAATGTAGGCTCATACAGTGGACGATTTACCGCGAGGTACAAGAATTTCTCTCTCACGTCTGAATATTCCTACAAAGGAAACGATCCTTCGTTTGACAATGGATATATCTATAAAGAAGGGCAAGGACTTTTCGTTTCGGCGTCCTACTCCAAAAAGGGTTTTGGTATAAATTTAAGTGCTAAGCACATTGATAATATGAGTTTTAGAACTGACCGAGATGAATCATTGACCAACTTATTGACCAACTTTTTACCGGCTTTAACTAAACAACATACCTATAACCTTGCAGCAACGCTTTATCCTTATGCAACCCAACCCACTGGTGAAGTTGCGTTTCAAGGAGACGTAACCTTCCGATTAAAGAAAAAAACTTGGTATGGTGGTAAATATGGCACGCGTATTATGATTAATGGTTCTGCCGCATTTGGATTAGATTCAACTAGACTAAATGATTTGGATAGTGCACGAAAAGGTTATACAGCAAATTTCTTTTCTCCTGGCGAGGAGGAGTACTTTCAGGATTTCAACATAACAATAGAAAGAAAGTTGAACAAAAAACTGAAGCTGAAGGGTATGTATATGAATATGATGGTGAATAATGACATTACTCAATACTCTGGACTAAACGGACCTTTTAAGGGCAAACTATACGCAGATATTGCTGTATTAGATGTACTAGTGAAACTAAATCCTAAAAATTCAATTCGAACAGAACTTCAGGGACTTTGGTCTAAACAAGATATGGGTGATTGGGCAACATTAATTATTGAATACACATACTCTCCGCATTGGTTTGTGGCAGTGATGGATCAGTACAATTACGGAAATCCAGTAGAGAATAACCAATTGCATTATCCTTATGCAACCTTTGGCTATATCAAGGGAGCTAACCGGGTATCTATTGGTTACGGCCGTCAAAAGGCTGGGCTTTTCTGCGTCGGTGGTGTTTGTAGGGTTGTTCCATCATCAAATGGTATGTCAATTACCGTAACTTCAAGTTTTTAATATGAGATATTTAAGTTTAATCCTCGTTTGTCTTATACTAATTGGTTGTGATAAAGTTGAAGATCCTTATGAAGGAATTCGTGTAGTATCGGAATGTGCTGGTACGATAAGCGACCCTAATGGCAATGACACCACTGAGTTTAAGTCTGAGTCGGGCTTTGCCAAAGCATTAATTGAAGAATATACAGGACATACCTGTAAAAATTGCCCTCCTCAAGCCCAGAGATTATTTGACTGGGCCGAAAATGAATTCGAAGGCAAACTCGTTGTGTTAGGAGTTCATGCAGGAAATTTCGCAGAATTAGTGCCTGATGAAGGTTACGTTACAGATTTACGCGTTCCTGCGGGTTACGATTTACAAGAAAAATATGAAGGTGGTAATTCAGCACCAAGTATTACCATAAACAGGTCCCAAAATCCACTCACTCCCGGCAAATGGAATACAACTATGGATTCATTGGCAAACTCGTCCTATTTCACTTCTCCAAGATTTGATATTTCTGCTACTAGTATTGTCAATAAAAATGAAAACAAGGGTATCGTAGAGGTTAGAGTTTCAGCCCTTACCGATATTGATGTCGAAAATATTGGATTAGGTATTTATGTAAGTGAAGATTCTGTTATTGCGCAACAGTTACACAGAGATAAAGGTGTAATTCCCGACTATGCTCACAGGCATGTTTTACGGAAAGCTATTACAGGAACTTTCGGAAATTCATTCGTAACGGGTTCTTTTCCTCAAGATACAGTTATCAGTCAAACTTTATGTTATGACCTAGATCCAATCTGGAATGCTGACAACTGCAGCTTAATATTCTTTATTTCCAACTTAGATAATAGCCAATTACTCCAAGCTGAAGAAATGCACATGATAAAATAGTAGAGTGCGATTAAGGATAGCAAAACTATTTTCAATTTCAATTTTTCTTTGGTCAACCGTCGTGTTTGCCCAAGACGAAAAACCTTTCAAAGCAGGTATTAAACTCGGCCTAAATACCTCTCAAATGATAGGTGACGGCTATTCAGGTTATAATAAATTGAATGTACTTGGCGGTTTTTTTCTTCAAAAAGAATTAAGTAACAACGATCAACTCCAGTTTGAACTCATGTACATCCAAAAAGGCTCGAGAGACCCTGGTGACCCAGATAACGGAAATTTTCAAACGTATAGAATTCATATGGATTATATAGAAGTACCTCTTCTATATCAAAGAGAATGGAAAAAATTTCTGTTTGAAATTGGCCCTGGAATTGGTGTTCTGTTCAATACAAAAGAAGAAAACTCATTTGGGGTAGTTCCGGCCAGTGGTTTTAAATGGAGACCATTTGAAATCGATGCTATGGTTGGAGTGAATTATTTTATTTCAGATAAAATTTTCGCAAATGTGCGGATCCACCAATCACTCCTTTCTACTGTATCAACAACTATAATTACTCCTTATGGAACATTTGGGGGTGCATTCAACTCGGTAATTGGTGCAAGTTTAAACTTTGTGTTCTAGTTCGAAATAAACTTAATATTTCGCTTCAATCCTTCAAATTTTGTTCGCTTTACCGCTGACTTTTTGAAAATTTCTCGGAAGACCTCTTCACTTAATTCTGCCCAATCTTCTCCTTCAAAAGACAATAATTTAGGGTGCGGTTTAAACGCACTTTCAGAATGGGGCTGACTAAATTTATTCCATGGGCAGACGTCTTGGCAAATATCACAGCCAAATGCCCAATTCTCAAATTTTCCTTTTTGGGTTATTGGAATGTCAGATTTTAACTCAATTGTGAAATAAGATATGCACTTACTGCCATCAACGACATAAGGCTCAACAATAGCATCTGTAGGACATTCATCTATACACTTTGTACAAGTTCCGCAGTAGTCCTTAATGCCTGAATCGTAATCTAATTCAATATCCAGCAATAGTTCAGCGACAAAAAAAAACGACCCCATTTTTGGGTGAATTAAGTTGGTGTTTTTACCAACCCAACCTAGGCCAGAGCGTTGTGCCCACACTTTATCCATAACTGGCGCACTATCCACAAATGCACGTGCTTGCACATCTCCTATTTCATCTTGTAAAACCTTGATTAGCTCTTTTAACTTTCGTTTAATTACAAAATGATAGTCTTCACCATAAGCGTATTTAGATATATTGATTTCATCGTTAGACATTTCTTCATCCGGAAAGTAGTTTAGCGTGAAACTAACAATCGATTTGGTACCGGGCAATAATACAGTTGGATCGATTCGCTTATCAAAATGATTTTCCATCCATGACATTGTACCATGAAAGCCCTTATTAAGCCATTTTTCAAGCCTTGGAACTTCTTTCTCCAGTTTCTCCGCCTTCGATATCCCTATTTGATTAAAACCGAGTTCAAACCCTTTAGATTTCACCAAATTACTCAAGCGGGTTTGCTCAAGCATTAAAACAATGAATTTTGAGAAGCCTGAGGCGCAATCCCAAGATGTTTATATGCCTTTTCGGTTACTTCTCTTCCTCGGGGCGTTCGCATCAGAAAACCTTCTTGTATTAAGAAAGGCTCATACACTTCTTCTATAGTTCCAGAATCTTCTCCTACCGCAGTTGCAACAGTATTAAGACCAACCGGCCCACCCTTGAATTTTGAAATAATTGTGGTCAGGATTTTATTATCCATTTCATCCAATCCCGACTGATCGACATTTAAGGCATCCAAAGAATAGTGAGAAATCTTTTGATCGATGAACCCATCACCTTTTATTTGAGCAAAATCCCTTACTCTTCTTAGAAGAGCATTGGTTATTCTTGGCGTTCCCCTACTTCTACTGGCTATTTCTTTAGCAGCTAAATCTTCAATTTCTATTTCTAAGATGCCGGCACTTCGCTTAATAATTTGACTTAGAATTTTTGAATTGTAATATTCCAATCTCGAATTTATTCCGAATCGTGCACGGAGAGGCGAAGTCAATAAGCCAGAACGGGTTGTTGCACCGACTAAGGTAAATGGTTCCAATTCGATTTGAACACTTCTGGCATTCGGACCTGTATCAATCATTATATCGATCCTATAATCTTCCATGGCCGAGTATAAAAACTCTTCGACGATAGGACTCAATCTATGGATTTCATCAATAAATAAAACATCGTTACGACCTAGATTGGTAAGCAGCCCTGCTAAGTCCCCTGGCTTGTCTAAAACCGGACCAGAAGTAATCTTAATATCAACACCCAATTCGTTTGCCAATATTAAAGCGAGCGTCGTTTTTCCTAGACCAGGAGGGCCGTGTAATAGCACATGATCTAATGCCTCTTGTCTTTGCAAGGCTGCCTGAACGAAAACTTTCAGGTTTTCTAGTACTTTATCTTGTCCAGTAAAGTCACCAAACTGAGCTGGTCTTAATACCTTTTCAATGTCCTTATCTGTAGGACTTAGGTTATCGGATTCTGGATTTAAGTTATCGTTCATACTATTCGAGAACATCAAAATTAAGACAAAAAAAAGCCCTTTTTCTTTTCGAAAAAGGGCTTTTCAACTATCTAATATTATTTTTAATGGCCTTCGCCATCTATCTCACCTTCTTCCAAAGGAACTGTTTGAGGAACAAAATCTTGTCCTGGTATTCTGTAATCAGTTCCATCTTTACTTGGTTTACTGAAATCATACGCCCATCTGTGAACCACAGGTAAATCACCTGGCCAGTTTCCATGAATATGCTCTACTGGTGTTGTCCATTCTAACGTGTTTGCACTCCATGGATTCTGAGGAGCTTTTGGCCCTTTGAACATAGAATAAATTAAGTTGAATGCAAAAATCAGTTGAGCCAACCCTCCAATCATTGCGAAAATCGTTACCATCAGACTAATATCACTTAATCCATCAAAAATAGGGAACTCTGTATTTGCGTAGTACCGTCTCGGTACACCTGCAAGACCTTGAAAATGCTGAGGGAAGAATACCCCGTATGCACAAATAAACGTTATCCAGAAATGAACATAACCTAGCTTCTTATTCAACATTCTTCCCCACATTTTTGGGAACCAATGGTAAACACCTGCAAACATTGCCATCACAGCAGATAAACCCATTACAATATGGAAGTGAGCTACAACAAAGTAGGTATCGTGCAAGTTAACATCTAATGCAGCATCGGCAAGAATAATTCCTGTTACACCACCGGTAATAAAAGTTGAAACCATTGCAATTGCAAACATCATTGCAGGAGTATAACGAATAGAACCTTTCCACAAAGTGGATAGATAGTTAAACGCTTTTACTGCAGATGGAATCGCAATTAAGAGAGTTGTAAACGTAAATACGGCTCCTACAAATGGATTCATACCAGTAATGAACATATGGTGACCCCAAACGATAAACGAAAGAAAACCAATTGCTAGAATTGAACCCACCATAGCACGATAGCCAAAAATTGGTTTACGTGCATTAGTCGAAATTACTTCTGAGGTAATACCCAATGCAGGTAAGAGAATTATGTAAACCTCAGGGTGACCTAAAAACCAGAATAAATGCTGAAACAATAAAGGACTACCACCGGTGTGATCAAGTGCTTCACCAGCAATGTAAATATCTGAAAGATAAAATGACGTTCCGAATGTTCTATCAAAAATCAATAACAAAGCTGCTGCAAATAAAACTGGGAATGATAATACTCCTAGGATAGCAGTAACAAATAGCGCCCAGATACTCAACGGTAAACGGGTCATTTTCATACCCTTTGTTCTCAAGTTGATTACTGTAACAATGTAGTTCAAGCCACCTAACAACGACGAAACAATGAAAAAGGACATGCTGACTAACCATAGGGTCATTCCAGCCCCTGAACCCGGCATTGCTTGAGGCAATGCGCTTAATGGTGGATAAACCGTCCAGCCAGCTGCTGCAGGACCACTTTCAACGTAAAGTGAAGCGATCATAACTACAGAAGACAAAAAGAAAAACCAATACGATAACATATTAATCATTCCCGAAGCCATATCACGTGCACCTATTTGCAACGGAATTAACAAGTTGGCAAATGTTCCACTCAATCCAGCTGTTAACAGGAAGAATACCATTATTGTTCCATGGATAGTAACAAGAGCCAAATACATATTTGGATCTAACACACCACCTGGAGCCCATTTATCTCCAAGGAAAAAATTCAAAACTCCAAAACTCTCCCCAGGGAATGCCAGTTGAAGTCTAAATAATAAAGACATAATCATTCCGATAAATGCCATTACAGTACCCGTTAAAAGGAACTGTCGCGATATCATCTTATGATCGTAACTAAATAAATACTTTGTAATAAACGTCTCTTTATGTCCAGCCATCTTCTTTCCGCTTATCTATTTCTTATTGTGCTTGCGCTACATTAAACCTTGGTTGTTCTGCCAACCATTTGTTATACTCTTCTTCTGTTTCTACTATGATATTCATCTGCATATTATAATGAGCTGCCCCGCAGATTTTATTACATAGTAATAAGTACTCGAAATCAGGATTTCCAGTTATTTCCTTCATTTCCTTGGTTGTCACGATTGGTGTGAAATACAAACTTGTTATTACTCCTGGTACAGCATTCATTTGTGCTCTAAAATGAGGCATGAATGCAGAATGGATTACATCTTGACTTCTGATAGAGAAATTCACAGATTTGTTCACTGGAATGTGAAACTCCACTTTTGTGATAATGTCATCATTTGCGACATCAAAATTCTCAGTTTTACTCTGTTCTTTATATTGTACTACAGCAGCACGATTCTTTTTAACGAGTTTAATCTGCTCCAATATATCCTCATCACTAGCACCGCCAGGATAAACTTTAGCTCTACTCTCTTCTAATTCTTGAAGCTTTTCATCATATTGATTTAATCGCTCATCAATAGTATTTTTGTTAATTATACCCAAGGCATTGGTTGCAGAAATCATTCGATAATTAGCTTTTCCTAGAGTATTATCTTCACCAGCATAACGTGCCGTCCAATCAAATTGACGAGCATATAATTCAATATTTATTGAATCTTTTGGCTTATCCATTGTCATTGAATTCCAAGTAGAGATTCCGTAAATAATTATTATGGTAAGAACTATTGCTGGCGTTGTAGTCCAAATTAACTCTAATCTATTGTTATGCGTAACGAATGTTGCTTTTGGGCTTACCGTTTTTGCATACTTCACTACAAAAACCATAAGTATAATGTGGGTTACCACAAAAACTATGGTGATGATAATCATATTAAAGTTCATCAACCAATCGTATTCTACACCATGTTCGGAAGCGGAAACGGGCAATAATTGATCACCGAATGCGACAACTAGATAGATGAAAAAAGCAAAGAATCCCAAAAAGAACACAACAAATGCCCATCGAATATTATTGGTTTCTTGATTATTTACCTGAATTTCATCTTCACCTTTTAGGGAATTAGACAAATCAAATACGCGTAGCATTTGAACTATGGCAACAATTCCAAGAATTATGACTAAAGAAAGTAACAAAGCCGTCATGTCAATTTTTATTTTTTATCTTAACTGTAAATCAATTAATGAATTTCGTGATGCACACTTTCCTCGAAGAAAGGGTGATTCTTAGCAACTAGGGGTGCCGAAGCGAGCGTTTTTGTGATAACAAATGCAAACAATCCGACAAAACCTACAGCCATTCCTACTTCTAATAATCCAATGTGACCACCTTCTTTCATCGTTCCTGGTGCTACTAACATGTAGGTATCAACCCAGTGTCCACAGAATAAAATGATGCCCATGATAGTCAACATCATTCTGTTTCGCTTCTTATCTCTATCCATCAAGGAAATCATTGGAAAAATGAAGTTAACGAAGAACATACCCCAATATAGTACTGGATAGTGTTCAATCCTAGCCTGGAAATACACAACCTCCTCTGGAATGTTTGCATACCAAATCAACATGAATTGTGAAAAGAATAAATACGACCATAAAAAGGAAATTGCAAACATCCATTTTCCTAAGTCATGAATATGACTATCGTTAACTTCTCTCAAATGTCCAAGACTCTTCAGCCAAACTACCATAAGAATCGCAACAATCATAGCACTTAGCCACAGACCAGAGAATACATACCAACCAAATAGGGTTGAGAACCAGTGCGTGTCAATAGACATGATAAAATCCCAAGGAACAAATGTTGAAATTGGATATCCGAATGCCACTAAGAAAATTGCAGCATGACGAACATTTTTGAAATGTCGATCTCTATCAAAACCCAAATCTTCTTCGAGAGATCTACTTCTAAACACCTTCCAAAACCAATACCAACCACCGAAAATTACAATGATTCTAATTCCCATAAATATTTCATTCAAATAAGGGCGCTTTCCAGCAATGATTTCATCAAAATGTGGATTTCTTATCGCCCCTTCAACTTGCTCAGAAAGATATTTAACTCCTTCCGCAGATTCAATCATAAACTCGCTATACACAGAAGCATCCATCCAATGCCATAAGTGATGCATATGGAAGGCTCCGGCTAAGAAAACGATAAACAACAAGACTCCTGCATAAGGCATGAAACTACCTATTGCTTCTAAGATTCTTTTGATTACAACCCACCATCCTGATTCAGCAGCATAGTTTACCGCCATGAAGAATGTTGCACATGCTGCAATTCCAAAAAAGAAGAATCCATTTATCAATAAGTTAGACCAAAATCTGGCAACCGCATGATGGTGTGCATGTTCATCACCTCCCATAAATAGAGATGCAATTCCAAAGATGAGCGCAAGTCCACCTATAGCCATGAACATCATTGACCATCTTTTGACTTTATCTGGTATCGTAAATTGTTCCATTTAAAAAACGCTTTTTATTTAGATTCTTCTTGTTCTTTAGTATCTTCCTTAACCTCTTCGGTCTTAGACTTCCCTTCCGGATATTGCAAAGTTTGCACGTAGAAAATAACTTTCCAACGTTCAGTTTTGGTTAACTGCGATGCATGCGAGCCCATTAAGTTTTTACCGTGAGTAAGTGTGTGAAACATTTTTCCTTCTGGCAAATCTTTCAATCCCTTCGAGTAAGACGGTGGTGGTGGGTATTCACTGTTCGTTGGAACTGTTCCTTCGCCCATTCCTTTTTTACCATGACAATGCACGCAAAAACGAGTGTAAAGTACTTTTCCTTCAGCTAAATTTTCTTCCGATGCTTTTAATGGATTTTTAAGGTTGGCACCTGCCGCTTCGTACCCCTCAAATGTATTTGGGTAAGGATAAGGTAAATTATCTGAGCCTCTAGGAATTGTGTTCGAAGCAGGAACACGGGCACTCATAATTTTCTGTCCATATACCTCGTTTTCACCATAAGTTTCAAACGAAGGTGAACGATACATATCTGGCATGTATTCGATTCCTGGACTATTCGGGTCTGATTTACATGCCCCAAACAACATTCCTGAAACCGCCATAACCATAAAGGCTCTAAATGCGTTTTTTGCTGATAACATATGCTTAATTCTAGTCATGTTTCTATTTTTCAAAAACTTCAACTGTTCCCGTTTCTTTAAGAATACCTTGAATTTCTTCAACTGACATCGAAGTGTTTTCTGATGGATCAATTTCCATTGCAAAATGATCGTCAGTGGTTCTAGGATGAGGATTCTTAGCAGAAACTCCTGGCAAAGTCCAGTTTCTTAAGAAGTATGTTAATGCCATTCCGTGTGCGGCGCACAGTACAGTGAATTCAAACATAATAGGCACGAAAGAAGGCAAATTTTGTAAAAAGTATTGATTTGGCTTACCACCAATATCCATAGGCCAATCTACTATCATGAAATAGTACATACCTAATATAGCTAGTGAAGTGCCCGTAATACCGTACATGAATGCACAGATTGCAATTCGAGTCCACTTTATACCAATAATTTTTTCAATTCCGTGAATTGGGAAAGGAGAATAAGTATCGCTCACCTTGATTCCTTTGGCTACAACAGTTTTTGCCCCTTCAACAAGGATAGCATCATCATTGTATAAACCGTATATTTTTTTTCCAACACTCATTTTAAAACCAAATTTTAATGTTGTTGTTTTTTGTAATTATCACCTGATGACTTTAGAATAGACTTCAATTCGTTTAGAGCCAATACCGGGAAAGTCCTTGCATACAGTAAGAAAAGCACGAAGAAAATACCAATCGTTCCAATGAAGATTCCTATATCTACGAATGTTGGGTGAAACATTGTCCAGTTTGACGGAATGAAATCACGGTGTAACGAAGTAACGATAATTACAAATCGTTCGAACCACATACCAATGTTTACGAAAATTGAAATAATAAATGAAATCACGATACTCTTTCTAACTTTCTCAACAAAGAAAATCAAAGGAGTAACTACGTTACAAGTCATCATCATAGCATAAGCCCACCAATAAGGACCTGTAGCTCTGTTCAAGAATGCATATTGCTCAAACTCCACACCTGAATACCAAGCAATAAACAACTCAGTCAAGTATGCGATGCCAACCATTGAACCTGTAATTACAATTACAATGTTCATTGATTCAATATGCTTTCTAGTTATATAAGACTCAAGACTAACAACCTTTCTCGCAATAATCAATAGCGTTTGCACCATTGCAAAACCAGAGAAAATCGCACCCGCCACGAAGTATGGGGGAAATATAGTAGTATGCCAACCTGGAACAACCGAAGTTGCAAAATCCATAGATACAATTGAGTGCACAGAGAATACAAGTGGTGTTGCTAATCCTGCAAGAACCAGTGATACTTCTTCAAAACGAATCCATTGCTTTGCTTTACCACTCCATCCAAATGCAAGCACTGAATAAATTGTTTTCGGAATAATTCTAGTTGCTCTATCTCTAATTGTTGCAAAATCAGGAATAAGTCCAATGTACCAGAATACTAATGAAACAGAGAAATATGTAGAAATTGCAAATACATCCCAAAGAAGTGGTGAGTTGAAGTTCACCCAAAGAGAACCAAATTGATTTGGCAAAGGAAGTACCCAATACGCCATCCAAATCCTTCCCATGTGAATACCTGGGAAAAGTGCTGCCATCATTACAGCGAAAATTGTCATTGCTTCAGCAGAACGGTTAATTGCCATTCTCCATTTTTGACGGAACAACAACAGTACTGCTGATATCAAAGTACCAGCATGACCAATACCTACCCACCAAACGAAATTGGTAATATCCCAAGCCCAATCAACGGTTGTGTTTAACCCCCAAACTCCAATACCTCTACCTATTGTGTACATGATACAACCAAGGCCCCATAAGGCAACTACAACCGATATTGTAAAAGCAGCATACCAAAGCTTGTTTGCTCTTCCTTCAACAGGAGCACAAACGTCTTCAGTAATCTGATGGTACGTTTTGTCTCCTAATATGAGCGGATATCTTATTTCTGATTCCTGATGCATGGATTATTATTTTTCTTAATTCTATTATGCTAAATTCTCAGTATTTCTAACTTTAGTCATGTATGCAACATTTGGCTGCGTACCCACTTCTTCCGCCATAAAATATGAACGGTCATCATCAAAATTCGCACGAACTGAAGATTTACTGTCGTTCAAATCACCAAACTGAATTGCGTTTGTAGGACATGCTTCTGAACATGCACTAACAACATCACCATCCTTAACCGGTCTTCCAGCTTTCTTGGCCGTCAATTTTCCAGATTGAATCTTCTGAACACAGAAGCTACATTTTTCAATAACACCTCTAGAACGTACAACAACATCTGGGTTTAATACCATTCGTTGTAATTCATTTTGTGCAGGGTTAATTCCTGTAAACTTTGAATCTTTATTGTAGTTAAACCAGTTGAATCTTCTTACTTTATATGGACAGTTGTTTGCACAATAACGTGTTCCAACACATCTGTTATATGTCATCTGGTTCAACCCTTCTTCACTATGTGTTGTTGCAGCTACAGGGCATACAGTTTCGCAAGGAGCGTGATTACAATGCTGACACATTACAGGTTGAAAAACTACTTGCGGATAATCAGAAGGGTTTTCCATCTGCTTATACATAGAAACTACACCAACATCATCCGTTTTCCCTTTTTCTTTGGTCATGTCACTAGAGAAGTAACGGTCAATTCTTAACCAAAACATTGATCTAGTACGACGAATCTCATCCTTTCCAACAACAGGAACATTGTTTTCAATGTGACAAGCAGTTACACATGCCCCACAACCTGTACATGAGTTTAAATCTATTGACATTCCCCAACGGTGACCTTTTTCAATAGCATGGTCAGCCCATAGATTCAATTCTTTTATTGGACGAACTTTACCAAATGCATCAGCTAACTTCGAATCCTTGTTCCAACCATTAACGTCATCATTCTTATCTACAGCCTTGAAAGTTGAAAGTGTAGTTTCGTTCACAATTTTCCTGTCCATCATCGTATGATGAGTTTGGACAGAAGCTATTTGATATGTTTTGCCAGCGTCAGCGATAGAAACTTTAGAACTACTATAAACAGCAACTCCATCTTTCATTTCAAGTGCAGGATATGCATTTACTCCTACTTTACCAGCAGTACCAGTTTCAGTTCTACCGTATCCAAGTGCAATTCCAATAGTTCCTCTTTTTTGACCAGGCAGCGCCACAACTGGCAATTCCATAGTGTGGCCGTTAACAGTAACAGACACAACATTAGCAGGTGTAGCTTGCGCGGTTCTAATTTCGTATTTACCTTCCATGTCAGAAGGGTTCATGGTAACGTAATTATCCCAAGACACTTTAGAGATAGGGTCTGGCATTTCCTGTAAGTGAGGATTGTTTGCCTGAGCACCATTACCGATAGATTGCTTTGCGTAAAATTTAACCTCCCACTCACCAGTGGTTGATTTAATATTTCCTGCAGCAGCTCCAGTATCACCAGAATAAGCTAAATCAGCTTCAGGCGCCATCTTAGCACCCATGTACACTCCAGATTGAACCGCACTGTTCCATTTATTAGTTGCAGTTAAAGCATCAGCTCCTGCAAAAGCAGTCGAAGTCCAAGTTTCTTTTATAAAGTCGTAGTAAGATGTATTTACTCCACACCATCGAAGTAAAGATTCCTGTGCAGCTCTAGTCTTGAATAGTGGCCTAATAGCAGGTTGTTGCATTGTGAACACACCAGTATATGGCTGGTAATCATTCCAAGCCTCTAAAAAGAAATGACTTGGACATACATAGTCACATAAAACAGAAGATTCATCTGGTCTATCAGCTAAAGAAATTTTTAAGCCAACTTTAGAAACCGCAGCCGCAAATGCCGCGTTTGAGTACACCGGATTTGAATCCATGAATATTACCGCATCCACAATTCCAGAATTCATATTCTTGGTCAAATCAACCATAGAATCATTCATCTGAACTACATTGTAAGCACGTTCTAATCTAATCGTATTGTTATAATTACCTAGGAGATTATTAATGCCGTTTACAACTTGCTGAATGTTAGCGTCATTTGAACCACACACGACTAAACACTTTCCTTTAGCAGCCCAAAGGTCTTTTGCGGCATCATTTACTTTTGCGGCAATATTGTTGTCATCATCAGACAAAGAGCCTGATGCTCCAGCAGAACCAGCTAATTTCGCCACTGCTCCATGAAGCATTTTTGCAACATTACCCACATCAGAAGGCTTAATTGCACCACGAACGTCTGCGTTTGCACCAGCCATAGACATCATAGTCTCGAACTGATAATGCTTAGACATCCATGCTCCCTCTGGCTTTCTTCTTTGTGTATATCCTTTAGAATAAGTAACACCGTCTAGCCAATCACCTAAAAAGTCAGCATCAATAGAAACTATAGTTTTTGCTTTTGAGAAATCATAAGTAGGTATTACAGCCTTTCCAAAATCAGCCTTATTGGCAGAAAGAACGCCATTGTAATTAATTGGATCAAAAGTTACAACACAACTGTCCTTAACCATTTCGGTTCCTTTCAACAGCGCATCTTCGCCGTAAACTTCAACCTCCGTTTCGGTTGAAAACATTTCATCGAACTTAGCAAAAGTGGCTAGCGTACTTGGTGAACTTGTAGATTCGGCAACAACTTTAACCGTTCCACCTTTCTCTTTTATTGCTGCTAATTTTTTAGAAATTTCAGTATCAACATCAGACCAACCAATTGTAGTTCCCGCTTTTTGAGGCCCTTGATATCTGTTGTCATCATAAAGTTCAATTACCGATGCATTAACTCGAGCAGTAACTCCACTCATTGCCTCAGGGTACGCATCATTTGCTTTTATGAAAATTGGACGACCTTCTCTAGTTTTTACTAGAATTGAAGAGAATGTCCCTCCTTTTGAAAAGGACGAAGCATACCAATTCGCCACCCCAGGAGTTACCTCTTCAGGTTTTACGACATAAGGTATGGACTTAACAACAGGCGTTTCACAAGCCGCTAAAGTTGCCGCCCCTATACTGAAACCCATAAATTTCAAGAAATCCCTCCTAGATGCAGACGTATCTGACAGATTGGATTTACTAAGGAAATCTTCTACAGGAACTGCTTCAGAAAACTCTTTTTGCGCCTCTTCAACAAATAAAGGCTCTTCCTCTAAATGATCTACGCTATTCCAATATTTCTTGTCACTCATAATTCGTGTGATCTATGTTTAATAATGACACTTTGCACATTCCAGCCCACCAATATGCTCAACGGTGAATGCTTCAATTTTTTCATCCTTGTATCGCTCCAATAATTCTTTATGAATTTTGGTATAATACTCATTTCCTTCCATCGACACTTTAGTTTCTCTATGGCAATCGATACACCAACCCATAGTTAAATCGGAGTGTTGCTTCATTGGATACCCAAACTCTTCAACTTCACCATGACAGGTTTGACACTTCTGTTTTCCTACAACAACGTGCTGCGAGTGGTTGAAATAAGCAAAATCTGGTAAATTATGAATTCTAATCCACTTAATTGGTTTTTCAACTCCAGTGTAAGCCTGCTGTTCAGCATCCCAACCTGCAGCCTCGTATATTTTTGCAATTTCTGTTGTACCATCAACCTTACCTTCAGAAATACCTTTGTGACAATTCATACATACATTCACCGATGGAATACCTGCGTTTTTACCTTTATAAGCCGAATGATGACAGTACCCACACTCTATTGAATTAGTACCTGCATGAATTTTATGGGAAAATTTAATTGGCTGCTCAGGAGCATAACCCTTATACACCCCGATACTTTTAACTACAAACCAACCTTGAACAGAAAGAGTAGCTAAAACAACTAAAACTATCGCAACGGTTAACCGTTTGTTATTAGCCATCCACTCAAACAATCCTTCTATAGGACCTTTTGGCTCTGGCAATACTTCATCGTTTAACTTCGCTTTTACCGATTGCAAACTACCTTTTACCCCCGAAAGAACCTTCACCACGATAAGCAAAACAACCACAAGACCTAACATCCAATATGTAGAATAATTTTCTGCTGGAGCCCGAGCAACAGGACCCTCTGCGACAGCAGGAGCTGCTTTATCTTCCGGAGGGTTTGCAATATAATCTAGTATAGCACCAACCTCAGCATCAGATAGCGCTTGAGCAGTCATAACCGACTTGTTATACTCTACGAACAATTCTTGAGCATAACTATCATCTGGATTCTTCTTTAGATAATCCTGGGAATTCTTAATCCAAGCATACAGCGCCTCTTGATCTTCCCATCTATCTTGAACGCCTGTCAACGCAGGCCCAATCAGCTTTTTGTTCAGTTTGTGACAAGACGCACAATTCGCTTTAAATAGCTTCTCTCCGTCTTGTGCAAGCGCAGAGTTAGATAGCAAAAACGTAAATAAAACAACTGAAAGTGAGTAGGTTACAACCCTAAACATCCCCTGAAATTTGCTCATATTTTTAAAGGTTTTCAACCGAAATTATCTTATAACAACCCCAATTTTACTTAAGGCGCAAATTTATAATAAAGGTTAACTTACGTCTCTACCCCTTACTGTTTTTGAAAATGTAGATATAATTTAGAATCAATCTAAATAAAAAATTCCACAACTCTTTCTTTTTCAGAATAATGAATAGGAATGATAAATGATAGGTAGAAAATTTAATTTCGTCAAATATTTAAATCGCATTTATGAATCGTTTTTCAGTTTTAGCAACAGCTCTTGTTTTATTTACATTAGACGCAGTGGCGCAAGTACCCGCGAACAACCCCAATAAAACTACTATCGAAAAAAATGAATCCTATGAAATTATTGGCGATGAACGCCTGATTGAGCTGGAAGAACGCTCCAAAAAAATAAACGAAGAAAAAGAAACTATTTCAGGTTATAGGCTTCAACTTTTCTCCTCTTCTGGCCCAAATAGCTTTAATCAAGCGAATGAAGTACAGGCTGAATTTCTAAAAATATACGCAGATGTTCCAGCATATGTGGTACACAAAAAGCCTGCATTTAAAGTGAGAGTTGGAGATTTTAGGAACCGGCTACAAGCTGAACGATTCTTCATTGAGTTAAAGGAAAATTTTCCCGATGCGTTTGTCGTAAAAGATGAAATAAACCTCCCGCCTTTACTTACCGATGAAACCGAAGGAAAAAATTAGTTAAGCGTTTGCTTTACCTCTACTTCCTCATAACCTTCAATAATATCACCAACTTTAACGTCGTTGTAGTTTTCGACATTCAATCCACATTCAAAACCTTTCTTAACTTCTTTAACGTCGTCTTTGAAACGCTTTAAAGAGCCAAGCTTACCAGTGTATTGTACAACTCCGTCTCTAATCAAACGAATTTTTGTATTTCTGGTAACCGTACCGTTAAGGACGAAACAACCAGCAATTGTTCCAACTTTAGAAATTTTAAATGTCTCTCGAACTTCAATATTACAGACAACTTGTTCCTCAACCTTTGGCTTAAGCATACCTTCCATGGCTTGCTTAACCTCATCGAGTGCGTCGTAAATAATTGAGTAAAGCCTGATGTCAATTTCCTCTTTCTCGGCAACCGCACGTGCACTTGTAGAAGGACGTACTTGGAAACCAATGATTATAGCATTTGATGCAGATGCCAACAAAACGTCGGATTCACTAATCTGACCAACAGATTTATGAATAACATTAACTTGAATTTGTTCAGTAGATAAATTCAACAATGAATCTGATAACGCCTCAATAGAACCATCCACATCACCTTTTACGATAATATTTAGTTCTTGGAAATCTCCAATGGCAATACGACGTCCAATTTCATCAAGGGTAATATGTTTTTGCGTTCTGACACCCTGTTCACGTTGCAATTGAGAACGTTTTTGGGCAATATTTCTTGCCTCACGTTCATCCTCCATTACTGTAAACTTGTCGCCAGCGCTCGGAGCACCGTTCAAGCCTAAAACACTTACTGGAGTTGACGGACCTGCTTCTTCAACGTTGTTACCACGTTCGTTAAACATAGCCTTAATTCTACCAGTATGCGCACCAGCTAAAAATACATCTCCAATTCTTAGCGTACCACCTTGAATAAGCAGTGTAGAAACGTAACCTTTTCCTTTATCTAAGGAAGCTTCAATTACTGTTCCTTCAGCTCTTTTCTTGGCATCTGCCTTAAGTTCAAGAAGTTCAGCTTCGAGCACTACTTTCTCCATTAATTCGGTGACGTTAGTACCATTTTTGGCAGAAATATCTTGCGATTGGTATTTACCACCCCAATCTTCCACTAAGAAATTCATTGAAGCTAGTTCTTCCTTGATTTTCTCAGGATTAGCACCCTCTTTATCAATCTTATTGATTGCAAAAATGATAGGAACTTCCGCTGCTTGTGCGTGATTAATTGCCTCTTTAGTTTGAGGCATTATTCTATCATCTGCAGAAATAACAATGATAGCAATGTCAGTAACTTGAGCACCTCTAGAGCGCATGGCCGTAAACGCCTCGTGACCTGGTGTATCCAAAAACGCAATTGTACTTCCACTTTCAAGCTCTACTTTGTAGGCTCCAATGTGTTGCGTGATTCCACCTGCTTCACCTGCAATTACATTTTCACGACGAACGTAATCAAGTAATGATGTCTTACCATGATCAACGTGACCCATAACCGTAACAATAGGTGGTCGCGTCGCTAAGTTTTCTTCTAAATCTTCTTCAATTAAGTCGCCCTCCTCAGATTCATCCGAAGTAAACTCAATAGTGTAACCAAACTCATCTGCAACAACCGTAAGAGTTTCTGCATCCAAACGTTGGTTAATAGAAACAAAAAGCCCTAGAGTCATACACGCCGAGATAATTTCGTTAACCGAAACATTCATCAACGTAGCAAGCTCATTAGCTGTAACAAACTCCGTTACTCTTAAGATGCTTTTTTCTTCTTCAGCTTTTTGTAATTCTTCTTCAGCTTGCTGACTTACCGCGTTTCTTTTTGCTTTTCTAAACTTTGAAGACTTAGACTTACCGCCTCCTCCACTTAATCGCGCAAGCGTTTCTTTTATTTCTTTTTGGATATCCTCTTGTGATACTTCAGCAGGGGGTTCATTTCTTCTACCGCGTCCTTTTGGACCTCTGGTATCTTTACGATGCTTTTGCGATTGAATCACATTGGCGCCGCCAACTTGAATTCTTTTTCTCCTTTTCTTTTTTCCCGATTCTGTATCCTTAGTGTCATTTGAGGAAGCAACAGGTTTCGCCTTTTTTGGCTTTTGAAACTTACTTAAGTCAATTACTTGACCAGTATGCTTTGGTCCAGCAAGTTTTTCAACTTTGGTTTCAATACGTTCAGGTTTTTCAGGAGTAACTTCCTTTTTTTCTTCTTTAGGTTTCGGCTCTTCTTTCTTCAGTTCTTTAGCTTCAGGTTTTGGCTCTTCTTTTTTAGGTTCTACCTTCTTCTTTGGTTCCTCTTTTTTCTTCTTAGTTGGGCGAGTTCTAGTATCTATAGTTGAAAGGTCAATCTGACCTAACACTTTAGGACCGTCGCTATCTTCAGGCTTTTCCTCTTCCGCTTTTACCTCTTCAACTTCTTCTTTTATTTCCTTTTTTTCTGGTTCAGGAAGTGGCGGTAAATCAACAACGGGTTTGACCTGAGTGTTTGTAATAACGATTTCATCGACATCTTCAAACCGTTCCTCTTTGGGGCTATCCTTCTGATCGTCAATTGTAATTGTAACACGCTCTTCACGGTTATTGGCCAATTCCTTAGACTTCTCTTTTGCCTTTTTGTCTGTGGAATATTGTTCCAGCAAAAGGTTGTAGGCACTTTCGTCGATTTTAGCCGTAGGCCTTCCATCACACTCAACTCCATTTTCGTTTAGAAAATCGGTTATAGTGTTTACACCTACTCCTAATTCTTTCGCTACCTTACTTAATCTGTGCGCTATTGCCATATACTACTTTTCCGATTCTTGAAGAGCCTAAGCCCATATCAATTGTTGCAAATATAAAACTCTGTTCAAAAGCAGTTCAATTACTAATCAAACTCCGCTTTTAGGATATTAATAACATCCTCAACAGTTTCTACTTCTAAATCTGCTCTTTTTACTATGTCTGCTGGGTCTTGGTCTAGTACGCTTCTCGCGGTATCCAATCCAATTCCTTTGAGTTGATCCAATACCCATCCTTCGATTTCATCAGAAAACTCATCTAAGTTAACATCATCCGAATCAGCGTCTGACTCTCTGTAAACATCAATTTCGTAACCTGTTAATCGACTAGCAAGTTTGATGTTAAAGCCACCTTTACCAATCGCTAATGACACTTGGTCTGCGTTCAAGAAAACGTCCGCTTTTTTGTTCTCCTCATCAAAAACGATGTTAGAAATTTTAGCAGGACTCAAAGAACGTGTAATGTACAATGTTGGATTTGATGTGTAATTAATTACGTCAATGTTTTCGTTTCTTAACTCACGCACAATTCCATGAATTCTTGAACCTTTCATACCAACACATGCTCCAACTGGATCAATTCTATCGTCATAAGATTCAACAGCAACTTTCGCTCTATCGCCTGGTTCACGAACAATGTTTTTGATAGTAATTAGGCCATCAAAAATTTCAGGAACTTCCATTTCAAATAATCGCTCCAAGAACGCTGGTGAAGTTCTAGATAATACAATAATTGGTGAACTGTTTCTCATTTCAACTTTGGTTACAACTGCACGTACAGTATCGCCTTTTTTGAAATAATCAGATGGAATTTGTTCCGTTTTTGGAAGAACTAACTCATTGCCATCGTCATCCAATAGCAAAATCTCTTTCTTCCAAATCTGGTAAACCTCACCCGTTACTATATCACCAACACGGTCTTTATACTTCTTGTAAATACCGTCTTTTTCTAAATCGTGAATTCTTGCTGCCAAATTTTGACGAAGTGCTAATACAGCCCTACGACCAAAATCTTCGATTTGAACTTCTTCAGAAACATCTTCATCTACTTCAAAATCAGGCTCAATCTTCTGTGCATCGGTTAGCGAAATTTCAGAATTAGGGTCTTCAACTTCTCCGTCTGGAACAATTACTCTATTGTGCCATACCTCTAAGTCACCTTTATCCGGGTTAATAATTACGTCAAAGTTTTCTGCATCGCCAAATTGCTTGGACAATACGCTTCTAAAAACATCTTCTACGATGTTCATCATCGTAACTCTGTCTATGTTTTTTAAGTCTTTAAATTCCGAAAACGACTCAATTAATTCAATGGTATTCATATCAACCTAATTTAGAATTCTATAACCAATTTTGTTTCTAATATATTTTCTCTCAAAAGCTCGATGTCTTCTGTGATTTCTACTTTTTTCTTCTTCTTTTCTAAGCGCTCTTTACGTGAGGTTTGGATAACTATTTTTTCGTCGGAAGCGCTCAATAGCTTTCCTGTAATTTTTTCTCCCTCGGTTGTTTTAGCAACCACAGATTTGTCAATGTTTTTCAGGAACTGACGAGTAAGCCTTAACGGTTTATTTAATCCGGGAGAGCTTACTTCTAATGAGAAGTCCTCCTCTTCCCTATCCAAATTGTTCTCAATTTGACGACTAAAATTGATGCATTCATTAATCGGAAACCCATTGTCTCCATCTATCTCAACCAAAATTTTGTTCTTTGGTGAAATGTCGATGCTTACTATGAAGAAGTCAGTCCCTTCAAGCTTTTCGCTAATTAATGATTCTATCTTTTCTTTTGTTATCAAACCAAAGTATTGTGCAATAAAAAAGAGGGAAAAAAACCCTCTTTTCAGTTATTCTTAGTGTTTTAACGCGGCAAATGTAATTATTTTCTTTGAATATTTTTCGTTCTATTTTGAGTCAACCTTCTTGCCGTTTTCATATTTAACGGTCTTGAGGATTGAGCCATCTTCTTTTAAGATTTTCCAAGTTCCGTGTTGCTTCCCCATTTTATAGTAGTTTATAGCCATAGAGGAGCCTCCGGGATAGAATATTTCTGTTTTACCGTCTAGTTTTCCTTTTTTATAATTCATGGTTCTTTGCAACTGACCATAGTCGAGGTAGTACTTCCATTCACCAACTTGTCGATTGTATTTGTGCGGCCCTTCTTGCCTAACCCCACCTTTAGGGTAAAAGTATTGCCAATGACCAGATTTGAAGCCTTGCTCGTATCCGCCCTTTTCTCGCTCTCGTCCAGATGAAAACCAAAATACCCAGTCACCTGTTTTCAGTCCGTTTTCAATATCTCCTTCGTAATTTGCTTTTCCGTTTTCGTACCAACCTTTCCAGTGACCTGACATTAGCCCTGTATCGAATCTTCCTTCATCTTTTTTGGCTCCTGATTCATACCAGCTTGTCCAAAGTCCTTGTTCTTTTCCTTCTTTGTAATCTCCTTCTTGAAGCTTTTGACCATTTTCGAACCATGTAGTCCATTTTACATTTTTTACTCCATCTGCATAGGACCCTTTTCTCCATAACTCTCCAGTTGGATACCAGAAATTCCAAACACCATCCTTTTTTCCGGCAGAAAAATTTCCTTCAGATTCTTTTTGATCGCTGTTTTCGTAGAAGTAAGTCCAAGTGCTGTCTTGCAAACTTTGATTGAAATGCCCCTGCATATAAACCTTGTTGTTTTCACTCCAAAATTTCCAAAAACCATTCTTTTTGTCTTGAACATAAGCACCGGAAACTCTTGGTTGCCCGTCTTCGAAATACGCGTTCATTTTTCCTTGACGCTTTCCATCCGCAAAATATTCGGTTCTTTTTAACTGACCACCTTCATAATATAGCTCCCATTTCCCTTCCTTAATTCCATACTTGTAAAGCCCTTTTTCTTTGATTGTGCCATCATCAAAAAACGATTCGTAAACCCCGTCTAAAACACCATTCGAATAATTGTACTTCGCAATAATTGCTGCTCCTTTATATTTTAGTACGAAACCATTCCCTTTGACTAGCGTCGAACTTTCATCGATAGCATAGGCTGACACCAATTTCACGGTTCGTTTATTCCAAGTTTCCTTCTTATAGACCCTCCCTGAAGGGAAATAATAAACCCAGGTACTGTCTTTAAATCCATAATCAAATTGCCCTTGAGACTTTAATTTACCATCGGAATACCATGATTTGTAAGTACTATCCTGAATATTGAATTTGAAAAATCCTTCATTTTGAAGTTGGCCATTGTTGTACCAAATTTTAACTGAACCATTCAATTTACCTTCGGTGTAATTAGCTTCCTCACTTATTTTACCGTCCTTATACCAGAATTTCCAGAGCCCTTCTTCGAGACCGTATATGAATCGACCTTCACTTCTTTTTACCGTACTGTCTTTATCATGATAATCAACAAAATCAACAACAGATTGGGCAGAAATAGAAAACGAAGTAAGGGTTAGAATACAAAAAGCAAAAAGTTTATTCATGACAACAAAATTAGTAGTGAAGTAGTTGAATTTGTGGTTATGAAAAGAAATAGTAAACAACCTAATTCGGAAAACTACCGAAGTACTTGAGAATAAAATCTAGTGATCTTTTTACTATCTATTTTCAATAAGTACATGGTGAAGGCGATTGTATTAGCCGTCCAAACGCGCATAAAAGAATTCATCTCGTATTTTCTTGCGCTCACTTTTAGAAAAGAGCCACTAACTATTTCATAATCCAAACCTGCTTTCAGGGCCCTGTCCTTAAACTCAAAATCTTCCATGATAGCCATAGTTACATTGAACCCGCCAAGCTTTAAGAAATCGTTTTTTCGAATATGAAGACCCTGATCTCCCCCACCAGTAAATTTTGCTTTTTTAGTTATCAATCGTGTTTGATAGTTGAGTAGTTTTCGCTCGGAATTAAACCTGTATGGAAAGAATCCGAAATCAGTTTCAGCCAATAAATCCTTAATTGCTACATCAAAATTTGCTGGGACTAATACGTCTGAATGCAAAAAAAATAATTTGGTGCCTTCTGCATTTTTTGCCCCCAAATTCATTTGGTGTGCTCTAGAAGCAATTTTACTTTTTATAATTTTCACCCCAAACAGAGTAGCGATTTCTATGGTTCCATCTTTACTTCCTCCATCCACAACAAGAATTTCAAATTCTGAATTGTCGCTATTATCAAAGACAGCTTGAAGGCAATTCTTCAAACATTTTTCTTCATTAAGTGTAGGGATAATTATTGAAAGCACTATCGTTTCATTTGTAATCTTAATTGCAAGAATTCCATCGAAACAAATATAGGTTTGTAAAAATTTTAAGAATCATGAAAGTAATATTTGCTGCAGTCTTTAGCTTACTGACATTAATCGGAAGCTCTCAAATTTCACACAAACAATGGGACGAATTGGTAAAAAAACACGTAACTGAAGCTGGGAATGTAAATTATGAAGGGTTTATAAAAGACAAAGAACATTTAAATGCTTACTTGACTTTACTGTCTAATAATCCTCCAAAATCAACTTGGAGCAAAAACGAAACATTAGCCTATTGGATTAACGCGTATAACGCCTTCACGGTAAAGTTAATAGTGAAACATTACCCTGTAAAAAGCATTAAAGACCTTGGTGGTGCGATATATAAGGTGAATACTTCATGGGATATTAAATTTATAAAAATTGGCGGTGAAGAATTGGATTTAAACAACATTGAACATCAAAAGATACGTGGACAATTTAAAGAGCCAAGAATTCATTTTGCAGTTAATTGCGCTTCAGTTTCTTGCCCAAGGCTTCGAAACGAGGCGTTCGTTGCCTCTAGACTTGAGGCCCAATTAACCGACCAGACCAAATACTTCTTTGCTAATAAAATTAAGAACGACCTGAGCAATCCAAGTAACCCGAAAATCAGTAAACTACTGAATTGGTATTCAGGGGATTTTAAAGTAAATGGTAAATCTGTAATTGATTTCATTAACCAATATTCTGTTCAGAAAATCAGCTCGGATGCCGACTTAGATTATTTAGATTATAATTGGAATTTAAACGAATAAGCAATTAATTATGAGTTCAAAAAGTTATTACGACCCAGAAGATTTAAAAAACTTCGGGAAAATTACAGAATGGAATGAGAATCTAGGAAACAAATTTTTTGATTGGTATGGTGATGTTTTTCAGCCAGGAGCACTTACGGCTAGAGAAAAATCACTAATTGCTTTGGCAGTATCTCACGCTGTTCAATGTCCGTATTGTATTGATGCTTACACGGTAGATACCATGGAAAAAGGATGTAATGAAGAAGAAATGATGGAGGCTGTTCACGTTGCGAGTGCCATAAGAGGAGGAGCTACCTTAGTTCATGGTACTCAAATGATGAAAAAAGCCAAAAAACTGAGTATGTAAACCGTTGTTGGTTAACATCTAATTCCTTCGAATGATAAAATCACTTAAAGCAAGAGCACACGAATTTTCGGCAACTGAAAAACAACTTCAGCAACTGAATAGTGGCCCTTTTGAAGCTGGAAGTTTGGATTCCTTTCAACAACATCTTCAGCGCACAAATCAGTACCCATTAAAACCCAGTAAGCTTGAAATTTTTCAAGTGAATGTTGGCTACATGTGCAATCAGGTTTGCAAACATTGCCATGTAGATGCTGGCCCTGACCGTAAAGAAATAATGACTCAAGAAACGATGCAACAATGCATTAATGTTATTGCGGCAAACAATATTCATACTTTAGATTTAACCGGCGGAGCACCTGAAATGAATCCGAACTTTCGATGGTTTGTAGAAAATGCAGTTGCAGCAGGAATTAAGGAAGTGATTGTACGCTCGAACCTCACCATAATTCGGGCAAATCCTAAATATTACGATTTACCCGAATTCTTTGCCAAACACAATGTTCGCGTTGTTTCTTCTTTACCGTACTACAAAAGGGGGAAAACAGATAGGCAACGCGGAGACGGTGTATTTGATAAGTCGATAGAAGCTTTGCAAATGCTAAATACGGTAGGTTACGCAAAACCTGAGTCTGGCTTGACCCTAGATTTGGTTTACAATCCTAGCGGAGCATTTTTACCGGGAGACCAAGCTCAGTTAGAAATGGAGTTTAAATCTACATTACTCGAAGATTTTGATATCCGTTTTAATAGTCTTTTTGCGATTACCAATTTGCCAATTTCAAGGTTCTTAGATTATTTAATTGCCTCCGATAATTACGAAGATTACATGGAAAAACTGGTCTCTTCGTTTAATCCTGCGGCAGTTGATGGTGTTATGTGTAAAAATACCATTTCAATTGACTGGAAAGGCTATATGTACGATTGTGATTTTAACCAAATGCTGGAATTAAAAACAGCAGGAAAAGGCAGTCAACACATTTCCGAATTTGATTTGGAAGGATTAGAAAAACGAAACATCATTGTAAACAATCACTGTTTTGGTTGTACCGCTGGCGCTGGCAGTAGTTGCCAAGGTACAGTATCCTAGATCAGAAAATATTTCTACTGTCCGATGATAATTTCGTAGAGAGCCCCATTTTTCAAGCTAATATTTTCTAGTTTGGCCTTATACCCGGCACATCCACCTACACCTAAGCTTCCCGATTTTTTATTAACCCGTACTTCCCAATTGTCAGCATCCCACAATTTAGGTGACATTGTTGAGGCGTTGGCCCGAACCTCAGCGTGTTGAGCAGTTCCTGTAGAAAAGGTGATATCATACGTAAAGTCGCAGTTATTAATGACTTTAAAATAATTGGCATCAGTTCCACCTTGGTTTGACTTTAAATTACCCGACACTTTTATTTCCGGAAATTTCTCTAATTTTTTTGTGTTACAATCTCCTACTCGAACCGTGACTTCACCTTCCCATCTGTAGGGAGAGTTAAAACCTGTTGTAGCCTCATATTTATAAGTTCCTGCTCCTCCAGTAAATACATAAGATTCTGTTTTTGAACATGCAGGAGCAGCCTCCATTTCTTTTGCGAGCGTTATCGTTTTCGAAAAATTTGCATCCCCCGTAATCGAAGAAGTCGTTTCCTTTGTTATAGCAATAGATATGGAAGAACCGTTGATTTCGCCATTCGTCCAAAACGCTACACTTCCTGTGGTATCATATTTACAACTCCTGTCGTCCTTTGTAGCCTCAGTGTCAAAATTCAATGCCTTTTCATCAATGCATCCTACAATATATACGCATTCACCATTGTCTTCATCAGCACTAGAATCAAAATTAGTAGCCGTTTCGTCAGTACAACCTAGTGAGGTGCACGAGGTAAATGCAATAATTGAAATGGGAATTAGAAGGAGGTACTTTAGAAAAGACATAAGCAAAGAATATTTTATTGAGCGAAATTACACCAAACTAAAAGCGAAAACACTTCACCAAAATTTGAGAGAAGAATCCTATCAATAATGAGTATTTATAATCCTCATCAATAAAATATTAAACCTGTACCTCCAGCAAGAATCAAACTTGCATCTAAAGTTTAGGAAACTTCCCTGCCTACCGACAGGCGGGTATTCTATTGACTCCATTTCAGAAATCTGTGCATAAAAAAGAGAGGAATTAGTGTTCACCTCTTCTTGTAGCCCCGACAGGAATCGAACCTGTATCTAAAGTTTAGGAAACTTCTATTCTATCCATTGAACTACGGGGCCTTTTCAAAGTCCAGCGGACTTTCAAAATAAATTAACGAATCTCAGAACCGCTCTCAACCTCATTCTCCGGGGAAACAAAACTTAATTCTCCGACTGAATTTTCCGCCATAAGAATCATTCCTTGAGATTCTACACCTCGAATTTTTCGTGAAGCAAGGTTTAGCAACACACTTACCTTTTTTCCAATTATCTCTTCAGCCGTATAATGTTCGGCAATACCAGAAACTACGGTTCTTTTATCTAATCCAGTATCCACCAAAAGCTTTAATAATTTATTTGCCTTCGGAACTTTTTCTGCCTCCAAAATGGTTCCTACGCGAATATCCATTTTAGTAAAATCCTCAAAACTTGCTTCTGGCAATTGTGGTTTTGCTTCCGGTTTTGGAGCGTTCATTTTCTTGTTGCTTTCTAATTTCAGAATTTGAATCTCAATGTCCTTGTCTTCTATTTTTTGGAAGAGCAACTCGGGCTTGTTCAATGTTTTACCATCACCTAGCAAAGCGCCTAATTTATTTGCCGTAGTGGGCAAAAATGGTTTTATTACATCTTTCAATTCCGAAACAATTTCAATTGCCAAGGCCATGATGATTTTTACTTTTTCTGGGTCAGTTTTAATTAATTTCCATGGCTCAACATCAGCTAAGTATTTGTTTCCAATTCTTGCCACTCCCATTGCGGCACTTTGAGCCTCACGGAATTTAAATTGCTGAATAAGCTCTCCAGACTTTGAAGCCAGACCTAACACCTTGTTAAAAACAGCACCTTCTTCTTCGGTATATTCTACTTCAGGAATTACCCCGTCATAATATTTGTGAGTAAGTACCGCTACTCGATTTACAAAATTCCCCAGTATAGCAACCAATTCATTGTTTACTCTAGCTTGATAATCTTTCCAAGTAAACTCACTGTCTTTAGATTCTGGAGCGATTGAAGTAAGCACATAACGCAACTCATCTTGTCTGTTGGGGAAATCTTCAAGGTACTCGTGCAACCAAACTGCCCAATTTCTGCTAGTTGATAGTTTATCTCCTTCCAAATTCAAAAACTCATTTGCTGGCACGTTTGTAGGCAACACAAAATCACCGTGTGCTTTGAGAATAATCGGAAATATTATTGCGTGAAAAACAATGTTATCCTTCCCTATAAAATGAATTAATTCAGTGTCTTCACCTTTCCAATAATCCTCCCAATCTTTTCCGTTTTCTGATGCCCATTCCTTCGTTGCAGAAATGTAACCGATAGGCGCATCCAACCATACGTAAAGTACTTTTCCGTCAGCTCCTTCAACTGGGACCTTTACTCCCCAATCCAAATCACGTGTCATGGCCCGTGGCTGTAAGCCGCCGTCTATCCAAGATTTACATTGACCAATTACCTGATTTCTCCAAACTTTTGGGTTATGTTGTTGCTTGCCATCAAGCGTTCCGGCTTCAATCCATTCTTTTAGCCATTTTTCGTCTTTTTGCATTGGTAAGAACCAATGTGAGGTTTCTTTCAAAATGGGTGAATTACCACTAATAGTTGACTTTGGGTTTATTAAATCTTGTGGACTGAGTGTACTACCACATTTTTCGCATTGATCGCCGTAAGCACCATCATGGTGGCAATTCGGGCATTCTCCAATTATGTATCTATCGGCTAAAAATTGATTGTTTTCTTCGTCGTAAAACTGCTCTGAGGTCTGCTTTTCAAAGACTCCTTTATCGTTTAGTACTTTAAAGAAATCTCGCGCTGTTTCGTGATGAATTGGTTTACTTGTTCGGCTGTATTTATCGAACTGAATTCCAAAGTCTGCAAATGCTTTTTCGTTGATTTGATGGTATTTATCTACTATAGCCTGAGGTGTTGTTCCTTCTTTCTTCGCCCTTAGTGTTATTGCAGCTCCGTGTTCGTCCGACCCACAAATAAATGCGACATCTTCTCCTTTAGATTTGAGGTAGCGAACATAAATATCTGCTGGGAGATATGCTCCAGCAATATGTCCAATGTGCAATGGTCCATTTGCATAGGGTAAAGCTGCTGTTACAAGATGTTTTTTGGTATGTTCGCTCATAGCTATTTCGCTACTTTAAGTGATATAAAAAAGAAGGCAAAAGTAATCTGAATACTATGATTAGACCTCCCTATTTACAAAAAGGAGATACCGTGGCAATTGTAAGTCCGGCAAAGAAAATTCTTCCAAGAGAAATTGAATATGCCATAAAGTTCCTAGAATCAAACGGATTAAAAATAAAACTAGGCGAACATGTATTCGGAGAATGGAATCGATTTTCTGGAACAGACGAGGAACGTACCGCAGATTTTCAATGGGCCTTAAACGACCAAAACATCAAAGCGATTTTTTGCGCCCGAGGTGGATACGGTTCCGTTCGAATAATTGACCAACTCGATTTTACTCAGTTTACCGCAACTCCAAAATGGATTATCGGGTATAGCGACATTACGGTATTTCATAATCACATTAATACCCAACTTAACATAGCTACTATTCATGGGCCTATGCCGCTGAATATTATTGACCAACCCAATGAATTAAAATCGGCTAATGGGTTAATTGAAATTCTTTATGGTAGAAACCTTTCCACTAAATTTCAGCATCATAAAATGAATGTTTCGGGCCAAGCTTCTGGGGCACTTATTGGTGGTAATTTGTCGGTTTTGTGTGGGCTGATTGGAACGAACAGCGACATCGACACCGAAAATCGTATTCTTTTTATTGAGGATTTGTGCGAAGAAAACTACAAGCTAGACAGAATGTTGTTTCAATTGGAAAAAAGTGGAAAATTGTCAAAATTGAACGGAGCAATAATTGGAAGTTTTACCCAAATGACGGATTTATCTCAATGGTTTCAAGAAGATAGTTACAACCTAATTGCTAATCGTTTCAAATCATTGAATATTCCTGTTGCGTTTAACTTTCCGGCCGGTCATATTAGCCTAAATACACCTTTGGTTTTAGGTCAGAAGTATTGGCTTAAAGTGAGTGAAAAAGAATCTCTGTTAAAACCAGCATAAAACAAAAAAGCCATTCTGGACTCCAGAATGGCTTTCATTTTCTTATTGCTATTTCTTACTAGTTTCTGGCTTGCTGAACACCAGCTTGGTCCAAAAATGCATTGTACTCAATACGAATCATTTCGGACTCAGGAGCAAGTACTAGTGCTTTTTCAAAGTGAGCAACAGCATCCACATACAAACCATTCACTTTGCAAAACTTAGCCATCAAAGCGTGGTAAAGCGGAGACTCTTCATCTTTAGCTTTATTAATTTCCGATAGGTCTTCCTCGAATTGCGCTCGTTCTTCCTCTGAAGGAACTCTTAAAATTAACTCGCCAGACTTTATTCCCGGCTTCTCGCTACTCGTGACGACTAATTTGTAGATAGCATCTTCTTCGAATTCAATATTACTTAAGTCTAGAGTAGCTATGTTTCCATTCACCTTCTCTTCCAAAACTGGCTCATCAAATAAATTAAGCACCTTCACCGTGCACTCACCCAAATCAGCTTCTGAAGCCCATTGTATTGTAGTAGCTTTCTGCATGAAATACGTGCTTTCTGGAGAAAAAAGGCTTATTCCGTTGTTTTCTAAAGACCGTTCGACAGAACCCGTAATTGACATATTACTCGTGTTACCACCATCTTCTCCACTCATTTCATTAAAAACGTAAGCAAGATATCGTTGAGCAATACCTGAATTATCAGCTTTAAAGTTTCCTGCGACATCATTCATTGTATATATACCCGGCGTATTTAGGTTTACCGTCTTTCCATCGGCATTGCTCAATTCAACGGCACCACCTTCACCCAACATAACTTTAGCATTAGCAGGAAGTTTCATTCCTGGTCCAAGTGGAGAATATTCAGCACCTTGCTGAACTACATTTTCACCTTTTGCAGATAGTACGGTAAAAGTTCCTTGTGCAAAGCTGATAACTGATACCAGTAATGCGGTTGCTAGGGAGAATAATTTTGTTTTCATGGCTATTTATTTAAATATGAGACAAATATACGATTCCAACATAGTACGAACAAATAAACATTAGGTTACCTATCGAAAATACCTGTAAATAAGTACTTTAGTTTTCATCAGAATTCTACACATTTTATGAAGTATATATTTGGAATTAATACACTCTTGTGTACAGGATACATTGGTTTACTTGTTTTTGTTTTTTCTCACCTTCCTATCCAAACTGATTTATTTGACCCTTTAGCAAAAGCATTCGAAGATTTTGAAATGTCAGATTTGGTCTTCTCACAACCACCTGCCAACGAAAACTTGGTGAGTGAAGAAGTAGAATACCTCAGAGACCCTTCGGAAATAGCTAGAGACACAAACGTGGTTTTAGTCAACATTCAATTCAGAAACCGGGCTGAAATTGGACGAATGTTGGACATCATCAACAAATATGAGCCCGCTGCCGTTGGAATTGATGCTTTTTTCAGAAAGGAAAAAGGCCCTGCCCAAGATTTCCCACTGGCTATGGCTCTAGCCCAAACTAAAAACTTGGTTCTGGTAAATCAGCTAGTTACCACTGATGAGGAAAAGGATTGTTTTGATTCTTTGCAATACTCAAACCCAATGTTTAATGAAACGGCCTTTAATGGCTTTGCTAATGTGCTTACCAGCAGCAAAGGAAAAGGGTTTAGAACGGTCAAGTCATTTTATCCGTTTCAATGCCTGAAAGACACGATGTACCCTAATTTTTCCACCAAATTAGTGCAATTAGCAAATCCCGAAGCCTATCAACGATTAATTGAACGCGAACATTTTGTAGAAACCATTAATTGGACAGGAAATTTTCGAAAATTTATGGCATTTGATGCTCACCAAATACTTGGTGAAATTGGTGACTTATCCGTAATGAAAAATAAAATTGTTCTGTTAGGCTATATTGGCCAGCAACTTGGTGACCGTGATTTGGTCGATATCTTTTATACTCCACAGAATCCGCGAGTTGCGGGTAGAGCATACCCAGACACCTATGGGGTTGTGGTTCACGCCAACATAATATCGATGATAATGGATGGAAAATACATTCATCGAACACCAGAATGGATTGTTCGGCTAATTCAATTCATCATAGTTTATTTAAATGTAGCTCTGTTTCTTTACGTTGCTGACAAAAGAAAAATGTATTATGACCTCATCACCAAATCAATTCAATTGGTTGAACTTGCCTTGTTCATGGGATTAATAGTAATGTTAATGCTTCGGTTTCAGATAAAAATAAACCTGACGATGGTTTTGGTTGGTGTTGCCTTAAGTGGAGATTTGACTGAACTTTACGCTGGAAGTTTACAGCCTATGGGAGAAAAATACCTTCGAAAATTTGGACTGATTAAACCAAAAGACACGAACAATTCGGAAGACTAATGTGTTATACTGCTTTAACAACTGAAAATCGCTACACTTTAACATGAAAGATTATAAATACTGCAACTCACTCACTCAATACAGTAGGTTCAAAACCAGAGAAGTTCAGGTTGGAAATGTGAAAATTGGAGGCGATAATCCAATAGTTGTTCAATCCATGACCACAACCGATACTATGGACACAGAAGCCACGGTTGAACAATCGATTCGAATGATTGATGCTGGTTGTCAATTAGTTAGAATCACCGCACCTAGTAAGCGTGAAGCTGAAAATCTAAGGAATATTAAGAATGAATTAGTTAAACGAGGATACCATACTCCATTAGTTGCCGACATTCATTTCACTCCAAATGCAGCAGAAATAGCAGCAAAAATTGTAGAGAAAGTAAGAGTAAACCCAGGGAACTATGCAGACAAAAAGAAGTTTGAACACATTGAATATACCGACGAAGAATATCAAAAAGAGCTAGACCGCATTCGTGTCCGGTTTTTACCCTTGGTAAAAATTTGCAAAGAACATGGAACTGCCATGCGTATTGGAACTAATCATGGCTCACTATCTGACCGAATTTTAAGTAGATACGGAGATACTGCATTAGGCATGGTAGAATCGGCGATGGAGTTTTTGCGAATTTGCGAATCTGAAGGGTATCACAACATTGTGCTGAGCATGAAGTCTTCGAATACTCAAGTAATGGTAGAAGCATACCGGTTATTGGTGAATCACATGATGACTGCTGGCATGAACTATCCGCTACATTTAGGAGTTACGGAAGCTGGAGAAGGTGAAGATGGTAGAATAAAATCGGCCGTTGGAATCGGAACCTTACTTGAAGACGGATTGGGTGATACAGTAAGAGTATCATTGACTGAAGAACCTGAATTTGAGATTCCGGTAGCTCAAGAATTGGTTAAAAGATATTCCTCAAGAAATGAGCATCAAAATATACAACCAATTGAGCATTACCCAATCCATCCGTTCGAATACAACAGAAGGCAAACCAATCAAGTATTAAACATTGGCTCAGGTTCAGCCCCAGTTGTGGTTGCCGATTTATCTTTAAAATCAGAAATTAAACCATCAAGTTTGTTTGCTTATGGATACCAATATTCAGTTCCATTGGACAAATGGAATATTACAGATCAAGCCGCAGATTACATCTTTGTAAACAACAAAACCATTGATTTTGAAATTCCGGGCACTTTGGGTGTAATCCAAACCCACAAAACATGGATTAAAAATCGAGACAAACCCAGACACTTTCCATTTTTCACGGCTAAAGAATACTCTCCTGACGTAGAAAAATCGGCAACATTGAATATGGTCTATTGCTGTGTTGAAGACTTGACTGAAGGGCTAATTCAGCTTTTGAAAAAAGATGAAACTGTAGTTATTATGCTCGACACCTACAACGAGCATGGCATGGCTGAACAACGCAAAGTGGTTGTCGAATTAATTCAAAATGAGTGTGATACACCTGTAATTATAGGTAGAGCATACGGAAACCTTTCTGCTGATCAATTGCAACTGCAAAGTGCAACAGATATGGGCGCATTGCTTATTGACGGAATTGGTGATGGTGTGTTCCTTGCTGCTGAGAATTGTGGACCGGAACGCATGATAAATCAGACTGCTTTTGGAATCTTACAAGCTTCACGAACAAGAATTTCCAAAACTGAATACATCTCCTGCCCAAGTTGCGGCCGTACACTATTTGATTTACAAGAGGTAACAGCTAAAATTCGTTCAAGAACCGAACACCTAAAAGGTGTAAAGATTGGCATAATGGGTTGTATTGTAAATGGCCCAGGTGAGATGGCAGATGCCGATTATGGGTATGTTGGAACGGGTCCAGGGAAAATTTCATTATACAAAGAAAAAGAAGTCGTAAAACGAAATGTTCCTGAAAAACAGGCTGTTGACGACCTTATTTCTTTAATAAAAGAGCACGGAGATTGGATTGAACTGCAAGAAGCGTAAAGCGTTTACTTCTTAACCACTCGCTGTACAGACTTGTCTTTTTCCTGAGTTGATTCTAAAAAATAAACCCCTTGTTCTAGCTCTTGCAAGTCATGCAGTTGATTTGACCTTGCCTCTTTAACAACCCTGCCCAAACTATCGAATAATCGTAGACTTAGAATTTCATGCTCAGATTTTACGTGTATGAAGTTTGAGAATGGATTAGGAAAAACAATAACATCAGAATTAAAAGCCATTTCCTGCATCGAGGTAGATCCTCCTGTTCCACCTCCACCGATTGGTTCTTTTTCGTTAACCTTTATATAATCTGTTTTTGAACTTACTTTTGACCCAAATCGGTTTCGTTTGGTCAATGTTACCGTGTAGTAACCTGCATCCGTAAAACTTACTGCTGCACTTGAGTCACCTAAATTGCTTCCTTGCTCCAGCGCATAAGTGTTTGGTGAAATTTCCCATTCTCTAAAAATACCAGACATTAATGAAGTATCATTTAGCTCGGTAATTTCATCTACTTGAACTTCCTCTTTCGTAGCGTAGAATCCTATAACTTCTTTTTCTTCTTCTTGAAACTTTACGTTGGTAACCGTGAATGCAGTGCCGAATAATGACCCGGAAATTATTAAAACAGGATTTTTAATTCCGGGGGCAAACCATTTGTACTCCATCCTTCTGTTTGGTAAAGGAGGCAGAGAAACTCCAGCAAATTTTAATGAATCTATTTCATCGATAAACGTTTTCACTTTTAAGCAATTCTGGTATGTTTTTCCGGGCAACCTTAATGTTCCCCACCCATCTACCTCATTAGTTCGAGTACCCTGTTGTACTAAAGATAACTGACCCGCCAACGAGAATGAAACTTTGAATGTTGAAGTATCGACATCTCCGTAATCTAAAGGAAATTGATACAATTCATCATCGTCTGAATAATTTTGCGGGATGGGTATTCCATTGTATTTAAGACTTCTTCCTTCTGCTTTAAATGCACTATTAGTTACATTATAAACATCATAAATATCCCGCATCATAAACTGTCCAAAACCTAATGAGTCCGCAACTTTAACACCAAAATCCATCGTAAAAAAGAAGAAGTTTATAGAGCGAGCAGACTTGTATTCTTCTGCATCCTGAAATGCCAATTCCAAACCCGAGTAGTCCCAAGTAATATTCGCACCTTTATCCTCGTATGTTTTATCGTTACCAATTTCAGCATTTGTATAAAATACTTTATCACCTGAATTTGGCATGTACGTTCCATCGACTGTAATTTGAGCAGTAGTTCCCGTAAAAAGAAAAACGAAGAGAATGGCATAAAGCTCTTTCATATTGTGTTATTTTGAAATACAAAGATCATAAAATAAATCCATTATGAGAATTCTAAAAGAAGATACTGTACTTGTGGTCGTAGATATACAGGAACGACTTTTACCTCATATTAATGAAAACGAACAACTTGTAGCTAAATGTAAAACCCTTATAGAAGGAATCAAGTTAATTAACGTTCCAACCATTGTAACAGAACAATATGTAAAGGGGTTGGGACAAACTGTTGGAAGTATTGCAACAAGTTTAGGAGACTTTCAACCTATCGAAAAAATGTCGTTTTCCTGCTGCGGCGAGCCTAATTTCAACATAAAAATAGAAGAACGCTACAGAGAAAATGTATTGCTGTGCGGGATTGAAAGTCATGTTTGTGTATTGCAAACAGCTATTGATTTGCAGGATGCTGGTCACAGACCCATTGTTGTTGCTGATGCTGTTTCAAGCAGAAACTTAGAGGACAAAGAATTGGCATTACACCGGTTTTCCACAGAAGGCATTCGGGTGACTTCGGTCGAATCTATATTATTTGAGTTGTGTAAGCTGTCTGGAACCGCAGAATTTAAAGCTATATCCAAGCTTGTAAAATAAAGTAATGGACCGTCAACAACGCATTATTCGAGCCTCTTACATTGGTATTGGGGTAAATGCTGTTTTGGCTCTTGCTAAAATTTCAGGAGGACACTGGTATGATTCACTTGCTGTTATTGGAGATGGTATTGACAGTGCGAATGACGTTGGAACCTACTTTATTACTTTGATCGCAGCCCGAATAATGGTTCGCCCTCCAGACCCAAAATTCCCTTATGGCTACAATCGGGCAGAGGCTATTGCCACTAAGCTTTTATCGTTTTTCATCTTTTTTATTGGGGCACAACTGGTTTTTACTTCCATACAAGACTTGTGGGCCGGAAACTCGAATCACATCCCTCAGATTGGAGCAATAATAATTACCGTAATATCAGTCCTTGTTAAGCTCGCATTGTCTTTTTGGCAAATGCGCGAAGGAAAATCCATTCAAAGTAAAATGCTCATTGCAAATGCATACAATATGCGAGGAGATATCATCCTTTCGCTAGGAGTGCTTGTAGGTGTTGCCTGCTCAGTTTATTTGCAAATTGATTGGCTTGACCACGCAGTGGGCTCGCTAGTTGGTATATGGATCTTGAAAGTTGCATTTGATCTATTTAAAGAAACCAGTTTTGAACTTATGGATAGTATTGATGATACCGCAGTTTACTCCAAAATTGTGGCTGCCGTGCAGTCTGTTGACGGCGCGAACAACCCGCACAGGTTACGGGTTAGAAGGTTATCGAATTTACTCATGATTGATTTGGATATTGAATTGGAAGAATCCCTAACCATGCGCGAAGCTCACAAAATAGGGATTGATGTGGAACATGCCATAAAAGGACAAGTAGATAACGTGTATGACATCATGATTCATTTTGAACCTTTAGGAAATATTGAGGAAAATGAACCCTATGGAGTTCACCATCAAGATGTATAATTGCGGCAATGGGTAAAGAGAAGAAATGTTGTAAAAAATACGAGGAGAAAAAAAAATCGCACTGCTCTGATTGCCCATTAATTCCCGAACAATCGAAGAAATCAAAGGAGAAGAAAAAGGAAAAAAAGAAATCCAAAAAGGAGAAGAAAGAGAAGAAAAAAGAGAAGAAAAAGAAGAAATAAAATTCACTCCTGGAAATTGGGCAAATACTGATTCAATTTCATGATGCGGAATTTCGGTAAAACAAATTGCACACCTAAACACTACCTAGTAGTTGCTTGTCTCTAATTTCTATTCACTAAAAAAACGAACTTTGCGAAGCAATGGGAGACTTTGATCAGTTTAAAAAATTAGAACCCGAGGATTACTACAAACATCCTGACG
>CAKZKD010000012.1 GCA_937121175.1 uncultured Flavobacteriales bacterium
GTTACACTGGGTCATGTACATGGTGCTGAAACGAGTATCAAAGGTTAATGCACCATCGTTATACTTGGTGCTTGCTTCTTTTAATAAGGCTGGCTTAGACCATTTAACCTTACCTCTTCTGGTGCTTTTTTCCATGAACCATATGTCGCTATAGGTATGAAAGCTAATAGCATCTGTTTTCTTACTAACTCCACCATCCCGGTCAGATGCAAAGTACAGAAGTTTATCTCTTCTTGCTGCCACCATTGGAGCCCAATCATCTGATTTTCTGGTATTGGCTTCTTTAAAATTTTCTACTTTGTACCTACTACTATCCGCATCCCAAGAAAGTTTCATTTCCAAACCTTCGCGTCTATGGATAGCGAATGAATCTCCTGGTACTTCTTGCAAGTAAGTGGTATATGCTTCTAGAGCATCTTCATCTTTTTCTAAACTTTTTAAAATCTCATTTGTTTTTGAAAAATGCTTACACCCAAAAAAACCTCTATAAGCAGATAATGGACTTGGATGAACTCCACTTAAAATATAATGTTTAGATTCATCAATAATTTTTTGTTTTTTAATTGCAGATGCTCCCCATAAAATAAATACAACATCACTACAATTGTTTGAAATAAAAGTGATTAGGTTATCAGTAAATTTCTCCCATCCCATTTTATGATGAGATTTTGCTTTTGCTTCTTCTACTGTTAAGATTGCATTGATTAATAAAACTCCATCCTTTGCCCATGAAGTTAAATCTCCATTTTCACAAACTGAACTTCCAATATCATCATCAATCTCTTTTAACATATTTCTCATAGATGGTGGGTTTTTAATTTCTTCTGGTGTTGAGAAAGCCAAACCTTGTGCTTGTCCTGCTCCATGATATGGATCTTGTCCTAGAATTACAACTTTTGTATTCTCTAATGGTGTTAAATCAAATGCATAATAGATTTTATCTTTTGGTGGAAATACTGTAGTAGTTTCATAAGCCTTGTTTACTTGGCTCATTAAGTTTTTGTAGTAATCTTTTTTTTCTTCTTCTTTAAAAAAATCTTCCCAAGTCATTTTATTCCTTTGACTTTAAATATTAGAATTTAAACTAAGGAAAATCCTTAGTTTAAAATATATTTTGTATTCTACAATACAGGAGATTTAATTACCATCATTTTTTCATTTGTCATCTCTTCCATAGAGTGGTGAATACCACCTAATCCAAGACCTGAAGCTTTAGCTCCTCCAAATGGCATCCAATCAACTCTAAAGGCTGTATGGTCATTTACCATTACAGCAGTTCCGTTTAATCTTTTTACAGCTCTTAAAGCTGTATCAATATTTTTAGTAAACACTGCTGCTTGGAATGATACTTCAAGACCATTTGCTCTATCAAATGCTTGCTCAATATCAGAGTATGAATAGATACAAACAACTGGTCCAAATACCTCTTTTGTTGATACTAAGGCATCATCAGAAGGATTTAGAATAACAGTTGGTTCATAAGTTGAATCTGTAATTCTCTTTCCACCTGTTAAAATTTTTCCACCTTTAGTTACGGCTTCATTTACCCACTCTTCAACTCTATCCACTTCTTTGGGCAATATGAGCGGGCCAACCTCGGTTTCTGGGCTCAGGGGGTCTCCAACTTTTAACTGTTTAGCTCCATCAGCAATTTGATTCGCTACATCTGCACAGATAGACTCGTGAGCAAAAACTCGCTGTACGGATACGCAGACTTGACCTGCATGATAAAATCCACCTTTTAAAAGTGAAGGAATCATTTCCTCAAAATTCGCATCGGGTTCTACAATTACTGGGGCGGCACCGCCATGTTCTAATGCGCACCTTGTTCCAGGAGATAATTTAGAGCGCAAATACCATCCAACTTTGGCAGAACCTATAAAAGAGAAATAATTAATTCGAGCATCGGTGATTAATCGCTCAGCTACATCATTTTCACAAATCACCATTTGACACCAGCCTTTTGGCAATCCTGCTTCAGCTAAAATGTTAACCAGTGCTTCGCATGACATAGGTGTTGTTGGAGCCGGCTTTACAATAACCGGACAACCAGCAGCTACTGCCGTAATTACCTGATGTACAATTAAATTTAGTGGATGATTAAAAGCGCTAATTGACGCTACAACTCCAATTGGTTCGCGTTGTGTGAAAGCCATTCTACCTTCACTTGCTGGAGTTAAACCCATTGGAATTTCTCCACCTTTTAATTCTCCAATACTTTCTGCTGCAATTTCAACTCCATTAATCGCACGTAAAACCTCTACTTTACTGTCTGAATATGGCTTCCCTCCTTCATTTGCCGCAATTTTGGTAAGCTCATCAATTCTAGACTCCATAATTTTGGCACAGCGCTGCAGGATAGCTTTTCGCTCGTGGGGCTTTAACCATTCAGAACGATTTTCGAATAAATAGTAGGCTTCCGAAATAATGCCATCTATAGACTCCATAGCAATAAGAGGATACTCTCCAATTTGCTCTAGTGTGAAAGGTGAATATACTTTTAACATAGAACTGTTCTTAAAGGATTTCTGCCGATTCTTTTAGCAGTACGTTTAGAATAGAGTGATTTAACGAATAGTCAACAGCCAAGTCAATTACATGTACTCCATCCGTTTCAAGACAATTATTTAAGGTATTTCTAAAATCCTCATCACTGGTTGGTCGATGGCCAATTGCACCATAGCTATTTGCATAAGCTACAAAATCAGGGTTTTCATAATCCAAACCGTAATTTGCAAAGCCCATCCCCTCTTGCTTCCATTTAATCATTCCGTAAGAACTATCATTCAGTATAATAACCACCATGTTTATCTTGTTCCGAACAGCAGTCTCCAATTCTTGAGAATTCATCATAAAACCACCATCTCCACAAACCGAAATAACTTTCTTTTCAGGATAAATCATTTTAGCCGCCATACCTGAAGGCAATCCTGCACCCATAGTGGCTAAAGCATTATCTAGCAAGAGAGTATTGGGCTGATAACATTCATAATTTCTAGCAAACCATATTTTATAAACCCCATTATCAAGAGTAACTATGCCATCTTCGGGTAAAGCTTTTCTTACCACATTAACTAAGCGTTGCGGAAGTGTTGGAAAACGAGCATCTTCAAAATATTTATGCAAATGATTATCAACTTCGGTTTTCACCCGTTTATAGTAATCGAAATTCCAATGCTCAGATGGATCAACTAGATCCGCTAAACTGTGTACCGAATGTGCTATGTCACCAACCACATTCAGTTGAGGAAAATAGACGTCATCTACTTCTGCTGCGAAAAAATTGACATGGATTACTTTTTGGTCACCTTCATGCATGAAAAAAGGCGGTTTTTCGATTACATCGTGACCTACATTGATAATAAGGTCTGCATGGCGAATGGCATTATGCAAGAAATCATTGTCTGACAAAGCTGCGGTTCCTAAAAATAACTCGTGTCGCTCATCGATAACCCCTTTACCCATTTGGGTATTGAAAAACGGAATTCCGGTACGGTCAACAAATTCATTGAGCGCATAGCTTGTTCTTTTCCGATTGGCTCCTGCACCAATCAATAAAAGGGGGTTTTTCGCATCTTCAATCATCTTAGCGGCTGCCACTAAACTCTTGTTGTTTGCGTCAGGTCGTCTATGCCCAACCACCTCAAACAATTTAAAATCAGCATCTTCTGCTGCAACATCTTCAGGTAATTCAAGGTGAACTGCCCCGGGACGCTCCTCCATGGATAATCTGAAAGCTTCTCTAACCAAAGACGGTATATTATTCCCGTCAACAATTTGTTTGGTGAACTTAGTAAGAGACTGCATCATGTCAACTACATCGATAATTTGAAAACGACCTTGTTTGCTCTTTTTAATTGGTTTTTGGCCAGTAATCATCATCATTGGCATAGCTCCTAATTGCGCATAAGCAGCGGGAGTAACAAGATTAGTTGCTCCTGGGCCTAGTGTTGACATGCAAACTCCGGGTTTACCTGTTAATCGACCGTAAGTAGAAGCCATGAAGCCTGCGCCTTGTTCGTGGCGAGTTAGAATTAATTCAATAGAGGAATCTTTCAAGGAATTCAGCACGTCAAGGTTTTCCTCTCCAGGGATGCCGAATATGTACTCTACGCCCTCATTTTCTAGTGCTTTTACAAATAAATCAGATGCTTTCATAGTCGTATTTTTAGTTGAGCCATTAGAGTTAAACGGCAACGACTATAAAACTATAGAAAATCAGAGAGTCAGGGCTGAATTATAATAATCAGCTACCAACTACGTGAAGAAAGTACAAGTACTTCAGAAATTAATCCAAGTGCTTCCGCCTAAATCTTGGAATAGTTTCAAAAACCAAACGTTTTTTGAACGCTTCAAGCCCTTTTGCATAGGCACGGTCGTAGTTTAGATCAACACCACGCAGTCCATCAAATGATTCACGAAAAATTTCCGACTGAGTTTTCGTGTCCTTAAAACTAATGTACCCTGAAAAAGTAACGCTGTACAGATCTTGAAATACTCCACTCTCTTTGGAATTCAGAACTATATCGGCTGTTAAGTTTGCTTTTTTCAAATTCTCAGCCATCATAAAACCATTCGTCACTGCTGCAGCGTTAAAGGATTGTATAATTTCCTGATTACTTACCGCAGCCCCATTTTTAGTTAAGTTAACCGACAAAGAAACTCTGGGTGCTTCAACGTTAATTACCATCGCACTCGATGGCCACTGAATTTTACGCATCAATCGGGTAACTACCTTGTTCTTCTTGTTCTTGATGTCTGTTGTTAACTGCGCCTGCAAAATATTTCGACCCGATTCTTTAATAGAACCAACTGAAGAATTTGCTTTTCCGGTATGGTCAGAAAGTGCATATTCCTTCAACAACACTTCATCTCCCATCGAAAATGCAACACGCACTCCATTCTGAACCTTTCCTGTTTTATCCTTAACCACAAAAGTCGTTTGGTCATCGGGAACCACATTTCCTTGGGTAATTGTTATTTCCGGTATTTGTGGTTCAATAACCAATTCATTCGCCAATTTTTGCATTTCATTCAACAACAAACTACCGTAGTATTGTTCTTTTCCATCGATTTGAGTTTTTAACGGCTCGTTTAAGTATTCCTCTAAAGAAACCAATGCCTGATAATAGTTGAACATTGCTTGTGCATTATTGCCGATAGCAGCCTGTTGAATAGCCTCTTCCCTACTTTGCTTAGAAAGTGATATGGCCGTATTAATTTTCGCATCACGAATTTCTTTGTATTTCGCCTTGCTTAATTTGTAATACACATAATACGAATCGCCAGTCTCGTAAACCCCACTTTGCTCGAACCCTTCAAGGTCAACCGAAGAAGATAGTTTTGTCGTCGATTTAAAATCTTCCTTAAAACCCGTTTCGTTTTCCATGGTGTACAGCACCGAATTGCCTGATACGTTTACGGTGATTTCAGAAGCTAAATCATTCAGCGCGTTTTCCTTCGCTACTTGCATATAATTTGAACCTGCAGATACTTTTCCAGCTATACCAATTCCGACGTAATAAGCAGGATTAGTTGGACGTTCGGCAACCCAATGAGGTGGAGGTGGTGGCGGCGGCACTTGCGCTGCTTCTTTTTTCGCCTTACACGATTCGAGCATTAAAATTCCTAAGAATAAGCCTAGTGTAATCGCTGCTATTTTTCTCATTCTCTTGATTTCTCGTAGGATTGAATTTCTCTTGCAATTTTTGCAGCAACATCAACACCAATATCTTTTGTCAACTGAGTTTTAGTTTTCATGGTTCTGCGTTTTTCTGTGAATAGCTTGTTCAGATTTCGCTTGGCACTTGAACTTTTTTCGATTACGTCCTGAGTACTTGGAATTATTTTGTTCTTCCAATAGCCCGAATAAATTTCTTGATAAGGGCCATTGACCAAAGCATACTCCAACCTATCGGTTGCCACAGGGTGATAGTTTTTACTCATCAATACCTGTCCTGTTTCTGAGCTCACCAGCTGTATTTGAAAATTGGCAGAAACAGTTCTTGAACCAACCACTTTGTTATAGGTGATTTTCCGATAGGAGTAAACATTGTAATAGCGTTTATTAGCAGCATCATATTTCTTGGTAGTAATTCTCTTATACCCTCTTTCTTCAGTTTTCTTTAACGGTATCTCTTTATAGTTAGTCCCTGATGCAGAACCACTTAGAACGGCCTTAGCGCCTAACAACTTACCTGTTTCAGCTGCTGTATTCTGATCCAAAACCCCAGACAAACCCAACTTTTGTTCATTAATGATTAAGTCAGTATTCTTTCTGTCTATAGCCACTATAAAAGGATTATTTAGGGCCAACAATTTTTGCATTACCGTGGTAAATAATATTTCGGCAGATGCTTTGTCTGCAGCAGAACCGGTAATTGGTAAAACAGCTATTGTAAGCCTTCCTTTTTTAAGCGCTTCACCCTTATAATAACTAGCGTCTTTATAGTTTGCGCTGATATTAAGTACACGTTCAAACTCATAATAGGACGTTCTGTATTTTTTTGCATCGTAATCGTCCATGGCTTTTCGATACAGAGGTTCGGCATCAGAATATTTTTCTAAATCTGCAGCGTCTTTATAGTTTTTATCAATTTTTAGAATTTCTTCCAAGACCTCATTCGCTGCATCAAACTTTTCTTCTTTTATTAATTTTTTAGCCTCAACATACCGTTCTTCCAAATACACATTCTTAGATTCCTTATAATAATCTTCGTAATATGGAGGAATATCCAATTCCACAAATCGCGACATGCGCTCTTTATATGCAATTGCGGAACGGTAAGAATATACCGCCTCCTTGTATTGGTCTGCCCCATGCGCTTGATAGAATTTTTGCAAATCGCTTTCCAACACTTTTTGAGCAATACCTTTAAGAGCAATTCGACTATCTACATTATTGGCATTCCTGTTTAGAGAATTATAGAAAAAATCTGCCGCTTCTTTATTCATGCCTGCAGCGGCCAATTGATTCCCTTTCTTATAGAGGGAACTAGAGGTTGTACAAGCAACCAATGTTGCAATGAACAATAGATTCAAAAAAGTGTAAAACGGCTTTCTCATTTTGGGCAAAAGTAATTGTTGCTTGTTATCAAATTTTTTGCCAGAAGTTTTTTTTCAAATAACCTTCAATTAATTAACTATCATTTACTTTGATTTTCCCAAATCTTACGATTATGAAAAATGGTATTTCAGTCCTACTTTGTTTATTGCTTTCAATTTCATTGTTTGCTCAAAAATCGTTACTTCAATCCGGTCCAATGAACGGATATGTAACCTTTAAAGAAGCAGTAATATGGGTCCAAACCACTGAGAGTGCAAAGGTTACAGCTGTATATTGGACTGAAGAAAACCCGACCGAAAAATTAAGAACAACTCCTGTCATTACTTCTAAAGCCTCTGCCTTCGCAGCAACACTTTTAGCCGACAAAGTTCTACCCGGGCAGACTTACCATTACTATTTGGAAATTAATAATGTAAAAATTGAATTGGATTACCCGTGTAAAATTTATGTTCCAGAATTGTGGCAATGGCGAACTCAACCGCCCAATTTCTCATTATTGACTGGAAGTTGTGTTTACGTTATTGAAAAAAAATACGACCGCCCTGGTAAACCTTACGGAGGAGATTACGAAATTTTTGAGAACATGGCAAAACAAGATGCTAAACTTATGCTTTGGCTTGGCGATAACACCTATTACCGAGAAGTAGATTGGGACAGTAAAACTGGTATTTATTACAGAAATACGCACACGAGAAGTGTTTCTGAATTACAGCCCCTACTTTCAAGTATGCACCATTACGCCATTTGGGACGACCATGATTTCGGGCCAAATGATGCGGTTGGCACCTTCTACAATAAGGACATCACCTTACAAGCGTTCAAAGATTTTTGGGCTAATCCAAATTACGATGTAAGTTCTGGAACAGGCATCTCTGGTCAATTTAGCTATGCCGACATAGATTTCTTTTTGTTAGATAACCGTTGGAATAGGACACCTAAATACGATTCGGCCAAAACCAAGTTACTTGGAAAAAGACAAATTACGTGGTTAAAATCGGCTCTTAAAAACAGTAAAGCTTCCTTCAAAATAATAATGGTTGGAGGTCAGTTTTTAAATCCCGTTCAGGTCTATGAAAACATTTCGAACTTTCCTAAAGAAAGAGATGCTATCATTTCGTTCATCAAAAGTGAAAACATTAAAAATGTAGTTTTTCTTACTGGTGACCGACACCATTCCGAAATTTCAAAATTGACGTTGAATGAAGAAAATTCTATTTACGATATTACCAGTTCTCCAATTACCTCTAGAGCCCACAAAAAATTGAAAGAAGAAAATCCATTGCGCATGAAAGGCAGCGCCATCAAAGAGCGCAATTATGCCAAGCTGAGTTTTTCGGGAAAGCGCGGCGAACGTGAAATAAGGGTTGAATTCTACAGTTCAAGCAACAAACTGTTGTTTACAGAAGTTATTCGCCAGTCGAAGTAGAAATAAAATCTCCACAGGCGGTGCAATACAAGGTGCGCAAAGCTGGGTAATCAAAAACTTTGTATGGAACCTGGCAGGGAGTAAAAAATAATCTGCACCATTGATTTTGTCCTAACTCTTCAAAAGCGTTCATTACTACAAAATTCATTTCGGTATCTCTTCCGTCCAAATCTATATTCAGGCAGTTTCTTAAGTATAGTTTCAGGGCGGCTTTTTTATTAGGATTGGCAACAGAATCAAAGGCAATGGGTTTTAATAATTCGAGTGCCCAATCCATTTTGTCGAATAATATAAAAAACGATGCAAGGTCAATGGAATCTTTAGAATCGGACTTTGGTGTGATGTAAAACTCACGGACATATTCTAATGAAACTTCAGCCTTGTTCCTATTCTTTTTATTCTGAGAACCAAAAACCAAATTTGCCATTTCGATATGATACCACAGCTCCAACTCTTGATACAGTTCGGCTAACTTAAGATCATTTTGAGATTGTAGCATCAACGATTTAATCAAGGGAATTTTAGTTTTTTCATCAAACAGGTGAGCATGTTCTGCTATAATTGATTTTATGTTGTAATCTATTTCAGGAAGTTGCAACACCTTGTTCAGTTTTTTCAAAAGTTCAACGGTTTCAATGGGCTCTCCTACACCATTTTCAAGCGCATTAAACAAATGCTGCCGATACCTGAGCAGAGCAACTTTATCAGAATATCCTTGAACAAATAGCTGACTTACCCATTGTTTTTGTGAAGACGAAAACAAACCAAAATTCGAATAGAAATACAACTGAAGTTGCTCCATTCTTTCAATTTTATTTGGATTAACAAAAGAAGGGTTATACATTTTAAGGTAATGCTCCCATTCACTCTTAGCCAACTTAAATATCCAATTGTCACTCAATTTTGGCAATACAACAATAGAAATTGCTGCGGTACGCTGTTCCGCTAAAAGAGATTCTAATTCAGCCTGGTTTTGAACCTTATTCACTTCAACCCTTATTTTGCCTTTCGATAATGAATTCAAGTAAAACCATTTGGTTCCAATAATTTGGTCGTAGAATAATCTCCAATTTTCTTGTGCGTTTACCGACCAAATAATCTCCCGTTTTTGGTACTTATTTAATTGGCCTATTAGTGATTTTGCTCGTTGTTCAAATAGTTCGTGATTGTTATCCTGATTACCTTCAATACTAGCATAAGCATCAATTTTAACTTTTTTCACTTCTAGTTCCTTCGCTTCAAGTTGTTGGAGCAAAGTATCAATGGCTGCGCTAGAAATACTACTTGATGATTTTTCAAATTTTACGTTGACTTCAATCTCAAACGTATCGGAAATTGGTGTGAATTTATTTTGAGGTAAATCAAATTTCAATGGCAGTTCACTGGGTTTATATTGTAGTTGCTCTCCGCAGAAGCCAAAAAACTCAATTTCAGCACATAGATTTTTATTTTTCACATAAAAAAGTCTTGCGTTTACTGGCTTTTCAGCAATTTCAGGTGGCGTTTCTCCCAGCTCAATAAAATTGCAACGCTTTTCTCCCCTGACTTTTTTACGAGTTCTGTTCTCTTCCTCTAGCTGAGCAATTTGTTTTAGAATATCTTTTCTAAAAATTGGTTTTAACAATTGACCGTCAATGGCACTTAACCCATTTCGTCTATTCTCATTCTGGTCAAGTGTTTCACAACCAAAGGCGTTGCTAAAGGTGGTTAATTCAACTACCAACCCATCTTTATTCGAATTAAAAAGTCTTTTAATTTTATTCAAATCATAAACGCACAGTAATACCTTACTTCGGGTGACTTGCAGTTTCAAGTTTGATAAATCAATTTTATTGTTGAGTTCTCTTGGGCAATCTGCAAACGACTCTGGTTGCTTTAAGCCCCATTCATACTTGGAAACTGGTTTTAGTGGCTTGTCTTTTTTAGTTTTTTTTTTACGTGCGAATAAAAAGACTCATAGGGAAAACTTTCATTGGTTTTAGTTAATTCATGTTCACCGACGACTTGACCAAAAGCCTGAGTTGCCCACAACATTTCCGTCTTCTTATCTATTCGAATACACAGTGCAGTTACCGTGAACTCCTCAGTAAGAATGTTGGCGTAATGTGGTTTAGAATGTCTCCATGCTTTCGCTACAGCCTCCGCTAAATCCTCATAGGTTTTTATTTCTAACGGGTCTTTTTGATATTCAACCTTCAACAAGGTATTTATGGGTATGTACAATACATTCTCTCCTGCCTGTACATTGTCTATTCCGAAAAAATCAAATCGACGCTGGGGATCATGCTTTGCTCCTCTTTTTTGAAAATGCGTCAGTTTGTTGTTCGAGAGCATAAATTCGGAGTGATCACAAGCTGGAAGCAACAACATAGAATCGCTTCGTAGTTTATCCAATCCCTTCATTATTCGGTACTGGTCTATTTTAGACTTTGCCAAAAACTCTAGAAATTGAGTGTTTAATTGCTCGTAGTCAACAAAATCAGTTTTGGACTGCGTTATACCTGCAAAAGGTAAGAACGAAAAAAATAGAATTAGAAAGTGTTTCACAAGGTTACAAAGAAACGTTCAAAAGGTATTTTTTGTTCAACGCGATTATGTAATTATTCACAACTTATTTAACTTAGTCCCGTATCCCACTCAGATGTTTCCAAAAACTCTTCTCTTCTTCTTTTTTGTGCTGTACTCATTCAGCAATATTATCCTTGGTCAAGGAAATGGAAGTATTGAGAATCAAACCGAAGTTTCGTCATCATCTTCTGAAAAAATTGTGAATGATATACTTGCCAAAAGCTTGTCATTTTATCAAGAAGGGAAATACCATAAGGCTTACTCTTATTGCCAATTAGTGTTTCAATACTTAGAGGATGACTTACCCAAAAGCTTGAAGGGAAGGTGCTATTTATACATAGGAAATTTTGCGGTTGAAGCTGAACATTACGAAAAGGCAATACAACATTTCGAAGAAGGGTTGTCTATCTTCAAAGCTGATGAAGACAAGCGAAACACTGCTATAATACACAACAGTTTAGCAGTAGTTTTTGAAAAAATGGGGAAGTACGATTTGAGTTTAAAGTATAATTTCAGGTATCTTGATTACTTAATCGCCCAAAACGATTCGGCCGGATTAACTTCTGCATATAATAACCTTGGTAATTCCTACATGGGTTTGGAAGATTACAATGTTGCTAGAACTTATTATCTGAAAGCTTTCCAAATAGATAGCATTAAAAACGATAGTCTTAGCCTTTCTGCCGATTACAATAATCTTGGAATTGTCTTCTCAAAATTACAGGATTACAAAACCGCCATAGCACATTACAAAAAAGCATTAGAAATAGATGAGCATCTTTCAAACGGAATGGGTCAATGCATTGACAAGTTTAATATTGGACTGTCTAACCTAGAGGCCAACAATCTCCTTGAAGCCGAGCAATACCTATCTAATTCCTATAAGCTGGCAGTCTCAAACGGTTCGCTTACGTACATTCAAAATACATCTGAAAAATTGAGCATTCTCTATGAAAAATTAGGCGGGAACAAAAGAGCACTTGCCTTCATGAGAACTTATAATTTAATGAATGATAGTATTAATAATAAAACAAAAGTGGCCCTACAATATGCCAAAAATCAAGAAACAGTTGCGACCAGTAACGAAAAGCTTGACACAGCTAATTCTTCTATTAAAAACAATGAAAAGCTTGGACTGGAATCAAATATAGATGGCGTCTTTAGTAACCTAATGTACGTGTTAATAGCTATCGCTACAGTTTTTCTTCTAATCGTGATTGTTCGATTATTCACAACTAATTGATGAAATTTTTATAAATATCTACTACCATAGGCAGTATCAGCAATGGAAGTTGCTTAATTTAGCTGCTTCAAATTTTAAGTAAAATATTATGGCGGATAACAATTTACCAGAAGCACCATACGAAGATGGTGGCGCAGTTAACTTTAGTGTAGTTTATATTATTGTGGCAATCGCTTTTATTTCTAGTATTTTAATCTTTGGATAGAATTATCTCGTCATTTTAGAACGTTTGGCCAAATAGGCCAGAAACAACGGGGAAAATCCTTTTTGAATGTCAATTAGGTTATAATCAATCCCAAATTGACCACAACGTACAGATAGTTCTCGTTCAAATTTTTCTGTTGCTTGCTGGTATTGTTTTTTTAATTGGCTTGGGTTTAAATTTAATTTCTCCCCGGTTTCCATATCCACGAAAGTGTGTGGACGATTTTCAAATTTTAATTCATACTCCAACGCTTGATCAGTTACATTAAATACGATTACTTCGTGTTGATTGTACCTTAAATGTTGGAGCGCTAAAAAAAGCTCTTCTTTGTCAGTAGCACTATCAAACAAATCTGAAAACAATATAACCAAAGATCTCCTCGGAATATTTTCTGCAATTTCATGTAGCGCCTGTACTGTATTGGTTTTCTGATTGTTTACATCTACATTCTCGATAAGCTTATCCAGTTCCTGCATCATTAATTGCTGATGCGAATTGGCCACTTTTGCTGGAAGATGAATATTCAGTTTTTCGTTATAGATACTCAACCCAGAGGCATCGCGCTGAGTCTTGAGCAAAAACATAAATGATGCCGCGGCATGAGCAGCAAAGTCAATTTTATTACGCATACCGGCATCTCTACCAGTTGCACCAACAGGAAAATACATACTAGAACTGTTGTCAATAACGAGCTGACATCTCAGGTTCGTTTCTTCTTCGTATTTCTTTACAAAAAGTCGTTCTGTTTTTCCAAATAATTTCCAATCTACATTTTTGGTCGATTCACCTGTATTATATGCTCTATGTTCAGAAAACTCAACTGAAAAACCGTGGTAGGGCGAACGATGCAATCCGGTCAAAAAACCTTCAACCACACCTCTGGCGAAAAGCTCCAAGGAACTGTACTGTCGAGATAAATTTTGATTAATAGGCATAGCTACAATTTTAGAAAAAAAAAGTCCGGTAAAAACCGGACTTCAATATTCACGTCACAAATAACGTTATGACATGTGTGCTTCTAACTTGCTTACTAAAACATCTTTAGAAACTGCACCAACTTGTTTATCTACAATTTCACCACCTTTCATAAAAAGAATAGTAGGAATAGAACGAATACCGTACTTCTGACCAGTTTCTGGATTCTCATCTACATTTAATTTCCCAACAACTGCTTTACCTTCAAACTCTTGAGAGATTTGCTCTACAACTGGGCCTATCATTTTACACGGTCCACACCACTCTGCCCAAAAATCTACTAATACAACTTTATCTGAATCAAGCGCTTCAGCTTGAAAATTTGAATCTGTTAATTCTAATGCCATTTTATTAAAATTTGATGTTCTTACTAATTGATACAAAAGTAAATAATCCCGCTTGGTTCAAAAGGTTAGATAGAGGACATTTACAGAGCATTCTGGGTTAATAAATCTTAATCAACCACTCACTCAACAAAACAATGATGGCACGGGATTTTCATACCTTTGTTCAAAGAATTGACTCTTGGGAAGTATTAAACATTGTATTCTGAGCATATTAATTGCTCTGGTAAGTTCAGCGAACGGGCAGCAATTGCAAGCATTATTTTCGAGTAACGTCTTTTCTGCTCCAAACAAAGGCCCTTATGTCGAAACCTACCTTCTAATAAATGGAGAAAGCGCCAAATTTGTTAAGATTGATGAAACCTCGTTTCAGGCTAAAATTGAAGTAACCTACACAGTTACCGATGGTGATAAAATCATTAGTTTCGATAAGGTTGCCATTCTCAGTCCCAAAATCAGTGATTCTTCAATGATTAAACCCAATTTTCTAGATCAGCAACGCTTTGCTGTTCCAAATGGAGATTATAAACTAAGTTTAAAGTTAGATGATTCAAATGCTGAGGACAAACCTGTAATTTCTGAAAGTGAACTAACGGTTGGCTTTGAGGAAAACAAAATCCAATTTTCGGAAATTGAACTTGTAGATAATTTTTCCAAATCTGATGAAAATTCTGTCTTGTCGAAAAGTGGATACAATGTAGTGCCATACTTATCTACGTTTTACCCGGACAACAAAAAGAAACTAAAATTTTACACTGAAATTTACAATTCCGATTCGTTATTAGAAGACGACTTGTTTTTAGTAAAGTATTACATCGCCAAACACGAAAACACCCAGACATTAAACAGTTTTGTAGGTTACATGCGTCAAAAAACTGCTCCTGTAAACGTTGTACTTCGTGAATTTAATATTGAAAACTTAAAATCAGGTAATTACGACTTGATCATCGAAGCTCGAGATAAATCGAATAACCTAATTGCACATAAAAGCCTGTTTTTTCAGCGAAGTAATGTTGAGGCCGATAACGCTGAGATAGATTTAAATGGTATTTCAACTGCCTCAACTTTTGTAGATGAAATAAATAGTATAGATACAATTTCTGAATTCGTTGCCAGCCTTAGACCCATTGCAGATGACTCGGAGCAACGCTTTATTGATAATTACACACAACAAAAAAGAGACACCTCTTTGGAGGTCATGAAAAAGTACTTTTATGCTTTTTGGGTAAAACGAAGTGAACTTGAACCTGAGAAAAAATGGGAAGAATACTGGCAAAATGTGATAGCAGTTGACGAAGTCTTTGGCACTCGAATTCGCAAAGGATATAATACAGACAGAGGTCGCATTTACCTCAAATATGGAAAACCAAATTCACGAATGGAAGTACCCAACGAACCTAACTCCTACCCTTATGAAGTTTGGCATTATTTCCAAATCAATAACCAAACGAATGGTCGGTTTGTTTTTTGGTCCAATGACAATGTAACCAACGACTACGAACTGCTGCATTCTACCATATTTACTGAGGCAAATAACCCTCGCTGGGAAATGATGCTGCAACAACGCAATACTTCTATGCACGATTTAGACCAACTTGACCCAGGATACACTCGTGGTGGGCGCGCAAGAGAATATTGGGACAATCCAAGATAAGTCTTTTTTACCGATATATTTGCGCACTTTTTTTAAGGACAAATACGAATGTCAAAACCTAAACTTGCTATAGTTTTACTGAGCTACAACAGCCTTGAATTGGTAAAGAATTACTTACCAAAAATAAAGGCCTGTATTCCTCAAGGTAAAAATTACGAAATAGTCGTTGTCGATAATGCATCGGCAGATAGTTTGGGTAATTATGTTCAAGAAGAACACAAAGATGTTCGCCTCATTACGCTCAAAGAAAATCATGGATTTACGAATGGCTATTGCGAAAGTTTAAGTCAAATTGAAGCCGAATATTATTGCCTTATCAGTTCCGATATTGAAGTCACCCCTAATTTTACAGAACCTATTCTTGAGCTACTAGAATCTGACCACAGGATTGCAGCTTGCCAACCAAAAATAATGAGTTGGGACAGACGCAATGAATTTGAATATGCTGGTGCTGCTGGTGGGTTTATCGACTACTTAGGCTACCCTTTTTGTCGAGGTCGAATTGTTAACGTGGTTGAAGAAGATAAAGGGCAATACGACACGGTTCAAGAGATATTCTGGGCTTCTGGTGCATGCTTGTTTATCCGCGCCGATTTGTACCATGAAGCCGGAGGTTTAGATAATGATTTTTTCGCACACATGGAAGAGATTGATTTGTGCTGGAGATTGAAAAACATGGGTTACAAAATCATGTTTCATCCTGAATCAGTTGTATATCATATGGGTGGTTTCATTATTAAATATGGAAGCCCGGCAAAGGTTTTTCGAAATCATAGAAACAACCTAATTATGATGCTCAAGAACTTACCACCTTACGAATCTATTTGGAAAATTCCTATTCGATTTTGTATGGATTTTCTAACGCTTTTGAAAATGATGGTGGATGGCAACTGGAACACTATTCCGGCAATTAGCAAGGCACATTTTCAGTTTTTATGGTACTTACCAAAGTGGCTAAAAAAACGTTCAGCCGTAAATAAACTAAAAAGCACTCCTAACTTACGAGGTATTTTCCCTAAAAGTATGGTTTGGAAATTCTTTGCCCAAAAGCGAAACAAGTTTTCGCAATTAAATTGGAAACCTTAAATTTTGTGAGGTTTCAAATTTGTTTTCAACCCTTACTTTTTTTTAAACGTTTTACACTATTAGTAGAGCTTTGGCGTTTATCGTCTGCGAAAAAGTAAAATGAAACGATTCCAAATACTTTTTACATTAATAGTAATTACTCTAGGTGTTGATTCCTTTGCCCAAGAAATAATTTCTGGACAGTTGATTGACGGAAGTACAAAAGAGCTATTGCCTTTCGCGACAATTCAAATAAAGGGTACTCGTTTGGGAACCACAACCGATGAAAATGGAAAATATTCATTTACCATTCCTGACAAGAATAAAATAACAGATTCGAGTACTGTGCTAATTTCCTTTTTAGGTTACAAGAAGAAATCAATATCCCTTTCCGAATTAAAATTAAACCCTAAAATATCTCTGGACCAAGACCTCCAAGAACTGGAAACCTTTGAAGTGACTGCAACCGTCTCAGAAGAAGCCGCGGCCGTTCAATCGACTCAAATGAGTGCTGTAAAACTCGATATGCGAGAAATTAAATACCTTCCTGCTATTGGTGGAGAGGTCGATTTAATCAAAGCGGCCCAACTCCTGCCCGGAATTTCTGCTGGATTTGAAGGATCTACTGGTCTTTTTGTGAGAGGTGGAAATGCCGACCAAAACTTAGTTATATACGATGATGCCCCTCTATATGAATTTGGGCATTTGTTTGGATTCTTTTCCATCTTCAACAATGATGTTGTAAAAGATATTACGATTCTCAAAGGTGCTTTTCCTGCCAATTACGGAGGCCGATTGTCTTCAGTGATTGACGTTGAATCGAAAACAGACTTTGCCGATTCGTTGCAAGGACAAGGAGGTATTGGCCTTCTTTCAAGCCGATTAACCTTACAATCGCCTTTTGCCAAAGGTAAAGGAACCGTTTTAATTGCTGGAAGAAGAACTTATATTGACCAAGTGGCAAGCCTTGCAGGACAAGACGTGCCCTATTATTTCTACGATGTGAATGGAAAAATTGGCTACGAAATCAACGGAAAAAATACGCTTTGGTATAGTATCTATTTTGGTAAAGACATATTAGCGGTAAATGATGGTGATGACCCAGATGCATTCAATTCTAATTTTGGTTACAATAAATTTAACCTCACACAAACCCTAAGATGGAACAGAATTTACTCAGCCAAACTTTCCTCCGACATTAGCATTGTAAATACCTCATTTTCCTATGATATAAACGGACGATTTGATGAGAATGAACTGAAGGTGCAATCGAAAGTTTTTGATTTGGGCGTAAAGCCCAAATTCACCTATCGACGCAATAGCAAACATATTATTGAATATGGAGGCGATTTAATTTACAGAAATTTCGAACCAAACATCATTAATACTAGTGGAGAAATCGCGGCATTTTTAGAAAGTAACAAAGGCCCAGAATTAAACAATTTTGAATACGCCGGTTACGGTGTCTCGAAACATAAATTCCTAGATGGATTATTGGCTTTAGACCTAGGTCTCCGTTTGAGTGGTACTGTGGTGGAGGGCAAAAATTACATTGGATTGGAACCCAGATTAGCCAGTAGATATACCTTAAACGAAAACAACGCAGTAAAACTATCTTACTCAAGAATGCGGCAATACTTGCATCGAGTTTCTAGTGCGAGCGTGGTATTGCCTACAGATTTGTGGTACCCGGTGACGGAAAATGTTGCTCCAATGACGGCCGACCAAGTTGCAATTGGGTACGACCACTTGTTTCCAAAAATTAAGACCACAGCAACTGTTGAAGCCTATTATAAAAACATGCGAAACGTTATTGAATATAGAGAAGGTGCGAATCTTATTCTTAACAACGACTTTGAAGATGAGCTTCTACAAGGCAGAGGCGATGCTTACGGAACTGAATTTTTATTAAAAAAACGAAGAGGAAAATTATCGGGATGGATGGGTTACACTCTTTCGTGGTCAACCCGTTTATTTGATGAATTAAACGATGGAAAACGTTTTTGGGCACGTTACGACAGAAGGCACGATTTCTCTTCTACCCTCACCTACGAAATATTCAAGTGGTGGTCTGTTTCAGCAATATGGGTATATAGTTCTGGGCCGAGATTTACACCGCAAACTGGCCAATACGTAATACCAAACCCAACTTTAACTGGTATTGACATCGTACCCATATACGCAGAACGAAATTCGGTGAGCCTTTCACCTAGTCACAGATTGGATTTGAATTTGGTATTTAAACCAAAAAGTAAATTGAAAGGTCGTTGGCAAGGCGAATGGAATATAGGCGCTTACAATGTTTACAATAGAGCCGCTCCTTTTCAAGTGCAAATAGAAGGTACAGAAACAGGTTATAAATATGTGCAACCAGGGTTGTTTGGCTTTTTGCCTTACTTCTCTTATAATTTTAAATTTTGATGAAATATATTGTAGTTGGCATACTCTTGTTTTCAATAATTGGCTGTACACCAGAGCCGCTAGACTTAGAAGTAGAACAAGCTGAGAGTGAACTGGTTGTAAGTACACAAATTATTCCTGACCGAGGAATGATTGTAGCCATTACACGCTCCTTTAGCGCATTGAGCGATGGCACAGAAGGAAGTTTTGATGAAGAAGATTTGAGTGCATATCTGGTTACGAATGCTAAAGTGACGATAGATTACAACAACAGAAGTGTTGAATTAATTGAGATAAACCCGGGACTATATTTCACTATTGATGTTATTCAAGAAGTTGGCCCTACCTACACCATTAACATTGAGGATACAGAAAACTCAAAAACCGCAAAAGCTTCGACTCAAGTTCTGCAACCGATTGCAATTAATGGCGGATCGGCAATACTTGATTATCGAGAGACTGGACGTACCAATCTGAATATGACCTATAATTTCAACGACCCTCCAGGAAAAAACTTTTATATGTTCAATGTGTATATCAATCCAAAACTTCCTGAACCTGGAACTGACGGTGGAATTGAAGGAAGTATTGGCGGAAGTAAAGGTGGAGGTCCACAAAGCGATTTTTCTGGGTTCGGAAACCTATTTAGTGATTACTCTGAGACTTGGTTGGTGACAGACGATGGCTTTGATGGACAGAATATTAGACAAGAACACACCGTTTTTGATATTGCTATTTCTCCAGACGACACCATTTTCTATACATTGTCAAACATTAGTGAAGACTATTACAATTTTCTGAACGCCAGAGAAAGATCTAGAAATACCATCCCTTTTGTAGGTGAACCCACCACATTACCAACCAATTTAGAAGGCGGGTATGGTTTCTTTTCAATGCACTACCCTTTTCCTTATTTTTTATCCATTGAAGATTAGAAAGTTTACACAACCAAACTAACCAACCCAATTATATTTGCCGCCCATGTTTTCAGTCTCAAAAATTTCCATGTTTCTCAGTGGCAAAGAACTCTTTGCCGATTTATCGTTCATGATTCGCGAAAAAGACCGCATAGGTCTAGTTGGCAAAAACGGTGCAGGAAAATCAACTTTGCTTAAAATTATTGCCGGTGCTCAAGCCCCTACAACCGGAACCATTGATATAAGCGGAGAAAAACGCGTGGGATACCTTCCGCAGGAGATGAATTGGGAGTACGATAAAACCGTATTTGGCGAAACCATGGAAGTTTTTAAAGAAGTGCTTGAATTGGAGCAAGAAGTTAAAGATATAAATGTTCAATTTATTGAACGAACTGACTACGAAAGCGATTCCTACTCTGCACTAATTGAGCGATTAAATGAAATTCATGCGAAGCTGGGGACTATGGAATCCGAGAAAATGGAGTCCAAAATTGAAAAGGTTCTTAAGGGGCTAGGTTTCAGTAGAGACGAATTTGAAAAGCCTTTGGCAGAATTCAGTGGAGGATGGCAAATGAGAGTGGAATTGGCTAAAATTCTGCTTACTGAACCGGATTTGTTGCTGTTGGACGAACCTACAAACCACCTTGACATCGAATCCATTTTGTGGTTAGAGGAATACTTTCAAGCCTATCCCGGAGCAATTGTGATGGTGAGTCATGACCGCAGATTTTTGGACAATATCACGAATCGAACGGTTGAAATTGTGTTTGGAAAAATCTATGACTACAAAGCCGCCTACACTAAATATTTGGAGTTGAGACAAGAGCGGTACGACACTCAAATTGCAACCTACAAAAACCAACAAAAACACATCGACCAACAAGAACGATTTATAACTCGGTTTAAAGCAAAAGCCAGTAAATCGAAGCAGGTTCAGAGTAAGATAAAAATGCTCGAAAAAATTGACCGAATCGAATTGGATGAATTTGATGAATCGTCCATTCAATTTCACTTCCCTCCTGCTCCACGTTCGGGTGCAGTAGTTGTTGAAGCAGAAAGTGTAAATAAACATTACGAGGACAAGCATGTGCTCAAGAACATGAACTTCAAAATGCAACGAGGAGACCGTGTGGCGTTTGTAGGTAAAAACGGAATGGGCAAAACAACTCTTGTAAAACTAATTACTGGAGAGGAAAAGTGTACAGGTGAACTGACTATTGGACACAATGTAGCACAAGGCTACTATGCTCAGGTTCAAGAAAAAACGCTGAGTAAAGACGCTACCGTTTTGGAAACTTTGGAAGCTGAAGCAACCGGAGACTGGACTAAAACCAACAAATTGCGAGGTTTATTAGGCGCATTTCTGTTTAGAGAAGCGGATATTGACAAGAAAGTAAAAGTGCTTTCTGGTGGAGAAAAATCTCGTTTGGCGCTGGCTCGGCTATTACTTTTCGAAAATAACTTGATTATTCTTGATGAGCCAACTAACCACTTGGACATGCGAGCAAAAGACGTATTGAAACAAGCGTTGCAAAATTTCGATGGAACGCTAATCGTAGTTTCACACGATAGAGACTTCTTGACCGACTTAACAACAAAGACTTTCGAATTTACCCCTACGGGAGTTAAGGAACATCTTGGAGATATTTCTGAATTTTTGGACAAGTACAAGCTCGACCATTTCAGAGAATTTGAACAAACCCCAAAAGCAGAGAAAAAAGCTCCAGAATCAAAAAAACAACCGGAAACGCGTGGCGAAGGCAAAGTTGCATACGCTGACAAAAAAGTCCAAGAAAAAGAACAGCGTCGATTGCGTTCCGATTTGAGAAAATGCGAGCAAAAAATTGAAAAACTAGAATTGGAACTTGCTGCAATGGAAAACAAAATGAGCGACCCTTCATTTTACGATGGTGAAAATGAGGCTTCAAAAAAGCTGTTTTTCGAGCATGCCGAAATTCAAAAAAACTTAGACCTGAAAATGCAGGAATGGGAAGTGCTCACTGAAAAAATTGAAAATTAGCAGCAGTATATCTAAACGGGACTATTTCCCGATTAACCTACTCCACTTTCAACAACCAAGGCTCACCCTTTATCACACCTTTCGAGTTTAACTTTTTAACCCGAACCAATTCACCACGGCAATCTTCTCGGTGCTCGCACTCTTTGGAATAAATTAAAAACCTGCCAGATTTTTCGTTTTTCATCAACTCCGAACCTTGACTGTACTCTCTCTGCAAAATCTTCTGCATAGAAGTAGCGTGACCCATTTCGTTAAAAGAACCTATTATAACTCTATACTTAGCGTCCAAATCTTCTGATGAATGATGCACACTGTCCACATGAATGGAATGGTCGTCTTTTTCTGAAGTGATTTTTTCTACGTGGTCGTCGTAATGGTCGTGTAATTCTTGTAAACCATCAATCACGGCTTTCATAGAATCTTTTTGAGCTTCAGAATATCCTTGCTTTAAATCATCAATTTCTTTTTTATTGGCCTCGTTTTGCTGTTTTAATATTTCTAATTGCTCAAAAAGTTCCGCGTTTTGATTTGTTAGTTCTTCAAATCTTGCATCTGCTTTCGGGTCTTTTTTCTTTCCTAATCGCAGTCCAAGAATTATTTCGTGCGCACCTGTAGTTACGTTTGACAAAGAACCTGTGTAGTAATGGTAAGAATAGGCAAAGCTCATTTTCTCAGAAAGTTCCAGTCCAACCGTTGCATTAATTCCTAAATCTTGTTTGTACAAAATGCCTAACCAAACTTGGTCTTTCCACCAACCAGCTGCTCCACCTTCAAACTTTATTGGAGCTCCATGAGAAGACCTTAGTACAACTAATGGTTTTACAGCAAAATCTTGATTAATTTCATAGTTATAGCCTATGGTTCCTATGTACTGGCGCAGTAAGCTACTTTGCAAATTAGTTTGGTCAATAGTGTTCGTGTAAGAAAAGTTTGGCTCAGTAATATGGTTCATGGCAAACCCTACCTCTAAATCTTTCCAGACATATCTAAAACCAGCGCCTCCATCAAATGTCGAAGAATAATTATTCTCGGAAAGCAAGACAGACTCTTGAGCATCCTTGGCTCTAATGTTATCGAAATTTATTCCTCGATAAACTAACCCAGCATTCACTCCTAAATCAAAATAATGCTCTTCTGCAATCTGAGCACGATAGCTAAATGCAGCGTATCCAACATGATGACGCATTAACCCTTCCACATCATTCTTAAACATCAATCCAATTCCAATTTTTTCAGGAACTACACCCCAATCGTAAGTCAAATACTGAGAGGTAGGACTTCCATCAATACCAGAGGCATCTTTTCGAACATCAAGTAAAATGGATTGTTGTTTAAATTTTCCAGCATAAGCTGGATTCAAAACAAACGGATTGATAAAGTAATTGGACGAATTCAAATCCATTTGACCTAGTGCTCCTTCAAAACAAAAAGCACTCAAAACCAACGCTATAAATATCTTGTTTTTCATATTGCTACAGATTTCTTAGAATGGTTAACGAACCTTTGTAAATTCTATCGGAATTATCAAAGTTGATTACATAATAATAGGAACCATCCGGCAATGGGTCACTCCCACTTGAGCCAATCCAATCGTTTTTATAACCATCAGACTGGTACACTTCCCGTCCCGATTTGTCATAAACCCAAAGATGTAAATCGGGGTAAGTTTCGGCATTATCAATGTACCAAACATCGTTCTCACCATTATCATCAGGTGTGATGATATTGTAAATAACCAATTTGTAATCGGGTAGAACATTCACATTAACACTATCCGAACTCTGGCAGCCAAATTTATCGGTGACCAACAGCGTAAATAAGGTCGTGTCTTCAGGGTTTGCATTTGGTCGCATTGCACCATTGTCGTCAACACCTATTGCTGGTGACCATTGAAACGAACCTGAATCTGCTAGTGCATCTAACTGAATCTCAAATCCTTTGCTGGTAGTTTTTTCTTCTCCGGCATCAACAAAAGGTCTTTTATAGGTCTCCACAAATTTCTTAATTGAATCCATACACCCAAATGCCGAAGTGCTCAACAATTCTATTTCGTAAATGCCAGATTTTTCGTATCGGTGAATCGGATTTTCGGTTGTATCGATGTTTTCATCACCAAATCGCCATAAATGATTCAATTCTCCAGCGCTAATGCTGCTCAGGTTTTTTGGCTCAATATCGAATTTGAAACAAACATCTTGCACAGTAAAATTTGCAAGAGGTTCTTCTTCTACCAAAACGTCAATTATAGTGTCCTTAATACAGTTCTGGTCTGACACCGCTCGTAGGTTTACCTTGTGAATTCCATGTCTAAGAAACAGATAATTCCGTTGTTTGTCTATTGCCGTTACTCCATCACCGTAGCGCCATTCGTATTCGTCAATTTTTCCAGTGTCTATAATTGACGTATTTATTAGCTCTGTTTCAAAACCAAAACACACCGTATCGGAAGTAAATCTTGGAATTGGTCTTGGGTAAATCTGAACCACCTTGTTAAGCGAGTCCTTACAGTTTTTATCACTTATGGTTTGCATAAAAACCGTGTATAAACCGTGTGTTGGATATTGATGTTTTGGGTCTTGTAGTACTGCGGTATCGCTGTCTCCAAAATTCCAACGGTAAGTCAAACTACCATTAGAAATAGCTGAAGTATTGGTAAACGGCATTTGGAAACTATCGCACACATTTTTGAATTCGAAATTTGCGGTTGGAATTGCAAAGGTTTCCACCCATTGAGCAGTGTCTCCCGAACAACCCTTGTCGGTAATCACATCCAGCTTCACCAAATATCTGTTCGGCACTTGATACAAATAAGTAGGGTTCGTATCAGCAGAATAAAAACCGTTTCCAAAGTCCCATTTGTAGGTTAAATGGCCAAACTGAACATTGGTATTATTGGTAAACCGAACCGTGTCGTAAACACATTCGTCTTTAAACGAAAAATCGGGTTGTGGCAATGGAAAAATAACTACCGTATCAGTAGCAAAATCTTTACAACCCTTATTGGTAGTGGAAAACAGGTTTACTTCAAAAGTGTCCACCAAAGCATAGGTGTGCATAGGCTGTTTGAGTGTTGAAGTATTAGCGTCACCAAAAGTCCAATTGTAAGCTACCGACGAAGCGTTGGTTACTGAACGGTTATTAAAGGTGATGCTATTTCCCAAGCAAACACTGTCCACATCAAAACCTAACGCCGTTCTAGGCCAAATTTCAATTGCCTTTGACAATGAATCGCTACAGCCCTTGTCCGTTACAATTTTTAATTGAGCTGAGTAATTTCCTTCGGCTGGGTAATAATGGTTGGTATCCCTTTTTTGTGCAGTATCGCCATCACCAAACGTCCACAAATAATCGCGTATAGTACCTACCGAAACGCTTGAGGCATTTGTAAAAACTACTGGAATGGTGTCACAAACATTTTGGTGACTAAATGCAACGGTAGGTCCTGGATTAACTACAATGCTCTGCGTTAAGGAGTCGATACAGCCTTTATCGCTTTGCACTTTTAATTGAACAGAAAACGTTCCTGCGCTCGGGTACTGATATGACGGGTGTTGCAAACTCGAACCTTTTCCTTTTGCAAATGCCCATGTCCAAGTCGATTTTCTACTATCGGTAATAATTGTAGAATCAGAAAATTGAGTGGTAACTCCCAAACAAACCGTATCGGTCGCAAAACGCACATTAGGAATATCGAAGGTATTTACAAATACCGTATCGCTGGTGTCTGTTGGACAAACTCCATTCGTTACTTGCAATCGATACCATTGGTCTCGGGTAATATTTGAATAACTCAGTTGATTGGTTGTGTTGGTAACATCGGCCCAGGTTCTTCCTGTATCTGCGCTCAATTGCCATTTGTCAATTGCACCTCTTTCATTAATAAGGTTAATTACGCCACCATTATGAGAACGACAAACCTCTGCGTTGCCAAATAAATTACCACCTATACTTACCTGGTCAACTTGCACCTTCGCAGGAGCGCCAGTATCTGCTGGACAAACTCCACTCTTTATTATCATGCGGTAGTACTTGGTTTGAGCTAAGTTGGTGTAAGTAATAAACGTATCTAAATCAGAAAGAGTAATCCAAGGTCCAGAGCCCGTGGCGCCTTCTTGCCAATGAGTAATCGTTCCCGTTTGGTTTGCAATAGATATAAAACCAGCGTTGGTATCAGCACAAACTGTCGTTGCTCCTGAAATGGTGCCTATTTGAGAGCTATCAGAAACTACAACATCAATTGAACCAGTTACGGGTGCACAGCCATTTGGCAAGGTAACAGTAACCAAATACTGACCTGTTTGAACTGAAGTTATCGCTCCAATTTTAGGGTTTTGGTCGCTACTCGAAAAAGCATTTGGGCCACTCCAAGCATAAGTTGCGCCCACAAAAGTTGGGGCAGTTAACCGAACGGTATCGTCTTGACACAATGGGCCATTTTGACCTACAGAAATTGTGGTTACAGTTTGCAATTCTGCACCTAGCGCCAGAATAGGTTCAACATCGGTGTGCTTTCTAATTCTGAACCAATCTAAACTCATTGAACCCGCATTAAAGAGGTTACCAATAACTGCATGTTTAGCATCGCCATATATTGATACCATCGAAGTATCAATACGAGTAACGCTGCCTCCTGGCCATTTTACCGTAGCAGTATCGTCCTTGTGCCAAGCGAATTTCCATAGTCCTGAAGTAGCTCCAGCAACTTCAGTATTTGGTGTAGGTACTTGGTCTGTGTGTTGAATACAAGTGAGCGAGGTACTACTATCGCGTAGTGCAAGCATGCGCATTACCTTATTCCCAGAATTCAATTTTTCATAAGCCATTGCCCAACCACTATCGGCTGCGTTAATTTGTCCCATAAAACCTATGCCTTCTGAAACCGCATTCACATAACCTTCGGTAACTATTGGAGAAGAAAAACTAGCCTTAGTAGAAATTACAGCATTGGACGCTTGGTTATTGGATTGCAGGGTTACTTCTCCTCCAGTAACAGTGACCGTTCCTCCACCGCATTTATTCCAAAGTGTCGGATTAATAAAACTACCCGTAAAATCATCAAAGAACTCAAAGGTTGCCTGGCCAGAAGAAACGTTATTTGCGGTTGCGTTTCCGTAAAACAGGTAGATACTATCTATTGTTGCGGCATTTACAGTGGTTAATTTAACCCAAATAGTAGTTGAAGGTTTATTGAATGTCCCATTTTCAATCCAAAAAGAAAGATTATTTCCTAGCTTATCCAATACTCTAATATCACCTCCGTCTGCTTTTGCTTTTCCGGCAACCACCAAATCTTGGGAATTAAAAACAAACTTGGCTTGGTGATTTGAGAGTGCAGTACCATTGCTGTTATTTATAACTACTGGAGTTCTGTAACTCCAACCATTTAAACATGGCTGGGCGAATGCTGAACTAGTAACAAACAGCAGTAAAGCACTTAACTTAAATACCTTAAAAATTGAAATTTTCATACTAATGAATCTTTATAAATTTTTTCGATTGAACACTTTTACCTGCTACACAGCGCACGAAATACAAGCCAGCTGGAACTGCTGAAACATCATATAATCGGGTAAACTCCACTCCATTTACCAGTTCTTCGTTGTGCAGGTGACCGTATAGGTCAAAAACTTGAATTTTTACATCGGATGTGGTGTTCAATTTTACATGAACATTGAGTTCTCGCTGTGTAGGATTTGGATATAATCCCAATTCAAGTATTTCGGTGTAAGTGTATATTGCCTCTGGTTCATGCTCCACACTTCTCGTAGGTTTTTTTACAGAAACCGTTTTGGTGAGCGTGTCAGAACATTGAGAATTGCTTACGGCAAGTTTTACATCAAAATCACCTTCTACGAAATAGGGATAAAACGCGTGCAAACTTGGGTCGGTGAATCCGTCGTGCATTATCCAAACTTGATTATCGGGAATAGGGAAACTTAGATTAATAAACGCTACGGTATCTCCTATTTCAATTTCGTCAACTGCAGTAAAATCTGCTGTAATCTCTAAATTGGTGTACAATAATTCCAACGTATCTGTAGCCGAACAACCAGCAGAGTCAAGCACTTCTACCCTATAAGAACCGGTATCGGTTAGTACAACTGAACTGTCCGTAGAACTAAAACCATTGGTAGCCGACCAATTAAGAGTCGCTTGCGGATAATTCAGTGAAATACTTTTATCAGCATTTTTACACAAAGGTTCATCAGGGCCTAAATCAACATTAAAAGCAGGGTTAATCGTTACCAATATTTCGTCAGAACCAATGCAAGAATTTGTATCGGTAACCGTAACTTTTACTCGCTGAGAACTGGATATAACAACTTGCTGGGTTGTATCTCTAGTACTCCATTGGTAGCTACTTGTTTCAAAACCAGCATCTAAGTCAATAGCGTTACCATTACAAAGCGTGGTATCTGCACCTAATTGAACATCAGGCGAAGTATTGACCGTTATTGAAATGGTATCGGTGAATACACAACTTAAACCAGACGTAGCCTTTGCCCAAAATTCATCTGAGTTGGTTACCTCTATGTCTTGAGACGTTGAGCCTCCCTTCCATTCGTAGGCACTTGCGGCGACATCTATTTTCAATGAAAGAGAATCACATACTACTTGGTCAGCGCCTAAATCGAATTGTGGAATAGGATTCATAGTAACATTAACTTCATCCTCATCTGTACAAGAATTGGCGTCGGTAACTGTTAGTCTATAAATACCCGTTTTGGTTGGTGTAATTTGGTTGGTGGTTGCCCCGTTTGACCACGCATAAGTTGGCACAGTTACGCTGCTGGTTAATTGAAAAACAGAATCGGAACATGCGGTAATATCTCCTCCCAAATTAAGATTTGGACTTGCATTAACGGTAACCACAATGGTGTCTGAACCCGTACATGAATTAGGGTCTGTGACCATTACATAATAGGTTCCCGAGGTAGTCACTTTAAACGTATGCCCAGCAGAAGTTCCATTCCAAAGAGCAGTACTTGCAGTTGCCCCATATCCACTTTTTAATTCAATTGAATCACATACAGAAATATCTGGTCCTAATTGAGGTTTTACGGCGGTATTGAGGGTTACGGTTACAGTATCCGAAGCGGTACACCGTTGAGAGTTGGTAACGGTCACTGAATAAACCCCAGAATTTCTAACCGTAATGCGCTGTGTACTTTTTGCATTACTCCATACAAAACTTGAACCTGCATTACCGGCATTTATCTCCAAGGAATTTCCGCAAGTTGCAATGGCGGGACCAACAGAAACTGTTGGTTTTGCGTTTACAGTAAGCGGTTTTGAAAGCGAATCCACACAGCCGTTAGAAGAACTTGCAACCAATAACACATTTTGCGAACCTGCTGAAGCATAAGTAGTTGCAGGTGAACGTAACACTGAGGTATCTCCATTACCAAAATACCACTTGTAGTTTAGCGTACCCGAAACAATTGCACTGGAATTCGTAAACGATACTTGGTCTCCTTCACACGCCCTTGAAGCGGTAAATCCTGCAACTGGATTTGCATAAACATTTATTGGTTGAACGACTGAATCGGCGCAACCGCTATCAGAAACCACATTCAACTTGGCAGAAAAAGCTCCAGAGCCCTGATATGCATGCTTTGGAGAATTAAGGGCACTTGTGTTACCGTCTCCAAATGTCCATTGACTTGAAAAAGTACCAGCCGACAAACCGGTTGTGTTCGTAAAAGTCGCACTATCTCTAGAACAAGTATTGGTAGCAGAGAAAGCAGCACTCGGAGCTGCATGAATTGTAACTGTATCCAAAAAGCTCGCTTTACAGTTCTTGTCACTTGTTAGTTCTAGAGAAACAGTATAATCTCCGCTTGTTGCATAGTTGGTACTTGGGCTTTTTTGCGCACTGGTCACAAAATTACCAAGGTTGTAATTGTAAGTTAACGTTCCCGAATTTATTTTGCTGCTGTCGGTAAATACTATTTGCTCATTCGGGCAGTTGTTCGAGAACACAAACTTTGGTTCTGGGTTAGGAAAAATAGTTATGTTTTTGAAAGTTGAATCGCTACACCCTTGGCTTGTTGCCTCTAGTTTCACTCTAAAAATTGTGTCTTTAGCAAAAGCATGTGAAGGTTGATTTAGAATCGAGGTATCACCATCGCCAAATTCCCAACGGTAGGTAATCCCCTGTGTTCCTGGTACCGAAGAAGTATTGGTGAATGCGATAACACTATCTGTACATGCTCCAGCAGCCGTAAATTTCGCCTCCGGAATAGCCAGCACCACAACAGAACTAGAAACGGATTTGGAACACCCTAAGTTGGAGGTGGTAGTAAGCGAGACGCTAAAAGTTCCGAACTTGGTGTACAGATATTTGTTCGAATCTGAACTCGAAGTATCTTCAGTACTAAACGGGTCGCCAAAATCCCAATCGTAGGTAATACTGCCGCTCGAAATTTTAGAGGTATCCACAAAAACCGCAGAATCGCCCAAGCAATGTGGGTCAACATAAAAGCCCGGCTCTGGGTCTGGAGCGCGCACGACAACAGTAGAATCAAAATTTACGCAACCACCATCGCTCACTACTTTAATCCAAAAAAGTCCCGTATCGTTCACCAAAATGCTATCAACGCCCGTTAAGCCATTACTCCAAGTAACATCTAAATCTCCAATACTGTCAGCGGGGATATAAATGCTGGTTCCAGAGCATAGCGGAAAAGTATCTTGTGGTATATCAACATAAGGAAGTGCATCGCAGGAATCTTCGGAAAGGGTAATTCTAGTTTTGTTGTTTATCGTGAAAGTTTCTGTATTGGTTACTTTATTGTTATTTGAATCTACCGAGCCACCAATGTCTCTCCAGCTCAGGCCATCTTCTGTAGAATAATAAAATGCTAAATCCGATTGTGTGTTTCCATTGAGTCCAGTTGTGTCTAAGTAGGTCATTCCAACATTAGAAATGTCATCGTTTATTTTTGGAAGAATATTGTAATACCAATTAATGCTGCCATTTGAAGCATTGGTTTGCTCTTGGTGATACCTCCTAACCTCTGTTTTATTACCCAAGTTGCCTGCTATGGTGAGGTCAAAACCTGTTCCGTGCAAATCATTATACGTTTGACCGAGCGTAAGTGGTCTGTCCATTTTTATGTACCCAGGGTATCCAAAAACGTGTGAAGAAGTATCTTCCTTTTGCAATGTTCCGTTAAGGTTTCCCCACAAGTAAGGGGTGCGTTTGAGGTGCAAGACGCCTTTATCCACACTAATTTTTCCGTTAGTGAAGTTTACTTTTTTGGTAACATAAACGGTGTCTTTATGGATAAACACCGTATCAGCTGCATTGTCTATTGTTAGGTTGGAAAAGTAAATCGCCTTACCTCCAAATTTTTGGTTTCTAGAGCCATCCAAAAACACATGACCAAGGGTATCGGGCAAATTTCCGAAGACATACACTCCGCCTTCGTTTACAATAGAATCGGAAACATATATATTCCCTAAATTGATGACTATATTTCCGTTGTTTCCGTCAAGACTTTCTAGCCCGCCCTTGATTTTGACATCGGTGTTTTGTTCTATTAAAAACAACTCACTGGCGTGCCGCAAACGCAGCGGCGCTTGAGACCACGCTTGAAGCGACCCAAGGAGGATTAATCCTAAAATTATATATCGATTTTGAATCTTCATGTTAGAGTTTCATGATAAAAACGACGTTACGATAAGCTGGCTTATTGTCGAATGAAGAGCCGCTACCTTGACTTGCGGTTGACAAATTGTGTGAAGTTCCATGGGTATGGGCACCACCTGAGCGTGTGTACAACAACTTCGAGAAATCGTCCTCAGCTCTAATTTTACTTCCACTCGAATGTGTTGAACCTCCGTCTCCATTCATACTGTGCACATGTGCAGAGCCTGTTGAATTTACGGTCACGCCCCCTGTAACTGTATGATTATGTGCTGGCATGTTGGCTGTTGTTAAAGTTTGGTTGTCTTTTCCTCCATTAGACGAAGAACTAAACGAGGTAGAGGATGCTCCACGTGGAAACATACCAACCATATTCGGAGTGCCACCTGTACCATTACAATAAGCCCAGCCAGAAGGGATATTTGAAGTAGAACCAAACCACATAACAATCGTTCCCCGAGGAACTAAATCTGCTCCATTTTGTTGAACAGTACCTCCTTGAACATTTAATGCTCCACCATTAGAAACCACTACTTCTACATCTGCTCCCGAATTGTGATTTTGTATGGTCAATTTAGTGGTATTGGTCGATAAAAATCCAACACTTGCCTTATGTCCTCCTGAAAAACCTTGTGGATAAATTCTAAAAAATGAAGAAGAGCTGCCTTCTAAAGCAAAACCTTCACCGTTATTTTTAATGTGAAATTTTCGCTGAGGGTCCGTTAGTCCAATGCCCACGTTACCATTAAAATTGTAGTAGGTATGATTGGTGGAAGCACCATTAAACTTATAACGCCAAGGGCTCAATACATTATAACCGCCAGATTCTCGGTAATAAATTTTACTGTCTGCATCGCTAAAAAACACAATCCCTAAAGGAGAAGTTGGAAGTAATCCGGGAGCTTTTGGTAAAATCAATCCTCGGTTATTCGTGTTCTGTAAATCGAGAATGGAATTGGTATCCGGAACTACGTTACCTATGCTTACCTGCGCATTTAATCCAAAAGTCAAGAGTAGTATTGAAGCGAATAAACTTAATAGTGTTTTCATTTTTTCTGATTTATTGTTGTTTCGTTAATATCTGATTTCAGCACCTTGCCTCGGGTACTAATGGCTCGAACCTGAACGAAATAGGTTCCAGCATTTGGTACTTTAAATGTGTTACTGTTTTTTTTAGAAAGTCCTGAAACAGGTCTCATGTTCTCTTTTTTAGTGCCAGCATAAATGGTGAATCCTTCTAGGTTCTTTGTAGGAACCTCATCCCAAGAAACAGTAATCTGCTTTTTCTTCGAATTACTTCGAACTTGAATTCCTGTAGGTTTTATATCTCCTACTCTTTCTGGTAACCCACCATAAAACGACGAACTCATTTCACTTTCTAAACCATTGGTGTCTTCAGCTTGCAATTGGTATTCGTAACGGATTCCTGCTTTTGCCAAACGATCGGTATAGCGCAAACTGGTTTTTGGTAACGCTTGGAAGTTTACTTTTTTGAAAGCCATGGTATCCCCTTTCGGGCGTTTGTACAAATTGTACCCTTTAAGGTCGCTGTCAACATTAGCCAACCACGCTATTTGTAGCTGTTCTACACTGTCTTTTTTTATTATATCTATGGCCTTTATCAATGGTTTTTGTGGCGGATAAATATCAGGGAGGCCTGCCACTACCACCTTCGAAGGCCTGCTGTAATTGAAATTGGTGTCCATAGCCAATACATAGAAAGCAAAGGGTTGTGTTACGTTGTCTTGTAATTTAAACGTATAGTTCGTGCTATCAAAAAGGTCTCCCGTAATGGCAATCCAAGAATTATCGTCGTTGTTGTCGTCTGCAATAGAGCGGTAAATTTTATACCCTTTTAAATCTGCCGCATTGCTTTTGTTAAAATTAAATGAAAAGCGTCCGGTATCTGACTTTACAGAAAATGAGGTAGGAATTTCTGGCGGAATAACATCACCCAAAAAGATTCGTGCCGCATTTGAACGTTTTGAAGTAGCGTTAAACACAGCCTCTACGATTGAAACTTTCCAACCAATTTTATCTGTAACATATTCATAAGAATTAGCCTCAACGGGAAGAGTTTCTTGCGTTTTGAGTACCGTGTCTTTCTCAGTAACTTCATAAATATTGAACCCTTTTAAATCCTTACTTTTTTCGCATTGCCATTCTACCACTACCTTCATTTCATTGGCTTTGGTAGATAAATTGGTAATTATTGCACCTGGGCTATCTGTATATTTTAAGGCTGGAGCGGCAAAGCTTTTACTTGGCTTAGATACTCTTCCGAAATAATCTCTAGCCACCAACTGGTATTCGTAATTGCTTCCTTTTTCGATTTTAATATCTTGGTAAAATGTCTTTGCCCACTTGCCATTTTTCAACTTTCTGGGTCGAGCTGGCATGTCGTTTATTTTTTCAAAATTGCCTTCCGATTTTCGATATATCCACAATCCAGAATGAGACAATTCTTCAGGCTTCCAATTAATGTTTACCCCTTTTTTGTTTCTTTCCACCATCACACTATCAGGCACAGTAACAGATGAAAATGAACCCATTTTATAAGGCTCAGAAACTCCAATTTCTATTTCACCTTCCATAAGCTTGTATTGCACCGTTTGACCTTCCAAAACAGTTGGGTCGTTAACCATCATACCAATGGCTGTGGCAAATTGATTGGAGTGAATTCCTTGCAACACCACAAACACCTTCAGTAATTTATTGTCCTGAAATTTTTGGTAATCCATGCTCGTTAAGGCTCTGTAAAGTCCTTTGTCTGCTGTCTCAGAAAAAGCATTGGTGTCAATCGATTTATCGATTGTAATGGGTGCAGAATTCACTTTTTGCCAGCTTCCTGAATTTACATTTCGGAATAAATCAAAGCCTTTTTCAGAATAAATCGAAGTTGTTACCCATTTAATAGAAGCGCCTTCAACATTTTCAACTCCATCAGAAACGAATATCTTAGCCGATTTTTGAGCAATGGCATGTTGTCCGATAAATAGAACAACCAAAAGCGATATGATATTAAAAATTTTCATATTAGAATTCTAAATCAACATCAAAATCAAAATCAGCACTTATAATATCCAGAACTACAGCTTCACCACTCAATGTTCCACTAATTTTTAGAGGATTGTCACCTGCTGGAGGATTTAGCGAAACGGTACCATCTAGCGCAACTGACGCAAGCGTACAAGAACCAGAACCTCCTAAGAACCAATATCTAGCGGAAAGATCAGCCGACAAACTCAATTGAGTTTCTAAAAGCCCTAATTCGAAAGGGTCTATTTTTATTCCAGCACCGAAGGCCAGGCTATAATTTGCCTTAAATCCTATTCCGGCTCCAACAAAATCGTCACCTATATCAACACCTAAATCAAAACCTAAAGACTGCTTCGCATATACGTAAGCTCCATCGTTCTCAATTCTGAAATAGCCTTTTCCCTCAAAATCGCCACAACCAGGTTTTACCGAAATTAAGTTCTCTTCATTTCCTACTTCAATAATCCAAGTCTTTTCTTTAGGCTTACTTTCAAAGAATAGAGTCCCTTTTGTACAAATTATCTCTTCCGAATTCCAACCCGCTGTTCCGGAAATCATTGGTGTTTCTTTATCGATATAGAATTGCAAAGCACCCTTTGACACACCTCCTGCCGATTCGCTGATTTTACTAGTAACGTACTGCGGTTCTGCAGCAGCAGGAATACTCCCTGCCTTAGAACTTTTTGGTGGAGCTGCTGCTTCGGCAAAGAATATTGGAGGTAAATTGAACTTGCTACAGCTACCTGATTTTTTGCCGCTCAATCCAGCAGTTCCAGCTTTTAACTCAAAATCGCAACCGCCACCTTCAAAACCAATAACGGTATTGGCATCGGCATCTGCCCCAAACTTAACGTGACCTAAAGAGCTGTTCCCTAAACTGAATTTGGTGAATTCACCCTCAACACTCTCCAGTCCTGCAACGAATCCTGCGAAATCAACATCGGCTCCAAAACCACTTGGAACATCCAATATTTTTAAATTAACTGGGCTTAAATTGATATTAAATGGAATGCCATTTTTAAAGAAATCGAGGTTGAGTGTTCCTAATTTGAATCCTAAAACAGCGCTAGGAGAAATGTCTAAATCAATTCCAGCATCTGGAATGTCAAACCCGATTCCACCCAATGTTGGAATTCCAATTTTACCAGCTTCGAAGGATAATGCTCCTAAATAATCTCCTCCGAAATCGAACCCAACTTTAAGTTCATCGTCCCAAATTTTTCCTATTCCATTTCCGAAGGTAATGGTTCGGTCAAAAGCCTCTATATCCAACCAATTGGTTGTGTTCATTCCAAAAGACAAATCAGTACCCAAGTTAAAGTTGAATGAGGCTGGGCTTATTGAAATCCCACCAATGGGGTTTTCTAATTTCAGTCCTTTAACACCTTCAATATCAACTAGGCCCAATTTAATATCCTCGTAGGCCAAATCAATTCCACTACTTCCTAAATCGAATGAAAACAGGTCATTTTTGAAACTCAGTGGGTTTTGTGCACTGAACCCAGCTTCTATTCCATTAACGTTAATATCAATTTCATCAAGACCTAATTTTATATAATTGCTTGCATCAATATTTAAATCAAACGAAGCATCACCAATCGAAACTCCTGTAAGGTCATTGAACAATTCAAATTTTTGTGGACCTATTTCAAAGTGGCGTTCGGTATCGTCATACACCAATTTTTCGACAGGATTAATGAATAAGCTCACCTTGTCAATCTTTAAGTCTAGCGTTGCATTTTCCAGCTTGACATATTTTTGTTGGTCGTATTGCAATAGGATTTTTTCGGTTAAATCAACCGTCACTTTCTTATCCTGTTTCTCCAAGTTAATTCCCTTGGTTTCGTCCATCCAAGCAACGTAATTTTTAGAAGACTCTGTAAAATCTAGTCGGTCGTCCACATCTAAAGTGGAAGAAATAGTTCCATAATTGATTTTTCCTCCTGCTTCGTTAATTTCAATGTTTTTATCGCTTGAGGCATTGATTTTCAGGACGTTGTTTTCAAGAACATAGGTTAAGTCTCCAGCTGCTACATCAACTTTTGAAGCTGTGTTTTTTGCAGACCAAGTTGCGCCATTCACCGTGGCATTAATCGAACCTAAGTTTCCATTTGAAGTTAAAGTAACCGTATTGGAACCGGCATAAGCAAGCGTTTTTTCATTACCCGTAATGGTCGCTTTTACTTTACCAGAGTTGGTTTTGTAGGTTGCTTTTATGCCTGATTCCGTAGTACCATTTTTATCGATTTCTAATCCGTTGGTTAAAGTTTCTTGTATGGAAATAACATCCGAACCATCGGTAATCTTTAAATCACCCTCGTCGTCCATTTCGAATACTACTCCACCAAGAGTAAGTTTATAATCAGCTTCTAAATCATCCGCATCGGCAGAAACTTCTATAAGGTTTCCATTTTGGTCAATGCTCATGGTATAGTCTTCATCGTCTCTAGAAGCTTTTGCCAATAACCCAGCACCTTTAATTTCTAATGTTGACTCATCCGACTCTGCTGTGAAGTTGTAACTGTCTGAACCATCGGTTAACGTAAACGCACCCGTTTCTGCACTAAAGTCAGCATTTGATAAATAGATTATTTGTCCACCGTTGTAGTTGAAGTTTAACTTTCTGTCTTTTAAAGCTCCAACAACATCAAAGGTTACTCCTGGGTCTTTGAATTGGACGGTGTATAATCCTTCTTTGTTTCCACCAGCCGAAATTCCACTTCCGTCAATAAAAATGGCACCGCTCATGGTGTCTTTAGGAATCATGTATCCAGAGAAATCGTATCTAGAATCCTTGTAACTAAAGCTTCCAAATTCACCCGAAATTCCTTCATATTCTTCAGCTGCAGCCATAGGAATTCCACTTTTGCAACCTGCGGCAGTTAAGGTTGTTTCACTATCTGATAGGTAGAGAGACCCGAATTTTTGGATTTTATTTCCTATTAAATCCACTTTGTAATTGTCTTTTTCTAAGCCTAATCGTCCAAAACCTTTTCCATATCCCGAAACGCTTAATGTATATCCTTCTCCATTAAACCAGGCAAATGCAGAATCGGCAAGTACACCCGAATTAATTTCGTAGTCGTTTTTGTATTTGAAGTACAAGTCTCCTGTTTTCTCCTTTGGTGCTGCTTTTAGGTTGAATTTTATATCGCTATTTTCAAAAAGTACTCGGCCAGAATCAACCCCTGCATTTCCTCCTACTCCAAATTTATTTCCGTCAACTTCCATTTGAATAAAAGCATAGTCTCCGTTCTGTAATTCACCATAGAATTTTTTCGTGGCATCATGCTCGTAGTTAATAGTTCCGCTCAAATTTGGCTTATCAAACGTGGCATCCATCTTTTTTCCTTTGTAATCCAAGTGAGCTTCTCCAACGTATTGTGCATCTGCTTCCCCCTTAAAATCAATTGCGCTGCTTTTGTAAGTGAAAGCTCCTTTTTTATCATTTGCCCAAAAAGTTGCGCCTAACTTGGTTCCGTCAATATCCATGTCAGCTTTTACAATTTTTGTCGAAGGGTCAGCCTCCATATCGTAAATTGTGTTTTCGTACGTGAAGCCTGCAAACGCTTTGCTGTTTTCGACCATTCCATAAACTGATTTATCGGTGGCATAGGTGAAATCACCTCGCAATTTTTTGGTATTACCGTTTCCACTTACTTTCAGTAGCTTACCGTCGTATTCTACTGTTGCATCTATTAGTTTTCGGTCAAAAGTGAGATTCGACGTAAGTTTCATACCCTCTAATGTTCCGTTAACAAAAGCTTTTCCTTTGGTTTTAGAGCCGAAATCCAAGCTATTACTTCCAGCTGCAATTTTCATATCAAAATTCCCGTTGGAATAACCGGTTCCTGTAAGCTCGTTGCTTCCTTTTTTAAATCCAATATATGCTCCAGGAACACCACTGTCTTCTTTTTTCTCTAAACCAGCATAAATCTCTTTGCCTTTGTTTTCATACCAGAATTGATTTCCGGCAGAACCAATTTGAAGTCCTAAAACATCGCTATCTAAGAGGGGAATTTCAACTTTTGGCAATTCTGTTATTTCTTCAATGACTTCGATTAATTCTGTTCCGGCCATTGCCGCAGCTTGAGCTGCACCGCCTGAACGTCTGTTTCCGTTAATACAAGAAATATCTCCGGTTACGTTCATAGTGTAATTGGTACCCGATATTTTCATATCCGCGACCCAATCACTTTGGAAAATAGCGCCGCCTGTTTTTCCATCAATGATTTGCATAAAGGTGGTTTGAGCTAAATCTGTGCTCTTATCGAACTTAAAAGCATCACCTTGTAAACTCATGTGGTGATACATTCTGCCCTCAAAACCAACACAATTGAATGGTTCCATAATAGGAATTCCAGTTCCAGTTTTGTCTTCGAAATACGAATCGAAATACCAATATTTGGTGCCGTCTTTATCTCCAACAATAATATTAGCCTGCATTGGAACCTCAACTGGAAGGAGCATTTTACCTTCAATTTTTCCAGCGAAAACGGTTCCTAAATTCGGGTCATTATTCACCAATTCTACCCAACCTTTAAATTCATTCATTGGGTTATTAATCTCTAGATAAGTCGAACCGGTTACCTCTCGTTGACTCTCCATTCCTTTTTTGTAAGGAACTTTAGGAGGAGCAAGTGAAGCGTTCTCAAATTCAGGTTGATACTTTTCGTCAACCCCCATTACGCTACTAAATGCCATTTTTGGAGGACCGTCTCCTCCATCTAATCGATTTCCTAAATCAACATCTGACAATAGAGAAATCATATAAAAACCGCTTTCGTAGGTAGCTGCTATTTCATTCAAGAGAAATTTAAATCCTCCGTGGCTGCCACTTATCGGTGAACTCAAGCTTCTACTCCCATTGCGCTTGCCAAATCCGATATAGCCATCGCCATAAATTTTAAAATCGGACATATTGCTGAATTTTGCATCCAACACCGGGTAGGTAATATCAACAGTCACATCTAATCGTTCTCGGTCTGCAAAAACGGCTCGTTTAATATCCACGTCCATTTTATTATCACCACCGTAAGGATTGAATTTTAGTTTTCGATTGCCTAGTTCTTGGTCAATAAATCCTTCCATAACACCTTCATTGGTAAGTGGAACAGTAAACGAAAAGACTTCATTTGGTCCCAGAAATGGTATTTTAAACTCGCCTGTGAGCTTACTTTCAGTTAGGTTACTTTTTTCGATATTGATAAGCCCGGCTAACGTTGAAGGAAAACTGTTGAAGGCTAATTCATCGTCTTCTACTTCAAACTCCCATTTAAAAAACAATCCTTCGGAGTTGGTATAAAAACGAGTTCTTCCTTTTTGTTCTACATCAAATTCGCTGTCGAATTTGGCTTTAAGCTGACCAGTATTGTCCATGTTTTTGGTAAATACAGCTTTAAATTTTGAAAAGTAAACCCCTTTCCATTCCTTGTCAGAAGAGCGACTCCCAGGAGATTCTGTTTCGGAAAGGTCGATAATGGCATTGTAAGGTTTAAGCGCAAAGGACGAATTCTCGATTGGCGTAAAATGATTAGGTGCGTTACTCATGAGGTATGGAGCTTCGAAAACGAATAAACTGTTGGCATCTTCAAAAGGAATGATGTACCCTTTTTCATCGTTGGTTGGAATGTAATCCGGCAAATGAAATTCACCACCCAAACGCAGGTTGTAGGTGTTTTGCCCAACCTGAATATCACCGGGTTCTTTCAAGAAAAGTTTATGATGCAACGGGTCTGCTAAGTCAAACTCATTTTCACCCGACAATAATCCAGTTCCGGAAATTTTGTAGTCTTTATCTACTTGGTAATAGGCCAATTCGGTTTTAACAATTGCAGGTTGCCCACCTTTTACTGGATGCGGCAGTGGCCATTCGATAATACCCCCGTAGTACAGTCCTCTTTTGGTCAATTTACCTGTTTTAAAAATAAAGGTGGCCGGTCCGTTTTCTTCAAGTTTTGGTTTCAAATCCAATGCATCTCTGTTTTCTAAGGAGAAAAGCACTTCACCGTCTTCCATATAATTTAGCCCAGATATTTCTTTGATTTTTACACCAGAAAACTCGCAGCTTACCGTGTCAGATTCGTCTTCAGACAATTGAACGATACCCCTACCCTTTAAATCTTGCAGGTCTTTTTTATCTACTCGCTTTACAAATACTTTGAAATTACCAGCGCTAAATTCCTCAATGAACGGAGGTCCATAAAAATCCCAAACTTCAGAAGCTGCCACTTCTTGCTCTCCGGAAGTTGCGGATACCTGCCATGCATAATGGTCATCGGTATCTAGAGTTTGATTCAGCTCCCAGCTTGCTCCTTGCGTTGACCTTGTAGAACCGAGAGTTTGTTCTGCCCAAGCAGGATTATTTTTAATGGCTTGTTCTGGTGATTGTCCTTCCTTAATTTTTACAATCTTAATTGAATAAACAAATTCTTGTCCTTGAACTTTTTTGTCGGTAGCCGTCCATTCAAATATTTTTTCGTCATTTTTTCCAATTGTACCGCCATCTGCAGGTGACTTTAAAGAAATTAAACCTCCAGTTGGGTAACCATAATAGAACCAGCAAAACTCACTTCGTCCATCATTAGCATATACATTTCTGCCCAAATTATCTTTGGCTTGCACTTGGTAAGAGTAGCGATACCCTACATCCAACTGTGTGGTAGTTAAGTCTAAATTAAACGTGGACTGCGTCATTGGAATGGACTCAAAAACACGCATGCTCTGACCGTTTTGTACTGCAGCATATCCGTCGGCATTAGGGTCTAATATTTTCCAAATTGACAATGTGTATTGTGAGTTTGCAGCTAAGCTCGGCGAACCACCTGGCGAAGCCTGCCAGCCAAACAACACCGATTGAGGAACAGTTGGCGTAACCATCTTCTCACATTCAGGATTCATAAGTCGTGGCGGTTGTTCTTGGAAAATATTCACCATGGCACACCCTTGTTGACTTATTTCTATTCCGGTTCTGTAGTCTAGAACAGTAATGCATATTTGATAGAAACCTTCTGGCAACCGACCGCCATTCTGATAAAAAGCATTGGGGTCGGTTCCTGAAACATTTATGTTGTTGGGGTCTAAATACGGACCAAAATCGGTACTTTGAAGTACGTAAGGAACACCAGCCGATAAGGTAATTGGACTTATTGGCTGAAAGCTTTGTTTGGTTTCAATTTTTATGTTGTTGCTCTCAATTCTTATTTTAAGTCGAACATCAAAAGTCGGTCGCTGAAAATCATTGGATACAATAGTTGAACGAAACGAAGTGTTTGACGCAGCCGAGAAGTCTTTAAGTGATATTGGGTAAGGTGGAGTAACCGTTGTTGTTACATTAATAGGATATACCTGCGCGAATACATCACTTGCAAAGACAAGAGCACTAATGCATAATATGGCTTTAAATAACTTCATTAAAATGCAAATTGATAACCTATTATTCCAATATTTTCGGTGGCATTAACTGGAGGAGCAGCACTTGCTAAGTTTCGGTTTACTGTTGAATAGCTGGCATTAAAAGTGTGGTTTTTTCCAACTTTGTAATTTGCAAAAAGCCTTGCTGTGGTTATAACTCCTGCATTTACAGTGTTTATGGTCGTAACTAAATAGCTGGCAGCCGCACCCACATTTAATTTATTTTTTAATAGAGGTTTAGAGGCTCCCACTGTTGGACCAACCAAATCGGTTTCGGCAGCAGGAGCAATGGATTTATTGTACGAAAGACCAAGCGTTCCTGTTAATTTGATTGGCTTATAGGTAATGTTGTAATTGGTCATTGCTAAGTAGGTTTGACTGTTTCTATCTCCATTGCTTACTGCCTCCTGGTAATTACCAATTACCATTACGGATTGGTCAAACGTTTCACCTTTAAACATACGAGTGGCATTGGCACCGGCAGAAGTGGTTACTTGAGCAAAACGCAGGGTATCGAAGCCTTCTTGAACTAATGTTTGATTGGTGCTAGTTGTAAAGTTGGCATAATTAGCCCCAAAATTCCATTTTTCATTTGGCGCATAGGTTGCCGAAACAGAGCCAATTAATCGAAGCGTTCTTGTGAGTTTATCCGCATCTAAGTTGTTGCGCTGAAAACCCCCGGTAATTGAAAAGTTTAGTTTTTTATCTAAAACTCCAAATCCGAGATTTGCGGTAACGTCTTCTAAATCATTATTCAAAAACACTGCACCTAGAGAACGATATCCAGGGTCAACTCGTCGGTAACCTAATTTCAAATTCGCCTCTTTGATTTTAAAGTTAGCGCCAAAATTCATGGCCTTTTTCTGAATGGTAGTTGGATTGGAATAAAATGCGTTACCAATATTGTTTAAATAAGAATAGCCACTTTGAATGCCTTGTTCAATTCTGGTATCCTGCGTGAGTGCGCTAATCGTATATTCTCCAAACAAGGAAATCGACTTGCTTACAGGGTATTTTCCGGTAAACCCGTACACCAAATTATCCGATGGCGTAATTAACAATGAATCGCTTCCTTCTAAAGAACTAGGGTCGTCTTTAGCTTTGAACACGTGAAATCCAATATTCTTATCTGCCTTTCCTACAATTACCTGCGCTCCACCACCCCATCGCTCGTAGGCAGGCGTTCCCACAATTATTAGATTTGGGTCGTACTCTATATTGGATTTTACAAACCGGCCAGCCAAAGCTTTAACGTGAATTATTCCACCTTCGGGTTGATACTCTACTCCACCTCCTACAAATTGATTACCTCCTAGTGAAAAGTCAGAAAACGTAACTGAACGCCATCCTATGTGGGCTGTCCAGGCTTTGTATTTTGGACTCATTCCAATTTGAGTAGGTACGGTAGGGTATGTTCCGTCATTACCAGTAGGTGAAAACCGAGCAGAAAAGGGCATATTGATTGGCCCAGCTTTAATGTTAAGATTCGCACTTATTTGCCAAAAATGAGGTGGCCGTTGACTTGAAGCTCCTTTAATGTCATAAAATGTTGATGTGTAACCTATTCCGCCAGAAACCCCGGTTTCCTTTTTGACTTTATCCCAAAGTTTGGATTTGGTCGACTCTTCCGATTCAGTTGCTTCTTGACCAACAGCTATAGCAGCTGTAAACAAAACTGTTGCAGATAAAATCGTTTTTATAAAATTCTCGTACTTCACCAAAACGAGGCGAAGCTACTTTGAAGGTATTGGCTCGATTACAGGAATGTTACGAAACGAATGAATTGTGTTACGAACAAGAAACTAGACAATACTCAACAGAGCCATTAGATTATCTCTGTAATTTTTTGACAGTGGAACTCTTTGATTACCAACAACTACCACCTCTCCATTCACTCCAGTAATGTTATCTAGATTGACAACCCAGGAACGGTGTGTCTGATAAAATTTTTCGTTCAACTTTCCAATTAAATCGTTCATTGTACTTCGAACTACGAATTTTTTGTTTTTGGTAAACACATCGATATAAACATGGTCACTTTTCAGGAATAAAATGTCCTTGAAATCAACTTTGTAGAATACATCCTTCTCTTTAATAAATAGAGAATCCTTTAGGATTCCAAGTGCAGCCTGCTCTTGCTTTATTTTTCGTTCGTGATTGGATACCGCTACTTCTATTGATGTAAATAAATCATCTTTATTAAACGGCTTCACTAAAAAGGCAGGAGGTGCGACTTCTTTAGCGTGATTTAATGTTCGAGAATCAGAATTTGAGGTCAGAAAAATGAAAGGAATTCCAAAGTCTTCGTTAATGACTTTAGCAACGTCTATTCCTGTTTTAGTGCCTTCTAATTGAATATCTAAAACCATTAATTCTGGGGATTCTTCCTTTAAAAGGTCCAGAGCCTCTTCGTAGGAGCTTACTGGTTCTAATACATCATAGCCTATTTTGGTAAGAATTGCGAATAGGTTTTCCGCAATGATTGCTTCATCCTCAACTATTCCAATTTTTATTTTTTTCATTTACTCACCTTCTATTACCAACTTAAAAACAGCCCCATCCCCAAACTCATATAAAAGCTTAGTTTTTAATTGTTTAGATAACCTTTTTACCAACCTCAAACCTAGCGTTTTAGGCCTTTCAATTTTCTGAGGGTCTTGAATTCCTGGACCATTATCGCGAATCAAAACCTCCAAGTTATTTTCAATTTTAGAAATAATTATTGAAATTTTCAGAGTTTTGTTACGAAATGCATATTTGTAACTATTTGTCACCAGCTCATTAATTATTAAACCTAAAGGAACGCTTCTATCAACATCTAAAGAAAAGTTGCCGCATTCAATAGAAAGTTCTGATTCGGTCGTGCCCCCGAAAGCAGCTTTTATGTGTCCACACAACGACTCAAGATAAGATTGTAAATAAACCTCGGCAAGATTTTCTTGCTGATACAATTCTTGGTGAATTAACGCCATAGATTTCACCCGTGCTTGGCCAATGAGTAATTGTTCCTTGCTCTTTTCATCATCGTTTTGAATCGTTTGTAGTTCGAGTAAGCTACTTACTATTTGTAGGTTATTTTTTACACGGTGGTGAATTTCTTTGAGCAACACTTCACGCTCATCATTTTGGGCTGATATTTCGTCTTTTTGCCTCGATAATATGTTGTTTTTTTTCTGATTGGTTCTATAAATCCTAAATCCCGCAAACAGCAGACCTAACAGTAAGAAAGTGATAATGATAAACACATTTCTGCGCATTTGTTCAGATTCAATTTTAAGTTGATTTTCAATCTCAAATTCGGCCAGTTGTTTTGCCGCTGCCGCTCTATCTTCACCTCTTATCTTTTCATATTCAATAGCCGATTGACTTATCGCGGTCTGACGTATTTGATCTTTGTCAAATAATTCGACCTCTAACGCACGTAACCTCGTTAGATAATTAAGTTCTGCACTCTTATCACTTCGCTTTTTAGCGAGTAAATACAACTGGTTATAGGCATCAATTTGAATAGTTATCTCTTTGAATGGTTTTGCCATTTCAATTGATTTTAGAAACAGTGCTTCCGCTCGAGAATATCTTTTCTCACTTAAATATGTCATACCTGACTCAAAATACGCCTCATACAAACCCTTTTTCACAGATTGACTTTCCAATAACTCAATTCCAGCTAGAATGCGTTTGTGCGAAGAGTCATTTTTATTTTGTAGTCGGAAAACCCGTCCCAATTGTATTTGCGCTTTAGCAAAATCAAACTTGTTATTTGAATTTGATAACTCTGCAGCCGATTGCTTGGCAAAAAGCAAAGCCGAATCTAAATCTCTTTTTTGTTCATAGACTTTACCTAAACTGTACAACGATTTTCCTAACCGGGCAATATTTCCTCGGTCCTTCGCCGCTGCAACAGACAACTTATAATAGTTCAATGCCTGATTTAACTCATCTTGTAAAAAGTAAATATCTCCGTAGTTACTGTAAATGGTAGCCATAAAGCCAGTGTAGTTTTTGCCCAGCGAAATTTGCTCTGCTTCTTTTAAAAAATCTAAAGCTTGAGGGTATCGAGATTGTAACTTTTCAAGCTCTCCTAGATTTATTAAACATCTGGTAATTCTTACATAAGAACTATCTGAAGACGCCGCCTCAAATGCTTTATGGTAAAACAATTTCGCAGAATCTAGACCTCCCAATTCAAGATAGATATTACCAATATCTATATGTACTTCCGCTATCCCTGTCGGTATCTTCTTTTTTACAACGAATTCTAAATTCTGGTTTGCTTTTTTCAGTGCTGAATCATACCGAAAAGCATTAGCATGCAATATGGTTTGAAAATGTAATGCACGGTATTGAAAATAATCCTCTCCAATATTTTCAGCCTGTTTTTCAACCATTTTAGACCAATTCATGCCACTATCGGGATGAACGTAAGTCCAGTAAAGTGCAATTCTATAATTACATTTTAGGCGGTCTAATTCTGAAGTAGCTGGATTCGACAATAAAGTTCTAAAAGAATCCAATTCGAGCTCAATTGCACTATTTAATTGACCATATGATTGAATAAAGCCAAGTAAAGTGAACAGAAAAACATGTACTATGCGCTTCATTTTTATTTCTCTAATTCAATTAGTGTTGAATGAGAATTTTTCTTGATTCCATCTTATTATTCTGGTATAAAACCTTGAAAAAATAAAACCCATTATCAATCTCAACATGCTGAAATGACTTAGGATTTGTAATTGAGCTAACCCTAGTACCAGTGATATTAATTACGTCAATTTTATTAACTTCTTGCGGGTTTTTTATTTGAATGAATACTTCCCCATTACTTGGGTTCGGGTAAATACGTACATGTTCATTTTTAGCGAACTCTAATGTTTCTAATGTTTCTACTTGGCCTAAAACACTACAATCTAAATCCAAACCATAATGAATTTTCATAAAGTCGATAATGGAATGCGCTACATCTCCAGCATACTTATATCGGTTACTTGTTCGTACCATAAACGCCCAATAACTCTCTAAATGTGTTGCGTCTATTGTTCCACCATGATAGCTACCATGTTTCCAGGTATTCCAACCAGCATAAAAAAAGCCCCCGGAATCTGGTGAAGAAAAAATTGGACTTGGTACCGATTTCCAGCCTTTATTGATAAGCATGCCGCCCAAGCTAGTTTTTCCGTTGATTAATTCCAGCAAATCAACCCCTTCATTTGTTGTTAGATTAACAACCGTGGTGTTCTTTTCTCTGGATAAAATTGCTGAATCTCCTTGATTTAGATAGGCTTTTGAAATACCCAGGCCGACTTCTGTCCACGCATCTGAATGCCCGTTGCCGTGCAATTCGAAATAATGACCTTTACCCCAATCTCTGATGACTTTTGCCTTGGCGGAATCGATGTATTCGTGAAATTCGTCCCACGCTTGCCTTGTCCAAGGGTGATTTCCTGCTGCTTCGGTTTTTTCATGCACAGGGCTAAATTTAGATGCGTGTAAATGATTGATAATGATATGAGGCCTGCATCCATTCAAAATTTCAGGAATAGAATCTTTGAGCAACAATGTTAACTCCATGGTTCCATTGTCTTTACCCCTATTATGCACGTCTGGTAAGGTATCAGGTTTCCAATCACCGGCATGTGGAGAGGATAAAATTATGGGTAGGTCGCCAGGTATGTACTCGACATAACGATTGATGCCAAAATAGGATTTGCCAACTTCGTATTGAGCTGACAAGGAAATCGAACACAACCAAGCAATTATCAGCACCAATAATCTTCTCATTTGGCAAAATTAGTTCACCAAACAGATTACATCAACTTTTTATTTTGTTCAAAATAATTCGTTGAGAATTCGTATTTTATTCCTTTATTAGTCGCACAATGGTAATTTCGCACCTCAATTTTTTTAAGTAAAAAATCGCTAATAAATATTAATGACACCATTTTCAATAGCAGGAGTTCAAATGCGCGTTAATGCTGGAACCAGCAACGTGCCTATGATGAAACATAAACTCGATGTTTTAATGTCCATATATCCCTGGATAGATATGGTATTGTTTTCTGAACTGGCCCCCTTTGGCCCGCTCACTCACAATGCAATGGAATTTCCCAATTCTATCGAGGATGAATTTCGTGAAATGGCTAAAAAACATAACGTCTGGTTGATTCCAGGCTCTATGTTTCAAAAAAAACATGGTAAAATATACAATACCTCTTCGGTTATTAATCCTCAAGGAGAAGTAATAGGACGGTACGATAAAATGTTCCCTTTCCTTCCTTACGAAGAAGGTGTAGCTAATGGCGAAGAATTCATGATTTTTGATGTACCGAATGTTGGTAAATTCGGAATGTCAATCTGCTACGATATGTGGTTTCCAGAAACGTCAAGAACTTTAGCTGCTCATGGAGTTGAAGTTATTCTTCATCCTTCATTAACTGGTACCATTGATAGAGACATTGAGCTGGCGAACGCACAGGCCACAGCTGCAATTAACCAGTGTTTTGTAATCGACATCAATGGATTGGCAGATGGTGGAACTGGAAGGTCAATTGTTTGTGGTCCCGATGGAAGGATAATGTATCAGGCAAGCACAGGGCCAGAATTCATTCCGATAGAAATTGATATGGATAGAGTGCGTAGTAGTCGTGATCGAGGTGTACTTAGATTGGGGCAAACACTAAAGTCGTTTAGAGATCACAAAAAGGTTTTTGATGTTTACAATCCGGAAAAGCCGCTTCCGTATTTGGATTCATTAGGCCCTCTCTTAAAACCAACTCAAGCAAATAGAACTGCAAACCTTGATGTTATAGAACAACACCCTGCGGATGAACTGGACGAATAATGGATGTAGCAAAAAAAATAGCAGACGATAAACGATCAAAAGAAAAGGACTATTACACGATAGCTCAACTAAGATACGAGCGTTGGAGCGAGCTAAAAGAACTGGCATCAAAACTTAAGAGAAATAAAGAAGGAGAAATTTCTACCTTAAAAGAAAGAGCTGATGAGGTTTTTAAAGATTTAGGTGTCATTGAAAAATACTGGGCTTATCCTGGAACCAATCGGATCAATGAACTAAAAGCCTTTTGTAGAAAGGATGAATTTTCGCAGCTGCACCAAAACACCTCTCGAATTCTCAGGCATTTAGTAAGTGAAGCTTACCGCTATAACCCTGGAAAACTTGAAAATATTGAGCTCTTTAACGATGAGGTCGAGGAGCCCGAAGAGCGTCCAAATCAACATTATTTCGAGACGCTATTCGTTGATGACATTGCTGCCCATGACGAAGCAGATTTAAAGGAAAAATTAGCTCGACTTAGAGACCCAAAAGACCAATTTGTTTACAACCCAGTTGTGGTGAAGAGCTTTGAAGACGCTATTATTTCAGTGTTATTCAATTACAACATTCAAGTAGTTGTTATTCGATATGACATTCTTGTAAAATCAGCAAACCGTCTTAAAATATTGCGACCTTTCATTAGTTCTTTAAGCGGCTTAGATTATGCCAACCTTGAACAAGAAGAATTGGCAACTTATCTCGCTTGGAGTATTAAGAAACTAAGACCCGAATTGGATATCTACTATGTGACCAATCACTCTTTAATGGATCTGAGCGATACCGTAGTCTCTACTTTCAGGCGTATTTTTTACCGTCAAGAAGATTTACAGGAATTACACCTCAGTATTCACCGTGGTCTTTATGAGCGTTTTGAAGCACCGTTTTTTAAAGCACTCACCGAATATGCGTCAAAACCTACTTCCGTATTTCACGCTATGCCAATATCTAGAGGCAACTCTATTTACAAAAGCTTTTGGATTCGTGATTTTGGCGACTTTTATGGAAGAAACCTTTTCTTGGCAGAAACCTCTGCAACCACAGGGGGGTTAGATAGTCTTTTGCAACCTACTGGCCCATTAAAAAAGGCTCAAGAAATGGCGGCAAAAGCTTTTGGTTCAAGGCACACCTACTTCGTTACCAACGGAACCAGTACTGCTAACAAAATTGTGCAGCAGGCGGTTGTAAAACCTGGCGATTACGTACTCATTGACCGAGATTGTCATAAATCTCATCATTATTCTCAAGTACTTTCAGGCGGATTCCCAATTTACTTAGACTCCTACCCTATTCCAGAATTTAGCATGTATGGTGCTGTACCTCTTTCTGAGATTAAGGAAAAGTTGCTGCTCATGAAGAGCAAAGGAAAACTGGACGAAGTAAAAATGTTAGTGCTTACCAATTGCACGTTCGACGGATTAGTTTACAACGTGGAAAAAGTAATGCAAGAAGTATTGGCCATTAAACCCGATATGGTTTTCTTATGGGACGAGGCTTGGTATGGGTTTGCAGCCTTTACCCACACCTACCGAAAGCGATCGGCGATGTACGTTGCACGTAAATTGCGATACCGCTATTTATCCGAAGGCTATAAAAAACAGTACAAAGAACACATCAAAACTTTGGGCGAAGGTGAAATTCCTTTAATGCCAGACCCTTCTAAAGTTGTGGTACGATGTTACTCTACCCAATCCACACATAAAACACTTACGAGCATGCGTCAAGGCTCTATGATTCATGTTTATGATGAAGATTTCCCGAAAAAGAAAGATGCTTTCTTAGAAGCGTACATGACACATACTTCAACTTCTGCGAATTACCAAATTCTTGCTTCCATGGATGTTGGCCGACGTCAGGTGCAATTTGAAGGGTTCGAAATGGTAGAGAAATGCATTGAACTGAGCATGATTTTGCGTGCTAAAATCAATGATAACCCACAGCTAAAGAAGTACTTCGATGTATTGACCATTGAGAATTTTATTCCAGAAAAATACCGACAATCAAAATTGAACGAATACTACGATTCGAAAAAAGGTTGGAATCGATTAGAGAAAGCTTGGGGCGAAGATGAATTTGTCTTAGACCCAACAAAAATCAACCTGCACATTGGTCGGACTGGCGTTGATGGAGATACATTCAAGAATCGTTTTTTGATGGATAAATTCAATATCCAAATCAATAAAACATCAAGAAATTCAGTGCTCTTTATGACCAACATTGGCACCACTCGAGGTAGCATTGCCTACTTGGTTTCTGTGCTCTTGCAGATAGCCAAAGAATTGGACGAAGAGAAGAAAAGTTATACCAAAACGGAAGCTAGAATTCGACAGAATCAGATTAAAAGCCTATGCGAAGATTTCCCAGCACTACCTGATTTCAGTGCTTTTCATGAAGTATTCAGGCAAAAATCTGACGTACCTGGTGGAGACATTCGAAGAGCATATTATTTAGCTTACGATGAAGAGAATTATGATTTTATACCATTACAAAAGTGCCTTGAAACTGTCAAAAATGGAAAGACCGTCGTTTCTTGTGCTTTTGTAATTCCATATCCTCCGGGTTTCCCTGTATTGGTTCCAGGCCAAATAATAAGTGAAGAAATACTCGAATTTATGCTAGCACTAGATGTCAAGGAAATTCATGGATTTCAGCCTGATTTAGGTTTGCAGGTGTTTAGAGATGAGGCTTTAAAAAAGTAATTTTGGTCAGGTAGAATGGGAAAACCTAAAGAGGTTATTCTAATACAAATTCTGCAAGGGTAACTATGACCGAGTTTTTCAATAAGCTGAATTTAAAAAGTGAGTATATATCAAGTTCACTTTTTATTACCCTGCTTGGGTTGTTACAGCTTTATGGAAACACTGGCTTTGAGCTTTCAGAACTATCTAAGCTTTACCTTAGTGAGGCAACTTTAAATGGAGTTGATATTGGCAAAAGAATCAAGCTGTTTTATGGCGTTATCTTTTCTTTTATTATTCTGTTTTTTCTGTGTTACAAATTACATGAGTTTCTAAAAAAGCATTTTCACTTCAATTCAAACCAGTGGAATACGCTAAAAGTTATTTGTGGCATTGGCTCCGTGCTTATTCTTACCCACGTTTTCGGAGTTCAAAACGAAGCATTAATTGGTTTGATAGCATTTTTTACGGCATGGTTCTATGTGGTTTTTGTACTGCAGCGAAAACAACTAGTTCCTCGAATCTTAGGTCAACCTTTATTGCATTTAAGGTTGCTTGTGCTTACCATTATTCTGTCAGGTTCAATTCTCTTTATTAACAACTCAACACCCTTTTTCGTAAACTCAGGAGCTATTTCCTTTTCAGTATTATTTCTGCTTTTAGTAGCCAGCTTTACTCTTGTATATAAGTACGTTAAACTGAGCCCCAATCGCATTTTTTCATTTTGTTATCCACTAGCTTTAGTTCCTATTTTTCTGTTTCTCTCAATTGAAATGCAGTTTTTACTAAAACAAAAGGCTGGTGAGTTTATTCCTTACAAATGGCTATTTATAGGCCTTTCTGCGTTTTCATTACTTGCTTGGGCTTTATATGTTTTGGTAAGTAAAAAACGGTTTTTTGCTCCAAGGGCATTCCAACAATTTATTGTTCCTGCAGCCTTGCTTACTTTTATTTTATTAGTAGAATACATGCCAATTATTTCGCAGCCAACAGAACTTTTCGAACTGGCTAATCCTGCGATTGCTCAACTAAGAATTTTTAGATTTAATGAAATACCGTTTCTGGATTTTGTCTCGTCACACATGTTTTCAGAACAATGGTATGGTATTATTTACCATTCTCTGTTCGGTTTTACCGGAACAATGGAGTTTATGGTGTACCAATTTTTTGACAGTATTATTTATTATTTCATTATTTATTTCTTACTGCTCAACCTGTTTCGCTCAGCGATTAATTCGTTGATTTTCATTCTCACATTCCCCTTTCTTCCAGAACTATTTCACATATACCTAATTACAGGGGTACTAGCCTATTTCTTGATTCAAAAAGCGGTTCAAACACAAAGTGGTAAAAACTACTTTTTTGTATTCATGGGCTTATCCTTCTTATGTTTTTGGCGGTTGGATACCGGAGTTGCTTCCGTATTCTCCAGCTTAGTATTTTTTCCAATTACCTATTATTCCCAAAACATTAGACCTAAATTGTCAGCGATAGTAAACGGGATGGCTTCGTTTTCTTTCTTGGTAGCATTGATTCTTTGCGTACTTATATCCATAACCAACGCAGATTATGTATTTGGAAACATCGCTACAGCCTTACACTATTTTGGAGGAAGCCAGGCACATGGTTTAAGCTGGTTAACCGACAATTACAACCAACAGTATTTTGTCCACCATATTGTGTTTCCATTAATCGCTGTGATTATCATTATTATTTCGGCATTACAGGCTAGAATAAGCACAAGTCCAATCAATCGATATTTGCTTTCAGCAGGAATATTTTTGTTGCTTATCTATCTCTTCAACTTCCAAAGAGGACTCGTGCGTCATGGTTTCATGGAGAAACAAGATTTTCACTTGTTATCGACCCTATTTCTTGGGCTAAGTTTTTTCTTAGTTGCACAACTTAAAAAAGTGAAGAGAAAAATGGCTTTTTTACCACTTTTCACAATTGGCTTTTTCGGTATTCTCGCATTTAAATATTACCCCATTGATAAAAACAAAAACAACTTTAATAAATTCCTGACTCAGCCTACAATTGCTGGATTAGACCATCAATTCAATGACAGTTTCGAAGGTAGAGTTCAGAATTCTCAATCATTTGCCCTAGACACTTATTTGGACCTAAAACAATTTATGGACGAAAACCTTAGTCCAAACCAAACATTCTTTGACTTTTCGAATACACCAATGCTTTATTATTATTGTGAGCGACAAGTTCCTTCCTACTTCTGTCAGAACCTACAAAACACGGTTGACGAATACTTACAAGTTGAACAACTAAAATTACTTTCAACCGAATTGACTCCGATAATCATTTATTCGAACTACCCTGAGACTTGGTGGGATGCAACTGATGGCGTACCAAACGCCATTCGACAAAATTTGATTGCAGAATTTATTCATAAAAATTATCAGCCACACAGCATTATTAACAATAAAAATATTTGGATTGCAAAAGGGTTAACAATCAGTTCTTTGATGCTGGATAGCTCTATAATTGCCAAACCTAAAACCTATAAATACAGAGAAGCCGCAAGATATTTAGCGCATTTTTTTGAATCTGATTCCAATGGTCGTTATATGTCAATTCCTAAGGCATTTTCACTTACTAAGGACACATTCAAACACCAATATTACTCTGTAAATCAATCGATTAAGAAACTAGAAAGGGTTTTAATAAAAGTAGAGTTTGCAGAGTCAAAAGGAAAACAAACTTTCGAAATTGACCTCTTTGAAGACAGCATGAAATTGGGAACAACCTCATTCGAAACAAAACGAAATCATTTAAATTACCTCGTTCCAATCAGCAATCATTTTGTGTGGTTTAATGCCAATGTAACTCACCTAAGAGTTTCAAAGTCAAGTGACATTCAAATTCATAGTTTTAGCGGTTACAAAGACTTGAGAAGTGAATACTAGATATCAGCTTGTTTTAGATAAAAAAATTGCTAGGCCAGTTGCCTACCTGCTGAACTTTGTAGTTCGTTTAGCGGGTCAGCTACTTCGCATTAATCATAGTTTAGACAAAGAGTTTAAAACGATTGCTGTTTGTAAATTCAAAGGAATGGGCAGTATAATACAAGCCACTCCAATGCTCGCCGCCATAAAATCTAAATACCCAAATGTCGAGCTCATATTTGTAAGTACCAAGGGAAACAAAGCAATTCTTTCTAAAATAGATTCAATAGACACTCTAGTTACCATCGACGACAGTTCTCTATTTTCATTTGCGATTTCAAATCTAAAATCCCTTTTATTCTTAATCAAAAAACGTCCGGAAGTTTATATTGATTTGGAAATTTACTCTGACTTCAGCACATTATTTACCTTATTCAGTTTGTCCGTAAATCGAATAGGGTTCTATCTTAGGTCTAGTTCTTTCAGAATGGGAATGTACACTCACATGATGTTCTTTAACCCCAAAGTTCCCATTTCGAAAGTGTATTTACAAATGGCTCATCTAATTGGGTGTGGTGTTGAAAATACTGAGTTAATTCCTCTTTCAAAAACAATCCACAAGCCATTCGAACATGTAAGAAAATACATTGTAATTAATCCAAATTCTTCAGATCTCCGGTTAGAACGTCGCTGGGCCGCAAAGAATTTTATTGAATTAATAAACCGAATGCTAATAGCATTACCAGAATACGATATTCTGTTAATTGGAAGCAAAACTGAACAAGATTACACAGAGTCAATTGTAGATATTTTTAAAGATGAACGGGTGCAAAACCTTGCTGGAAAAACTAGTATCGACGAAGCCATAACCGTTATTAACAATGCTACCGCAATGATTACAAATGACACAGGTCCAATGCATTTGGCCTTTGCACTTAATACTCCCGTAGTGTGCCTCTTTGGCCCATGCTCACCAGAGCAATATGGCATGAGTAAGAATGCCACCATTATTTACAAAAACACCTATTGCAGCCCGTGTGTGCATGACTTTGAAATTGCCCCGTGTAATGGAAACAACATCTGTATGCAATTGATTTCTGTTGAAGAAGTTTATAACGAATTACTCCATTTATTAAGTGCTGACAAAAGCAGAATTAAGAATTCTAGCAACCCAATTTTTTCAGTTGATAGTGAAGTACTCGGAATTGTTCAACGACAGCATTAAACTTCATTCCCATTAGTGTAATGACCTCACCAATAAGCTCTACGTACACATTTTTTTGTACATTTTGCCCTTGTTAAAAAACACTCAAATATGGCTAAGAAAAAGACAGCAAAAAAAGTAAACGAATTATTGAAACCACTGAAAGGAATATCGGATATACGTCGTTTTTTCTACAAAAACGAAACCCCAATTTACTTTATAAGTGCTACCAACTTTAACTTGTTGGGTGCAGACGAATGGGTAAAAGGTTTCAAGTTTATTTGTTATATCGAGTGTTTTGATGGACAACATCCCAACGTGTTCTCGCCAGATGAAATTCCACACGACGAATTTCAAAGCATTGAAGACATAAACAACTATATGCTTGAGCATAAGCAAGTAGTTGATTACATTCAAGGAAGAGCCAAAGGCAAGAACAAAGGCAAGGCTTTGTTCTTAATGTTTGATGAAAAGACTGAAAAACTGGCGAAGAAAATTGGATTGGACGTTGCCTTTCCTTCTGCCAAATTAAGAAACGATTTGGACAATAAGGTAATTACCAACCGTGTAGCCGAAAAAGCAGGTGTACCGTGTGTTCCGAACGTATTAACGAAAATCAAAAATTATAAAGACTTAGAAAAGCAAGCGGGTCATTTAGGCCACGACTGGGTAGTTCAAACTCCATTTGGAGATAGTGGTCACACTACTTTCTTTATTAAAACCGAAGAAGATTACGACAAGTACGCAGAAGAAATTGAAGCCGAAAAAGAAGTAAAGGTGATGAAGCGCATCAATTGCATGGGTTCAGCCATTGAAGCTTGTGTAACACGTCATGGAACTGTTGTAGCTCCACTCATGACTGAATTAGTTGGTTTTAAGGAGCTTACACCATACAAAGGTGGTTGGTGCGGAAATGAAATCTACGCAGATTGTTTTACCAAATCGATAAGAGATAAGGCAAGAAAATACACGCGACTTTTTGGAGATCAATTACTAAAAGAAGGCTATAAAGGTTATTTTGAGTTAGATTTTTTAATTGACACAGACACCAACGAATTGTACCTAGGTGAGCTAAACCCTAGAGTTACCGGAGCGAGTTCGATTACAAACCATGCAGTATTCGCATTAGCTGATGTCCCACTGTTTATGTTCCATATTTTAGAGTACATGGATGTCGATTATACCATAAATGTGAATCAATTGAATCGTAGATGGGCACGTCCAGAGAACATCGATTCTTGGGGTCAAATGGTTATCAAACACACTGAAGATTCCATAAAACAAGTAACCAAAGCACCAAAATCTGGAATTTGGAAAATGAAAGACGATGGTTCTATCGAATACAACCGTATGGATACCCACCGTAGAGCGGTTGATGGAGAAGATGAAGCGTTTTTCTTACGTATTATGAAAGAAGGAGAATACGTTTACGAAGGAGCCGATTTAGGGATTTTGGTTATGCGTGGACGCATGATGACGGACAACTTTAATTTGACTGAAAAATCTAAGAAGTGGTTAGCGGCTATTCAAAACAAATTTGAATCGGTTGAACCTGTTCAGGTAAATAAAATTCAAGATAAAGTTGCTGAGATTGGAGGGTTTAAAATGATGTAAGCAAACTCAAAAAATTTCGCGACTTAGGAGCAAGAAATTTGTTAGAGTTTGCTTATGCTGAACTCGATTCAGCATCCTTCATTTTTAAATAATCCTAACATGATTAATACCTCTATTTTTAGTTGAAAATTCTAACAAGCTTAAAAAACAAAATGGTGTCAGTTCGAGTATCCCGAATTTTCGGGATGTATCGAGAACAAGCCATTTGCCTATTTCGATACAATTCCGCTAACACGGAATCACTCAATATGACAATTGACTTGTAAATGTTCCTCTATCTAAGAAGTATAGCAGAAGATAAACCGGGCGAAAAATGGCAATCCATTTTCGAACGCACTTGGCCGCACTACAAAAAGTGGTTTTTGCAAGAAGGTTACAGTGGCAGACCTGGATACTTATCTTCAAGCATAGCCTTGGAAGAACAGATGCCCGAGTTGTTTCCTATTTATGAAAAACTGTGCGAATTAGCAGGTGGTGGTGATACAGAGTCTCGGTTTTTAAGTCAATACTGTCCGCCTCCGTTTATGAGCGGCTGTTCCCAAATCGCTTGGACAAAGGACGCTAATTTCTTAATTCGAAATTACGATTACTCCCCTCGCCTTTTTGAAGGTGTTTTACTTAAATCCAATTGGCTAAAACCTGTAATTGGCGTTGGAGATTGCATTTGGGGATTACTCGACGGAATGAATGGAGACGGACTTGCGGTTTCCTTAACGTTTGGAGGCAGAAATATCTCCGGAAAGGGTTTCGGAATTCCGCTGGTTCTGCGATACGTTTTAGAAACTTGCTCAACAGTTGAAGAAGCCATTGAAGTTTTTCATAGAGTTCCAGTCCATATGAGTTATAATGTAACCATCCTCGATAAGGCAAAACGTTTTGTAACGGTTTTTCTATCTCCTGACAGACCGGTAAGCGTTGTTCCTACTTGCATCGGAACCAATCATCAACACAGCATAGAATGGGAAAATTACGCTTCTATGTCAGCTACTCTTCCTCGTATGCAATTTTTGGAGAAGTGCTTATATGACCCAAACGAAACTAAAAAGACAATTAAACAACGCTTTTTTCAATCGCCTTTGTATAATACTCAATTCGAGAAAAGCTTTGGTACTTTATACACGGCTATTTACGATCTTGAGAATATGAATTGTGAACTCCGTTGGCCAAACAAAAAAAGAACTTTTGACTTCGATAATTTTGAAGAAGAAAAACTACAAATCAACCTCACCAAAATGTTTTTTGATAAGGGCTTATCTATTTAGCAAGGTTGAATTATCGTCTGGTACCTACTCTGGTCATATCCCTTTTATTTGGGCTACTCTCGATTGCACAAGACAGCAATCAGACAATTATTGGAGCATCACTTGGTTTTGGCACTCAACAAGCATTCCCATTCAATAACGACGATTACACGCACAACAATTACTTTATAAAAGGACAATTAAACTATCAACTACTGAGTAAGCAAAAATTTCAAATTCAATTTACCGCCGAACCTACTCTCTTTTACTTGGAGCATCAAATGATTGACACATTCTATATTACACCAGAACGCGGTTCTGACTATTTGGAGCAACGAGCTCGTTTCCTTCAACCCATTTCGTACTTCGAGTTTGGTGTGGGACTTGGATTAATTTGTAGCTATGAATTTGTTCCAAATTCGAGCCTATATGTAATGGGAACAGTTGGGCCAACTCTTATTAGCAAAGAAACTGAACGCCTTGCACGAGGTTTTGCCTTTTCGGATATTGCTGGAGCTGGATTCAGAACTGGAACTCAAAAATGGAAAATCGATGCACGAATTTCTGTACGTCACTTATCTAATGCAGGTTTGCTTTTTCCAAATGGAGGGCATAATAGTATCAATTTTGAAGTAGGATTGCTTTTTCCGCTGCGTTAAGAAATTCACCACCTTTGCTAATCTTATATCATATACAAAATGAACGACTCATTCTCTTCAATCCTTTCCTCTTCAAATTATATAAACGGCAAATGGCATTCTGCTGGAAACGGCGAGTTACTGCTCGTCATTGACAAATACACTCAAAAAGAAATCACCTCAGTTCCATTTTGTTCTAATGCACAAATGGAGAAAGCCATTGCTACCTCAGTAAAAGGATTTGAGGAACTCAAAAAATGGTCGGCAGGACAACGAAGTGATGCCTTGGAAAAAATGCGTGCTGGGTTAGTCGAAAACAAAGAAGCATTCGCACAATTGATTGCTGCCGAAGCTGGCAAACCTATTGGATATGCCCGCGGCGAAATGGACCGTTGTATCGATACCTTAAAAACCGCTGTTTCAGAAGCTCTCAGATTCGATGGTGAAATGGTACCCATGGATTATAACAATGGTGCAGGAAAAGTTGCTTTTACTCGCCGGTTTCCTATTGGACCAATTGCAGCCATTTCGCCCTTCAATTTCCCATTGAATTTAGCGTTGCACAAAATCGCTCCAGCAATCGCTTGCGGTTGTTCTATAGTATTAAAACCTGCTCCACAAACTCCTTTAGTTGCTCTAGCATTCGCCAAATTGGTCGATGATTTAGATTGTTTGCCCAAAGGAGCATTAAATGTATTGGTAGCGAATATTCCCGAAGCTGAGATGTTAGTCACTGACGAACGAATGAAGTTTTTATCGTTTACAGGAAGTCCACAAATTGGTTGGAAACTAAAAGAAATTTGCGGTAAGAAAAAGGTGGCCTTAGAGTTAGGAGGTAATGCAACTGTAATTGTGGATGAAACTGCTGACATAGCGCAAGCAGCTAAATTGAGTGCAATTGGTGCTTTTCTGTATTCGGGTCAAATTTGCATTTCCACTCAACGCATTTTCGTGCACGAATCCATTTCAGAAGCTTTTACAAAACTATTGGTGAGTGAAATTGAAGCATTAAAAGTGGGTGACCCTAGAGACGAAAAAGTAATGGTGAGTTCTATTATTCAGCCTATTCACGTTGAGCGAATTAGCGATTGGGTAAACGAAGCTGTTGAGCACGGAGCTAAAGTGCTAACCGGTGGAAAACTAGTAAGCGAAGAACATGGATTGTATGCTCCCACCCTTCTCACCAATACCGAAAGAGAGATGAAGGTTTGTGCAGAAGAAGCTTTTGGTCCGGTAGCAATAATTGAAACTTTCGGCGATTATAAAGATGCAATTGAACAAACAAACGATTCTGTTTTTGGATTACAAGCCGGAGTGTTTACAAACAATTTTGAGCATGTTAAAATTGCGCACCAAGAGTTGGAAGTTGGAGGTGTGATGATTAACAATATCCCAGGTTTTAGAATTGACAGCATGCCCTATGGAGGTGTAAAGGACTCTGGGCTTGGTCGAGAGGGAATAAAATACACCATGGAAGAAATGACCGAACCTAGATTGTTGGTTTACTAAAGCTCTCGAATGATTAAAAACAACAAGGCATTAGCAATTGCCGAAAAACTTGGGATGCAAGCCCATCCTGAAGGTGGTTTTTACAAAGAAACTTATCGCAGTGAAGGTGTAATTTCTCCGAACAATCTTCCTGTCGAATACGAGGGTTCCAGAAACTATTCGACCGCCATTTATTTCATGCTCACTTCTGAAGCCTTCTCGGCCTTTCATAAAATTAAGCAAGACGAATTTTGGTTTTTTCACCAAGGCACTCCAATTACGTTTCATACAATTTCTTCAAAAGGAGAATACAATGTTCAAACTATAGGAAACGATATTGCACGTGGACAGTTGCCGCAATTGGTGGTGAAAGGAGGTGATTGGTTTGCAGCGGAAATTGAATCAGACAACGAATTTGCGTTAGTCAGTTGCACTGTATCTCCAGGTTTTGATTTTAATGACTTTGTTCTAGCCACAAAAAAAGAATTGACTGAATTATTTCCGAAACACGAAGATATAATCAGTAAACTCGTTCGTATTTAGAATTTAATACCCTCATGGTTTTGAAATACTCACACCTTGTCTCTTGTTTCCTGTTGTTACTTTTAGCCTCTTGCGGTAGCATTGATGAAGAAATTATAATTGATAATGCTGGAGGTGGAAGTTTTGTAATGAAGGCTGATATTATGGAAAGCACCGTCGAAATGTCGTTTCAAATGATGAAAGGATTTATTGATGACGAAAATTTAAATGAAGACAGTTTGCGCGAGGCCTTGGTAGATGAAATGTGGGAAAGTATGCCCAATGATATTGACTCTACTATTGATATTATGAAAGGTTTGCCCGATAGCATTAAAAACAATCCTGAATATCTCAACATCCTGAATCGAACAGAAGGATTTATGAAGTCGAACAGAAAGAAAAGGGAAATGGAAGGCGGAATAAGTCACAAGTTTTCTAACATCTCGGATCTCAACGCATTTATTTCGTTTTTAGACAAGCAAAACGACAATCCTACCACAGCAAAATTTATGAAAGTCACGAAATCTAAAAGTGCCATAATAACGTTCGCCTATGATGGAAAAACTTTCTCAAGAACGAGCGTACCGAAAGAAGGAGGAAATAGTAACGAAAATTCAGAATCCAGCAAAGAAATTGATACTGCTGTTGAATTAATGTTTAAAGATGCATATTACCGCATTAGGATTACCATGCCTAAAACCATTGCATCTGCAAATGGCCCCGGACTTATTGAAGTAAAAGGTAAACAAGCCTTTTTTGAATACTCTATGTCAGAATATATGAATGCCAAGGCAAATACGGATTTTGAAATAACGCTCAAATAATGGGAGGACTAATACAATCATTGACAAAAAAAGAAACAGATTTCATTGCAAGGCAAAAAATGTTTTTTGTTGCTACAGCTCCTAATGAAGGTAAAATCAATTTATCACCTAAAGGCATTGACTCTTTTAGAGTGCTCAACGAAAACCAAGTGATTTGGCTCAACTTAACTGGAAGCGGAAATGAAACTCAAGCGCATGTTGACGAGAATGGCCGAATGACCATTATGATGTGTGCATTTGAAGGTGCTCCAAACATTCTAAGGCTTTATGGAAAAGCAACTGCTATTCTTCCAAAAGATGCGTATTGGGATAAATACATCGACCTATTTCCAGAATTAGGTGGAACTCGACAATTGATATTACTGGATATTAAAGCCATTCAAAACTCATGTGGATTTGGTGTTCCCTATTACGATTATAAAGGTGAACGCGATACACTTGGACTTTGGGCTGAAAAAAAAGGGAAGGAAGGCGTTCGAGAATACCAAGAACTTAAAAATACCACGTCAATTGATGGAAAAGAAATTCGAATTGATTAGTTGAATAATTTGCCAATAAAATAATGTGATAATTCAATAATTGAAAAATTACCAAATTGTCAAATTAAAAAACTATCCCTTCCTCAAACTGCGAACGGCCAAAACCATTGAAATAGCAGCTAAAATTGCACCCAAGAAAAAGGTAGCTCCAGGCAAATGAAATGGAGCATCATCTCCACTAAAAACTGCAAACACCGAAGTGAACAGTACTGGACCAATTATACTAGTTGTGCTAATCAAACTGGTTAAGGCGCCTTGTAACTCACCTTGTGCATTATCAGGCACTTCATTACTAATGACGCTTTGTAAAGTAGGCCCAGCCACTCCTCCTAAACAATACACAATTATAAATGAGTACATCATCCAACCTTGATAAGCAATCCCAAACAATATGAGGCCTAAAGTCCAAAAGAAATAGCCAATCATTATGGTATTGGTTTGACCAAATTTTTTGACCACTTTACCAATTAATCCTCCTTGAACAATAGTAACTAATATACCTACCACGGCCAGTGAATATGCAACTTCTGTGGCATTCCATTCAAACCTATACATGGTGTAATAACTCCATACAGACTCGACTGATTTACCAGCTAAATAGATTAAAAAATAAGCCAATACTAAGCCCATTATCCTAGGGTATGTTTTAAGATTCAGCAAAGAGCTAACGGGGTTGGCTCGTTTCAATTCAAAAGGTCTAACATTCTTTGCATCAAGAGATTCTGGCAAAATGAAGATTCCATATAACATATTAAGCAAGCTAAGTCCTGCAGCAATAAAAAACGGAACTTTTAATCCCCATTGTACCGCCACACCACCGATAACGGGACCAATTATAAAACCTAATCCAAATGCAGCTCCGATTAATCCAAAGTTTTTGGCCTTAGTTTCTGGAGTACTTATATCGGCCATATAGGCAGTTGCCACGGTAAAACTGGCACCAAAGAAACCAGCAATCACCCTGCCTACAAAAAGCCAGAAAATAGTAGGTGCATAGGCATGAAACACGTAATCTAATCCCAGACCAAAAAGAGCTAAAATAAGGATTGGCTTTCGTCCAAATCTGTCGCTCAAGCCGCCCATAATAGGAGAAAATACAAATTGCATTATTGCAAAGGCGAACATTAGCCAACCGCCAATTTTTGCTGCATCAGTTTCATCAACTCCACCTAATTCTTGAATTAATTCTGGAACAATTGGAATGATTATTCCAATTCCAATTACGTCAACCAGAATGGTTACGAAAATGAAAAATTTAGCGGCGTTTCCTTGTTTCAAAATGTGGCGTATTTAGCAGCTGCGAAATAACACAGAATAAACCAGTTGTATTCCTGTTCACTCTAAAAAAATAGGTTTATTTGCTGACAAGGAACTATTGAATCTATTGTATCCCTTGATTGATTTTAAAACCGTAATTAGTCGTTCATCCTATTCGCGCGGCGCACGTTGCAAAAAATCACTTTGGTTGCATAGGAACAGAGCCAAAGACACTAGAAACCTTCCGTCCGATAGCAAGTTAATAAAGTTAGCATCCAATCAACTTGTTGATTGTGCTGGTGAATTGTTCAATTCCACGCCATACTTGTGCGCAAGACTCAGTTTAGAAGAAGATAAGGATTGGAATGCCTCAGTCTTGGCAACAACTGCTGCAATAAAATCTGGTGAATCTGTTCTGGCAAACCCTTCCTTTTATGCCAACGATTTAATGTGTGATATTCATTATCTTGAGAAAACTAAATCGGGTTCTTGGAATGCTTTTGTAGTAAAGTCTTCCACCAAAATATCAGACAAAAGCAAAGAAAAGGCAGCCTTTCAATTACACACCATTCAATCTGCTGGATTAAAAATTAATGGCTTTTTCTTCCTTACCATCAATAACAAATATGAGCGTGGTGACCAATTAGACCTCAAAAAAATGTTCCGAAAAAGGGACATATTTGCTGAATTAAATGCACAACTTCCCACGCTTAAAAAAACCGTTACCGAACTCCGAAAAACCTTAGCAACAGAAAAAGCCCCTGATATTGAAATTGGAGAATATTGTGTAAGTCCATACAGCTGTGAGTTTAAATCAAATTGCTGGAAACATGTACCTAAAGATTCTGTATTTAACCTTAGACGAGTTTCAAGAGAAACTAAATTTAAATGGTGGAACAATGGTGTAAAAACGGTTGCTCAATTGCAAGGTTCTAAATTTCAGGCAGGCATTGCGCTCTCCGACTCTCAATCTGAAGAAATAATTGACAAACCTCATTTGCTTGAATTCTTGAGGAGAGTTAATCACCCTATTCTTTTTTTAGATTTTGAAGGGTATTTGCCAGCTCTACCTCCATATAAGGGCATTAGACCTTTCCAGATTATTCCATTTTTATTTGCTGCTTACAGAATAGACTCAGTAGGCAGTGAATCAACTTTTCATTCTTTCATTGGAGACCCCGCAAAAGATTCACGAAAAGAGTTTGCAACCCAACTCATTGAATTATGCTCTGAAATCGAAACCATTTTGGTTTATGACCCTCTAACCGAAAAACAGGTAATACAAGGATTGATGAGAGCTTTCCCAGAAATGAAGGATGATTTAGAATCCATTCTCCATAAAATTGTGGATTTAGCAAAACCAATTACGAACAAACATTTCTATTTGCCTGCAATGAAAGGCCTTTCGTCTATGAAGCGTGTATTGCCTGCTGTTGCACCTAACACAAATTATAAAAACCTGGAAGTACAATCGGGTCGAGCGGCTTCTCAGCTATACCAAATTCTTTGCGACGAAAATCACGATAGAGACACGGCCAGAGAACTTGACAATTTGGTGGAATACTGCAAAATGGATGTATATGGATTAGTGCTGGTTTACAATGCAATTCGCGCTGCTATTGATGATCCCGTAAATCCTGCAATACCTTCTTAACCCTAATTTCTCGTTAACAAAAAAACAGATTCAACTTACCGCCAAACTACCGCCACTATACGAATTTGATATATTTGTTTACTACACAAACAGGACTAAAAAACACTATGAAAGTCGTACTATTTGCTGGTGGTAAAGGCACCCGAATATCAGAAGAATCTCACCTAAGACCAAAACCAATGATTGAAATTGGTGGTAAACCAATTCTTTGGCACATTATGAAAACTTATGCAGCTTATGGGCACAATGAGTTTATCGTTTGCTTGGGTTACAAAGGATACATGATAAAGGAGTACTTTCTAAATTACTTTAAGCACAACTCTGACGTTACGGTTGACTTACAAACCAACGATGTAACAGTGCATGAAACCAACGCGGAGCCATTTAAAGTAACTCTTGTAGATACTGGATTAGAAACCATGACTGGCGGACGGCTAAAGCGCGTAGAAAAATATGTTGGAAACGAACCTTTCCTATTGACGTATGGCGATGGAGTCTGCGACATTGATATGAAAGCTCAATTGGAGTTTCATAAAAGCCATGGAAAAATTGCTACCATGAGCATAGTTCAGCCTGGTAGCAGGTTTGGAATGATTGAAATTGATGACAACCATAGTGTCAAAGCATTTGCTGAAAAACCTAAAGAAGATGGAGCTTGGATTAACGGAGGCTTTTTTATTCTAAATCCTGAAGTATTTAAGTATTTGCATGAAGATGCAGATGATATTATGTGGGAACGTCAGCCATTAGAAGATATAACTGCTGATGGCGAACTTATGGCTTACAAACATGCAGGATTTTGGAAATGTATGGACACCTTGCGCGACAATCAACAATTGAATGAAATGTGGGAAGGAAATCCAAAATGGAAAAACTGGTAATCTGCTAAATGGAATTTGAAGAATTAAAATCAGTTTACGAAGGAAAAAAGGTTTTCCTGACTGGACATACAGGGTTTAAAGGAACTTGGATGGTATTGCTGCTCAAACAATTGGGTGCAGAAGTAAAAGGATATTCCCTTCCTCCTCTTGAACATAACGCGCTTTATCACCAGGTTCGAGCAGAGCTGTATTGCGAAAGTGTAATTGGCGATATTCGAAATCGTGAAAAAATGCAACGAGAAATTGAAAAATTTCAACCCGATTTCATTTTTCACATGGCTGCACAAGCCTTAGTTATTGACTCGTATATCAATCCTGTTGAGACTTTCCAGACCAATGTAATGGGAACGGTACATGTACTTGATGCTTTGCGTGAGCTAAACCACCCTTGTAAAGCCATAATGATAACCACTGACAAGGTTTACGAAAATCAGGAGAGAGAAGCTCCTTACTCAGAGAACGAACCACTTGGCGGATACGACCCGTATAGCAACTCAAAAGCTTGCTGTGAATTGGCAATTAGCAGTTACAGATTGTCCTTTTTTAACCCAGAACAACACGACGAGCACAAAATTTCTGTCGCGTCAGTTCGGTCTGGAAATGTTATTGGTGGTGGAGACTGGAGCGATAACCGAATTATTCCGGATATTGCAAGGGCATTAATGGCAGACGAAATTATTTTGGTACGCAACCCAGATTCTGTGCGGCCTTGGCAGCATGTTCTGGATCCACTTCACGGTTATTTAGTATTGGGGGCTAAAATGGAAAGCGACCCTGTAAAATATGCGCAAGCCTACAACTTCGGTCCAGAACCTGAAGAGCGTATGACCGTCAAAGAATTAGTTGAAGCAGGAATTGAAGCCTGGGGTTCAGGGAACTTTGATGTAAGCGCGGATCCAAACAAACTGCACGAAGCAAACTTACTTCGATTGAATATTGACAAATCGAAAAACGAATTGAATTGGACTCCAAAATACAACGCTAAGGAAGCGGTGCAAAAGACAATTGTTTGGTATAAAGCCTCGCAGGCCGAAGAAGATATTAAAACCTATACCGAGCAGCAAATCACAGACTTCTTTAATGATTAAATTCTCACCAACCAACATAGAAGGTGTTTTTGAAATTGATTTTTTCAATATCAGGGACGAACGAGGTGGTTTTGTTAAGACATTTCACACCGGAAAACTTGCCGAAGCAGGTTTAGAAACTGAATTCAAGGAAAGCTTTTATTCTACCAATAACAAAGATGTTATTCGAGGAATGCATTTTCAAACCCCACCCCATGACCACGCGAAAATTGTGTATTGCACTTCGGGTAGTTTAGTAGATGTTATTCTGGACATTAGAAAAAAATCTCCGACTTATGGCCAATTTACGACAGTTGAGCTCAGTGGAACAAACGCCAAAGGGGTTTACCTTCCTACCGGAACGGCTCACGGTTTCTGTGTAAAAGAAGATAATACCTGCATGGTTTATTTAACGAGTACGGTGCATAGCCCAACCAATGATGGAGGAATAGTATTCAATTCTTTTGGTTATACTTGGCCCACGGAAACCGGCATACATTCAGAAAGAGACTTGTTATTCCCAACTTTAGAAAACTTTAAATCACCATTTTAACACCCAAATATGAAAAGTTCGATTCTCACTATTACCGTAGTACTACTGGCTTGTTGTTCTATTATGGGACAAGACCTTCAGAAGGTTACTTTATTTGATTCTGCAGAAATATTAGATTCTGCGTACAACGAATACGCTAAGGATTCTGCAGATTATAAGCTTGCCATTGAAATACTGGAAAATGTTCATGAATCAGATACGAATTTCGATTTGGTTCAATATAGAAAAGCATATTACCATCATTTAGACAGCAATTACACCACTAGTATTGCCTTGTGCAATTATGGAATTAAAAATTACATCAACCGAAAAGATGATTTTTACAACTTAAAAGGTCTTTCCCTCAAAAACTCGGAACAATACGAAAAGGCAATTGAACATTATGATGCCTGCATTAAAGAATACCCTACAAACTACCTCTACTACACCAACAAAGCACAAGTTTACAAGACGTTAGAACGTTTTCAGGAAGCATACGACAGCTACAAGTTATCAGTAAAATACAATCCGTTTTTTGCACATGGATACAATATGATGGGCTATATACTTTCCTTATCTGGCCAAGTAACAGCATCTGGTTTGTGCTACCATTCCAGCCTATTTGTAAAACCAAAAGCAAGCAATGCTTACAATGTAATTTTATATGTAGAGCAGGTGACCACCAGTAAGGTTAAAAAAGTAGATTCTATAAATATTGTAGATCCTGATATTCCTGCCTATTTTAAGAGTATCGATAGGATTTTGAACAGCAGGACCTGTATTTCAAGTAATTACAAGACCAAATCAGAATTGAATTACAATATTATAAAGACCATTCAACTCATTTGCGAAAAACTGGAAGACCCTAAAAATGACCAAGGTTTTTACAACAGATACATCATCCGAAATTTCTACGACATGTGGAAAGATGAAGTTTTCGAACCGTACTCCTATCGAATTTTTGAATCGCTAGAAAACGAATACATCCAAGGTGTTGTGAGTAAAAAACAGAACGAAGTTGAAAAATTCAACAATTGGATTGCGGACACCTACTTAGCCAACGTCAAAGAAAATTTAAGGACAGTAGAGCCCGGAAAAACAACTCAAAAAACAACCTATTACAACTCCAATTTTATATACGGTCAAGGAGAATTTAACCCCACTACCGCCAAAAACACCGGTCAATGGGTTTACTATTTTGAAGGTGGAAACAAAATGTCAGAAGGCGCATTTAACGAACAGGGTGAGCGAAATGGGCTATGGAATTGGTTTTATGAAAATGGAAACAAAAAAGAATCGCTGGTTTACGAAGATGGAACTGCCGCTGGAGATTACAGCTTTTATAACAAGATTGGCATCAAAACTCAGGAGTACACCTACAACAAAAACGGAAAAATTGACGGTATTGTAAAGCTCTTCGACGATTTAGGAAACATAACTGATTCCATGGCTTTTGAGGAAGGAATGAAACAAGGTATTTCTTACGAGTTTTTTCCAAATGGTACTATTCAGCGCTACTTCGCGTACAAAGACAATAAACTCAATGGCCCTACTAAAACCTTTTACATAAACGGTACGCTGCGCTACGATGGTTCATGTAAGGACAATTTCTACAGTGGAAAATTCACCGAATATTCAAAATACAACCCAAAACAGATAGTCAGAACAGGAAATTATGTGGAAGGAGATTACGAAGGAAAGTGGACGTTCTACCACGACAATGGCCAATTGAGAAAAGAAGTTGTTTATAAAGAAGGCGTTGAAACGGGAAAAATCGTTTCATACAATTCAGATGGAAGTATTGAAACGGAAAAAGAACTGGACGAAAGTGGAAAGTATAACGGAACTATAGTTTACCACGATATTGATGGAAAACCGTATGAAGAAGTAGATTATAAAAAAGGAGATGTTATCGAGTACCGAGCAATTGGCGTAGATGGTAAGATTATAAAAACATTTGAAAAAGAAAACAAGGAAGTAAAATTTACAGGGTACTTTGCCAGAGGCGACAAGCGAGTTGATGGCCTATTTAACAAAGAAGGTCGCCACGGCAAATGGACGTACTACAAAGGAGAAAGCGTTGCCTATACCAGAGAGTATGAAGATGGGGTTGCCACTGGACCGTACCAATCCTATCTTATCAATGGCAATACACAAAAACTGTATTTCTACAAGGAAGGTAATTTTGATAGCTCGTACGTTAATTATTACATTAATGAACAAATCCGAAACACGGGTTACTACGTTAATGGATTGTTAGAAGGCCCGTATGTCACTAGAAACTGGTATGGCGATACTACCGAAATCAATTTTTACAGAGAAGGCGACCTTTCGGGCAGAACCATGTTATTTGATTACGATAATAACCTAACTACAGTTTATCATTATTACAAAGACTACTTTGTAGCCATTGACCAATACGATGCAAAAGGTGCTAAAATAAAAACGGACTCGATAAGCCAAGAGCAGACCACAATTGTAAGCCATTTTCCTAATGGAAAAAAGTACATTGAAAAAGGGTTCAAAAACGGATATCGACACGGTAAATCACTTTACTACAATGGATTAGGCCAGTTAATTAGTACAGGGCATTACAACATGGGGCTCGCCGATGGTGAATGGAGATGGTACTACGGTAATACTAAAAAGCTAGAAACGTCAGGCGACTTTTTATTGGGCGATAGAATTGGAACGTGGTTGGATTATTGGCCTAATGGAAACTTAAAACGGACAAGAACATACGAGTTTGGAGAATTGAACAGTAGCGACAGTTCATTTTACGAAAACGGTAAAGTGAGAATGGTATCTGAATACAAAAATAGCAACTTGCATGGGAAGCGAACGAACTTTAACCAAAATGGAGAGGTAATTTGCTATCGCTACTATTTTCAAGGAGATATTGTAGGCTGTGGATACCCTGACCACCCAAAAGGGAAAGATTTTGTAGTAAGATTCCCAAATGGAACGGGTTCATTAAAAGCATTTTATAAGAACAAACAACCTGCCGCTGATATTACGTACAAAAACGGGGAATTGCACGGTAAATACACCATGTATCACGCAGGAAACAAGCCTTACATTGCTCAAAAGATTGAATACGGTTTTACAAATGGAGTGCGAAAGGAGTACTACCCTACTGGAAAATTAAAAGCATCAGAAACCTTTTATTACGACAATAAAAACGGTGCGTCAAAATACTATCACCCGAATGGAAAGTTAAAATCGGTGATTAATTACGCAAATGACGAAAAACACGGCGAAGCAAAAATTTACGATGAAAGCGGTAAACTACTGACAACCCAACAGTGGTATGACGATTATTTAATGTCGGAAAACTAATGAGAATCCGACTTACCATATCGGCCGTACTCTTATTCGGCTCAATTCTATCTTTTGGTCAATTGTTACCCGAACAAATTGAAGCAGGTAAAAAAGAGTATCCGAACTCAAAAGGATATTTAAAAAACTTGAGCTACGATTTTGAATTGGTTTACGATAAAAAACAGCAGAAACTTCGAGCTTTTCAAACCAAAAATGAGACAAGAGTATTTTTAAGCAATCAAGCGAATGCCTTTTCTGAAGACAAGGTATTTTTCTCCATTAATCGTCCTATTCTGGAAATTGAAGCATTTGCATTAAATTACGACGGAGATAAGGTTGTGAAAAATAAGGTGAAAGAATTTGACACCACCAATTCGTTTTCCAACAGTATATTTTTTGACGATTCCAAGTATTTAGAATTCATCTTTGACGGACTCAAACGAGGTAGTGAATACCAAGTCCGAACTAAACACGAAATCAAAGAGTTACACTTTTTCGGTTCTGCAAGTATTGGAGGATATTTCCCAGTAAAAGACGGAAAAATCACCTTGACATTTCCCAACACCGTTAAAATCAACTTTCAGGAGAGTAATTTTGAAGGCTTCAATATTAAACGCAGTGAATTAGTTGGTAAAAAGACCACCACCTTTACATGGGTGTTTACCGAAATTCCGAGGTTTAAATACATCAACGAAAATGTGAAGTACGATTATGTAATGCCTGACGTAACTTTTCAGATAAGTTCTTATGAAGACCCAGAATTGGGACATGTTGATTTTCTTCCAGACACCAACGCCCTTTACAAATGGTACTATTCGTTGATTACTAAGCCACAAGAGGCAGAGGATGAGGGACTAAAACAAAAAGTAACGGAACTCACAGCGGGTGTTTCTTCAGATAAAGAAAAGGCGAGAATAATTTACCACTGGGTACAAAACAACATAGACTACATTGCACTTGAGTACGGAAAAGGTGGAATTGTACCTAGAGAAGGAAAATTGACTTACGAACGCAGATACGGCGATTGTAAAGATATGAGTTGCCTGATGAAAAAGATGCTGAGCTACGCCGACGTAGAAGCACACATGGCTTGGATAGGAACCGATGATATTCCATTAACTTACCGGGACGCCCCTACTCCATTAGTTGATAATCACATGATATGTGTATATATTGAAAATGACAGTGTGTATTATTTGGATGCCACTGATGCTTTTAACCCTTTCGGAAACCCAACTGGATTTATTCAAGAGCAACAAACCATGATTGAATTAGGGCCTGACAATTACGTAATAAACAAAGTTCCTGCGGTTTCGATGGAGAATAACGGAATTTCAGACTCCTGTTTTATTTCAATCAACGGAACCGATATTTCAGGTGAATGTGTTGCAACCATTAACGGTTATACCGCAAGAAATCTTAGAAGTTCTTTATCGCGAAATATTGAACCCGATAAAATCAAAAAGTACTTAAAGTCCTTGTTAAGTAAAGGCAATAATCGCTTCAATCTTACTGAATACAAGGTGATTAACCAGCATAACTTGGATACCGCCTTGTACATAAATTACAGTTTTGAGTTACCGGGTTATGCCCAGACTTACGAAAATGAATTGTACGTAAAACCTATGCTGAGTGCATTTTACAACAATACAAGCTTCAAGGAAAACGAATACCAATATGGATTTAATCAGGAATACGCCTATTTCAATGAAGAAATAAATGTTTTTGAATTTCCAGAAGGATACAAACTAGCAGAGGTGCCAGAAGGTAAAGAATACCATGGAAAAAGATTTGGATACCTCACCAAATTTAACCATCAAGAAAACAAACAGCTCGGTGTTCAACATAAGGCACTGCTAGACTTCAAATACCTTGAACCTGAATTCTACAAAGAATACAATGACATGGTAAAAGAGACAGAGAAGAGTTACAATCGAGCCTTAGTGTTTATTAAAAATCAATAAATCAAATTCAATGAAAAACCTAATTACATTATTTGTTTGCTTCACTCTTTTTGTCATGAGTGGGCTTTCGCAAGAAAAATATTACAAGAATTGGTACAAAGAATATGATGAGGCTGAGATAAAAAACTCTGGCGTATCGAATGCTGATACCAGTGTTGCTGGAGTTGTACTTTTCGATCGTACCTGTATTGATTTGATGTACGAGGATTTGGAAGGCGAAAATCAGTTGGTGGAATATGTTACCTACTACTTCAAGTACAATTTGAACAGTGAAAAAGCCATTGAAGATTTTAATAAAATTTACGTAAATCTGAACGCGGCTATTGACCTAGAGCGTATTCAGGTGCGTGTAATTACCAGAGACAATGAAGTTATTATATCGGATGAAAAAGAAATACTAGAAGCTGAAAACTTCGAAGAATACGGTCGTCAGAAGTACTTAGCCGTAAAGGGGATGGAACTTGGCGCCGATTTGGAATACATCTATACTGTAAAAAAGGAGCCGTATTTCAACGGAAAACGATTCTTAAAACAAAGCTCAAGTCCAAAATCGAATATTGAATTTGTATTTCAATGCCCTACCAACCTGATTTATGAATTCCAATCGTTTAACGGTTTCCCAGAAATGGTGCAAGACACAATCGACACCTTGGTGAATCGTCACAGCGTATTTATCGAACAAATGCCCGGCTTAAACTATGATGAAACGTATAGTGCATACACTTCCTCTCGCCAGGGGGTAGCTTACAAACTATCGGAAAATACGGCAACTGGAAAAGACTTTTTGGTGTCTTATGGGGAATTGGCAACTACTGTTTACGAAAACCTACATTCCTCTATTGACAAGAGTGATTTAAAAGCCTTAAAATCCATTTCTGGAAAATTAAAACTCACCAAACTAGACGAGGAACAACAACTCCGAAAAATGGAGGAGTACATAAAATCGAACTTGAATGTTGTTGAAAAAAGTAGCCCTGAATTGGGTAAGGTTTCTTCTGTGCTTAAAAATAAAGTGGTAAGTAATTTTGGTATTATTCGACTTTTTGTAGCCTGGACAGAATACTTAGAAATCGATTATCAACTTGTATTTTCAATCGACCGCTCCGAGCAGTACTTCGATCCTAAGTTTGAGTCGTACCACATTCTGGATATGTACATGCTTTACTACCCTTCTTTGAACAAGTACATTCTTCCTCGAATTTGGAACTATCGTCTTGGACCATCAATGCCGCATTGGAGCGCGGGTTACGGAATATTCTTGTACCCAGAAACATTAGGTGATTGGAAAACCTACGTGTATGAAACTCGCTACATTAAGGCCGAAGACAAAGAGTTTACCTATACTAACCATGACATTGATGTTGATTTGGGCACTGACTTTGAGAAAACGGAAATGAAAGTAAAACGGGCTACTGCTGGTCATGAGGCGGTGTTTTTTCAGCCGAGTTTTGATGAATTACAAGGCGAAACAAAGGAGTCTATTGAGCAGTTTTTGACCGAGTACATTGGTGATGGCGAAGAGAAAATTGAAGCCGAATTTGTAAATGGAACTAGTGAAGATTTGTTCGTAAATCCTTTTATCGTAAAATCGACCATCAATTATCCAAACTTGGTAAGTCAAGCCGGAAACAAGTACTTAGTGAATATTGGTAAAGTAATAGGACCACAAAGCGAACTGTATAACAAAAAAGACCGTACCATGGACATTGCGCTGGATTACAACCATAAGTACGAACGTGCAATTACCATTAAAATTCCTGATGGTTACTCTATAAAAAACGCACAAGATTTGGTGTTCCACAAAGAATTAAAAGAAGGCGATAAAATTACCATGCTCTTCGATTCTGACTTTGAGCTTACAAAAAGTGAACTAAAAATAACCGTGTACGAATACTACGACCAAATTCACACAAGCAAGGATTATTACGATGATTTTAAAGCAGTAATTAATGCAGCAGCAAATTTCAACAAGGTTGTACTCATTTTTGAGAAGTAGCCTTTTAGCGGTCTTTCTAGTTTTTTCGTTTCAATTCGTTTCGGCTCAACCCAAAACGCTTTCAAATGAGGCAACTATAAGTTTATTGACATGCGGAGAAGGCAACGACCTCTACTCCATTTTTGGTCACACTGCGCTTCGTGTGTATGACCCCGTTCAAAACATAGACGTAGCGTTTAATTACGGAACCTTTGCTTTTTCGGACGATTTCTATTACCAGTTTACCATGGGTAAGCTCAATTACCGACTTTCTGCGGAGCCTTTCAACCGATTTGTAGAAGGCTACCAATATGAAAATCGCTGGGTGCGTGAGCAGGTACTCAACCTAGATTCTTTACAAAAAGATAGAGCTTACAATTTTCTTGTGAATAACTTAAAACCTGAAAATGCCTACTACCTCTACGATTTCTTCTACGACAATTGTTCTCACCGCTCTGCTGATGTGTTTCAATCGGTACTCGGCGATGATTTAAAGTTCAATTTTTTGCACTTAGAAAAACAAAAAACGTTTCGCAATATGATTGACCTTTATTTAAGGCAAATGCCTTGGTCTGATGTTGGAATCGATTTGGGGTTAGGCACTCCTTGCGATATTATTTGTACCCCAGAGCTCAAAATGTTTCTTCCTCATTATATGATGGACGAATTTGACCGTGCAACCGTTATTACCAATGGAATTGAAGTTCCGTTCGTAAAGGAAAATAAACTCGTTGTAGATGCTCAACCGCTCGTTCAAGAGGGTTTCAACTGGTTTCACCCCTTGGTATTTTTTATTGGATTCATTTTGCTGCACAACCTCATTCTAATGACCAAGGTTCGGTTTCTGATTGGAACGTTTGATGGGTTGCTGTACACCATTATTGGGATTGCGGGTTGGTTAATCTTTTTTCTATGGTTTATTACCGACCACAACGGTACACGTCCAAATTTGAATATTATGTGGGCAATGCCGCTATATCTTCCCTTTGGAATTGCATTTTTGTTTGCCTCAAAGGCTAAATTATTACGCTGGATTATGCAGTTCATAAATGGTCTGCTCCTACTCTGTCTGGTTTTCTGGGTAGTATTACCCCAAAACCTGAACGAATTTTACCTGCCAATTTTGGTCTGGTTGCTCTATAGAAATTCGGAGCGACTGGGTTGGTTCGATTGGGTAAAACAAAGAATTGGAAAGAGGCCAACAGTTGTATAAGGTAAAGTCTATTTTTAGATAGTTGGTGGTACATTGTGAACCAAAAGAATACTGAATTTACTCAGATATCTAAAAGAATAAAGAGAAGTTAAAATGAACCAAGCTTGGTGATAAGTTACGAGTTCCAACCTTAAGAGTTGTTCCGATTTTCATTCATACAAGGCCCAGAACTCTTTTGATATCAATTCTTAATGAATCTCTTACTAAGTACATTTTCTTGTCCAGATACAAGAAGTAAATATGCTCCTGGCGTAAAATCAGTAATCTCTATCGTAGTTTGCTTTGTACTAATAATTACTGTGTGTACCATATTGCCTTGCATATCATAAATTCTGAGATTTACGGCATCCTTAAGTGCTATTCCATTTAACTTAAGATTGATGAAATTAGCAGCAGGAACAGGAAAAATTTCAATTTCAGATTCGAAGTTATTCTCAGGAATAGACAGCCCTTTAACACAATTAATCTCCTGAAAAGCTCTGTTTAATACTTCGTCTTCCCCATTTCTTATTCCTTCAATAGTTGGACGAACATATATATCTGGTATAATACCAATGCGTTGAGTTTGAGTTTTATCAGGATAATACCAACCAAGGAAAGATGCCATTGCAGTTAATTTTCCAGGTAGATAAATTCTAGCAACATTACCATCGGCCCCAGCTGTTGTACTTCCTATTTTTTTTGCGTTTTGATATTGTTCCAATGCCATACAATAAAATTCTGCGTGAGACTGCGTGTTTTCATCAAACAGAATTGATATTTTACCCTTAAATTTTTGGGAAAAATTCGTAAAAGAAAAATCTTGATTATCCCAAATAAATGTGCCTGGATAAGAGTAACTAGGCTTGGTAAAATGTCCACTGGACAGTCTTCCAACAAACAATCTGTCCATTACAGAATAGTAAGTATCTCCCCTAGGGTAGCTCCTAACATCGAATACAATGTGATCTTCTCTACTCAAGCCATCAAATGCAAGCGCAACGTCATTCTTTTGAAGTACACCTAAATCAATAATTCTAACATTACAATCATTTGATAAAACCGTGTCTCTCCATTTAGGATTTGGAACAAACATACTTTGGTAGTTTTGATAGAATAATGTGGATAGCTTTATGGTTTTATTTGAATCTTTCCCTTGTAGGGTAAGGTCAATAGTAAACGAAGTTGTTCTACTCATTATTCTAATTATCTCTCGCCAAGCTGCTGCTTCATTTGAAGCATTTACTATAGGTCTAAGACTATCGTATAATTGTTGAATTGGGAGTGCGTTTATTTCACTAATCACATCTCCAGGCTTCAATAATACAGCGGCAGAAGGATGAACGTTTTTAACTACAATTGAACTATCTACATATTGCGCTGCTAATGGCCAATAAAGGCTTCCTAACCACCTTTGATAGGCACTAGATATTAAAAAACCATGCGTATCATCTATTCTGGAAAGCATTCTTTTAAATGCTAATGCGTATTCAACATCACTTTTGGCGTTCACAATTAGAGGCACAATCTCCATAAAAGTAGAATCCCAATTTTGGTCCATCAAGTTTTTATAGGGAAAAAACCGGTCAATAATATTCCAAAATCGAAACAAAGCGAGCAATCTGTATTCCTTTGCAGGGAAATCTGGAGTTAAGTAGTAACTACTATCAAAATCGAATGTTGGAGCACTCGAAGTGCCTTTCCGAAAATAAACATTGCTTTGTGGCCAAAAAGAATCTACAATTGAATCTAGGTACAACTTAACGGTATCGGATAATGAAGCATCTTTTATCCACAAATCATTATTATTATTTAAACTATCAACAACATTGGGCAGATTACCACCTCTTCTAGAAGGCAAGCCTGCAGTCTCGAGCATGTTCAGGACTATATTGTTATATGCGTTACTAGATGTTCCTGGAGAAACTCGGCCTAGAGTACTTAATAATTCGTCGTCCCAATTGATGTTTCCTTTTGCTATATCTGGGTGAAAGTATTTGGCAAGCCCCCATGCTTTGCACAAATAATGCAATTGCTTATAATAGGTACTATCCTGTTGAGCCTGAATTGGACTTATTAACAAGAATAGACAAGCCGAAAGAAGAAAAATACATTTAGACATCGTAATTAGGTTTTGATATGACCTTAGGAAAGTAGAAAGTTAATTTCACTTATGCCGGATTACTTCATATTCGGTACTTTGTAATACTTAATCGGCTTTTGTTCTGGTAAAAAATCGAAACCGTGTCAGTTAAACAAAAACGAATCAATGCTTAAATTATCATATTCATATTGGAATAAAGCCCACCTGTAATTTATGAGCTAATATGAATACCTATTTTTGCAAAAAATTAGGTTATGATACAACGTATTCAATCCGTATTTCTAGCAGTTTCGGCAGTCGTTACGGCGCTATTCGCATTTCTGACCTTTGCCAGTTTCGAGGTTAATGGGAATATATACTATATGAAAGTACTCGGCCTGTACTATCAAGACACCAGTGAAGTACTGTTTGAAGCTCCAAATATGAGTTTGAGCGCAGTGGCACTATTCGGAATACTACTTTCAGTATCTGCCATATTTCAATATAAAAACAGAACCACTCAATTGCGGTTGGTTTCGTTAGGCATAGTTGCTCAATTGGCCAGTATTGCTCTAGTGTTTTTTGCAACTTCATTTGTTCCTGAAGCGTTGTTTGAAGGCACAATTCCACAAATAAATTATAAATGGGTAAGCTTTCTTCCGGTGTGTTCAGTAGTGTTTATGGTATTGGCTATGCGGGCCATCAAAAAAGATGAAGCACTCATTAAAAGTTTGGACAGAATTCGATAACGAGCTTTAACGGTACATTACCCATTTTCCCGAAAGAAATAAAGACTTTTGCCGCACTATGAGCGTAAAAGAAAACTTACAACATATATCCTCTACCCTTACTGAAGGCGTTGAACTCGTTGCGGTTTCTAAAACCAAACCCAATGCGCTTATTGAAGAAGCTTATGCTTCAGGTCAGCGTCATTTTGGAGAAAACAAGGTACAAGAGCTAGTCGATAAATACGAGGCCTTACCCAAAGACATTCAATGGCATTTGATTGGCCATTTACAAACCAACAAGGTAAAATACATTTCACCTTTCGTGCATTTAATTCACGCGGTGGATAGCCGAAAACTCACTAAAGAAATACAGAAACGAGCATCGCAAAACGAACGCACCATTGACATTTTGGTGCAAATAAGAATTGCTAAAGAAGAAACCAAATTTGGATTACCCTTCGATGAAGCTGAAGAATTACTAAAAGATTTACGAGAAAATAAATACCCAAATGTTCGAGTTGTTGGACTGATGGGAATGGCAACAAATACGGACAACGAAACGCAAATTACCAATGAATTTTCGGCCTTGAAATCGTTCTATGATACACAACAGGAATTGAATCAGAATTTCAAGACCTTGAGCATGGGTATGAGTGGCGATTACAAGTTGGCTATGCAGTGTGGAAGCACTATGGTACGTGTGGGTAGTTCAATATTTGGAGCAAGAAATTATACTTAATGAACCTTCCGCAACGAGGTATAACTTCGAAAAAGCATTGTGGAAGTTGCATGTGACAATTAAAAAATAGATACAGACACATGAATGTGATAAAAAATAAGGCACAGGTAGCCAAACAAGAAGAATCGTTACGCAAAGTATTCGCGTCAAACGATGAAGAGAAAACCATAAAAGCAGTAAAAAAACTCCGTGAAACGGGTAATCCGGCTATGATTGGTCCATTGTTGGACTTGTTATCTGCTACAGAAAACGACAATGTGTTTAGCACGGTGGTGAGCTTACTAAACGACCTCAAAGACCAAGATGCAGCCGCACCTCTAATTGACGCATTAAACGACGAGAAATACGAAGGCATTCGTGTATTTATATTGCAAGTATTCTGGCAATCGAGATTGGATGCCCTTCCCTACTTGGATGAAATTGTGAATCTAGCCGTGAAGTCCGATTACATGGTCTGCCTGGAGTGTTTGACTATTCTAGAGTCTTTTAAAACAGCACCTACCGACGAACAAATTGTTGAAGCCAACACCCAAATCAAAGACGCCATTATGGACAATTCTGAAAACAAGGATTTGTTGTTGGGTATGATTGAAGCGTTGAACAATTATATGATTGGGTAAGCTCCACAGTTTTTAAACTGAAAATTACGAAGCCTGTTGGATAAATTCTAGCAGGCTTTTTTTTTAGAATTTCTCAAATGGATATGCCATTTCCCCAAATTTGAAACCCTAAAGTTTCAAACATTTAATTAATTTTAGCGAAGCAATAATTCTAGAAACACGAACCCTTTACAAACACTTACAAACGACTAATTGCAAATAACCACCTCAACAGCAAAGAATTACATATTAACCAAAACGATAACAGACAAAGATTATAAACGCCATAGCGTTTAGCCACTAGTTGTATGCCATTAAAAAAAAGAAAAGCCACCGCACGCTCAAGCACATTTAATTTTGCTCGTACCTCACAAAATCAAAAGAGCTTTCACTTCCCAACCACCACCCAATCATAAAGAGTTTGTTACAACACTGATGGATTTGTCCCAAGTTTATTTGATTTTCGGGACAACCAGTCCCGTTTATTTACTACTTTTGGGACAATGTTAGACTTAAAGACCATAAAGACTAAGGTCAATAAAGGAGATATCTTTTTTATTGCCGACTTCACCGAGTTAGGTAATTATGAGGCTGTACGTAAGTCTTTGCAGCGCCTAACAAAGGACGATTGCATTAAACGGATTGCAAAAGGAATATACTTTTTACCTAAAAAGCATGAGCGTCTTGGCATTATTTACCCACACGCTGAACAAATCGCTAAAGCCATAGCCAAACGTGACAAAGCAAGGGTAATAGCCACTGGTTCAACTGCTCTAAATCTATTGGGATTGTCAACACAGATTCCTATGAACGTTGTGTTCTTAACTGATGGCTCTGCTAGAAACATAAAAGTGGGAAACCAAACTATTCAGTTTAAAAAGACAAACCCAAAAAACCTGAGTATTGAACACCGATTGACAAATCTTATAATTCAAGCATTAAAAGCAATTGGAGAAAAGAACGTTACACAAGAACAAACGGATAAAATACACACGATAATCGATGAAAGTGGTGAGCAAGAACTCATTTATCAAAATTTGACAAACGCACCTATTTGGGTACAAAAAACAATATTGAGAAAATGAACAATTGGTTGTCACTATCAAAAGAGGAACAGGTTGAGTTATTTACTCAAATTGGTGTAAACACAAACTTACCACCCCAGGCTGTTGAAAAAGACGCATGGGTTACACTAATGCTACGGATGATATTTACTTCTGATTTAGCAAATCACTTAATATTCAAAGGCGGAACTTCATTGAGCAAAGCTTTTAATTTGATTCAACGTTTTTCAGAAGATATTGATTTAGGAATTGACAGAAGGTTTTTAGGGTTTGAAGGAGAACTATCGAAAGGACAAATCCGAAGGCTGAGAAGAGCTTGTCACACATTTGTTTCAACCGATTTAGCAGAATTGCTGCAAAAACAATTGGTAGAATATGGGGTTGATGAAAGCCACTTTGAACTAATTGTAGAAAACCCACAAGTATCTGATCAAGACCCTGAAACCATAAAAGTGAACTATCAATCACTATTTGATGAGGTAGCTTATCTACCTAAAAGAGTATTAATTGAAGTGAGTTCAAGATCATTAATTGAACCCAACCAAGAAGTTGCAATAAAATCTATGATTGATGAGCATTATTCTGAAACGGATTTTGCAGAAACAGAATTTGTTGTAAACACAACCAATCCTCAAAAAACATTTTTAGAAAAACTCATTCTGCTACATGAAGAATTTCAAAAACCACAAGAGAAAATTAGGCATCTACGTATGTCAAGACATTTCTATGATATTGGGCAAATACTAGATTCTGAATATGGGCAAGCTGCTATAAAAAACACAGCTCTTTTTGAAAATATCATTGCTCACAGAAGAGTATTAACACCAATGAAAACAACAGATTATGACACTTTGAACTTACAAAGTCTCAATATTATTCCACCAGATGAATTCTTGGATAATTACAAATCTGATTACAAGGAGATGCGGAGCAGTATGATATATGGCGAATCACTAGATTTTGATACGCTACTTGAAAAAATAATAAACGAATTGAAATAAACAGTATGTCTGAAGACCATAAAAAAATATTGAAACAACAGCTTTGGAATATTGCTGATACGCTCAGAGGAAAAATGAATGCAGATGAATTCCGTGACTATATATTAGGGTTCATTTTTTACAAATACCTAAGTGAAAAGATGGAGATTTTCGCTAACCAAATCTTGAAACAAGACAATGTCAAATTTCGAGAGATCACTCCTACAATGTCTGATTATGATGAATACCTAAAAGCCATCAAAGAAGAAGCACTAGAGAAATTGGGTTATTTTTTAAAACCAGAAGAGTTGTTTTCTGAAATAGCTTTAAGAGGAAAAGGAGAAAATAATGAAGAAGACCATTTTGATGAAGAGAAAACAGGTTTCATACTAGAAGACGTACAAAAAATATTACTCAATATTCAAACGAGTACAATGGGTACGGATAGTGAAGAGGATTTTGATAATCTCTTCGAAGACATGGACTTAAACAGTACGAAACTTGGTAAAACTCCAGAAGCTAGAAATACCATCATTGCCAAAGTATTAACTCATCTTGATAAAATTGATTTCAAATTAGAACATACTGAATTAGATGTACTTGGGGATGCCTATGAATATTTGATTGGTCAATTTGCAAGTAATGCAGGTAAAAAAGCAGGTGAGTTTTATACACCTCAAGAAGTTTCTACAATCTTGGCAAAGATTGTTACCACAGGTAAACAAAAATTGAAGTCTGTTTATGATCCAACATGTGGCTCGGGTTCATTACTCCTTCGTGTAGCAAAAGAGGTAGATGATGTAGGTGATTTTTACGGACAAGAAATGAACCGTACCACCTATAACTTGGCACGAATGAATATGATATTACATGGCGTGCATTACCGTGAATTTGATATTAAACAAGAAGATACTTTAGAGCGACCACAGCACATTGAAATTGAGTTTGAAGCCATTGTAGCCAACCCTCCTTTCTCTGCCAAATGGAGTGCCAACCCCTTATTTACAAGTGATGACCGTTTTAGCCAGTATGGGAAATTAGCACCTAGTAGTAAAGCAGATTTTGCTTTTGTGCAGCACATGATTCATCATTTGGCTGAAAATGGAACTATGGGAATCATTTTGCCCCATGGTGTATTATTTAGAGGTTCGGCAGAGCAACATATTAGGAGATATTTAATTGAGAATAAAAATTATTTAGATGCAGTAATCGGGTTGCCAGCCAACATTTTCTACGGAACAAGTATTCCAACTTGTATTTTGATATTTAAAAAATGTAGAGAAAACCCAGATGATGTATTGTTTATTGATGCGAGTAACGGTTATGATAAGGCAAAAAACCAAAATCAACTTAAAGATAAACACATAGAAAAAATAGTTGAAACCTACCGCAACAGAACGGAATTAGAAAAATACAGCCACAAAGCCACCCTAGCAGAAATTGCTAAAAACGATTACAACCTAAACATGCCAAGGTATGTAGATACATTTGAAAAAGAAACTGATATTGATATTGAAGCTGTTGCTGAAAGCATTAAGGAAGTAGATGATGCTATGGTTGATAATGATGAAATAATCAAAGAATTCTGTCAAGATCTAAAAATTTCAGCACCTTTTTAGAAATGGCAGAAAAAAAGAACATACCGAAATTACGATTTCGTGAATTTTATGGAAATTGGAATGATGAACCAATGGGGAATTCGTACTCTTTTAAAGTCACAAATTCATTTTCTAGGGACAATCTTAGCGATAGCGATAGCGATGGAGAGGTGAAAAATATTCATTATGGAGATATTCACAAAAAATTTCCTACTCTGCTAGATATTACTAGAGAAGCCATCCCTTTTATCAAACCTGATGTTTCCATTGAAAGAATTTCAAAAGAAAACTATTGTATTGAAGGGGATATGATTTTCGCTGATGCATCAGAAGATATTAATGATGTTGGTAAAGCAATTGAAATTATCAATACAAATAAGGAAAAATTACTGTCTGGTCTTCACACAATTTTGGCAAGACCTGATTTACAAAAATTAACCATAGGTTTTGGAGGGTATTTATTTAAATCTGAATTTGTCAGAACCCAAATCCAAAAGGAATCTCAAGGAACAAAAGTTTTAAGTATTTCAGCTACAAGGCTTTCAAAAATTAGTTTGAAATTTCCTTCTGACGAAAAAGAACAAACCAAAATAGCGTCCTTCTTCTCTGCTATTGATGAAAAGATACTAGCTCTTAAAAAGAAAAAAGAACTGCTGGAAGAATACAAAAAAGGAGTCGCTCAAAAACTGTTTTCTCAGGAGATACGATTTAAAGATGAGAATGGGAAGAATTATCCTGATTGGGAAGAAAAGTATTTAGGAGGATTATTTGAGAGGGTAATTACAAAGAATAAAGAGAATAATTTAAACGTCCTTACTATTTCAGCACAAAAAGGATTATTAAATCAGAAAGAATATTTTAATAAATCTGTTTCAGCAAAGGATTTAACAGGATACTATTTAATTGAAGAAAATGATTTTGCATATAATAAGAGTTATTCAAAAGGATACCCTTTAGGAGCAACTAAAAGGTTGAAAAAATATCCTAAGGGAGTTGTTTCAACATTATATATATGCTTTAGAATGAATACTAATAATAACATTTCATTTTATGAACAGTACTTTGATAGCGGTTTTTTAGATGAGGGATTAAGTAAAATTGCTCAAGAAGGGGCAAGAAATCATGGACTATTAAATGTCAGCGTTGTTGAATTTTTCAGAGATATAGTTTTACCAAAACCACATATTTCTGAGCAAACTAAAATTGCTAATTTCCTTTCTGCCATTGATGAAAAAATAGCATTCGCAGATAAGAAATTGAAAGATTCAGAAAAGTGGAAAAAAGGACTATTACAAAAAATGTTTTGCTAAACTATGAAGCAAACTAAAGACATATTAGCACAGCTAGAAGCGGAATACAGTAACATTGATTATTACACGATCATTATTGATAAGATTGAAAATAATGTAAATGAGAATCCAGATATAGCCATTGAAAGTTGCAAAGCATTGTTAGAAGGTCTTTCAAAATTTATTTGGAATCATGTTGATAGTGCTTATGATAAAACTGTAGCAGACAAAATGGATTTTCATCCTTTGGTGAGAAAATCTATGAACAAGTTGGCTGAGCATAATGAAGATATAGAAATTGACTTTGTCAATAAGCTTAACAAGCTCATTGTGTCTATTGGGGAATTACGAAATAGAAGAGGCGATATTTCTCACGGAAAACTTTCTCCAAAAGAATATTTTAGTGATACCCAATTTTCTAATTTGGTAGTAAATATTACGGATAACATGCTTCATTATGATTTGCATTGTTTCTCAAAAGTAAACGCAGTAAAAGAACTAGAATATGAAGACAATCCTGAGTTCAATGAAAAATTAGATACTGAAAACGATTTTGGCTTTTTAAGCTACAGTAAAGCATTGTTTGAGCAAGATTTGGTTGCTTACGAACAGCAGCTACAAGATCATTTAGAAACCACCGAATTAGAAGAAGTAGATGAGTAAACAATCGGAACAAATATTAGAACAACAATTGATTGCTCAACTTCAAAAGTTGGGGTATGATTTTACCGTAATCAATAGTGAAAAAGACTTGTTGCGTAATCTAAAATCTCAATTAGAAAAGCACAACAACATTACTTTTTCTCCAACTGAATTTGACAAGGTGTTGAATATCCTAAGTAAAGGAACTGTTTTTGAAAAAGGTAAAATACTGCGAGAGAAACAGCATATTATTAGAGATAATGGAGACAACCTGTATTTTGAGTTTTTAAATTCTGAATATTGGTGTAGAAATCAATATCAGGTCACCAATCAAATTACGCAAGAAGGTAAATACAAAAACCGTTATGATGTAACACTTTTGATTAATGGCTTGCCTTTGGTTCAAATAGAACTCAAGCGTAGTGGTTTAGAATTGAAAGAAGCATTCAACCAAATTAATCGTTATCAGCGACATTCTTTTGGTTCGGGAAGTGCATTATTCCAGTACGTGCAAATATTTATTGTTAGCAACGGAAGAAATACAAAATATTACGCCAATAACAGAAGCCAGAGCTTCAAACAAACCTTCTTTTGGACAGACAAAGAAAATAATAGAGAGACCAATATTCTTAATGGATTCACAGACTCATTTCTAGAAAAGTGCCACCTCAGTAAAATGATATGTAAATACATTGTACTGAATGAGGCACAAAAAATTCCAATGGTTTTGCGACCATACCAATACTATGCTGTAGAATCCATAATAGATAGAGTTAAAAACTCTACTAAAAATGGGTACATCTGGCATACTACAGGTTCAGGAAAAACGTTAACGAGTTTTAAAGCCAGTCAGGTAATAATGAAACTACCAGAAGTGCACAAAGTTGTATTTGTGGTAGATAGAAAAGATTTAGATTATCAAACTACTAAAGAATTTAACAGCTTTAGTGATGGTTGTATTGATGGAACTGACAACACAAAAAATTTAGTACAACAATTTACAGGAACCTATAAAGACAGAAAAGGAGTATCCAAAAACTCCAATCTGATTGTTACCACTATTCAAAAGTTAAATTCGGCTATCAGTAAATTGAAGTATGAGGCGAAGATGGCTGAACTGAAAGACAAGAAAATTGTTTTCATTTTTGATGAATGCCATAGAAGTCAGTTTGGAGACACCCATAAACGCATTAAAGAATTTTTCAGCAACAGTCAACTATTTGGTTTTACAGGAACACCAATATTAGAACCCAATGCGAATAAAAGTGAAGCCATTGCTCGTACTACAAAAGACTTATTTGATGAATGTTTACATAAATATGTAATTACAGATGCCATTAAAGACGAGAATGTTTTAAAATTCTCTGTTGAGTATGTTGGTAGATACAAGAAGAAAGATTCTGCAACTGAAATAGATATTGAAGTTGAGGATATTGATACAAAAGAATTGATGGAGGATGAAAAACGATTGGAAAAAATTTCCGATTACATCATTACCAATCATAGTCGTAAAACACACAGCAAAGAGTTTACAGCAATGTTCTGTATTAATAGTGTACCAACACTAATTAAGTATTATGACATCTTAAAAAGGAAGAAAGTAGCCGGAGAACACAACCTAAAAATTGCCACTATATTTAGTTATGGAGCAAATGAGCCTGACCAAGATGCAAATGGATTTATCAATTTTGAAGAAGATTTTGACAGTTTCGACTTAAACGTTGTTGCAGAAGACAGTCCACAATACAAAAAAAGTAAACACACTAGAGAGAAGCTAGATGAATACATTGAGGATTACAATCAGCTTTTTAATGTAAAATATAGCACAAAGGACAGTCAAGATTTCTACAACTATTACAACGATATTTCCAAAAAAGTAAAAGAGCGTAAAATTGATATCCTATTAGTAGTAAATATGTTTCTTACCGGCTTTGACAGTAAAACATTAAATACACTTTACGTAGATAAAAACTTACAACATCATGGTTTAATACAGGCTTACTCAAGAACTAATAGAATCTTGAATGAACAAAAATCACAAGGCAACATTGTAGTGTTCAGAAACCTAAAAAATAGGACGGATGAAGCCATTACTCTATTTAGCAACAAAGAGGCTCTTGAAGTAATCGTTATGCAACCTTATGAGGAATATGCCACCAAATTTGATGAAGCTTTTGAACAATTAAAACAGTACGCTCCTACTGTTGACAGTGTAAATGATTTAGTATCAGAAGAAGACGAGTTAAACTTTATCAAGGCATTTCGTGATTTGATGCGTATCAAGAATATTCTTTCTGCATTTTCTGATTTTAAATGGGAAGGTTTACAAATGTCGGAACAAGAATTTGAAGACTATAAAAGCAAATACCTTGACTTATACGACAAAGTAAAAAGCAATAATCAAAAAGAAAAAGTCTCCATTTTGGAAGATGTTGATTTTGAATTGGAGTTAATTCACCGAGACGAAATTAATGTCACCTACATCATTCAACTTTTAATAAAGCTTAAAGCTGACACGCAAAAAGATACAAGGAAATCAGAGAAGGAAATTTTCAACCTACTAAATACGGAAACTACGCTACGTAGTAAACGTGAATTAATAGAAAGATTTATTGAAGAGAATTTACCAATCATTGAAGACTCTGATGAAGTAATTCCAGAGTTTGATAAATACTGGAGTAAAGAACAGCAAAAAGCATTTGACAAATTAGTCGGAGAAGAAAAACTCTCTTCTGAAAAAACAGAAAAACTAATTGAGGATTATCTGTTTGCTGAAAAAACGCCTCTTAGAGATGAAGTTTTAGAGCTTCTTGAAGGTGATAAACCGAGCTTATTACAACGGAAAAAACTAGGTGATAGAATACTTAGTCGAATAACCGATTTTGTAGAAACCTTTATAAATGGAATGACTGAAAATTAACAATAGCCAACGCAAGTTCAAGCACATTTAAAGTTTGTGCGTACCTCACAAATTTAAAAGAGCTTTCTCGCCAACGCTAAAAACGAAATGAATAAAATAAAAACGGCATACAACAATATGTATAGTGCATAGCACCCTCCGTGATGCTACGACACCATACATGGGACGTTCTATATCCTAAAACAAAACCATGTCAAATAAAAAAATGAACCACATTCTTACTACCCTATCGATAATTCCTCTACTCTTTTTCTCCTGTAAGAAAAATACTATTGAAGGTGATATTATCAATAATTCAGCGTTAGCTGAAAGTCTGAGAGAAAGCCCTGAGTCTATTTCTGTCGGAGAAAACAACTTAACCTTAAGCACCTATTTATGGCGTGATTTTATGCCTGTAGCAGAGGAAAATGGCAGTAAAATGATGTGCGTAAATACGTTAGTGGATGGGGATAGCGTTGCCATTCCAAGTTCTATAACCTTAAAAAAACAGTACGTAATTCGGAATAGTGGAATCTGGACAGCCGACTATTCTGAAACTAAAAAAAAATCCGATTATGAACTTGAGGGAAGCCTAAGAAACGGGCCTAAATGGGGTCCAGATATAGAAGTAGATGTTGTTTGCGAATTTGAACAATCGGGAATAACGTATCGAGTTTTGGCTAGGTCGCAGGTGATTCATAAAACATCCTGAAAAGAACAACGAACGTATTTTCACACTATCCTCACACCACTAAATTTTGAATGATTGTTCATTCAAAAACCCATATTAACCTACCATTTGAATGATATTTCATTCAATACTAGTTTCTGTCATTGTAATGTTTTAATCCATTACAAAGTGTACACGAATTGCAAGACTTAACACATTCTCAACCTCACTTCCACTACCTTTGACCCATGAATATCGTAACCCAATTTGGCAGTGAGTTTTGGTCCATATTTTTGGAGCTTGCTCCCTATTTAATTTTAGGATTATCGATTGCTGGGTTACTGGATTTATTTGTAAAACGCTCCTTTGTAGAGCGACATTTGGGAAAGAATAACTTCTCTTCTACCCTCAAAGCAGCCTTGGTTGGCATCCCTCTTCCTCTGTGTTCTTGTGGAGTAATTCCAACTGGAATTTCCTTCAAAAATCACGGTGCTTCGGATGGCGCTACTATCAGTTTTTTAATCTCAACCCCCCAAACAGGAATAGATTCTCTATTGGTCACCTATTCCATGATGAACGGCCCCTGGGCGTTGTTTCGTCCATTGGTGGCATTAGTCAGTGGAGTACTTGGTGGTTGGCTGGGCACTTACATTAGTTCGAGTGAACCTCAAACACAGCCCCAATCACAATCTATTGATAATCAGAATAATGAGCCAAGTGAAGAAGTTACGCAACAACCAACCTTCAAACGGTTTTATGAATACGCTTTTGTTTCGTTTCTTACCGATATTAGCCGACCATTGATTACCGGAATTGCATTGGCTACGTGTATTACGTTGTTTATTCCCGATTCGATTTTTACGGAGTATTTATCCAGTCCGAACTTGAATATGCTTATCATTTTGGTGGCCTCCATTCCACTCTACGTTTGTGCAACGGGTTCAATTCCTATTGGTGCTGCGTTATTGGTAAAAGGACTTTCTCCCGGAGCAGTTTTGGTGTTTTTGATGGCTGGACCGGCAACAAATGCCGCAACTATAACGGTTTTATGGAACGCCTTAGGAAAAAAAACAACGCTGCTGTATATAGGAGTAATCAGTTTTTTCGCATTGCTGTTTGGCTGGATAATGAACAACTACCTTCCTGCCGATTGGTTTCAGTTGTTGCCTATGGCGCACGGAGAACATCATCATCAACTATTGCCCAATTGGCTGCAATACGGTTCAGCAGCTTTATTAATATTGCTATTGCTTAATGTCGAATTTAAAAAATTGAGAAGAACGTTTATGACAACTCAAAACAAAACAGAAGGAACGTACAAGATTGAAGGCATGACTTGTAACCATTGCACCGCGAACGTTGATAAGGCATTGCGCTCAGTTGATGGCGTTGAACACGTTGAAATGTCATTAGAACACGGTACTGCTCAAGTAGTTGGTTCTGCAACCGCAGAACAGATTAAATCCTCAGTGGAAAAAGCAGGTTACACATTCGTTGGCTAAGCCTGGTTGGTGAAATTAACTATCTCAAAATAGAAGTATGAAAATAGATTTACTGGCTAAATTTAGCGTTACCAAGGAAGAGGATATTGAACAAAGTAGAGCCAAAATAGAAAGCCTTCTATTGGACGATGAAACTATAGAAATGGCCTACTCGCATACCCGCGACAAAGTTTGGTTTACCAACAAACGCATCATTGCCATGGACGTGCAAGGAATAACGGGGAGCAAAAAAGAATTCCGCTCTTTTCCGTACAAAAACATTACTTCATTTTCTGTAGAGACCGCAGGTACTTTCGACGGTGATAGCGACTTTAAAATTTGGGTGAGCGGTGTTGGTGTTTTCGAAATCAAATTTTACAGAAAACTAGATATCAAAAAAATTGGAAAATACCTCAGCGAGAAGTTACTCTAAGCTCGTTCTAAAAACGAGATCGCCAACTAACTGAATACGCTATATTTGCTCCTTGAAATGCAGAGCAGGACTATAATAGATAACACTGGAGTCAACCTAACCATTACCCGTCTTTGCTATCAACTCATTGAAAATCACCAAGATTTTAATAATTCCATTCTAATTGCTTTACAACCTCGGGGTATTTTATTGCTGGAACGGATTATTCAAAAACTAAAAGAAATAGACCACAATCTCAACCCAAAAACAGGTTCTTTAGACATTACTTTTTACCGCGATGATTTCCGAAGAGGTAGTACTCCACTCGTTGCTAGCGCAACCAATATGGAACACAGTATTGAAGGAAGACGCATTGTAATTGTTGATGATGTTTTATATACCGGCAGAAGTGTGCGTTCGGCGCTAGATGCTTTACTTGACTTTGGACGGCCTATTCAAGTAGAATTGTTGGTTTTTGTGGATAGAAGATTCAAACGGCATTTGCCCATTCAACCGGAATATATTGGTAGTAGGGTCGATTCGCTAAACTCCGAGCGTGTAATTGTGAATTGGGGACAAAAGGAAGGAAAAGACGAAGTTCAACTTTATACGATAGAAGGAAATGAGTAAATTAAGTGTAGAGCATTTAATTGGAATTAAGTCACTGAAAGAGAGTGATATTCAACTCATTTTTGAAACCGCCGACAACTTTAAACAAGTCATTAATCGTCCTATAAAAAAAGTACCAACCCTTAGAGACATTACCATTGCAAATCTTTTCTTTGAAAACTCTACACGCACCAAGTTATCTTTCGAATTAGCTGAAAAACGACTTTCTGCAGACGTTATCAATTTTGCAGCAAGCTCGTCTTCAGTTAGTAAAGGTGAAACTTTGGTAGATACCGTAAACAACATATTGGCGATGAAAGTCGATATGGTGGTTATGCGTCATCCTAATCCAGGAGCAAGTGTATTCTTGAGCCAACGCGTTAACAGCAAAATTATTAATGCCGGTGATGGAGCGCACGAACACCCTACTCAGGCATTGCTTGATGCTTATTCGATTCGCGAAAAATTGAATGATGTTAATGGCAAAAAAGTAGTAATCGTTGGTGATATTCTACACTCAAGAGTTGCAATGAGTAATATTTTTTGCTTGCAAAAACTTGGGGCTGAAGTAATGGTTTGTGGACCTCAAACTTTGCTACCCAAGTACATCAAAGAGATGGGAGTAAAAGTAGAAACCAACCTAAAAAAAGCACTTCAATGGTGCGATGTAGCCAATATGTTACGCATACAAATGGAACGCCTAGACATAAGTTACTTCCCTAGCTTGAGAGAATACACGATGCAATTTGGACTAACAAGTAAAATGTTAGATGAATTGGATAAACCCATCACAATAATGCATCCTGGACCAATAAACCGTGGAGTTGAGATTTCTAGTTCAATTGCCGACTCCGAACAAGCCATAATTTTAGACCAAGTAGAGAATGGAGTTGCAGTAAGAATGGCTATTCTTTATCTTTTGGCGCAAAAAATTGTAAGACCTCAATAGATTACCATTCCTTCGTTGCCTTTTATTATTTTTGACCGGCATCCACTACACTATTAAAACTATGAGTTTTAGAAAAGAAAATTTAGAGCACTGCACAGCAGTTTATGTTGAGACTGATAAGCTGAACGCCACAATATCTCCTGAACTAAAAAAAATGTTCACAGACTCAATGGAAGAAGGGAAATCGTCGAATTTAGTTTTAGATATTTCAGCGTGTAAATATTGCGATTCTAGCGGGTTAAGTGCAATTTTAGTTGGTCACAGAGCTACAAAGAACAGCAACGGTCTTTTAGTTGTGAACGGAGCATCAGATATGGTTGAAAAGTTAATTCACCTTTCCAAGTTAGATTCCATTTTAAGCCTAACCCCTACTTTCCCTGAAGCGTTAGACTTAGTAATGATGCACGAAATTGAAAAAGGGTTTGAATAAAAAACTGAAATACTTCATCGTGCCATTGGCATTTTTAAGTTGTACCCTTTTAGGGTTCGACGGTCTTACACAATGTACCCCTGACAATACTAAAACGGAATTTGGCGCATACGGCAGCTTAGGAAAAAACAAATTACCTGATGCTAAGTTAGATTCTGCATACGAAGAAGAATTGACCTTGGTTGTTCCAGCGAATATTATTGGGGTAACCGTTGACGAGGTTAAATTAAAAAGTGCTCCAACGTTATATACTGGGTTGAGTTATACATGTAACCCTACTTCTTGTGTTTTTCGAGGTGGTGCTAACGGCTGTATTACCATTTCTGGTACACCAACTGTTAAAGGAGAAACGAACCAAGATTCTGTAAAGCTAATACTGACGGTCACACTTCTTAACCTAACGCCCTTTGACACAACTATTTATGTAGATTTTAATATGCCAGATTCAACAACTTTGAATTTGTCAAAATCCAAAAACAAACAAATTTCCATTTTCCCAAATCCGGCTAACAATTCTATTTCCATTTCAAATTTGAGTATTGCCAATTCGGAAATAAGTATCTCACTAACCGACCTAAATGGTAAGATGGTGCACAATGAAATGCTCCAACCCTTAAACGCCCCAATTGAAGTTCCGACAGCTCACTTTGAGAATGGATTGTACATAATGAGACTGGAATACGATAACGAAGTGCTGGTTCGAAAAATTAGGATTCAGCATTAATGACTCCATTTGAAGTTACAATTTTAGGTTCTAACTCTGCCGTACCCACTCCATCAAGACATCCGACAAGTCAGTTAATCAACATCAATCATCACTATTATTTAATTGACTGTGGTGAAGGCACACAAATTCAAATGCGCAAATTTGGTATCAAATTTCAGCGCATAGAACATATCTTCATTTCTCATTTACACGGCGATCATTATTTTGGGCTAATCGGCTTGTTAAACACCATGCATTTGCTGGGCAGAGAAAAACCACTTACCATACACGCTACCAAGATGTTACGGGAGATAATCAACATCCAATTATCAGTTGCAAATACCAAACTGAATTACCCCATTCATTACAATTATTTAGAAGACAATAAGGAGTCAGTAATACTGCGAGATGCCAATGTGGAAGTAATTGCTACACCTGTTGATCATCGTATTCCTTGTTTTGGTTTTGTGTTTCATGAAGCTCAACGACCACTCAAATTGAACAAAGAACGTATTCATTCTTTGCAACTTGGTGTAGAAGAAATAAAAGAACTCAAACAAGGAAGAGATATCAAGCGTGGTGGTGAAACCATTTTCGTTGAAACAGTTGCGGAACCCCCTGCTATAAGAAGAAAATACTCCTTTATTACCGACACAAAACCAAACGACTCTTACCTAAAGGTCATTGAAAATAGTGACCTACTTTATCATGAATCGACCTTTATGGGTGATGCCTCGCTGCGTGCTATTGATACCTTTCACTCCACCAACTTGCAGGCTGCAACAATTGCAACTAAAACGAATTGTAAAAAATTGGTGCTAGGCCATTTCAGTACCCGCTACACCAAACTAGAACCGATAAAAGAAGAAGCTAGAACTGTTTTCGAAAACACAGAACTCGCTATTGAAGGCACTACGTTTAAGATTGAGAATTAGTCAATTTAAAAAATCCGCAAAATTCAATTAACAAGTTGCGCAATTATCTCATTATCAGATTATTGAATCAGTCTTCCCAAGACTCATCGAACTCCTCATCAATAAGCATCAATGCTTCGTTGAGTTCACCTAAAGTTTTGTTGTTGTTTTGTTCATTAGCAATTTTTCGACCTCTACGATAAATCTGAATTGCTTTTTCGATTTGGTCGGTTTCTTCGTACAGTTTACCCAAAAGATAATAGGTTCCTAAATATTTAGGGTCAAAATCTGCGATAGCTTCTAATAACTCAATCGCTTTGGGTTTGTCACCGTATTTATTGTACTCCAGAGCAGCAGCATAATTCAAAAATGGATCCTTCGTATTCGTCGAAAGCATCTCCTTAATTAATTTTATTCTGTCCCTTTTTATCATGACCTAAACTGAATGATAAAAGTAAAAATTTCTATGTTGAATTCTATCTTGAGAGGTGGTATTTCACCCTTTTTATTGACGATTGATGTCGCTTAGAATGAAACGCATCTTTTATCAAGTTTTTCTCTAATTGAGTCAACTGCCAACTTAGTGGAATGTACCTAGTTGAGTTGATTTCTAATGGAAAATCGATAACTTCAATTTTAGATTTAATGCTTTTAGGCATGTTCAAAAACAAATCATCTTCGCGTAATCGTTGGGTATTAAACATGTTTTTATAGACATGATCAACCGGAGCCGTTATTGAATGCATCAAAGACTGGTATGGATCTTCTCTAATTTGCACCTCCTTAGGGCGGTCAAATATTCGAACAATGACCACATTTACTAACGCAGTGTCAATCCAATCTTGCATTGCATGAATGTATTGACTTGTGGAGAGTAGCCCATAATTATCGCGCAAACCCGCGTCCATAACCTGGACCTGTGGATGAGTTGGTAAGAAAATATTGGGCAACACAAAAGGAAAGGTCGAATTCATTCTAAGTGCTGTGGTAAACCGCAAACTATCGGCCCCTTGATTTTTGAAAAAAGTTTGGAAATCGACGAAATCAATAAAAGGAACAGCGCCACTTTTTTCGATGGTAGGTTTGTACATAAAATTTAGCGGGAAACTGGAAACCATCAACCTTCTTCCATCATTAATAATAGTAGGGCTTAGTAGCAAAAAAGGCAAATCACCATTCTCGGTAAAGCCTTTATAGTAACTCAGTGGTTTATCGAGCATATTTTGCGTATTTGCATTCAGTTCTTGCTCGAAAAAATAGGCCCTGTCTTTAAAAAATGACTGTCCATTTATTTCAAATTTTCGCCATCTAAAAATATCGTTTACTACCCACGAAAACGAAAGGGAGTTGAGTAAATCCTTAGACAATAATTCGCCGTTTTTATCAATTCCTATGCTCACATCCTGGAGGATTTTTTGTCTTAAATGCAATTCTCGATAAAATGAAGCACCAATCATTCCTCCCGAAGCACCAGCAATTAATCGAGTTTGGTTAAGCAAAGATTGTGGAGCAACGGAGTCTAATTTAGCTAGACAGTAATAAGACCAGAGCGCAGAACGAAGTCCGCCACCACTTGTATTGATAATAAACAGAGTATTCGATTTAGTTCTTGCCTTCCAAGTATTTAGTGCTTTTATTTCATTAGTGAAACTCTTTTCAATTTGTTCTTTATTCAACAAAACATCTCGAATTTCCGCATTGGTGTATAGCGCTGGAGTACCCGAATAATTTAAGCCGTAAGCCTTGTTTTCTTTTCGAAGTTCAGGGTGTTTCGAAAGTTCATTCATAAACAAAAACAGTACGACAAAGCCTAGAATACTCCAACCTTTCAACCAATTATGCAAGGCTCCAGAGAGCATTAATGTCATTGTAAAAAGCAACAATAGGCTAGCTCCAGAAGGGATTGCAAAAACAGCCGACTCCATAAAAACTCCAAGAAATACTAAGCTGGCTAATGCTCCTAATTCAAATAGGGATGCATTTAAATGGTTTTGCTGGAAAACTTTTTTAAGTGTAGCTCGATTGTAATGATCGCTACTTCTTGCAATTTTTACCTTAAAATCGCCCGACAAATAGGTTTCGATTTTCCAACCACTATCTCGCTTCAAAAATTGATACCATTTGGTACTGCCATCAAAGAGCCTATTTAAAGGTTTGTACTTCACATTTGGTTCTAATTGTTTGGGTGCGATAAAAGAAAATATGCTCTTATTCGTTGAAAGAAAATACCAGTAACCTATCGTAAGAAAGGTTGAAATTCCAAGTACAAATCCTGTTACATGCAACAAGACTTTCCAACTAGAAACCAACTCTTTATTTAACTGAAAATCAATTAAATGAAATAGGTAAAACCCCGAAAAAAGTAGCGGAATAAATGCGTTATTGAGGGAGTATTTAAGGAACGGCTTGCTAAGTGTAGCAATAAATGGAAAGCGATATCCAAACACGATATAACTAGAAATCTGAAAAGCCATAATGAACGATCCATAGGCTAACCCGAGAATAATATGACTTAGAAAATTTGAGGTACCTAAATATTCTGGATATAGCACCAAGTGGGGAATACCATATTTAGAAGCAAGCTGTCCGGAGGTTAGTCCAAAAAGAAGCAACCAAAAAACAATAAGCACATGACTTCGCTTAAGGTGCGCTAGAAGCAGTTGTATCGGAAAAAAGAACACCACACGCTGCACCCAGTATCGGAATATGTGGAGTTTTCTTTCCATTTATTGTTTAATTGTTTGTAACGTAAATTCATGGTTTTCAGTATTCCTGAAAAAGAAGGGGTGTTATAAATAATAACGCATTTTTATTGCGAGGGTTTGAGGTGATATTCGAAACCAACCAGCATAACACAACACGTTTCCGCATTTTATCCTGATTGTTGTACGAATTCGGATTGACGCAACAAAGCTTTGCTCATTCAAAGAGAATATGAGGTCCTACCCAATAACCGCATTCACTTTCCCAACCAATTCAGCTTCTTTAGAAATGGCTTTATCTTGTATCTCCTGGCCTTTTCTTAAAATTTCAGCAACGTAATCTTTATCGGTCAAATCGCCTGTGTTGATTTTTACATTCATGAATGCACCCATAATTGCAGAACGTGCACACAATGCTCCTACTCCAGCATCAGTTATAGAGTTTGGATTTCCGCTAGCAACCATTCCTTCAATCACTTCGAAGGATTCGTAAACGGTCTCCATTACCTGAAATGGAATTTCAATGGCATATTTGGTTGAGTCTTGAATGGCTTGCTTTCGGGCTGCTTTTTCCGCATCAGAACCTTTTGGCAAACCGTATGCGTCCATGATTTTATTGAAGGCGTTGGTATCTTCATCTACCAAATGAATCAACTTGTTTTTTATAGTTTGACCTTTCTCTGCCCAATTTGAAAATTCTTCCCAGCGGTCGTCCCAACCTCTTTTGTGAGAGGACAAATTCGCTACCATGGTAGCCAAGCTAATCCCTAATGCCCCTACATACGCCGAAATTGAACCTCCACCAGGAGCAGGTGATTCGCTTGCAGTTTCATCAGCAAAAGCAGCTAAGTCCATATCAACCAGCTTATTACCAGCTTCGCTTCTAAGCTTGTATTCTATTATTTTTTCATTCGGGTCGAATGGAGCTAAATCGTCAAGGCCCAAAGATTTTACAGCAATTTTTATCAATTCGGATTCTGAAACGCCTACAGAGCGCTCTTGTTTTTTTAGAAAGTATCTTCCAGCTTCGAGCATGGCATTCAAAGGAACCAAACCGATAAGTTCTGAACCAGTAATTCGTAACCCTCTGCTTATTGCAGATTCTTGAGTTGCATCGAATGCTTCATGAATTGAGGTAACACTAATATTAGTTAGGTTGTACGAGATTTGCGCAATTCCATATTCGTCAATGTACCAGCCAATTCCTTTTACACATTTTAATTTTCCTGGAACTCGAACTGGTTCTCCGTTCTCATCCAACACTTTTTTGCCTGTAAGCGAACCACCTTCAGTTTTTAATCTTCCCGCTTCCCTAATATCAAAAGCCACTGCATTTGCTCTACGAGTTGAAGTTGTATTTAAGTTAATGTTATATGCCACCAAAAAATCACGGGCAGAAATAGCTGTAACCCCAGATTTAGAGACACTTGAGTTAAATTCAGCTGGACCAAAATCTGGCTTCCAATCAGGGTCAACTAGTTTTTTAGATAGTCCTTCGTACTGTCCTTCTCTGCAACTAGCTAAATTTCTTCGCTTTTCTTCTTTGGCTGCATTTTCATAAAAATATCCAGGTATGCCTAATTCTCGACCAACACGTTCACCCAGTTTATGAGCGTATTTGGCGGTTTCTTCCATAGAAATATTAGCAATAGGAACTAACGGACAAACATCGGTAGCACCAAAGCGAGGATGCTCTCCAGAATGCTTGCTCATATCAATAAGTTCAGATGCTTTTTTGATTAGTAGAAATGCTGCTTCAATTGCTTTTTCAGGTTCACCCACAAAAGTGATTACCGTACGATTTGTAGCTTTTCCGGGGTCAACATCCAACAGTTTCACTCCATCTACAGTTTCCACTACATCAGTAATTGTTTTGATTTTAGCACTATCTCTTCCTTCAGAAATATTCGGCACACATTCTATTAATTGCTGTTCCATCTTATCGTTGAATTTTGTGCTACAAATGTAAAATTCGCGTGCTTTGAGCATGTGGCAGATGTTATTAAAACCATCAACAAATTTTTAATCATCAAAGTCCAAATATTAGCATCACGTATAAATTTAATATTGATGCAAATAAATCCTTTTACTTTTCCTTACCTTGTCCGCACAAATAGTTGTACATGGCTTATATAGAAACAGTTGACTACGAAAAATCTGATGGAAAGCTTAGAGAGGTATATGATCATCTAATTGATACACGGGGAAAACTTGCAGATTTACACCAAGTTCAAAGTCTAGACCCAGAAGCGATTATTCGGCACATGGATTTGTATGTTCATCTGATGTATGGCAAAAGTCCACTAAAACGTGAACAGCGCGAAATGATTGGTGTTATTGTAAGTATTTGCAATTCTTGCATGTATTGCGTTAAGCACCACAGTGCAGCGCTTAATCACTTTTGGAAAGATAACAATCGATTAGGTACGTTTTTACGAGACTTTACCAAAGCGGAATTATCTGAAGCGGACTTGCTATTGTGCCTTTTGAGCGAACAACTTACGATTCGTCCAGCATTTGAGGGAAAGGAAGAAATGATTCGCCGTATCAAGGACAAAGGTCTTGACGACCGTGCCATTTTAGACGCAACAACCATTATTGCTTACTTCAATTTTGTGAATCGACTCGTCTTGGGGCTTGGAGTTGAAGGCGATGACAAAGAGCAAAGTGGGTATACTTACGACTAAACCTTTTCAACTTTGATCTAGATATGTGAACGATTGGACAATTTTCAATTAGACAATAGAATGATTTGTGAATTAACATTTTCAAGAACATTTTTTAATCTTACCATTTATCCAATTAAAAATTCAACACTAAAAATTGAGAATTGAGAATTGAGAATCACTCATCCAGCTCCTTGAAAAAATTGAATTGTTGTTCGTCAACCAGTGACTGATAGCGAACCCAAAGTCCAGTTTCAAATTCTACTTGTTTTTCATGTGCATTGCGCCAAGCGGTTAATAGACGGTCGATAGCAATTTCATAATTCCCCCCTTCTGCTCTATTTTCAGCTCGTAGATATCCACTTAAATTGTTGTATAGATTGGATATACGAACCGAGACATGGTCGTAGCCTTCAAAATCCTTTGGCAAAAAGTACAATTCGAAGAGTTGGTTAAGCGTATCTGTTACGTTTTTACTCAATTTAGAAATATCTTTTTTAGCCGAATCTCCTACAAAACTCAAATTTCCTTTTACTTTCTGTACAATGGATTCCATTTCCTTTAGTCGTTCCACATCCGCTAAAATGGGTTCAAAAAGTTGCTCTACCTCGTCGTAAGCATTGCGCTGCGCAATGCGGTAATCCTTTGTCTTTCCATGAATTGGATGTTCCTTAACAGTAAAACGATGCCTTGCTTCTACTGAATCAAGCACGGCTACTATTTCATATTCTCCTTCTAGAAGAGGCTTGCCCGGTGGTAGAATTTCACGTTTACCCTTCAAGTCTTTTTTATTTCTACTCAACCATTTAGAACCCGCTTCCATAAGCATAATGAAGGCACGATTATTCATTAAACTGTCAGATTTACTGCGTGTATAATTCAAAGTGTCTCCATCTAAATTCTTAAGAAAAAACTCTATTTCTGGTTTCTTTTTTCCATCCTTTCCCTTGGCCTTCATATACATATCGGGTGAGACCCATGCTTTTACAAAATAGTTGGTGTGTCTATTTTGCCCCTTCCACTCACTATCTCCTGTAAAACGAATGCCTTTGGCTTGTTTCCAAGGCATTAAGTAACCCTCTTTATGACCGAAAAGAAGTAGCGAATCACTTAATAAGTCCCCCTTTTTATCCGCCAATGTTCTAAGAGGTGAAATATCGTCCAAAATGATAATCGCACGTCCAAAAGTTCCAAGTACCAAATCGTGTTCCCTTGGATGAATTTTCATATCCCGAATGGGCATAGAGGGCAATTCTTCGTTCCATTTGTTCCAAGAATTACCTCCATCTAAACTCACGTACAATCCTCTTTGGGTGCCTAAAAACAACAAACTTCTGTTGATTGGATCTTGTGCAACACTCAGGCAGTAGCCGTCAATATTTTGCTCATTGGCAATTCGCGACCACGTTTTTCCGTAGTCAATGGTTTTGTATAAGTAAGGGCTCCAATCGTTTTGCCTGTAATTATTGACTACCACAAATGCCTCTCCTGCCATTAATTTTGAGGAAACTATTTGCGGAAACCACGCTCCTTTTGGCAAATCAGGTAATCGAGCTGAAATGTCTGTCCAATTTTCACCGCCATCTTCAGAAACATGCAGTTTGCCATCGTCAGAACCTACATAAATTAAGTTACTATCTAACGCACTGGGTTCTATGGATAAAATCGTTGTATGATTTTCGGCCTTTGTAGCATCAATAGTCAATCCACCGCTTTCAACTTGTTTTTGTTTCGAAGTGTCGTTCGTAGTTAAATCTGGCGAGATAATCTTCCAGTTTTTTCCGCAATCGCTCGAATAATGTACAAATTGACTTCCAAAATAAACTCCGCATTCGTTAAAAGGGTCTTGTGTTAGTGCCGCGTTCCAGCTGAACCTGAGCGGAATAGAATCGGTAGTTTGCGGCTGGATGAAACTAGAATAACCTGTTGTAACATCAACCTCCGTCAAAGTTCCACCTTGGTACATTGCAAAAAGTTTGTTTTTATCAGCTTTGTTTGGCATAACGTCGAATCCATCTCCAAAAAGAACTTCAGACCAATGATGATTTCTAATTCCTCCTCGTTCATAAACGTACGATGGCCCTACCCAACTTCCGTTATCTTGCAATCCTCCATAAACGTTGTACGGTATTTCATCATCAATATTTATATGATAAAACTGACCTAATGGCAAGTTTGAAACGTATTGCCAACTGTTGCCACCGTTTCTTGAAATAAGCAGTCCCCCATCGTTTCCATCAATAATAAATCGACCTTCCGTTGGTTCAATCCAAAACGCGTGGTGGTCTGGGTGCGCTTTGTGATAAGGTGCTATTCCCTTAAAAGTTTTCCCTCCATCTTCGCTTCGTGTAACGGTAGAATACAAATTAAATATCCGGTTTTCGTTCGTTGGGTCAACGAAAATGTCTGCGTAATAAAACGGGCGATTTCCTATATTTTTAGTAGAAACCAATGTCCAATTTTCACCGCCATCAACGCTTTTGTATAGCCCGGTTTTCTTAGCCTCCACCAATGCATACACTATGTTGGGTTTATTGGTTGCAAACGAAAGCCCAATTCTTCCCAAATCACCTTTCGGCAAACCTTCTTTTTCGGTTTTGAGTTTCCACGTTGCACCGCCATCGTAGGTAATATGAATACCAGAACCTTTTCCACCGGAATTAAACATCCAAGGTTGACGATTGTACTGCCACATTGCGGCTATTAGTTTATTCGGATTCGACGGATCAAGCACTAAATCTGCACACCCTACGCTATCATTAATGTACAAAATCTTGTTCCAGTTTTCGCCGCCATCAGTGGTTTTAAAAACGCCTCGTTCTTTGTTAGGCCCCCAAGCAGAGCCAAGACTGGCCACGTAAACCACATCGGAGTTTCTTGGGTCAACAATTATTCGGTGTATCGTTTTTGAGTTTTCTAATCCCGTTTGGTGCCAATTTTTTCCTCCGTCTATCGACTTAAAAATTCCAATCCCACTGCTTTGACTATTTCTGGGATTACCTTCTCCAGTTCCGGCCCACATTACACTTGGATTGCTTGGGTCTATGGCTACAGCACCTACAGATTGAATTGGTTGCTTATCAAAAATCGGATAAAACGAAATTCCACCATTTTTTGTTTCCCAAACTCCTCCAGAAGCTGTTCCAATGACAATATGATCCAAATTGGTTCGGTTGACATCAATACTCGTTACACGACCACTCATTCCAGCAGGACCAATGAATCTTGGTTTAAAGCCTTTCATTAAATCAAGTACATTGTCTTGACCAATCATTGAAATTTGAACCAAAGAAATTATGGAAACTAGGATATACTTTTTCATACCATTATTTATAAAAATCAAAAATATGTTGCTCAACAGAGCTGAAGGTTAATTGTTGTGATGAATGGTTTAGAGCAATTGCTTTTCTACCTCATTCCATGGCATGAGACCGCCAACATTTCTATCGTCGATAAAAACATCTGCTGAAATTAACCGGCTCATTCCTTCCTTCCACTCTTCGTCTGGTTCGTTTGCATTTACAGCATAAAAATCTACACCATTTGACTTGCAATACTCTACTGCATCCTGCAAAGTATCTCCACTACGGTAGGTCCATAGAATGAGTGTATGATTGGCTGCTTGAAGTTTCTTGAGCACTTCAATCGCATTTGGAATTGGGCGGCCAATTCTAGGATATTGGTGTTCAACCACCGTACCGTCAAAATCTACAGCTATTCTCATTTGAACACAGCCTTTAACCGATCAATAAATGAAGGCTTAGAATAATTATTTTCTTGTTGAATACCTTGGCCTGTCATTTCTTTAATTTCCTGCCAAGCCTCTCCCCAACCTGGAAGACCTCCTATATTTTTTTCTGAGATAAACACCTCGCAATTCACTTTTCGGCTGGCATTTGTTTCATAAACCTCTTCAGGGTAACTTGCATTTACAGCATAAAATTCAATTCCGTTCTTCTTACAAAAATCAACGGCATCTTCAAGTTCTTTGCCAGTTCTGGTCGTCCATAGAATAAGCTGGTGATTGCTTTTTTGCATTTCACGCAAAGTTTCGAATGCAAAAATTTTAGGCTCACCAATAGCTGGGTGACAATCCTCAACAATAGTCCCATCAAAATCTACAGCTATTACCACAGTTATTAGGTTAAATAAATTTGGCTGATTTTACTTCCAAGTTTTCCCTTAAGTCGTAAATGTAAGGTGTGCCTGTTGGAATTTCCTTTTGTAATATTTCCTCTGGACTCAAATTTTCTAAATGCATTACTAAAGCTCTTAGACTATTTCCGTGAGCCGTAATAATTACATCCTTACCTTCTTTAAGAATTGGTGCAATATGCTCTTCAAAATAAGGAATAACACGCTCACGAGTGTCTTTTAAACTTTCGCCACCAGGAGGTGGAATGTCGTAACTTCTTCTCCATATATGTACCTGTTCGGTACCAAATTCTTCTGCAATTTGAGTTTTGTCTTTCCCTTGCAAATCGCCGTACATTCTTTCGTTCAACGCCTCGTTGCGCTCTACATGCAAATCGGATTGACCTATGCCTTCTAAAATAAACCCCATTGTGCGGTTTGCTCTTTTTAGCAAAGACGAAAAAGCAAAATCAAACTTAAATCCGTTCAATTTTTCACCGGCATTTCTAGCTTCATTTTCACCTTTTTCGGTTAAATCAACATCGACCCAACCCGTAAATTTATTTTGAAGGTTCCACTCCGATTGTCCATGACGAACACATACTAATTTTGGCATCTACTTTTGCTTTTTATATTCATTCAAATGTAAGTTCGGGATTAAGTTTCACCAAGTCGATTTATCGAAGAAATCAGCATTTTTGAACAGGTTTTAAACCTCATCAAATAAAATCACCAACACAATTTAGACTCTAGATTTTAGGTGATGTTGCAGAATGACTAGTTTCCCACAATATTAGACTACATCGCTTTTTTTTACGGCTGTTTTCTGAAAACAACTTGTACTACCGCTCGCAATTTGCCTTTATATCGTTTTAATTCAGCAATTTTTTCTTCGTTCCGGCGTTTTGAACTTTCTTTACGTTCTATTTGTTAAAGAAGCTTAACACCTAAAATATTAGAAATGAAAACCTCTCTGCTCAAATCTCTATCATTACTAGTCTCAATACCCCTTATCAACTCAATCTTATTTGGTATTGGTACTATTTTCCATGAAATGTTCTACTCAACAATCAGTTTAGAGCAAATGGAGCGTTACGAAAATGTAATGATTGTGATGACGGTAATTAGTGCTGTATCAATTCTGCTTATCGAAAGATTGTACGACACACTTACCTTCGACAACAAAATGGCTATAGTTACTTACTGTGCAGTTTTTGTGCTTATCGCGGTGCTTTCGTACGATCAATTTATTTTTCGTCCATACGAACATAGCCTAACCTATTTTTCAATACTTACAATTCTAGTATCCAGGGAATTAATTAATAGACATCCAAATTTAAAAAGTGAAAGAAGCAAGATAACGGCACCAAGCTATTAGCCTACAATAACCTTATCTATTCTAACATCGTGGCATTGGGTCGGCACATAATCAATCAATTGAAAGTCGTACGCAACTCCAACTTTCAACGCATCTGGGTTTGCACTTAAAAAATGGTCGTAATAGCCTCCACCATACCCTAGTCGTCCACCTTCGTGGTCAAAAGCCAAGCCCGGTACTATAATTACATCTATGGTTCCACTAAATTCATTTTCTCCACCAGGATATTGTGTTCCAAAAACCCCAAGCTCTATGTCCTCCAAACTAGTTAGAGTAAGGTGTTTTAACTCCGGTTTTTTAAGCGTTTTGGGACAAACAACTTTAATTCTTGATTCGAGACAGAACTGAATAACAGGGGTAATATCAACCTCCTTTCCCATGGGTATGAAGGCATGAACGGTTTTGAATTTATTGAACGCTATTAATTCTGTTAGTTGACGGCAAATTAGTCTATTAGCATTAAATCGACTCGATTCATCAAATGCCGCCCTTTGCTGAAGCATAGTTGAACGTATAAATTCTTTAGTCTTCATTAAAAGTCATTTGGTTAGCTGAAATTCATCAACTGTTTCTTCAGTAAAAGGGTTTTTAACCTGTACACTCACTTTCTCACCTCCTACCTTTACTAACACTACAACATTCTGAGTCGAAAAATTAGAAACATAATCAGACCAAGGAGTTTCTTCCTGAGCGTAATAAGGCGCACCTGCCGAGCCGTTATTAATTTGATAAATTGACCGTTTTAATTTGAGCTTAGGTTTATTCCAACCTTCTGGATAGCGAGGCATTTCTTCACAAATTTTGGTTTTAGCGTAGTTGTGCTCGTCCCCTGTTAATAATGCCCTCACCTTAGTTGTTTGATTAATCATAGCGTCCAACAATTCATCTCTGCGTTCAATTATACCCTTCTCTACTCGCTCACCAGCAATAATTGGTCTTGGCCAGTTTTTTCCGTTATACCACATATCATCTGAAACATGACCACCGTTTGGAAAAAACGGAGTGTGCAGAGTAACGAACACATGCTCGATGGCATTATCCTCTTCGTATTTGACTAACTCTTTTTTGAACCAATCCAATTGGTTATCCATAATGTAGGCATGAATATTACCGCTAGTTGATGGGTATCGAGTTAAGGAGTAGGCGTACCAATAATTCGAATTAAGAACAATTACTGCAACATTGCCATGCACGTACGAATACACCGTTTCACTATATGGCGGAAAATCAGTCGTATTCGGATCTGGATCGTAAATTGAACCATCTTCAGAAGTTAACTCCGAAGAATAGTTACAAAAGTTTGAAGCAAACACCGCCTCAGCACTTTCTGATTCAAATGGAAACCTATCGATTCCCAAGCCTCCTGCGCTACCTTCAGGAGAAAAATAGTGCACCAGGGCTTCGTGGTTTCCCATGGCTACATTTACAGGAAAATTACTAGCAAACGGCTCAAGAGAACGTTTCCAATTGGCGTACTGTAAGTTCATCTCCAATTTATCGGCTAAATAGCCATTAATCATATCTCCTGTAAATTGCAGAAATGCTGCGTTCCGCGCTTTAGAATACGCTACAACACGTTGCATTACATAATAATTTGCACCATATAAATTGCGTTCTCCTCCACCCTGTCCATTTCTAGAGTCACTGGCATAAGCAAATACAAATTCGTCTTTGGCCCCTATTTTTGGAGCTGTTTTGAAGGAGTAACTTCGATTTCCCGCTTCGATTAATTGATATTTGTATTCAGTGTTGGATGCTAATTCATTTACCTTAAACTCGATTTTCGCAGTCTTTTCTGAAACGTAATTTTCGTCATTAATAGTAAGGGTCAATTTAGTCGGACGATTGAGGGTTGCCGAAATCACTACACTGGAGTCGGTAAGCTGATTAACAAAAGGCCCTTGGATTATGGAAGGCATAACTCGAAAAAGCTCATTTTGAAAACTAAAATTCAGCCTACCATCGTATAGCAACATTCCTTGAGAATTAACTACTCGGTAACCAATTTGGCCTAAATTTCCCTTCTCCCAGCCACTCATATCGTATTTACCTGTAAGTTGTTGAAGGTTTACTTCCGCAATTGAATTATTGATTTTAGCTGTGCGCTTGAAATAAACAGGCATTGGAAAAGTACCATCCATTGGATTTATTAACCCAAAATATACAGTACCGTATTTCACTTTCGGTCCAAAGTTGAATTGCATCCCTAATTCAGTCCCTTTTGGATTGCCAATTAAGTCATTTAGGGTATAACCGCGGCCATTGTTGGACTCCTTTATGGATTGCCCTTTAATGTTGGCAAACAAGGAGCCATCACTCATTTTAAGATTCGAATAGACCGAAGGAATTTGAGCAACAGTCTGAAAAGTGCAAAGCGCAAGAATTAGACTAGGTGCTATTCTAGCAATATTCATTTTGTAAGTTTTCGCTAAAGTACAAGACTTGTCTTTCTACGAAAACAATTAGCGGAATAAAGCTTTTATGAAACGGACTTCTACTGTCGAATTACGCTGGAGTTAAAAAGAATTTTATTCCCATCGAATACCTGAAGTACATAGCTACCCCTGGACTCGGGTAACTCAACTTGGAAATTGCTTACTGCACCAACAATTCCTTCCTTAACTGCCCGCCCTGCCGTATCAAGGAGTTTATATGTCACAATTGAACCAATTTCGGCCAACTGCACAGTAATTTCCTTATCTGCTGGAATAGGAAAAACAAACACGTTGTTTTCAGTTTGTGGATTGCCTTCAACTCCAACCTTTATGGTATCTCGCACAATTACGGTATCATAAACCGTAATCTTGGTAGTATCGTAATACAAAACTGTATCATACACTGTTACCGTGTTATAGCATGTATCTTTTTTACAGGAATACATTTTGTAAATATCATTGATTTCTGTTGCGGACTTTGCACAATCATAAAATCTAACATCATCAATTCTTCCATCAAAATATTGCTGATTAGAGTGTCTGCGGCCAATCAATGCTTCAGTTTTGGTTCCAAAATTCGCACGAGAGGCTGAAAATGTAGTAGTTCCATTCAGAACACCATTGACATACAGGCTAACACGGGTATTGGTGCGAACACCAGCTAAATGGTACCACTGATTGGTATTGGGTAAGGTGCCGACTATGGAACGATGGGCAGTCTGGTCTTGATTATGACAACCAAAACTAAATCCATAAAAACCAAATTGAGGATTATTATTTAAGAGTATATGAATATCGCCTGTAGGACCTCCTACTGCCATAATACTTGCCGCTGAAGATCCTATGTTATCTACATTAACCCAACAACTAAAAGTGATTGAGTCTAATTTATAGTCCAACGAATCAGAAAGAACAAGTGCATCATCAACACCATCGAACTTCATAGCCGAATTAGGCTTTCCATTTCTATCCGTACCAAAGGTTGGATTCCCATTAATAACCACACCTCTATTATTTGAAGAAACATCATCAGGCACTCCATTGAAACAATGGCTAGAAATTGGATTACAGTTTTGCCCGATAGAAAAAAAGCTGATGGAAATGGTGATAATTGAAAGTAACAAAGATTTCATTGTGTGGTTTTTACAATTGAACGCAAACATAATTCTAATCTACAATGCAGCTAAGTTTTCTCTGTGAAGCACTTACTTTTTTTGACGAACAGAATCACCATGTCCTTTCACACTCATTTGCTAATGAAAACCCTAATTTTGTCAACCTATTTTTTACCGCAGGATGAAGTTTACTGAAGAAATCGAAAAAAGAAAAACCTTTGCTATTATTAGTCACCCCGATGCTGGTAAAACTACCCTAACGGAAAAGTTTTTGTTGTTTGGTGGTGCCATTCAAGTGGCTGGAGCGGTAAAAAACAACAAAATAAAAAAGACCGCTGCATCCGATTTTATGGAAATTGAGAAACAAAGAGGAATCTCTGTCGCGACTTCCGTAATGACCTTTCCATACAATCAAAAGATTGTCAATATCTTAGATACTCCTGGTCACAAAGACTTTGCGGAAGACACCTACCGAACCCTTACAGCTGTTGACAGTGTTATCTTGGTTATTGATTGTGTAAAAGGTGTTGAAGCACAAACTGAGCGACTCATGGAAGTATGCCGCATGCGTGATACACCTGTTATCATTTTTATCAATAAAATGGATAGACCGGGTCGTGATGCGTTCGACTTACTTGATGAATTAGAAGAAAAATTGGACATAAAGGTCCGTCCGCTCAGTTGGCCTATCAACATGGGCAAAGAATTTAAAGGAGTTTATAAATTGTATGATGGTACACTGAACTTGTTCGATGCAGAAAACAAAAGTAAAGTTGCCGAAAACATTGTTCCTATTACAGGTTTGGAAGATTCCAAGCTAGACGACCTAGTTGGAGAAACCGATGCCAATGAATTGAGAGAAAACGTTGAGCTTATCGACGGTGTTTACGAGACCTTCGAGAAGGAAGAATACCTAAAAGGAAAGCTTGCTCCAGTATTTTTTGGGTCGGCACTAAACAACTTCGGAATTAAAGAAATGCTGGATACGTTTACAGAAATTGCTCCTAATCCTCAACCAGTGGAAACCGACAAACGAGAAGTAACGGCTAGCGACGAAAAATTTTCAGGATTTATTTTTAAAATCCACGCTAATATTGACCCGAACCACAGAGATCGAATTGCATTCTTGAGAATTGTCAGTGGAAAATTTAAGCGCAACACTTTTTACAAGCACGTCCGGCTCGATAAGAAGCTAAAATTTGCCAATCCTGCCTCGTTTATGGCTCAGAGTAAAGAAATAATTGAAGAAGCTTTTCCAGGCGACGTTATTGGATTGTACGACACGGGTAACTTCAAAATTGGCGATACGCTAACCGAAGGAGAAGAAATGATGTTTAAGGGCATTCCTTCATTTTCGCCAGAAATGTTTAAAGAAGTGGTGAACAAAGACCCTATGAAAACCAAACAATTGGAAAAAGGGCTTCAACAACTTACCGAAGAAGGCGTGGCGCAGTTGTTTACAAAGCAGCCCGGAAATATCAAAATCATTGGTACAGTTGGAAATCTTCAATTTGAGGTAATTCAATACCGTTTAAAAAATGAGTACGGTGCAACCTGCGACTTCAAATCATTGAATTACCACCTTGCCTGTTGGATAACAACCAAAAACGAAGAACAATTGAATCAGTTTGTGAAAGTAAAAGGTTCGGATGTTGGATACGACAAGGATGGAAACCCCGTATTTTTAGCCCCTTCGGCTTGGATGCTTGAAAAAGCTAGAGAGAATTATGCAGATTTGGAATTCCATACAACCTCAGAGTTTAAAGTTCAGCTGTAGCATTGTTCTGCTGCCTATAATTTTGCTATATCTAGGTTGCAATAGACAGCCTGAAGCTTGTGTTTCTGCATCTGCTACTCAAGTTCTAATTGGTACCCCGTTAATTGTAGAAGATTGCTCCGAACGCGGTTTCGAAAATATTATCGCATTGGGAAATGGAGCTAAATTCAATAATGAAAAACGAATAGCTTACACCTATTACACAAGCGGAACCTATTCTATAAAAGTGACCGCATTCAGCAAAAAAAATACTAAAAAAGAAACTGCTGGAACTCAGGTTATCATCAGCTCTCCACCCAAAACCGATATTCAAGGTAATTGGACGTTAATCAAAGTTGAAACGCGCGAACAGCTAGAAGTGGACCCAAATATTTCCATTTTTGATTTGCCTATTGACAGCAGTCGCACATTTTCGGAACGCTATGAAATTACGGAGGATAGCATTTTTGTGCAGCACAGCGGCGAACAGTTTTACCTTTTTCAATTTAGAAATGGATATCAATACCAAGAAGGTGCATTGCTAATAAACGGAACAAGCTTTCCTGTAGTGCAATTAAATTCAGGCAGCATGGTACTGAAAGGCCCTTATTTTAAAGGGTTTGAGTTGCTTTATTTGGAGCGGTGAACTAATAGGAAACTACAGTTGGTTTACCAATTGTAATACCTTCCTTATCTTGCACAAGCAATGTATATTGAGCAGATTGAAAACAAACACGAGAAAAAACGGTACTTTTTCTTGTGAGAGGCAACCTTCTTCTAAGGTTATCATTTCTAAAAATTAGAACTGAACCAATATTATCGGGATGAATAATGACTCCTGATAAATCCGTATGAAATTTTAACGTTAGCTCACAACTCTGGCCTGGTCCCCGTTCACTAAAACCATCAAAAAATACAACTTGCTTTTCGGGGTAATCAGACTCATAAATGTTTCCACCTAATTCGAAATCTTGGAATTCATCTTTCTCACATGAACATAATATAAATCCAAGGCACACAACAACTAAAGCCCTCATATACTAAAAAATAAAAGTAAAAATCAAAGAATTTGAAAATGGATCTAAACCTAGATTTACATTACTCATAGCTGGAGTTTCAATAAAAGGTTGTGCTTTCATCTTACTAGCCAACCAGTATGCACCAACCATTCCAACCGTGGCAGCTGAAATTTTAATCACTTGGTTTCTAACAAACTTATTGTGTGCGTTCCTCTTAGAATCATAGTAAAACTTTGCACTTTGATATTCAGTTCTAGCTAATGCAGTAGTTTTAATAGTGGTAGCATTATCATAATCTTCAATTCTTTGGTAAACTACCAATTCCGAATCTTCCATTTCAGTCCTAGTCTTTCCAACACCAAGAAAGTACTGAGCACTAAAACCAATTATAGCGATAGGAGGTAATATGCGCAACATTGAACGAAATCTTTGCTTTCCTTTTTCTTTTCGTTTGTACTTCCTAAATTGGTCACTGAATACCAAATATTTACCCATGAATACGGTGTCATTTGGTAAAACATTTACCGTCCCCTCTTTCGTTTTGTAGGTTGGTGCCAAAATTTGAAAGGAGTGTTTACCAGTATCAAGGACTTGGTAATATAGTCCTTGCGTATCCATTTGATGAATTTGTCGGTTGTCGATTTTTACAGTGGCATCTGTTGGTCGAACAACTATTTTTAACGTACCAATTGTTTGTTGACCAAACAAATAAGTCGTCGGCATGGCAATAGACAAGAATAGCAGTAGACTAAAGTGCTCCGAAATGGCTGTGATTGATTTCATATTTGCATTTTGTTCTGCACAATATTAGGAAAACAATTGGCTGCATTACTCATCCCCAAAAGTAGATTTTCGAACAAGCAATGAGCATCACCAACGATCTTGAAAAATAAATAATTCATTAGTTCAGCCATTTAGCTGTCTTCATACATAATTACATACCTTATTAATAAGTCCTATGTTCATAAAACAACCCCATCAGGCTGTCATTCCTTTTCTCAAATTTTATTTTTGACCATATGGCACTCAATTACATATTCATAGGCTTTTTTCTGATTGCATTTGTTGTTGCCGTACTGCGTGTAATAGGCTATTTTTTTAGAGATTTTTTGGCCAACTATGGAATGCAATTCGGGGAGGTCGATTTAAATGTTTTCCACGCAATTGTTCAATCTACCTTCAATATGGCCGAAACCTCCATTTCTATTGTGGTTTACCTAATTGGAATAATGGCCTTGTGGTTAGGAATTATGAAAATTGGCGAACATGGTGGAGCGATTAACATTCTTTCTAGAATGGTGGCGCCCTTTTTCAGAAAATTGTTTCCAGAATTACCAAAAGACCATCCTGCCATGGGAAGTATGATGATGAATTTCTCGGCCAATATGCTAGGCTTAGATAATGCCGCCACCCCTCTTGGGCTAAAAGCAATGAATGAATTGCAGTCCACCAATAAATCGAATGATACTGCTAGCAATGCCCAAATTATGTTTTTGGTCTTGAACACATCTGGGTTGACTTTAATACCTGTTTCGGTAATGGCATTGCGTGCTGCCAATGGAGCCGCACAACCTTCTGATGTATTCTTACCCATACTTTTAGCCACCTTTTTTGCCACATTAGCAGGGCTTATTTCTGTTTCTATTTATCAGAAAATCAATTTATTAAACAAAGTAGTCCTTGCGTATTTAGGTTCGCTTACACTCGCAATTTGCCTATTTATTTGGTGGTTGACCGGACTTTCGCCAGACCAAGTTTCAAAAGTTAGTTCACTGCTTGGAAACGGAATTCTTTTTACCGTAATTATCACATTTGTAGCTTTGGCGGCTAAAAAGAAAGTCAACGTTTACGATTCCTTTATTGAAGGTGCCAAGGAAGGTTTTCAGGTAGCCATAAAGATAATCCCGTACTTAGTTGGAATGCTGGTAGCTATAGGAGTTTTTAGGGCTAGTGGAGCGCTTGATATTGTTGTAGAAGGTTTTCGACTCGCTGTTTATTCTTTTGGTGTAAACGCTGATTTTGTTGATGCTATGCCAACTGCGTTTATGAAACCACTCAGTGGTTCTGGTGCAAGAGGAATGATGGTAGAAACCATGACTACTTTTGGTGCTGACTCCTTTGCAGGAAGACTTTCCAGCGTTTTCCAAGGTTCTACAGAAACTACATTTTACACCCTTGCAGTTTATTTCGGAGCGGTTAACATTACCCGAACTCGATACACCGTGGTTTGCGGCCTGATAGCAGATACGGTTGGCATTATCGCTGCCATCTGTATTGCTTACTTGTTCTTTGGATGATTGTGCAAGTTTTTCGTAAAATTAGTCAGCAACCAAGGGCTTTTAAATGCTAACATTGCAAGCGAACAAACACCTTGGAATCCACTCAAGAAAACATACTTGCCCCATTGAATTTGTCAGATAATCAAAAGCACATTATCAGGCAATTACTATACTACTCTATCTTCAACTATCCGTTGGAAACTAGTGAGTTAGACTCCTATTCCACCAACAACAAACTTGAAACTGAACTCGCCACCTTGGAGGAAAAACAATTGATTGGGCGCAAAGAAAATTTATTCGGAATTGCCATTACTGCTGATCAAATACAACGACGTAAAACTGGAGTTGAAGCTGCAAAAGCAGTTTATCCTAAAGCTGCACAAAACGCACGAAAAATATTCAACTTCCCTTTTGTTAAAGGCGTTTACGTTTCAGGCAGTTTATCCAAGGGATTTTTAAGTGAAGATGGCGATATTGACTATTTTATCATCACCAAACCAGGCAAACTTTGGCTGTCTCGCACCCTACTAATTTTATATAAAAAACTGTTTTTATTGAACAGTAGAAAGTACTTCTGTGTAAATTATTTTGTGGATGCTAACCACCTGGAAATTACTGAAAAAAACATCTTTACAGCAACCGAATTAGCCACATTAATACCCTACGAAAGCGACGGAGTTAATGACTCATTAATATCTGATAATAAGTGGGTTGAGTCATTTTACCGAAACAAAAAAATTAAATTTTTAGGTAACACAGAAAAACACGAAACTGGCTTTAAAAAACTAGCAGAGTTTTTATTGAATAATTGGTTTGGAAATCAACTAGACACATTTTGTATGTGGCTCACTATGAAAGTTTGGGAACGCAAATTTGGAAACTTCAAACCAGACGATTTTGACCTTGCCATGAAAAGCCGACGATACGTTTCTAAGCATCACCCTCAAAATTTCCAAAAGAAAGTACTTGATGCGTTTGCTGAAAAAGTTTCAGCGTTTGAAACCAAACACAATGTAGATTTGAGTCTGTAATGAAGGTACTTTTTTCGCACTCTTACTTCTACCCTTTAGATGCCAAACAATGGGCTAAAAAACAACCCTACCCGCCTTTAGGCACCATTCAAGCCGCAGCTTACTTGCGCGAAAATGGTCACGAAGTGGAATTATTTGACACCAATCTCATAGACAATCCTTCAGCAATTGAGGAATCCATAAAGCGATTCAAGCCCGATGTTTTGGCACTTTACGACGACGGTTTCAATTACCTGACTAAAATGTGCCTAACCAATATGCGAGAAGCGGCATTTGAAATGATTGCCATTGCAAAGCGATACGACATTCCTGTTTTTGTTTCTAGTTCTGACAGTACCGATCAATACGAACTCTATCTCGATAAGCAGGCAGACGTAATCATGCTAGGAGAGGCTGAAGAAACTCTGTTGGCTTTAAGTACCGCTGTTGAAACTAATGAAACGTTTGAATCCGTTGCTGGAATTGCAATGCGCTCCGAGAATAAGACAATAAAAACCCCAAAGAGACCCGTTCTAAAGGATTTAAGTAGCCTTCCATTGCCTGCATGGGACTTAGTGAACATAGAAGACTACAAAGCAATTTGGTTGGAAGGAAATGGCTATTTCTCATTGAATTTGGCCACCACACGAGGCTGTCCATTCAAATGCAACTGGTGTGCAAAACCCATTTACGGCAATCGGTACAACTCCAGAAGCCCAGAACATGTGGTTTCCGAAATTGAATTATTGATTGGTGAATACGGACCAACCCACTTTTGGATGTGTGACGACATATTTGGCCTAAAACCCGGTTGGGTTCAAGAGTTCGATCAATTAGTCAAAGCCAAAAAGCTCGATTTTAAATACACCATTCAGTCCAGGGTTGACTTGTTATTAAAAGAAGATACCATTGATGCTTTGGCTTCTTCAGGTGCCCATGAAATTTGGGTTGGTGCAGAAAGTGGTTCGCAAAAAGTGTTGGACGCCATGGACAAAGGCACTCAAGTTGAACACATCTACGAAGCCACCAGCATCTTAAAATCTAAAGGCGTTCGAATTGCATTTTTTCTGCAATTTGGTTACCCAGAAGAAACACAAGAAGACATTCAGAAAACCATTGATATGGTATTGGAATTAATGCCCGACAATATTGGGGTTTCTGTGTCGTATCCCCTTCCTGGAACACCATTTTATGAGCGCGTTAAAAATGAATTGGGCGCTAAAGCAAATTGGACAGAAAGCGACGACCTCGACCTTATGTTCGCTAATACTTACCCAAAATCTTATTATCGCAAATTACAGCGCTACATCCATCGAATGTTACGAAAAAAGCAAGGTATGGAGTCGATTAATATGCTAACCTCGAACCCAACTAAAGCGTTTAAAAATATGAGATCAATTGCGCTTTTCCCCTATTACTTAGTAACCACAAATTTGGATAAAAGAACCCTTCGAAAATTAGAAGCCAGCGTATCGTGAGTTCTTTTGATGCTGCCGCAAAACACTACGACGATGATTTCACCAATTCGCCAATTGGTAGAATTCAACGAAAGCAGGTGTTGGATTATTTAGAGAAGCATTTACCAGCTAAAAACTTAAACCTACTTGAAATAAATTGCGGCACCGGAGAAGACGCCCTTTGGCTTGCAAAAAAAGGACACCGAGTCGTTTGTACTGATGTTTCTGCTTCAATGCTAGAAATTGTAAAGGCAAAGGTTTCAAATGCTAAACTTGAGAAGAAGATTACGATTCAGCAGTTAGATTTAACTAAAATTGAATCTTGGGAAACAACCGAAAAATATGATATTATCTTCTCCAATTTTGCTGGTTTAAATTGTTTGAATCCTACCGAATTACAAGTTACTCTTGCTGAGCTTAGCAAGCTACTGAAGCCAAATGGGCAATTAATTTTAGTATTTCTCGGTCGGTTTTGCGCTTGGGAAACCAAGTACTTTTTGCTAAAAGGAACATGGAAATCGGCGTTTCGCAGAATGAATAAGGAGGCTGTTTTTGCGGATGTTGACGGCGAAAAAGTAGCCACCTGGTACTATTCTATTTCTGGGGTTAAGAAATTAATATCCTATAATTTAAAACTAAAAAACAGCAAGGCAATAGGAACTCATGTACCTCCTTCGTACCTAAATCCATGGTTCAGGAACAAAAAATGGCTCTTGAATATATTCGCCGCACTTGACCAACTTTACGGAACTAGCCGTATTTTCACAGGCTTATCAGACCACTATTTAATTGAGTTAGAGAAAGCATGAAAGTTCTATTGAGTCACGGTTATTTTTTGGAGGAAGACCCGAAGGAACAAGAAGTCATGCGTCCCTATCCTACTCTAGGATTACTGTACATTTCGGCCTACCTGAATGAACACCAAAAAACACACGAAGTATTTGATACAACCTTTTCCAACAAATCGAAATTCAAAGCTCAACTAATAGAAATCAAACCAGACCTAATTGCTTTTTACACCAATTTAATGACCAAGGTGAACATCATTGAATTGATTCAATTCATTAAACAGACCGAACAATTATCGAATTGCCAAATTGTTCTAGGCGGGCCAGATATTACCTACAATGTAGAGAATTACATGAACGCTGGTGCTGATTTCTTGATTATTGGCGAAGGAGAGCAGACTGCTCTAGAATTAGTTAATGCATTGGAATCGAAGTCAGATTTTAGTACAATAACTGGACTGGTTTTCAAAGACAAAAAAGGAATTCAGAAAAACCCAGCCAGAGTAAAAATTAAAGAACTCGACAAATTACCGCTTCCCAATAGAGCTGCATATCCAATAGAAAAATATTTGGCGACGTGGAAGAATGCACATGGCGAAAGCGCGCTCAATGTAAGCACACAAAGAGGTTGTCCATATACCTGTAAATGGTGTAGCACAGCTGTTTACGGTCAGAGTTACCGACGAAGGTCTGCCAAAAAAGTGGTAGAAGAATTGGCGGAACTAAAGACAACCTATAACCCCGATACCTTCTGGTTCGTTGACGATGTATTTACGGTGAGTCACAAATGGTTACGTGAATTTCATGCCGAAATACTGAGAACTGGTCTTCAAATCAATTTTGAGTGTATTACAAGAGCCGAACGTATGAATGACGAGGTTATTCAGCTGCTCAAAGAGAGTGGTTGTATTCGGGTTTGGATTGGTGCAGAAAGTGGTTCCCAGCGAATTATTGACGCTATGGACCGTAGGGTTGACATTAACCAAGTGAAGGAAATGCTAATTAAAACCCGCGAAAGTGGAATTGAAACTGGCACTTTCATCATGGTAGGTTATCCTGGAGAAACTGTTGAAGACATTGAAACAACTGCTCAGTATTTAGTCGATGCCCTACCCGACTATTTTACCATTACCAAGAGTTACCCAATAAAGGGTACACGACTCTACACAGAAATTGAAGAAAACATAACTCAAAAACCGGAATGGACAACATCCACAGACCGGGAAATTGATTTTGAGCGCAAATACTCGGACCGCTTTTACGACATGGCGATTCGGAACATTTACAATCGCGTAAAGCTGGAGCGTGAACGAAAAGCAGGTGGAAAAAGCCTAAAAACTCATGCTAAGGTATTCGGTACCCAATTAGGAATGAAACTTTTATCGTAAAAAATGAGTCCAAATTCAATCGTAAAGTTCTGTTTCAGTTTCTGTATTGTCATCATTGTAATTCTTTCTTGCAAAAAAAAAGACCCAGAGCCTCTGGAATTTCCGACACCACCGACCCATGAAGTTCAAATAGAAAGTGAATGGCTTTATCTAAACTGGTATCCTAGCACTGATGAAACTCAATCGACCATTGAATCTGGTCTAAAATGGTGCTTTTCTTATTTAGGAGCAACTCTTCCAACTGGATCAATGAAAAAAGCACTCATTTGGCAAAATGACCAAAAAATCAGACTTAATATCCTTGAGTTGGGATTCAATGAACAGGCTGAATTAACCCTTAGAAGAATAGTTAGCACCATCAAAAATAATGAAGACTACCAAATTAAAGGAGGTATAGACCTTGGTCGATTGGTTGTTACCATTTTCAACAATTCTAACCACTATTATGAAATAGTGAATATGCCAAAAACGCTGGATGAATTTGATGGCCAGCAAATCTACTCTACTAAAAAAGCTGGAATTGAGGAGTCACTTGTATCATTTGCCAATCGGGTTTTGCTTTTTCCTGAAAACCTTTCAAGCGAAACCAAAAAATTCAAATCTCTAGAAGTGGAAGGATCTATTAGAAGTGAGAATGTGAAAATTAAAGAATTTGAAGTTTTTGATTTTATGCCCAATGGACAACCTCGCTTCGGGATTTATGATTTAGAGGGCAAGATAATAAATGGCGCAGACACCAAATTGACATCAGCAGGAAAGCCAGCGAAATGTCATTGGTGTCACGAATCTACTGTTTCAAGGCCTTTTGTATCAACGACCAATGTTCCGGGTTACTACACAATTGCACAGTTTGACTCACTAACGGAGGAAGCAATGAAATATGTGAATGAATCCAGAAGTAAATTAAACTCAGACTTAGACTTTGGCAATACTAGTGAGCACACCCAATTCGACAAGATTTACATTAGATTTTTGGAGCCTTCCCTCAAAAGGTTGGCCAGCGAGTATGCTATTAGTGAAGAAGAAGCTTTCAATCGATTTAAGTCGCTGCCTACTCACCGAAGTGCTGAATTTCCTGATATGGGAGAACTGTATTCACGAAAACAAATTGACTTGCTGAGCGCTGTTGAACTAATACCAATAAGTAAGAATGCCCGAGACACGGAACTTAACGAACCCAATTTACTCAAATGAGTTCAAGTATTCGATTCCAGAATAAGAGAATAAACTCCTTTGAGTGTCTGCTACTAGGTATCCCTATTTTAAGTTGGGCTTTAGTTTATTTTATGCTTGGTTTTGATGGATTAACTGGTCAAGATGCGTATGAATATGCTAGATACTCAGACTCATGGTTGAATTATCTCCAGAACGGACAAAACCCAGGAAACTATTTCTGGCCAATGCTATATCCAGTTTTAGGTGCTTTGATATCATTTATCACATTTCTTCCTGTCGAGATTTCATTGCAGTTGATTAGTGTGCTTTCCATTTCTATTAGTAGTTTCCTTTTATTTCGAATAACTTCCCTTTTCTTTAATATTCAAGCAAAATGGTCCTTTGGATTAATTGCTATTTTTTATTGTTTTTCTGCTTATAATTTTAGAATACAAATGATGTCAATGACCGATGCCTTGGCGTCTATGTTGTGTTTATCGGTGTACTACTACTTCTTTTGGTATAGAAAAAACTCGAAACCAATTTATCTGCTACTAATAGCCTTGTTGGCTTCGGCAGCAATAAATACAAGATATATATCCTTGTTGTTGGTCCTTCTGCCATTATTCTTTGCCGTTCTCCAAGCCCTTAAAACTAAATCCTTCATAAGCCTACTTCTTATGATTCCCTTAGTCCTATTTCCATGTATTCCACATGTATTAATTAGATGGGAAACCTTATTTGATTTCATTCATCATGAGGCCGTTTCAGAATGGAGTTTGACTAATTATTTTATTCGTCCCGAATTTTATATCCAACGTGGGAATGCACTTAGGTTACCAAACGCCTTATATGTTCTGAGTCCTTTTTTTCACCCCGGTTACTTGTTAATTGGGTTCTTAGCATTATTTGGAATGAACCAAAAATTAGATTTTAATAGAAAGATAGTACTCTTTTCGATTTTAATTTACCTGCTCTATTTTGCAGGATTAAACAACCATTTACTTCCTCAAAATCTTAGGTACTTTGTAACTGTATTCCCTCTTGTTGCCTTACTTTCCTTCAGCTGGATTGCTAAGGCCATTGAAAGTTACTTCGTAGCTTTCAATCCAAAATTGGTTTCTTTGGCAATTGTAGCTCTTATTCTTATTCAATTTGCTATTACCTCCTTTACCTTCAATTCCTCATTAAAAAGAAATCAGTTGGAGCAGAATATTGCGAAGTATTTTGAAGATAAAAATGGACTCATGGTTTACTCTTATGGTATGAACATAGCCATGAAATATAGGAATAAGTCAAATGATTTTTTGTCTTTGCACGAAAGAGAAATTGATTGGCTTCCAACAAATGGTTACATTCTAGCGCACGATTCATGGAGTACTGGAAGACTAGAGAAACTTAGCCCTGGGCTTGTATTCTCACAACTAAAATCAACTAATAGAATTGGGTTGAAACAAAATTTTGGACAACATTGGAAATTATACACCATTCTAGAATGATAGAAAAACTAATCATTCTAACTCCTGGGTTTCCGCACAACGAATCGGATACAACCTGCGTTCCACATCTCCAAAATTTCATAATTGGCCTCAAGAAACTCTCACCCGACCTTACCATCATTGTCATTACAATTTCGTACCCCTTTTCGTCGAAACGATATCAATGGAACGGAATTGAGGTGGTTCCCTGTTATTCGTTTTTAGGCAAACTTGCCAAATGGCCAAGAGCTATTTTTAATATTATAGCTGAAACTAAAAAAACTACAACAATTGTGCATTCGTTTTGGTTAACCGAGGCCAGCTTTACGGCATACATTGCAAAAAAAATCAAATCATTTGCTTGGATTAAAACTGCTATGGGGCAAGACGTTTATACTACAAACAATTACCTGAAGTTCATAAAAACCAGCCAGAACGACACCGTCTTGCTTTCCTCCAGAAGTTTGGCCGAATTGAATAAATCTTGGGGAGAAAAGCAACGACCGATAATACCATTTGGAGTTGAGCCGATATTTGAAAACCAAACAAAATCAGCAACTGTAATTGGGGTTGGCTCACTTACTGAACTTAAAAACTTCTCTCAGTTTATTGAAGTAGCCAAATTAGTGTGTGCAGAACATCACTCTGCTAGATTTATAATAGCAGGCGAAGGGCCTGAAACTGCGAAACTTCAAGACAAAATTGACCATTATGATCTCAATGAAACTGTGAAGCTGCTGGGGAACTTACCTAGAAGTGAAGTATTACGGCTCATGTCAACATCAAAGGTCTTACTGCACACCTCCAGAACCGAGGGTCAGGGTTACATTTTTAATGAAGCAATCTCGGCGAAATGCTATCTCGTTAGCACTCCAGTTGGCCAAGCAGAACCAACTTCGGATTGGGCTACAAGCTCCAATACAATTGAAATGGCGAAAGCTGTTTTGAGCTTTCTCAATTTAAATGATCTACCTAAACACCCTTCTCAACTTTCGATTGAAGACAATGCAAAGGAAATGTTGGCTCAATATGAATCAATACTGTCCAACAACGCCTGATAATGAGCTGGTCATCACCATACCTTAATCAGAAGTTAGCCACTTCTGGACTTAATATCCTTAGAAGCACTGCTCCCACTGTTTTCATATTTGTAATAACCCTGTACGGAGTGCAAAAGTTTAGTGCAATTAATTGGGGGCAAATTATTGAACTTCAAATGTGGATGTACCTGATTGTCTTTATTGCCGGTTGGGGAAACAAAGACTTTTTATTACGAAAGTATAGCGCCTCCCCACAACTTATTGCTCGAAACTTTAGCAGGAGTGCCACTACCAGGCTTTTTCTATTAGTTCCGAGCCTCGCCTTTTTCTTTTTTTACTCCGCAGAAGTTGCAGGATTAGTGCTTTTAATAATCGTTGTTAGGTACGTCCACAATAGCCTAGATTCATTAATCATTTATAATAAAACTTTTAAGCTTCATTTAATCGCAGAGTTTTGTTCCACGGTCATTCTATTAGGATTTTTAATAGGCTCAGATTCCTTTGAAGTCTCCAACATTCTCATGTTTTTTTTACTGGCCGAAACAATCAAAACCACATTTATTCTACTGCGATTTAGAAATGAATTTCAGAGCTTAAAATTCGATATAATCCATATACAGCTTGCGTTTCCATTTTTCTTAATCGGGTTTAGCGGTTGGATTCAGTCTAGAATTGACATGTACGTTATTGATCAAATGATGGATACCGCAACTTTAGCAAACTACCGCATACTTTCTAATTCATTTTTGATGGTGCAAAGTATTTCAGCCCTTGCTGTCTATCCCTATGTAAAGCAACTTTACCGAGCCAAATCAAAAACAGTCAATCAACTTTCTGTTTTAGTGATTAAGCTTAGTATTCCTATTGTTGTTTTTAGCACTGTTGTTATCTACCTAATATTCAGCAACCTAAAAGAACTTGCACTTGACCCATCCTATTACATTGTTGCTGCATCAGGGGCACTTCCAGCATTTTTGTACATATTGGATGTATATCAATTTTACAAAGCTGGTAAAGAGAAAATCATCCTACATTTAAATATTATTGGAGCGATTGTAAATTTACTTTTAGCGGTTTTGGGAACCTATTTGTATGGATTTATTGGTGCCTTAATTGCAAATACCATATCGCAATGGTTATTATTAATCGCTTTTAAAAAATACAAACCTGCATGAAATTTTCTTGCCCAGAAACTGGCGTTATTTTCAATATTGACAAGAGCGATAAAAATGAAACAGCTCCAAAATCTTATCATTTCAATAATGGGGTTCACAGTATATTAAGTGAAGAATTGAATAAGTTATTAGCGGAATATATTCCTGCATTTGAAAAGTACCGCGAGCCTTATCTAAAATCAATTAGTTCAGATGATTTTAGAGATTTGCCATACGTCAATTTTGATAAGGCAACTTGGAAATTAAGGCAATATGACCTTGAGTTAGTGCAATCTTTAATGCCTGCGAAGAGAAATAAAATTCTGGAAATTGGTGCGTGGACAGGTTGGCTAAGCCACCATTTAGCCAAAGAAAACGACTTACTGGCGTTGGATTATTTTACCCATGAATTAGATGGATTGGCAGCAAAAAAATTCTATTCAGAGGATTGGTTAACTGTGCAAATGGATTTGGAAAATTTTTCTATTATTCAAGAGAAGTTTGATTTGATAGTCGTAAACCGAGCATGTAGTTACTTTACGGATTTGAATAGAAGTTTAGAACAAATTAAGACATTACTAAAACCTAATGGGAAGATTGTACTTTTAGGAATTTGTTACTATTCAAATACAGTACAAGCGAAGCAACGACTAACTGACTTGCAAGTAGATTTCGAGCAAAAAAGCGGCATCCCGTTCTTTTTCAAAACTTACAAGGGCTTAATTGATAGTGACGAACTATTCGTGATAAAAAATGCAAGTTTTGAAATAAAAAATTACTCACAACTTAGATTCAAATCTTTCATTAATAAATTTAGAAAAAACAAGCCTGAGTACCTATACGCCACATGGCAAAAACGCTGTTAACTTTAAATCTCTTTTTCTTCACGAAAGGAAAAGCCATTTTATTATACATTAAGTGAAATTCAGAACTCTAAACAATGGGTAAGTTCAAGAGCGGCTTTAACAAAGCTGGTGGCGTAAAACCCACATATTGCATGTGATCTGGTGCATTTTAGTTTTAATTCAAGGTTACATCACCAATTTTAATAGCCCAAAATCGGATGCACATTTAATACGAGAAAGTGGTTGGGCGTTAGCTGCTAAACTGGGGCATTCCCCTAACCGATGGTCACAAATATTAGCCACATGTCCTTTTGTGGATACAGAAAAACAAGGACTTAATATTGGTTTCGGTTGGGGAATAAGCGCGGCATTGTTTGAAGGTCTTACTTTAGACGAAAGTTCAAAAAAACAAGTTGAATCTAATTCAATATTAATTCAATATTAATTCAATGTTTGCTATTCGAATTTTCACAAGAAGAACGTAATTTTATTAAAGAGGGAGTTTTATTTTCTTTTAGTAATAGAGTATATCCTTTCATGGACAAAAACATATTAATCAATCATGTTTTGCCTAGAATTGACTCCACAAACGATTATTATTCAGACTCTATTTTTACCACCGAATTCAAGAATTAGAGTAAATAAGACAACTTTTCGTTTCAATTTAAAAAACCAATTACGATAATTTTTGAGCAGGTCTGGCTAGCTCAAACAACTTTCGTTCAATTGGAAAACCATAAGCATCATTATCAACTCTCCACCGTCCTAGTTTTTGTACAGGGTAAAACAGCCGACGACGTTTTCCGTACCCGACCTTCAAGAAAAATTTGAAATTTTCGAAGAATTTATACATTTCATCGTTAACCCATGGACCAGCGGAACCTATATAATCAAAGGTTGACCACTCTTCCAAACTGTTTGGCAAAACGTAGCCTTCTTTTACCACATCGTCTGTAATTCTTGAGCCTGGGTAAGGTTTAAAATAAAATATAGGTGTTTCAAATTTCGGAGAAATTGCATTCAATTGTTTCACGACAGAAATGGTTGCATCAAGACTTTTCTGCGTTTCTTTAGGAAAGCCTACTATGAATGGAAAGATTACCCCAATGTCGTATTTTTTACAACGTTCTGCAGCCTCAAAAACGTATTCAAGCTTTATATCTTTTTTTAGCCAATCCATCATTTCTTGAGAACCTGACTCTACTCCAATTAAAACACGGCGTAATCCCGATTTTTTTATCAGCTCAAAATCTTCGTCGGTCATTCTATGTGCTTGGTCGGCACGCATGGTCCCCGCCCAAGTAACTTTTATTTTTCGTTCTAAAAGTTCATTAGCCAATGCTCGAATTCGTTTTGGATAGGTGAACAAGGTTTCGTCTTGAAAGTTGATTTCAGTAAATTTATATTTTTCGTAGTAATAGGAGAACTCTTCCCCCATTCTTTCGGGTTGTACAGCACTGTAATTTCTACCGAACACAAACGGGTCTGCACAAAAAGCACATCTAAAATGACAACCTGTTGAGCTGATGTAATCGAATTGACGTTGTCCTTTTTTCTCAAAATAATCTTCAACATTCACAAAATCGTAATCGATTCTGTTCAAATCATTCATATCGGTTAAAGCTCTCGGTGGATTCTGAACTATTTCTGTGCCTTCACGAAAACAAATGCCTTTTATATCCTTCAGATTTCTACTTCCTGAACTAAATTCTAAGGTTTCTTGAAAGGTAGCCTCTCCTTGCCCTTGAACGCTAATATCGATGCTTAATTCATCAATTAGTGTTTTTTTTGGGAATAATGAAGCATGCCATCCCCCCCAAATAGTAAGAAGCGTAGGTTTTTTGGTCTTAATCCATTTGGTAACTTCCAAGGCGTCCTTTATTGGCTTTCCAGTTAAAACAGTTGCTCCAAAAACAACTGCTTCATCCAAATGCTTTTCTATGGTTTGCTTTGGATTTGGGTCAATACGGGCATCTACAATTATTGGTTCAAATTGCTCCAAATCAAGGTTTGAAGCTAAAGCTAGAAGTGCCAATGGCATGTCATAGAAAACTGCTTTTGGATTGTAAAGAATTACCTTTTTTCTTTTCATAAAAATAGAAATCGAACTTACAAAATGTAATGGCTCCCAATTGGGTAAATTTGCATCAAATTAACGCTCAATTTGAACACAGAAAAAATCCTTCTTTTTAATCCTAAAGCTGCAACCTACGGATTTAGAATCCCAAACTCTATATTACAGGTAGGCGCTTCTGTCGATGGTATTTACGACTATCTTTTTATTGACGGAAATCGAGAAAATGACCCTTGGATTTCAATTGAAAGTCAATTAAAATCAGGTATATTTAAGTATTTCTGTTTATCCGTAATGCCAGGACCCCAGCTTAAGCAAGCAATTCCATACTCTAAAAAAGTAAGAGAACTTTTTCCCGATATCATCATTATTTGGGGTGGCTACTTTGCCTCAAATCAATACAAAGTAGTTTTAGATTCAGGTTATGTAGATTACATAGTCGATGGACCTGGAGACGCAACATTTCCAACTTTATTAGTAAAACTAAAAAAGGGTGAATCCTTATTGGGTACTAAAAACCTGATTTTTAAAGATGAAAACGGTCTTCAAAAAGGCCCTAGGGAGGCTTTATTGAACCAAGATGAATTGCCCAGCCTACCGTACGAAAAACTAAACCGTTCTTATTCTATCAGAGGCTATTTACCAAAAACACATTTAGGAAATAATACCGCTTCTTATCACTCTAGCATGGGTTGTCCTTTCTCTTGCTCATTTTGTGGAATAGTTCCAATTTACAATGCCCGCTGGAAAGCAAAATCTGCCAAACTAGTTTACCAAGATGTATTGAAATTGAAGAACGAATACGGTGCAGATTCGGTGGAATTTCACGACAACAACTTCTATACTTCTGAAAAAAGAGTTGCCGAATTCTCCAGGCTCATGATGGATGAGAATATGACTTGGTGGGGCGAGGGAAGAATTGATACCATAAATAAATACTCGGACGATACCATGCAACTCATGAGTGATTCTGGTTGTTCCATGATTTTTTTGGGTGCAGAAACCGGTAGCGACGAAGTGTTAAAACAAATGAATAAAGGAGGAACCCAAACAGGGGCTCAAATCCTGAAATTTGCAGAACGCATGGGTAAATTCAATATTATTCCTGAATATTCTTTTGTATTGGGAATGCCAGGCGATGACCCCGAAAAGGTTATGGCGCAAATTGATGCGGATATCGAATTTATAAAAAAGGTCAAGCAAGTAAACCCTAATACCGAAATCATCATTTACTTATACTCTCCAGTTCCAACAGAAGGTTCCGAACTCTATGATGAAATTCGAAGAATTGGTTTTGATTTCCCAGAGAAACTTGAAGATTGGCTAAACCCTTCTTGGGAAAATTTTGATTTAAGAAAAAACCCGCTGACTCCTTGGCTAACACCAGAAATGGTAGATAAAGTTCGAAATTTTGAAACCGTATTGAATGGGTACTACCCTACTGCTTCTGATTTTAGAATTAGAGGATGGAAAAAGAACTTGCTGCGGCGAGTTTCTAATTGGCGCTATAAAACCAATAGTTACAAATACCCGTATGAAATAAAAGCACTGCACAAAATTTGGAAGTACAAACAACCCGAAATAGAAGGATTTTATTCTGAGTAAGCATATGCAACAAATTAGTGTGCTTGAATATTTATAATGAAGGGTTCAAACATTTATAGAAGAACACGAAATTGGTTGCTCTACGGTATCTTCCTATTTTGTGTCGTTCTAGGAACCATAGAACTCTGTTATCGGTTTCAGGTAATCGACTTCTATTCTAATGTGTTTAGTGCTTTGAACACTGAGCACGAGCAAGAGCAAGAGCAAGAGCAAGGAAATAAAGAAATTGTGTTGATTTTGGGAGATTCGTTCTCGGCTTATAACCAATGTTACGTTGAGAATTTGAGAAATGAATACCCAAACTTGGATTTTGTGAATCTTTCTGTACCTGGAATTGGAATCCTACAGCAGAAAATCATTCTCGAAAGAAAATTAAAAACCTACAATCCCAAATACATTCTTTATCAGTACTATGTCGGTAATGATTTAACAGACATCCGCCACCCGATTAATTGGAATACGCTTTCTTTTAGCAGAAACCTATATTGGTTGTTTGGAGATAAACTGCTGATATTACAATATTTGAATTGGAAACTTGGGTCCTTACGGACGGATAACAAATCTGGAGAAGCCATTAAAAGCAATTCGTTTAGCCAAGAAACGTATAACGCACGTTCCAAAACCTTTTTGCAAAGTGATTCCTTGCTTCTTTACAATCAAGTCTTATTAAAAGGCGACGCCAAGATTAATTTTGAAGACTGGAAGTCAAACATGAACGAACTGGTTTCTTCTATGCCAACATCTGCTAAAATGATTGTTTTGTTAATTCCACACTGCATTCAAGTAAATTCCGAATATCAACAGCGGTTTACCGAGTTGGGAGCGCATACCAAGAACATTCCAATAGCAGCAGATTATCCAATACTGAACGAAATAAAAAAAGCTCTACCAAACTCATTGGTAATTAACCCACTGAAAGATTTTATTGAATTGGATACTAATACTTCGTTCTACTTCGCTAACGATCCGCATTTAACTGAAATTGGTCAAACTGTTTTGGCAAAAACGATAATTCAACAAAATATATTCAACTAGAATGGCGGAATATGTATTAGGTATTTCCGCATTTTATCACGACTCTGCAGCTTGTCTTCTGAAGGATGGCGTTATAGTTGCCGCTGCACAGGAGGAGCGTTTTACCAGAGTAAAACAGGACAAATCGTTTCCTAAAAACTCCATTCAATTTTGCCTCAACCAATCGAATATTACTATACAAAATGTTGATTCCATAGTATTTTACGAAAAACCAATTTTAAAATTCTATCGAATTTTAAACACGCACGCTCAACACGCACCCAAAGGCTTTAGAGCTTTTTCGATGGCTATGAAATCTTGGCTAAAACAAAAATTATGGATTCCACAAATAGTTAAACGCGAACTCGGTTTTAGAGGCGAAGTATGTTTTGTTCATCATCATGAAAGTCATGCTGCAAGTGCATACTTTTCTTCCAGTTTTGACGAATCGGCTTTTTTAACGATTGACGGAGTAGGTGAAATGGCAACAACCACTTACGGGGTGGCAAAAGGAAATAAAATCACCACACTTGGCGAAATTCATTTTCCACATTCGCTCGGACTCCTCTACTCTGCGTTTACTTTTTACTGTGGTTTTAAGGTGAATTCTGGCGAGTATAAACTTATGGGTTTGGCTCCTTATGGAACTCCTATATACGTCGATAAAATATTGAATGACGTGGTAAAGGTGCGGGACGATGGATCTATAAAGCTCAATTTGAAGTATTTCTCTTTCGAATACGGTCTTAAAATGATAAATGCTGAATTCGAAAAACTATTTGAAAACCCGGCCAGACTCCCCGAGTCTGAATTGACTGACTTTTATAATGATATTGCAGCTTCAATTCAAGTAGTAACAGAACAAATTGTGCTTAAAATGGCAAAATTTGTTCAATCCAAAACCGGACAAGACAACCTATGTTTATCGGGCGGAGTAGCATTAAATTGCGTTGCGAATGGCAATCTGCTGAGGTCAAAGGTTTTTAAAAATATCTGGATTTCTCCCTTCTCTGGAGATGCAGGTGGTGCTGTTGGAGCCGCATTTTTAGCGTGGCATAATAAAACGGACAAGCCCAAGATTAGTGTACCAGATTCTCTAAAATCTCACTCCTATTTAGGACCTGAATTTTCCAGTTCTGAGATTGAAACTAAACTCAAAGATTTAGATTTAAATTACCACGAGTTAGATGCAGAAAAACTGAAGATACAGGTTGCTCGAGACTTGACTGAAAAACAAGTTGTTGGCTGGTTTTCCTCTTCGATGGAGTTTGGGCCAAGAGCCCTCGGAGCAAGAACTATTTTGGCGAGCCCTGTATTTGACGATATGCAATCTCATTTAAATCTAAAAATTAAAAAAAGAGAAGGATTTAGACCATTTGCACCAGTGGTACTAGAGGAACATGCTAATAAATGGTTCGGTATGGAAAGGGAATCTAAAACCATGCTCTATACCTACAATTGTTTGCAACCTGAGAAAATACCATCTTGCGTTCACGTGGATGGAACTTCAAGAGTTCAAACCCTATCAAAAGTTGATAATGAAATGCTGTATGGAGTTCTTGAGCAATTCAATACAATGAACAGTTGTCCTGTGCTTATAAACACATCTTTTAATGAGAGAGGTGAGCCTATTGTTTGCTCGCCAATTGATGCCATTCAGTGTTTTTTTGGAACAGAAATGGACGTGCTTGTTCTAGGAAATTTTGTCGTATATAAAAGTGAACAAACCCAGATTAATCTAAATCTTCGGAAATATGAAATGGATTAATATCATAATGGAGTCTGCTATGGTCATTGCAAATAAAGCCAGCGTGCAGCGACAGTTCATTGGTTTAATGGGGGTTTTGTTTCTTCTAGGCTCATATTATTTCAATTGGCATTTCTCAATGATGGAATATGCAATTATCGCAGGTGTATTTGGCGTATTGTTTATTAAACCCGTCCTTATTAGACCAATACTCTTCTGTTGGATGCTGCTCGGTGCATTTATGGGAGAGCTTTCTTCATTTATCGTTCTAAGTATTCTTTATTTTTTAATCTTTACGCCGATATCATGGTTCAAGAAAAGAGAAATAAACGAAGGCAATTGGAAACCAATAAAACGGCAACAAAACTTAGAAAACATGTTCTAATTTAATTTCGAACTAATGAGAACTATTAAACAGCTTCTTCTTTTTTTAATGGAGCAAAAAAAGTACTGGCTTATTCCAATAGTATTTGTTTTGGCTATTCTTGGAATACTTGTAGTAGTTGCTGAATCTACAGTGGTGGCACCTTTTATCTACAGTTTATTTTAGTTGATTTACTAAACCTTTATTAAAATCAAGACTATTAAATGTTTGGCCAGATTCGAAATGTAATTCGTTTAGTACTAAAAAAAACTACAAGTATATTTTTTAAAAAGTGGTACAACAAATACTCCGCTAAAACGCATACTTCCATTATCGAAAACTTAACGATTGAAACCTTTCCTGGGGTATTTAATCCGTCATTTTTACTGAGTACCAAAACCCTAATTCGATTTTTGAAGACCATTACTCTTTTCAATAAACGATTTCTTGAATTAGGTTGCGGAACTGGTGCTATTTCGGTTTGGGCTGCCCATCAAGGAGCAATAGTAACTGGGACGGATATTAACCCAAAAGCGCTTGAGAACGCTAGACGAAATGCCGAATTGAATAATGTAATAATTAAAACAAAAGCAACTTCACTTATTAAAAACATTGATCTCACTGAATTTGATTTGGTTGTTATTAATCCACCATACTACCCAAATTCACCTAAAAATCTCGAAGAACAGGCTTGGTTTTGTGGAGAAAAATTCGAGTATTTTTCTGAATTATTCTCCCAACTCGAAAGGCAGAAATTCCGTTGTGACATGTATATGATATTGTCCGAAGATTGTGCAATCGAATCTATAAAAAGTATAGCTCATAACTATTCGCTTGTTTGTAATTTGACCTATCATTCAAAAAACATTATTGAGCACGAATTCATTTACAAAATCGAAAACGAGAATGCCTAGGTTACCTTCCAAATTCAAATATTTTACGCTAACCAATTTAATTGATATTGCGCTAATAAACATAGCTTATGCTACTTATCTAGGAAACGAAAAGTACTCTGTAATAATTTGTGTAATGATTTGCGCGCTTTGGGTGATTACCAATGTACTATTCTATCCAAATTCAAATAGAAGATACACCAGCTACATACATACATTTTACAATGTAATAAAGCCCATTTCAGCATTTATGCTATTGTATTACATTACGGTTGGGCTGATATACAATTCTTGGAATATCACTGCCTCCTTACTGTTGTTTTTTATAGTGGTGTTCTCAGTAGTAATTGCTGGGAAAGCCTTTTTTGTTTTTTCATTACGAATTTATAGATCAAAAGGAAATGGCTTTTCCAACTATATTCTATTTGGAGAATCGATTATTACTAACAAAATGAAATTAGAATTGGATAGAAGAATCGGAGATGGTTACCGATTCCGAGGTGCGTTTGATTGGAATCAAATCAACACATTCAAAGGCCACAAAAACATTGAAAAAATTATTAGAAAGGAGGATATTGATGATGCATTCTTTTTTGTGGAAGAACAACACCGTTCCGATTTTGAATTCATTAAACCTATACTGAATCAATCTGGTGTGAGCATTTTTCAAATTCCATCCGATTTAAGTAGGCACATTAAAATTTACAACTTCCGAAGGCTAAACAACAGTAGTTTTCAAGAAGTTCTTTTTGGTCCACTTGAACGCAACGATAAAAGAACCCTCAAACGAATATTTGATTTTCTTTTCGCTGCGTTTATCACTCTGTTTTTGTTGAGTTGGCTGTTACCTGTTCTGGCTTTGCTAATTCGATTAGAGAGTAAAGGGAATCCATTTTTCATTCAAAAAAGACATGGTAAGAACGGAGAACTATTCAAGTGTATAAAGCTTAGGTCCATGAAATCGAAAAGCTCTAACACAACATTTAACCAAGCTACTGTAAACGACAATCGGATAACCAAAATAGGCGCATTTTTAAGGAGAAGTAATTTGGACGAACTTCCCCAATTTATTAATGTACTACTAGGCAGTATGTCTGTAGTTGGACCTCGACCTCATGTACCAGAATTAGATGATGAATTCCAAGATAAAATTCCGTTCTACGATTACAGGCACCGAGTATTACCTGGCATTACCGGTTTATCTCAGTCGTTTGGGTACAGAGGCGAAACACCTACCGTAGCCATTATGCAAAAAAGAACAGACGTAGATCGATTGTATATTCAGAATTGGACGCTGTTGTTGGATTTGAAAATCATTTTTAGTACGATTAAAAACAGCATTTTTCTAAGGAGAAACGTTGGGTATTAGAACATCTCTTTAATTCCGTAATACAAGAATTTCGGAACAACATTCAAATACCTCTTTCCTAGCCTTCTTGGTTCAGAAATCAACCTAAAAAACCATTCAAGACCATTTTTTTTCATCCAATTTGGTGCAGAAGGAACAGTACCTGCCAAAAAATCGAAGGCAGCACCCACGGGTAATATATAATGACAATTAGTGTACTTAGCAATTTCGTGTGCGAAGTAAATTTGCTTAGGTGCACCAAGGCCAATCCAAAGAACATCTGCTCCACTTTCGTTCACATCAATTGCCATTGCTTGTATCTCCGAAATGCTAAATTCTTTGAACGGTGGCGAAAAGAATCCACAACAGTTTGGGTTTCCAATTTCGGTTTCTATTACGTTTTTCAGTGTTTCAAGCGCAGAAGGCTTACCTCCGATAAAATAATGTTTAACTGCTTTGCCCTTAGTTAAATTTAATAGCGCAGGAAACACTTCTGGTCCTGAACATCGGTTCATTTTTTTTGCACCTTGAATTTTACCTAACCAAACCGAAGGAACTCCGTCAGGGAGGTTAATATGATAATCGTCAAGTACCTTCTGAAAATTAGGATTTTCGTATCCATGCACTAACACATTTGCATCTGAAGGGCTTATAAGTTTATTTTCTTTACCACCTTCAAAACCAGCAATAAATTGGTCATAAAATGACTGTATCCCTTGGTCGTATAATTCTGTCTTGAGAACCCTCATTTCAACACACTTTTATAAATTGAAAGTAATTGTTGAACGTTTGAAGTTGGCGTGTACAGTTCCTTGTAATTAGACGAAGCATTGTTCTTGAGCTCATTCAATAATTCAGGGTTTGATCTCAACCGGGTTAATTGTTTTGCCAAATTCTGAACATCACCAAGATTAAACAGCAGTCCATTCTTTTCATGCTGAATCATTGAGCTCATAGCTCCTAAATTTGAGGCAATAACAACTGTTTTTAACGCAAATGCTTCAAGAATTGTCATAGGCATTCCTTCGTACCAAATAGATGGAAATACCAACACAGAACTCCTAGCCATAATACTCTGGGCTTCTTGGTACGGGAGTTCTCCTTTATATTCAACATTGAAATTTGTAAAGTCTATGTTTTCGACATTTTTTCCAATCACCACAAACGAAACATCCGAAAACTCTTTTGACAATTCTAAAAAGACTTGAATTCCTTTCGATTCTTCAAGTCTACCCATGTATAAAACTTGAAATTTATTTGTTTTCGTAACGTCATTCTCATCCAATTCTACCGAAATAAAATTTGGTTTTACAGCTATTAAATCTTGGTCTATTCCTATTTCGATAAACTTATTTTTAGCAAAAGGAGTCAGGCAAATAAATCGGTTAATCCGACTATTCCAGAATCCCTTTTTTCTATTCACCGAAAGCATCCTAGCTACTGCATAGCTTTGTACGTATGAATTTCGATAACATTTATGTTTAACGCCTTCAAAAGGATTGTTCTTCGTGATACAATCTTCGCAAGGCTTCTGTTCTCTCAATAGCAACCCATTAATACACCCCAACCTATAATTGTGCAACGTTTGTACTACGGGCACATTTTTCTTTTGGCATGCATTATAGACGGAAGGAGAAATCAAGGGCAATGTATTGTGCACATGACAAAGATCGGGTGAATGCTTTTCTATCAACCTGGCAATTTCATCAAACGATTTTTCTGAATAGGTTGTTGAATGGATAAGACCAATTTTATCGATAGTTGAGTAGTTATCAATTTCGTGATTATTTCGAAAATAGGTTACTACCTCTACCCCATTGGTTCGTAGCAGCTCAATTTCATTCTGAACGACAGTATCTTCACCCCCTTTGATTTTATAGGAGTTATGTACAACTAAGACCTTCATTCCATTGCTTTTTTACTTGCCAAATACATTCCCTTTGCAGCTGCATTAAACGTGTAATTCGAAATCAATTTAATCGCATTCGATGAAAAGCTTTGCCATTTTTCAGAATCATCCAAGAGTTCTACTATTCTTTTACACCATAAACTAACCTCTAATTCTAGCGCATACCCGGTCTCATCGTTCAGCACAACCTCATGGGCAGCGGCAGTATTCATACTCGAAATTGTTGGTGTTCCTGCGGCAGAAGCTTCATTTACCACTATCCCCCATGCTTCTTGTAACGTTGGAAATAAATGAATCTTTGCATTTCCCATGTATCTTGGAATCTCGGTTTGCTCTACATGTCCCGCAAATTTGAATGTAACCTTCAATTTCGTTAAAGGCTCTTCGAGCTGAGCTTGTAAAGGACCTTTTCCTAAAAATACGATACTTAATCCAGGTCTTACCTTTACTAGTTGCCTTGCAACTTGAACTACAAAATCTGGATTTTTGTGCTCCAATAATGTCCCTGAAAAGATAAGGTCGTATTCCCGGTCTTTAAATGACAAATTTGAATCATTAAACACTTTATTATTAGTTACTAAAGCACTTTGAACTATTTTTTCTTTGCTTGCTCCATAATGCTCAAATAATTTGAAAGTTTGTTTTGATGCACCAATAAATGCTTCGGAATTCCCCAATATTACTTTCCGTACAATGCGGTGAATTACGGATAAAGATGTCTCACTTTTCAGCCAGCCATCAGACATTGCAATATGCTTTTTCCGCTTCAATCGTGTCCAAACCCATCCCTCAATTTGAGCAGGATTAAATCCGGTGGTAATAACTACATCTGGTTTTTTTGTATTCAAGTGCTTCCAAACTCCTTTGTTAAGATGAATGTAATTAAAACCATCTTTTTTTGCAATTGTTTTGGTTCGAGGCAAAATGTAATAATCGAATTCCATTGCAGGAAGGGTCCATGCTCTATTCTCTTCGATTGGAGCCATGTATGCAACATGTAATTCAACATCGGAATATGATGATAAAATAGTATAGACAGGAATTCTATACGGAACGGGAATATTAGTTATTACCAGAATCTTCATCTATTCCAAATTTCCAAAAATTGGGTGCGTTAAAAAAGATGCCAGCAAAGCACGTAAAAATTAAAATTCCTCTTTGGGTTTGTAATGTCGATTCCGTTAGGCAAAATGCCAAAAAACATAGCGAAAACAATAGGGCTACAGTATTTTTTTGCTTTATCGATTGTGCTAATATAAGTATCAGGAGACATAGTAAAACCAGTGGTGCAAGTATGCCATAAGTAATTCCATATTGCAGAAATTGATTATGCGGATTGTATTCTTCTCCTGATACTAATACAAATTTAAAGTTGCGTGCCTTGTATTCTTCATTTAGAAAGTGCTGAAGGTTTCCGGTACCAACTCCCGTTAACCAATTACCAATAAATAAAGGGGTTGCACAGTCCCAGAGTCCAAGCCTTGCCTGCAGTGCACTTTGGTGCTGATCAGAAAGATTGTATTCTACCTCAAAAGATTCAAGCTTGGTGATTAGGCTTTTTCCAGCTATTCCGCAAATTAAGATTAAAGTTAGAGTAGCCAGCAGGGTGACTTTTATTGACTTTAGCGCGCTTTTATAACCAAAGTAAAAAAGTACAACAGCCATGCTAAATGCGTAGAGTAACGAAAACACGGCAGACTTCAACAACACAATAAGAATGAAATGGAAGGCTAGTAAAAGCAATACAAGTATTTTCCTAGAATTCCACATACAGTTCCACGCAGAAGCAGCGTAAGAAATAAGCGAAACAGAACCCATCGTGACGACTAATGAATGGTATATGGGATGCACACCAAACGGGTTGGTTAACAAGTGCGACATGTAAAAGTTATAAGAAAAGTGGCTATCTCCTGGAATACTAGATACACTGCCTGTAGTCCAAAAGTTATAAGTGGCAAACAATAGAAAAGCGATGCCTGAAAATAAAATCGCTGCTTGAAAAACAAAAAGGAATCTTTTTCGGGACATACTGCTGGACTTTATTAGGGGCAATGTAAAGAAAGGCATAACAATAAAACTCAAATTGCGACTGACTCGGGTTACGCCATCTTCCAAATCAAACGATCTGAACAGCCCAACAACCATTAGAAGAAACAGAGTTGAAAACAACAGAATTAGCGGCTTGTTGAACTTAGTGGTATAAAATCTAAAATCATCTTTAATACAAAGTGATGTTGTTACGCACAATGGAATCAATAACAAAGCCTGAATGTTGACATGTATGCAATGTGAAATCAACAACAGCGCAAAGGACCATTCCCAATATTTATGCATTTTCTTCCGCATCTCTTAATCCATACTCCGATAATGACCAATGCACTATAACAAAACCGAGCATTACCCAGTAAATTGCTTTGTTGACAATAGGTATAGTAACTCCAATGAGCAGAAATGGTAGCAGGAAACTAACAAAATAAAATTTAGACAAATTAACTGTACTAAATTTCTGACTCAACTCTTTCCGAATCACATAAAACAAAAAGCCAACAAACATCAACCCTGCTAATCCACTATTTATAAAAATGCTAAGTAGTGAATTGTGCGTGTGCATGGTCAAATTTTTATTTGGAAATTGAGATAGTGGATAAAAATTTTCAGGAGTAGCATATTTTGCAAAAATGGAAAACTCCGACCCCATGCCAGAACCAAATAAATAGTTCCAAAAAGTAAAATTTTGAATTCCTTCAAAATATATATTCCAAATACTCCCCCTACCAGTAAGCATAGTTGGCTCAAAGAGATAGCCAGTGTATTTATAAACGATTGCCATTTTCATGTAAAACACAACTAGGCTTATAAGTAATACAAGACTCAGATATGAAAACAATCTCCTTCTTGACATAAGCTTAAAATGATAAAAAATTGTTTTATCCAAAAACACAATGTAAATAATCAACAATAGAAATGTTGTGGCAAAAATTGCTTTGAAGAGTGAGGTTGCAGCAACGATTAATAGAATAAATATATACCGTAGTGCCTTTTTAGTTGGAAGAAAGATTGCCATAATTCCTAGAAAGTAAATAATGACAGCAATTTCAGATCCATGATACAAAAACCCGTTGGGTCTTGGGGTTTCGACACCCATAATTCGAACCGAATTGATAAAATCGGCAGCTAAAAAAGTAATTGGAACTACACCAACAAACTGTAGAACTGTAATAATTAATGGAATAAGCGCAGCCCCAATTAATCGATTACGATATTTCTTTAACATCCAGGGCGGTAATTCTTTGTTGAGTGTAATGGTACTAATTGCTACCAAAATAAAAGGGCCAAAAAAGAAATCAATCAGTGTTTTTATACTCGAAACTGGATAGAAAAACTGAATGACGAGGTAAAATAGTAAGACATAAAATAGCCACTTTTTATTGCTCTTAAAAGCCAAATGATAAACTGCCGCTAAAAACGCTATTCCAAAAGCATAGTGGTGTATTTTTAAACCGATAGGAGGAAGAATATTGCCCAAAATCATAAAAATTGGGCTAACGCTCAATATCTCCATTAACACAAAGGCACCGATGTTTTTTCTGTTGAATGCTGTGCTAATTTCACTCATAAGATTGAGCTAATTCTTTTTTACACTCCATTGGCAAATACACCGAAAGTGGCAGTAAACTAATGAGTGAGGCTCCAATTATTCCAGCCACTTCATACTCAACTGACAACCAGTAAGATAAAGGAATATTCATTAATGCTGCCAATAAATAAAATTTGGTCAACATCGATAATTTTTCTATAGCGTACAAATAGTACGAAAACATGGAAACCCAAAGCGTTTGAAGAGTATATAAAGCAACTACGGAACTTAACATCAATGAAATTCCAAGGGAACTTCCAATCCACAATTGATAAGCAAAATCAGAGACCACTAACATTAGTATAGCGCCAATGGCCAGAAGCAACCATATTAGAAACAGTTGAAACAATTTTTTTGATATCCAATCCATCGAATTTAAAAGATGCTCTTTGGTAAATGCCGACCAAAATGGAACTAAAATGATATTGAAAACTACTAGGAGAATATTAAAATAGCGCAATGCAACTTGATAAGCAGTTACTTCACTTGGCGAAATCAACCTCATAATCAGTAAGTTATCTGTACTCAACAACAGCAATAGACCTAATTGCAATAAGAAAAAGCGTGAAGTTGCCTTATCGGATATTAGCCGTGATTTCCAATTTCGAAAAAAAAAATGTGGTTTTAAATCACTTAAAACAGAACGTCTATAAAACAAAAAAGCAGCCGCCCAAGTGACAATTGGACCTAAAGACATTGCAATACAGAGAGGTATTAGCTTTATTTCTGTATAAAAATGAGACAACAGAAATATGCCAATCATCTGAACCAAACTCTGAAGAAAAAACAAAATATAGCTGTCCTTAGCTCTATGAATGGACAACAAAATTGTGTTTATTGAAAAGAATACAAAATGAGCACAGAAAAGCAATAAACATAAAATCAATGTTAGTTTTAGGTCAATTTCAGAAATGAAGCTTATCGAAAAAAGTTCGTCTATTGGGAGCAATAAAATCGCCAATCCTACAATAATAAATACTCCAAAATAATGTACGATTGATTGAGAAAACATCTCACGAATGGTAGATTTATATTCGACTGAATCTTTGGTTTCAAAAGAACTCGTGATTGCCTTTCTAAATCCATTGTTTAAGCCTACTTCAATGCAAGAAAACAAGGTAAAGACCGATAGGAAGGTCAGCCAGAAACCATAATTTTCTTCATTTGATGCACCGATAATAAATCGAATTAAAAACAAGTTAAGCCCAACATGCAGCGCCTTAACAACAAAAGAATGGCTAATGTTAATTTTTAACCCAGAAGCAGTTGAATTGGACTTACTCGTTGGCTTGACCATCTATGATCTTTTGACATAAAGTCTTTTAATGCTCATAAATAAAATGCTAAACAAAATTGAAATCATTGCTAAGGCAACCGCCCTTCCTTTTGCACCTAAAAATTCTTTCTGTCCTTCAGCATTTAAGCCTGATGCAACTTGATAAAACTGATCGTAAAGTTTCAATTCCTCTGTCACCATATTTAAGCGATATTGATATTCATCATGACGCTTTTGAGTAGCCAGAATCACTTGTTCGTCAGAACTCATATTAGTTCCAGCAGAAAAATTTGTAACAGATTTTGACTCTACTTTTTTAGCCTCAAGTAGAAGAACATCTGCATACATATCTTTTATTTTTTCTATATCCAGAATTCTTTTCTCTAGAACAGCTTTTTCTCTAAGCAACAGTTCTTTTCCATCTCTAACTTCTTTTTTAAGGTGTTCTGGTCTTTCAAGAAATTTCAATAGACCAGATTGTAGTTTCCCAAAAATTCTCGAATTATTAGAGTAAATAGTTATTCTGTGTTTAAAAAAGAGTTCCGGATTTTCACTGTTCATTAATTGCTTTATATCCAGATGATTCAAAGCACTAGTGTCAACGTCAAAAAGTAAAAGGCTTATTGCCTTCACTTTATCAATATTATTTCCGCTTGGCTCAACTGTTATATGATGGAGCTGTTGAGCATCCTCGATACTCACATTAAAGACTTCAGCAATTTCCTGACGGTTGTTGTTACTTATCAGCGAGCCCAGGTAACCAACATCCGAATACAATTGGTCGGAAATTCCCTTTAACGGAGCAACTACCATATTTGAACTATAACTTCTAGGCATTACATAAATACTCATGTACCCCAGCACACCAAACACCACTAATACCGCTATATGAACACGAATGTTATCTAGTACGACATCGAAAATAAAGCGAAAAACTCGCAGTGTGTTTTTAATTAAAACCCAGCAAAAATTCAACACTCTTGCAAAAAGTGTTTCAATATCCTTAATCACCGGAGTTACACTAACCGATTCGTATGATTTCGAGTCTTTATCCATGCAGTTTAATTGAGAAGCAAATATAATGTTCTTGAAATACCGATTGGTAATTTACCTTCCTACTGAGTGGGTATTCCGTTGCGTAACCAAACGGCCCAAACTTTATTATAGGTATGAATTTTTTGAGTGGTTTTTCCCGTAGTATCCACCAGAGATTTCCCATCATTAACCCATTGAAATATTCCGCCTTTTAGGTTATAGACTTTTAAGTTAGGATTTGACGTCAGTAACCGCTCACCAATCTTTTCGCTTCTGTAACCAATTGAACAGTAAACCAATACAGGTTTTTCTGGATTCAAATTGAGATGGCCAAATTCGTTGGATTCTGGTTCAGCGCGTTGTGCACCTGCAATGGCACTTACCGAGAATTCATCAATACTTCTGGCATCAACTACGTTATAATTAGCCACCTCTTCTTCGCTAATCGAAATTTGCTCTACGCTATTCGATAGCATAGTTTTTAGCATTAAATCGTACGCGCGTTGTTTGAAAGCCATAGTGCAAAGAACTACAACTGCGATCAATAGCACAGTGGTAACAAGGATTTTTTTCAGCATTTAATTCAAAGGTAAAATCAATATGCGAATACTCCTGGTGACTAATTCAAACTAATCTGTAATCCATAATCATTTAAGGGAAACTTGCACCGAGCTAACGATGTTTTGTTCGCTTCTCGATAAGATTCTCCTTCATCAAATCAATCCAATCGACAGAACGAAATGGATTACTTCAACAATTCAGGAAATTTCTTAATTGCTTTTTTGTACCTAGGAATAGAAACCGCCACTACATAACTTTGATTCGGGTTCAACTTTACGTAATTCTGGTGGTACTTTTCTGCAATGTAAAACGTTTCAAATGGCTCTACCTCAACCGCAATGGGCTTATCTAGATCTGCAGTTGACTTTAGTTTAGTTAAATACTCTTCAACCTTCTTTTTCTCTTCTTCGTTTTTGTAAAAAACTATAGAACGATATTGCTTTCCAATATCATTGCCTTGGCCGTTTACTTGGGTAATATCTCCTGCATTAAAATACACTTTCAACAACTCTTCAAAACTGATTACACTCGGGTCATATTGAATTTCAACAGCCTCGGCATGACCTGTTTTACCGCTGCCTACCCCTCTGTAAGTCGGGTTCTTTTCCGTTCCACCAGAATATCCTGAAACAACTTCCCTCACCCCTTTTACGGCTTCAAAAATTTCTTCTACGCACCAAAAACATCCCTGAGCAAAGTATGCTGTTTCGAAATCTTGTTTCGGTGCAAAATCCAATGAAGCTCCGTTAATGCAATATCTTAAACCGGTCGGTCTTGGGCCGTCGTTAAATACGTGTCCTAGATGTCCATCGCATCTTGCACAAGTAACCTCATCACGGGTCATTCCGTGTGAATTATCTGTTCCTACTGCTACTGCCTTGCTGTGGTAAAAGTCGAAAAAGCTTGGCCATCCCGTTCCTGATTTAAACTTAGTATTCGAGGCAAATAATGGGTTTTCGCAAGCTACGCAGAGAAAAACACCTTCTTTTTTATAATCGTTGTGGGCATGTGTAAACGGACGCTCAGTTCCTTTTTCACGTACAATACGATACTCCTCATTATCCAATTGTTTTTTCCATTCGGCTTCTGACTTTTCGATTTTTGTTGTCCAGTTGGTGTCTAACCCAACCACTCTAATTTTTGAAGCATCACTGGGTTTGGTTTGTTGCTGCGAATTGGTGCAATTCACGAATAAAGCCAATATGCTCACTAGGATTGTAATCTCTTTCATCTTCTCAAATTTTATAAGGGCAAAGGTTCAACAAAACATTGTACCGTTCTAGCTAATACGTGACATTTGAGTAGATTGATTGGTTTGATTAGTTGAAAACCATTCTTTCATCAAAACTCGTTGAAGTTTAAATCATTTCGAATCTTAGTGAGATTATTTACTTTAGTTATCGTTTCCAACCAATAGTGGTACAAGACTACTCAATGCAACTAGTTGGTAATCAGAAACAATTAGTATTGAAGCAAAAAAGGGCTGATAGCAATTATGTTGTTAGCTAAAGATTGTCTTTTATTAATCAATATTTTTAGCAGAAAGTTAAAATAAAGAGCAATGAATAACAGAATTATAAAAGTAATTTATTTTGATGAAACTGCAGCAGCAGACTATCTCGATATATCGAACGGTGGCAAGAAAACTGAGGAGAAGAACAAAATAAAAGGTTCAACTGCCAACGCAAAGGCAGAGGCTAAAATTGAAGCAAAAACAGGTGTCGTTTTCGATATACTTTCAGCCTTAATCAATACAAAAGGTAGTTTATCTATTAATGGTGACATGTCGGGAATTAGCGAAACTGCTGTAAAAACAACAATTACCAAAACCATATTAAATGACTATATCACTCAAGCTTCAACCGATAAATCAATAGAAGTCTTACAAGATTGTACTATTCAAGCTTTTCCTAATTCAATTTCATTTTTTAAAATGTATACTCCCTACTTGAAAATGCTAAAAATGGAGGATGAAAATGTCGACCTATCAAAAATGGATGAAACCCTTATAGACGGAAAGGGCTATTTCGAAATGACTAATCTCGATGAATCAGGCAATGTGGAGTTCATTTTACGGTTTAACTTAACTTCGTTTAATAACAATTACCGGTTAGCAGATCTCACACGAATGCAGTTAAGTTATTACGTGGTAAAAGTTGGGCAGGCTATCCCAAGTTCAATGGATATTGAGAAAGAATTTGATTTGGATAAGAACCGAGTCCAATTAACCGTTGAAAAACTAAAAGGTGAAGAGAGTAAGAAGGAAAATTTAGTCCCAATTTATGATGTTGTACTAGCTGGAGTTTCTGCCCATGAATAAAGTATTTCTATTTATCGGCCCTCGAAATGAGTTTGAATCTTTGGTTGAGAAAGAATCAGAAGGTGAAAAAAAAACTCTTTCAACATTAGTAAGGGAAATCGATGATGCTAAGCGTAATCATCTTCATTTAACTACTGAAGAAGCGCAGAATTTAAAAGATGAAGAAAAAACTATCATAGAAAATCTTGTAGTTTATTCCAACGAATACTCAAGCGTTAATGAACATGTAATTTTCAATATTGAAGGCTTTTTATCAAGAGTAAAAATTGGTAAAATGTTTTTTCAGAATCCACCAAAGGTATTACACGACAAAATAGAGAACTCATATAATGAGTTTGTTTTAAAAAGTTTTGAGTATCCAGTTTTATCACAAAATACCTTAGCCAAGATAAATACTGAATTTAACGCTGTGATTATTGGCCAAAATCATGTAAAAGAAAAGTTACTAAAGGCCTTTATACCTCAAATCTATAGCGAAAATAGTAAGCCATTGATAATAATGTTTTTTGGCCCATCAGGCGTCGGAAAAACAGAAGCAGCGAAGTTTATTTCCCAACAATTGGGTGGGAAAATCCTTAGAAAACAAATGTCAATGTTTCAGAGTACTGACTTCATGTCCTATTTATTCGGTGGCACAATTCACGATAAATGTTTTGCAAGAGACCTTTTAGACAGAGAAACTAATGTCATTTTGCTAGATGAGTTTGACAAAGCAAATACAGTTTTTCATTCTGCATTTTACCAATTATTTGATGAAGGACTTTTTGTTGACAGCAATTACTCTGTCAATGTCGGAAACCCTGTAATCATTTGCACTTCAAATTATACAAGTCTGGAAGAAATCAAAAAGCATTTAGGAGACCCTATATATTCTCGGTTTGATTCATTCATTGAGTTTGAGGATCTTTCACCAACAGATGCACTGGAAATAGTAAATAAAATTGCACACTCAGAATACGGCAAATTAAATGCGGAAGCTAAAGGTTTTGTAGACCGCAATAAGATCATTGAACTTTTTACGGAACATGCTGATGACTTAAAAAACGTTAGAACAATTCAATCTTTAATTAAAGAACTTATTGCCGAGCAAATTCTTAGGAGAATAATATAAAAATTACCATCAGCATGCTTTATGGTTAATACAAACAAAAAACCTCACGAATGAACCCCATAAAACCTCAACAATTCTTTGAAGCCTGCGTAATTGGTGACCCAAAAACCGTCAAACAATTTATTCAAGAAAATCAACACGATATCGACGTAAAAAACGAAAAGGGCTGGACAGGGTTAATCATGGCTTGTTTTAATGAAAACACGGAGATAGCCAAATTGCTTATTGAGAACGGAGCCGACATCAATGCAACCAACGAAAAAGGAACCACCGTATTTATGTATGCCAAAACCCCAATTCAGAGCAAACAACACGACACCAATTTCCTAGATTACTTATTGAGGAACGGAGCAGACATTAACGCGTTTGACGAAAAAGGAAAAACTGTTTTGGATTACGTTACCGAAAATGGATTTCACGAATTATCAGCATGGATGATAAAAAAAGGAGCGAAATCTGGGAATTAAGCCAACCAATACGTTCTGGTAACTCCTAATTATTCGTGTTTAATCTTTTACATTCAATGGTAAATTCAGATACGAATTGACAAGAAAACAACCATAGGAATAACCAACGGAATAACTCCCGGAATAACCAACGGAATATACCTGACTAAAAACCACAAAAACCCTTTAAAATAAAAAGATAACACTACGGAACAACCAACGGAATAACCCCATTAAAAAGCACTGGAATACCTACGGAAATTCTTACTTCTTTGGGATAATTAATTCAGGCGTCTTGTGGAAAACAGCCTTTAGGAAAAGTACTCTCCACTAAAACCTCACTCCTACCTGAAAACTCACCCAATCGTTCGTCTGAACAACAGTATAATCGTTGGTGTTGGCATTGCCCACCCAATGATTTAATCTGCTTTGCGTATTAATGTCTTCAACAAAATAGTTAAACGCGGCTCCTCCAAACAATTCAAAATGCTTGTGAAAACGGTAAGTTAAGTTCCATTCAAATTTTCCGAGCATATTAAACCGTTGGTTCGGCCCATCAAATTGATTAACGTTTCCGACCAACAGATTAATATCGGTGCTCACTTTTTCTTTGTACAAATTAAACGAAGAGCCTAAACCAAAAGCTGCGCTCCACAATTGGTCGTTTGAACGTTCAGAAAAACTTGCACGCCAAATGGTATAAAAATGCTGGATACCCGACTTAAACGAGTAATTAAACGCCATTAAATCCGTGGTCATAAATTCATTTTTTATATACCCACTTCTAATGATGTTTACCAACCCAATGGGAAATCCTTTGAGCGAATCGGAAATATTGATAATACCGATTTGTGTTCCGTTCACTTTTTTAGCCACGTTTATAAACCCAGCAATTTGACCACCATTTACGGTTCCTCGTGCGGTATTTATAAAACCTGAAATTTGAAAACCGTCGATGCCTTTGTTAGCAAAGTTGCCAAAGCCCGCTATTTGAGGACCGCTTATATTCGTATCGGCATAGTTTCCAAATCCTGCTATTTGAGCACCTATTATTTCTGCGCCAGCGTAGTTCCCAAATCCAGCGGCTTGAATTCCAACGAGTTTACCTGCATTAAAATTCCCGAAACCAGCTAATTGCCCACCCTGAATTTCCATAGCCATGTTCCCAAAACCTGCCGCTTGTAATCCAAGGATACTATCCGTAGCCATATTTCCGAAACCAGCAAACTGTCCACCTTGAACGTAATCTGTAGTTAAATTCGCAAACCCGGCAATCTGGGCACCAATTACCGTATCGGTGACCGAATTGCTAAACCCCGCCACTTGCAGCCCATCTACCCTTCCATAATTATGATTTAAAAATCCAGCTATTTGAAGTCCTTCGGTGTTTCGACCCACAATATTTCCGAAACCACTGATTTGAGCACCCTTTACATCTTCTTCAATAATGTTGAGAACACCACCCAACTCAAAACCATCTACACCATGGTTATACCCCGCCAATACATTGAATGACAACTTATTATCTACAATACCACTTAAATTACCATTAGTCCCTATTTTTGGTAACAGGGAAACTTGCCAAGACCTATCTTGAAAAAACTCCACCAAATCATCGGTAATTTTTCGCTGCTCTTTATCGACCACAGCATTTGCAAAAGCACTCTGCTCTAACCCAGGTTTTGGGGTTACCGTAACTATTGGCTCAGAACTTTTGGTTGGAATTTTATCGATAGCATTCAATTTAAGTCCTACATCAATCGTTAGGTTTTCTTTGGGTTCAATAACCACAATCTCTGAACCGTAATCCTTAGTATTAAATACCACTTCAATAAATTCTTTTTTAGTCTCCACAGACATGGAGTACGAACCGTTGGCATTGGTTTGTGTCACTGCCTTTGAACCAATAACATGAACGGTGGTATTTTCTAAAGGCAACTTGGTCATATAATCTTTCACCGTTCCTGCGAAAACTACTGTTCTCTTTGGTACCTTTTTCACACCTGTGGAACGAATAATTATGTGATTCCCTTTTTCTATTAAGTCCACTTTTTCTTTAAGCACATCTTGCACTATGTTCTCAACAGTTTCATCGATAAACGATAAACTCACCAAACTATCTACAGGAAATTTAGCGGTGTTGTATGAAAACTGTACAGCTAATTTTTCTTCCAACTGAATCAAGGATTGCTCTACCGTTATGTCCTTGAAATTAATGGTAAGTTTTTGATTCAACTTATTTTGAGCCAGTACGTTGACAGAAACTACAACGCACGCCAAAGAGCAGAGTATGTTATTTACACCCCTCACCAGTAATGGTAATCTTTTTACCCTTCTGGATAATTTCTAACTGAAACGTAGATTGAATAACGTCCAATACATCTTCTAACTCTTGGTCTTCGAATTGCGCAGTAAGTTGACAGTATTCGATATCTTCATTGCTCAATTCAATCTCCACACCATAAGTCGCTTCAAGCACTTTAAAGGCATTACTCAAATACGTTCTTCTGAAAACCAGCGTTCTTGTTTTCCAAGCAAAATCATTCTCGTCAAACGCTAAGTTTTCAAATGACTTTTTATTGTTTCTAAATATAATGCGCTCTCCTTTAGCAAGCTTTCTGGTATTGTTTGGTGCAGAAATATCCGTCACTTCAACAATTCCTGTTGCAACCGTTACCACAACGCTGTCTTCATTTTCATCTACATTGAACGAAGTACCCAAAACACGTACTTCAACCAAATCGGTTTCTATTACAAATGGCTTTGTCTTATCTTTTGCAATGTCAAAAAATGCTTCACCATCCAACTCTACTCTACGTTCCTTATCGTTAAATGAAGAGGTAACTTGCAAACTAGAAGCCGCATTTAAATCAATAAAAGAACCATCCTGCAACGCAACTGCAAGCTGAATTCCATCAGCAGAGTAGGTCGTTCCTGCATTAAAGAAGTAGAATCCAGCAATGGAAACCAACAAGGCAAAACTGGCCGCAACGGCTAGTTGATTTACCCAAGTGCGTTTTCTATTTATTGAAATTGTAGGCTTTTTATCAAAGGCCAAACGCTGAGATACTTTTTGCCATGCAGCATTCGTATCCACTTTAATGGGTTGATTACTTGCAAACCAAGTGCGTTCGTATTCAACATAGGCATCACGATTGGCAGCGGATGCAAGCTTCCATTGGTTCAACTGCTCCAATTCTTCTGGGGTAATATTCCCAGACAATTGCTTTGCAATTAAACCTTCGATTGCTTCCTTATTTTCGTCGTTAATGCTCATTATTTCCCTTATGACAACTTACAAATGAAATACCCCTACTTACTTTTAAAATAAAAATGAATTAACGTAATAATTAAAGTAATGTACTTACCCATTTCTGTCCGGAGATAGCCAAGGGCCTTACTCATGTGAATTTCTACGGTTTTCACAGAAATATTTAATTGTTCAGCAATTTCACGGTATTTTAAGCCTTCGTACCTACTCATTTTAAATACTTTCTGCCGCACGGTTGGCATAGCCTCAATGGCATCTTGAATTTTTGAAATCCGCTCATCGGTTTGGTCATCGTCGTCCGCTATTTCCTCTAGTTCGTTTTGGTATTGGTTGTGCGATTTGTATTCTTCTCTCACTTTTAAGTGCTTCAAGGCATTAAGACACTTATTCCGCACCGCTCTGTAACAGTAACTCTTAAAAGCTTCAATTTGAATGGTTTCGCGCTGTTCCCAAATAGCACAGAATAATTCCTGTACAATTTCTTCTGCAGCCATGTCTTCTTCCATAAACTGAAAACCATAGGAACAAAGAGCCTGATAATACTTCTTGAAAAGCACCTCAAATGAACGTTGATTACCAGCAACCACTGCCGCAAACAATTCCCTATCGTCTTTCTGTAAGTCTGCTAAATTCAAAATCTGATGCGAAGTAATACAAATGTGTTTGGGTGACCCGACCACACATCATTAAAGTTCTCAACTTAGTGTCCACAGAAAGCATTGTTCTGCGGGTCTATTTTAACGAATTGGCGCTAATGCATTCGGTCGTCATACTGAATTTAGTTCATCATCTCTTCCAATTTTTATATTTGAACTCAGATTATGGAAAATGAAAAATACCAAGAAATAGGAAAAGCGTTGGCCGAGCAACATGGAACTAACATGGGGCAACTATTCGGAAAGCCTTGCATCAAGTTGGACAATAAAGCATTTGCTGCCTTTTTTAAGGGTGAAATGGTTTTTAAATTGGGCAAAGAAGAAATTGCATTACTCTCTTCCAAATATGAAGGCAGCCAAAATTGGGATCCTTCTGGTAAAAAGAGACCTATGAAAGATTGGCTCCAAGTTCCTATTGAATATGAATCGGATTGGTCAATTCTTGCCTTACAAGCATTGAATTTTTTGAAGAATAGTAAGTAATAGTGTTGAAATGAAGGGCAAGCGAATATCTATTGTTGTTTGCATCATAGTTTCTTTGGTATTGATTCAATACCGACTCATTCAACCTAATCTGGAAAAAGGCCCAGCTCTAAATGTGCTGAGTTGGGATGCCTTTGGTTATTACATGTTTTTACCAGGCATTTTCATTTATAACGATATAACTGAATACAGCTGGAGACATGAAATTCAAGATAAATACAATGCTCTTGGTAGTGATTTTTATCAAGCGCGGCAAGCCGATAATGGAAACTATGTAGGCAAGTATTTGACAGGAGTCGCTATTTTAGAACTTCCCTTCTTTTTTATTGGCCATACCATTGCAATTAACTCACATTACCACGCCGACGGATTCTCACCGCCATATCAGTATTCTATAGCGTTTGGAGCAATATTCTATTGCATACTTGCTTTATTCCTGTTGCGCAAGGTGTTACTCAGATATTACAGCGACAAAGCTGTTGCACTGAGCATCTTTCTTTTGGTATTGGCTACCAACTTCGTGCAATTTGTTTCTGTTGATAGTGCCCAAAGCCATGCGTTTATTTTTCCATTGTATGTCCTAATCCTTTACCTCACCATTAGATGGCACGAACGACCTAGAATAAAATGGGCGGCACTAATTGGTTTAACCATAGGAATTGCAACCATTTCCAGACCTACTGAAGCCATTATGCTATTTATTCCTTTACTTTGGAATACGCACAATAAGCATAGCAAAGTGCTCAAATGGCTACAAGTAAAACAATACGTTCACCATATTTATTGGGCAATCGGCTTTGGACTTATTGGCGTTTTACCTCAGTTAATTTATTGGAAAATTGTTTCTGGTGATTTTGTCTTTAACGTGGGTAGCAAATGGTACTTTCTAAATCCATTTTTTAGAGTCATTGTAGGGTTCGAAAACGGCTGGATGGTCTATACTCCCATTACCATTTTATTCGTCGTTGGATTCTTTTTTATTAAAAAATTTCCTTTCCAAAAATCCGTTATAACCTTCTGTTTATTAAATATTTGGATTATCACCGCTTGGTCAGATTGGCAATACGGCGCCACCTACTCTACTCGGGCTTTAGTTCAGAGTTATCCAATATTTGCTTTAGCATTTACCGCGGTGGTTGAACGTATTCTTCAACAAAAGTGGCGAGCATTATTTTTAGCTCTTGGAGCTTATCTCATTTTCGTAAATTTCTTTCAAATGGGGCAGTATTACAAAACCATTTTACATTACCGTGATATGAATTTTCACTATTACGGTAGAATTTACCTCAACAATTCCCCTACTCCACTAGACATGAGCTTAATGGATACCGACGAAGTTCTAGACGACTTGAAAGATTACGAGAAAGTGAAGTCAGCTGAGCTAAAAGAACCTGTACATCTTGAGCAAGTTGCCAATTACTCCAATTCTATTCTAGAACTAAAAGAGTTGAAGGCTAGCCCAGACACGTGGATAAGAATTCAGGCCGCAATTGAAACCAAGACAGGTTTTGGAGATACTTATCTCAATTGTAAAATAGCCAGCGGTAATGTAAAAAAAGAAAAACGCATTCGTTTGTTCAATCCAATCAGTCAATCGGGTGTGCCTAATAATTATGAGTTTTTTGTGCAAGTCCCAAAGGAATTCAATGCAGCTGATGCAGCCGTCTATTTTACTACCGGCGAAAATTTAACTGCCACCCTGCACAAAATAGAACTCAGTCAATACATTCTGAAATGAAACTGAGAATTGAACGCACAAATTCCACCAATCCTGACTTCAAAAAATTGGTGAATGAACTTGACACTGAATTGAAAATTATTGACGGAGACGATCATGCATTTTACGACCAATTTAATGGCATTGAAAATTTAAGATATGTTATTGTTGGATACTTGGACAATATTCCAGTAGGTTGCGGAGCAATCAAACAGTACGACAACACTTCAGTTGAAGTAAAAAGAATGTTCGTTCCAAAAGAATTCAGAGGAAAAGGCATTGCAACTCAATTATTGACAGAATTGGAGATTTGGGCTAAAGAATTGAAATTCAGTAAAATAATTCTCGAAACTGGATTGAAGCAAAAAAACGCTGTTGCGCTTTATAAAAAGAATGATTACGCAAACATTCCGAATTACTCGCCTTATGAAAATACTAAAACAAGTGTTTGTTTTCAGAAAATACTGATTTTGTAAAACCAATTACAGCCATGGTTGTTTCAATTATGTGCAGCAATTATCCGAAAGAAATCACGACAGAATTATCGAAATGGCTTGGGAAGACCGAACGCCATTTGAGGCCATTGAATTTCAGTTTGGATTGGCAGAAAGTGATGTGATTAGGCTAATGCGCCGCACGCTGAAACCGAGATCCTTCCGACTATGGCGAAAACGAGTAAACAGCGGAGTAAGTGCAAAACATCTCAAAAAACGCAGCGTAGAAATCAATCGTTTTAAGTGCAGTAGACAACGTGCTATCTCTGGGAATAAAATATCCAAACGATGAATTTTCCTACAACTTACGAGGCAATTCTAGAACGAATTAAACTGGTTGACCCGAAGAAATACGCCTCTACTCGAAATTTTGAAAACGGTGCAGTTACCTATTTGAGTCCGTATATTTCAAGAGGCGTAATTTCTACCAAACAAGTTTTTGAAGAACTAAAAAGTCGGGACCTTCCCTTCTCTACTATCGAAAAACTTACTCAGGAATTAGCTTGGCGAGATTACTGGCAGCAAGTCTGGATAGCCAAAGGAAATGAAATAGATTTTGATTTAAGAAACGAACAAAAGCCTGTCTCCAATCACCAAATACCAATTGCAATAACCAAAGGAAAAACAGGGGTTAATTCCATTGATAGCAGCATTCAGCAATTCTACAAAACGGGCTACATGCACAACCACATGAGGATGTACGTTGCAGCTGTTGCTTGCAATATGGCGCAATCGCGCTGGTTGCGGCCTGCACAATGGATGTATGCGCATCTACTCGACGGCGATTGGGCGAGCAATGCGCTAAGTTGGCAATGGGTAGCTGGTGCTAACTCAAACAAAAAATACGTCGCTAATCAAGAGATCATCAATAAGTATTTCAACAGCAACCAGCGCAACACTTTTCTGGATGTGCCTTATGATACGTTTAGTAACATGGAGACTCCAAAAGCTTTGGAAAATACTGAAGCCTTTGAACTCGAAACGGAACTAACCAACCTCCCTAGAAATGAGAGTCTAATAATTGACTCATCACTTCCTACCCTTGTTTACAGCTACTACAATCTCGACCCTATCTGGAGAAATGAGGAAAAAGCAAATCGAATTCTACTCCTAGAGCCGAGTTTCTTCAAAAAATATCCTGTAGCTCAAAAACCACTAAACTTCGCTTTGGAATTATCCAAAAACATAAATAATCTGCAGGTTTTTGTTGGTGAATTTTCCGATTTGAAAACACAATTAGGCAAAACCCAAATCTTCTACAAAGAACATCCAACAAACTGCCATTTTGAAGGAAGTGAAGATGCTCGAGATTGGATGTTTTCGGTTACAGGTTACTATCGTTCGTTTTTTGCTTTTTGGAAAAAGTGTAAAAAAGAGCTCAACGTTTGAAACCGAAAATTAATCTAGTTTGGTTGAAGCGAGACCTTCGCACCCAAGACCACGAAGCATTTTTGGCGGCCGAAAAAGCAGGACTACCCTATTTACCAGTTTATACTTTTGATACTGAATTACTCCAACACCCTGAAGTTAGTGACCGTCACTTACAGTTTATTTGGAAATCTATCGAACAACTCAATTTAGATTTAGCTGAATTCGACAGAAAAGTGCACAGCTTTTATGGTTCTTCAGTAGAAATATTCAATTTTTTTCTAGATAATTACAAGATTCAAAACGTATTCTCCTATCAAGAAAGTGGCGTATTAGCTACTTGGAATAGAGATAAGGCCATTGCACATATATTGGGTTCCAAAAAGACAAAATGGACCGAATTTCAACAAAACGGAGTAGTTCGCGGAATGAATCATCGCAAGGTTTGGGACAAACAATGGTTCGAAACTATGTTTGGCGAAATCATTGAAAACACTTATTCTAAAAACGAACTTGAAGTTAAAAATCACGATTTTGAAGTTCCAGAACATTTACAATCGAAATGGTCAAATTATCCAGTAAATTTTCAACCGGCTGGTGAAAATTACGCATGGAAATACTTAAAATCATTTGCCACAGACCGCGGTAAAAAATATGCTTACCACATTTCCAAACCTCAAGCAAGTAGGACTTCGTGTGGAAGAATTTCTCCATACCTAGCTTGGGGCAACTTGAGTATTCGGCAGGCTTATCAGTTTGTACGAAATCACGAAAATTACGCAAGCAATAAACGAAGTTTCAATGGATTTCTCACTCGATTGAAGTGGCATTGTCATTTTATTCAAAAATTTGAGGTGGAATGCGAATACGAAACGGAATGCATTAATCGAGGTTATGAATTATTAGAACGACCCAGAAACGAAGCGTTTATTGAAGCTTGGAAAACAGGAAAAACGGGCTATCCATTAGTTGACGCTTGTATGCGTTGTGTGATTGAAACGGGCTGGATAAACTTTAGAATGCGCGCAATGGTTGTCTCTGTGCTTTGCCACCACCTCGACCAAGATTGGCGGACAGGAGTTTATCACCTTGCACAACAGTTTTTGGATTTTGAACCTGGTATTCATTATCCTCAATTTCAAATGCAAGCAGGCACCACCGGAATTAATACTGTACGAATTTATAACCCTATAAAACAGTCCCAAGACCACGACCCGAAAGGCGACTTTATAAAAAAATGGGTTCCAGAATTACGCGATGTTCCCAGCGAGTTTATTCACGAACCTTGGAAAGCTACAGCAATAGATTTAGTGGATATAGATTTTGAAATTGGAAAACACTACCCGTTTCCAATCGTTAATTTAGAAGAAAATGGTAAAAAAGCACGTACCAAAATCTGGAGTCACCGTAAGAATGAGCAAGTAAAACAAGAAAACGGAAGGATTCTGGCAACCCATGTCAGACCGAACTCTAAAAAGAAAAAAGCCACCAAATAATTAACTTGTAATTAAGAGTTTAATAATAAAAATGGCACTGCTTTACCCGTAATTTTGCGTGCTTTCAATTAATACCCAAAAGAAATTTTATGCTTTTTGCGCGCGACTTACTCTACTCAAAAGTTTTATTCTCGCTAATGGCGATTATATGCTTTTCAACTCACTCATTTGCATGGACAACGCCTACTTTTTCCTCTCCAAGCAACAATGCAACTACTTGGTCAGGAATTGAACTGGATTGGAATGCTGTTTCTAGTTCAAACGCTTATCAGCTTCAAGTTGATACCAGCCCAAACTTTAATTCTGCGGTCTTATTTAGTAAAGTAGAGGGCTATATCAATTCATCTAGCAGAAACGCGGATACAGAAGAGTTTGTGACCGACTTGTATTTCGGACAAAAATATTACTGGAGAGTGCGCGCGTGGCAAGTTGGTGACACCGCTGCTTGGAGTAGTAACCGAACCTTTACCACCAATGATTTTGTAACGTTAAGCGCTCCGAGTAACAACGCAGGTACTTGGTCGGGTGTTGAGTTTGATTGGAACGCACACGACGGTGTAAACTTTTACGAAATTCAAATTGATACGTCGCTTAATTTCAATTCTCCAGTATTCACCGGCGATATTGAAGGTTATGTAAACTCCAGCGACAGAAATGCTGATACCGAAGAATTTCTTTCGGATTTACTTTTTGGAACTAAATATTATTGGAGAGTTAGAGCAATAAATGCCAGCGATACTTCCGCTTGGACGCAACGTACCATTACTACTTTAGACCAAGTAAACTTAACATCACCAAATAACAATGCAAACACTTGGACAGGAGTTACCTTCGATTGGAACGCACACGACGGAGTCAATTTTTATGAAATACAGATTGATACTTCCTTAAGCTTTAGTTCTCCTGTATTTACTAACGATATCGAAGGTTACATAAACTCAAGCGATAGAAATGCAGACACAGAAGAATTTCTGACGGATATGCTTTTTGGAACAACTTATTATTGGAGAGTACGTGCAATTAACGCCCGCGATACTTCCAATTGGACGCAAAGAACCTTGAATACATTGGACTATGTAAACCTAACTTCCCCTAACAACAATGCAAGCACCTGGTCTGGACTTACCTTTGATTGGAACGCACATGTCGGTGTGGATTTTTACGAAATTCAAATCGACACAACTACCAGCTTCAACTCGCCAGTATTTACAAATGATATTGAAGGTTATATAAACTCGAGCGATAGAAACTTAGACACCGAAGAGTTTTTAACGGACATGTTATTTGGGAAAACCTACTACTGGAGAGTAAGAGCAATCAATGCAAGAGACACTTCCAATTGGACGCAAAGAACCTTGAACACCTTAGATTATGTAACCCTTACAGCACCAAACAACGGTGCAACTACGTGGACAGGTGTAGAATTCGATTGGAATGCACACGACGGCGTTGATTTCTATGAAATTCAGTTGGACACTTCTACTACTTTCAATTCGCCTATGTTCAAAAATGACATAGAAGGTTACATAAACTCTAGCGATAGAAATTTAGACACGGAAGAGTTCTTATCTGATATGTTGTTTGGTCACAAATACTATTGGAGGGTTCGAGCAATAAATAGTCGGGACACTTCCAATTGGACCATGCGTAACCTAATTACCCGTGATTTTGTAACACTAACATCACCTGCGAACGGAGCAATCACGTGGGCTGGACTTGAGTTTGACTGGAATGCGCATGATGGGGTCGATTTCTATGAAATTCAAGTGGACACCTCAAGTCAATTTACTTCCAGTGCTTTCAAAAATGAAATTGAAGCCTACGTAAATTCGAGCGATAGAAACTTGGACACAGAAGAGTTTATTTCGGACTTATATTTTGGAGAAAACTATCATTGGAGAGTTCGGGCTATTAATGCAGTTGACACTTCAGAATGGACCAGCAGAATTATAAATACGCGCGATTTTGTTACTCTGTCTTTCCCTTCTAATATGGCCACCAATCAATCGACAAGTAATTTAAGGTTGAATTGGGCGGCTCATGACGGAGTCGATTTTTACGAAGTAGAACGCGACACCTCCAATTTGTTCAACACAGCGGCATTGAGCAGTAATCGAAAAACATACATTAATACTTCAGACAACAACAGTGACACCTACCACAACACAGGTACACAATTTGCAAATCAGCAGTACTTCTGGCGAGTGCGGGCAATAAATGCGGTAGACACAACAGCCTGGACATCAAGGACCTACTCTACCGGAACTGGGTTTGTGATTTCAGGCATTCCAACACTGGCCAATCCAGCAAACAACGCAAACAATATAAACACGCCCACTACTTTATCTTGGAATACTACTACAAATGCAAAAGGATACGAAGTACAATATTCAACCGACGCTAATTTTTCTTCGTTTACCACAAACACTAGGACGACTACTAGTCTAACTGTTAATTCATTAGCAACCGGAACAACTTACTATTGGAGGGCCAGAAGTTTCAATGGTGGATACTATTCCGATTGGTCAACGGTACGCAATTTTTCTACTTGTGCTCCAGTTCGCGATACTATTTCAGTAAGCGCTTGCGGACAATATATCTCTCCTAGTGGAAAATATACGTGGTCAATGAACAATGCTTACCTCGACACCTTATCAAGCAGTGCTGGTTGCGACAGTATTCTTTTAATCAACTTGTCCATAAAGAATTCCTCAACATCCACACTCAATGATACAGCTTGCGCAAACTACCTATGGCGCGGAACCAATTATACAATTAGCGGAACTTACCGAGACACGCTCCTAAATTCGGTCGGTTGTGATAGTATTCTGGTGTTGAATTTAACCATTAACCAAACCTCCTCTTCAACCCAAAATGCCACCGCATGCTCTAATTACACATGGAATGGAAACACATATTCTAAAACGGGTATTTATAAAGATACTCTGACGAATTCTGAAGGATGTGATAGTGTCTCCACCTTGAATCTTACTATAAATAATGGAACTTCCTTCACTTTCGCAGACACTGCTTGCAATGTTTACAATTGGAACGGAAAAAACTATTCTAAATCGGGAAGGATTAAGGGCATTTTCACTGGCTCTAATGGTTGCGATAGTACTGTAAATATTAATCTAATAATCAACAAGAGCACCTTCGATACGATTACTGTAACCGCCTGCAATTCATATATATCTCCAAGCGGAAGATATACTTGGTTAGTAGGCAGCACCTATCAAGATACAATTAAGAATAGTGAAGGTTGTGATTCTGTATTGACGATTAATCTTACGGTAAACAATGCGAGCTTCACCTCACAAACCGTCACCAACTGCGACTCATTTTTGTGGAAAGGAGTTACCTATTATTCATCCGGAACATACAGAGATACAAGCACGAATTCAGTCGGCTGCGACAGTATTTCTATTTTGAATTTAACGGTAAAAAAGAGTTCTTCCTCTAGCCTCTCCAAAACAGTTTGCAACAGCTTTACCTGGAGAACAAAAGCCTACACAAATTCAGGTATATATCGAGATACCATAACAAATAGTGCAGGTTGCGATAGTGTTTTAACCCTCAATTTAACCGTTAATAGAAGTTCCTCAAGTACTATTAGTCCAATAGCTTGTGAAGCCTATACTTCGCCAAGTGGAAAAACATATACATCAAGTAGTACATTTACAGATACGATAAATAATACGGCAGGATGTGACTCTGTAATTACTGTAAACCTTACTGTAAATAAAAACACGAGTTCAAACACCACTGCGACGGCCTGCGACAGTTATTCTTGGTTAAGTAAAACATTTACTTCCTCTGGAGTCTATCGAGACACACTTATAAATGCTATCGGATGTGATAGTCTTTTAACTTTGAATTTGACAATTAACAACAGTACCTCTTCTACTGAAAACACAACAGCTTGTGACAGCTATTTCTGGAATGGTAAAACCTACTCCAATTCAGGAACCTATCTTGATACTATCCAGAATATTGCAGGTTGTGATAGTTTAATGACCTTGAACTTGACCATTAATCGAACCACCTCTTCTACTCAAAACAAGACAGCTTGTGATACATACTCTTGGAATGGTAAAAACCTGACCAGTACAGGTGTATATGTTGATACATTGAGAAATAGCTTGGGTTGTGATTCTATTACTACCCTCATTTTAACAATAAACAAAGCCACTACTTCTGCTGAAAATCAGACCGTTTGTGAAGAATATAACTGGAATGGTAGAACGTTAACAACCTCAGGCCTGTATTTAGACACCATGCAAAATGCAAGCGGTTGCGATTCAATTATCACACTGAATTTAACTGTGAACAATAGCACAACTGCGGTAATTGATACTTCTGCTTGCGATGTATTTAATTCGCCAAGTGGAAATTATACCTGGATGCAAAGCGGCACGTACAAAGACACAATTCTAAATTCAGTTGGATGCGACTCCATTCTGACTATTAATCTAACAATAAACACAATAAATACAACGCTAACTACTGACGAATTTGACTTAAAGTCGAACGAAGAAGACGCTGACTATAAATGGGTAGATTGCGATTTGGCCTACTCGTTTGTCGTTGGAGCTAACGGGCAAACCTTTGTACCGAAAAAAGGTGGTAATTATGCAGTAATTATTACGAAAGATAACTGCGTTGACACCTCAAGTTGCGTGTCCTTTACTCCCCTTTCCGTTGAAGGTATTGAAGCACTAAACTCTATAAATATATACCCTAACCCTAGTTCTGGATTAGTGAATATTGATTTAAGCGACTTTAAAAATGTACAACTGGATGTAATAAATGCCAATGGTCAACTTGTAGTTTCTGAACCAAATCTGACGGAAGTAACTTATGAATTGAACTTAGGTAATTCTCCAGGAGTATATGTAATTCGCGTAAAAGCAGAAAACAACATCCAAAACTTTAGATTAGTCATTCAGAATTAATGGATTTTAGAAACTCTTAGACTTACTATTTGTTTTAGGTGTATAAAACAAAGCTCAATGCACCTGACAAAACAACAAATCATTGATTCTGACAGAATCAAGCGACTGAATATTATTAACTCTATTACTGGTATAAAACCCGGAAATTTGGTGGGTTCTGTCTCTAAATCTGGAAATACTAACTTAGCTGTAATTAGCTCAGTTGTGCATTTATCCAGTAATCCTGCCTTGGTAGGTTTCATTATGCGTCCGCACGGCGAAGTAAAAAGAGACACGTATAACAACATTAAAGAAACGGGAGCTTATACCATAAATCATATTCCGACGAGCCACACAGAACAAGCGCATTACACTTCAGCAAAATTTGATACCGAAATCTCAGAATTTGAACGTTGTGGTTTTAAGGTAGAATACATTGACGGTTTCGACGCTCCTTTTGCAGCGGAAAGTCAGCTGAAAATTGGGTTGTCTTTCGTAGAGGAAATCCCAATTCCAAGTTCAAATACAACCATGATAGTTGGTCAAATCGAACACTTAGTTTTACCAGAAGAAGCACTCAAAGAAACGGGTTACATTAACCTTGAAAAAGCAAATTCAGCTGGAATATCAGGGTTAAATTCATACTACGAATTGAAGTACAAAGCCTCCTATCCTTATGCTCGAGTTTCAGAAGTTCCAAATTTTGAAACAGAAAACTAAAAGTGATTTACCCGAAAAAACCTGTGTGGTTTGCGAAAGGCCTTTTTCATGGCGCAAGAAATGGGAAAAGTGTTGGGATGAAGTAAAATATTGCAGTGAAAAATGCAGAAGAAATAAATTGAATTACAAAAATGCCTGAAGTAGCCGTTCTGTTTCCCCATCAATTATTCGAGGAGCATGAACTTTTGCACCCCGAACTAAAAATCTATTTGATTGAAGAACATTTGTTTTTCAAGGAGATCAATTTTCACAAGCAAAAACTGGCCTTTCACAGAGCTAGTATGCAATGCTATAAAGACGAACAAACAAAAAAAGGTTTAAACATTCAGTACGTTGAGAGCGGCAGTAACCTTTCTGATATTCGAGAATTTATTTCGTACCTAGCCTCAAAAGACACCAACAAGCTTCACTTTATTAATCCAACGGATAATTGGCTAGAAAAACGGATTCACACAACTGCAGAAAAGCACAATATCGAGTTGGTTGAATATGAAAATCCTTTATTTCTGAATACACGAGAGGAGCTTTCTCATTTTTTTAAAAAAGACAAGAAAAGCTTTTTCCAAACTACGTTTTACAAGCAAGAACGTAAAAAACGAAAATTATTAATTGACGAAGACGAAAATCCAGAAGGTGGAAAATGGACTTTCGATACCGACAATCGAAAAAAATATCCGAAAAGCAAAACTCCACCTGCAATCAATTTTCCAGATACGAATGAACACTGGAAGGAAGCGGTTTCATTTGTCGAGAAACACTATTCTAAAAACTTTGGTGAACTAACAAATACTCCATACTATCCTTTCTCACAAAAAGAAGCCAACAGTTGGTTCGAGCAGTTTTTAGAACAGCGCTTTCATGAGTTTGGAGATTTTGAAGACGCCATTGTAAAAGAAGAATTGATTCTCAATCACAGTGTGTTAACCCCAATGCTTAATGTTGGTCTTTTGGAGCCTAATAAAGTCATAAATAAAGCAATCGAATACGCAAAAACCAACAATGTACCACTCAACTCTTTGGAGGGTTTTATTCGGCAAATAATTGGCTGGCGCGAATTCATTCGAGGTATGTACGAGGTAAAAGGTAGTTTCTCGAGAACTGAAAATTTCTGGAAGTTTAAGAATAAAATTCCTGCAAGTTTTTACAATGGAACTACCGGTATTCCTCCTATTGACCAGACCATTAAGAAGGTTTTGAAAACGGGGTACTGCCACCATATTGAACGCCTTATGGTACTGGGAAACTTTATGCTGCTCTGCGAATTTGACCCAGACGAGGTATATCGTTGGTTCATGGAGTTGTTCATAGACTCATACGATTGGGTGATGGTACCAAATGTTTATGGTATGAGTCAATTTGCTGACGGTGGAACCTTTGCAACTAAACCTTATATCAGCGGTTCGAATTACTTAATGAAAATGAGTAACTACTCAAAAGGTGATTGGCAAAAAACTTGGGACGGGTTGTTCTGGAATTTCATGGATAAACACCGTAATTTCTTTCTTTCAAATCCTCGTTTAGGTATGCTGGTTCATACTTTTGACAAAATGGAAAACAAGAAAAAAGAAGCTCATATAATTCATGCGAAGCAATTTCTTGAAAAAATAAATATCGAAAGGCATTAAATTGAATCACTACATTGTGTCTCTTAAATTATGAGAAAAAAAAACTACCACGATTACGTAATTAAACATGGAAAATTCATCGGTGAGTTTGATAAAATGTACCAAGATTTTGAGGACCCTTGGAAACAATCGGAGCAACCAAACCGAGTTGCTCGTGCAGCAGGAATTGAGTGTCTAAAGAAACACGATTGTAAAAAAGTTTTAGAAGCTGGTTGCGGATTGGGCTACTATGCAGAGCGGATGTATCAAGAAACTGGAAATGTTCCAATCAGTGTTGATTTATCGTCTACTGCAATTGAAAAAGCACAAATAAATTTCCCTCATTTAAATTTTAAAGTTGCGGATATCAGTTCTGAATTAGAAAAGTTCAAAGAAGTAGATTGTGTTTTACTCAGTGAAATCATGTGGTACATATTGGATGACTTGGACGATATTCTAACTGACTTAAGAAAGCATTTCAAAGGAAAAAAGCTACTTATCAACCAAGTATTTTATAAAGGTACTCAACAATACGGGACCGAATTTTTCACCAATCTAGACGAATTGGTGGAGTACATTCCCTTTCAGTTAGTCGATAAAATATCGGCGACACAAGAAGGTGAAACTACAATCGAAACCAGTAGTATGTATTTGATTTAATATTAAAAAAGGAGGTTCTCCCCCTTTCGTTTCTAATTTCTAAGGAATTTCTTTTCGATTAACATTATTTTTATGAACCTGCATACTCATTCCCTTGGAAACCCTTATTATATTTGGAGTTTAACACAAGTAATAACTACAAAATCACAATAATATGGCTTTCGAATTACCGGATTTAAAATACGACTATAACGCACTAGAACCACATATTGACGCAAGAACGATGGAAATACATCACTCTAAGCATCATGCTGGATACACTGCAAAACTAAATGCTGCTTTAGCTGGAACTGAGAATGAAAATGCTAGCATCGACGATATTCTAAGTAACGTTGATAGCTTGGGAGCAGGTATTCGCAACAACGGCGGTGGTTTTTACAATCATTGTTTGTTTTGGGATGTAATGTCTCCAAATGGTGGCGGTTTGCCTACTGGATTAGTTGGTGATGCTATTGATAGTGACTTAGGAGGCTTTGAAGCATTTAAGGATGCATTTAGCAATGCTGCTGCAACGCAGTTTGGCTCAGGCTGGGCATGGTTGTGCGTAAAGGATGGAAAACTAGAAGTATGCTCTTCTGCTAATCAAGATAATCCATTGATGCCAGGAGTCGGCTGCGGAGGAATTCCTATTCTTGGCTTAGACGTATGGGAGCACGCATATTATCTAAATTACCAAAACAGAAGACCTGATTATATTGAAGCTTTCTTTAGTGTAATTAACTGGGATGAGGTGAATAACCGATACAACTCTGCCAAATAATTTTGATTCAAAAGAAACGTTGAAAAGCCTTTTCGTTCATTCGGAAGGGCTTTTTTATTTTATCTGATTGAACACAATCCCTAATGACCTTTCATAGGTCCTCAGCGTCTGCATTTCTTTTGAAGTCACCAAACAAAGAGAAATGCCTCGTTCGCCAGCTCTTGCTGTTCTTCCTGATCGATGTGTATAATATTCATCTTGATCTGGTAACTGGTAATGCACCACAAAAGAAAGTCCTTGAACATCAATTCCACGAGCCGCCAAATCGGTTGCGACCAATAAACGAAGTGATTCATTTTTGAACGCTCGCATCACCTTATCGCGTTCTAACTGGCGCATGTCTCCATTGATGGTATCGGCAGCAACGTTTTTTGCAATCAATTGCTTCGCTAATTTTTGAGCAGCGGCTTTGGTCTTACAGAAAATAATTCCACGTTGGTTCTTCGTGTTTCTGAGCATTTCCATTAACAAATGGAGCTTCTCATTTTCTTCACAAATAATGTATTGGTGCTCAATATTTTTATTGACCTGATTTTTAGTACTAACTGAAATCCGAAGCGCTTCTGTAGCCAAATGATTATTTACAATTTGCTTGATACCGTGAGGCATTGTAGCTGAAAACAACCAACGTTCATCAGCCGAGGATACAAAGCCTAAAATTTCATCCAATTCGTTTTTAAAACCTAGACTTAGCATTTCATCTGCTTCGTCCATTACTATGGTTTTCACATTTGACAAATCCACTGCTTTTCGATTTACCAAATCAATCAAGCGTCCCGGCGTAGCCACAATAATATGCGTCGGTCGCTGTAAATTCTTTATTTGTTGGTCGATTTTTGCACCTCCATAAACCGCTTCAGTAAATATTTTATCACTAAATTTAGTGAACTTAAATAACTGTTTAGCAACCTGTTGTCCTAATTCTCGAGTTGGACATAATACCAACCCTTGAACTACTTTTTTAGTAGAGTCTATTCGATGCAATAATGGCAATCCAAAGGCAGCAGTTTTTCCAGTTCCAGTTTGTGCTTGTCCCACCAAATCATTGGTTTCGTGTAGTAAAAGAGGAATAACTTCAGCTTGAATGGGTGTTGGTTCGTGGATGCCCATATCAGCTAATCCTTTTACAAATTTCTCGTGTATTCCTAAGTCGTTAAATGTATTCACAGCGCATTCTTTATTGGAACGCGAAAGTACTGCTATTCATGGAATGGACTCAATATGTTCAATCAACCTATATACTAGATTTTTCGCTTCAATTCAATAACATCCAAATCCTTGATGGTACCTCGTTCAATCGTAAATCGTAACATAGTTTTCACCTGATGAAAACCATGATTTCCAATTGCACCCGGATTCATGTGCAATAGATTGAATCTTTTGTCTGGCATTACTTTCAGAATATGCGAATGTCCACAAATAAATAACTTCGGTTTATGGTTTTGAATCAAACCTCGAACTCTTGGATTGTACTTTCCAGGGTAGCCCGCAATGTGTGTCATTAAAACCTTAACCCCTTCCAGCTCGAACACCAAATCTTCAGGAAAAGTTGCACGCATTTTATGGTCATCAATATTTCCATAAACTGCACGAAAAGGCTTAAAGTCAGACAATTGCTCAACAACATCCAAAGAGCCAATATCTCCAGCATGCCAAATTTCATCACATGCATTAAAATGCTTGAAAATTACTGGCTCTACAAAACTGTGGGTATCGGATAGTAATCCTATTCGCATAGTTACTACAATGCCTCAAGAACAGACTGATAATTAATATCACCATGCGTAGAAATATAGGTTACCACACCATTATCCATTAATATAACTTGAGGGGATTGATGGGTAACACCAAGGTTATCCGCAATAAAATTGCTCACATCGCGATGAGCGATTAAATCTAAATAATAGACATCAACGTTTTTACTTAATTCCTCAACGCCGGCTTCTAATCTTCTGTAAGCCATAGAGCTTATCGAGCATCGGGTACTATGCTTAAAAAATAGAATCGGCCTTTCTTTAGATGCTTCTTTTGCAGAATCAACATCAGCTGTGCTAAGTACGGAATTCCATGAAGCGGGCAAACTATTTGAAGCGGATTTTCCGAATAAATTATCGAACATTATGTAGTTATTTGAGCAGCAAAGTTATTCGTGTTGGTGGTCCAATCGTATTTTAAAAAACCAACTTTCGGAAACTCGTCTGGAGCTAAAATTTGATACTTCTTCATCATTTCTATTAAACCTCCAAAACCCTTAAAATCACCAAGATACCACAAGCATAACCGAGGAACTAAAATGGACTTATCGTGCTTTTTAAAACAAACCGTTTCGTGAAGATATAATTTGGTTCTACTGTCTAACTCTTCATTCAGATTTTCTACGGAAAAAATAAATATCGGTGGACAACTGTTTGCGCCACAATTTAGGGCAAAGTGTAATCTATAATCAATTGCTGAAACTCTTGCCTGTTTTTCAAAATCAGAAACAGAAATACACCTTAGGTAACCTAACGCCAATTTGCTTTTAGAACCACGCAAAATTCCATGTTCTATTTCATCCAAGGTCAATGACTTATCTTGAAAATGAACAATTTGTTTTGAGTAATCTAACTTTTTTTGCTTATTGAGTTCAAGCAGAACATAGGCGTTGTAAAGATTTATCCAAAACACCTTTTTAGCGGTATCCGTCGAAATTTCTTGAAGAAGCTCAGAAGAATGGATTTCACCAAGCGCAGATGTCAATTCTACGCAATCGTTACCAATTTTGGCGCGATGTACAAATTTCTTAGAAAGCTCAATTAAATCCACCAAACAAAGGTGCACAACATCATTTTCTAATTCGGTCTCTTAACCGACAAATCAAAAATTGGCTATAAAGATTTTAATTCTTCCTTGCTTGGTAAGTCATTGTAGTGCCATTTTTTTACCACTACTCCATTTTCTAAATAGACTAACCCAGGATTTGAACGAATAATGGTTTTTAGCATAGTCGCATCACCATTCCAAAAATCAAATGCTAATTGATGATTGTGTCTAAACTCATTTACTTGTTTGTATCCAGATGCTGTTATTCCTACCCACAAAGCACCACTTTCAATTGCAGAGGTGGATAGAGCAACTAATTCTGATTGCGGCGCATCACTCGTTTTTTCAATATCGTAAGTAATAACCATAAAAGCTTTTGCTGCGGATAAAAGTTCAGGAGTTTTATCGTTACCGTCAGCATCCATAATAAAGAAATCGTGTATCGGAGGCTCGTATCCATCCTTTAACTTCACTTGTTTGGTTAGGTCTGAGTTCATTTCATAAGATTCATTTTCCCACCATTTACCAGCTATGTATTCCTTATCGGTCATTTCCTTGTTTTCGCCAGATTCTTTGTTGACAAGTGTGTAGATGTAACCGAATTTAGGCCCTTCTAACCCTAACTCTTCCGCCGACTTCATTCCTTCCGATATGCTTTTCCCTTCTGCGTAAGGTCGGTAATCTTTTGCAGGCAAGTGCTCGATACACCAAAACGAAAACCCAAGTGCCAATACCAATACCCAAGCTGCTGTTGGCCATTCAGCATTTTCGATGCTCAATAATTTCCTAGCCGCTAAATAGCCACCATAGGCAATAACAGTAAACAAAAGAGGGAAAAACCATCCAAAAACCCAACTAAAGAAAACTACAAAAAGCAAGGAGAGTGGAAAAAATGCCTTATCCTGATTGAATGTATTGGGCTTTATTTTGCCTTGCATAAAGAAAATAGGTAATAAGAAAACCAGCAAAACCATATCCTTTGCAAACGATTCCCAAGGTGTTAAACTTCTACCAACACTTCCTTTCAGTGCGTCTCCAAAGCAGCCACAATCGGTTACACAGGTTACCGACTTCTGAACTTCAACTCCATTTTCGATAATGGAATAGGTTCCTGAAGGATCGCAAGTTGCAGTATAGGCAGTAAGCCAACCAAAGAATAATGTAAGAATGAGCAAAGACCATGACGCTAGCCTAATTTTTGCTCCGAACAGAATCGCACATCCCAAAATAATTTCGGCAACACAAGCCAAAATTGCAAGTGCCAACGCCCAAGGTTCAAGAAAGGGTAAATTTAGTGCGCTTTCCGCAAAATACTCTTCTAGTTTGTATGAAAATCCAAGGGGGTCATTGGCTTTGATTAATCCTGAAACAATAAAAAGCGACCCTACAAATAATCTACAAAAACCTATGATGTACTTCATAACTAACCAATTTGGAAGTGTAAAATTAGCTAAGGAAGTTAAGTACGAACTTGGTTTAACAAACCTTTATGAATTCAATTATTCGTAGGTTATTCCCACAAATCGAATGTTATTTGCCAAGTTGGTTTGTACCGTTCTGGAATACTCCAATTGTTCTGGCCCACTAGTGTGTGATTGTCCTTGCTTGCCTGCTAAATCAATATTTTCAAATACTTTAAGAATGTCCAACTCTAAATTGATGTAAGTCGTTTGTCCTTCTCGAACCTCAAACTCCCCTGTTTGTAAAATTACCTGACGGTACAATTCGCTGAATCCAGTATGGTAGAAAAATGACCTATCGTAGTCGCCTGTGCTATCAATATCGATCCTTCCATCTAGGGATAAGAATTTGTACTTCGCTTCCCAAGTCCAATCCATTCCATTAAAAGTGGTATTCAAGGGATGTTCAGCCGGGTAATCATTTGGTCTGTATTCTTCATTTAAAACTGGATCAACTCCGCAGCCAAAATATAAGGTGGAATACGTACCTGGAACTAATTCCCCTTCAATTTTGTGATCGTAAATTTTTCGGGTTTCACTGAATAACGTAGAGGTATCATAATCGATTAATTCCACATCGGTTATCTCATATTTTTCTAGCGTACTAGTCCCTACTTGTACATTGGAAACAAAATATTTGAATAGCGTGAACTCTAAATTTCTGCCTTGTTGGTCTTTGTAGTTCTTAGACAGATACAGGCGTTCCCCATCAACCAAAGGGATAATATTAATTTCAACTTTTTGAAATTTAGCTTCTTGAGAACTGTCAGGATCACAAGTATCTCCAACACAAGGTGGGGTTATTGGTGTTGGCTTTTCTCCATAGGTACATCGAGAATTGTACTTAGCTGCAGGATCGTAATTCAATGCTTCTGGGTCAGTGCAGCCTTCCTTTGGTTTTGTACAGCTGAATAGTACCAATGCAAGTAGAGCAATAATTTTAGTGTATCCAAATAGTAATTTCATCTTTTCTCTTTTTTACAAAACGTTTCGTTTAAGAATCGGTTTGTTATGTTTTCTCCTTGTTTTCCTCTATCGTGAAAGTAGAGCAATTTAGCCCATATAATGTGTAGCCAATGTTACATTTAAAGAAATTACAAAAGCATTTCTAATTCACTTAAATGATAAATAGTATTTGCATCCGCTACTTTTTCATGCTCTCGGTGCGGGTCAAAGTGAATAGCTTTCCAGCCAGCATTCTTACCACCTTCGATATCCGCGACAACATCATCACCAATAATTATACACTCATGAGACTTTGCTCCTGTCTGCTCCTCGGAATATTTAAAAATTTTAATATCTGGTTTTTTGGCAGCAGCAGCTTCACTGGTTATTATGGATTTAAAATAATCTAATAGTTTCGATTCTTTTAACTTAACATGCTGTACTTCTTCAAATCCATTTGTGATAATGTGTAATTCGTATTTTTTAGATAGATATTCCAATATTTCGTGAGAGTGGTCAAACAATCCAACTTTATAAGGGCTATGCTCAATGTAATACTTGCCAATTTCAACACCTAAACTGTCGGACTGAATACCAAAAATTAAAAGGACTTTTTCGAACCGACCGTACCTTAACTTTTCTTTACTCAAGTTTCCGGTGCGATAGGCCTCCCACATTTGTTCATTTATTCGTTCGTAGGTCGTAATAAAATCCATCACTGAACGCACACCCCGGTTGGCCAAATTCATTTTATTATAAATTTCGGTAAGCACTTCTCTGCTGTTAGATTTAAAGTCCCATAGCGTGCGGTCTAAATCGAAAAATACATGTTTGATGTTCTTATACATTTTTTAAAGAAAGAGCTTTATTCATAAGACGTTCGGCAAATTAAATGAATAGATTTGATTGAGTGAATAATTCGGAAGACATAAGATTTATGAATCGCTGTTTTCAGTTAGCAAAAAAAGGTGCTGGACATGTTTCTCCTAACCCTCTAGTTGGTTCTGTTGTGGTGCATAACGGAAAAATAATTGGCGAAGGATTTCATAGGAAATTTGGAGGACATCATGCTGAGCCTAATGCAATCAACTCTATTTCGGATAAAAGCTTACTTCCACAAAGTACCCTATACGTAAATCTTGAGCCTTGCAATCATTTTGGAAAAACCCCACCTTGTGCCGATTTGGTGGTACAATCAGGATTTAAAAGGGTAGTGATTTCCAATACGGATCCAAATCCAAAAGTTAATTCCACAGGAATTCAAAAAATAAAAAATGCTGGCATTGACGTTACAGTTGGAGTCTTGGAATCGGAAGGACGGGTCATAAACAAACGATTCTTTTGTGCTCAAGAGAAAAAAAGGCCGTACATCATGCTAAAATGGGCACAAACAGCTGACGGGTTTATTAATCATTTACCAAATGAAAATAAAAAGCCGTTAAAAATCAGTTCCAGAAATAACCAGCAATTGGTGCATAACTGGCGAAGTAAGGAAGACGCTATAATGATTGGGTGGAAAACCTTACTCAATGACAAACCAAAATTAAATACTCGTTTAGTAGAGGGTAAAAATCCATTGCCAATAATACTTGCATTGGGCACCGAAACACCTGACACCGCTCGTTTAATACCGTTTGAAAGCTACATTCTAATCTCTACTATAAATCCTGTCTCATTACCAAACCAAGGTAGATGGCTTCAATCTAAAAAGAGTTTAACAGAAACATTATCCCCCCTCTTAAATCTTGGGTTAAACAGTATTTTAGTTGAAGGCGGACTAAAAACGCATGAATTATTTATCAATCAATGTTTGTGGGATGAGATAAGAATCTATTCTTCGGAACAGAAAATAAACGTCGGAATTCCTTCACCAAAATTGAATTTATGCACTACTAATACCATTCCTTTGCCGACCCAGAACAAAGTCACTATCTTCAACACTGAAAATTGATTAAACGCGGTTGCATAGAATTCAAAGGAGTATCTACTAGTCTATTAGTACTTCTACTATTCACAACTTTTGGATTTGCCCAAATAGCAGATAGGGATTCATTTATTGAGGCGATTGAGTCCAAAATTGATATCTCGGCATTAAAAGAAAACCCAATTGTTAATTATGGCTCAACAGACAGCCTTATAAGTATTATTGACCGTGATGCAGACAGTGTATTCCACGCGCGCTTCTTTAATTTATTGGGTCAATTTAATTTTGAACGAGGCGATTATGCCGTTGCGCTCGAATACTTTCTTACTGGACGGAGTTATATTTCACCACTAGCTAATTCGCCTTTGTTCGCACAAATAAGCATAAACATCGGAAACGTTTACTACAAAAATGAGGACTTTGAGTCGGCCAAAAAACTTTATAACCGCGGGCGTACACTTGCATTTGAATTCGAGAATTTTGGTTTAGCCGCAACGGCCTCGAATAATATTGCACTGCTGCACTTAAGAAGTAAGGAGTTCGCTGATGCCGAGTTTTACTTCAAAGAAGCATTTCAGCTCCGAAAGAAATTGAATAATGGATATCTAGTTGCCCATAGTCTTCAATACCTCGGAATGCTCAATTTCCACCAAGGAAAGCTAGATAGTGCAATATACTTTTATAGACAATCGGAGCAACTAGTTGAAAACACCAAAGTTGAAAAAGAATTAAAATTACTTATTACCGTAAAAAACGACCTCGCGTTTAGTTTACTCAAAAAAAACAATGTTTCCTCAGTCAACAATAAGGTTGCTGAGGTTGAAGAGCTCTTAAAGGGAATTGATGATCAATATTTTTATTGTTCTGCAATGTATCAAGTTGCAAACATTTATTTTAAAACCAAGAAATTTGAAAAGGCGTTGGAAACAAGCAGGAATGTAATTGAAGTTGCGGGTCTTGAGAATTATTTTGATGCACTTCAGAAGGGGTATAATCTAGCCTCCCAAATTGAAGAAGAATTAGGCAATTTTAAATCGGCGGTGGTTTTATCTAGAAAAAGTCAACGAATAAAATCTAAGCTACGAAAAAACTTTACGGATAAAAAATTAGCTAACGAACGTTATGCCCAGAGCGTTTTGGGGAGTAAAAAACTACTAAACCTTGCCAATCGTGAGTCGGAGTTAAAAACCAGAGAATTAAATTCTCAACGACGCGTGACTGAATTTCTTGTTCTAGTAGTCATTATGGGCTTAATTGCTGTTCTGAGTCTTGTTTATTCGAATAGACACAAACAAAGGTCTAACAAGCAATTACTTGCTACCAACCAACTTATAGAAAAACAAAATGTGGCAATTAAAAAACAACAATTCGAATTGCACACAGCGAAGTCCGATCTAGAACTAAAACTTAATGAATTAAAGCAATTGACTAAGGACAATAACCAATTATTGAGCATGGTAGCGCACGATCTGCGCACTCCACTCAATTCCATAAAGGGATTAAATGATTTACTTAAAATTGAACTCCTGGAATCTGAGAATAAGAACAATCAAGATGAGCTTCAATATATCGAAATGATAAATAAGTCAGTAAATAATATGCTTAGAATGATTGAGCAATTGTTACATTCAAAAAATTTCGATGATGGAGAAGTTCCCGTTAATAAATCAAATATCAACCTGAATAAACTTATCCAAGAAATGATAGCTAATCATAAAAAATGGGCAAATGAAAAAAACATTGAAATCGTTGTAAATCAAACCGACACACCTACAATCCTGTTGACTGACCCCATATTGTTTGAACAAATTATTTCCAACATTCTTAGCAATGCAATTAAATTTTCTCCGCACAAGTCACAAGTAATTATTGAAATTATTGAGAAAACAACAGTTGTTTCAATTTCTGTTAAAGATTACGGTCCTGGCTTCAGCGATTCGGATAAAGAAAAACTATTCAAACCGTATCAAAAATTGAGCGCCAACCCCACAGGAGGAGAGTCCAGTTTTGGCGTAGGCTTATCTTCTGCAAAAAAGATGTCAGAAGAACTTAACGGAAAACTTTGGGTGAAAAGTACGCAAGGAAACGGTGCAACTTTTTATTTCCAGCTTCCGAAAAAAACAGTATGATTTGGGTCACTTGTAGTATTCTTTCATCTTCCTTACTTTTTGTGATTTTCAAGTTATTTGAATCCAACAAAGTACATCGGTTTACAGCAGTTGTTTTCAACTACCTTTTCGCAGGTCTAACGGGTCTTATATTTTTCGAGATTAATGTAGAAAGCGTATTCAATTGTCCAAATTGCCTTTACTTTTCAACTGCATTAGGGATCGTATTTATCGCATTGTTTAATTTAATCGGCTTCGTGACTAAACATAACGGTGCTTCTATAGCGGTTTTGGCAAACAAAATGGCATTCGTGATTCCCGTTGTGCTATCCATTCTAGTGTTTAGTGAACCTTTTCACATTCAACTACTTGTAGGCATATCCATTGGGTTATTAGGCCTGTTTTTAGCTATTAAACCGAAAAACCATTCTTCAATAAAACAGCTTTTAATATGGCCTAGCATACTTTTCGTAGGTAGTGGACTCTTAGATTTTTTATTAAAAATTGGCGAGCAATTCGTTCTGCAAACTTGGAGTTCTCCAACTTTAACAATTGCAATTTTTGCCAGTGCATTTTTCTGGGGAAGCTTGTTTGGGATAACAAAGAAAACGTTGCAATTCAACCTGAAAAATATTAGTTGGGGTGCATTATTGGGAGTCCCAAATTTCTTCTCAATTTATTTTCTTTTCGAGGCTATAAAATCGTTTTCAGAACAATCTTCGGTAGTTTTCCCACTCAATAATGTTGGAATTATTGTTTGCACGAGCCTACTTGCATTTCTTATTTTTAGGGAAAAACTTAGTAAACTTAATTTATTCGGAATTGCACTTTGTATTGTTTCTATTATACTACTAGGTGTCTATGCCTGAGTTCGAAACGTATAAGACCATTAAATCTGAATCAACTGCCCTTTTCAAAGACAAGGGTTCTAAGCATTTTGGATTCAGTTATAGAGTGAACTCAGTTGAGCAAGCTAAAGAAAAAATTACCGCATTAACCAACGCTCATCCAAAAGCAAATCACATATGTTTTGGGTATCGAATAATAGACTCGGAGCATGTTATAGAGTTTTGCTCAGACAATGGAGAGCCCAGCAATTCGGCAGGAGCCCCTATTTTAGGCCAAGTAAAATCTTTTTGTGTCTTAAATACGCTAATCTGTGTTGTTCGATATTTTGGCGGGACAAAACTGGGCGTCTCAGGATTGATCAATGCATATAAAACCACAGCACAATTGACATTGGAAAATTCAGGAATCACCATATACGAGCCTTCTTACCGTGTTCAACTAAAGCTAAAAACAGCCGATTTCGGCAAAGTGCTAAGCTATTTATCTAAGGAAAAAATGAACATTGTAAATCAGGGTTTTACTGACAAACATGAAATCACCGTTCAAACAAATACTAAGGATTTAAACAAAATAAAGGCTAAATTTGGGTCGATTCACCTTCTAACATGGAAAAAAAACTCATAATTGTATTTATTTTTTTTGTACTGGCCTGCCCTGCTACTTCCCAAGAGAATAGTTCTGCATTTCTCACAAAAAAAAGTACGATAAGCAAACAGAAAGATTCAATACCCGATTTTCCATATACCAACAATCAGTCGGTAGGTTATCAGCTTTTGTATGAGCACACAAGCCTTACTGGCAGGCACATATATTATCAACAAACCATAAATCATTTACCAATAGTTGGTAGCGGTTTAAAAGTACATTACCGACATAATGGTCAAATTATATATCAGGTTCATAATTGCGTTGCTCCGCAATTCAAAAAAAACAACTCTCCAAAGACAAATGGTATTGCTGATTCCACAAAATTTTGGATACCCACAATTCAAGGTTTGGTACTTGCTTCCAAATTATCAGTTCAAACTGATGATTTAGAAACGAATAAAGATATTTACATAGACAATAACGGGTCAGTAATCTTTGAAAAGTCACATAACAGTTACTTGAAAGAGCCAGATAGTCTTGCGAAAGTCCATGTATTTTTTCCTGACCCAATCACCTCTTCAAAATCGACTTACAAAGGTAATTTCGTCGATGACGAAGACAACAACAATCCAGACCTCCAGCAACAAATTTTCGAAAAAGAAATTCCTGTTTTATTTAAGGACAATCAATTTTTGCTCGAAAATGATTACATAAAAATGATTGACTTAGAACGACCCAACGACCCAGTGATAAGCAGTAGAGATGGCAAATTCTATTTTAATAGAAGCGAAAAAGGATTTGAAAATACAAATGTTTTTTACCATATATCTCGCCTGCGTATGCACATGGATTCGATTGGACACAAAAATTTAGGAAATAGACAAATCCTAATTGACGCTCATGGTACCACAAGCGATAATTCGTTTTATGCTTCAAATCACAATCCTCAAAGAATTCTCTTTGGTACTGGTGGTGTGGATGATGCCGAAGATGCTACTCCCATAATACACGAGTATGGGCATGCCATGAGTGACTTCGCAGCTCCAGAGAGTAATTTGGGAATAGAAAGGGGCGCAATAGATGAAGGGTTGTGTGATTATATGGCGGCTAGCTACAAAACTGAAATTTCTGATCACAATTGGCACAACATCTATCCTTGGGATGGACACAATGAATTTTGGGACGGTCGAGTTGCGAACACAACTAAAGTCTATTCGCCAGATTTTAAAGGTACACCGCATCAAAAAGGTGAAATACTTTGCCGAGCTTTAATGGACATTTATTTTAGTATTGGAAAGGAGTTGTCCGATAAATTGTTTTTCGAATCTTTATATTATTTAGACGGTGAAATGACCATACCACAATATGGAAATGCATTACTCACCGTTGAAGAAGAATTATACGAGAGTCAATACAAGCAAGAAGTTTGTAATGCACTTCAAAGCCGAGGTATTGTAAATAGTTGCTATGTACATATTGATGAACAACCATCCTCATCGGACGTTGAGATAAAAAATTCTGCCGGTTTCTCTTACAATAACGAACCAATTACTATTATGGCTAATCAAACTATAAATAAAGTAATCATTATTGGCACAACCGGTGCTGTAATTAGAACCCTTTCAAACAATTCAAACCAAATTAAAATAGAGCCTTCTGACATACCTGTAGGAGTTTATGTGTTAGAAGTTCAAAGATCTTCATCAGTTTACCGTACAAAAATCATTAAGTACCATTAGTCTTTTTCAACATATTTAGAAACTCAACTGGTGCTTTTCTGGGTTTCCCCGATTTTACATCAACAAAAACTAGTGTTGTAAATGCAGAATTAATTTTCTGATTTTGTTGATTATAGGTGTCATAATCAAATCGAATTCTTACACCAGGATTTTCTTCAATCCGTGTTTCAATTATAAGTTCATCGTCGTAAAATGCAGGTTTAAAATACTTTATGCTATATTCAAGCACCGGCATCATAATTCCACTGTCTTCTAACTCCTTGTAGCTCATGCCTATTTTCTTCATGGCTTCTACCCTTGCCACTTCGAAGTACATTGCGTAATTCCCATAGTACACGTACCCCATTCTGTCGGTTTCTGCATAACGGACCCTTAGTTTCGTTTTTGTTTTGTACATTTAACTTTCTAAATTTTTGATAAAAAAGCTTCTAGTTGAAATAAAAAAATCCTTGACAAAATAACCCAAAATCACATACCAAAATGAGCATCAAGCAGATAGCAATTTTGAGTTAAGTGAAGGTTAATTTAACAGTCAAATAAATTTAATAATCAAGAGGGAAATCGTTTTTTTATTTACTTTTTTATGAGAACATTTGTCGGGAATTCGAGAGGGCGATGTATCAGTCGCTAAATGAGTTTTTTCTAGAAAAAACAGCACAGGGATAAAATAATTTAAAGTTTCATCAAACGAATTGGATGGATTACAATGAGCACTAAAAACCATGAAGAAATTTGGAATCGCTGTCTTTCAATAATTAAAGACAACGTAAATTTACAGAGCTACAAAACTTGGTTCGAACCAATAAAACCTCTCAGAATCAAAGACGACGTACTTACGATTCAAGTACCAAGTCAGTTTTTTTACGAATGGCTCGAAGAACACTACATTACTCTACTCAAAAAGACAGTTAAAAAAGAATTAGGCACCGAAGGAAAGTTAGAATACAGTATAATTATGGACAATAACTTTAGTTCGTCCAAACCTTACACTGTGCGAATACCAACTAGTAACCGAAAAGAAACAAAGAACCCTTCTGTATCTATGCCACTTGATGTAGGTTCTAGCAAGGCAATCAAAAACCCGTTTATTATTCCGGGTTTAAAGAAAGTAGTAGTCGATTCGCAACTGAATCCTAATTACTCTTTTGACACGTATATTGAAGGAGACTCAAACCGATTGGCGCGTTCTGCAGGATTTGCTGTTGCAAACAAACCCGGAGGCACTGCTTTTAACCCATTGTTGATTTATGGAGGAACTGGGCTTGGAAAAACTCACCTTTCACATGCAATTGGTATTGAAATTAAGAAGAACCACCCAAACAAAACCGTTCTTTACGTTTCTTCGGAAAAATTCACACAGCAGTTCATTGATTCGGTTAGAAATAATACCCAAAATGATTTTGTACATTTCTATCAAATGATTGACGTACTAATCATTGATGATGTTCAGTTCCTTTCTGGAAAAGAAAGAACGCAAGATGTCTTTTTTCACGTTTTTAATCACTTGCACCAAAACGGTAAACAACTTATCTTAACTTCAGATAAGCCTCCGGTAGAAATGCAAGGAATGGAGCAACGTCTTCTTTCTCGTTTCAAGTGGGGACTATCTGCAGACCTGCAAGTACCTTCTATTGAAACTAGAATTGCAATTCTAGAAATGAAAATGTATCAAGAAGGTATCGAATTACCAAAAGAAGTAATTGAATATCTTGCATACAGCATTACCACAAATGTTAGAGAATTGGAAGGAGCTTTAATTTCATTAATCGCGCAATCATCGTTAAACAAAAAGTCCATCACCTTAGAATTGGCTAAGAAAATGATTGACAAGTTTGTGAAGAATACTGCTCGTGAAGTAAGTATCGATTACATACAAAAAGTAGTTTGCGATTATTTCGACTTAAACATAGAGTTGCTTAAGAGTAAAACAAGAAAAAGAGAAGTGGTTCAGGCACGTCAAATTGCTATGTTCTTCTCCAAAAAACTTACAAAAAGTTCATTGGCAAACATTGGAGCACACTGCGGTGGTAAAGACCACGCAACAGTATTACATGCATGCAAAACAGTGAACAATCTAATGGAAACCGATAAAACCTTTAGAGGTTATATTGATGAATTAGACAAAAAAATTGCATTGCAATAGGTTAGATTTGATTGGTTTTTAATTTTAAGAGGGCTTTTAGCCCTCTTTTTTTTTTGTTTTTATTCTAGTTAAAAACTTTAATTCTACGTTGAATCTCTATTGATTATCATGAAAATAACCTTACTTTCGCCGCCCGAAATAAATGTCAGAAAGCGGAATCTGGCCTACTAATTACTCTCCTTCGTTCCGCAGTTGGAGATACAAATCAGAATTTATGTCTGAAGAATCAAAAAAAGCTACCGAAGAAAAGGTAGAAGAAAAAGCAGCTGAGAAAAAAGCTCCTGCTAAAAAAACCACTGCAAAAGCCAAAACTGAAACTGCTGAGAAAAAGCCAGCAGCAAAAAAAGCTCCTGCTAAAAAAGCTGCTCCTAAAGCGGATAAAGCTGAAACTCCAGCAAAAGAAGAACCTAAAACTGAAGAAGCTCCAGTAGCGGAAAAAGTTGAAGTTGAAGAAGTAGTTGCTGCAGAAGAAGCTAAAGCTCCTAAACCGGAAGTAAAAGTTTCTGAGCCAGTTGATTATTCTAAAGTTAAACCTTTAGATGAATTTGATTGGGATTCTTACGCTGACTCTGACGAGCTTTACACGAAAGAGGAAAAAGCACAATTAGAAAATGTATATAAAGAAACACTAACTTCTATTTCGGATAATGAAGTATTAGATGGAGTTGTTTCTTCGATTACCAAAAAAGAAGTTGTTGTAAACATTGGCTACAAATCTGATGGTGTTATTACGGCAAACGAATTTAGATATAACCAAGACTTAAAAATTGGTGACAACGTTGAAGTTTATGTTGAAAAAACAGAAGACAAAACAGGCCAATTGGTTCTTTCTCATAAAAAAGCAAGAACTACAAGAGCTTGGGAGCATGTAAACTCTGCCTTAGATACGCAAGAAATTGTAACAGGGTTTATCAAGTGTAGAACAAAGGGTGGATTAATTGCTGATGTATTCGGTATCGAAGCTTTCTTACCTGGTTCTCAAATTGATGTTAAGCCAATTAGAGATTACGACCAATACGTTGGAAAAGAAATGGACTTTAGAGTGGTTAAAATCAACCAAGAGTTCAGAAACGTAGTGGTATCTCACAAAGCGCTTATTGAAGCTGAGCTTGAAGAACAAAAAGTAGTAATCATGTCTAAACTTGAAAAAGGTCAAGTTTTAGAAGGTGTGGTTAAAAATATTACTTCTTACGGTGTATTTATTGATTTAGGTGGTGTTGACGGATTAGTTCACATTACGGACCTATCATGGGGAAGAATCAATCACCCAGAAGAAATGTTGGAGTTGGATGAGAAAATCAATGTTGTTATTTTGGATTTCGACGACGACAAAAAACGAATTGCACTTGGTGTAAAACAGTTGCAACCACATCCATGGGATTCACTTGCTGAGACTGTGAACGTTGGTGATAAAGTAAAAGGTAAAGTAGTTGTACTTGCCGATTACGGTGCTTTTGTTGAAATTGCTCCAGGAGTTGAAGGATTGATTCACGTTTCAGAAATGAGCTGGAGTCAGCACTTAAGAACTGCACAAGATTTCTTTAAAGTTGGTGATGAAGTAGAAGCTACAATTATGACATTGGATCGTGAAGAGCGTAAAATGTCGTTATCTACACGCCAGTTAACTCAAGACCCTTGGGAAGGAATCGAATCTAAGTTCCCAGTTGACGGAAAAGTTAAAGGAAAGGTTACTAACCTATCCAACTTTGGTGTGTTCGTAGAATTGGAAGAAGGCGTGGATGGGTTAATTCATATTTCTGACCTTTCTTGGTCTAAGAAAGTGAATCATCCAAGCGAATTCTGCAAAGCAGGAGAAGAAATCGAGGCAGTTGTTTTAGAAATTGACAAAGACAACCGAAGATTAAGCTTAGGTCACAAGCAATTGGAAGAAAATCCATGGGAAGTATTCGAAACTGTATTCACAGAAGGGTCTATCCACCAAGGAACTTTACTTTCTCTTACTGACAAAGGCGGCTTAGTTGGATTACCTTACGGTGTTGAAGGGTTTGCTCCTGGACGTCACTTAGTAAAAGAAGATGGTTCTAAAGTTAAAGTTGAAGAGCAAATTGATTTTGTAGTTCTTGAATTTAGTAAAGACGCTAAAAAAATCATTGTTTCTCACTCTAGAATTCACGAAAGTGCTGCCGAAGGAACAAAAGCTGTTGAAAAAGGCGAAAGAAAAGCCAAAGGCGCAGCTACCAGAAAAGCGGTTAAGAAGCTTGCAGATAACGTTGAGAAATCTACCCTTGGAGATTTGGATGCACTAAGTGCACTTAAAGCTAGCATGGAAAAAGAAGAAAAGAAGAAGTAATTTTTCTTTAACAATAGTTGAAAGCCCTGTTCCGTAGTTCGGAATGGGGCTTTTTTTTGTAACTGCTTTAAGGAACTATCACTTGACCTGTGACTCCATATGCTCTTTAATTAGTTTTTCTAACTCTTTAAGCCTTCCATCTAAATTTTCAAAAAGTTGATTAGACAGCCATCATAACTTTTAACAGTGCCACCAATATTACCCAGTGTACGTTTGATGGGTATGGTCACGGTGTATGGTTGTCAAGCACCCACCAAACCAACCCTACAAGAATTGAAGACAATACATTTACGGACTGTGCAATTGGAACCTACTCCTTAAGGGCAGACAATAGCCTTATTTTAAATAACGACTTTACCGATTGTGACGATGGATCTGTTCTAGAAGCATCAGTTGGTTTTAAACATACCGAAAATTCCTATTCTGGAACCAACCTATTTTTAGGGCTAGGAGTCAGAACTAAAAATTTATCCAATGCTACAAATCAGATATACAAAAACTCTTTTGAGGATGTCGGTTTTGGCATTTTCTCACACGGAGTTACTCCGTACTCTAACCAAGGCCTGAGTTATAAATGCAACGAATTTGAATCCAATTCCATTGACCGACACGATATGGTGGTTACGCAAGGAACGATTGATAGAGACCAAGGTTATTGTGTTCCATTGATTAATCCTAATGCTAATTCTTTGCCAGCTGGCAACGCCATAAGCCATACGTGCTCCAATACGGTTTCTAACGGTGATATTGAAGTTTTTGAACCACAGACCGCTAAAATAACCTATGCCCATCATTTTGAGGTTACGCCAGCTACATATACTCCTGATTGTTTTAATAGTACCAATATTTTTGCAGATGAGTGTCAAGCAGCTTTCTCCAATTCTTTATCGTGTCCATTGAGCTTCGGTTTTCTGGGTACGTATGCGGTTTTTAACACTAGAAAAAATACCGTTCGCTCTGCATACGGCTATCATAAAGATGAGTTTGGCGGTCTGATAAGTGAATACAACAACGCACTTGATGCAGGCAGTGCAGCCGACTTAATGACCTCCGTTGACTCTGTTTTGGATAAAGGAGATTCCGTTTCAGTTTATCTAATAAACACCGCAAATTTTGTTTCAGACGAAGTCCTTGAGTATTGCATGTACCACCCTGAAGGGCTAAATGGCGATGATTTGTATAAAACCTTAGAAGCATATTCCCCTTTAAGTTTGACATTACAGGAAGAAATAAGTAATCTTTCCGGGCAATTGACCAATCAACAAATCATGGATTTAGAAGAAATACAAAACGGTTTATCGGTTAGGGATGAAGCGGAAAACGAAATTCGGTTTCATGAACAACAAGCTGAAATGGCCCTGAACGAACTGTTAAGTCTGTTTTTGTACGATTCTTCCTTAGACTCCTTCAACCAACCCCAAGACTCTATGCTGGTCTATTTACTAGACTGGAACAGCAACTGGGCAAAAGAAAAAATGGTGAATATTTACTGGCAAAAAGAAATGTACACTGAAGCACAAACCGCAATTGATGAATTATCGGAGGAAGAACACTATGGAAATACAGTTATTTTGCTTCAAAAATTGCACAACGCTTTTTCTAACGATACGGATGTATATGCTTTACTGCCTGACACCAACCTAATTGATACTATTGCTCTCGATAGTACAGATATGGGGTACAGTTTGGCAAGAGCTTTAATGATGGAATTGTTAGGCAAGGTTTACCCAACCACTGTTAGCTATGAAGATTTTAATTGGAGCAGGAGCGACGGAAGTTCAACAAATGTTAGTTCAGTGAGGGATTTAAAAACCATTCAACTTTTTCCTAACCCAAATAATGGTACCTTTAATCTTAAAGGACTTGGAATATTGAATAACAAGGGTAAAGAACAATTGATGTTGGATGTATTCGATAACATGGGTAAACAGGTTTTCGAGCAAACGCTAGCCCCTACTAACGAAGTAACCGTAAAACTGCCACCGTCTCTTTCAGGTGTATTTCATCTAAAAATAAGTAATTCGGAAGGTCAACAGTTTGTACAAAAACTAATACTCAATGAATAAAATATTCGCTCTTGTTCTCTTGTTGCAATTGTTTTATTTTGGAGCAACTGGCCAAACTACCTTAAATAAGGTAATAGATATTAATGGTAATGCAGATTTTGGTGCCGCAGTCGTTAAAACTAGTTCGGGTTTTTTAATTAATTGTGCCGTTGGTGATTTTACTACAAATAAAGATTATGCTGGGGTAATTGTATTAGATAATGAAGGAAAACTCATTAAAAAACACAGTTTTTCGTTCGGAGAAAATACAATACTGAGCAATGGTAGAAGTCTAAAACTACGCAATAATAATATTGCATATTACAATACATTGCAACAATACGACACCGTAAAAAAGGACTTTACTACCTGGACGGCACTTACTCTATTTGACGAACTGGGTGATACACTTTGGACAAAACAGTACTTGGATTCTTCTAAGCACGTGTCCGCCTGTACATTGATTGAAACACCAGATTCTGGGATATATCTTATTGGTAATGAAAAAAAAGGAGCAACCTATAACGACCCTCTAATCACTAAGGTGGATACAAATGGAGTTGTAACATCTCAACATTCCATATTAACTCCTGCGAATACAGCTATATATTCCATTGTAAAACACCCAAATGGTAAATATTATGGGGGCGGTTATACCACGGCCAATAATTCTAATGACCCCTATGTAACGGAATTAGACACTAACATGCGACCAATCTGGAGCAAACAGTATAAGTCTGGTGTAGGAAAAGGTGCAGAGCTCTTCATAACAGAGGATCGAAACCTAGTATTTGGAACAGATACATTGATTCGTGAACATTCCCCAGGTTTGTATTGGTCCAGAAAGCAAATTTTTAAAATTGACACTACTGGAAAAGTAATTTGGCGCAAAGTTCACGGTGAAACTGGAGAAGGTGATCAGTATGCAACTATTGTTGGCAATAGCAAAAATGAAATCTTTGCACTAGGTAGACGCGAACCTCTGGAGGGTATCCACTACACCCTCACAAAACTATCTAGTGAAGGTGACACCATTTGGATGCACCAATATGCTTATGAAGATATTGAGGGTACCAACTACTTATGGGATATGGTAGCTACTGATGATGGTGGTGTGCTTATGGTGGGTGATGTAACGCCTTTGGCCAGCCGATACCAAGATGTATGGTTGGTTAAAACGGACAGCAACGGCTGTGTCAATAACGACTGTGTTAAAACATTGGTCTATGGTAAGTTGGTTGGGCAAAATGAACCCTTTAGTACCAAGAATGAAATCAGTCTATACCCTAACCCAACAAAAGGTAATAAATTATGGATTAACGGACTGGATAAAGAGGCGCACTATCAATTTGCTGTAACATCCATAAGTGGTAAAGTGGTGCTAAAAGGAAAACTTGATGCTACTGGTCCATTAAATATTTCTAGCTTACAAACCGGAAATTACTTGATAACGGTTTTTGAGGGGAGTACAGTAGTAACTACAAAAAAATTGATAGTTCAAGATGAATAGTAAAATAATCGCCATAGTTCTTCTAATTAGCGCTGCATATAGTTCAGCGTATGCTCAAAAATTTGGTGATGGAAATCCGGTTTGGCATTATGAGTACAATCCCAATTGGGGAAATCCAGTTTCTTTTGTAAAGACTACCATAGAAAAAGACACCATTTTTAATGGTAAGCAATGTAAAATTCTATCAAAACGCTCCCCAAATTACAAGCCTTTCAATAATATGATCTGTCAGGATAGTAATAAGGTGGTTTTTTGGTCGCCTTCATTAGCAGAGTTTCAGACCTTGTATGATTTTGATGCGAAAAAAGGAGATAAGTGGAGTTTAAGACTAGATGAACATTTTCTGCATGGCGATGTTACGAAATACATCATTGTTGATTCAGTTTATTCTGACACTATAAACAACAAAGTTCTTCAAGTGCAGAATGTCACAAGTTACGGTGACTCTTTATACTCATCATACAGGCATGAATTTACTGTGTATGAGACAATTGGTTGTATTCAGTTTCTTTTTCCGTGGAATTACGCGGCAAACGATTTCGATTATGTGGACCATATTAGATGCTTTGAAAATGACAGCCTTGGGTTTTATAAGTTTCCAAACACAGCTGCTTGCGAATATAGTGAGGTAGGAATAAACCAGCAATCCATTTCTGCAGATTATGGGGTTTCAATCTACCCTAATCCTTCTGCTGGAAACAAGTTTTGGATAAAAGGATTGCAAACACATGAACATTACCAAATCTTGGTTTCTGATGCAGCTGGAAAAGTGGTGCTTACCCAGAACACTGGAAGTCATTCATCAATAGATATTTCAGAACTTTCTAAAGGCTTCTACTCGGTTCGAATTTTGGAGGGAAGTCGCATTACAGCAACAAAAAAGTTGTTGGTCAGCGAGTAGTTTGGTCTTCAATTAGTGCTCCTATTAAAGATGAACCATTGATAGTAAAGGCCTAAAAAGCAAAATAGGTTCCGAAGAACCTATTTTACACAACCAACCTTAAACTAAACTATAATGAATCGAGCGATTCATTGTTTACATGTCTAACGATTTCTGTACCATATTGAACGAATTAATTCAAGCACTTGTATTCGTCTATAAATCTGAGAGTTAGATTTTACACAAACAAAAATACATGTGTAACAATTCCCATTATGGGAAAATACATCCAAGAATTAGAAGTCTATAATCATTTGAAACTATAGATTTTAAGGCAACGACTAATTGAGGTTTCATCACATAAAACACTCAATGTACTCAAGACTATACGGTAACTTGTTATTTATCACATGATCTTGCCTACTAAGTTATGGTCGATTTACTCCATCAAAATGACATGCTCCCAATCGAAACCCAAACCATTCTTTGGAGGACGAGCATCCTTTATAACCATTTTCATTTTAGGCCCATCCATCACTTCTTTTATTTCAGGTTTGTATCCAAAAGTTACAGGAACTACAAACCAATGATTTTTGTCCTGTGATAACTTAACACTCAGTTGCTTCTTTTTCTTTTTGTATTTATACTTCACTTTTACTTCCGGTACCCCGGACTGGTGCAACCACGTATCAAAAAATGAATCTAAACTGAAATGACAAACTTTTTCCATTTCTTCTTGAAACAAATCACTCGTGGCATTTCCGTACCGGTATTGCTTATAATAATTCCGAACGCCTTCCCAGAAAATCTTGTCACCAACAATCGCTCGAAGCGTATGCAACATCCAGGCTGCTTTTTGGTAAACCATTGGACTTAATAGTCGATTTAAGTCCAAAAAATTGGTGTCAATAATTTTTGAATCGGGATATTTTTTTTGGTAGCTAAAAACACGCCGCCCTGCTGCTTCCATTCCAGCTAGAAAAGCAGAATCTCCTTTGGTTTCTTGTTTATAAACTTCGGTCAAATAGGTTGCGAATCCTTCGCTAAGCCACACGTGATGCCAATCGTCTTCCGAGGCGGAATTACCAAACCATTGGTGTGCAATTTCGTGCGCAAACAAATATTCAGAACCCTTTTTGCCATCAATACTATTTTCGTGGTAGAAAATGCAACTGGCATTCTCCATTCCGCCGTATCGTGTTTTGGACTGAACATGCGCTAACTTATCATAAGGATATGGCGCAATTTTTTGTTCGAACCATTCTAATATTTCAATGGCTGAACAGTAATCCTGAAAGCCATTTTCTTCTTCTTGCGGATACACATACGCGTATTGAGGAATCTTGGTGGAATCTCCGCAGTTACTAATCGAAAATTTGGCGACTCCTATTACCATAACCTTAGTAGGCAAGGCGTATTTAGAAGCGAACCACGTTGTTTTAAATCCGTTTTCTGTAGTTGTTTTTCCTGTCTGAAGTCCATTTGCGATAACCGAATAGTGACTTGGCGCAGTAACTTTAAAATCTACCGTAGCTTTTTCGGAAGGATGGTCAATACACGGAAACCAGTGATGGGCTCGATTTGGCCAATTGTCGCCAAAAAAAGTTCGGTCTCCAAATTTGTTTTTTGATATTATCAAACCGTCCTGCGGAACACCTTCATACAAAACAGTAATCAACGCACCTTTTTCAGACTTCATTTGGGTAGTTAATTCAATCGAAATTTGGTTGTTTTCATGTTTGTATGTCAAGGGTTGGCCATGACAAGAAACCCCCTGAACCAGCATTCCTTTTCCTTCATATTCATTGAACAAATCCAATAGCAAAGCTTTAACAGTTTCCTTAGCCTGATACTTAACATCAACCTTTCCCATAATTCGGTCTGTAGAATCATTTAAAACCAAACTTACCGAGTAGTTGAGAACATCTACCCCTTCCTGTTTTGGATATTTATCTTGGGCAAATCCCAAAATGGGAAACAGTAGAATTGCTATTAAAAACCGCATTATTGCTTTATAAATCGCTTGTAATCAATTGGTTTTGAGCTTTCAGAATTGTATCCTAAGAAAAAGTAAACTCCAGCTTTCCAGTCTTCAACTTCTAAACTAAAAGAATTTTCTTGTACCTCAATCACCTGTACTTCCTCGCCTAAGTAATTCAGAATAACGATTTCAGAAAAGTCATTTCCTGATAGTTCTACGCTAACATTATCTTTTGCAGGATTCGGAAAAAGCAGTAGTTCAGCTCTTCCATCTTGAACAGATTCATCGATAAAATCGAACAACGACTCATTGAACGAACTATCGTATTCCGCAAAAACATACTCTCCAAACTCAGCATTCTGTAATACAACGTTTCCAACTGAATCGGTTGCCAAACCAACATTAAAATTTGCAGCGGTTATTATTTCCCATGCCTGCCATGCTTTAGGACGATACAGGAGTACTAAACTATCCTCTGTTTGCGTTACTAATCCAAAATCTGTATCTCCTTTTCGCGCAATGTAGGAAGCGGTAAATGTGAATTGAGCATCACCTACCCCATCAATTCTCCAATAACGATTATTGTTAACACGTACTCCCAAATCAACTGCATTTCGAAGCGAAATATTTGGACCCGTCCAATAAGCTTGAGTACGCACATAAGCAGAATCGGTTACCGATGAAATGTTTGCTCCTATTAATATTCTTGAAGTATTCAAGGTTCCTGTAGAATTTACTACTTGGTCTTCAGAAGTCATGGCATAATTCAATTCGTAGTTTGGGTTCAATGTAACATACGTAGCATTAATGGGAATTTGAAGTGAAATATCGGTTAACTCTCCTCCCACCTCTCTGGTTACATAATGCTCATTAAATTGAGCATCCATGAATTTAATTTCTAAAGGAATATCAGCGAAAAAATGGTCTGAATTTGCCTTCAATTGCCGAACAGAAAGCTCAACATTATACAATCCAGCTGACGGACTAAGCTCAAATGAATCCAAGACATAACAAGGCATACCTGGGCTAAATACCCAATCGTCAAAGAAATCCGTTAAATCAATTCCGGTTGCTTTCGTTAAACCATCTCTTAAGTCATAACTATTTACTGCTGAAAAAGCGTTAGAATCTAAAAACTCGGTAAACCCACTAAAGGTTTTCGCATCGCCTAACTTTACACGTAAATTATGGCCTACCAATGCCCCTTTTCTGTATGTATGTGTGCCGTATGTGTGCACTCTGGGTACACCCGAAATAGGCTGATAACCTCCCTCCTCTTTGTGCGCCTGAGAAATTACAGTGTACAAGTCATCGTACATATTGGCTCTGGCATCTTCTTTCGAATCCAAATTTTCAGTAAAAAGATATTCAGAGAACACCGCCATTCCTTCATTAATCCACATATCTCTATCGGACTCGCAAGTAATTAAATCGCCCCACCAGTGGTGAGAAAGTTCGTGCATAATGGTTGTTTCAGGAACTGAAGCAGGAATTGCAATATTGGTTGCATGTTCCATGGCTCCTTGCGAAGTGGTTGCAAAGCCCACTCTATCCCAACGATATTTCCCGTAATTGTCTTCGTATAATTTAAAGCAATCTTCAAGGCGTTGTGTTTTGTTTGTAATGGTGGTTATTTGGTTTGGTAAAACGTACAAATAAGATTCAGTAGTTGTTAGCGGTCCATTGAACGTATCTTTAAGCGCAACATACTTTCCTGCAGCAATACCGTACAAATAAGTTGGTATTTCTTGATTCAATTTCCAAGTTCGTTTCAATATTATTGGCACCTGTTGAATGGTATCTACTTTATCCAGAATACCACTTCCAACCCCAATCCAAGAACCGAATGTGGTTAAAGCTACAGTATAAGTTGCCCGTTCAATGAAATTATCGACGCAAGGATGCCACACCTTTCCCAAATTGTGCGGAATTGATTCGAACCCAACACCTAGATTAAAAATGTAATTGGCATTATTGTACCAACCGCCCCATCGTTCACCAAAAGGAACACCGTGGTAGGCAATTTTCAATTTTATGGTATCTCCCGTGTTTTTACTCGATACTGGAATCGACAATAACGTATCGTTGTGATTCCAATTAGAAACTAGCGACCCGTTTTCCCAAACTGAATCCACGTCCAACTTTATTAAATCGAGATTTACGTTTGTTAGCCCATCTATTTTGGACAGGATCAAGAGTTCGGCAATTCCCGTAATTTCTTTACCGATAGAATCGGTAAGGTCTAAATCAACATCATAGTGAAGAACGTTTAGCGTGTCGGAGCGTTTTCCTTCAGGAGTTTCAAAAGTGTGATGTAAATGTTGAGAAAACCCTAGAGCACTAAAAAATAGCACTAGTAATGTAATTGTGTACTTCATAATTCTTGAAACCTTTGAACTTCAAAGAACGAGAAAATAATCGAAACTAAATCTCCCCGAACAACTGCATCAACTTTAAATCCAATCCGGGACCTCTTAGGTTTTTTGCAACGATATTTCCATCTTTATCCACCAGAAAACTAGCCGGAATAGAACCAATGTTATATTGCTGAACCGCAGCAGAATTCCAAAATTTTAGATCACTCATGTGTGTCCATTGTAATCTATCGTTTTCAATGGCCGCCTTCCATTCCCTTGGTTCTTTATCCAAAGAAATACCAACCACTTTAAAGCCCTTATCTCTGTATTTCTTGTATGCCTCGACAATGTTTGGATTCTCCGCTCTACAGGGTCTACACCAGCTAGCCCAAAAATCTACCAAAGTATATTCTCCAAACTGCTCATACAGAGTAATTGACTCGCCTAGTGGATTTTTTAAGGTTATGTCCAACATTTTCGCACCAATCTGTGCTTTTCTCCATTGGGCAATTCTACTACTTAGGTTATTGTGCAAATCAGTTCCTCCGATTTTTGGCTCTAAATCGTCTTTTACCTTTACAAATAACTCAAAGTCACCTTCTGGGTCAAGCTTTTGAACCGCAGACAAACTTGCCAAATACGTTGAATTTTCGTTTACAAAAGCTCTAATTCTATTGCCAGTATTCATCTGATTTTGGTCGCGTATGGTCATTAGGTCAGCAACCTCCTGTAAGTATTGTTTTGACTGAGATATTTGTATTTGATTATTTATGGAATCCATTGATGCCATATATGCGTTTAACATATCGTTCAACTCTTTGAACTTTTGTGTCTCCTCGCTTCCAGAAATATAATACGTTCCTTCAAGGTCTGTAATATCTGCTTCGAATTCAAGAGTATCATTAGGTTGTAGAATCACATTTACAAAGCTATTATTGTGTACAAAAATCCGGTAGAAACCTATTCTCGGCACATCAGGTCCAATCTTAAAAACTCCATCAGGGTCAGGAATGATTGTATCCACAGTTTTTACCGCATTATCCATTAAAGATTGAAGTAATATTAGTTCACCCCCTTCAACACCCTCAATCTGACCTTCGACGTAAGTTCCACTTGGGCTAATAACCTCTTCTTGGTTACAAGAACTTAATACAACCGCCAAAACGGCAAAATATCCAACTAACTTTCTCATTACTTTTCTAATTCTTCTCTTAACAATGCATTTGTTTTTTTCGGGTCAGCTTTTCCACCACTCTTTTTCATTACCTCGCCCATAAAAAGACCCAGTAATCCCTTTTTACCACTTTTATAGGCTTCTGCTTTATCCGGAAAAGCAGCTATGGCCGCTTGAATGTATCCCAATAAAGCATCGTCATCACCCTCTTGAACCAAATTTTGTTCAGTTGCAATTTGGGCTGCATCTTTCTCAGGAGATTCTAGTAAAGCAGGAAATACTTTTTGGCTAGCTATAGAATTATTGATTTTTCCTTCATCTATTAATTGCACAATTCCTGCAATCTTTTCCGCTGAAATAGGAAACTCGCTAATGTGTAAACCTTTATCATTCAAATATCCTTTCACTTCACCCATTAACCAGTTTGCACAGGCTTTATAATTACTACAGGAAGTAATCATCTTTTCGTAATACAAAGCTACATCTTTGCTGTCTGTAAGAATTTGAGCGTCATAATCACTCAGTTTTAATTCTTGGGTGTACTTTTCAAACAGTTCATGCGGTAGCGGTGGCATAATTTCTTTTACCGATTCTATTTTTTCTTCGGTCACCATTACTGGCAATAAATCCGGTTCGGGGAAATATCGATAATCGTTAGCCTCTTCCTTGCTTCGCATTCCAGCAGTTGTACCAGCTCCTGCATCAAAGCTTCTGGTTTCATGAAAAATTTCTTCGCCGGCTTCAACCGCCTTAATTTGGCGGTCAATTTCAAACTCAATAGCACGTTGTACATTTCGCATAGAGTTCATATTCTTCACCTCCACTTTGGTTCCGAATTTTTCTGAACCTCGCTCACGAACAGAAATATTTGCATCGCAACGCATACTGCCCTCTTCCATGTTTCCGTCACAGATTTCGAGGTATCGAACCAATTTCCGTACTTCTGTTACAAAGTTGTAGGCTTCAACGCCAGAACGAATTTCAGGTTCCGTTACCATTTCTAATAATGGAGTTCCAGCTCTGTTTAAGTCAATAAGCGTATGAAAAGGGTCTTGGTCGTGAATACTCTTCCCACTATCCTCTTCCATGTGTATTCTGGTCAAGGTTACATTTTTCTCGTTTCCATCTGCGTCCTTTACACGCACAAAACCGTTATTGCAGATTGGAGTTTCATCCTGTGTAATTTGATAGCCTTTCGGCATATCAGCGTAGAAATAATTTTTTCTAGCGTATTGGTTTTCTTCACGAATATCACACTCACACGCCAAGCCCAAAAGAATAGCAAATTGCAATTGCTTCTCATTCACTTTTGGCAGAACACCCGGATGAGCGAGCGTTATGGCACTAATATTTGAGTTCGGCTCTGCACCGTACTCATTTTTATCGTTGGAGTAAGCTTTACTATCAGTCAATAATTGAACGTGGATTTCCAATCCAATTACCGCTTCGTATTTCTCGTGTAAATGATACATATTTAAGCTAAAAAATCAGCGAGCAAAAGTAGGGATATTAACAATCTGATTGAACGATGAAAAACATGAAAATACAGTACTCAAAAGTTCCATAAGAGTCATGCTGCAAACATTTTGGTTTCTCAATAAGAATCTATTTGGTTAGAGACTCTGAAATAAATTCAGAGTGACAATTTATCAGGAGTTTACCAATACAATTACTTATTAAGAATAGAAGCAATATCCGGCTTAAAATACTGGTCACTTTTCATCACCTTACCATCCTCTCGATAAATGGGATTACCCTTTGCATCCAACTTGCTCATATTGCTGCGCTGAATCTCCTCATAAACTTCAGCAATTTTATATTGCATTCCGTGCGAAATAATAGTCCCACACAATATGTACAACATATCGCCAAGTGCATCGGCTACTTCAACCAAATCACCATTTTGTGCTGCTTCCAAATATTCTTCATTTTCTTCTTGCATCAGTTTATGACGCAGTTCAATCAATTCAGGAGCAATTTCGGCAATTGGAGCTTTTTCAAACGGTACTTTGAAAGCTTCATGGAATTCACGAACAAAATAGATGGTTTTATCCAGACTTAAATTTTTACTCATTTTATAGATTTTTTTAACAGCAAAGACTTCCGAAATTAGTGAGGTTTGAATCAACTTCGAGTCCAGAATGCTTAACTTTAATTAACAGCGTATTTCTTCTGAAAACCGCGCTGCTACTAGAGTTTTGCAACATACAAAATGACGTGTTTATAAATACAACGATTTAAAAAATGGAATTAGAAACTAATGCTACTCAATCCGATACCGGTTCTGCCGATATTAGAGCGTTGAATGAAAAAATACAAAAGGAAAGTGCATTTGTAGAATTACTTAGTCTTGAAATAGGAAAAGTAATTGTAGGTCAACACCAGATGGTGGAGTCCTTGCTGATCGGAATGCTAAGTGACGGTCACATTTTGTTAGAAGGTGTTCCAGGATTGGCAAAAACCTTAGCCATTACCACATTATCGCAAGCCGTAAGCGCAGACTTTAATCGTATCCAATTTACCCCAGACTTATTACCTGCTGATGTAATTGGAACGATGATTTATAGCCAAAAGAAAGAAGAATTTAGCATTAAAAAGGGTCCTATATTTTCCAATTTCGTCCTAGCAGATGAAATAAACCGAGCACCAGCAAAGGTTCAATCTGCATTGCTCGAAGCCATGCAAGAAAAACAAGTAACTATTGGCGAAACCACGTTTGAACTACCAAAACCATTTTTGGTTATGGCTACTCAAAACCCTGTAGAACAGGAAGGTACTTATCCATTGCCGGAAGCACAGGTGGATCGTTTTATGCTTAAAGTGGTTTTGGATTACCCTAAAAAAGAAGAAGAAAAACTGATTATTAGAAGTAACATTTCGAGCAAAGGTTTCCCAAAAGTGAATCCTGTAATTAGCCCAGCAAATGTGGTTAAGGTTAAGGAGATTGTGAAAGAAGTCTATTTGGACGAGAAAATAGAGCAGTACATTGTAGATATTGTTTACGCTACAAGAACCCCCAAAGAATACGGTTTGGCGGATTTTGCGAATTTGATTGATTTTGGTGCTTCTCCAAGAGCTAGTATCAGTTTGGCCAAAGCAGCAAAAGCTTATGCATTTATTAAACGAAGAGGATATGTTATTCCAGAGGATGTGCGTGCCGTTTGTAAAGATGTATTGCGTCACAGAATTGGATTGAGTTACGAGGCTGAGGCTGAGAACGTAACCACCGTTGACATTATTACTGAGATTCTAAATCACGTAGAAATTCCATAAACCAAGTTCATGGAAACTTCGGAGCTACTAAAAAAAGTACGCAAAATTGAAATCAAGACAAGGGGCTTGTCTAATCAGCTCTTTGCAGGTGAATACCATTCGGCATTCAAAGGCTCGGGTATGACTTTCAATGAAGTGCGCGACTATCACCCTGGCGATGAAATCCGTAAAATTGATTGGAACGTAACAGCCAGATTCAATAGTCCGTTCGTTAAAGTTTTTGAAGAAGAACGAGAAATGACCGTTATGCTTTTGGTAGATACCAGTGCGTCTGAATTTTTTGGAACTCGAACGCAATTGAAAAAAGAATTGATAACCGAAATCTGTGCGGTGCTTTCCTTTTCGGCCATTCAGAACAACGACAAAATTGGGGTTATCTTTTTTGGCAATGAAGTAGAGAAATTTATTCCACCTAAAAAAGGTAAATCTCACATCCTTAGGATTATACGAGAACTAATTTCCTTTGAACCACAAACCAATGGCACCAATGTTGGCGAAGCATTGCGCTACCTTACCAATGCCATAAAAAAGAAAAGTACGGCGTTTTTGCTATCTGATTTTATCGATGAAAAAGATTACGAAAGTGCCTTGAAAGTGGCCAACAAAAAACACGACCTGATTGGGTTGCGCATTTATGACAGACTTCAAGAAAATATGCCAAACCTTGGGTTAGTTCCGTTCTACGATGCGGAGTCAAAAGCTACCGTTTTGGTTGATACTTCAAGTAAATCGACTCGAATGGAATACAATAAAAGAGCAAGCGAACATAAAAAGACATTATTGAACCAATTCAACAAATCTGGAATTGATTACACCAGCATTTCTACGGAAGACAATTACGTAAAACCATTAATGAACTTATTCAAAAAGCGAGAAAAGAAAAGATAATGCGGTTCTTAGTTTCCATAGTTTTTGCGTTTCTGGCTACTTTTCAATTGAGTGCTCAACAATTTGGTATTACTGCTAAACCTGACACCAATATCATTTTTATTGGGCAACAAATAAACGTTGATGTTTCCGTTTCGGCCAAAGATGGAGACTTCGTTTCCTTACCTATTTTGATCGATTCGCTGGCTAGTGACGTCGAAATTGTAAAACAAACCGAATGGGATACCATTGCCAATGGAAATATTTACTCGCTCCATAAACGAGTAACCATTACGAGTTGGGATTCTGGTTATTACCCCATTCCTCCTATTCCAACCGTTATTAATAACGACACTTTCGCCTCCGATGCATTTTTAATTGCAGTTGCCGACGTTCCGGTAGATAGCACGAACGCAATTGCTGACATCAAACCTTTACTTACTGACCCACTAACGATGGAGGATTACATTAACGCGTATGGTAAGTATGTTCTATGGGTTTGGCTCGGAGCTTTAATCATAGGATTAATCATTGTGCTTATCATAAGATTGAGAAGGAAACCAGAAGTGAAGATTGAAGTAAAACCTGATATTCCTGCTCACATTATTGCGTTAGGCAAATTAAAAACTCTTGAAGACGAGGAGCTCTGGCAGAATAATCAAATAAAACGTTATCACGTAGCACTGTCTGAAATTGTAAGAGAGTACGTTGAGAACCGATTCAAGGTAGCAGCTATGGAGCAAACCACTGAAGAAATATTGCATTTCTTGCGGTTATCTGAGTTAACCGATGTCCAAAAACAATCGTTACGAAGACTTTTGATGCTGACTGACTTAGTGAAGTTTGCGAAAGAGACTCCACTTGCTTCCGAAAACCAGGAAATCCTGAAAATAGCTTATCAGTTAGTTGAAGAAACCAAGTTAATTGTTGTTGAACCTCCAAAGGAAGAATCATAATGCTTGAGGGAATTGAATTTGCGCATAAAGAATGGTTCTGGGCTTTGCTGCTCATTCCAGCTATGCTGGCATTCTATGTTTATCGATTCAATACCAATCGAGCTAGAGTAAAACTACCTTCAATTTCATTTTTCAATGCCCAGAAAAAGTCCATTAAAACATATGCTTATCAAGGATTAATCGCACTCCGATTAATTGCTATTGCGGCAATCATCATGGCAATGGCCAGGCCGCAAAGCTCCTCCTCTTGGCAAGACATCAACACTGAAGGAATTGACATTGTATTGGCTTTGGATATTTCAGGGAGTATGCTGGCCGAAGATTTGAAACCAAACCGATTGGAAGCATCTAAAAATGTAGCTGTTGACTTTATTTCAAAACGTCCAACAGATCGAATAGGATTGGTGGTTTATTCTGGTGAAAGTTTCACGCAATGCCCGTTAACAACCGACCATGATGTACTCAAGAATCTCTTTTTAGAAATAAAAAATGGCATGATTGAAGATGGAACGGCAATAGGAATGGGCTTGGCTAACGCCGTAAATCGTTTAAAAACTTCGGAAGCGAAAAGTAAAGTAGTCATTTTGCTCACGGATGGGTTTAATACCACAGGGGCTATTCCTCCGCTTACTGCGGCTGACATTGCTAAAACCTTCGGAATTCGGGTTTACACCATTGGTGTCGGAACTAACGGAAAAGCTCCCTACCCTGTTCAAACTCCTTTTGGAGTTCAATACCAACAAATGGATGTAAAGATTGATGAAGCAACTCTACAGAAAATTGCCAAAACAACAGATGGTAGATATTTTAGAGCCACTGATAACGATAAACTCGCGGATATCTACACTGAAATTGACAAACTCGAAAAATCAAAGATTGAAGTAACGGAATACAAAAACAAAACAGAAGAATTCTTTCCGTGGTTATTGTTAGGAGTTTGCCTTTTGGGACTGGAATTTTTATTGAAAAACACCTGGTTTAAAGCTATTGTGTAACGATGTATAGACTCGAAAACCCTGAAATATTATATGCCCTTGCTGGAATTCCAGTTATATGGACAGTATTTTTCCTATACCGCAGTTGGCGATTGAAAAAACTGCGCGAATTTTCCGATTTATCGCTGATTGACAATAACATACCAATGAAGGCGACTTACAAACTATTTGTAAAAACCACCTTGTTTTCATTAGCTTATTTGTTTTTTGTAGTTGGATTAGCAAATCCGCAAATTGGGTCAAAGCTCGAAGAAGTAAAACGTGAAGGGATTGACATCATGATTGCGTTGGATTTGAGTAACAGTATGCTTGCGGAAGATTTAAAACCGAATCGTCTTGAAAAATCTAAACGAGCAATTTCCAAATTGGTTGACCGCTTGCATTCCGACAGAATCGGAATTGTAGTTTTTGGAGGAGAAGCTTATACGCAACTTCCACTTACCTCAGATTTGGCCGCTGCCAAACTTTTTTTAAGAACCGTAAGTACTGACATCATTCCCACCCAAGGAACAAATATTGGCGCAGCTATCAAACGCTGTATAAAATCGTTTGATGAAAAAAGCGCAGCCGGAAAAGCCATCATCATTATTACTGATGGAGAAAATCATCAGGAAGACGCGGTTGAGGAAGCAAAAAATGCCGCTGATGCAGACATTCAGATATTTACAGTCGGAATGGCAACAACTGCAGGAGTTCCAATTCCGTTGTACCAAAACGGTAGAAAACTGGGTTACCGAAAAGATAAAGAGGGCAATAGTGTAGTAACGCGACTCAACGAGCAAATGCTTAAAGAATTAGCATCTGAAGGAAATGGATATTATATCCGTGCAACAAATTCGGATGCCGGTCTAAATCAAATTTTAGACGAATTGGAGCAATTGGACAAAGCAGAAATTGGCACCCAATTATTCACCGATTACGAAGACCGATTTCAATACTTTGTGGCGATTGGACTCTTCTTTTTGATTTTAGAGTTTTTTGTGACGGAAAGAAAAAACAAGCTTATTAGTAATCTTAAATTGTTCGAGCCAAAATCAAAGGTATGAGCAGTATTTCTAGTCATTTTATCATCTTGTGCGCAAGCATAGCCTTTATAGCGATGTCAACTGCAAGCATGGCGCAAACTGCAAAGTTCGACTTAGATGCAGGTAATTCAGCATTTAATCAGAAAGATTACGAAATCGCCATTAAAAAGTATAATGAAGCACTGGACAAAAAACCAAATTATACGGAAGCGGAATTCAATATTGCCAACGCTTATTACCGTCAAGAAAAAATGGAAGATGCTGTTCGTGAGTTTCGGCGCATTGCAAAAAATTCGGAAGTTGACAGCACCAGAGCAAAAGCCTATCATAATCTAGGAAACTCATACTTACAATCTCAAAAATTGAAGGAGGCCATAGAAGCTTATAAGAATTCGCTTAGAATTAACCCGAATGACCACGAGACACGTTACAATTTGGCAGTAGCAAAAAAGTTATTAGAACAAAACCCGCAGCAACAAGAGCAGAATCAAGACCAAGAAAATCAGGACAAAAACGAAGACCAAGAAAAGCAAGACCAAGAGCGAAAGGACCAAGATAAAAAGGAAGACGAAGAAAATAAGGACGACCAACAAAAAGACGACGAGGAAAAGGAAAACGAAGACAAAAAAGACGGAGAGGATAATAAAGACGGTGACGAAAACGAGGACAAAGAAGAACAACCACAAGATGGCGAACCCAAAGAGGGTGAAATGTCTAAAGAAGACGCTGAACGCTTACTTCAAATGCTTGAGGATGAAGAAAAAGAAACGCAAGAAGATTTGAAGAAGAAAAAGGTGAAAGTCAAAAAAGTTAACATCGAAAAAGACTGGTAACTGCGTTTTGAAAAAAGTACTGCTCATATTGGTTCTATTATTCTCTGTCGGAAGCGTTTTGCTTGCTCAGAAGTTCTCGGCTACCGTAAATCGGAATCAAGTTGGCGTTGGCGACCATTTTAAAATCACATACACCTTAGATGCTCAAGGCAGTCGATTCTCCCCTCCTCGATTTAATGGTTTTAGAGTGCTTAGTGGACCAAACCAGTCGCAGAGCATGCAATACATCAACGGCCAAATGAGTGCCAGCATTGCAATAAGCTACGTTTTGCGCGCAGAAAAAATGGGCACATTCGAAATTGCCCCTGCAAACATTGTTGCAAATAACAAAAACATTGCTTCAAATCCAGTTTCAATAACTGTTGTGAAGGCCGCCGCAAAGCAACCAAACTCAAGCGGAGGTGGACAGCAGAAAGCGCAGCAACCGGGTAATGAAGTAAAAGACAATGTGTTCATTAAACTTATAGTCAACAAGCGAAACACCTTTGTAGGCGAACAAATTGTTGCTACATACAAAATCTATACTCGCTTGAGCATAGTGGATAACGCTATAAATGAATTGCCTTCGTTTAATGGATTTTACAGCCAAGAAATTACCGAAGCTGGTCAAGGAAATTTAAAACCAGAAATCGTTAACGGAGTGCAATTCAATACGGCAATTATTAAACAAGTCGTATTGTCTCCGCAACGAAATGGAAAACTAACACTTGACCCACTTTCCATGGATTTAGTACTCAGAATTCAGGACAATAGAAAAGCGCGTTCGGTATTTGACCAGTTTTTTGGTTCTTATCGCGACATTCAATACAAAGCAGTAAGCAACAAAGCCACCATAAATGTGGAACGATTGCCTTTGAATGGAAAACCAACGAGTTTCGACGGTGCTGTCGGTAGTTTTAAAATCAGCTCTACCATCGACAAACAAGAGGTAAAAACTAATGAAGCCATCAATCTTAAAATCAAACTTAGTGGCAAAGGCAATGTAAAACTGCTGAAAGATCCCAAACTGGAATTTCCACCGGATTTTGAAGTTTATGACCCAAAGGAAAACACGAGTATCAAAACCACTACTGCTGGTGTTGAAGGCAACAAGTCATTTGAGTATTTAATTATCCCTAGACATCCAGGAGAATTTACCATCCCCTCCTATTCTTTCTTCTACTTCGACCCAATTCGAAAAAAATACGTAACCGAATCCACACCGGAATACAAGATAAACGTATTGCGAGGTGAAAATGACCCAGCCGAAATATCAGGAGGAGGAACACGTGCTGTCAGTAAAAAAGACATCGCACTTTTAGGTAGCGACATTCGTTACATAAAACCAAATGGCTTTAACCTAAAAGAAGCCAATAGTTTTTATTTAGGCTCTGTTCTTTTCTGGATTTTGATGATTGGCCCTGTGATGATTCTATCTTTATTATTACTAATTCGCAAGCGTATTTTAGAATCTCAGAAAGATGTAGTGGGCACACGACGCAGAAAAGCTAAAAAATTAGCTACCAAACATTTAAAAGCTGCCGAAGCACATTTAAACAACAACGAAAGCAGTAAATTTTACGAAGAAATTTTCCGGTCGGTTTATGGATTCTTGTCGAATAAGTTTAGCATTCCTGTGGCCGAATTAAACAAAGAGCGCATTCAAAAAGAACTATCTTCCATTGGCATTGACCCCCAAACCATTCAGGAACTAATAGAAATATTAAACTCGTGCGAAATGGCACGCTATGCGCCTGTTTCGGACTTAACCGAACAAAACGTTTACGATAAAGTGATTGAACTGATTGAAACCATAGAAGGAGGGACAAAATGAAGCAGTTAACTATCCTTTTATTTAGTTTAATAAGCCTATCCATTAACGGATTTGGCAATGATCACGAGCACTACCAACAGTTAGCTCTTAGCGGAAACGAACAATACGAAGCGGGCAATTACGACAGCGCACGTACATTGTATGCCCAAGTGGTGAACTCCAATTTCGCTTCAGTCAATTTGTACTACAATTTAGGCAATACCTATTTCAAATTGAACCAGTTGGCGCCGTCCATTTACTATTTAGAAAAAGCAAGTAAACTCGCTCCGTTTGACAAAGACATTGAGTTCAACTTAAACATGGCTAAAGACCAAATCACTGACCGAATCAAAGACGTACCCACCCCTATTCTACAGCAAGGTTGGTTTAAAGTCAGAAACCTATTGAGCATAGACGGTTGGGGCATTTTGGCTACAACAGCATTCGCATTATTTATATTACTCATTGGTTATTACTTATTATCTGCTAACGTTTCGTTGAAAAAAATGGCGTTTTTCCTTTCACTTGGTTTTTTCTTGTTGACCGCTGCTAGTTTGATATTTGGCTTTAGCGCGAAAAACTACGTCACCTCTGAAAACCAAGCCGTTGTATTTGCCGGTTCACTTTCGGTAAAAGCAGAACCCAGAGCCAGTTCCTCAGACCTATTTATTGTGCACGAAGGTACCACTGTAAACGTCCTTGAAGAAGTAAACGACTGGGTACGCCTTAGCCTACCAGACGGTAATGAAGGTTGGGCTCCGCTGTCTGAGTTGAAGCAGTTTTAGTAAAGCACTTCTTGGAAGCATGTAGCCGTTTTTTCGGTTTGATTAACTTTGGGTAATTAATAATCAATTAATCTTATCCAAATTAAATACCAGTATAAGCTACTTTTTTGACGACAAACACGAAAATAAACTTCTGGTTTTTTGCAATTGAAGGTCTATTGTTTTCGCAACACAATTCAGTGATGCAAAGGGGTACAGAAGAAAAATATAATAGAATATAAACGCATATTGGTTTAGCAACTAGTTGGCAACAATTAAATAATGACATAAAATAGAATACCATGATTGAATTAAGTAAAGATTTCATTTCACCTGATTTGTCTCAGCAAATCAAAAATTTAACTGAAGAAGTTGAAACATTTAGAGAGACTCCTTTAGACAAAATTGCTCTTGAAAAACTTAAAGAGCACTTTAGAACTCACCACATTTTTCACAGTACAGGAATCGAAGGCAATAGGTTGACCTTACAGGAGACCTCATTAGTATTGAAAGAAGGTATTGATATTTCAGGTAAACCCTTAAAAGATAGCATTGAAGTCAAAAACTTGGGAATTGCATTTGACTTCCTGTATGAATTAGCCCAAGAAGATGTTGAAATTTCCGAGAATTATTTAAAACAAATTCATAAACTAATAATTGGTGAAGACGACTCGTTAAGCCCAGGAGAATATAGAAATATTGGTGTAATAATTACTGGTTCAGAACATACACCACCTGAACCGTTTGAAGTTCCAATAAAAATGAGAGAGCTTTTTGATTGGATTAAAGAAAATCAGTCACAGAATCCTATTATCACCGCAGCAGTTGCACACCATGAAATGGTTAAAATCCACCCTTTTAAAGATGGGAATGGAAGAACAGCTCGGTTACTCTTAAATCTTATCCTCTTAAAGGCTGGATTTCCTATCTGTAATATTAAGAGAACTGAAAGACCTGATTACTATAATGCACTCGGTTTAGCTGACGATGGTGAATATGAACCGATTATTGAAGTTGTCACTAATAATTGTACAAGTCTTTTTGAAGAATACACAAGGGTTAGGGATGAATCTAATCGACTTAAGGATTGGGCTAAACGAATTGGCGCAAAGGACTCACAACAAAGACTCGCAAAATCAAAGGCTGAATTTGAACTTTGGCAAAATAAAGTCAACCAAATAAAACTTGAATTCAAACAAGTTGTTTCAATAATTGATGAAAATGTAGAAAGTCATTATGTAAGCTTTTATGAATATCCTCAAATAACGTTTGAAAAGTATCAACAATTAAAAGAAAATGGAATTGCGCCAAGCACAAATTTCTTTTCAATTAGATTTCATAATAATGATACTAATAGAATTGTATCAACTTTGATGTTCCGCTTTTACAGGTCAAACAATAAGTATCCAAAAACTCCAAATGCGATTCCAATAGAACTGAATATTTTTGATTCGGAAACAAATGATTTCAAATTCATTGGTTACTCCGAGTTTTCTGACAAAATTTCACTTAGAGCATTTTATGTATCTGACAAAGGTGATATAGTTGTTCGATACGCTAACTGTGATAAGACAAACTCTAATTGGGAAAAAGATCATGAAAATGAAAAATTAGCCAATGTGGTACAGACCTTTTTTGAAAGAGTCTTTGAATCAATTCTAGGAATAAAATAAAAACTATTGCCAACAAAACCTATAAGCAATAGCGCCCTTCGGGACGCTACTGCTTATAGCTAAAACGTTGCCACACATGCAAAAAAGACAGACATGGAACTAAAAATCGACTCGGAAGACTTAGAAGACATGCTTCTTAAAATCGAAGACTCGTTCGACATTCGATTTGAGGCTAACGAACTTGCTCATGTTAAAACTTACGGTGAATTCTGTGACGAGATTAAGACTAAAATCAATCTCGACCATTCTGGCGGTTGCACTACTCAACAAGCTTTTCATAAGTTAAGAGAAGTCATGATATGTTCACTTGACATAGACAAAAAAGAAGTCACTACCACTACAGAACTTGCGGAAATATTTCCAAGGGAAACCAGAAAAAATCAGATAAAAATCCTTGAAGGGAATTTAGGGTTTAAGCTTACAGTATTGCAACCACCATCTTTCGTTACAGGATTCTTAGTGATTTTGTTCATAGCCTCTTTTATCATGCTTTTCATAGACTGGCAATATGGACTTATTGGAATAGGACTAGCAATAGGCGGCTTTTGGATTTCAAATAAATTGGGTAATGAACTTAACGTCAAAACTATTAGAGAGTTATCCGAAAGGATGACAAGAGAGAATTACGTGAAATCCAGAAGGAACTCAAAGACAGTTAATAAAAATGAGATTGATAAAATACTTGAAAATTGGTTTGAAGACTTCTTAAGAGTTAGAAAGTCTGAATTGACAAGAGAAGCACTATTATTTTTGAAATAAATAAAAATTACGATGTGGCACAACAGTTATAGTGCGTGCCCTGCAAGACGCTACTGTTTATAGCCAAACCGTTGTTGGACACAAAAATAAAACGATAAGAAATGAACGAAGTGAGGGATGATTTTCTTGATTCACTTGATTTAGACGATTCTGAAATAATCCCATTTATTCCGGAAATTTTAAAAAATCTTTGGGGATTAGGCAGTATGCCTGAATATGTGATTCACTTAGTCGAAAAACATATTCCTTCAAACAAGTTAAAAAGGATAATTGATTTAGGATGCGGTAAAGGATCTGTCCTCATTCAGCTTAGTGAAAAAATCAAATTTGAGGGAATAGGAATTGATTTAATGTCTGAATTTATTGATGAAGCAAAAAGATATGCTTCTCGACATAGCTATTCAGAAAATTTAAAATTTGAAGTTGGAGATATAAAGAAGATGGTTGAGCACTATTGTGATTTCGATTTGGTCATTTATGCACATGACTCAGATATTTTCGGAAATGTAACTCAATCTCTATGTGAATTAGAGAAGTATATGTTAGATCAAAGTTGGATAGTTTTTGAAGGCCTTTATAACATAAACCAACTAAACAATCCTGAAAACTTACCGAACAAAGAGGAGTTCCATTTGCAACTAGAAAAAAGTGGATTTGAGGTTATAAACCAGATTGTATGGGACAAAGACGAACTCAGAAAAACGAATCAAACAAATACCAAATTAATACGAGACCGGATAACGCACCTTATTCAATCCCATCCTGATAAAGAAAAATTATTCAACACTTATTTAGAAAATCAAATTGAAGAATGTCAAGAATTAGAGGAAAACATAGAATGCTTGACACTTTTACTAAAAAGAAAACGTAATACAACAATGGCCAAGAACACATAAGGATTCGGTGGTATTCAAAAGTTTGGAGCTTTTGAAAAGTCCGCCAAACCAAAACTTTTGTTAATAAAAAAGTAAAATAGATAATAAAAATATTTGACTTGGTTAAGTGGTAAATCTATAGGGCCGTATTTCAAACTCTCTTACGTTTCCTTGCCGACGTTGTACTAAAAAAATGTACCAAGTCGATTTATTACATTGTCTGTCAAGAAACAATAATGATGAAAAAAAAACTTACTTCGAGTTTTCTCACCCTAGTTCTTAGTACAGGTTTATTATTTTCTCAAAATTTTGACAAAAAAAGCATTCTATCAGATTTAGATTTCCTTCATAATTCGTTAGAAAAGACACACTATAATTTGTATGCTTATACGGATAAGAAGGCCTTCACAAAAAATTACTTAGAAGTCAAAAAATCAATTACTCATGATTCTTTGAATTTGTTACAAGCCGTAACTGTTTTTCAACAAGTCATTTCCAAAGCCAATACCGGACATGCAGAAATTGACTTTCCAATTTCTGCGTATAAAAATTATGCGTTGAATGGAGGAACCGTCTTTCCATTAGAAATTTCCATTGAAGAAGGAAATGTTTACATAAGAAAAAACTTCTCTGATAACAATAATCTACAGGTGGGAGGCGAAGTAGTAGCCATTGATGATATTGAAATTGAAAAAATAATAGCCAAGATTCATCCTCAGTTATCTGCAGAAACTCCGTATTTTAAAAATGCTAAGTTGGAATTCTGGTCATTTCCAAGGTTGTACTGGCAAGTTTACGGACGGAAAGATTCGTTTACAATATCAATTAAAAGAGCAGAAAAAGTAATCGATATTGAAACTTCCGCTGTAGACCTAATAAATGACTTTGAAATGAAGAGAAGTGAAATAATAACATCCAACAGGTTTTTGAAATTCTATGAAACTTCAGCTTATCTGAAACCAGGAAACTTCAACGGAGATGAAAATGCATATAAAGCATTCATTGATTCTGTTTTCTCGGAAATCAAAACAAAAAACAAGAAGACATTAATTATTGATTTAAGAAACAATGCTGGTGGACACAACGAATTCAGTGATTATTTGGTTTCATACTTTGCAGAAAAACCCTTTAAATGGAATTCAAAATTCACTATAAAAACTAGCCAAACTTTAAAAGAGCAGACCCGACTAAACAACGACACTACCGACCTTTATTTTAAAGAGATATTGGAACACGAAAATGGAGAAATATATGAATATCCGTTTGAAAACTATTACCCACAAGAAGAATCAAAGAGATTTGCTGGAGAAGTTTATGTCTTAATTAATCGACACTCTTATTCAATGGCTGCTGTAACTGCTGCCATGATACAAGACTATCATTTGGCAACAATCGTAGGAGAACAAACTGGTGACTTCCCCACACTTTATGCTTCTCAATTTCAATATAGCCTTCCGAAAACTAAAGTCACCATTAAAGTTCCTAAAGGGTACATAATTAGACCGAATAAAAAAGAACTTAAACAAGGGGTAATTCCAGACATTTTTATAAAAGACCATTTGGTAGATGAAAAAGATGAGATTTTGAAAGAATTACTAAAAAGAATACAAAAAAACTAAGTACAAGCCAACCTGAACCGCTTTAATTCGCAGTTTAGCCTAACAGTTATGCACACTTCAGGGAAGTAGGGAATTATTATAACCTCAAACCCTATTTCAAAAAATCATATTCACTTAAATAATCGATTTCATTAAATACTTGCAGAGAGAAAGTCCGTAATTACCAGTCTATACCATTTTTTAGCTTTTTCCTTCGACTTTAAATGTGTTACTTTTGCACTCCGAAAAATATAGCTTATGATTAGTGAGAAAATAGACATACAGATTCAACCCGTACCTAATTCTAAGCTTGATTCCAACGAAAAACTAGAATTACAATTCGGAAAAACTTTCACAGACCACATGTTTGTTGCCGACTACGAAAACGGAAAATGGGGTGATTTAACCATTCAACCGTTTCAGAATATTGAAATGAGTCCAGCTACTAGTTTCATCCATTACGGTCAATCTATTTTTGAAGGATTAAAAGCACACGCCACCAACGACGGCGAAATTTTAATCTTTAGACCTGAAGCCAACGCAAAACGCTTAAACCATTCTGCCAGAAGACTTTGCATGGCAGAATTGCCAGAAGAAATATTCTTGGAAGCCATCAAAACCTTGGTTCATATGGATCGCGCTTGGATGCCAGAAGGCGAAGAGAGTTCTTTGTATATCCGACCGTTTATGTTCGGTACTGAAGAGTTTTTAGGTGTAAAACCTTCTGGTAGATACCGTTTTATGGTTATCCTTTCACCATCTGGTGCCTACTACTCAAAACCAGTTCGTGTAAAAATTGAAACCCAATTTGCACGTGCTATGGAAGGTGGTGTTGGTTCAGCCAAAACCAGTGGAAATTATGCAGCTTCTTTATTTCCTGCAAGAGAAGGTTTTGCCGAAGGGTACGACCAATTACTTTGGACTGACGCCAAAGACCATGAAAGAATTGAAGAATCTGGAACGATGAACGCTATGTTCGTTTTGGACGGAAAAGTAATTACGCCAAAAACTTCAACGTCTATTCTATCAGGAATTACCAGAGATAGTATTTTAACCATCGCTCGAGATTGGGGATACATTGTTGAAGAACGCGATGTATTGGTTTCTGAAATAAAGGAAGGGTTGCAAAATGGTAAACTTACCGAAGCTTTTGGAGTAGGTACAGCCGCCACCATTGCGCATATTTCTGAAATTGGCGTCGATGGAACAGATCACAAACTTCCTGAAATTGCTGGACGCGAATTCAGCAACAAAATGGCCGTTTACCTAAACGACCTTAAACGCGGTCGAGTGAGTGAATATTCTGATTGGTTGTTTAAAGTATAACAAGCAATATCTTGCTGATGTTATCGTTGGTTGGCACTGTTAAGCATAATTCTACTTTTGCTGGCCGATGAGCTTTAAGCGTTTTTCCTTTTTACTTCTTCTGTTTTTTATAGCCACGATTACTCGTGCGCAAAATACTGCAACATTATCAGGTAGTGTTTTAGACAGTTTGGGCAAAAAAATGCCTGCGGTCAGTATTTCTATTCCGGGTTCTGGAAAAGGAGTCAGCTCCAGAAATGATGGTAGCTTTAAAATCACACTTCCAGCAGATAGTAGTGTCTCCGTCGCATTTTCATTTATCGGATACGAAACACAACGGTTTTTGCTCAACCTAAAGCCGGGTCAAGAAAAAAAGGTGAACATCACCATGAAGCAAAAGGCTCAAAATATTAAAATACACACCGTTGAAGCAGAACAAAACCGAACCTCCAATCTAATAAAAATTGACCCTAAATTCACAGAGAAACTCCCCTCCCCAACCGGAAATTTTGAAAGTGTTTTATTTACCATGCCAGGGGTAGCTTCCAACAATGAGTTGAGTAGCACCTATAACGTCCGTGGCGGAAATTTTGATGAAAACCTCATTTATGTGAACGACATGGAAGTCTATCGTCCATTTCTGATTCGGTCTGGGCAGCAAGAGGGGCTTAGTTTTACCAACCCTGATTTGGTGGATAATGTACTATTCTCAGCCGGTGGTTTTGATGCAGTTTACGGAGATAAAATGTCATCTGTTTTGGACATAAAATACAAACGACCAAGCAAACCAGAAGGATCAGCTGCAATAAGTTTATTAGGAGCTACCGGTCATTATGGTGATGCTTCTACAGATTATCGATTTACACAAATTCATGGCGTTCGTTACCGCACCAACCAATACGTATTACAAGGATTACAAACTCAAGCTGAATATCAGCCACAATTCATTGATTATCAAGGTTTTTTCACCTATCAAATCAATACAGAATTAGAATTGGGTTTACTGCTTAATGTATCTCGAAATCAGTATTTGTTTATTCCACAATCACGCGAAACGGAGTTTGGGAATGTGAATGAAGCACTACAACTCTCCATATTTTTTGAAGGACAAGAAGTGGACTCCTACTCTACTGGAACTGCTGCCTTGAGTGCGACGTACAAGCCCACTAAAAAAACGAGCCTCAGACTCATTTCTTCTATTTTTAGAACGGTAGAAAGTGAAACCTTTGATATTCAAGGTGCATACCGGTTAGACGAACTGGACAGAGATTTAGGTTCCGATAATTTTGGAGAAGTAAAGTTTAATCGTGGCGTTGGAGGTTTTATTAATCATGCACGTAACTACCTAGAGGCCAACGTTGCTAACTTACAACATAAAGGAACGCATTACGGAAACTTTGCACGGTTGGACTGGGGTGTTCGTTACCAAATGGAACAAATTTCTGACCAGCTAAAAGAATGGGAATACCAGGACTCAACAGGCTATTCTTCTCCTCAAGGCGTTGAAACCCTTAACTTCTCCTACCTTCCAACCGACACGCTTAACCCGGTTCCAAATAGCCCTCGAAACTCTATTGACATGAAACGTTCGGTGCGTTCGAACAACGATATATTCTCACAGCGGCTAATGGGTTATTTTCAAGCAAAAAAGACATTGGATTTAGACTCTAATGAACTTTCATTTACGGCTGGTATTCGTGCAAATTATTGGGATTTTAACAATCAAACTACTATTAGTCCAAGAGCTTCAATTGCCTTTAAGCCCAATTGGAAACACGATTGGTTATTTCGCCTGGCTTGGGGATACTATCATCAGCCTCCCTTCTACCGTGAAATGCGAAACATTGATGGTGTTGTGAACCCAAATATCCGCGCTCAAGAAAGTATTCATTACGTTCTGGGTTCAGATTACAATTTTCAGATGTTCGACCGTCCATTTAAGCTGACCACTGAGGCGTATTATAAACGTTACAACGATTTAATTCCGTACGAAATTGACAATGTGCGCATTCGATACTATGCAGAAAATTCATCAGAAGGATACGCTGGGGGGCTAGACTTTAGAGTATTTGGCGAGTTTGTAAAAGGCATTGATAGTTGGATAACCGTAGGATTTATGAAAACCGAAGAAGATTTGAAAAACGACTCGTATTGGGAACGTTACAATAAAGAAGGAGAACTTATCATTCCGAACTACACCTTCGACCAAGTGGCGGTTGACAGTACTCAGTTTTTTCCGGATTTTATTCCTAGACCTACTGACCAAAGATTTCGGTTCAGTATTTTCTTCCAGGACTATGTCCCAAAAATTCCGGATTTGAAAGTTAATCTCAATTTCATTTTTGCATCCGGGTTGCCATTCGGCCCTCCATCCTTCAATAGATATCAAGACACTTTGAGAATGCCCCCGTACCGAAGAGTTGATGTTGGTTTTTCGTACGATATTGTAAAACCAGATAGAAAAAGAAGACCCGAAGGCAAATTTCAATTCGTTGAAAAAGCATGGGTAGCAGTCGAGGTTTTCAATATGTTTGGCATAAACAATACGATTTCGTATTTATGGATTCGAGATATTTCTGATAGAATCTATGGAGTACCTAATTTCCTAACAAATAGAAGATTAAATGTAAAGTTAGCAGCCCGGTTTTGATACGTTTTACTTACCTAATGTGCATATTTATTCTGGTGAGTTGCTCTGAAAAACCAGCATCTGAATTGACTGCGTTTCAATTGCACCAAAAAGAGCAGCATGAATTTATGCTTTCCAATAGCTCGCCTCTTCCAGAAGAAGAACGTAAAAATTTTATCGCATTGAATTACTTCCCTCAAAATGATTCCTTTAATGTTCAGGCTGAATATCGAAGTGTTTTTAATGGCGGACGCATTGAATTTGAAACTAACACGGAGCGCAGGCCAAAATACATTCACTATGGTAATGTAGTATTTATGATTAATGATAAACTACATAAATTGCATGCATATAAACAAGAATCTGACACGTCCAAATCTCTTTTTGTCCCTTTTAATGACCTTAGCAACGGTAAATCAACCTACCATTCAGGAAGATACTTAGATATTACAATTCCAAACTCGAACAGTTTTAACTTAAACTTTAACCTTGCCTACAACCCCTACTGCGCCTATAACAAGAAATACTCATGCCCTATTCCTCCAATGGCCAATCGTCTGGATATTAGTATTAATGCTGGTGAAAAAAAGTATCATTAATTCGTTGAAATCCTAGAACGTACAACCTAACTTATCCTAAAATTTATTTTAGCTTTACGCGCCTAAAACTAGGTTTATTCTAATGCTGCGCTTCCTCACTCAATTCCAGTTCTTTGCAATTATTATTGCAAGTGTAATTTCATTAGTTGGTACTGCACAAGTTGTTAATTTCAACCAATATGGTGTTGAGCACGGACTACCTCAAAGTCAGGTAAACACTATCACTCAAGATAATGAAGGAAATCTATGGGTAGGAACAGTTTCAGGTCTCGCCTCGTGGAATGGAATAGAATTCAAATCTTACGGAATTAACGACTCCGTTGCAGAAGAATGGGTTACATCTTCGTTTAGAGCCGATAATGGGGATATGTATTTTGGACACTGGGGCGGAAGTATTACGCGCTATGATGCGGTTACCAAACTATTTGAGAGTATTCACATCGAAAAATTCAACTCCTATCAAGAAGTATCCGATTTTGCTGAAGACACGTTGCACAACAAAATTATATTCTCCACAAAAGGTTCGGGTCTTTTTGTTTACGACACGGAGAACCAAAAAGTGCAACGTTACGAAATTGCGAAAACCGTTGAAGGTTCCAGATTAATTACCGGACTGCATATTGATGGTAAAGACCGAATGTGGATAGGCACCGAAAATACTGGAGTATTTGTAATAAACCTTAATGAATTCTACAACGACTCGAACGCTACCGTTAAGCACATAACGGCTGAAAACGGCTTGTCAAATAATCAAATTTCAGCAATTGAAGAATACGATGGTGAGTTGTGGTTTGGCACGAAACGAGGGGCAAATTATGTGAAGATTAACGAGCTTGACGCTTTACTCGCAGGAACCGGATCTGCCAAAGTTTATATACTGGATAAAGACTCCGAACTTGATGCGAACGATATAACGGATATAGAGGCCGATATGCATGGGCAATTGTGGATTGGAACATCTAGCCACGGTGCCGTAAAGTGTATTAAAGAGAATGGAGAATATCGATTTAGACATTATTCAGTGGCGCAGGGGTTAAGTTTTTATGATGTTAAAGACATTTTCGTTGATCGTGAAAAAACCGTGTGGATAGGAACTGATGTAGGTCTAAATCAATACATTTCAGATTACTTTACCCTCTACGATGAAGGACTTGGAATTAGCAGCAATGTAATTTGGTCCATTGCACCGGATGACAAAGGAAATATTTGGCTGGGTACCAATCAAGGTGTTTCTCAGCTGATGAATGCAGACAACATTAACAATGATTCACTAAGCGTTGGTAAATACAATATTTCTGGTCTTTCCGATGCTCCAGTTATGGCTGTGTACTATGACAGTAATGGAACAGTATGGATGGCAACCGCTGAAGGAATGCTGTTTAAGAGAACCCTGCAAGGAAGCTATGAGAAAATAAACATTGAAGCGCATGTTCACGATGTAATCTACAGCATTGCCGAGGATGAATTAGGAAATATTTGGTTAGGAACCAGAAGTGGTGCAGCTCGAATCAATAAAACGACCCACAAAATGTCTGTGTTTACTGAAGAAGATGGTTTAGGGGGTAACAATATTTACAAAATTGTAAAAGGTAACGATGGCACTATGTGGTTTGCAGTGCTTGGTGGAAAACTTTCAAGTTTTAAGAATGGGGAGTTTAAAGTTTATGATGAAAAAGATGGTTTAAATCATCAATTGGTGCTTTCTCTGGCACCTGATAAAAATGGAAATATTTGGTTGGGATGCTATACAGGTGGGTTGTATAAATACGACGGCAAAACATTCACCAATTATAACAAAACGCACGGAATGAAATCCGAGACACCTTATTCGATAATTGGGGATTTAGAAGGAAACATTTGGTTTGGTACAACTTACGGAATTGAAAAATTAAACGTTAAAGACACTGTTTTTGAGCATTATGGAAAAACAGAAGGCTTTTTAGGTGTTCAAGTAAACCCAAATGCCACCTGCTTGGATAATAATGGGAATATTTGGTTTGGAACTATTTTAGGGGCGGTAAAATACAATCCTAATGTCCATTACAATAATGATATTAAACCCATTGTGACACTCGATAATTTAGACGTAAACAACGAAACGACCGAATTCCCTTTCAATAATGAGTTTCTAGCTCAAAACAATAACTTGACGTTTAACTTTACTGGTATTGCATTGAACATGCCTAGTAAGTTAAGGTATGAATACCGGTTAGATGGACACAAAAATGACGGTTGGAGAAAAACCAAAGTGCGTAACGCTCCGTTTACCAATCTTAAGGCTAAAAAATATCGATTTGAAGTTAAAGCAGTAAACTCGGACAACACTGAAAGTAAATTGGCTTCATACCAGTTTATCATCGAGGTTCCTTGGTATGAAAGCTATTGGTTTTATTTCCTACAAATCGTTATCCTGGCTGTTATGCTATACTTGGCTGTTTTCTTTGGAAGAAAAACGGGTGGGTCAAGAACAGCAACCATTCTAGCAACGATTGCAATTATCATCATATTTGAATATGGTATTAACTATGTGGAGGATAATGTAGAAGATAGCATAGGTAGTATTGCATTCATTAAAGTTGGTTTGAACGCTATATTGGGTATCATCCTTTTCCCTATCGAGGAAATTATCAAGAGCAAACTTATTGGAAGCAATAGAAAGAATGAAGAGTAGTAAATAGTTTACTACACCCGTTCAATTACTTTCGGAACTATTCTGAGTAGTTCTTGCTCCCCAATTGCTGCATTAGTCAGTATGTCTTCAATTTTTGCTTCTTCCAAATTGTCAGGATCGCATAAATCAGTAACAATAGAAATTGCAACACATTCCAATCCCATGTGTTTCGCTGCAATTACCTCAGGCACAGTTGACATTCCAACCAAATCTGCTCCAATGGTTCTTAAAAACCTGTACTCTGCTCTCGTTTCCAAGTTTGGGCCAGTTACTGAAGCATAAACACCTTTTTCAATTGTATATCCGAGTTTCTCAGCTTCTTCAACAACTATCTTACCTACCCGTTTACTATAAGGTGCGCTCATATCTGGAAACCTATGCCCCAATTCATCTATATTCGATCCAATCAGAGGATTGTCTGGAAGTAAATTAATATGATCATCCAATAGTACAATTTGTCCTTTTGAGTAATTGAGGTTTATACCACCAGCAGCATTCGTTACTAATAAAAGTTGAACTCCTAATAGTTTCATAACTCGAACCGGAAACACAACTTGATTTGCGGAATAACCTTCATACAAATGAAATCGTCCTTGCATAGCAATTACGTTCTTCTCACCTAACCTTCCAATTATTAATTTACCAGAATGAAACTCTACTGTACTTTCTGGAAAATGCGGAATTTCAGAATAGGGAATAATGTGTTTTATTTCAATTTCATTTACCAGTTTCCCCAAACCTGTTCCTAAAATTATTCCGACATCTGAATTATGTATGCCTTTGGTTTTTAAAAATTCAATCGCTTCTAATAACTTATTGTATTCCGACATGTTATCCCAATTTTTCTTTTAGTTCAGTAGGCATATCTTCAATTGTATCCACGTCATTTAATGTCGGCATCAATTGATAGCTCAGCTTTTGTTCTTTAATGGTTAAAATAGAATCCAATAAAACATTAGAAGTTCCCCATTCTTTATTTTCGAACAAATTCTTATGCCTTTTTTTCATTCCTATCAAATAATAGCCACCATCTTCTGCTGGTCCAATTACCACGTCGTTTGCTGATAATGCATCAAAAGCGCCTTCAATAATTTCTGTTTTCAAATCATAGCAATCACTTCCGATAATTATCACTTTTTCGGCACCTTCTTCCATACTAGACTTTACGGCTTCGTCCATTCGCTCGCCCAAACCGACACCGAATTGCTCATCCTTATAGAAATACGAAGGGTTAAATAAGTCATTGAAGTCAACGAAATTGGAATAATAAACCACCCGAAATGCTCTTACTTTCAAGGCAATTTCTTTTGTTTTTTCCAAAAGTATATTGTAAGCTTCTAAAGCCTTTTTGTCTCCAATTGTCTTCGCTAATCTTGTTTTAACGGCACCCAATTCTGGGTTTCGTACAAAAATCAATAAGTAATTTCCAGAATTTATGGGGCTTTCCATTCGATTCGAATCACTCACGATTTTAATCGTGCAGTGTCAACATTGGAACATGGCTGTGGTAGGCTACTTTTTTGGCAACACTCTTTGTAAATATTTTTTCGAAGAAATTTTTCCTCCGTGGAACCATAACTAAGATGTCAACTTCCTTGTGTTTTTTAATGAATTCGTTTACCCCTTCAACAGTATCCTCGTTCACAAGAGTTTCAAACTCTACATTACACTCACTAAAATAATTCAGCAATAATTCTCGCTGTTTCTCTCTTATTTCATCCTTTATTCGACTTATTGATTTTTCAACATGAAAAATTGAAAGTGTCGCTGAACGCGCAATGAGAACATTTTTTAAGAAATCGAGAGTTTCGATTTTCCGTAATTTATTTAAGTCTGTTGCGTAAACAACTGTTTTTATCGGCTTAAAAACCGCATTAAATGGTACGGTAAGAACAGGAACCGGTGACTGCTGTATAATTTCTGCAGCATTACTACCCACAAAAAACTCTTTTAGTCCGCTAGCACCGGTTGTGCCTAATATAACCGCAAATATGTTTTTTTGCTTTACAACTTCTTCAATACAAGACATAAATGCACCTGTCATGTGGACAGATTCAATGGTATTGCCTTGATTCAACTGATTGTCATTAATCCAGTCTAAATCCGTTTGTAATCCCTTTTTTGAATCCTCAATGACAATTTTACTCAGATTCATCATCATTCCTGTGCCAGATGCTGTGCCTGGATCAACCGTATTGAGTAAAATGAAATGATACCCTCTATTTGCATACAATTTTAGACCGTACTCGATTGCATTTCGAGCAGAGTCCGAAAAATCTGTAGGTAAGAGTATAGTCTTTTTTTCCATCTTAAACTTAAAATAAGGATTATCGTTCCCCGGCGTTTCCAACAGCTATTGACGCACAAGTAGCACTCATAACAATTACAAAAGCAAATAGGTTAACAATTGGAGAGCCTCCTTCAAAACTCATAAAACCCCAGTAAAATGCAATGAAAGCAACAGCCGCGAGAACCATTGCTGTAAGTTTATTCTTGTTCATTTTCGATAATTTTTGTACCTCAAAAGTATCTAATTGATTGAACTAAAGATCCTGAAATTCTAGAATTTGTTGAGCAACTTTATCAACGAATCAGGCCAAATTGGCAACTCGTTGAAGCTTTTCTTTGTTCTTAATCATAATTTTTCTTCCTTGAGTTTCAATAAGCTTTTCTTCCTTAAAATCATGAAGTAACCGGATAAGAGTCTCAGTGGCCGTGCCCACAATGTTAGCCAAATCCTCTCTCGTAAGATTAATACCTTCCGTATCGCCTTCAATGGCATCTAAATCGTATGTATCTATAAGCATTGTTAGTGCTCCGGCTAACCTCTCGCGCACCGGTTTTTGAGCCAAGGTTGTAAGTGAATCAGCCATGGTACTCAAATCTTTACTGAGACTTTTTATAATCGACTTTGACAGTTTGGGATCAGACGATAACGCTTCCATAAAATCTGATTTAGGAATAAAGCATAAAGTGGTTTCCTCCAATGTTTCTGCACTAACTGGATATTGCTCTTCGCTAAACATAGCTCTATATCCCATTAAATCGCCACTTTTTAAAATCTGTATTATTTGGTCCTTTCCCTCTACACCAGTTTTGTAAATTTTAATTCTTCCGCGATTGATACAAAACACACCTTGTGGTCTTGTACCTTCGTGAAACACAACTTGATTTTTCTTATAAACAGTACATGTTTTGTTCTCACTCATGCAAGTAAGGCTCGATAATTCCATATTGCCGAAAAAAGTAGAGTCTTTTACCGAACATTTTTCACATGCTAGTTGAGGATTTTCGCGCTTCATTATTATCTATAATCTGGTGTTTGTTTTACTACAAATTTAAGGCGTAAACTGACATTTGTCAAGTTTTCGAAAGTAATTTATTTCACTTCCATTTAACCATTACCCTCCTAGTCAATTTATTATTTTTGCTGCCTTAAATTTTAGTTATGGCGAATGTAGAGTTGATACTTCCGAAAATGGGAGAAAGTGTTGCTGAAGCAACTATTACTGCTTGGATGAAATCCGAAGGTGACACAATTGAGGCAGAAGAATCGGTTGTTGAAATTGCTACTGACAAAGTAGATAGTGAAGTTCCTGCTCCTGCAGATGGCGTAATATCTAAAATTTTAGTTCAAGAAGGTGAAGTTGCGCAAGTTGGACAAGCAATTGCCATTATATCAACAGATGGAGAAACCAACTCTGTTGTCGCGGAAACTCAAGCTGTAATAGAAAAATCTTCTGCAGCAGTCGAAGTTGCAACTCCAACAGCGGCTTCGAACGCATCAAAAGAATCCAATAATGATTACAGCTCTTCTGAAAAATTTTATTCTCCATTAGTAAAAAACATTGCTAAAGAAGAGAATGTTTCTTTAGAAGAACTCGACTCCATTAACGGAACTGGGCAAGGTGAACGAGTAACGAAAGCCGATATTCTAAACTTTATTGAAAGTAGAAGTAATCAATCTGCTCCAACAACAAAAGCTACATCAGCGACGAAAGACCTAATAATTTCAAAAACCAACGCTACCAAAACCGCCGAATCAACTACAGACATAGCTTCAAAAGATTTTGGAGGTGAAGTTGAGATTATTGAGATGGACAGAATGAGAAAACTCATAGCTGACCACATGATTAATTCTAAAGCTACAAGTCCTCACGTAACTTCCTTCGTGGAAGCAGATGTGACTAACATTGTGAATTGGAGAAACAAGCACAAAAAAGGGTATGAACAAAGAGAAGGTGAAAAATTAACTTTTACTCCCATTTTTATAGAGGCAATTGTAAAGGCGATAAAAGATTTTCCAATGATTAATATCACTGTGGAAGGCGACAAAATCGTACGAAAAAAATTCATCAACATTGGAATGGCCACTGCACTTCCTTCCGGAAACTTAATTGTACCGGTCATAAAAAATGCCGATTCTCTAAACTTGGTTGGGTTGTCTAAATCAGTCAATGGTTTGGCCAACAAGGCACGAAATAATAAATTAGCTCCGGATGATATTTCTGGAGGTACATACACCGTGAGTAATGTCGGTTCCTTTGGCAATGTTATGGGCACACCAATTATCAATCAACCTCAAGTTGCTATTATGGCCGTTGGTGCCATCGTTAAAAAACCTGCAGTAATTGAAACTGAACACGGTGATGTTATTGCAATTCGACATAAAATGTTTCTTTCTCATTCGTACGATCACAGAGTTGTGGATGGTGCTCTTGGAGGAATGTTCGTTCGACGAGTTGCAGATTATCTAGAGCAATGGGACATAACACGAGAGGTGTAATTTTAAACAAAAAAAAATTATAACTACATTTTAGTAAACCTATTTACGCACACTTTATGCACATTCTTTGTATCATTGTTTTAAATGGGTCTAATCCGTTATTATAAAAAGATGTCAAAATTGTTCAATATATTATCCATACTGGTAATCGGTTTGATTATTAGTTCATCCTTCCAATTAGCTGCTAAGGACAAAATAAAACTGAGTAAGGCGCAAAAAGCACAACACAAAATAGCATTTAATTTATTAGACATGGAATTGTATGATGACGCAATTCTAGAATATAATAAATTACTTGATATGCGTAGCGACTATGATCAATTCTTGTTCGAAACTGGAATTGCTTATTTGCGATCCCCAAAAGATTTTGACAAAGCTGAAATGTACTTCCAACGGGCATTGAAATTTAGTGCAGAGGATACAATACCTGAACTCTATTATTATTTGGCCAAGTCATATCAGGTAAACCACAAGTTTGATAAAGCAAAAGAAGCGTACTCAAATTTTATACCTACCATTAAACCCAACAAGGCTGGTATGGAGTTAAAAAGTAATGTTCAATGGGATGTTAAGACTTGTCAGCATGGAGTTTATCATGTAAAGCTAAATACAAAAAACCCTCTTGAAAACAAAAAAAAGCCGCTCAATGATGTTAAGAAATTCTACATTAATGCGACTGATTACGTGGTCTTGCAAAACATGGGAGCAAATATTAATTCAATTTATGATGACGAGACGGCCGTCTTTTTAAATGAAGAATCTGAAATATTTTATACTTCGAAAAGAAATCCATTTGGCACAACTACTGACCTCTCTTCTAACCCCGGCGTAACTTACGAACACGTTTACACCTCAAATAAGTTGCAAGGCGATTGGAAAACCCCTCATCTTTTGAGTGCTGCAAAATTATTTCCAGAAAACTTTGAACTTGATCCAGAAAACCATGTCTCAATCGTTTCTGTAAATAAAGATGAAAGTATCATGTTTCTTTTTGTGGCTGGTGTATTGTACGAATCAAAACGAGAGGGTAAAAGTTGGACAACGCCGAGTCCTCTGCCAGAACATATCAATTTAAAAAAATCACACGAACCTTCAGTTTGCATTAATGACGATGGAAATAAATTGATTATAGTTTCTGATAAAAAAGGCGGATATGGTGGTAGAGACTTATATACCTCAACAAAACAAGAAGACGGAACTTGGGGAGCCCTGGAGAATATGGGAGCTGTAGTTAATACAGAACAAGACGAAGACACACCGTTTCTAATTGGTAACGATTTATTGTACTTCTCTTCTAAAGGGCACTCTTCTATTGGAGGCTATGATGTTTTCTTCACCGAATTCAAAAAAGACAAATGGAAAAATCCAGTTAGTTTAGGTATTCCAATTAACACTCCTGGAGATGAAGTTTCATACATGAGAAGTAAGATAGATAATGAATTGGCTTACTACGCATCTTCAAGACTAAACGGATACGGCTACAAAGATATATATCGCGTCACGGCTCATTACGAAAAGCGTGAAGACTTATTACCTGAAATATTATTAGCTGAACTTATGTCAGACGAGTTGGCTGCTAAAGAGAAACTAAACGATAAAAAAGACACAACAACTATAGCGGAAGTTGTTGAAGAAGTAATTGCTGAAGTTATTGAAGAACCGAAAGAAGTTGTTGAGGAAAAGAAAGAACCTGTTAAAACAGAACCTGTTGTTACTGAGAAAAAAGACGCAACTCCACCACCAGAAGATATATTTAGAGATATCCTCTTTAAGTTCAACAAAATGGAAATTGCTGATGAGTCCAAAAGTCAAATTAAAAAGATTGCTGAATACATGAAGCAGAATCCTGACTTTGTAGTAAACCTAGCAGGACATGCCGATTATTTAGGTTCTGATGAAGTAAACATGGAAGTATCTAAGAAAAGAGCTTTAGTTGTTTTCAATGAATTAATGAAAGATGGTGCGGATCCATACAGAGTTCATTACGATTATTTGGGAGAATCTAAACCTAAAGCGTCAGGACAAAATGCCGATGGATCTGATAATGCTGAAAATAGAGCGAAAAACAGAAGAGTTGATTTTGGCTTAGAGCAGCTAAACATGTATAGATACATTACCTACACTTCTGGAAGTTCTTCAGTTAACACTAAAGGAAAGACCACCTTGGACGAGGTTGCTTCATACGTGAAAGCACACCCTGGGAGTAAATTGGATCTAAGAGGATTTTCTGACCCTTCGGGACCTGCTGCCGCAAACATGATTCTTTCTGAAAAGAGAACGAAGGCTGCAGTTGACTACTTAATTTCAATAGGAATTTCAGGAAACGATATTACAAGCAAGGCTTTTGGAGAAACTAAACCTGCTCCTGCTAACATGCCAGCGGAATATAACAGAAGAGTTGAAATCAGAATAAAATAATTAAGAAATCACACTATATTTAAAGTCCCGTTTTGCGGGACTTTTTTTTTACTATGAAATTAAAATTAGAAAGACCCATCGCCTTTTTTGATCTGGAAACAACAGGTATTGATGTTGGAAAAGACCGTATTGTTGAAATTGCCGTACTCAAAGTCCGTCCGGATGGCCAAAAGGACATGAAGGTACGAAGGGTTAACCCAGAAATGCCTATACCAAAAGAAGCTAGTGATATTCATGGTATTACCGATGAAGACATAAAAGAAGCGCCTACTTTTTCTAAAATAGCGAAATCGCTTTATATAATGCTTCAAGATTGTGATCTTGCCGGTTACAATTCCAATCGATTTGATGTTCCACTGTTGGCTGAAGAGTTTCTTAGAGCCGGTGTTCAATTTTCTGTTAAAGACAGAAAATTAGTTGATGTACAAGGCATATTCTTCAAAAAAGAAAAGAGAACGCTAGAAGCTGCATTTCAGTTCTATTGTGATAAACCATTGGATGGTGCGCACTCAGCTGAAGCTGATATTTCTGCAACTCATGAAATTTTAGAAGCCCAATTGGATAAATATTCCGATTTAGAAAACAACATTGATTTTCTTTCTGAATACTCCGCGCAGCAAAAATTTGCTGACTTGGCCGGTAGATTTGTTTACAATAAGAATGAAGAAGTAGTATTCAATTTTGGCAAACATAAAGGGGTACCTGTCAGTAAAGTATTAAAAAATGAACCTGGCTACTACGGTTGGATGATGCATGGAGATTTTCCATTATATACCAAACAAGTACTGAAAGAAATTAAAGAAGCCTTGTAATGAAAATAATTTGCATTGGAAGAAATTACGCCGATCATGCAAAGGAGTTAAAAAATGAAGTTCCTAAATCTCCTGTATTTTTTTTAAAACCAGACACGGCTCTTCTTAAAAATAACACACCTTTTTTCATTCCCAATCATACTCAAAACGTACATCACGAGCTTGAAGTAGTGGTAAAGATTAATCGACTAGGCAAGCACATTGAAGAACGGTTTGCACACAAATACTACAATGAAATTACGGTAGGAATAGATTTTACTGCACGCGATGTGCAAGAAGATTGTAAAAAGAAGGGACTCCCGTGGGAAATTGCAAAAGCATTTGATGGATCTGCTCCATTGGGTAAATTTATTGATGTTGAAACGCTGGACCCTAGAAACCTATCTTTTACTTTAGAAAAAAACGGAAGTGTTCAACAAGATGGAAATACAAGCGACATGCTATTCAATATTGACCAAATAATTGCTTATATCAGTAAATTTATGACCCTCAAAATTGGTGATCTTATTTACACGGGAACACCAGCAGGAGTCAGTCAGGTTGTTAAAGGAGATGTTTTGGTAGGGAAGTTGGAAGGCCAACAGCTTATTTCTTGTAAAGTATTGTAATTTTAAGCTATGAGTTTACGCCTCCTTTTCTCGCTTTTGTTTTTCACCGCTCAATCTGCATTTGCACAATCTGAAACTCCAAATGTTGTAGATGATCAAGGTCAGAAACAAGGGTTATGGTCAGCCAAACATTCAAACGGGAAACTAAGGTATAAGGGAGAGTTCAAAGACAACGAACCTGTTGGATTATTTACCTACTTCGATGTTCACGGCAACCTCAACGCCGAGATTAACAATCGTGGAGATAGCGCAGACGTAACCTTTTTTCATCTGAATAAAAAAATGATGGCAGAAGGTAAATATTACCAGCAGCAGCGCTCAGGCGTTTGGAAGTTCTACGATATTGAAGAAGATATTTCATCGCAGAAATACTATGTAAAGGGAAAGGAAAACGGCCCTGCAAGAGTGTATTACAAAGACGGCAGAATTTCTAGAGATTGTAGCTATAGAAACGGCGTAAAACATGGCCAATTAACGGACTACTTTCCAGAAGGAAAAACCAAATTTGAAGCCGTATTTGTTGATGGTAATCCTGACGGTAAAATCAAACACTTCCACACCAGTGGCGGCGTAAAGATAATAGGTTACTACAAAATTGCAGTGCAAGAGGGCACTTGGACTTATTTTGCACCTGACGGAAAAGTTGAGCGCTACGAAGTTTATAGAAATGGTTTTCTAAAAAAGAGCTTTACTCCAGAGGAAGCAAAAAAAATGAAAGAAGATCAAAAGAAAATAGATTCAACAAAAACCCCTGCTCCAGGTATCAAAGAACAATAGTGAAAGGGATTTGCCTAATATTATTCTTTTCTATTGCACTATTATGCTGTAAAAAAGAAGAAGCTACCCCGAAAGATATTGGACTGAACTATTACCCTGCAAGCGTTGATTTCTACCGAATATATAAAGTAGATAGCATTGTATTCAATGATTTTACAGAAAGCACCGATACATTTCGTTACTATGTAAAAGAAACCCATTCTGAAATTTATACCGTTGATAACGAAAATCGTACCCGAGTTTTAGAGCAATATAAATCCAATTTGAACGACAAATTTTGGATTGACCGTTTTACGTGGTCCTTTCAAAAGGACAATTTTTCAGTGGAAGAGAACAAACGAAATCTCACTAAGGTAGTGCTTATTTTTCCAGTGGATGAAAACGTAAGTTGGAATAGCAATGTTAGAAATACCCTTGATTCTGAAGAATATCAAATAGTTTCTATAGAGAGCGAGACGATTAACGGAACTGTCTTTAATGATGTAATTACGATTGAACAATTTAATGAAACCGACCCTCTGCAATTGAATACCGAAATTGGAGAAGTAAAATTTGCGCCAAACGTTGGATTAGTGCGTAAATATGAAAAACGAGTAAAACGTTTTACGACTGGTGAAGTAAATGATGTGCCTGTTGATTCTGGTTTCGTGCTGACAAAACAAATTGAAGAATATGGTCAATACTAAAACGGTAATAGCTCTATGCTTTTCTGTTTTTTGGCTCTGTTCAATTGAGTTATTGGCTCAAAAGAACGGTGACTTTTATTTATTCGTTGAGTTTACAAAAAAAACTGAATCTCATCTAACACAGAACCCTTCTTACTTTCTTTCTGAAAAAGCGTTGGCAAGGCGGAACAAATCCCACATTAATATCACTGAAGAAGATGTTCCAATTTCGAGCAAAAGGATTAATCAAATTACTGATTTACAATCTATTAAATTTAATTATGCCTTAAAATGGCAAAACGGTGTTGTGGTTTCTACACCAGACTTGTCTGTAAAAAACGATTTGACCAAATTAGATTTCGTAGCTTCTGTTACTGTAATCAAAAAGCCCCAAAAGGCTAGCCGTACTTCTTTCCTTAAACCAGTTACATTAAACGATTACAACTATGGTTTGGCGAAGGACCAAAATGAAATCATCAACATTCCTTTTCTCCACGATTTTGGATACAATGGGGAGGACATCACTCTTGCAATTTTTGATAATGGATTTCGCGGCTTAGACACTTTGCCACTATTTCGTCGTTTGTGGATGGAAAACCAAATTCTTGGCCAATTTGATATTGTTGAAGGAGACAAAAATGCCATTCCTCATGGAAGTCACGGAACCGCGGTATTGAGTACCATTGGTGCTTTCAGTTTAGACACAATGGTTGGTTCAGCACCCGAAGCCGAGTTTTATTTGTTTAGAACCGAAGATAATGCTTCGGAAACTCTTTTGGAGGAGTATAATTGGGCTAAAGCTGCTGAGATTGCGGATAGTTTAGGAGTTGACATTATCAATTCCTCTTTGGGTTATTCCCTTTTTGACGACAGTACAACATCTCATACTTATGCAGATTTAGATGGAAAATCGACTGTGGTTACCAAAGCTGCAAATGCAGCTTACCGAAAGGGAATTTTGGTTGTAAACAGTGCCGGGAATTCAGGTCAGCGACCTTGGAGATACATTATTGCACCCGCAGATGGAAGGTATGTTTTGGCTGTAGGTGCAACGGATAGTACAGGAACCATTGCAGACTTTTCGAGTCGAGGGCCAAATTCAGCTGGTTTGTTAAAACCAAACGTTTCGGCAGTGGGAGCACGTGTTGTTGTTGCTGATGGAGTTGGTGGAGCTCAAAAAAGCAACGGAACTTCTTTCTCCGCTCCTACCATTGCTGGAGCTGCTGCATGCTTATTGCAAGCATTTCCAGAAGCTTCAAACGCCGATATTTTCAGAACGATTGAAGCTTCTTGTGATCGCTATGACTTTCCTGACTTCGATTATGGAAATGGGATTCCTGATTTTCAAAAAGCCTACAACCTGCTTTCAGAGAAATATGTTCCCCGAGAATATGATCAAGAATTGATTCGGGATTTCAAAATGTACCCCAACCCTACGAAGGATTTTCTTGCTGTGGAATTACTTGAATTAGAAGAAACTAAAATTTCCGTAAAGGTGTTCAATTACAGCGGTCACGAATTAATTTCCGAATCTGTAGGAAATCAAAAAGGGGAAGTTTTTATCAGCGTCAATACAACAAATCTATCCTCAGGCTATTACGTTCTTGAGCTTACACGAGGAATTCACACAAAAAGAAGAGTCTTTATAAAGCACTAACTGCTAGTCGATTATTGACCCAAACAAGTCAAATTCTTCCGCATCGGTAACTTTTACATTCGCAAAGTCACCAATTCTTGCAAAGCCATCATTCTGGTGCACCAACACCTCATTATCCACTTCAGGCGAATCGTACTGCGTTCTACCAATAAAATAATCCCCTTCTACTCTATCGAAAAGCACCTTGTAGGTATTTCCAATCTTCGCTTGATTCAATTCCATCGAAATTCCACTTTGCAAAACCATTATTTGGTTGGCTCTATCTTTTTTAACTTCCGCAGGAACATCATCTGTTAGAGCATAGGCACTTGTGTTCTCTTCGTGCGAATACGTAAAACAACCCAATCGTTCAAATCGAGTTTTTTCTATCCATTCCATCATTTCCCTAAAATCGGCTTCGGTTTCGCCTGGGAAACCCGTGATTAACGTAGTTCTTAAAGCAATGTCAGGAACATTTTGTCTAATAGTTGCAATAAGTGCATCTGTCTTTTCTCGGTTAATTCCGCGCTTCATAGCTTTCAACATGTTAGAACTTGCGTGTTGCAATGGCATGTCCAAATACTTGCAAATGTTAGAATGCTTGTTCATCACATCAAGAATGTCCATCGGAAATCCTGATGGATATGCATATTGTAACCGAATCCAATCAATTCCTTCTACATCAGACAAACGTTCGAGTAGTTCAGAGAGGTTTCTCTTCTTGTAAATATCAAGTCCGTAATAGGTTAAATCTTGAGCAATAAGAATGAGTTCTTTCGTTCCATTTGCAGCTAGTTGTTTAGCATTGGTTACCAACTGATTCATAGACGTAGAAACATGTTTCCCTCGCATTAATGGAATTGCACAAAAAGCACAGGGTCGATCGCAGCCTTCAGCAATTTTGAAATATGCATAATGAGCAGGCGTGGTTAATAAACGCTCTCCAACCAATTCGTGTTTGTAGTCAGCTTTTAAGGTTTTGAGTAAACGAGGCAATTCTCGAGTTCCAAACCAAGCATCGACTTCAGGAATTTCAGCAGACAAGTCATCTTTGTAACGCTCGCTTAAACAACCGGTTACCATTACCCTATCTACTTCGCCATTTTTCTTCGCGTCAGCCCAACCAAGAATTGTATCAATTGACTCTTGTTTAGCATTGTCGATAAATCCACAGGTATTAATAATAACCGTAGAAGCCTCACCATCGTTGCTTTCGTGCGCAACATCAAATTTGTTGGCTTTCAACTGACTCATCATTACTTCTGAGTCGAAAATATTTTTGGAACAACCCAAGGTAACTACATTTACCTTGTTTTTCTTAAGTGTTTTTGTCTTCATAAGCGGCTGCAAAAGTAGCAGGTATTTGGCTTGGCTAAACCGTACGTTCAGAATCTAAACAGCTGCTTTTAAGGAAATCGTTTTTTGAAGGTAATTGCTATACTCCCTAATGTGTCTGCTGTAAAACCGTTTTGCCCCAAATCCACCAACCCATTGAATTCCTTTTACCGCATTGGTTAAAAACAATTCCTCAACATTATATAAGTCTTCTTCTTGCAGAATTCTTTCCAATACCTCTACTCCATTTTTTTGTAAAACGTGAATTACAAAAGCTCGCATTACACCAGGCAAACCACCGCCTTCAATTGGCGGCGTGCACAATTTGTTATTTAAGAAATAAAAAATGTTGGAATAAAGTGACTCAATAATTTCGTCGTTTTCATTCAATACCAGCACTTCATCCACCTTTTTATCTCTTGCAAATCGCCCAGCTTGTATATAAAAAGCAGCATTAAGCGATTTGAACGGTAACGCAGAATGTTGCCATTTGCGTTCCTTTTTGTAAACATCAATCAACAACCCTTTTCTATTGATTTCGAAACCATTTTGTTCAACAGAAATTAATTCCGCTACCCACTCTACTTCATCACTTTCAGGAACAAATGCTCCACCAGCAGTTCTGTAAACCGTTAACCGAACACGGCCATTGTCAATTTCATTGGCTGCTGCTAATTTTTCAAGGCTTACATTTAAATTGAGAGGAGAAATAGTATCGTTAATATTCAACCCTAAATGCATCATGGCTTTTGAAAATCGCTTCATGTGCACATTAAACAGATGCACTCTACCATTGATTAGACGCATAGTTTCAAAAAAACCATCCCCATAGTACAATCCTCTATTCAAGCCAGAGAAGGTACTTTCCGAAATCAACCGGCCGTTATGTACAAGCAGCTTCATTATTTTATTTCATTCAAAATGTGCATCAAACTCTTGTTGGGTTCAATTAGAATTCCAGGAACTCCCACTTTTTCAGCCGCAATAATATCTCTTTTGCTATCTCCAATCATATAACTTCTACCACCATCAATTTTGTAGGTATGAATTGCCTTTTCAAGCATCAAGCTATCGGGCTTTCTGCTTAATGATTTAGAAAAATCAGAATGATAAGGTGAATAATAAATATCCAAAAGATGTAATCCTTCAGCTGCAAATCGTTCTTCAACAATTGAATTTAATGCCTGTACATGCTGGTGTCCATACAGCCCTTTTGCAATTCCCCCTTGGTTGGTAATTACAACATAGGAAAAACCTTTATTCGACCAATGTTTCAAGGCATCAAACAAATTCGGAGTAAACTCAAAATCTTCAGGTTTCCAGGTGTAATCGCCTCGTTCCATATTAATCACGCCATCTCTGTCTAAAAAAATCACCTTATTCATTGCTAAAATATTTGGTCTATAAATACCAGAAATAATTTAGGCTCGAAAAGAATTGGTAGAATAAAACCAAAAATAGCTCCCCAATAATGCGCATCGTGTGCTATGTTATCGTTGGAGCGTTTTTCCATGTACATTTCGTAGGCTATGTATAAAGGGCCAAATATGAATGCAGGAATACCTATTGGAATAAAAAACAAATAAATTTTACTCATTGGGTTCAACAAGATGCTCGCAAATAAAACCGCACCTACAGCACCAGATGCTCCAACAGAGTTGTAATGATAATTATCCTGATTCTTCACCAAGGAGGATAAAGTGGCAAACGCAACTCCTCCCAAATAAAGAATGATGAACATAAGCGTTCCTTTAGCGCCAAAATAGGCCTCAAAATACCGTTCTACAGAAGTTCCAAAACTCCAAAGTACAAACATGTTTACCCCGAGGTGCATCCAATCGCCATGAACCAAGGCATGACTCAATATGCGATACCATTGCTTCTGATGTGCAACTGCATAGGCGTTGAACATGAGTTTGTCAAATAAGTTTCTGTTATTGAAACAATTGAATGAAACAAGAGCCGTTATTCCAATTATAATAAGAGTAATGGACATATTGCAAAAGTATATTTTGCCACTCGGACTTCTGAAATAAATTGGAAATGAAATTTTAACCTTTCACAAAATTTGCAATCTCCAAACTCTCGAATAAGGGTGTATATTTGGAAAGAATAAAATTATTGAATATGAAAAAGTATTTTACAGTAGCGTTAGTGGCAGGAGCCCTTTTCAGTTTTACAACAGCTTCAGCAATGAACTGTTTAAGCGCAAATGAAAACCTAACCACCATCTCGAAGGAGAAAAAAGAAAAGAAATCGAAAAAAGATAAAAAAGCCGAAGAAACCAAAAAAGGTTGCCAAGGCAAAACAAGCGGAAGCGGTTGCTGCGCAGGTGCTAAAAAAGCAAGTTAGAATTGTTCGTAATGAACGTTTAGATTAAATCCCTTTGAATTTATTCAAGGGGATTTTTTTTGCACTACTACCTCCTATTGCATTCCTGCTGTTCCGATGGTTATCGGATTTATTTCAGCATTGCCACAAGATATATATTGTGAACCTGAATTAACTTTGGGTGGACTCGCTTAAAATGTAATCCGTCTATATTCTTAAACTTGTTTTTTCGTTATTACAGCTCTTCTTTCATTTTTAAAAATAGTATCATATCTATCCAAGTTCCATTTAATAAAGTTTTTTGGATTTAAAAGTGTACTTGCATATCTTATTTCATAGTGCAAATGTGGTCCAGAACTCCTTCCTGAAGTTCCAACTAAACCAATTAGTTGACCTTTTTTCACTATATCACCTAATTTTACATAAGTTTTACTCATGTGGGCAAAAGTAGTTTTAAAGCCATAATTATGACTTAATCTTATAACTCTACCATAATCTCCTATATTTTTACTTTGAACATGTTCAACTATACCATCTGCAGTTGCTCGAATAGGTGTTTTTTTAGGAGCTGCTAAATCAATACCGCGATGAAATTGTTTTCTTTTTGTTATTGGATTTATTCTATAACCAAAGTTTGAAGAAACCTTAATTTTATCAAGTGGTTTACCATTTGGAATTACTCTTAGAGTATATTTTTTCTTTTTAAGATTAATTGCAGACAAAGTTTTTTTACTAATTTCATCTTTAAATATAATAGAAAAACCATAAGACTCTTCTATTTTTTCCATTGCTTTCTCCAAAGATAGGTTTTCAAAAATGGCGGAAGTGATAGGATTCGAACCTACGGAAGGCGCAAACCCTCAACAGTTTTCAAAACTGCCTCCTTCGACCACTCGGACACACTTCCATAAAAACGTACTCAGAAAATATAATAGTAAAGCTTTAAGAAATCAATACTTTATTTAGCTGCAATAACTTCCTTACCGCCCATATAAGGTCTTAAAACTTCAGGAACCTCTATAGAGCCGTCTTCTCTTTGATAATTTTCCATTATTGCTACCAAAGTTCTACCAACAGCCAGACCAGAACCATTTAATGTATGTGCAAACACAGGTTTTTCGCCCTGCTTCTTAAATCTAATATTGGCTCTTCTTCCTTGAAAATCACCACAATTTGAACAGGATGAGATTTCTCTGAACTTCTTCTGGCTTG
>CAKZKD010000013.1 GCA_937121175.1 uncultured Flavobacteriales bacterium
CCAAATATTCGGAGGGTATGGGTATACCAAAGAATTTCCTGCAGAAAAATATTACAGAGATTCCAAACTCTGTACTATTGGAGAAGGAACTTCTGAAATTCAGAAATTAGTCATCTCCAGAGAAATTTCGAAGTAATTTTGCGGTTGTAAATTTATTGGCTAAATTTGCAGCCCTTTAATCAACTATTAAAAAACAAAGGAATGATAATTATACCTGTAAAAGACGGTGAAAACATCGAAAGAGCGCTAAAGAGATACAAAAACAAATTCAATAGCACTAAAACTGTGAGAGAATTAAGACAGAGAAAGGAATACATCAAACCTTCTGTTGCCAATAGAAAAATAAGATTGAAGGCAGCTTACATCGAAAACAAATTTAGAGACGAAAACTAGATTCTAGTTTTTATCTTCTTTACAGGCTTACTTTTAAGGGGTCGTTTTACTGTCTTTTTAGATACAGATCTTTTTGCAGTAGACTTCTTCTTTCGAACAATTCTTCTTTTTGGTCTAGAAGGCTTTGATACAGGTTTTTTACTTTTGGAAATACTATGTGGGAAGAATAACTCATTATTATCGCTATCAAAAACTACGTTTTTAATAAATGTCTTAAACTTAGGAATCTCAATAGTATATTTTTTTCTGGAATTATTATTCAGGTGTGGTTCTCTTAACCAAGGGTTGTGCCTTTTTAATATCTTATAGTTAATCTCATATTCTTTCGCGAAATCCGCGAAGCTAGAAACAGGTTCGTCTATATCAACAGTGAATGTTGGCACGGCATTGTACATATCTTCCTTGTCTATTTGAAAGCCATATTTTTCTGGATTAGAAAGTATTTCTTTTATAGCCATTATTCTAAAAACATATCTCCCTGTCTCTTGACCTAGAAGTAAATCATAATAATTATCTACTTTCTGTATTCTCATGTACTTGTTTATTCCTCCAGGTCCTGCGTTATAAGCTGCCGCAGTTAAGGTCCAGCTGCCATACTTGTTTTTCCATTTATTTAAATATTCACAAGCAACCTCCGTAGATTTCTCTAAATGATATCTTTCATCAACATTAGCATTAACTTCTAATCCATACTCGCGCCCGGTTTCTTTCATTATCTGCCAAAATCCAGTGGCACCGGCATGTGAAACTACATTAGTTAAACCACTTTCCGCAACCGCTAAATACTTAAAGTCGTCCGGGATTCCATTCTTCGCCAAAATTGGCTCTATAACTGGAAAATATTTGTGCGCTCTTTTCATTAAAAGCAAAGCGTTAGACTGCCAGTAGGTGTTTACTAAAAACTCCCTGTCTACGCGCTCCATTATTTCTGGATCTTCTTGCGGAACTATTTCCCCTGCGAAGTTTAAATCCTCAGGAATATCAATAGATGAAATACGGTATTCTGAAGCAACATTTCTTTCTATACTATCATTTACTACCTTATGAGTAGTACTGACTTTAATAGCGTTAGAGTTTACCGCAAAAATTAGCGACCCCATAACGAAGATTACACCCAAAACCATTAAAACATTCTTTAAAATCTTCATCTTTCTTTCTTTTTTATTACAATCAAAGGTATTAATAGAACAGTCTTATTCCAAAATAATTGTAGGCAAGTGTTCATTAAACCATTTTGCCCTATGTATGATCATGGTGTGCGTACCGTTTTTAACAATGATGCAGTTTTTGATATTTTTCACTGGAAAAACGGAATCTTTTTCTCCTTGAATATGTACTACCTTATCATCAGAGACGACCTGTTGCCAATTTACCATTTCATGGATGCACCAATCTATATAAGATTTATCCCGGATTGATAAGTACTTTTCATATAGTTCTAATCGTTTAACAACCGTTTCCCCAAAAGCATATTTTGCCAATAGCTCTACATTATTAATCAAACCCGTAGGAAGTAGTTTATGAATACTCGTATAACGTGCAAATAACATTCGCTTTGGTAATTCTGATTTTTGTTTAATGCTAGAAACGACAATTACTTTTAAAACCGGGATTATCTTTGCCATTTCTTGCACCAGTAATCCTCCAAAAGAGACACCTATCAAAACGGGGTTTTCGTGTTTTATTAGTTTGCACATCTCATTGGCGTACTGTGCTATATTATATCCTTTTTGCGGGGTTTTCCATTCTAAAACATGAAGCTCAAATTTTTCTGATGGTAGCCTAATATGCTCAAAGATTAAGCCGCTAGCAGCCATTCCGGGCATTAAATAAATCTGAATTTTAGGATTGGTCATGATATGCAAACACCGTAAAAACTAGGAATTTAGGTATTTTTTCACTAACTTTGGTAACTATTCCTTAAACTGATTTTTAATTGATTTAAGTGAATTTTAACCAAAATTAGACAAATTACGATTGGAGAACATCGTAATTTTTTTGTCTTAAACCAACTTTAAAATCAGACTATATGAATGAAGTAGAAATTAAAGACAACAGTTTCTTGCGTCAATTTGAAACCAATTTTGACGGACACTTGGCTAAAATCGAGTATTCATCGCAAGAACGTAAAGTCTTTTTAACTAAACTGGTAATTCCAGAAGCAATTACCAAAGACGAGTTCAAAGAGGATTTTATCAAATCCGTTTTACATCACATTCAAGAGAAAAACCTTAGAGTTGTTCCTACTAGCCCTCAAATAGCAGGTTTTCTAAGAAAAAATAGACAGTACAAAGAAATGTTACCTGTTGGAATAAGAATCGAACCCGACCTTATTTAAAAGATTAAAACCTCCTTATGGGAGGTTTTTTTCTATTCAATGTTTATCAATCAACACTCAGCTTCTAATGCTTCGTCATCCTCTCTGAACTGCGGCTTCTTTCTCACATACAGGGTTCGCTGAATTTCTGACACCACATTCCCCTGCTTATCTTTAACGTGGATAATAAATTCGGGGAAGCACTTCTCACCAAGCTGTGTCTGACGATAGATATCATCCAGTTGCCCTTGGCTTATCTCAAAATCTGCATACAAGTCGGATTGACCCGGCTTGATAAAGTTAATACTCGCCTCTTTATCCCAAACATAATATCGCTCACCTAAAATTCCCATTAACATCAAAGAGTAAACTGGATCGGTAAGAGAAAAGATACTGCCGCCATATTGAGTACGATTGGCGTTCTTATTCCACCAGCGCAGCTTTAGTATCGTCTTAACAACCCTAAAGTCAGGGCTAATGTGAGCTATTCGAATTCCCGATCCCCAAAAAGGAGGCCAAATATTGAGAGCAAATTTTACAATGTTGGGTTTATATATTTTTGCGAGTTGCTTATTCATAACAACATTCCATGTTCATATCAGAAACACCGTCAGCTTGACTGGTCGTACCTCCACTATAAGTGAGATACTTCCAATTTACAAAACAGATTGTGATGTCAGTAAGTAACCCTTTGAAGTTCGTGGTTTATTGTTATGCCTGACTAAACTATAATGGTATTAATATTGAATTCTGTTAATT
>CAKZKD010000014.1 GCA_937121175.1 uncultured Flavobacteriales bacterium
AGTTGGTGTAGAATTAGATTTACAGTAGCTCGCTATGAAGCTTGATTTTTACACGGCAATTGGCACTAACGCCCCGCAGCCATGAGCAGTAGGCCTTTCGTGGTAGACTCTTCGGTTCTCAGGTTTGGGTTATTAAATTTCATCTGTTTCAAATTTACACAACTTGGCCTATTACTCATTTGGGTGCTGTTAGCAATAGTTAGATGTACTCTAAGCCAAATTCGACAAGCCCTGAATTAGTCATGTACTTTCTGGTTAGATTTTACTGAATGAAACAATTGTTTGATGGTGTATTATCGAGAAAAAATTTGATGGAAAGATTCTTCTACATTTTTTTACACATAGTAATAGGTGGTTTTAATCCTGATTCATGGTTCCCCCACTTCTTAGAAATTGGAATACCGTTTAAACTCAATATCTCATGGGAATTGCTATTAAGGGAGATTTCTATTTCTTCTATTTCGTAATGTAACTCGGGTATATGAAACCAGTTTGAATAGACTCTAGCCACTTTATTTCCATTAATCATTAAATGAGCGTGACCTTTTCCGGGTACATGTTTTGAGCTTGCATTGTTTGGGGTAAAATTGAAGTTCTTAGTCTGAAAATGAAGGTTAAATCCTGACATTACATCTTTAAAAACTTCAATACTTTCAATTTCAGGAACAATAGAATCCATAGCAACCTCTAGATAACCATGTTCCATGTTTGAATGAAAATCCAAATTACTGTGTGCAAGACTATGATCAACAATGGAATTATTCGAAAAAAATACTCCAACCAATATTCCAAGAGTTATAAAACAAAATTGCAGCGTATTTGCCCAGTCAAATAACTTCATATGTTTTCTTGATTTAATTTCAGAATTACTGAACTTAGACCAAGCAGAATCAATGCAGGAAAAGTTACCAATGGAAAATCAATTAGCCAATGACTTGCTGGTAAAGCCCCAGAGATTATTTCTGTTACATGAATTAGGGCATGTCCACCCATAAACAGCGTTATAGCGACATGAACTTCTATACAAGTTTTTAGTCTCTTTGCACACCAAAAAGCACCAAACCCAACCAATACATATACTAATCCAACATCATGCACAAAATGAGCATTGAGCGGTCCTGTGTCTTCTGCACCCACTGGCATTTTCTGAAACCAACTGGATGCAGATATCAACATCCATAAACCATTACCAACACTTATTCCACCTAAAACATTATATATCGATTTTAGCACAATTTTTTTCATCGCAGTTTTTTTACAATGATGACCTATAAAATTACTGCTGTCAATCCCCACAAATGGGTGTTTTAATGAAAAGAGTTTAGATGAGTTTGAAACAACGTGCGTATTGATAAATATCGAATATAGAAACGATATTTAGCTTTTGCTTAATGTTCTTTCTGTGTGTTTTTACGCTACTTTCTTCTATAAATGATGCTAAACCTATTTGCTTATTGGTATAACCTTTAGCAATTAACTTAAAAATCTCAATTTCACGAAATGTTAGCGTATTGTATAAATCGGAATGATCTTTTGCAAACTGATTATCGATTTCTAGTTGTTTCATAGAATTTATAAAATGAGGTAAGTCATTCGAATCTATATTCAGATCAATACTAATGGAATCGGTAGTTGTATTGGTTTGACATTCAAATTTTGGTGACTTGCTTTTTTTTATTGATTGAAAATGTTCCGTTGCGTCATTTAAATCAGCAAAGTATGATGATTGAATTATTGGTTTAGCCTTATCCAGACTGGTTACAATAGCAATATGCACCGCAGTATCTTCCGCTATTGTAAAAGCCAATTTTTTTATTCCTTTTTTGCTCATAGGAATTAAGATTTTTTCAGCCATCCAAGCATCGAGTTCTTCAGGAATTACCAGTCTACATTTCTTAACATCAACAATTACCCACTTTGGTCTATGCTGACATAGTAACTCCATAAAAGTTAACAATTCACGTTTGTAATCATCAACAAACAGTAGGTTCTCTGTCCAAATTTGAATAAAAACATCATCAGTTTTAATAATATTTAGAAACTCAGATTGATAAATGGTCATTCTCGAATTTAATTATTGCTAACGCCCCGTGGCCAAGGCAAGTGCGGGATTAAAATGTTTGACTTTGGAGTTCATTCTATTTTTTGTACGAGGCATTCTGTTTCAAATTTACACTATCGCTAGCATTTGCCTTGTAGTGGCTGTTAGCTGCCGTTTACTGGTTTCACAAATTTATCAATCACATTTTGCGCAAGTTTAATTATTCCCCATTCGTAAACGGCGAACAGAACTACGCTTAAGAGCCAAACCTGTATTAAATAGAAATCATGATTAAATGGTAGGGTAAAATATATTGTGTTCCAAAAATTACAAAGACCATTGTTTACTAAGTACAAAATATAGCTTGGTTCACCGTCTAAGGGCGCGTAAAATACAATCTCAATTAGTAACATGAAGGACCAAAATATAATACGCAAGATTGGAATTCTAAGTGAAATATCTATGTTCATTTTTGGCAAGGCGCATAAGAAATATAGGGCGCAAAAAAATAATGTGAAACCAGAAGAGTCTATCACATCGGAGTAATCATTGGTATAACCAAGAGCAAGATTTATTGTAGAAGCTCCTACATTTACTAAAAGCAAAAGGAAATAGATTACTGTTGTTATGATTAGTTGCTTTTTCATCGCAATGGCTGCTAACGCCCCGCAGCCAAGGCAAGTAGGGCAGAGGAAGTATGTTGTGAACGGGAAGCACCGCAGGTTCTGGTCATCCTGATTGGGCGCGTGGGCAAAAACATACTGACCATTGTACTCACTTAGAAGCTAGGTTTAAAGGTTATTAAATTTCTATCGTTTCAAATTTACAACAAGCTGCCCTATTTGCCTTTTGGCTGCTGTTAGTGTGCGTTGTTTATCGACACCAAATAGTTCCTGGAACCCCTCTGTTCCATTCCTGCATTCCTTCCCATTCTCCATTTGAATCATACCGCTCCCACTTTCCTTCTTTAAGGTCATTCAAAAAGTCTCCCTTAATTTTGAGATTACCGTTTTTATGATACTGTTTAATTTCACCATTCTTTATACCCTTCAGGTAATGAACTTCCTTTTTCAGAGAGCCATTGTCATAATAATAAAAGGTTATTCCCGAGCCGTCTTTTATTGAACCCTTTTTCAATTCGTTACCCAGAGAATCTAAAATTTGTAGCGTATTCCAGTACCCTCCATTTTTATATTCTACAGTTCTAGAGATTGTTCCATTTTCATGATATTCTTTCTCAATTCCATTTCCTTTTATTATGTCCCCAAAATCAATTGAATTTCCTGATGTGTCAAACTTGTTGAAAATTGTCCAAGGTCTTTCATTTAAGACGATTCCCGATTCTGATAACAGCCCATTCATATGATAAGTGGAATATGGGCCATGTTTTTTGTCATTTTTATAGGTGAAAAGACTTTTCAAAGCTCCATTCTCATAGTAAGTAACTACTTGGCCGTTGTCTCCAATTTTATTTCCGCCAGTTTTAGGCAGTTGATTTTCATAATAGTCTACAAGCATTCTGTTACCCAATGAATCTACATAATATGTTCTCCAAAGATTTCGGTTTAAAAATGAAAAGCTATATCTAGTTGATTTTACTGTATCAGAAAATCCAAGTGAGGTCGGGTTTTCGTCTTTATCATAAAACAGATAGTACCCTGTTTTTTTTCCATCAACGTAGTTCTTAAATTCATATGCACTTCCGTCATGCCTAAACTTTTTCCATGGACCCTGCTTTAAACCAGCAGAATCAATCCTGTTTATTGTATCCAATTTGAATGACCCATTTGATTGAGAAATTCCAGAGACACATATGATGCTAATTAATATGGAAAGTAGGTATCTCATAATGCACACTAACGCCCCGCCACTAAGGAAAGTGCGGAGTTAAAGGGTTGAACTTCGGGTTTCAATATTTGCTTTATTCGAGGCATTTCGTTTCAAATTTACACTATCGCTAGCATTTGCCTTTTAGTGGCTGTTAGCTGTAGTTATGGATTCTTAATAAAATACTGTTCGTTGTTTTCCGTCTTTCCTAAAGATACGTACGCAAGGTTTTTATTATTTACTTCGTCAATAAATTCTTGAATAAAATTTTGGATATAGTTTTTTTCAATACGTCTAAAATCTTTTCCTAGTATCTCTTGAATATTTTTTTCATCACCGTCTTTGAACTCTTTCATTTTAAATTTTCGTAGAACTAAAATTTTGAATTGCTCATAGTCATAAATAATTGTATCCAGATACTTATTTGCTTCTTTATCAATAAGGTAGAAGTTTCGAATAAGATGTTCTACTATATCTAAAGCGATTCTTATTTTTTTTTCCGAAGGAACATCCATTTCATGTACAGAATCGTTTCCGAGAAATCTAATGCTATGTAACCGGTTCCCGTCTTTCTCAGTAATTAGTTTGTTTCTAACTAAATTATATAGTCTTTTCTCTAGGTTTCTACCAGGTATTTTTTGGTCAAGACAGAAAGCTTCAATTATCGCTCGAAGGCCAACACCGGATAGTAAATAACAATTGTTTCTCAAAGCTTCAATAGTCTCTATATACACTATTCGTAATTTATCTGGAAGCTCATATAAATCACGTAACCTTTCATGATTAGCCACTGTTCGAGGGAAATAAGTCGATTCGTCATACCTTTCCATGTGTCCTTCATTATCATAATGAATCATATCTTCATCAGCAGAACGAATTCTAAATTGAAAATTTTCACAACCTAGACATTCTATAATCTCGTAATTTTCTTCCCACTGAAATTCATCTTCATGTTCTGATTGTTTTTGTGTGCCAAATAATCTTTTATGATTAGTTTGTTTTTGACAATTAGGACAATAATCTTTAGTTCTCATTAGGTTAGACATAAGTTCAATTTTGCTATTAAAATTAATCGTTTCGAAAATACCAAGATTTATAATTACGGTATTGAGTTGAATTGAATTAGTTGAATAACTTGATTAAAAAATTCGTCCACTTTCAGCTACATGGAATAATTACAGCTAACGCCCCGCAGCCAAGGCACGTGGGTTTTTAAGAGTTGAACTTCGAGGACTGGGATTCAGTTGATTCATGCCACT
>CAKZKD010000015.1 GCA_937121175.1 uncultured Flavobacteriales bacterium
CCATCCTTATACTGTTGTACACTTAATTGTTTTTCTTTTCCAACTAACTTGAATTTACGAAGGCTATACCTTCCCTTGGTATAATCATAGCCGTCTTCACCATCTTCGTACACTGTGGAATTTTCGACACCATCCTTAAAATAAACTTCAAGTATCAATTTGTCGATTTCTTTTTCCCCTACATATTGCTGAACCGGATATTTAGGTATGATTGCTCCTTCCTTAACGAAAAGTGGAATACTATCTATATCGGCAGCGACCCATTTCTCTTTTCCACCTTCCGAAATCTCATCTGTCCAGTAATTGTACCATTTACCTCGTGGCACGTACATTCGTCGGCCCTGAGCATTTGGTTCTTGAACCGGACACACCAAAATCTGATCTCCGAACATAAATTCATCTGTCCTAAAATGGGTCTGTGCATCTTCTTGATCGTACATGACCAAAGATTTGAGCATAGCGATCCCGTTGTGCGAATACTCATAGAACATTGTATAGAGATAGGGCAACAACCGATACCTTAACTCAATAAATTTTCGGACCACATCGGTTACATCACTATCGAATGACCAAGGTTCTTGGTCACCATGATCACCGCTCGAATGCACTCTACAAAAGGGATGAAAAATGCCTAATTGAACCCATCTCGCGAACAATTCGCCATTTGGTTGCTCGGCAAAACCACCGATATCGGAACCAACAAAAGAATAGCCGCTCATGCACATACGTTGCATTTGTACATTGGCAAGCCATAAATGTTCCCATGTAGCTACATTATCCCCTGTCCAGGTACAGGAATAACGTTGTGTTCCGGCAAAGGCCGCCCTGGTTATAACGAAAGGCCGTTTCGGATAGGTATATTTTTTTACCCCATTGTAGGTAGCTCGCACCATTTGCATACCATAAACATTATGTGCTTTACGATGGCTACATGGATTTCCGTCATAATCATGCCTAACATCATTAGGGAAAGTCTTGTTAGGCACTTCCATTACAGCTGGCTCATTCATGTCGTTCCAAACCCCGCGTACTCCTATGTCTTCAATAAGTTCTTTAAACAACCCAGACCACCATTCTCTTACTTCTGGATTGGTAAAGTCGGGGAAATAACATTCTCCTGGCCAAACTTTACCTTTCATATATGGCCCATCGGCTCTTTTACAGAAATAATCTTTTTCTAGACCTTCTCTAAAAACATCATATTCCATATCTATCTTAATACCTGGATCTATAATAACCACAGTTTTAAAACCATCATCTTCTAGTTCTTTTACCATTCTTTTTGGATCAGGAAAATATTCTTTGTTCCAAGTAAAACAACGGAAACCATCCATATAATCGATGTCTAAATAAATAGCATCACAAGGTATTTTTAAATCTCTAAATGTATTTGTAACTTCTTTTACGTTGCTTTCTGGGTAATAACTCCATTTACATTGATGAAATCCTAAAGCCCATAATGGTGGTAATGCATGAGGTTTACCAGTTAAATCTGTATAGTTTTTTACAACATCATTCATTTCTGGACCATAAATAAAGTAGTAATTCATTTCACCACCTTGTGCCCAAAAACTTGTTACATTTCTTCTTTCTGCTGCAAAATCAAAATGTGTTTTAAAAGTATTGTCAAAGAAAATACCATAGGCTTTATTGTCTTGTATAGCAGTATAAAAAGGAATTGCTTTATAAATAGGATCCGTATTTTTACCAAAAGCATAAGAATCTGTTGCCCAGTTTTCAAAACGTTTACCTTTCATGTTTACTTCTACAGGCTTATCACCTAAACCATAAAAACTTTCTGCTTTTTGACAAGCTTTACTCATTTTTACAATATCACCTCCATGTTCGTAGCTTTCTTCCCAATGAAAACCAATTTCATCTTGATTGATAAGTTTTAAATCTTTAGCATCATAAAGACTAACCTGTAAACTTTGCTTTTCTACTTTACAAATTAATTTAGAAGTTGTAATGATATAGTGAGTTTCGTTTTCTGAAACTTCTAAAGTACTATATCCTCTACTTGCGTGAATAGTTACACCATAAGAAAAATCATTTTCGAATTTCCCTGTAGTAGAATATCTAAATCTAAGAACGCTATCTCTAACAACTGTAAGTTGAAGAATAACATTGTTTTTTGTTGTAAAATATAATGTATCTACATCTTTTTTGTAGTCTACAATTTCTGATGGAAATAAATTTCCTTTTTGTTCTAGTTCTGTATTAACAATCATATATTTTGGTTGTTGTTTTGACCTGCAAAAATCGTAAAAGTTTATAAAATATTGATTTATAATACCTTGTTTTTACGATAACGATTTAGTCAGTTAAAGATGCAAAAATATTGCTTATTTGTTTAAAAATTAGAGAGATATAGTACCTTTTAAAGAATCTTAAATGGTTTTGTTGATGTTGTAATTTATCTCTATTTTTTTGAAGACTTCAAAAAAAGTAACCCTCTTTTTTATCATTTTAAGAACTTAAAAAGAGGGTTTTAGAATTATTTATATTTTAAGGCAATCATAGCTAATGGAGGAAGGTTTAATTCTACTGAATTTTCTCTTCCATTCCACTTTTTATTTGATGATTTTAAACTACCATTTTTAAAATGACCAGTTCCATTATAAGTGATATCATCACTATTAAATATTTCTTTTAAATTACCAGATTTAGGAACACCTATTCTGTAATTTTCTCTAGGATTTGGAGTTAAATTAAGAACAACAATTACATCGTCTTTTTTGTTTTTTCCTCTTCTAATATAAGACATTACAGAGTTTTCATGATCACCATGATCTATCCAATCAAAACCTTCTGGAGAAAATTGTTTTTGATGAAACGCAGGCTCGTTTTTGTATAGTTTGTTTAAATCTTTTACAAGTGTTTGTGCACCTTTATGAACCTCATGATCTAATAAATGCCAATCTAAACTACCGTTAAAATTCCATTCAGAAGTTTGTCCAAATTCTCCTCCTTGAAACAATAGTTTTGTTCCAGGATGTGTATACATAAAGCTATAAAGCAAACGTAAGTTTCCGAATTTTTGCCATTCATCACCAGGCATTTTATCTACAATTGCTTTTTTACCATACACTACTTCATCATGAGATAGAGGTAGCATAAAGTTTTCTGTAAAAGCATAGTTTAAACTAAAAGTTAAATCATTTTGGTGGTGTTTTCTATAAACTGGTTCTTTCGCAAAATAATCTAAAGTATCATGCATCCAACCCATCATCCATTTCATTCCAAAACCTAAACCACCATCGTAAATTGGTCTAGAAACTTGAGGGAATGAAGTAGATTCTTCTGCTATAGTTTGTACATCTGGGAAAGCTTCATAAACAGCAGCATTCATTTCTTTGATGAAACTAATTGCTTCTAAGTTTTCTCTACCACCAAATTCATTTGGTTCCCATTGACCTTCTTCTCTAGAATAATCTAAAAATAACATAGAGGCAACTGCATCTACCCTTAAACCATCTGCATGATATTGGTCTAGCCAAAAGATAGCATTACTAATTAAAAATGCTTTTATTTCGTTTCTACCATAATTAAAAATTAAACTTTTCCAATCTTGATGATACCCTTTTCTTCTGTCTGGATGTTCATATAAATGAGAACCATCAAAGAAACCTAAACCATGATCATCTGAAGGAAAATGAGAAGGAACCCAATCTAAAAGAACTCCAATTCCTTTTTCGTGAAATTTATCTACTAAATATTTAAATTCATCTGGATAACCAAAACGTGAAGTTGGAGCAAAATATCCTGTTAATTGATATCCCCAACTTGGGTCATAAGGATACTCCATAATTGGCATAAATTCTACGTGTGTAAAATTCATTTCTGAAACATAATCTACTAATTCTTCCGCTAATTCTTTATAACTTAAAAAACGATTTTCTTCAATTTGTTTTTTCCAAGAACCTAAATGAACTTCATAAACAGAAAAAGGTGCATCTAATGCATTGTTTTTCTTTCTGTTTTTCATCCATTTTTTGTCTTTCCAAGCATAATCATCTTCCCAAACTTGAGAAGCAGTTTTTGGTGGATGCTCACATCTTCTTGCAAATGGATCTGCTTTTTCTAAAGATTTAAGTGAAATGGAAGATTTACATCTAGGCAGTAGATTAGCCGTTGTTCGAGTTTGTAGTGATCTCGCTGTCTATATGCGGAGTTCGAAAGCTGTGGAAATTTTTAGAGCCTATAATAAAAAAGCAACAAGATATATCGAAGGTATTAAAGATACTAAAAAGTTAGATGCTATTTTAAAAGCTATGTCTGAGATGCAACTTTCTATGATGAATTCGACGGGGAAATTTAATTGGAATATCTCTTGTCGAAGTGCGGTCGAAGATTATAAAGATAATAGTTTTTTGTAAGTATTCTATCGCAAGATTTTTCAATAACTTACATTAGTAAAGGTTCATATTGAGGAGATGAGTGCAAAACCCCAAGTACAGTCAGTAAATATGCAAAAATTGTTAAATAGCGATCGCGAAAACAAGCCATATCAGATAATAGCCCTCACGAGGGCTATTAATAAATTCAAATGTTCTTTATTTGGGCATTTCAGCAAGTACAGTTAGCCTTTATTTAAAGCAATGATTGTAGTGATCGAATAAGCCATATCAGATAATAGCCCTCACGAGGGCTATTAATAAATTCAAATGTTCTTTATTTGGGCATTGTTGTTGTATCTTTTGGTATTCTTACCGTTGTTACTTGGACGTCTAGTAAGTTACCATCTGCATCTCTGTAAGTAGTAATATAGACAACGACTATTTCTGTTGGAGTTTCGTAAGAGGTTGATGTTGTTCCAACACCAGGAACGGATGATAGTGTATTTATTATTCCATTGTTGTTTATTATTCTCTTAGCATTAATAGGTATGTCATCCACAGGAATTACTTTTTCTATATCTCCGTTCGAGTTTTTAGCTACTACATGCCAGCCAGCATTAAGTTTAATAATTTCAGTACACTCATATGAGCAATTTATAGTTTTATTTTTTATATGATTTTCAACAGTTGCTGATGACACTGTGTGAGATAAGAATATAGATAGCGCAATACATATGGGTAAAAAAGTTTTCATTAAATAGTTCCTTAATTTTGAAAGAGAAATCCATTCACAAGATTAGCAGTCAATTATTGTAAATCAAGTTCAATAATACAGTTCATGCTGTGCGTGTAACTTTCCCGTGTGAAATTTTATTTAACCTTTGAATTGCAAGGGCTCTAGGTTGATCTTACAGTGCAACCTAGAGCCCTTATAATGCGATATTATTGTTGAAATGCTACCCTATTGCTAATGAGGTAGTGATGTTCAAATCACGCTATATCCAAGCGAATGGCCCGACGCATAAATACTGGTTAGTGTTTGACGTGGACAAACCGAATGCA
>CAKZKD010000016.1 GCA_937121175.1 uncultured Flavobacteriales bacterium
TAACGCCCCGCAGCCAAGGCACGTGGGTTTTTAAGAGTTGAACTTCGAGGACTGGGATTCAGTTGATTCATGCCACTAAACTACAGAAAAACAGCTAAACTGCCATGTGCCTTTTGGCTGCTGTTACCAGCTTTTGGAGCAACATCAGAGTCTATCAACCGAGTAAATACGCAGCTTTCCACGACCGAGTGTAAAAGCTTCGGACTTGGTAGAATGTTTCAGAGCCAATTTGCCTACCAACCACAAATTGGCGACTTCACTAAAGATTCAAACTAGCTTTTTGGGTGTTGTTTTCGTCATGATTTTCGAGCGGATTGATTCACACGTTTCGATTCGAGGCCGAGTAAATATTCTGTTTTCAGAACCGAGTAAATCCGCTGATATTCACTTTGGATTGTTTCATGAGTTTCGATTCGGGAATGAGTAAATATGCTGCTTTTCAGAACTGAGTAAATACGCTGAAAATCACAGCCGAGTGATTTACGACCGAGTGAGCGGAAATTGCTGGTAACGCCCCGCGGCCAAGGCAAGTTGTGGTTGGGAGGAAGCGGCAGACATTTTCTCAAAAAATGGCAGAGCGACTGACCCTTTCACAAACTTACAAGTGATACAGCTGGGTTTGTTCATGGAACTAAAGTAAGGTAAACAACTCAATAACTATTTGCCTTATGGCCGCTGTTACCAACCGACGAAAGCAACATCCGAGTTTATCATCCGAGTAAATACGCAGGTTTCCACGACCGAGTGTAAAAGCGTCGGGCTTGCAGAATGTTTCAGAGCTAATTTGCCTACCAACCACAAATTAGCGATTTCACTAACCTTTCGAACTGGCTTTTCGAGAGTTGATTTCACACAGATTTCGGGCGAATAGATTCTCACGTTTGGATTTCGCGACCGAGTAAATATTCAGTTTTTCGAGCCGAGTAAATTTGCTGTTTTTCAGAACCGAGTAAATACGCTGAAATTCACGACCGAGTGATATGCGACCGAGTGAGCTGAGTTTGTTGGTAACGCCCCACGGCTAAGGCAAGTGCGGGGTAAATGCTTTTGGGTGCGCTGGCCAAATATTCATTTCTATTGCACTCTGATTGAGTGCGGCTGGAACCAACCACCAAAAGCATACGAGCCGTACACTTAGGATTAATACTGTTGTTCGTTCGTGGCATTCTGTTTCAAATTTACACTATCGCTAACATTTGCCTTTTAGCCGTTGTTATGTGCTTTTAAAGTAGTTCCTTAATTATAAAATCTATCGAATGGCAGTTAATTAATCCTGAATTTTCCTTCAAAATCATTCTTTCCCTTTGGTCTTTATCGTAAAGTATTTCTTGCTGAGTAATATACGATGAAATAACCGCAAATATTTTCCACCGTCCATCAGAACCCTTGGTTAGAACCGGTCCGCCAGAGAAACCAGGATTGTTGTGCCCGTCAAGAATGAATCCGATAAAAGTTGAGTTATCATCATATGCATCACCAGAAATTAGACCTTTTTTAACCAGTGCGTTGCCCCTCCCATTATTAATACCGTAATTTTTCAAACCATAAGGATAGCCTAGAAAAAAAGCATCCTCTAATAATTTAATACCCTCTGTTGTATAATCAAAAGTTACAAATCGCACTCCATCAGGAATTGTGTTTGGTAATTGAATAGCAACGATATCAACTGAAGGAGTTTTTGGGAAAATTAAGTTTTCAAAATCAATTTTAATCCAACCTTTCTTTGTCTCAATTTCAATAAACAGTTGACTTTGTTCAATGTTAGGAAGTATGTGTCTTGCTGTTATCAAATATTTTTTTTTATCATGGGGTACGGTAAAACAAGTTCCCGAAGAGGAGCTATTTACTCTGATATTGAATACGATGTCAAAGGTGTTTAATGGTATCATGATTGTTCAGTTAGGTAATTGCACATAACGCCCTGCCGCTAAGGCAAGTGCGGTTGAAAGCTTTTGTGTGCGGCAGGACCGTAGGTTCTTGTCACCCAGAAAGGCAAGCGTGGGCAAAACAAAAGCTTTAGAATGTTGAACTTCGATAATTTCCATGAAGGTTGTTCGTGGCATATAGGTTCAAATATAGTAGAAAATAGCAATTTGCCTTTTAGCGGCTGTTACTTGCAGGCGGAGCAGGAGTAGAGTTTATCATCCGAGTTCATACGGTTGCTGCCACTTAAGAGTGTAAAACTCAGAAGTTCGTAGAAAGCTTCAGAGCCATTTTAT
>CAKZKD010000017.1 GCA_937121175.1 uncultured Flavobacteriales bacterium
CTATCGTTTGATTCAATCCCTGTTCATTTAGTGAAAAATGGCGGAGAACAACATAGTGCCGACTACGTTGAATTAAACCCAACACACCTTGTACCGAGCTTTGTTGACGAAAATATAACCCTTAACCAGTCGCTTGCCATTATTGACTACTTAGATGAAAAGTTTCCGAAAAATTCAGTTTACCCTGCAAACTTAATCACAAAAATGCAGGTAAAAGCATTGTCATACGATGTTGCATGTGAAATTCATCCTGTTAATAATTTGCGAGTACAGCAATATTTAGTTAATGAATTAGGCGCGACAGAAGTACAAAAATTAGCTTGGAGCCACCATTGGATGGCGTTGGGGTTTGCTGCCATAGAGAAAAAGCTCGCTGAAAGTGCAGGTTTGTATTGTTTTGGTAACGAGGTTACCTTAGCTGATATATGTTTGATCCCACAAGTATATAATGCGGTTCGTTTTAAGCTTGATATGAGTCCTTACCCATTAATTAATGCTGTGGTTGAAAACTGTAATAAACTTCCAGCATTCATTGATGCGCTTCCTGAAAACCAGCCAGACGCTACTTAGCTTCCTTTAGTTAAGGAAAAATGTATCAAAATCTTAATTACCTATTGCAACTGTTGAAAAAAAACGGTGCAATAGGTAATAGATTATTTCCTCTTATCGAGAGTATAAGTAATTGGTATATATCTCGTATTGATTTTTCATCTTCACATAACCAATAGGCTCCTATGGAAAATTCAACATCAAGTTCATCTAATACTCAAGCAACAGGGGTTATTGTTGCTCTTACTGTTGTCGTTGCTATTACCGCGATTATCTATTTTTACCAAGGTTCTACACCTGAACCTGTTGCTGATGTTGTTAAACCTGAGGCTGAAACTACGGTTGTTGAAGTGAGTGATCTTCCAGTGCCTGACACTCAGCCTGAAGTAAAAATAGACGTAATTGAACCTGCAACAACGACTGAAACTGAGCCCGTTGTAGTTGCTGAAGTAGCACCTGAAAAAGTACTCCCTCAGCTTGATGAAAGTGATGACTGGATACGTGCAAAGCTGCCTGAAATAACGTGGCGCAACGAATTATTAAAACTCATTATTGATGACGATATGATCCGACGCTTTGTTGTTTTCACTGATAATTTCGCTAAAGGCACATTAGCGTATGAACATAGCTTTTTGGTACAACCAACAGGGAAGTTTTCAGCGAAAGAAAGTGATCAAGCTGATAAAACAATATTAGTGTGGGATGAAAATGTTACTAAGCGTTTTACTTTATATGTAGACTTATTACGCACTGTCGACAGTGACTTATTAGTTGAATGGTATGTAGAATTAAAACCATTAATTGACCAAGCTTATAGTGAACTTGGCTACCCTGATACTGAGTTTGCAGAAGTATTACATGAAGCCATTACTCGTGTACTTGATATGGAAATACCCAAAGAACCATTAGAACTTGTTAGACCAAGCGTTATGTACAAGTATAAAGATCAAGACATTGAGCAATTAAGCGATGCCGATAAATTACTACTGCGTATTGGTAAAGACAACTTATTAGTCATTAAGTCAGTACTGCTTGAAATTACTGAAAAATTGTCTCGTACCCGTGAATAAATTAATGTCAGACGTTTTGCCTAATAAAATACCTAAACGTAATAATAAAATCTCCAGTAAGCTAGCGTCTAAACTATTAATAGTGCTGGGCTGGCGGATAGAAGGTCAGTTGCCTAATAGTCATCAATTTATTATTGCTGTTGGCCCGCATACCTCTAATTGGGATTTCGTTTATGCATTGCCTGCCATGCACCTTATGGGAATTAAAAATCTGAGGTATCTCATTAAGAACTCCTTGTTTTTCTTTCCGCTCAAATATCTATTCTATTGGACGGGTGGCATTCCCGTAGATCGTTCTAAAAAGAACGAACTCACCGCCAATCTGCAACGAATGATAAAAGAAAGTGAAGAAATTTACTTAATGTTCCCTCCAGAAGGTACTCGCAGCAGAGTGGAACGTTGGAAAACTGGGTTCTACTATACGGCAATGGAAACAGGGCTTCCGATTATTTTAGGTTATATGGATTACAAATCTCGAAAACTTGGTTTTGGTGAGGTATTCTACCCAACTGGAGATATTAAAAAAGACATGCTTAAAATCGAAGCCTATTACGCGGACAAGGGAGCAAAGTATCCTGAAAAATTCAATCCAAGTTTTTTTGACCACAGCTAAATCTTAGTCTAGAATAGGCCGAGTAGCATTGCAAAACCACTTACGGTAATCAGCGTTGCAATAATTGCGTGCAAGGCTTTGAGCGAAATCTTTTTCAGGAATCGTTTTCCAATCATTGCCCCAACAAAAGCACTCAACACAGCAACTATCATTATTGCGTAGGGTATTTCGTTGAGTCCGCTGGTATTTGCAAAATAGACAGGGAGTCGAGTAAGGTCAACCACACATGCAATCGCAATTCCAGTAGCAATGAACGTTTCCTTAGACAGATTTACTTGCGCTAAGAAAGCGGTTCTTAGCGCTCCTTGATGCCCGGAAAGTCCACCAAAAAATCCACTTATTGAACCGCCAACTGGCAGCAACCAAGAAGAAGCACCCACTTTCTCAGAGAGTTTTTTATTCTCCAAATACGCAAATGCAATCAAAAGCAACCCGACTACAACTTGTGTCCAACTTACTTCAATAAAATTATCGAAAGCAGTGTAGGAGTATGCGTTTGGCAAATCGCCCATTTGCAAGAGTAGGGTCGAACCAAGGAAAGCGCCAACAATCGCGGGAGTTCCGAAAATAGCTAGTGTTTTGAAGTCGATGTATTTACCTACTAAACCAGTCTTGAACAAATTATTGAGTAAATGAACGATACCCGTCAAAGCGATAGCATATTCTAGTGAAAAGAATAAAGCGAAAGCAGGGAGCAGCATCGTTCCCAATCCAAAACCACTAAAGAACGTAAGCAGAGATGCTAATAATGCGACTGAGCCAATGAGTATAAATTCCATGTGGCAAAAGTAATTTCAGCAATATGGAGTTGAAGGATTTTGATATTAATTCTAAGTTAAAGATTCGGAAAAAATGTCTTGTTAAATCACTTCTATCTGTCAAAATTTCCGATAAATAAGTTTGAAAATCAATTGGTATTTGTTTTGACTACAAGCAAACTGAAAACATCAATCAATAATTTAATTAAGAATACATAATACTATGAATACTAATAATTTAACAACAAAAAGTCAAGAGGCAATTCAACAGGCTCAGCAGTTAGCAATGGCAGCCGATAATCAGTCTATTGAGACGGGTCACTTGATGAGTGGAATTTTAAAGGTTGATGAAAACGTAACACCATTTTTATTTAAAAAATTAGGCGTCAACTTCAATGTCTTTGTTCAAGCGCTAAACAAAATTGTAGAGAGCTATCCGAAGGTAGAAGGTGGCGATATTTACTTATCTAAAGAAACAGCGAAGGTGGTTGCGAAAGCAAGTAATTTCCTGCAAGATTTTGGCGATGAGTTTGTCTCCATTGAGCATTTGCTGCTAAGTCTTCTTCAAGTAGGTTCTACAGTTTCTTCACTTATGAAGGACAATGGAATTAACGAACGAGAGTTAAAAGCTGCCATTACCGAACTTCGAAAAGGTGGAAATGTGAATTCTCAGAATGCTGAAGAGACGTACAATGCGCTCAATAAATATGCTATTCACCTGAATGCTCAAGCCAAAAAAGGCAAGCTCGACCCAGTTATTGGAAGAGATGAAGAAATCCGAAGAGTACTTCAAATTTTATCGAGAAGAACAAAAAACAATCCGATACTGGTTGGTGAACCTGGAGTGGGTAAAACCGCCATCGCGGAAGGGCTAGCGCACCGAATAGTCTCTGGAGATGTACCCGAAAACCTTAAATCTAAAGAGTTATACTCACTAGATATGGGCGCGCTGATAGCTGGTGCTAAGTTTAAAGGAGAATTTGAAGAGCGGTTAAAAGCTGTAGTTAAAGAAGTAACGAACTCTGAGGGTTCCATTGTCTTATTCATTGACGAAATTCATACCCTCGTTGGTGCTGGTGGTGGACAAGGAGCTATGGATGCTGCTAATATTCTTAAACCTGCATTAGCCAGAGGCGAATTACGTGCAATTGGAGCAACTACCTTAGACGAATACCAAAAGTATTTTGAAAAGGATAAGGCGCTTGAACGGCGTTTCCAAATGGTATTGGTGGATGAGCCTAACGTAGAGGATGCCATCAGTATCCTCCGCGGTCTGAAAGAGAAATACGAAACGCATCACAAGGTTCGAATTCAGGATAGTGCTATCATCTCTGCAGTTGAGTTGAGTACTCGTTACATTTCTGACCGATTTTTACCAGACAAGGCTATTGACTTAATTGATGAAGCGGCTTCAAAGCTTCGAATTCAAATTAACTCCATGCCAGAAGAACTGGACGAAGTAGAGCGTAAAATCCGACAATTAGAGATTGAACGCGAGGGTATTAAGCGTGAAGGTGATAAAAAGAAACTGACTTCTTTGGGCGAAGAAATTGCAAACCTTGCCGAACAACGCGACCAACTCAAGGCTAAATGGGAAGGTGAAAAAGAAATCATTGATGGTACCCAGCAGGTAAAAGAGCAAATCGAACAATTGAAGTTTGAGGCGCAACAAGCCGAACGTGAAGGCGATTTTGGAAAGGTTGCAGAAATTCGATACGGAAAATTATCTGAATCCGAAGAAGCATTAAAAAAGTATGAGCAGCAACTAGAGGAACTACAAGAGAGCGGTTCTCAAATGGTAAAAGAGGAAGTAGATGCTGAGGATATTGCAGAAATCGTCGCAAAATGGACGGGTGTACCAGTGTCTAAAATGATTCAGTCAGAAGCAGAGAAACTGTTGAATTTAGAAGACGAACTGCACAAACGGGTAATTGGTCAAGAAGAGGCAATTGTGGCTGTTGCAGATGCCGTGCGCAGGAGCAGAGCGGGATTAGCTGATACAGAAAAACCGCTGGGCTCATTTTTGTTTTTGGGGACAACCGGAGTTGGTAAAACCGAATTGGCAAAAGCTCTGGCTGAGTTTTTATTTGACCATGAAGGTGCGCTTACACGAATAGATATGAGCGAATATCAAGAGCGACATGCGGTGAGTAGGCTAGTGGGAGCACCTCCGGGATACGTTGGGTATGATGAAGGTGGTCAATTGACAGAAGCCGTCAGAAGAAAGCCGTATTCTGTTATTCTTTTGGATGAAATTGAAAAAGCACATCCAGACGCATTTAACTTGTTATTACAGGTGTTAGACGATGGTCGATTGACCGATAACAAAGGTCGTGTAGCTAACTTCAAAAACACGATTATTATCATGACTTCCAACTTAGGAAGTGAACTGATACGGGACAATTACGAAAAGGCAGATGTGGTTGACGACTTACTATTCGAGACAACCAAAATGGATGTCCTTGGTTTTGTAAAGAAATCGTTGAAGCCCGAATTTGTGAACCGAATTGATGAAACCATCATGTTTACTCCGCTTTCGAAAGAGGATATTAAAGACATCATCAAAATTCAGCTGAAGAGCTTAGATAAGGTGTTGCAAAACAAGAACATTACCATGGAGGCTTCGGATGACGTCTTAAATCATCTGGCGGATTTGGGATACGACCCACAATACGGTGCAAGGCCGGTAAAACGGGTGATACAGAAAGAAGTACTTAATGAATTGTCCAGAAATATTCTAGCTGGAAAAGTGCAAGACGGCGATAACATTATCTTGGATGAATTTGACGGTAAGTTTGTGTTTCGTAAACCGACAGAGCAGGTTCATTAAATCGAATCAGATATTAAGAAAGAACTGTGGGAAATCCACGGTTCTTTTTATTTTAGCACTCCTTCAGTAGGTATCTTTGTAGGTTGGTGAATTCCTTGAAAACATATTTTATTGCTGTTATAGTGCTGTTTCTTGCATCGGTGGCAACTGCTCAGATTAACCTGAACAGCGGTACGCAATGGAAAGTGAGTGGTACATACGAACCAGGTTGGTTGGATCCAAGTTTCGACGATGCAAGTTGGGTAAATGCTACTTCGCCGCATAATTTAGACGTTTCGGCTTCCGTGGAACCAGGTGTTATTGAATCTATGTGGATTCGACCATATTATTCAAGTACTGGTACTGAGGATTCTGTTTATTGCCGCATAGCTTTTGAATTAAGAACGAATTGCATAAATGTAGCTCCATTTTCAATCAAAGCAGATGACAGGTGGATTGTTTTGGTGAACGGAGTGAGAATTGCTGGTGGTGTCGGTTCGTCTGGTGGAGGAGTCGCAGGGTTTAATTCTAGTGCTTTTCGAATTGGTAAAAATGTAGTTTGTGTAATTGGAATAAATGGTAAGTTGGGCGGAGGTGGAATAGGGCCGCATCATCTGAGTTGTAAGGGAAGAATAGACTATACTTCTGGTCCAGTTATCGACTTAGGAGCCGACAAATTTGTTTGTCAAGGCGACACCACTTTGGTAACAGTAAATCACAACTATAACCGCTACACTTGGAGTGATGGCCAAACGGAGCGGACGGCTAAATTTTCATTGGAAAATAAATATTGGTGTACGGCAAGAGATACTGCGGGATGCCCTTGGGTAGATACAGTAGAGGTAATTGAATACCCTACAATTCCAATAGGATTAGGTGAAGATACAAGTATATGCCAAGGAGATATTGCAACCTTTAATGCTGACCCTGATTCTGTGTACAAAATGTATTTGTGGAGTACCGGAGATACTACTCGGACGACAAGTGTGGGGTATCAGGATAATTTCTTTGTTACCGTTACGGATCAAAACGAATGTGAAATAACAGATTCTAGGTCGGTGCGTGTTTTTGTATCGGGTACCGCGGTTAATTTAGGAGAAGATACCGTTTTGTGCAGAGGAGATAGTCTTCAGCTCAATGCATTTTTCCCTCAATCGAAGTACAAGTGGAGCGACGGTACTGAAGACAGCTTGTTTTTGATTAAATCCACAGGAAATTACGAGGTTACAGTAACAAACTTCTGTGGAACTGCTATTGATGAAATTGCAGTACAGTTTATTGATGAAGTAATTGTTAACCTGGGTCCAGATGATTACTTATGTAGCAACAATCAATTTGAATTGGGTGGAGTTATTCCAGCAGTTAGTACCTACCAATGGAGTACCGGAGATACAACTCCGACCATAACAGTAGATGAGCCCGGGGTTTACGAATTAGATGTTGTGGACTACTGCGGTAACGAAGGACGAGATGAAATTGAAATCATAAGAGAATTAAATCCAGAGCTTTCTATTCCTAATGCGTTCTCTCCGAACGAAGACGCACTTAACGAAACGTGGAGGACGTTTGTTCGCACGAAGTCGTATTTTAAGTTGATGGTTATTGACCAATGGAGTAAAGTGTTGTTCGAAACTGATGACCCTAAAGCCGAATGGGACGGTAAATTTGAAGGCCGACCTTTGGGAGTAGGAAAGTACATTTTTACTGTTGAATGGGATGAATGCTTAAACCAACCTCAAGTTATTCAAGGTACTGTGAACATTGTGCGGTAGCAGAGCTTGTCAGCATTCCACACCTCACAACACGTCACTTCATGCTCCCTTAATTCATTACCGAATCATTTCCCGCTTCGTCATTCCGTAAGAATAGATGAGCCAATGAGGCACGAATAGGAGCGAAACTTCTTTACGGAATCTAAATATTTACTGGCAATAGATTCCGTATAACTATCTCACAACAGCCTTTTTGAGGCTGTGTTCGATTGCGTTTACGGAATGACGACTTTGGGTATTTTTTAGGATACCACACTAGCGCGGTAAACGGCCTACCGTACGTTTATTTTCTTTCTAAAACGTTCTCCAGAAGCCGCTTCTAACAGGAGAACGTAGGTTCCCTTTTCTAGATGAGAACAATTAATAGATACGATATCCGTAGCCTCCTTCCGCCAAACAATGGCACCATTAAGGTCGAGCAATTTTACAGACACAATTTGTCCAACATAGGTTATAGAGATAACATCGGATACTGGATTAGGGTACACTTTTAAATCTACTGTTGCGTACTCTGGGCTTGAAGTTATATCTCGGTCGTTAATGTCTAGACTTCTATTAACTACACATCCATTACTATCCGTAATCGTGCAGGTGTATGTTCCCGCACATAGGTCAATTAAATTCGGGTTGGTGCCTCCATTGCTCCAAGAGTAATTGTACTTAGGAGTACCTCCAGAAACACTAATACTAGCTTCTTCGTCACACAGATTGTCGTTTAATGTGGTTTGGTAGATACTATCGATTTTTAGCGGTTGAGGTTGAGTAAGCATAAAAGAATCTAAGGTTGAACAACCGTTAGAGTCCGAAGCGGTAACACGGTAGTATTGATTTGCTTTTAAATTATTCGTTACACTATCTTTAACTCCGTTAGACCACGAATAGGAATAAGGCCGCACACCTTTGGTTACCTTAACCGAAAGGCTTCCACTTGAATCGTTAAAGCAGCTTAGGTTCTTGTTAGTAAAAGAAGTTTTCAGGTTTAACAGTTGAACGGAAGCGGATTCACTATTACTGTCTTTGTCATAAACGGTAACGGAGTAAATGCCATCTTGAAGGTTAGAAATCGAATCAAAAGTAGAGTTAGAGTTACTCCACTCAAACCCATACGGCGCTCCAGCACCTCCTGCCGCGTTTCGAATGCGAATACGACCGTCTTTTCCGTTTGGACAACTTGGTAGGATGGAGTCTATGTCAAACGAAATTCTATCCAACCCTTTCATGGTTGTGAAATCAACGTTGGTAAAATCGTTGTCATTTCCGAAATCGCCGTCAGCCGAAACTCCTGCACCATAAAAGTTTACTATTCCCACATTGGAGGAAGGCGCAATCCATGAAATGCGTTGAGTAGTATTAAAGGATGCAAATCCATGCCGAACATAGGGTCTGCTGCTGTCCGTTAAAATAGTGTAGCCGGTTCCTATAAAATTTCCTGCACCTGAATCAATGTCACTTGCAAGTACGGCCGTTATCTCAAAGCCATAAACCACGCCACCATTTTGGGCGGTATTTAGGGTGTATGTTCTCCCAGGATAATAAACACTGTCTGTTTGCATAGTAAAGCTTCCAAGCGGATTATTCAATGTTCCTTGGTGGCAATGTGTGCAATTTTGGCCCTTTCTATTCGTGTAATCTAGAGGAGGATCGCTAGAGAATTGTATTTCAACAAATCCTATGAACGCGATAATGATTACAATCGCCAGTTTTCTGAGTTTATTAGAGGTCAAAAGGGATTTAGTATTTCTTGTAACAACTTTTTTCTTGAGAATTCATGAGATTTTCGAAAGTACTTAAATCATGCAATAGTAGTTCATCGTTGACTTACGTTCTTGATTAGATGCAAAGCGCTTGTTTAGATAGAGTAGCATTACAATCGAAAAGCTGCTTTGGTTGGTTTTTGTTTAGTTGGTGTTGCGGAATACTTTGGAAATCCTGTCATACTGAAATTTCCTGGAAATTTACGATTGCTATTAGATTCTTGCCTGCGCAAAAATGATGGAATTCCATGTATTTTTTACAATATAATTTTTGTTCAATGCTTCAGGTGATTTTTGATTATGTCTTCGAACAAATAGTCAACCCATTGAGCATACATTTTACCTGAAGGATGCAAACCATCTTCGGCAATGAGTTGAGGGTTTTCAATTCCGAGTTGAGAAATGGGAGTAATGTTGTACCAGGCAATGCTATATTCCAACGCAATTTGTTTCGTTAACCCATTGTAAATAGAAATCTCTTTTGAAATCTGTTGTTGATTTTTCTTACCGAAAGGAGTGTACCCATAATCGGGAATAGAAACTAAAAAAACACGAGTAGTGTCATTTCCCGCAAATCCAATTGCCAAATCTATAAGCTGTCTTAATTCTTTTTCGAACTGTTTTATGGGTTTGCCTTGATATTGATTATTGACCCCAATAAGCAGTGAAACCAATTGAAATGTATCCTTGATTTGCTCAGTTTCTATAGCGCTGATAAGGTCATCCGTTCGCCAGCCAGTTTTAGCAATAATTTTTGCTTTGCTGAAATTGAAGCCTTGTTCTTTTAATCGCAAGACTAGCTGATTCGGGTAACGTTCCGATGCCTTTACACTTTCACCAATCGTATATGAATCTCCAAGAGCCAAATATTTTGTCATATCCTGAGCTTGGGATTCTTTGCAACCAAACAACAATAGAATTGTAATAAGTACATAAGCTATTCTAAAACAGATTTTCATTCACCATTAGTTTGAGGTGAAAGTAAATCGAAAAATGCAACACGTGAAAAAAGTTTACGCCATAGTCAATACCGTAGTTATTCTGACGGTCATTTTCTGGAACTATTGGAGCAATACTGGAGCTATTGGCGGCAAAACTGTAGGGGAGTTGAGTAATGAATACGCGAACTTATTCACACCAGCCGGATATGCATTTGCGATTTGGGGAATCATTTTTATTGGGTTGATTGTATTGGCTGTCAACCAGTTGGAATTAGCTTTTGCTGATTCTAAGCACAGTAACACGATTTTACAAATTGGACCTTGGCTTTCGATAGCTAACTTGGGCAATGCAGCCTGGTTGTATTGCTGGTTGATGGAATATACCGGAGTTTCAGTGGTGATTATGCTAGTCATTTTGTTTTCCTTGGTGCAGGTAATTTTACGGTTGAATATGGAACGATGGGATGCACCGCTAAAAGTTATCGCTCCAGTATGGTGGCCAGTTTGTTTTTACAGCGGGTGGATTGCAGTGGCAACTATTGCCAATATTTCAGCCTATTTATCGAAAATAGGGTGGGACGGATTAGGTTTTTCTGAGGTTACTTGGACAGTCATTATGATTTCTGTTGCAGCCATGCTGAATATATTTATGGTAATTAAACGTAACATGCGTGAATTCGCAGTTGTTGGTATATGGGCTTTAATGGCAATTGCTGCTCGGCACTGGAACGAAATTCCTATTTTACAGTGGTCGGCAGTAGCATGGTCAGTAGTATTATTAGTTGCAATTTCAATTCATGCCTCCATGAATAAAGAAACGAATCCATTCCTCAGAAAGGTTCAACCCAAATGATTACGTTAAAGTAAATTTAAAAACTCATAAAAAATAGATGTACATACATTAATTGTATAGGAATTAATAATACTTTGGTCGCGGAATTATCCGAAAGAATAAACACAAACATGAAAATGAAAAAAGTTACATTATTAGCAGCTACAGCGTTATTCACATTTGCAATGACAGCTTGTGGTGGAGGGGAAACTAAAAAAGCAGAAGAAGTTAAAGCTGCGCCGGTTGAGGCAGAAGCAAAAACTATAACCGTTGATGCTGCAACAAGCACCGTAGAATGGGAAGGAAACATGGTTGGAATGTATGCTCACTCGGGTACTGTTGTTCTTAAAGAAGGTTCTTTAGAGTGGAAGGGGAATGATTTAGTAGGTGGAAATTTTGTTATTGACATGACTTCAATTAATCCAACTGATTCAAATTATAGCGAAGAGCATACTGCTGAGCAATTAATTGGACACTTAGGCACTGCTGATTTCTTTGATGTTGCCAATAATCCTACTGCATCTTTTGAAATAACTGGTTCTGATATGACTACAGGAACAGTTTCGGGCAACCTTACAGTAAGAGGGAAAACGAATCCTGCAACTATTAATAACGTAAAGTTTGATGATGGATCAGGAACAGCAATGGGAACATTGACTTTCGACCGTCAGCAATACGGAGTTGCTTACAAGTCAACAATGAAAGACATGGTATTAAGCGATGATATTACATTAAACATTACTTTGAAGCCAGCTGCCTAGGCAAATTGCACATTAAAATATTCTAAAGCCTTTCCGTTAATTCGGAAAGGCTTTTTTATTTTCATAATATTGAGAGTGCAAATTTCGAAAACCTCATACAATGCTATCGTAATTACCGGAGTAGTTCATATTGCTTTGGTTGCGGTTTTTGCATTTACCCAAATTGAGTTTAATGCAGAAAAGGATTGGTCGTACATTAATATGAGTCTTCGAGAAATTGAGCCATTCCAGACAAAACCAGTAATCGAAAAAGTAAAGATTCCGGAGAATTACGAAGAAAAAGGGCTAGATGCTAAAAAATATTCCGTGGCTAAAACCAACGAAGCGGTAAACGAAGCTACAAACGAATTGAGCAAAGCTCAAAAGGCCGAATTAGACCAAGAAATAGCCAAACAAGTGGAAGACATGGCTAGACAAGAGAGTACAACTGATTTGGGAAAAAAAGGTGCTGGAAGCTTGGAAGGTAAAATAAGTGCTACCAAGAAATCTAAAGTAAAACCTAAGGAATCTGGTGCTGAAGGAACTTCAGATTTAGGAAATAAACATAACGAAGCCACTAATATTAGCTATTACTTAAAAAATCGAACAGAAGGATTAATTGGCCTCAATAACCCAATATACGTCTGTGAAGGTGGCGGAGTGGTAGTAGTAAACATTGCGGTTAATCGTTTCGGAGAGGTCGTTAATGCTAGTGTTAATTCAAGTAAAACTGAAACTAACGACCGTTGCCTCCAAGAAGCAGCAAAACAGGCGGCGCTTACTTCATCGTTCAATGAAGATTTGGCTGCTGCTTCCAAACAGCAAGGAACGATTACCTATAACTTTATTGGACAGTAATGATACTTTGATTCTTGTGTCCAATTTATTGAAATACCGAAATGCATTTTTCATTATGGTGAAATGCGAGATGCTAAAGTTTTGATTAGTAGATTTCGGCTGCGCTGGAATAGCACATCTTTCTACTATTTTAAATTTGGGCTAAATAAGAACTTCTTCGATTTTCTCACGGAACTCTGGATAGTCAATAAGGTCGGAGTGCATAGCCCCTTTTATTGTGGTTAGTTGAATATTGTCTCCTAATTTATTCAACTTCACGCTAGACTCGTAGGGTACCAGTTCATCTTCGGTTCCATGTAACAAATAAATGGGGCAGGACAGTTGCTTCAAACACTCGTTCGTTTTGAATTTGTATTTCAATAAAATGGAAACTGGAACTAGCGGATAATTGTACTTCACAGCATCGTCAAAATTGAAGTAAGGCGTGCATAGAACCAAAGATTCAGGTTGGTGGAGAGTCGCCAATTGGGCAGCAATTCCAGTTCCTAAACTTCTACCATACAGTATGACCCGTTTGTCTTGATATGCTGGAATAATCTTGTCGTAAATTTCTGCAGCCTCAATGTGCAGTTGAGTTTCGTTGTGTATCCAACCTGTAGATTTTCCGTAGCCACGGTAATCGTACATCAACACATCCCATTGGTGTTCTTGGAAAACACTAGCCCACTGTCCCCAACTGGCCAATGAACCTGCGTTTCCATGAAAATAAAATACAATTCCCTTGGGGTCTTTTACGTGAAAATGAAGTGCATGAACGGTTTCTCCGGATTCCATTTTCATGAAACGCTCTTCCACATCGCCAGGAAAATTAAACACATGATTCTTTGGTAGTTTTTCAGCCAAAAAAATCATCTTTTCTTGACGCAAGTACAAGAACAGCAAAATTCCAAATGCTGCTAGCACTAGGGTAGAAAGAAGTATTATCGGAATTGCTATTTGCATAAGTTGCGCCGAAAATACGAATAATCGTCAGGTTCAATCTACTGCCTCCTGGTAGGAAGTACATGGCTGAATCTTGGTTTCATTTCAAATCTCTTTTCTTTTGCCTAAGCATATACAAGTATAGACTTTCCACTTTCTCTCTTGCCCATGGTGTTTTTC